>NZ_JBEGHY010000044.1:0-498659 GCF_040676435.1 Paenibacillus sp. LPE1-1-1.1
CACGTGTTACTCACCCGTCCGCCGCTAACCTTGTCCCGAAGGACAAGATCCGCTCGACTTGCATGTATTAGGCACGCCGCCAGCGTTCGTCCTGAGCCAGGATCAAACTCTCCAAATTGGTGTTTGACTTGCTCATAACTTAACTAGCTATTTTAAAACATTATCGGATCGACGTGATCCATTTGTTCAGTTTTCAAAGAACTTGTTTGTCACATTTTGTCGTGACAAGAAATCATATTATCATCTTCATTCAGCGTTGTCAACCGTTTGTTTCACAAATGTTTGTGTCTCATTCAGTTGTTTTCGTGTGCCTCAGAAGCGACAAGAAATAATATATCATTTGCGTAAACGGATTACAAGTAGAAAAATTTTACAAATATTATTTGCAAATTACGAGTGACGTTGAAGTCTAATGGTCATGATTTTTTATTGCAAGATAATACCGTTGCTGCGCCAATTCATCGATTCAAGTTCAGCAAGCTAATAAAAAGAGGCTGCCCCGGGATATATGATCCTGGAACAACCTCTTTCTACTCCTGATTAATGAAGGAGAATTATTGGATAACCGTTTCTCCCAACAGACGAAGCAGCTCAGCTTCTTCTTCAATTACGGTAATGCCCAGCTCACGCGCCTTTGTCAGCTTGCTTCCGGCGCTTTCGCCAGCCACTACGAAATCTGTTTTTTTCGATACGCTTCCTGAAATTTTGGCGCCGCATGCTTCGAGAAGCTTTGCCGCCTCATCTCTGGACATGGTAGACAGCGTTCCCGTCAGGACGACGGTTTTGCCGCTAAATACGCTGTCATTCCTAGCAATCAGCTGCTGCTCGGCCTCAGCCTTCACGCCAAGCTCGCGCATTCTTGCTATGCTGGCCATGATAATCGGGTCTTGGAAAAAGCCCACGATGCTTTCTGCCACAATACCGCCGACATCAGGGAGGGTAATCAACTCCGTCGCCTCCGCTTGCATGATGGCATCTAAATTTCCGTAGTGCTCGGCAAGCATTTTTGTCGTAGCTTTACCGGTGTTCGGAATACCCAAAGCGAATAAGAAAGACGCGAGCTCCCGGTCCTTGGACTTTTCGAAGGCTGCAAGCAGCTTAAGGGCCTTTTTCTCACCGAAGCGCTCAAGCTTGATGAGATCGTCATAGGTCAGCGCATATAGATCGGCAGGATCGCGCACACCGCAATCTTTGTAAAGCTGATCTGCCGTCATGACACTGAACGTATCGATATCCATCGCATCCCGCGAGGCAAAATGCGTAATGCGCCCGATAATTTGCGGCTGACAACCAAGCTTGTTATTGCAGAACAGATGAGCCCCGCGCTGTTCAAGCTCCGTACCGCAGGATGGGCAAACGGTTGGGAACACGATTTCCATGCCGGCTTCTTCATCCGCTTTCCCTAGTATTTCCGGAATGACGTCATTCGAGCGGCGAATGGTTACAAGCGTGCCTAAAGCATGCTTCAGGTTTTTGCGCTCAATATCGCCTATATTATTAAGCGTGCAGTTTTGAACCGTTACGCCTGCGAGCTCTACTGCCTCAACGCGGGCTACCGGGGTTATTTTGCCCGTACGGCCTACCTCCCAGGAAACAGCTTCAAGCACCGTTGCCGCTTCTTCCGCTTCAAATTTAAAAGCAACCGCCCAGCGCGGAAACTTGTCTGTATAGCCAAGAGCCTCCCGCGTCCGCATATCAACCACTTTAATGACCGCACCGTCAATCAGGAAATCCAACCGCTCACGCTGCTCCGTCACGCGAACCAGCTCTTCCTGTACCTCTTCGATCGTATTCTGGTAGGTGACATACGGGTTCACTTTAAAGCGGTTATCCTTTAAAAACTGCTGCATCTCCCGATGATCCGCAAATGCAACGCCGTCTGCAAAACCGACATTATAGAAGAAGGCGTTCAGCTTCCGCTCGGCCGTCACTCTTGGATTAAGATTGCGCAGCGCGCCTGCGGCTGCATTGCGGGCATTTTTGAGCGGCTCGGCCGCGGTCTCATTATACTTCGCCAGCACCGAAAGCTGCATGATGCCTTCCCCCTGAACCTCGACGATGCCGTCGTTAAACGGTATCGTAAGCGGAACCGAACGAATGGTGCGTACCTGCTGTAAAATGCCTTCCCCCACGGTTCCGTTTCCGCGAGTCGCCGCTTGAACCAGCTGCCCGTCCTCGTAAGTCAGGTTCAGCGTCAGTCCGTCAAACTTCAGCTCAACCACATAGGTCGGCTGGGGAAGCGGCTCTTCTTCAGGATGCTTCGCGTTATAGTCCGCCACTGCTTTAAGCAATCTCGCATTCCATGCAAGCAGATCCTCGGTATCCTGTGCCTTATCCAGGCTCCATAACCGGGCGCGGTGCTTATACGGCTCAAAGCCTTTGAGCAAGTCTGCGCCTACGCGCTGGGTCGGCGATTCCGGCAATACCATGCCGAGCTCCGCTTCGAGCGCGACGAGCTCGTCATAAAGCTTGTCATAATCAGCATCGTTTACGGTCGGCTCATCCAGCGTGTAGTAGCGGTAATTATGCTCTGTAATAATCGCAACAAGCTGTTGCATCCTCTCTAATTGAGCGTTCACGGAAGGCTCCTCCTTCTAATCGTACAAATTGACCAAGCCATCTTACACTTTCGTTATTGGCGCGAAGCCCGCAAGTAAACGCTTGATGCCGATCGGTGCCGGGAAGGCGATATTGAGCTCCATGTCCTTGCCGGTCCCTTTGACGGAAACGATGACGCCGATGCCCCATTTGCCATGCGACACTCTCTCGCCGGATGCAAATTCCCCAGGTGCCGAGCCGCCTGCCGTAGCGCTGCCCTGCGCCGTTCGGGCAGCATCCTGCAGCGGAGTGCTTACCCGCACGCCGCCTCTGCCGCCCGCCGTTGCCGGACTTGCTCCTCCGAAGCCAGGGGACCGGCCGCCTGCACCGCTAGCCGGCGCGCGTCCCGGTACACCACGGCTGCCTGCTGCCGCACCAGTACCGCCCGTCACGCTTACGCCGCTGCTGCGTGCACCTGCGCGCGAGTAACCCCCGCTGCCGCTGGATGCGCCTTCTCTGACGCTCTCCGGTATTTCCTGCAAAAACCGTGAAGGGAGGTTACTGCTCGTACGGCCGAATAAAGTCCGCATGCGCGCGCAGGTCAGGTACAACCGTTTCTCCGCGCGGGTAATGCCTACATAAGCGAGCCGGCGCTCCTCCTCCAGCTCTTCGTTATCAGCGAGCGCCCGGCTGTGCGGAAACACGCTTTCCTCCATTCCGATAATGAAGACAACGGGAAACTCAAGTCCCTTGGCGCTGTGCATCGTCATCAAAGTGATGGCATCCTTGTTCTTTTCCGCTTCCTCTTCGTCCTTGTTCAAGGAATCAATATCGGCAATGAGTGCCAAATCCGTCAAGAAGGCAACGAGCGTACGGTCTTCGTTCCGTTTCTCGAAATCCATGGTCACGGACAGGAACTCATCGATATTTTCGAGGCGCGCCTTCGATTCCAGCGTGTTCTCCTGATGCAGCTCAAGGCGGTACTGCGACAGCTCGAGCACCTTCTCTGTCAGCTCCGTCACCGATAAGTAATCAACCATACGGGTGAGATTATCAATAATCTCATAAAACTCGCGCAGCAGCGTTCGCGTACGGCCGTTGACCTCTACTTCGCCTAAATCATTCAATACGCGGTAGATCGAGGTGCCTCTGCGCGCCGCTTCATCCGCGAGCTTGCCGACTGTGGTATCGCCGATCCCCCGCTTTGGCACATTAATGATACGCACCAGGCTGATATCGTCATCCGGATTCGAAACAAGCTTCAAATAACCGAGAATGTCTTTGATCTCTTTGCGGTCGTAGAACTTGATACCCCCGACGATCTGGTAAGGGATATCCGATTTTATGAGTATTTCCTCTATAACCCGCGACTGCGCATTCGTACGATACAAAATGGCATGATCGGCAAATTTATGGCCTTTATTTATGTTTTTGCGAATTTCGCCCGTTACGAAGTAACCTTCATCATGCTCTGTATCCGCTTGATAAAGAGCGATTAGATCGCCGGCGCCTTGATCCGTCCAGAGTTTCTTCGGCTTCCGGCCGGTATTCAACTTTATGACCGCATTCGCGGCATCCAGGATATTGGCGGTCGAGCGGTAATTCTGCTCCAGCATGATCGTCCGGGCTTCGGGATAATCGCCCTCAAAATTCAAAATGTTCGTAATATCCGCGCCCCGCCAGCGGTAAATGGATTGATCGCTGTCGCCGACTACGCAAATGTTGTGATGCTTATCCGCAAGCATCCGCGTCAGCATATATTGCGCCCTATTCGTATCCTGATACTCATCGACGTGAATGTAGCGGAACTTGTTCTGGTAAAACTCAAGCACCTCGGGTACATCCTTGAACAATTGAATCGTCATCATGATGAGATCGTCAAAGTCTAGAGAGTTGTTCGCTCTCAGCTTTTTCTGGTATTTCGTGAACACCTGGGCCACGATGCCGTCAAAATAATCGCCGACCTTCTGCTCGAATTGCTCCGGCGAAATCAGTTCGTTTTTTGAACTGCTGATTGCGGCTTGTACCGCCTTCGGCTCAAATTTCTTCGTATCGATATTCATATCCTTCATGCAGCCGCGAATGACCGACAGCTGATCCGAGGAATCGAGTATCGAAAAGCTGGATGTAAAGCCGATCCGATCGATATCTCTGCGCAGGATGCGCACGCACATCGAGTGAAAGGTGGATACCCATATGTCCCGACCCGATGGTCCAACGAGCGCGCTTACCCGATCCTGCATTTCGCGCGATGCTTTATTCGTAAAGGTGATAGCGAGAATACTCCATGGCGCTACACGCTTTTTTTCTATTAAGTAAGCAATTCGATGCGTCAGTACGCGCGTCTTGCCGCTGCCCGCTCCGGCCATGATCAATAGCGGCCCGTCAGTCGCTTGAACAGCTTCACGCTGCGGCGGATTCAGCTTCTGTACCGCTTGCTCGATGCTAATATAATTCAACATGCTCCGACTCCTTTGTTCGCATATGTTCGCCTCTCTTCAGTGTAGACAACGACCCTCCGCGTGTCAATTTGCAAACCCAAAAAAATACCGTCCAATTTCCGTCATAAACGGCCTGAAATGGAGTGCTTTTCGTCCGTCTTTGCAAAGGATGCGCTCATACAGAAAAATAGCGCCGCACTTCATAAGAACCGTTTCTCCTTATGCCGTGCAGCACCATTTTAAACTCGCTGAATTTCTGAATTACACTCTGTTGTTCCGAAAACCTACTTCGCCTGAAGGCTGCTGCTAACCGTCTCTTGTACGGCAGCGACCGTGGATAAAGCAGCCGCCAAATCGTTGTATATGACATTTCCAACGACGACGGTGTGAGCGACCTCGGCGGCTTGACGCGCTCTCTCCGCGTTATCAATGCCGCCGCCGTAAAAAATTCGCGCTTGAACCGCGGCCATTCTTGCCCGCTTCACCAGCTTCATATCGCCAAATTTACCGCTATACTCCAAATAAATAACCGGCAGCCTCATTAAGCGGTCGGCCATGCGCACATGCGCAATCAGCTCCGTTTCATCCAGATCCGTCTTCGCTTCGGTCAGCTTCGCCGCGGTGGCTTCCGCATTCAGAATAACGTATCCCTGCGCCGCCGTTTCTTCCCAAGGAACAAAATTGCCGTATTCCTTCAGCCCTTCGGTTTGCCAGCCCGTTATCCATTCCGCCCTGCCCGTGTTGAGAACGAGCGGTATAAAGTATCCGTCAAAGCCGGGAACCGCGCCATCCAAGGTAGAAACCTCAAGAACGCAGTCTACCTCATACCTGCGGATACGCGCCATAAGATCAACTATATTTTCAAATGTAACGCCGCTGGAGCCGCCGACGATTACCGCATCGGTACCCGATGTACAGATGGCATCCAGCGTTTCATCGGATATTTCTCGATCAGGGTCGAGTTTAAATACATGCCTCCAGCCGGAAAACCAAGCACCATTCATGGATGATCACGCCTCGCTTTTTCACAAAAATCGAATGCCTCATAATTGCGTTATCCTACTATGCTATGCCAGGGCGAATATCGTGTCAAATCATAACGCTTAACCGCCTCAATCTAACTTCAAATAAAAAACCGTCCTCCCGAGAAAAAGAGAAGACGGTTGAAACTTACATCCATGCGCTCGTTATTTAACGAGCTGTCCGCGCGTAACGCCAAGCTGGTTGATCGCCTTGAGGCTCCGCCATACTTGCGTACCGCTGATGCGGCCATCAAGCGCATCGCGATAGAGTCCGAGCACCTCAAGCACCTTCTCCGGCGTTTCTTCCAAAAACTCAACGCGGAAGTTGGAAACGCCCATGCTTACGAAATTACGGATATATTCGGCGCCCGATTGCTCGATCGCATTGTAAACGGTATTGCGGCAGCCTTCGTCAACGCGCACGGGATGCGCCATTCCGATGCGGTCCTGCAAGGATGCACGCTTCTCCTCGCATGGCCGGCCGCAGTTCGTGAAGTCGGTCCCTTCGCTCATAAAGGTGCAATACACGCAGTGCTCCGTGTGGAACATCGGCAAATGCTGATGGATGACCATTTCCAGCATCGATGTATCCGAGCTTTCAAGCAGATCGACCATCTGCTGGATGTTCAAATCATAGGACGGGGTAATGAGATCAAGCCCGACCTCCGTGAACAGGTTAACCGCCTTATGGTTAGCCACATTCAGCGAGAAATCGCCGATCAGCTTAGGAAAAGGCTTATCCGGATTAGCTGCGCGGGCACGGAGGTAATAATAAAGAGCTCCCGTGTTCCGCACGAGCACCGCATCAGGCTGCAGCTTCAAAATATTCGCATGGTAGCCGTTCTCGCCCGGCATATGAATGCGCGGGGTTGCCAGCGCGATCGGTTTGCCCGCTTCGCGCGCGGCAGCGATGGCTGCCGGAAATTGCTTAATAAATTCAAAATCGGCATAAACGTATGCGACATCGGTTTTGACGGCTGCTTGCACCTGCTCCAAGGTACGGCACAACGCGATTAAATTCGCATCCTTGCCATTTTGCGGAGCCAGAATATCCTTCTTCGGCACGTCGGCATGCGCATCAACCTGATTTTTCACATAGACCGGCGGCTTCGGCCTTTCGCCTGAAAGCAGCTCAACCGCTTCGCGGCGCAGCCGGTTCAGCTCGCGGATCGGTACGATCAAATCGCCTTGCAGATCCACTTCTAGCTTATCCAACTGATAAACGGTACCGCCTAGACGGCCCAATTGATCCTCGAGCAGCGCAGCATCCATGGGACGCTTCTGCGCCTGCTCCAGCTCCAGCTCCGTAACCACCTCGACGGTCGTTCCTTTTTGAACATCCGTCCACCAGGTTCGCATAGGCTGACCCAGCGCGCCGGTGACTCTTATATGAAGCGGAAATACGCGGTAAGGCTTTTCGGTTTCAAATGAAGCTCTCAGACGCTTGTCCAGCGCCGGATCGTTGGTTTTCCATACGCGGTCGCCGACATGCACCTTTCGCAGATCCACGTCATTACGGCCCGCTACCAGTTCGATCATCGTGCCTTCCTGCGCTTCGCCTTCGATTTTCACGCCTTGCCGGCGAATATCATAAACGCGGCCGCCCTCTTCCTTCTTCGTCGGGTCGCCTGCGTCAAACACAATGCCATCGCCGCGCTTCAAAGGCGCATCGATCCGCAGCGTAACCGCATCGCGCATAATGCGCTCTACGCGGCCGAGGTAGACGCCCCGGCTTTTCGGGAACGTGCCCTCAACAAGCATCTTGTTGTTCGTTCCCGACAGGAAACCATGCGTGAAGCCGCGTGAGAAGCTTTGCTGCAGCTCACGCACGTCCTCCACCGACGGCTTCGACAAATCGCCGTCGAAATATTTATCGATCGCGCGCCGATACTTGCTCACGACATTCGCGACATACTCCGGACTTTTTAGACGTCCTTCTATTTTAAACGACTTAACGCCTGCTTGGATAAGCTCAGGCACGATATCGATGGCCGCCAAATCCTTCGGCGACAGCAAATAAGCGATGTCTCCCATCGGCTGAATCTCTCCGTCGACCATCAAATCATACGGCAGCCGGCAAGCCTGCGCGCATTCGCCGCGGTTAGCCGAACGTCCTCCCCACATCTCGGACGTTAAACACTGACCCGAATATGATACGCATAACGCGCCGTGTACGAATACTTCCATCGGAAGCTTCGCCTGCTCGCCGATCGTGCGAATCTGCTTCAGGTTATTCTCCCGTCCAAGTACGACCCGTTCAATACCAAAGGGCTTCGTAAACTCGACAGCCTCAGGCGAGGTTATCGTCATTTGCGTGGAGCCATGAATCGGAAAGTCCGGCGAGAGCTCGCGAATCAGCTTCACAAGGCCCAAATCCTGTACGATAACGGCATCCACGCCCGCATCGATACACATTTCTATCAGCTTCTGCGCATCTCTCAGCTCATCTTCAAACACAAGAATGTTGAACGTCAGAAAACCTTTTACCCCATACGTATGAAGAAAAGCCATAATTTCCGGCAGTTCCTCGCTGCGGAAGTTATTCGCGCGTGCGCGCGCATTAAACTTCTCCACGCCAAAAAATATCGCATCCGCGCCATTGGCGACAGCCGCTCTCATACAATCCCAATCGCCGGCCGGAGCCAGCAGCTCTATGTCCGATCTTACTATAGTATCTGTCATTTTAACGATCCATTCCTCTCATCCTTAACACCTGCTGTTATTATCTTAACAAACCGCGGACATCTATACCACTACACATTACTGGCACTAGCAGTGGGATAAGCGGCAGCAGCACCGTTTCCGCACCGCTCAGAGCCGCTCGCAATAGAAAAAAAGACCGGTCACCCCCTCAGGGAGACCAGTCTTTCCATTAGCATTCCTTAATTAAAGCGAATCGTTTGGGCTGTATCATTGACGATCTTAAGGTTGCTTTCCGTAGCGTGAACATCATAAACCGCAAAGATAAACACCATTGATCCATTGTCCGTATTAAATATGTAATACGTCAGCGTATGCGGAATATCTCTCTCCGGCTTTGCAGCATGCAGAACCACTTTCTGTGCTGTTTTTCCGTTAATCGTCACTGTGGAGGACTCTTTAATGGTCACCCCTTGCGCAATGCTATCCGATGAATTCGCGTACTGTGCTAAGCCGGAAGCATAGGAAGAAGCGTCAAGCTCAGACTCGAAGATGACCATATCTCCCGCACTGTAATTATAGTACACTTCGTCCTTGTTAAAATTGTTTTGCACGCCGTACCAATACGTCGGAATATCGATCGAATAGCCGTACGTCGCACTGCGCTTCGTTACTCTTTTGCTCCGATCCACAAGATCGGATTCATCCTCTACCAAACCGAAATTCTTCTCGATGAAAGCCGTATCAATGTCAACGGTAGCAATCACCTGCTTGAATGCCGCGCTGCTCTTTGCGCTGGTTGAAGACAGGTAACCATAATCGAGCGAATACCGGTAGTTGCCCGAAATAAGCAATACCTCATTAAAAGTAAGCCACACGTTATTGCCAAAGGTATATTCATAGCTCAACGATATAGCCTTACCGTCTTTAAGCTCTAGAGGCGTCGTTACGAAGTTGCGCACATTCGAGCTTATGAAGTCTTCGCGTACACGCGCTTCTCTCCGGAAAGCCCAGTTTTCAAGCGTGTCGCCTGCTGCCAGCGAGGACAAGTTAAACGAGAAAACATCGGTTTCGTTGACATACGTCGGAGTTGTGCTGTCTCTGTCGCTGTACCAATCGGCAGGAAGCTTAACGGTAAATCCGTAATCGGCATCCTTAAAGGTTATAAATCCATCCTTCACCTTTGTAATATTTTTGATTGACTTATCTGCTTGATTAAAAGAAGGCGTGAAGCTGTTGAGGAGACCGGCATAGCTGTTCAACACCGACTTGTCCGTGCCTTTCAAACCGACAATGACGATAAAATAGATATCGTCTTTTTGAATGCCGCGGTACTCATAATACATTTTTGTTTCTTTTGTGTAGGTGATCTGTTTTTCGAAGGCAAGGCCGTTCACGGTAATCGTCCGCTTGTCTACCGTAATTTCATCCTCATCATAATAGCTGTTAAGAAGATCGCGTTGTTCTTCGCTTGTCAGCGTATCGTCTCCGACATGCTCCGTAATCACGTTCACTTGAGCAGCTACTTTAGACGAATCCGCGGTATCCGCCCATTTTACGTAATCGCCGTTATCGCTTTGTAAAACCTGTACTAAACCGGCCGGGTAGTTCAATGACCAGCCATAGTAGCTGTCGCCGATTTTTGTTTTTCCGTAGTCGGAATCGATGGATGTGCCGCCCGTTCCAGCCGATTGTGCGCGTACGCCGATAATAACGGTTTCTTTTGTTACGCTGTCCGCTGAAATTTTTGCGCCGAATGCTTCAACAATGACGCGAAGCGGAACCATTGTGGAGCCTTTTACAACGACTGGGGCTACGGCAACGGCTTTCGCTGCGCCGTTTACTTTAACCGTTTTGCTGCCAAACGTTAAAACGACCTTGCGGTCATTATAGGTAAGAGTGATGACATTGCCGTTTTCTAATTTAAGCTCCGCGCCAAATGCATTCGTTATGACTTTCAAAGGGACCATCGTTGTGCCGCTGCTTACAAAAGGAGCTTCAACCGTAGAGGATGCGCCGTTTATTTTGACCGTTTTGCTGCCCGCCTTCAAACGAACCTCGACCTGCGTGCCCGCATCCGCCGCGAACGCCGCTGCCGGCAGCAGCGATAGAACCAGCAATGCCGGCAATAGCAGCATAATCATTCTTCGGATCACATTTAATTTCATCTTTTAATTTCTCCCTATCATCGTATAAGTGCGGTTAACCTAATCTTGCTTTTTTGATATTAACCCTCAACCAACGTCAGCTTCCTTGTCACGAGATCGCCGTCGATTTGCAGCATGACTTCCACCTGCTGGCCAGGCAAATAGCTTTTTAAAAGTTCATTCAGCTCAACGATAGTCGAGACTTGCTTACCTGCAACCTTATAAAGCAAATCGCCGTTTTGAATGCCTGCTTTTTGGGCCGCAGCCGAGGTTACGGTTTTGACGGTCAACGGATCAGAGGTTGGAATACCGATAAGCGCAGACCAGCTTTCCTCCAGCTCAAGCCCGAGCGAGGCGCGTTTGACATGGCCATATTTGAAGAAATGATTGGTCACGTATTGAACCGTATCCGCCGGAATGGAGAAGCCGAGATTATCGACGCCTATTTCCACGAACTTCAGCGAGTTAATGCCGATGACCTCGCCTTTCATATTAACGAGCGGCCCGCCGCTGTTCCCGGGGTTAATCGCCGCATCCGTTTGAAGCAGATTGTAGGCAGACGACACACTGCGGTTCATGCCGCTCAAAATTCCGCTTGTTGCGGTGTTCCGGAGCGAGAATGATACCGGTGTTCCAATCGCCACAACCGTTTCGCCAGCCTGCACCTTAAGCGGGGATGCCGCAAGTTTCGCTATGGGAAGCTTTGAAGCTTTGATCTTCACCAATGCCAGGTCGCTCGCCTCATCGTGATGCGTCCTTACGGCATCGTACTTCTTGCCGTCCGCCGTAACGACGACCAAATTGGTCATATCCTCCACGACATGCGCATTGGTTACGATCCAGCCATCCGCACGTATAATAACGCCCGTTCCATGAGCCAGCGCGTATCTTGGATCCGCGGATCCGATATCTGTCGGCTTACCAATAATCGCAACGACTGACGGAGACACTTTCTTTACGACTGACGGAATATCGGTCGGAGTGTATGCGTAGGTGTTGGTCTTGGAATCAAAGGTTCCGGTTCCGCCAAGCGCGCTCGTGAGCGAGCTTGCCTTGACATAAACCTCGCCATTGATTTTTTTAGCATTCAATACATGGGTCGACGCCGTGTTCGTGCTTGCTGCCCAAGCCGTACCGGCAGTGACCATCGCTCCCAGCATAATGATACTTCCTATGCGGAGCATTCTGCTCTTCATGAATTCCCTCTCCTCTTAACGCTACTCTTATGCGTTGAATCTATTTCTAGTAAATTGTCAGCATTCCAAATATAGTAATCAGCCTGTAATATAGCATATATTCCCAATAATCACAATGAAAATCAGTAGATTTTATAGTTCATAAGCAACAAGAAAATATATCTCAAGTCCCGCAATATGCTGGTTTTGCTTTGTTATTATGCGATTTTGTCAAATGTGGTTTCGGTTATGTGTTCTCATTACAGAAGTGGTATACTATGTGGGACTACTAAATCAATCCATTTGATGGATTCGGGAGGTAAAGGAATAAATGAAATTAGGAGTATTTAGCGTTCTTTTTGCACAAAAGCCGTTCGAGGAAGCGCTCGATTATATCGCCTCCAAAGGGCTCGACGCCATCGAAATCGGAACGGGCGGTTACCCGGGAGACGCACATTGCGATCTTGACGGATTGCTTGCTGACGAGGGAAAACTGAAAGCGTTTAAGCATGCGGTAGAATCGCGTGGATTGATGATTAGCGCACTTAGCTGCCATGCCAATCCGCTGCATCCGCAAAAGGCGATTTCGACGGAGCATGACGAAGTTATTCGTAAAACGATCGAGCTTGCTAACCGTCTTGAAGTATCGGTCGTCAATACTTTCTCTGGTTGCCCTGGCGATCATGAGGATGCTAAATATCCAAACTGGCCGGTTGCTCCATGGCCGAACGATTTCCAAGATATTTTGAAATGGCAATGGGAAGCAAAAGTTATTCCTTATTGGTCTGAGATCGGCAAGCTCGCTACGGCAAGCGGCATAAAAATCGGTCTTGAGCTGCATGGCGGCTTCTCCGTACACAGTCCGGCTACCCTTCTTCGTCTACGCGAAGCGGCTGGAAATGCAATCGGAGCTAACCTGGATCCGAGCCACATGTGGTGGCAGGGTATTGATCCGGTACAAGCCGTACATATCCTCGGACGCGCAGGAGCCATTCACCATTTCCACGCGAAAGATACAACGATTGACCCAATCAACGTCAACCATCACGGCGTGACGGATATGCAATCCTACGCATTGATGCTGGACCGCGCTTGGCAGTTCCGCACTGTCGGTTATGGCCATGACTTAAAAACATGGGCAGACATCCTTAGCGCTCTTCGTCTTGTCGGCTACGACTATGTCGTCAGCATCGAGCATGAGGACGGCTTGATGTCGGTTGACGAAGGCTTCACGAAAGCTGTTCAAAATCTGCAACAAATCCTTATCCGCGAGCCGCTTGGCGAGATGTGGTGGGTTTAATCTCTCTCCTATTTTTGACATAGAAAAAAGGTCTGCCAGACTTGTCCGGCAGACCTTTTTTCTATGCGAAATGCTAAGCTAACCAAACCTTAGTGATCATGATGAAATCGATCAACAAGAACAATGCGAGTGATACGGCCGTAAATCCAATCGCGAAAATGTTTTTCTTTGGACGTGTGTTCAAAAGACGAAACAAACCGATTGCGATCAATACGGTAAATGCAAGCATAAACCAATCGAAAGTACCAATTTTACTTGCAGTATGAGCTGCTTCTGCTGCTAAAAACATGAAGGGGCCTCCTTTTTTTCGCACGTAACCTATATTACTATATGTTAGCTTTTTGTGGCTTCTGATGCAAGTCTGAATCGGGATTCGTAACAACTTTGTCACGAATTCAAAAAATATTTTCCCCTTCTCAATGCCCGGCTTCTCTGCGTTATGCCGCACTTATAAATTGTCCATCTCTTCCATAATCTATAACTGCGTGTATTCACGAAATGCAATTGCCCCCGGCGGGTTCAGTTATAGGCTCATTGCATTACGAATGACTGCATAACTTCCTGTGTGCAATTATATCTAAACGATTCCCTCCCGCTCCATTCATTTAACTATTTCACCACAATTATTTTCCAGAAATACGCTTATATTAAAGGAATTCGCACACTTTACATTTTATTTTTTGTTCATTTACAACCTGATCCACCATACATTTTCATAGTGCTTACAGATACAAAAAAACAGCAGACCGAGGATTTCCAGTCTGCTGTTTCCGTATTATTCTGCCGAAGCAGCAACCTTCTGCTTCTCTTTATGTTGAGCAGCCGTGCGTGCACGGTCGCGCTCCAGAATTGGCTTCAAATACTTGCCTGTATACGACTGTTCTACCTTAATCACCTGCTCCGGTGTGCCGGTTGCCACGATCAAACCGCCGCCGCTGCCGCCCTCCGGCCCTAGGTCAATGAGGTAGTCCGCTGTTTTGATGACATCCAGGTTATGTTCGATAACGAGCACCGACTCTCCTGAATCAACCAAACGATGCAGAACCGTCAACAGTCTGTCGATATCATGTACATGCAAACCTGTAGTCGGCTCATCCAAAATGTAGAGCGTTTTGCCCGTTGAACGACGATAGAGCTCTGCGGCTAATTTCACCCGCTGCGCCTCGCCTCCGGATAACGTCGTTGCAGGTTGACCGAGCTTCATGTAGCCCAGGCCAACATCCAGCAAGGTTTGTACCTTGCGGTGAATACGTGGAATGTTCTCAAAGAAGGCGCAGCCGTCCTCGATCGTCATTTCCAGCACTTCCGCAATGTTCTTGCCTTTGTATTTCACTTCAAGCGTCTCGCGGTTGTAGCGCTTGCCTTTGCAAATTTCACAAGGGACATACACATCGGGCAGGAAATGCATCTCGATCTTGATGATTCCATCGCCGCGGCATGCTTCACAGCGTCCGCCCTTAACGTTAAAGCTAAACCGGCCTTTCTTGTAACCGCGAACCTTTGATTCCGTCGTAGTCGCGTACAAATCACGGATGTCATCAAACACGCCGGTATAGGTAGCGGGGTTCGATCTTGGCGTTCTGCCAATTGGAGATTGGTCAATGTCGATAACCTTCTCCAAATGCTCAATGCCGCGCATCTCTTTGTATTGACCTGGTCGTGTCTTTGCTTTGTTTAGGTCGCGGGCCAGTGTCTTATATAAAATTTCGTTTACGAAGGTTGATTTTCCTGAGCCTGAAACACCCGTGACCGCCGAGAATACGCCGAGTGGAATTTTCACGTTGACGTTTCTAAGGTTATTTTCCTTCGCCCCACGAACCTCTAACCATTTTTCGTTCGTCTTCCGCCGCTCAGCAGGCACTTCAATGAACTTGCGTCCGCTCAAGTATTGTCCGGTTAACGAGTTTTCATTCGCCATCACTTCCTCAGGCGTCCCTTCGGCAATGACCATACCGCCATGAATACCTGCTCCGGGCCCGATATCAATAATATAGTCGGCTGCGAGCATCGTATCCTCGTCATGCTCGACGACTATGAGCGTATTGCCTAAGTTGCGCATATGCTCAAGCGTCTCGATCAATCGGTCGTTATCACGCTGATGAAGGCCGATACTCGGCTCGTCCAAGATATAGAGAACCCCCATCAAGCTGGAACCGATTTGTGTCGCCAACCGGATCCGCTGCGCTTCGCCGCCTGACAGCGTCCCCGCCGCACGGCTTAACGATAAATATTCAAGCCCGACATTAACAAGAAACCCTAAACGGCTGTTGATCTCCTTCAAAATAAGACTCGCGATCGCCAGCTCCTTCTGCGAAAGCTTCAGCGAATCGAAATAACGCTGCGCATCCCCGATGGAGAAAGAGGTAACTTCAGATATATTTCGGGTATGGATCGTAACGGCCAAGCTCTCCTTGCGAAGCCGCTGTCCCTTACAGCCTGCACACGGCTTGGCGCTCATGTAGTTCTCAATATGCTCGCGCATCATATCCGATGCGGTATCCCTATAGCGGCGCTCCAAATTATGAACGATACCTTCGAATGGCACATACGCTTCTTTCCGATGGCCAAAATCGTTTTCGTATAGGAAGCGCACACGCTCTCCGCCGGTTCCGTAAAGCAGCTTCTTCATTTGCTCAGGCTCAAGCTCGGATACCGGTACATCCTGCCGGATGCCGTAATGCACGCAAACCGCGCTCAGAAACTGCGGATAATAGTTCGAGGTGCTGCCCGCCCATGCCAGGAAAGCGGCATCTTCGATCGATTTGCTGCTATCCGGCACGAGCAAATCCGGATCCACGATCATTTTGACGCCTAAACCGTCGCAATCCGGGCATGCGCCGTAAGGACTGTTAAAGGAGAACATGCGCGGCTCCAGCTCATCGATGCTAAAACCGCACTCCGGACAAGCGAGATTGGAGCTGAAGAGCAGCTCCTCTTGCTCCATTATGTCGACGAGTACGCGTCCTTCGGACAATTTAAGCGCCGTTTCCAGAGAATCGGCCAGCCTCGTTTGAATATCCGACTTCACTACAATGCGGTCAACAACGACCTCAATGCTATGTTTTTTATTTTTCTCTAGCTCAATTTTCTCGCTAAGCTCACGGAGCTCGCCATTCACGCGTACCCGAACGAAGCCTTGCTTCTGAATATCAGCCAGCAGCTTCGTATGCTCACCCTTGCGCCCTGAAATAAGAGGGGCCAAAATTTGAAGCTTCGTCTTCTCAGGATACTCCATGATCCGGTCGACCATCTGTTCAACGGTCTGCGATGTAATTTCTATTCCATGCTCCGGGCAATGCGGTTTGCCGATACGCGCAAACAGCAGCCGCAAATAGTCGTAAATTTCCGTTACCGTTCCGACAGTGGAACGCGGATTCCGGCTCGTCGTCTTCTGGTCAATGGAAATGGCCGGGGAAAGTCCTTCGATCGAATCAACATCCGGCTTTTCCATTTGTCCGAGGAATTGACGCGCGTAGGCGGATAAGGATTCCACGTAGCGGCGCTGTCCTTCCGCATAGATCGTATCGAATGCGAGCGAGGACTTCCCCGAACCGCTTAAACCCGTCAATACCACAAACTTATCGCGAGGTATCGTAACGTCAATATTTTTGAGATTGTGGGCACGTGCGCCCTTTATAACTATTTTATCGCTAGCCAATCGTTTCTCCTCCTACTTAGCCCATCTCGGCTCGCAGCTCAAGCAGCGCATCCCGAAGCTCCGCCGCACGTTCGAACTGCAGATTTTTCGCTGCATCCTTCATTTCCGCCTCCAGCCTTTGTAGAAGCGCCAGACGTTCCTTCTTGTTCATCTTGCCCGCACCGGCTCCAGTCAAGTAGTCGGCCTTCTGCTCCGCAACCTTCGTCGCTTCAATGACGTCATGCACTTTCTTGCGTATCGTTTGCGGCGTAACGCCATGCTTCTCGTTATAGGCAAGCTGTATCGTGCGGCGGCGTTCCGTTTCTTTTATCGCGCGGTCCATGGAATCGGTTATTTTATCGCCGTACATAATGACCCGGCCCTCGCTGTTCCTCGCCGCGCGGCCGATCGTTTGAATAAGCGCGCGGTCGGACCGCAGAAACCCTTCTTTGTCCGCATCGAGGATCGTAACCAGCGACACCTCCGGCAAATCCAAGCCTTCGCGGAGCAAGTTGATTCCAATGAGCACATGGAATACGCCAAGCCTGAGATCCCGCAAAATAGCCAATCGCTCCAGCGTCTTTATATCGGAATGGAGATATCTTACCTTAATGCCTATCTCCTTCATATAATCGGTCAAATCCTCCGACATCTTCTTGGTCAGTGTCGTGACCAGCACCCGCTCATCCTTCGCAATCCGGTCACGGATTTCGTTCAGGAGGTCATCGATCTGTCCTTTTGTCGGGCGAACGTCTATGATCGGATCAATCAGACCCGTGGGCCGTATGATTTGCTCGATCATTTTGTCAGTATGTTCAATCTCGTATGGGCCCGGCGTTGCAGATACATAAACCAGCTGCTTCGCCTTCGCCTCAAATTCCTCGAAACGGAGAGGCCGGTTATCCATCGCTGACGGAAGCCTGAAGCCATGATTGACAAGCATCTCTTTCCTGGCGCGGTCACCGTTGTACATGGCGCGGATTTGCGGCAGGGAGACATGCGATTCATCGATGACGATAACCATGTCGTCCGGAAAATAATCCAGCAGCGTATAAGGCGTCGCTCCCCGCTCCCTAAACGTAAGCGGTCCGGAATAGTTCTCGATACCCGAGCAAAAGCCCATTTCCGCCATCATTTCCAAATCGTATCGCGTCCGCTGCTCCAGCCTTTGCGCTTCCAGCAGCTTGCCTGCTTCGCGCAGCTCGGTTAAACGCTCCTCAAGCTCTCTCTCAATGTTAACGAGCGCTACCTTCATTGTTTCTTCTTTCGTAACGAAGTGAGACGCCGGAAAGATCGCAATATGTTCGCGTTCGCCTACAATTTCACCCGTCAGCACATCAATCTCCGATATCCGTTCGATTTCGTCTCCGAACAGTTCCACGCGGATGGCCCGTTCATTATTGGACACGGGGAAAATCTCGACGATATCGCCGCGGACGCGAAACGTTCCCCGCGTAAAGCTGATATCGTTGCGTTGGTACTGGATATCGACCAGTTTGTGCAAAATGACATCGCGCGGCTTCTCCATCCCGACACGGAGCGAGAACACCAGGCCTCCGTATTCCGTCGGCGATCCGAGACCGTAAATACAGGACACGCTGGCTACAATGATAACGTCGCGGCGTTCGAACAGAGAGCTCGTCGCTGAATGGCGCAGCTTATCGATTTCATCGTTGATGCTTGAATCCTTCTCGATGAAGGTATCGGTTGAAGGGATGTAAGCTTCCGGCTGATAGTAATCATAATAGCTCACGAAATATTCTACCGCGTTATCCGGAAAAAAAGTTTTGAACTCGCTGCACAGCTGAGCAGCAAGCGTCTTATTATGCGCGATGACGAGCGTTGGCCGATTTAGCTTCTCGATCATGTTTGCAACCGTGTATGTCTTTCCTGTACCCGTTGCGCCGAGCAGTGTCTGGTGCCTCTTGCCGGCCTTTATTCCTTCCAAAAGCTGCTCGATCGCTTTCGGCTGGTCCCCTTGCGGCGTATAATCCGACTTTAGTTCAAACAGCTTCGTTTCCTTAGTAAGCTCACTCACGCCTAACCTCCACCCCCGTCGTTCAAATATTATTATCTTAACAGTATAGTCAATTATAGGAATTTCATTTCATATGACAATTCAAAATAGGAATGTTTGTTCCCGTATATTATACCGTTATCTGTCAAGCGGCGCAATGTTCAAAATTCAAAAAAAATACGCTCAGCTGCAAATCGTAATTGGTTAATCAACAAACTGGATCAATCATACGATCCATTTGGGTCTGGTTGCTAAGGGGAAAATCGGTAATTACGTTTGGTATGACAGCAATGTGAACGGAAAGCAGGACGAGTCGGCTGTACGCGGGTTTAACGATGTCATCGTTAAGCTGTTCGATAAGGATAGAAACTTCCTTGAACAAACCAAAACAGCTAACGATCTAGATGGAAATCCAGGCTATTATCTGTTTGAGCATCTTTTAAAAGGTGAATACACCAAAGAGATAATCATTGGCGAGAATGCTCCTCTGGGCTGGGAGGATCTAACCATTGATCTGGGCTTATATACAGCTCCTAATCCACCGGTATTGCCACCAGTACTGCCGCCTGTTTTACCGCCAGTTACACCAGGAGTTCCTAATCCTGAAGTTCCAGGCGAACCAAGCGTACCAAGCGAACCCTCAAAGCCAGATGAAGGCAAACCTCCTGTAGAGCTTGAAACGACAGAACAGGATAAACCTATTGACGGCCATGTCGAGGTTCCAATAGACAGCAAGCCAAGCGTCGGCGACAAACCGGAGAACGGTACTGTCACCATCGACGACAAAGGCAATTGGGTTTATACGCCTAACCCTGGTTACTCCGGAAAGGATAAGTTCTCGATTATTGTGAATGATCAAGACGGAAATGAAGAAGAAATTTTCTTCGAGATTGACGTTGAGGTTCCACAAGGCGGTATTAACATTACCCCTTCGATTCCTACTCTTCCAAAAACGGGGGAGCCAAGCTACCTGCTCATGCAGCTTTTAGGCCTAAGCTTGCTCTTACTAGGAGTTGCACTTCGTTTCAAACGCAAGAAAACTTAAAAAAAAACAGACTGTATACGGCCGATCCGGGTCCGTGTACAGTCTGTTTTTCTATTCGTCTTTATAAAATCAACGGTCCGCTCTCTCCACCTGCGACTCGCGCCGGTTAGAGGCATGGTAGCTCCGAAGAAGCTCCAGCAAGGAAGCGGGCCCAGCCGAGGCATAATAGTTAGCCTGTTCATCCGGGGCGAGAATCACGCCCAGCTGATGATGTTCACCTGCAAACCGCGCCCGCTGCGCAAACTTCAGCTCGCCATCCAGATTCAGTACCTCTAGCTTGCAAAATGCGGAGTTTTGAACAAGCGCCTCGTACAGATCCTCTTTTGTCCTTACACGCATTCCGTTCACCTTATGCAAAATCTCGCCCGGAACGAGCCCCATTGCCGAAGCAGGCGTGCCGGGCACGATGCCGAGTATCCGCAAGCCGCGCGAATCATTGACATACAAGGGAGAGCGGGCAGCTTCCCTGATACGGCTTCGCCAAATAATCGCCTCGTGCAGAAGCAGCGATGCCAATGCCGCAAGCGGCAGCAGCATGGGCTGCCACCAAGCCAAAATAGCCGCACCCGCTAAGCATATGCTGTACAGTAGAAGCCCTTTGGCTGCATGTTTTGCTTTTTCGCCGGGCAATAACGATCTTGTCATTTCCGTAAAACCGATGATCATGGGCAAAGCTACGAAAGACCATCCCTGCGACCAATCTGCCCCAAATAGCGGCGTCCATGGCAGCGCCGATGTAGAAGCTTCGATTCCATTAGCAGGAACTAACATGAGAAGCGGGACTGGCCAAAAGCCCTGCAGCATATAACCGCCAACCAGCTTGCCTCGTTTTCCTTCAAGAAATAACGGCGTTGCCAGCCGGTCGCCCTGCATCCGAACAAGCACGGCTTCCGCCAAATGAAGCAGCGCTACCAAAACAAG
The DNA here is from genome assembly GCF_040676435.1 of Paenibacillus sp. LPE1-1-1.1. NCBI lineage: Bacteria > Bacillati > Bacillota > Bacilli > Caryophanales > Paenibacillaceae > Paenibacillus > Paenibacillus sp. LPE1-1-1.1. Next base: position 20,884 of record NZ_JBEGHY010000044.1, read on the forward strand.
CAGCCCTGCCGCATCAATGCTTGCAAGCGACGAAGCCATGGATCCGAGCCAATCTGTCCTCTCGTCCAGCGACGTCCATCCTGCCAGCCACTGAAGAAGGGTAATGATTCCCGCGCTGTACGCAAAACACAAATATCGAATCCGTATGATCATGAGGATGGCCGCAACCGCCCACAGCCAAAGCACCGCTGTTCCGGTTAATGTGACGCCAACGAACGCTCCTGCCACGGAAACGGCTAAGCCAATCAACAAACCCGCCAACATGGCTTTCAAAACCAAACCGGGCCAATTATGCAGCTTAACCGCAAACAATTGCCGTTCCATCCGTATTTGCCTCGAATATTGTAAAACGATAAATAACACCGCAATATAATAAAATGGCTGTGCAACTAATTGGACAGCCGCTTTGCCGAGCATTTCCAGTAACTCGATCGCCGTTTCCAAAGCTAACACCCCTTCGCTCGTTCCACATTACCTTTTTAGGCATAAAAAAATAAAAGGCCGACTCCGTTAAACAGAGTCAACCTCTTATTCATTCGACAAAGCTTTATTATTTCCTGCTTACTGCTTTAATTGCTTCATGCAGCTGCGTGTCATTCTTCTCATCCTGAATCCATTTTACAACGGCTTTCTCAAGAACCTCTCCGGTTTGCTTATCGACTTGTCCCGTAGCCGGCAAGCTGTGCTCCGATTGGAATTTCTTAACGGCTGCTGCCGTTTCCGCTCCGAAATAACCGTCATCCCGCTTCGGATCGTAACCAAGCCCGCGCAGCATGATTTGTACGCTTCGCACCTGCTCGCCCAGTGTATCCTGCTTCAGCGTCTCGGCAAGCGCAAGTCTGGCTACCGTATATAAACCTGGCGGCTGAACGGTAATATCAGGCTTAATTCCATTCTCATGGATCCAATTGCCTTTTGGCGTTAACCATTTAGCAATGGTCATCTTCAATAGGCTTCCGTCTCCAAGCGCTTTATTATAACTCACCTGTACGGTACCCTTGCCGAATGAAGTCTCGCCGACCAGCTTCGCTCCCGCGCCTTCCTGCAAAGCGCCCGCTAAAATCTCAGATGCGCTTGCGCTGCCATTGTTCATGAGTACCGCAATCGGATACGCTTTGCTTTGTCCCTCAGACAGCGTCTTCTCCCGATTCCCTTCCCGGTCCTCCACCTGCACAACCGTCGCGCCCTTGGGCAAAAAGGTTTGTGCGATCTCGACGACAACCGGCAGCACGCCGCCCGGATTGTTTCGCACATCCAATACAAGGCCCTTCATTCCTTGCTCCTCCAGCTTAGCTAGCTCCTGCTTGAATCGCTCAGCCGTATGCAAAGAAAACTGCCTAATTTCAATGATGCCTGTCCCGTCGGGACGCAGACTGCCGTACACAGTTTCCACATCGATATCATCGCGGATGAGTACGAGCTGTATCGGCTCCGAGAAGCCTGCCCGCTGCACCTGGATTTTTGCTTTCGTCCCTTTTGGACCACGGATTTTGGATACGGCATCCTGTAAGTTCAAGCCGTCAAGCTTGTCGCCGTTCACCGACAGCAGCACGTCCTTTGCCAATAAACCGGAACGTTCCGCCGGCGAACCCTTGATCGGGGACACGACAACGATGCGTCCGTTTTCAAGTGTTACCTCAGCCCCGATACCCGTGAATGAGCCCTCAATCGATTCCGAGAAATGCTGCGCGACGTCTTTCTCCATATAGACGGAGTAAGGATCATCGAGAGAAGACATCATTCCGCTCACGGCGCCGTCAAGCAGCTCATGGCGATCAACCTTTTGATAATATTTTGTTTCGATTAATTCTAATACCGCGTTAAGCTTTGTCAGCTCTTCTTCTTTCAGCCTGAATCGCTCGCCCTCTTCGGCTGCCGCTGCCGAGAGTGCAGGCACCGAGTGATTATCGGGCTTAATCATTTGATCCGCTATCGTCAGCGTAACGAGTACGGACGCTATCATCGTTAGCATAACGAACGCGAATACAGTGCGTCCTTTGAAATGCACCTGTCTACACCACCTTCTCATCTTCCACGGTCTTAGATTTAAGACCACCCTAGTATATGACAACCCGCTTACAATTATTTGTCTCAACCGGTAAAGATGATCATTTCGTGTTTATGGATTGTTAGATTTCAAACAAGGCAGCCACATGGGCTGCCTCTGGAAGTAGGTTATGAATGATTGCCTATTTTAGATAGCTGCTTGGATTAACCGGCGTTTGGTTTTTGCGCACTTCAAAATGCAAATGCGGTCCAGTCGAGTTGCCCGTGCTGCCAACTTCGGCAATTTTTTGGCCTTTTTTGACCGTCTCGCCCTTCTCGACTTTAATGCCGCCATTGCGGATATGTCCGTAAAGCGTCCAGATGCCGTTACCATGGTCGATAATGACGCAATTGCCATAGCTGCTCCATGTTTGCGCGACTAGCACGACGCCATCCTCCGCCGCAAAAATATCAGTACCCTGCGGAGCGGCAAAATCCATCCCCGTATGCGTATGCCTTTTGCCGGTAATCGGATGAACCCTCGTGCCAAAGTTCGAGCTGATCCGATAATTATCCTTAATCGGCATGCCAAGCTTGCCGCCGGAATAAGGATTTGAAATTCTATTTTTCTCGGCGTTCAGCTTAGATACTTTCGCAGCGAGCTCCATAAGCAGAGCTTCCTGCTCCTCGCTTATTCCTTCAAGCTCTTCCAAGGTGCTGTCGATCTGCTGCAGCTCTCTGTTAAGCTGTTTGATATTGCTGTTGTAACTAGCGATCATGATTTCTTTTTCTTGTTCCTTTTTTACCAAATGTGCTTCATACAGCTCCAGCTTCGCGTAAATCGCCTTTACTTCGGCAAACTGCTTTTCAACCTCGACCTTCTTAAGGGCGACGAGCTCCTTTTCCGCTCTCTGCTCGGCAAGGATGTCGCGGTCCTGCGACAAGATGGATTGAAGCGCATCAAAGCGATCGACAAAATCAGTAAAGCTTGTCGCGCTTAACAGCACGTCCATATAGGAAACGAATCCGTTCGTATACATAAGGCGCATACGTGACTGCAAAAGCTCGTCGCGCGTCTTAACGCGTTCTTCGGCCTGCTCGAGCTCAAGCCCGGTTTGCAGCAGTTCCTCTTCCTTTGCGTCGCTTTGCGCTTGCGTTTTTGTTTTGTTGATGACGACATTGTCGATTTCTGCCATCAGGTTAGCAATGGATGCTTCCGCTTCCGTTTTCTTGCCTTCAATATCGACCTTCTCGTTCTTTGCCGATGCTGCCTGCTGATGCACGCTGGCTGCTTCCCGCTCTGCTTTGGCGGCCCGCTGCTCCGCTGCCCGCATCTCCGCTTTCGCAGCTGCAATCTGTTTCTTGATATTGCTAAGAGAAGCTGCCTCTCCTCCAGTTGGCTGTAAAACAAATACCGTAAGCATCATCATTGCGACAAATAATAGCCATTTCCTCTTCTTCACGTACGTATCCACCTACACTTTCAAATACTTTCGTATCGAAATCGTACTTCCCCAAACACCGATAATGGTACCAAGACCGATAAGCAGCACGGCAGTCATCAGGCCGGACTCCTCTAAAGTAACCAGCTTAATCATCATGAGCGACAGTTCCATTTGCGTAATCTTTACCAGTTGCGAATACCCGATCAAAACGGCTATCGTAGTAATAACTGAACTAATGATTCCGATCAAGGCGCCTTCAATGAAAAACGGCCAGCGAATAAATGAATTCGTAGCTCCGACCAGCTTCATGATGCCGATTTCCCGTCTCCTGGCGATAATGGTCATTTTAATTGTGTTTGAGATCAGGAACATGGCCGTTACCGATAAACCAACGACAACGACGATACCTACGTAACGGACGGCGTTTGTAATTTTGAACAATGTCTCAACGGTGCCCTGCCCATATTTGACTTTGGCAATCGGCACAAGCTCATCTGCTTTATTGATTGCTTCGATCTGCTTCGCTGCAGCCTCGATCGATTGCGGATCATAAACCTCTACCGTGAACGAATCCGGCAGCGGATTTTTTTCTTTTTCGTAACCATCCAATAAATCTTTGTTATCTTCACCCAAATTTTTACGCAGCAGCTCCAGTCCCTCTGCTTTGGACACAAACGTTACTTTTTTCACTTCAGTAAGATTGCCGATTTTGTTCTGAAGCTCCGTAATCTTCGCTTTATCGACGTTTAATTGAAGGAACACCCGAATTTGCACTTGGCTTTCGATCTGCGCAGCCATATGATTCACGTTCAAAGCCATTAACAAAAAGATGCCGAGAATGAACAGCGATATAAAAATAGAGCTCATCGAAGCGAAAGACATCCATCCGTTTCGAATAATGTTTTTGGCGCCTTCCCGCAGGTGCCGGGTTACGGTTCTAAACTTCATAGCCGTACTCCCCTCTTGCCTCGTCACGCACGATATTGCCGTTCTCGATTGCAATGACGCGTTTGCGCATGGAGTTAACGATATCCCGGTTATGAGTAGCCATTACGATTGTCGCGCCGCGGAAATTAATTTCTTCGAGCAGGTTCATGATGCCGAGCGACGTCTCTGGATCCAAGTTTCCCGTAGGCTCGTCCGCCACAATGACCGAAGGATTATTTACGATCGCCCTCGCAATGGATACCCTCTGCTGTTCACCGCCCGATAACTGCGCGGGCAGACTGGCATGTTTATGCTTAAGACCGACGAGGTCGAGCACCTCCATCGTCCTTCTCTTGATCACACGGGTCGGTGCTTCTATCACTTCCATCGCGAAAGCGACGTTTTCAAACACCGTTAATTTGGGTAATAGTCTAAAGTCCTGAAAAATAACGCCTATATTTCGTCTAACAAACGGAATTTTACGCGGCTTCAGCTTGCCGATATTGAATCCATTTACTGAAATTTGGCCTTTTGTCGGTACTTCCTCGCGATAAATCAACTTCATAAATGTCGATTTACCTGCGCCTGACGGTCCTACTAAATAAACAAACTCATTGCGATCTATACGAACAGAGACGCCTCTTAAAGCATGCGTTCCGTCGGTGTACGTTTTCCATATGTCTTGCATCTCAATCACATCATCACATCCTGTTTATAGTCAGTAATACTATTTCGACAGTTTGTGCTGAATTCCTTCATAAGAAGCTGACTTTCCTCATTTTTCACAAATCTCATCTAAAACTCATTTGTCGAATCGGGCACTGACTGCGCTATAGACAAAATTACAAGGCATGCAGCATATACATGTAAGACTGCCTTGTTTTAAACGCGCAGAAAGGAGTGATTCGTATCGTCAAACGTATACACATTGGCATTATCGTCATTGCCTCCCTGCTGCTTCTAGCAGCTGTCGGTTGGGGCTTTGTCTGGAATTACGCGCTTCAAAAAACCGTTCCTGAGCAGGTGGATGCAGGAGGCATACAAATCGGCGGTCTGCCCGTACAGGAAGCCTTGGATCTGCTCGATCAATACGAGAAATCATTGCTTCAGCGCACGATAACGATTCATGCTTCGGCTGCGGCGAACGACAGCAAGCAATGGACCGTTGCCGAGCTCGGTTATACGGCGAAATTCGATGAAGCACGCGAAGCCTTAACAAAGCTTGGCGAAGGAGATATATGGGAGCGTGCTGTCTACCGGTATCAATTCCGGAAATCGTATGCGCTTTTGCAGAGCTGGAAGCCTGAGGCCTTTGATGCCGCTGTCCGCAAGCAGTGGAGCTGGATTGAAAAGAACGAAACCAAAAACGCAACACGTACCATTACCGACGACGATAAGGTGATCTACGAGCCTCATGTTGATGCCTACCGCCTGGATACGGGAGAGCTCACGGATCAGGTCGATAAATGGGTTGTTCTTGAGAAGGAACAAATCGGAGCTCCGGTAGAGAAAGCTTTTACGGCTTCGCTCCCCATTACCGCCATTCATCCCGAGCTCACGCTTGAGAAGTTGAAAGAGGAAGGAATCGAGCGCAAAATCCTTGAGTTTTCCACCGCTTTCAAGACGAGCGCGGAAGGACGCGCCTATAATGTTACCGTCACGGCGGAGGCGCTAAACGATTGGGAACTCGCTCCCAATGAAATATTCGACTACAACAAGCTGATCGAGAAGGCTGAAGAGCTTTACGACTACCGCGAAGCCCCGGTTATTTTGAATGGGAAACTCGTACCGGGCATTGGGGGCGGGATATGCCAGGTATCGAGCACCCTTTATAACGCGGCGCTGCGAGCCGGCTTAGAGATCGTGGAACGCCGCAACCACTCCCTGCCTGTAGCCTACTTGCCTATCGGGCAGGACGCTACTTACGCGGGAGGAGCGATTAATTTCCGTTTCAAAAATACGACAGGTAAACATCTCATAATCCGCACCGTCGTGGAGAACCGCACGCTTACCGTCAAGCTGTTCGGTACGATGGACGCAGATGAACGGTACGATATTGAGTCCGTTACGCTCAGGACGCTTGAACCCTCCGTTCAGGAGAGAAGCAATCCTAACTTATCTCCTGGCCAAAAGGTTACCGTCGAATCAGGCAAGCAAGGCTTTGTTGTCGAAACTTACCGTACGCATTTGCTTGACGGAAAAGTCGTGTCGAGAGACCGCGTCTCCCACGATACTTACAAGGCGCAGCCTACCGTTATCGAGGTAGGTCCGCATAAAGGCGCGAGCGGCCCGTCGGCTACGCCGACTCCTACGCCAGAAACAACGGAGCCGTTGCTGGAGGATGGCATTTAATTAGCAAGTGTTTTTCAGAGCAAAAAAAGCAGTTCAGCCATCAGCCTGCTAAGGCTGTTAACTGAACTGCTTTTCTATTGGCAACGCCAGTAAAGGCGAATTTACTTATCTGCTGCGTTCTAAATACTCGGTAACCCATGCGGCCGTTTGCTCCAGCGCAAGCTCAGCGCGCCCAATTGCATCCTGTACCTGCGTTTTTGCCGTACCGCCGTAAACGTTACGCGCATTCACGACCTGCTCCGGCTGAAGCACCGCATAGATACGATCGTCGAACAGCGACGAGAACTGCTTGAATTCCTCCAGCGTAAGATCCAGCAGGTATTTGTTTTGCTCGATGCAATACAATACCGTTTTGCCGATCACCTCATGCGCTTGGCGGAAAGGCAGGCCTTTGCCAACGAGGAAGTCGGCAATATCCGTTGCGTTCGAGAAATCCTGATTGACCGCTTGACGCATGCGTTCCTTGTTCACCTTCATTGTCGCGATCATCGGAGCGAACAACTGAAGCGCGCCTTGCAGCGTCTTCACGGTGTCGAACATGCCTTCTTTGTCTTCCTGCATATCCTTGTTATAGGCAAGAGGCAGCGATTTGAGCACCGTCAGCAAGCCGACAAGGTCCCCGTATACGCGTCCGGTTTTGCCGCGAACAAGCTCGGGCACATCCGGATTTTTCTTTTGCGGCATAATGCTGCTTCCCGTACAGAAAGCATCATCCAGCTCAACAAAATGAAATTCCGTGCTCGACCATAGAATGAGTTCTTCGCTTAAACGCGATAAATGCATCATGATGATTGAGGCGTCAGCTAGGAACTCAACAATAAAGTCGCGGTCGCTGACCGCATCCAGGCTGTTCTCATACACACGGTCGAATTTCAGTTGGCTGGCTACGAAATGGCGGTCGATCGGGAACGTTGTCCCCGCGAGAGCGCCCGCTCCAAGCGGAAGCACATTGATGCGCTTGTAGCTGTCCTGCAGACGTTCAATATCACGTCCGAACATCGATACGTACGCCATCAAATGATGAGCGAATAAAATCGGCTGCGCGCGCTGCAAATGCGTATAGCCCGGCACAATCGTGTCAATATTCGCTTTCGCTTGCCCAATAAGCGCAGACTGGAGCTTGTAAAGCATATCAACAAACTCCACCACGCGCTTGCGGAGCCACAAATGCATATCCGTCGCTACTTGGTCATTCCGGCTGCGTCCCGTGTGCAGCTTGCCGCCTACGGAGCCTACATCATCAATCAGCGTCTTCTCGATATTCATATGAATATCCTCGTCGCCGATGGAGAATTCAATATCGTCGCGTTTAATGCGTTGCAGGACGCGGTGTAAGCCGTCCTTGATCTTCTCTACGTCATCGGCTGGAAGAATTCCCTGCTTGCCCAGCATCGTTACATGCGCCAGGCTGCCTTGAATATCTTCTTCGGCCAGCTCCTTGTCAAACATGATCGAAGCTGTGTATTCCTCTACCAATTGGTCCGTTTTTTTCGTAAAACGGCCGCCCCATAATTTACTCACTGGTTCGTTACACTCCCTTGTAAACCTTATTTATTGCTGACAGCAGAGGATACCTTCAGACGCAAAGCGTTCAGACGGATGAAGCCTGTCGCATCGCCTTGGTCGTACGCTTTGGACGGATCTGCTTCCATCGTTGCAATGTCAGGATTGTATAAGCTAACAGGGCTTTGCACGCCTGCTCCGATAACGTTTCCTTTGTAAAGCTTCAAGCGAACAACGCCGCTTACGTTCTTTTGCGATTCCGATACCAATGCTTGCAGAGCAAGACGTTCTGGCGCAAACCAGAAGCCGTTATAAACAAGCTGGCTGTATTTTGCAATCAAGGAGTCGCGAAGATGCATAACCTCGCGGTCCATGGTCAAGGATTCCATTTTGCGGTGAGCGGTGAACAGGATCGTTCCGCCCGGTGTTTCATATACGCCGCGGCTCTTCATGCCGACGAAACGGTTTTCTACCATGTCAACACGTCCAATGCCGTGCTTGCCGCCAAGCTCGTTGAGCGTATCCATAACCTCAAGCGGGCTGAGCTCCTTGCCGTTAATTGCCGTACAATTGCCTTCCGCAAAAGTAAGCTCGACATATTCGGCTTTATCCGGCGCGTTCTCTGGAGATACGCTCAGCACATACATGCTCTCGTTCTCTTCGGAGCTTGGATCAAACCAAGGGTCTTCGAGCATGCCGCTCTCAAAGCTGATATGCAGCAGGTTGCGGTCGGTCGAATACGGCTTCGCAGCGGATGCGGTAACCGGAATGTTGTGTTTTTCCGCGTATGCGATCATTTCGGCACGGCCCGGGAATTCCTCGCGGAATGCTTCAAGTCTCCAAGGAGCAATAACGCCGATCTCCGGAGCAAGCGCGGCAGCAGTTAGCTCGAAACGAACTTGGTCGTTGCCTTTGCCTGTTGCGCCATGCGCGATATAAGCCGCGCCTTCCGCGCGTGCGATATCAACCATACGCTTTGCGATAAGCGGGCGGGCAATCGAGGTGCCGAGCAGGTATTGGCCTTCATACAGCGTTCCTGCTTGGAACATCGGATAGATAAAGTCCTTTGCGAACTCATCGCGAAGATCGTCAATGTACACTTTGGAAGCGCCGGTAGCGAGTGCTTTGGCTTCCAAGCCGTCAAGCTCGTCCTTTTGGCCGATATCAGCCGTGAATGCGATAATTTCAGCGTCATATGTTTCTTTCAACCATTTGAGGATAACCGATGTATCCAGGCCGCCTGAATAGGCGAGCACGATTTTTTCTTTTGCCATAGTAGTATTTTACTTCCCTTCGAATGAATTCATATCGTTAAGCGGTTAAGCTAGGACATAATTGCAGCCATGATCGCTTTTTGCGCATGGAGACGGTTTTCCGCCTGGTCAAAAATAATGGAGCTGTCGCCGTCGATTACGCCTTCGCTCACTTCTTCGCCGCGGTGAGCCGGCAAGCAGTGCATAAAGAGGTAATCCTTTTTCGCGTATTTCGTTAACGCCTCGTTCACCTGATAAGCGGCAAAAGCAACCTCGCGTTCCTTCTGCTCCGCTTCCTGCCCCATACTCGCCCACACGTCAGTGTATACGATATCCGCATCGGAAATCGCTTCCTTCGGATCGCGGCAAATATGAATTTTCGAGCCCGTCTCAGCGGCATGATCCTTCGTTTGCTGAATGATATCCGCATCCGGCTCATAGCCTTCAGGCGTCGCAACCGACATATGAAGACCAAGCTTAGCAGCACCCATGAGCAGGGAATGCGTCATGTTATTGCCATCGCCGATGTATGCGATTTTCAAGCCTTCCAGACGGCCCTTTTGCTCAAGAATGGTTTGGTAATCCGCTAGGGCTTGGCAAGGATGCGAAAGATCCGTCAAACCGTTAATAACCGGAATCGTCGCCCCGCGGGCAAGCTCAACTACTTTACGGTGCGCGAATGTACGAATCATAATACCGTCGAGGTAGCGGGACAGCGTCTGAGCTGTATCCCAGATCGTCTCGCCGCGGCCGATTTGAAGGTCATTTCCGCTAAGGAATAGACCTTGTCCGCCAAGCTGGTACATGCCCACTTCAAAAGAAACACGCGTACGCGTCGACGATTTCTCAAAAATCATCCCGAGCGTTTTTCCTTTGAGCACATGATGGGTTTCGCCTGCTTTTTGTTTTTGCTTCAGGTCAATGGCGAGGTCGATCAAGTAACGGATTTCCTCCGGCTTGAAATCAACCAGCATTAGAAAGTCGCGCCCCTTCAAGCTTTGCGCCAATTCCTCGTTTACAGTTCCTTGCATGGTAAGCCCTCCTTCAGGTTCAAACAATCTGCATGCTTATCTTATTAAACGACGGGCCGCTTCTCTTCCAACAGTTCTGCCAAAAGCGAAACTGCCGTATCGATTTCTTCATCCGTAACTAACAAATTAGGCAGCAGGCGAATGACATTCGGTCCTGCCGAAATGACGATCAGTCCGCGCTCCTGCGCTTGGTTCAAAATTTCGGCAATCGGCTCCGCGCATTCGATACCTACGAGCAGGCCAAGGCCGCGCACCTCTTTCACAAAAGCATTGCCTGCCAGCTTCTCGCGAAGCTGCGAAATCAAGTAGCTCCCCTTTTGCGCAGCACGCTCAGAGAGACCTTCTCCCACAATCGTCTCAAGCGTCGCCTTCACAACGGCTGTCGCGATTGGAGTTCCTCCGAACGTCGATCCATGACTGCCTGCGGTAAAGCCTTCGCGAAGCTTCTCCTTCGCTGCCATAGCGCCGACCGGGAAGCCGCTTCCGAGACCTTTGGCCATGGTGAAAATGTCAGGCTCAATGCCGTAATGCTCATATGCGAACAGCTTGCCTGTGCGTCCCATTCCGGTTTGGATCTCATCCGCGATAAGCAGAATGCCGTGCTTCTCGCACAAAGCGACAAGCCCCTTCAGGTATTCGGGATCGACGGGATTAATACCGCCTTCCGCTTGAACCATCTCCAGCATAATCGCTGCGGTCTGATCAGAGATCGCAGCTTCCAGTGCAGCCAGGTCGTTCAATGGGATGGTCTTAAAGCCTTCAGGCAGCGGCGCAAAGCCTTCCTTTACCTTGGCTTGGCCCGTTGCCGTCAGCGTCGCAAGCGTCCGGCCATGAAAGGATTGCTCGAAGGTAATGATTTCAAAACGGCCGTTATTCAGCACCTTCTGATTATAACGACGTGCTAGCTTTATTGCCGCTTCGTTCGCCTCGGCGCCCGAATTGCAGAAAAAAACGGCATCCGCGCAGCTGTTATCGGTAATAAGCTTGCCTGCATCCGCTTGGTTCGGAATATGAAACAAATTAGATACATGCCACAGCTCATCCAGCTGCTTGATTAAAGCCGCTTTGATTTGTTTAGGAGCATGCCCGAGATTCGTAACGGCAATACCGCTCATGAAATCTAGGTATTTATTTCCTTTGTCATCCCACAGCCAGCTTCCTTCGCCCTTCACCAGCGCGATTGGATACCTTGCATAGGTAGGAAATAAAGATTGGTCAACAGCAGCCGCTGTATTTGTCTCACTCATCGACCCTACACCCGCCCTTCGTTCGTCTGAACAATCCGAGTACCGACGCCGCCCTCGCGGACTGCCCTGGTCAATACTCCCGGCTCTTCGCCGCTTACAATGACAACCTCACGCACGCGCCCTTGAATGCACTGTATCGCAGCGCGCACTTTCGGAATCATGCCGCCGTAAATTTCACCGCTCGCGATCATCTCTTCGATTTCGGCCACGGAAACGACAGGAAGCACCCGTTTCTCTCCATCGGCCGTTTTCAAAATACCCGGAACATCCGTCACGACAATCATGCGCTCTACGCCAAGATGGGATGCGACAGCGCCTGCCGCCGTATCCGCATTGATATTGTAGCGCTGGCCTTGATCGTCAATCCCGATTGGGGCAATGACCGGAATATAACCCATTCCCATGACGCCCTCTATAATCGCCGCGTTCACGTCTGTGACGTCACCAACGAAACCGATCTCTGCCGCATTCGAAACCGGCCGGGCTTGAATGAGCATGCCGTCAACGCCGGATAAACCAAGTGCTTTCGCGCCATTGATTTGAATCTTACGTACGATTTCTTTGTTGATACGTCCCGCAAGCACCATCTCAACCACATCAAGAACAGCATCATTCGTAATACGCAAGCCATTCACGAATCCGGTCTCGATGCCCAGCTTGCCGAGCGTCTCCGATATAGCAGGTCCGCCGCCATGCACGATAACCGGAAGAATGCCCGCAAGCTGCAGTTCGCGCAGCTCATCAAAGAAGCTGTTCGGAAGCGCCGCAAGCGTGCTGCCTCCGCATTTCATCACAAATCGTTGCTCCGTCACTGAATCATACCCTCCAAGCGTCACTTTGCTTATGTGCGATATGCCGCATTAATGCGGACATAGTCATAGGTTAAATCGCAGCCCCATGCCGTTGCCTGCCCATCACCGTTATGTAGGTCAACACGAATGACGACCGTATCGCCTTTTAAATATTCCAAGGCAGCCTCTTCATCAAATCCAACGGGACGAGATTGCTCTAACGTTAAAATATCACCCAACCGGATATCTACCGTCTCCGGATTAACCGGCTGGCCTGCACGGCCTACCGCCGCAATAATACGGCCCCAGTTCGCGTCGGCTCCGAATACGGCAGACTTCACGAGCGACGATCCGATAACCGTCTTCGCAATCGCTTGCGCGGAATCATCGCTGACCGCTCCGTTTACCTGTACCTCAACAAGCTTGGTTGCGCCTTCTCCGTCGCGTGCTATCGCCTTCGCCAGCACCTCGCACACATGGCGGATCGCAGCCGCATAAGCTGCCCAGCCCTCATGCTCCGGCGTCAGCTCTTTATTGCCCGCAAGTCCGCTCGCCATAGCAACGAGCATATCGTTCGTGCTCGTATCGCCGTCAACCGTTATCATATTGAACGTCAAATCCGTCGATTGGCGAAGCAATTGCTGTAGCGCGTCGCTGCCGATAGCCGCATCCGTCGTTACAAAGCCAAGCATGGTCGCCATATTCGGATGAATCATGCCCGAGCCTTTGGCCGCACCGGCTACGTATACGCGTTTGCCGTCCAGCTCAAGCTCTACGCATACCATTTTTTGAACTAAATCCGTTGTCAGTATCGCTTGGCAAAAATCATCCGCGCCCGTGCGATCGCCGCCCAGCTTAGCCGGAAGACCATCGATGCCGTTTCTTACTTTGTCCATCTTGAGCAGCTCGCCGATAACGCCCGTTGACGCAACCGCAACATGATCCGCCGACACCCCGATGGATTCCGCGAATCTGGACCTCATCTCGTAAGCGTCCGCTTCGCCTTGCTTGCCCGTGCATGCATTGGCATTGCCGCTGTTTACAAGCACGGCGCGCAGCACGCCGCCTGAGGCGATACTCTCGCGCGTAACTTGAAGCGGAGCGGCTTGAAAAACATTCGTCGTATAAACGCCTGCTGCCGAGGCCGGAACCTCGCATACAATTGCGCCAAGGTCATGGCGCGTCGTTTTCTTGAGACCGCAGTGCAGTCCGCCTGCCGTAAAGCCCTGAGGCGTTGTGATCGAGCCGTCCTCGACGACCGAGAACAAAGCTGTTGTATGATCCTGTCCCATCGTAAAATCGTTTCTCCTTCACCTGTATGAGTATGGATATAAGATCAAAAGATATATTTCGCTTTATGGATAAACAGGTACGAACTGCAAACCAAGCGTCTCGTCCCAGCCCATCATCAGATTCAAGTTTTGAATCGCTTGACCCGCAGCGCCTTTAACCAGGTTGTCGATAACCGAAACGATGGTTACGCGTCCCGTGCGCTCATCGACGGCAAAGCCGATGTCGCAATAGTTGGAGCCCCATACTTCTTTCGTGGAAGGCCACTGGCCTTCGGGGCGGATACGAACAAACTTACGCCCTTCGTAATAGGAACGGTACAGCTCAACAAAATCATTCGTGCTGTGCTCGCCTTGAACCGCAGCATACATCGTGGACATAATGCCGCGCGTCATCGGCACGAGATGTGTCGTGAAAGTGGTCACGACGGGCTTATTCGCCGCATCGGACAGCACCATTTCAATTTCCGGAATATGTTGATGCTTATTTAGTTTATAAGCTCTTAAATTTTCATTCAGCTCGGAGTAGTGAGTGCCCAGCGAAGCGCCGCGCCCCGCACCGGAAACCCCGGATTTGGCATCGATAATTACGGTAGAAGGATCAATCCAGCCCGCTTTGACCGCGGGTATGAGCCCCAGCAGCGTAGCGGTCGGGTAGCAGCCCGGATTTGAGATAAAGGAAGCGTCCAGCACCTGATCCCCGTATATTTCTGCCAGACCGAATACGGCCTGCTTCAAATACGCCTCATCCGCAGCAGGTTTTTTATACCACTGTTCGTATAGGCCGGGCGCTTTCAATCGGAAATCACCCGACAAATCAATAATCTTCAAGCCAGCCTCGAGTAACGAAGGCACCAGCTTGGCAGCCACACCGGCAGGCGTAGCAAGAAACACGACATCCGCCTTCGCTTTAATCGCTGCAGGCTCAACATCATCGAGCAGCTCCTCGCGAATGCTCGTCAAATGCGGATAGCCTTCCGTAATCGGCGTCCCCGCGCTAGATGAAGAAATGACCGATGTCACCTCTGCAAGCGGATGGGATGCGAGCAATCGAATGAGCTCTACGCCGCCGTAGCCGGTTGATCCGATAATTGCAATTTTCACCTTTGTGCTCATGTTCATCTCTCCCCGAAACAAAATGCTGCAAACGTAAAATTAATGGTGCTGCAGCTGCATCTATTGCTCTTTCCGAAGACGGAAAGGTTGTCTTCTTCCTCAACTTATAATTGTACAACATTCGGCAGTTGATGGAAATACGCTCATTACTTCGTATTATTATACATTCGAATTAATATTAATACAACGAACATTTGTTGACTATTTATGCGGTTTAACCGGTTTACTCAGACGATAAAATACATCACATAGAACATATGTTCCCAATTTATCCTATCATATAACCATCGAAAATGATATAAAATGGCTGCCAGAAATATAGGCAAGGTCATTTAGCCTTCTCTTGTGCCTTATTACCGCTCCGCTAACCTGCCTATATCCCTCTTTGATCAGCTCTCCAGCTTAAATCCTTGCCCTAAAACCTCTGCCGTATTGCTAATAATCACAAAAGCTCCCGGATCGATAGCGCGTACGAGCTGCTTCAGCTTCGGCACCTCATTTTGCCCCACGACAACCATCAAGACCGTGCGTCCTGCTCCTGTATAACCCCCATGACCATCAAGACGCGTCAAGCCTCTGTCTAAATCATTCAATATCGCTCCCGAGACCTCCTCCGAGCGCTCGCTAATAATAAATGCGACTTTGGACAACTGCAATCCGCTCTGAACAAAATCAATCGTCTTGCTTGTCACGAACAACCCGATCAAAGCGTAAAGCGCAACCTCAGGCGAAATGATAACGCCGGCAGCCACGATCACGCATCCGTCAAAGCAAACAATGGCCAGACTGAGCGGAAGCCCCGTATAGCGATGTAAAATTTGCGCCGCTAAGTCCAAACCTCCCGTGGACGCGCCTCCTCGAAAAACAAGCCCAAGGCCAAGGCCGACCCCGATGCCTCCGTAAATCGCCGCAAGCAGGGGATTGTCGGTCGGGGATTGCAAACCGTCCGTCAATAATACGAACAACGGCAGAATCACCGAGCCCAGCGCCGTTTTCACCGCAAATCGTTTACCAAGCAGCCACAAACCCGCGATGAACAGCGGGATATTGATTGCCCACTGCGTAAGCGCAGGCGTTACGCCTGCCATTCTCTGCACTAGAATAGATACCCCCGATACGCCCCCTGATGCTATCCCATTCGGCACCATGAACATATTGAAGCTGATCGCGACAATAACCGAGCCGATCAGCAGTTGGACAATGCTCCACGCCGACTGGGCACGCGGACTTAAAGTGCGCCCTCCTTTTCTTCGTTTCACCGTGCTCTCACTCATGCCATTTATCTCCTCGCAAGCTGATTTTCGCAAAAAGAAGAGCTCCGCACGCATACCGTGTCGGAACTCTTCCCCAAAGCCGTTTATTTAATCATGTCGAATCTGATGACGCAAATACCCGTCAATAAACGCATCGATATCGCCATCCATAACTGCGCCTACATTTCCCGTCTCCACCGAAGTACGGTGATCCTTCACCATGCTGTACGGGTGGAATACATAAGAACGAATTTGGCTGCCCCATGCAATCTCGGACTGCTCGCCGCGAATTTCAGCGAGATGCTTGATTTGCTCTTCTATTTTCCGTTCATACAGCTTGGAACGAAGCATCTTCATCGCGCGTTCCCGGTTCTGGATTTGTGAACGTTCCTGTTGACAGGCTACCACAATCCCTGAAGGAATATGCGTGATCCGGATCGCTGATTCCGTCTTATTGACGTGCTGGCCGCCCGCACCGCTTGCACGGTACGTGTCCACCTTCAAGTCCTCCGTACGAATCTCAATCTCGATGCTGTCATCGATTTCGGGAACGACATCGCAAGAAGCAAACGACGTATGACGACGGCCCGCGGAATCAAAGGGAGAAATACGGACAAGCCTGTGTACGCCCTTCTCGGCCTTCAGGTAACCGTAAGCGTTGAAGCCTTTGACCAAAATCGTGACGCTTTTGATACCCGCTTCATCGCCAGGCAGGTAATCAAGAAGCTCTACCTTGAAGCCGCTCTTCTCCGCCCAGCGCGTATACATCCTGTAAAGCATTAATCCCCAGTCCTGCGACTCCGTACCGCCTGCGCCGGGATGCAATTCAAGAATGGCATTAAGCTTATCGTACGGCTGGTTGAGCAGCAGCTGCAGCTCAAAATCGCTTACTTTGCGCATAAGCTTCTCTACGCCGCTCACAACGTCTGCCGCAAGCGACTCGTCGCTCTCCTCATCAGCCAGCTCCAGCATCATCTGAAGGTCTTCCTGCTCGCTGTTCAGCCCATCGTAATGATCAACGACCGATTTCACCGCATTCATTTCGGAAATAACGCTTTGCGCTTTTTCATTATCATCCCAGAAATCCGGCATCGTCATTTTCTCTTCGAAGTTGGCAATGATCTCCTGCTTAAGATCTAAGTCAAAGAGACCCCCTAAGTTCTTGGAGACGCTTGGCCATTTCACGCAGGTCTTGTTTAACCGTTATGTCTATCATAGCTTCCGCTTCACCTCAAAATAATTGTTCGTTCTTTATTTTATGCCAGGCTAACTATGGCTGTTCCTTACTTGCCGTGGCAAAGTTTATACTTCTTGCCGCTTCCGCAAGGACAAACATCGTTACGTCCTACGCGTTCCTCGCGTTTAGCCGGACGTTTCTCGACCGCTTCCCCGCCGCCGCTAGTCGTCGTCGTTTGGCCTTGAGCTACCTCTTGACGCTCCAGGTTGCTTTCCACGCGCGCCTTCATGATATATCTAGCGACTTCCTCTTGAATGCTCTCGATCATTTCCTTGAACATTTCGAAGCCTTCGAATTGATATTCGCGAAGCGGATCCGTACCGCCATATGCACGCAAATGGATACCTTGACGCAGCTGGTCCATCGCATCGATGTGATCCATCCATTTGCTGTCTACTGCACGCAGCACGACAACTTTCTCGAATTCACGCATCGTTTCAGGTCCAAGCTCTTCCTCGCGCTCATCGTAAGAAGCAACGACTTCTTCATAAATATAGTCGACAATCTCTTCTTTCTCTTTGCCCCAGATTTCTTCCTTGGACAAAGATCCTTCCTGAAGGAAGGTAGCGTGCGCGTAATCCACAATGGCCTGAAGATCCCACTCCTCTGGAATATCTTCTGCGCAGTGCGCTTCAACAATGCGGTCGATAACAGGCTTGATCATATCCATTACTTCCTGGCGGATGTTCTTCGAGCCAAGAATGTCACGGCGCTGCTTATAAATAACCTCACGCTGTTGGTTCATTACATCATCGTATTGCAAGACGACCTTCCGGATGTCGAAGTTATTGCCCTCAACACGCTTCTGTGCGGATTCGATCGCTCTCGAGATCATACGGCTCTCAATCGGCTGATCCTCATCGAGTCCAAGCTTGTCCATCATGCCCATAATATTTTCCGAACCGAAGCGGCGCATCAGTTCATCTTCAAGCGACAAATAAAACTGCGAAGAACCCGGATCGCCTTGACGTCCCGCACGACCGCGCAGTTGATTATCGATACGACGGCTTTCATGACGCTCTGTACCGATAATATGCAAACCACCAAGGTCAGCAACGGATTCGCCCAGCAAAATATCCGTACCGCGTCCAGCCATATTTGTTGCGATCGTAACCGAGCCTGCTTGTCCCGCGCGTGAAATGATTTCCGCTTCCTCCGCATGGAACTTCGCATTAAGGACCTTATGCGTCACGCCGCGGCGTTTCAGCATTTCCGACAGTTTCTCAGAGTTCTCAATCGAAATCGTACCTACCAGCACCGGTTGGTTTTTGCTGTGGCGCTCGACGATTTCTTCTACGACCGCTTTGAATTTGCCGATCTCGGATTTATAGACGACATCCGCGATATCCTTACGGATCATGGAGCGGTTCGTAGGCACTTGAATAACGTCAAGACCGTAAATGCGCTTGAACTCTTCTTCCTCTGTCTTCGCCGTACCCGTCATCCCGGCTAGCTTGCGATACATACGGAAGTAGTTCTGGAAGGTAATCGTCGCAAGCGTCATGCTCTCGTTCTGAACCTTCAATTGCTCCTTCGCCTCGATCGCTTGGTGCAAGCCGTCGCTGTAACGGCGTCCAGACATCAGACGGCCCGTGAACTCATCGACAATGACAACCTCTTCTTCTTCCACGACATAATCCACATCGCGCTTCATAATGAAATTGGCTTTCAGCGCTTGTTGAATATGGTGGTTCAGCGTCACGTTCGCATGGTCGAACAGGTTCTCAATTTGGAAAGCCTTCTCTGTCTTCTCAACGCCTGATTCCGTCAGCATTACGCTGCGCAGCTTAATGTCAATTGTAAAGTCCTCATCAGGCTTCAAACGGCTAATAAAGCGGTCAGCGGCAAAATATAGCTCTGTCGATTTCGCAGCTTGTCCCGAAATAATAAGCGGCGTCCGCGCTTCATCGACTAGGATGGAATCCACTTCATCGATAATGGCAAAATATAGCGGGCGCTGAACCATTTGTTCCTTGTATAGAACCATGTTATCACGCAAATAATCGAATCCGAATTCGTTATTCGTACCGTAAGTAATATCGCATGCATAAGCCTCTTGCTTCTCGTCATGCGATAAGCCGTGAAGGTTACAGCCAACGGTCATGCCGAGGAAACCGTAAAGCTCACCCATTAGCTCGCTGTCACGCTGTGCCAAGTAGTTATTGACCGTAATAACGTGAACGCCCTTGCCGAGCAAAGCATTCAAATAAACCGGAAGCGTCGCAACAAGCGTCTTACCTTCACCTGTTCTCATCTCCGCGATTTTGCCTTCATGCAGAACCATACCGCCGAGTAGCTGCACATCAAAATGACGCATGCCAAGCGTACGCTTGGAAGCTTCTCTTACCGTTGCAAAAGCCTCCGGCAAAATTTTGTCCAGCGTTTCGCCTTTTTCAATTCTCGCTTTGAATTCCTCTGTCTTCGCGCGCAGCGCTTCATCGGATAAAGACGTAAACTTCGACTCTATCGCATTTATTTCATCTACCGTCCGCTGGAGCCGTTTTACCTCGCGCTCGTTATGGTCACCAAATATCTTCTTCACTAATCCGAGCATGGAATTCCCCTTTCGTAATGACGCCTCTTTGCATTAAATTGTATCAGTTTGTCGACACCGCCGCAACGAGGATGCATGTAAAAGAAAAAGCCTTTCTCCATTATGGAGAAAAGGCCCTTTGATTTAAGTATAATGACGGTTAGCCTTGCTCAATTAATCCGTATTTTCCGTCGCTGCGTTTGTAAACAACGCTTACTTCTTTGTTGTCTACATTCGAGAAAACGAAGAAATTATGTCCTACCATATTCATTTGCAAAATCGCTTCTTCCACATCCATAGGTTTGAGCGCAAAACGTTTGGTACGCACGAGCTCCAAATCGTCTTCTTCTTCCAGGATGCCCACTGCTGAGCCTTCCTCCTTGAATAAGGCGCGTACGCCGCTGCCTTGGCGGAACTTGCGATTCACTTTTGTTTTATGTTTGCGTATTTGTCGTTCGAGTTTGTCCGCGACCAAATCAATGGATGCGTACATATCCTCGCTTTTCTCCTCGGCTCTTAGCATGACACCGGTGAGCGGAATGGTCACCTCAACTGCATGTTTACCTTTGGTGACGGATAATGTTGCGTTAATATCGGAGGTGATTGGTGCTTCGAAATATTTATCCAATCGGCTGAGTTTTTTTTCGACGTAGTCTCTCAATGCGTCTGTCACTTGAAAGTGTTGACCTCGAATGTTGTAGTTCATGGGGAACTCCTCCTTTACATGGGATTATTATATCATATGTAAACGCTCAAATCAAAATAGTTTTTGTTTTATTTAGAATTTTCAGATAAATGATGCTGCGGTACTACTAGATATATTATTCCTACAATCAAAGCCTTATCCTAACCCCAATCAGTGTATTAGGCACAAAAAAAAGCCCCGGTTTCCCGGAGCTTATGTTGGTTTCTTGTTTAATGATCCAAAATATAGGTTGGCTGGATCAGCCGAATGATTACAATTTAACTACGTTAGCTGCTTGTGGACCACGAGCGCCTTCAACGATATCGAATTCGACGGATTGGCCTTCTTCAAGTGTTTTGAAACCTTCGGTTTGGATTGCGGAGAAATGAACAAATACGTCGCCGCCTTGCTCAGTCTCGATAAATCCATAACCTTTTTCTGCGTTAAACCATTTAACTTTACCTTGCATGTGCAAACATTCCCTTCATCTTCAAATACTGTGAGGCATCTCATTGTATAACCCACAATTTGACTATAACACCCACTTCACGGAATTGTCAAACAATTTGTTGTAAGCGAATTCATTTGAGGTTTTACGGGGGATTCCGGTTGACGATTCATGTCGAAAAAGGAACATTTTTCTCCATCTCCCCTCGATAAATAGTCTTTAAGTCACCCTTACCATATCCGTACTTGAACTATAAAAAAAAGCCGCCAAAGGGCGGCTCGCGTCAACAATTAGATAACCGTGGATTGCGTCTGTTTGAAGTTAGTCCCGCTAACTTGTCCTGCTATCTGATTGTATTGCTTAGAAGCTTGGATCCAAGTTTCCTTCAGATCAATCAGATAGCCGAGCACCTCTTCTACAGGCTCAATATTTTTCTTCACGTTTGCTTCAATAAGACGAGAATTGAAATATTCGTATAATTTGATCAAATTCTCGGATACAGGGTTCGCTCGATCAATCGTGATTACGAACTCACTGATAATGTCCTGTACTTTTATTAGATTTGTATTTGCATCGGAATAACGTTGCTCTTTAATCGCTTCAATTCCTTGACGGCAAAAACGGATCGCGCCATCGTAGAGCATAATAAGTAATTGTCCTGGGGTAGCCGATTGAATTGTATTTTGAATATACTTATTACGTTGTTGAAGTTGCATTTTTTATCCTCCTATGAACTAAATTGCTGTTTTAGCCTAGCACTTTTTGAGTTCATCTTATTTAAGGCTTGTCTTTATCAGTACGCTTAACGGCATGCCCCATTATCCTTTTTCATCTATTAATATCCCAGCCATCTCCCATAGCTTAGCAACGAAATCCAAGTTTTTCTCTGGAGGAATCTCGCGTATAACTTCTCCCGATACACTATCAAGTACTTTCACTGAAATAATATTGGTTTGCTTATGGACAGAAAATTCTAAGTTCGTGCTCTTTCCTTCCATAGCTTTAATAGCCCTATCGATTGCTTTAACGAGCTGCTCATCGCTAATTGCGAAATGCTCGCCGCGAAGCTCTGCTTTTTTCAAATCCTCTTGGCTGGTGATTCTCGAGAGTTGCTGAGCATCACTTGCCCCAACAGAGCTTGCTTTCTCTACTCCGGAATTCCCCAAATCGTTACCAATCGCACTTCGGTTCAGCGAGCTCATTGCTCCTGTTGCCGGCACATTAGTGTTCATTGCCTATCATTCCTTCCGCATCAATAGTTCTAGGATTTATATCGGCTAATCATCTCTTTTCTATTAGATGGAAAGCTATATTTTGGAATGAAACTTTTATAATAACCTTTTCATAATCAGTAAATCTTTGTCTTCCATTTTGGTGCTCTCCATAGATGCGTATAAAACAAAAATAAGGCCTCTTCTAAGAGAAGCCCTATTTTGTTCATTATTTCTTTTTATCAAAAAAAGCACCGTACGGAGAATAAGATTGCCCGAACTCACCGTACTGCTGATTAACCGCTTTGCTTTTATTCATGTTCATCATTTCGGATTCCAGCAACTTTTTTTTCCGATCCATAATGGGATGAATCTTTAAATCCATATCATTAACTGGTTGAAGATAGCTTTTTTTCTGATCTTCTGTTAATTGGATACCTTGCGAGAAAATACTGCTCAGACTGTCCATTACCTCTTGTCTTTTATCCAGCAGCTCTATCCAATCTTCCGGTTCGCTTTCTTCGTCTGCTACACTCTGCTCTAACGATTGCGTATAGATTAAGAGCTTGTTAAGCAAGGAATCTAGAGAGGCACTAATCGTCATTATCCCCTCTCCTTCTAAACCGATTGTGCTGCCAACCAGCTGCTTTGGGAGCTTGCCTTGCTCATCGCGGTTTCCATTGCGGTAAATTTACTCCAGTAACGGTTCTCGATGCTCTCGAGCCGGGTTCCCCATTTGCTGATATCCGTATTGAGCCTGCTCAGACCTTTGCCAATCGTACTGTTGTCAATGAGTGAAGCACTGCTTCCCGCTTTATCCGTAAGTTTGCTCATCGTGCTGTTAAGCTGATCATACATCCGCTGAGCTAGCCCGCTCTCATTAAATTTCGTTGAGGCATCCGTGGATGAGCTGGTTTTGGTGAACAACTCCATTACGCCGCTTCCATCATTGGAAATCGCTTCGCGCAGCTTCGCTTCATTAATATACAGCTTTCCTTTTTCCGCGTAGGTGCCGGTTGTAATCCCAATATCGCTTAGGTTATCATTTTTCGCGCTAATGCCTGTGCCTTGCACGTTCGTTGATAAGGATTGACGCATTTGGGTCAGTACATTTGAGAGGAGTGAATCTTGGCGTAATAATCCGCTCTTTGCCTTCTCTTCCCATTGCTCAATTTGTTTTTCGGATAGCGATTCTTTTTCCTCCGTTAATAAAGGCTTGTAATCTTTATAAGAAGCTTCGGTAATTTTTTTATTAATTTTATCCGTTATTTCATTATATTTATCAACATACTCTTTGATTGATTTAAAAATAGCATCCTCATCTGGCTTTAGATTAACCTGCGTTGTTCCTGCAGTTTTAATAGAAAATTCAACGCCATCAAATGTGAATGACGAGCTATTGACTTGATATGCTATACCATTAATCTCAATGTTTCCCGGTGTAGCGTCTTTGGAGGACTGGAAACCCTTATTAGTAGAAAAATCCGTGATCGTTGCAGAACTATCCACTGTACCCGTTGATAATCCGAGCTTGTTGCCCGCGCCAAAGCCACCCGTGTTGCTAATCGAAATCGCTGCGCTTGCACCGCTTGTTGTCGTTGTAAACGTTATGGATTTATCGTCTTGCAAATAGCTTGCCGTAACTCCTGTTGTAGAAGAACTACTATTCACTTTAGCTATTACACTGCTGATCGTATCCGTTGCGGTCACATTTATGGTCGTTGCTCCAATTTTAAAATCGAACGCTTCACCAATGACAGCAGCTCCATCCGTCAATCCCGTCGTCGTAAATTTCACGGAAGCTGCTTTTGCCGCCTCAGGGAGATCTGTGACCTTCACATTATAAGTAGATGAGCTTGGGCTTCCTTTTTGTTTAGCAGACACGATTTTATCATCATCTGATGCCAATACCTTTTTCTGATAGGTCCCCTGGAGCCTCATATCAAAGGTTTTGTTCTTTAGATCCAATAAAAGAGAATTCATCTCTCTGAATTGATCCCTTTTCCACTCTTCGGTCTGTTTTTTCTGAAGAAGTTTATTTAGCGGCGCGCTCTCAGCCTTCATTAAATTCTTTACAATCGAATCCGTATCAAGACCTGAGACTAATCCTCCCATGCGAATGGAGTTTATCATGTTATTCCTCCTGCCTATTCTCATCTATTTGATAATAAATCTCTTGTAAGCCCGGTTTACGTTCACGTTAATATCTTCTACTAGTAGTATCGGATAGAAATAGAATATAGTTTAGGAAATTTTATTAAAAAGGATAAAATCATAGAGAGTATCTCCGTTTAAGCTTATCGTTGAATATCTTTTATCCTTCTGAATATTTAACGTTTATTTAAATACTCGGAATGAGAAAAGAATAAAAAAAGCCTTAGGTATAGACCTAAGGCTTTCCTTAAAGAGCGGATTAACGAAGCAATTGAAGAACGCCTTGCGGTTGTTGGTTAGCTTGTGCAAGCATAGCTTGTGCAGCTTGTGCAAGGATGTTGTTTTTCGTTTGTTCCATCATTTCTTTCGCCATATCAACATCACGGATACGGGATTCAGCAGCTGTTAGGTTCTCAGAAGCAGTTCCCAAGTTGTTGATTGTGTGCTCAAGACGGTTTTGTACAGCACCTAGTTTAGAACGCTCGCTGGAAACGGAAGCAACAGCTTTATCCAAAACTGCGATTGCTGCAGAAGCGCCTTCTTTAGTGGAGATATTAAGAGCAGCTTCGCCTTTAACATCGTTAGTACCATCAGTTACAGCGTTAGCTGCTGTGAAGCCAGCATCGCCAGCTTTACCAGTGATACCAAGGGCTTTAGCGCGCATGTCGTTAACTTCAAGGCTCATGGATTGGCCCGTGTTAGCACCGATTTGGAATGAAGTTTTGAATTCTTTTTGAATTCCACCGTCTTTGTACTCTATATCGTTACCAGCTACGCCACCAGTTGTAGCAGTAATTACCATATTACTTGTAGCGCTAGTTAGTACTACGCCAGCAATTTTGCTTCCAACAGTATCAGCGATAGATTTTGCAAGTACATCGGCTTTATTAGTATATACTGCTTCAGCTAATGCATTACTAATGTTCACACCAATTCCTTGACCTGTGTACGCTCCATCAGTAGCGTTATAAAACTCAATTTGCTGACCATTGATAGTCATACCAGTTCCAACAAGTGCTTTAAGGTTGGCATCTGTTGTAGCTACATTAGTAACTTCTAGGGCAGCAAAGTCAAGGCTTTTTGTTGCTTTAACGTGTGTTGTGGTACCTACATCTTCGGCACCTGCAGTAAATACAATTGCTCCTGTTTCAGTTGCAGTAGCAATATTGCCTTCTGCACCGTCAAACTTCCCACCTGCTACAGCTGTGATAGTCACAGCGCCTGCTGCTCCGGTGACTGTGTATTGGCCTTTTAATGATTCGTTTGATTCAATCATTTTGGTCAATGCGTCTCGCAAACCAGTACCTGTAGTAGTTGCAGTCGATAAAGTGGTATCGATAGCTACTGTAGCAGAGTTACTTGTTACGTTGTAACCTTTGTTATCTCCCGTAGCTCCACCATTGGAACCTGCAGCTGAAAAAGTAACCGAAAGTTTTTGACCATTAAGAGTAAACTCAACAGTATCACCAGCACCTGCAGCCGTTGTAATAGTATTAGTTTGAGTAGCTTGGGTTTTGTTTGTTGCACCACCAGCCAGTACTCCATCGGTAATCACATTACCTTCTTTAAGGCTAACTTTCCCATCACCTTGAAGCAATTTTTGAGTATTGAACTCAGTAGTGTTACCTACGCGGTTGATTTCAGAAGTCAATTGGTTCATTTCGTCTTGAAGCGCGCCACGGTCAGCATCAGTGTTCGTGCCGTTTGCCGATTGGTTAGCAAGCTCACGCATACGTTGAAGAATGCTGTGAGTTTCGTTCAATGCACCCTCAGCCGTTTGGATCAAAGAGATACCATCTTGCGAGTTCTTAGCAGCCATGTCCAAACCACGGATTTGGCCACGCATTTTTTCGGAGATTGCTAGACCAGCTGCATCGTCACCTGCACGGTTGATACGAAGACCGGAAGACAATTTCTCGATGTTTTTGGAAGTTGCTGCACTGTTAGCACCTAGTTGACGGTGAGTGTTCATTGCTGTGATATTGTGATTAATACGCATTGTTATTTCCTCCTTGAAATTTTCGAGTATCCGCATCCTTGCGGAAGCTTACGGTTACAGGTCGGCCGCCCTGTCTTCCGTGCTACTATATATATCGACATTCCAATTTTTTATTTAATAGCATTTATGCATAAATTAATAATTATTTTTTGAACAATTTTGACACTTCATCCAGTCCTAATGAATGTTTGGAAGCCGCAAGATTTTGTGCTTGAATCGTTAAGTAAATTTCTTTGCGGTATATATCTACTTCCTTCGGAGCCCGTATGCCCAATTTGACATTATCGCCTTCCACGCCTAAAACTACGATCTCTATATTGCCTCCAATAATAATGGACTCATTGCTTTTGCGAGATAAAACGAGCATGGACGTTCCTCCTTATATTCGATTAAGCGGGGCCCGCGAGCTGTAATTGCTATCATGAAGGATAAGCTGCTTTCCCGTCTTTTGGTTCGGATTCATTACCAAAGGAGCCATTAAGTTTATTGTCGCCTCTGTAGGTTCGGCAGGAATCGTAAGGATCGACCATATTTCGACATCTTGCTCAGACTGGATCTGCAGTTCCTGCTTTGCCGATTCGGATAGCTCCCATTCATATTCCGGATAAAAGAAAAAGGGGCTCACGATCAGCAAGGAAACCTCTTGATCGTCTACCGCCTGCATCAGCTTAATTGGCAGCTCCGCCTCTAAATCAGAAATCATAAACTGATGGATATGCTCAAATCCAGGTATGCCTTGTTCAAAAAAAATCACTGATGTATTCTCGCTCAATTTATTAACCTCCTCCATATGATTGCCTATATTTATAAATAAAACTATAGACCCCGCAACTGCTTGCAGTTACGCTGCTGGTCTATAGTTTCGAATGAGTAAACGCTTAGGTTATATCAACTGGTCAATCTGGGGAGGAATGATCTCCACCTTGGAATATTGGCTCATATAAATGTCTAACTTGCCTCGCTCATATTGATGAATAGGCCGATTTACTTGAACATTCAACTCAACTCTTCCCGGTGTTGTCTCAATGGATACCTCAGCAGGTGTGTAAGAAACATCAACGTTATCGTAAGAAGCTTCTCCACTGAAATCAAATTCTGGGAATGTACGCTGCCAATCTCGAGCCATCTCCGCGATCGGGTTTCCACCCAAATGAATGTCTGCCATTCGATTTCCTTGCTCTACAATGCGAGCAAGTCCCCGAAGAGCCATGTCCGATGCCATAGAATATATTTTGCTCATCGTTTCCAAATTCCCGCCAAGCCCTAAAGCATCCCAAGCACGGTCCTGATTGATTTCAAGTCGGCTTCTAGTAGTCGTAAAATGTTGTTCCGGCCGAACCTGTTCCATCTCCACAGTAGCTTGAGGTTGCTCCAATGACTGCATACCGTTGTCAGCGTCAATTGACAATATTGCTGGCGTTTGACGAATTTGGATTTGAGGAATTTGCATTTAAGCACATCCTTATCTTAAGAAGTCAACCAGACTTGGACGGATGAGCTGCGCTCCGACGGATAACGAAGCTTGATACACGTTTTCCTCCGCCTTTAGGTTAGTAATGACCTCGGCGATATCCGCATCCTCTACCTTTGACTTTACAGTCTGCAAGTTGATGTCTGCATCCTTTAGTCTGTTTTCAATAATTTCAACACGATTTATCCTTGCGCCGATTTCAGCGCGTTTGGTTAACATCGTATTCATTCTTGTATCAACTTGTCCAATGAGCTTAGTAAGGCCTTCCTGATCTGCGGTTGCTAACATATCATAAGCACGGTGCAGAAGCTGGAATACATTATCGCTGCCCGTATCCGAATTCGATGAAACGGGATCTCCGAATACTTCATTCCCCGTTATATTTGTAGCAAGCGTCATTCCCGGTGCCAATTCAAACTTGATTGCGCCTGTATCCGAAGCATTGTTGTAGGCTTTCAACTGGGGAGGATCGGCAAGCGGATCTACTGCTTCTTCAAGCGTCATCGCTGAATAGGGTTTAGTTCCCGTCATCTCACCGTTAAAAACCTGCTTGCCGTTAAACTGGCTGTTGCCGATCTCAATCATCTGATTGTATAACTGTGATACCTCGGTTTTAATGGAATTCAAGCTGGTTTGCTCATTCGTACCGTTAGAGCCCAGAACCAGCAATTCCCGAAAGCGCTGCACGATATCTCCGGCTTGGCCGATTGTCGTATCCGTATATTGAAGCATCGATAACGCAGAGTCTACGTTTTCCGTGTATTGATCGTTGGAATCGATCTCGCTGCGGTAACGCAAAGAGAACGTAATGCCTACTGGATCATCGGAGGGCTTATTGATTTTCATACCCGTCGAGAGCTGGTTTTGCAGGTTATTCATCCGGCCCATATTGTTGGATACATTACGCAATAGCTGTGAATTCATCATTGATTGTGTAACGCGCAGCGACATAACATATCACCTCCAAGTTGTTAATGATTAAAGGCCTACCCGGCCCATTCCGTTAATGACTTTATCTAAAATTTCATCAATCATCGTCATATTCCGCGCCGCTGCGTTATAAGCATGCTGATACTTAATCATATTCGACATTTCCTCATCAAGCGAAACCCCGCTTACCGATTGTCTGCGTGATTCTACTTGCTCGACGATAATTTGCTGATTGGATTGCATTCTCGTAGCTTCGGCAGCTTGAACACCGATTTGTCCTACGACAGAACGGAAATAAGCATCCGCCGTATTTTTGTTCTCTCCCATGCCTGCATCAAAATCAAAGCGGGTATCTCTCATTTGCGAAAAAAGCACCGCCAAGGAGTTATTTCCGCTAATCACGGACTCCGAACCGTCTGCATTCGTAACCACTCGCATCGAAGATGCGATCAAATTACTATTTGCAATAATAGCCGGGTTGAGAGTAATACTCCCTGCAGTCAAACCGGTAATTCCGCCCGCGCTATCTGTAAAAAACGGCACGCCTGCATCTTCTCCTGCCAATGAATAACCAAGCTGATGCAAACCATTCAGACCTTTTACCGAAACCGTCGTATCTTCCGCCAGCGTACGGCTCGTTCCTGTATAAGTGACATTATTCAACACCGTGCCTTCCGGTAAAACAGAGCCCTTGGGAAGCGTGACTTCAAACTCGCCATTGGCCATCGTTTCTACGAGCTTATTCAGCTCGCCAATGTAGCCCTCGACGAATTGGTCTCTCGAATGAATGGTACCGTATATAGTGCCGCTATTGAGATCCCCGGAAGTAACCGCTTGATTGATTGCCGTCATATCTAATGCAGTTGTCGCGGTTCCTTGGACAAGCTCGGTACCGCCCATTGTGATTCTATAGCCGTTGGCTTGGTCTTCTACACGGATATTGACTAATCCCGAAAGCTGATCCGTGAGCAAATCCCGTTGATCTCGCAAATCATTCGCGTTATCGCCTAAACCTTCGATTCGTCGAATCTCTCCGTTTAGCTGCGCTATGCTTGTTGTAATGGAATTCAAAGTATTTATATTGGTTTCAACATTCTCTGTTAAGTCCGTCTTTAAATCGCCTAACTGTCTTGCCGTATAGTTAAATGCATCAACCATCGCCAACGTTTGTTCCATTACAACTTTCCGTCCGTCGGCGTTTTCAGGGTTTTTGCTTAAGTCAGACCAAGAGTTCCAAAAGTTCGAGATAACCGTCCTTAAACCCGTATCGCTTGGCTCATTTACGATTCCCTCCAACTTTTCAAGAGTATCTAGTTGGACAGAAAAATTACCGTATGATTTATTTTCATTACGAAATTGATTATCTAGGAACTTTTCTCTTACCCGTGTGATGGAGCTTGCTTCAACGCCCGTTCCGAGCTGGCCGGCTGCAGTAGATTTGGAGAAGCCTACCGCGTCTATCGGCCTGGAGGCCGTCATATTCACAATTTGGCGAGAGTAGCCTACCGTATTGGCATTCGCAATGTTATGTCCGGTCGTATTTAAAGCCGATTGCGTCGTAAACAAACTCCGCCTTGCCGTCTCTAAGCCATGAAAAGTCGATGCCATCGTCTGTTGTCCTCTCTTCTTACGTTCTCATATTAAAGCGGCCATTACGATTGTATGCCATACCTTGAACAGCGCGATGGTAGGTCGCTTCTTCCTCCGTCGGTCCGAGCAGCAAATCCTGCGTGAAATGCAAATGCTCCAGATTCATTCTGACGAGCTGCTGATTGAATTCGTTGATGTCCTGAAGCTTCTTTAGCGCCGCCGACAGCTCCAGCCATAAGGCTTGAAGCTGCTGCTTTTCATTCGCATGGTATACAGCTTGAATCAGCTTCTCCATTTTGAACGAGCGATGAGCCGTCAGCTTCTGATCCAGCATATATTTTCCGATCAAGAAGATCCGCTGCTGCTCCAGCTCCAATATGCGCTGAAGACTTTTCTTCTCTTTGTTAGAAATGTAGGACAGCGTCTCCACATTGTTGACGGTAATCGCTGTTGTTTTCGCATTTCCGTATTCAATCAACTGCCGATGCTCGTCTAGTACTTCTTGCAATATCACAAGAATTTGCTCGATATACTCATTCATTTAGAGCACTACTCCTTTAGGTAAGGAAGCAGCTTCTCAGCGATCTTGCCCGCTTCCACGTGATATGTGCCCGATGCAACCGCGTTCTTAAGCTCTTCGATGTGTTTTGTTCTGTCCGCTCCGCTTGCCTTGCTTGTCGTCAGCAGCTCCTTGGCAGCCGCAGAAATCTGGACCTCGTCCTTCTGCTTTGCCTTTTCTGCCCCGGCTACCCGCGCATCCTTTTGCTTCTGATAGGGATTAACCGCACCGATTCGATTCGTCTCGTTTATTTTCATTTTATCCACCTCATTATCTACTGGAACTAAAAAAGCCGATTACCTTTACAAGTATTATCGGCTTCAGTCAAGTGAAATTTTATAGTCAAGAAAATATTAGAAAAAACTCATTTATCTTTGTATCTGTCTAATCCTTTGTAAACGCCAGTTGGATTATAGGCGCGTTTCGCTTCTTCCTTCTTCGCCATATCCTGGAACATCTGCTTCTTGTCCTTCTCAATCCGTTGACGGCAGGTGTCGCAAAGATGAGACTCGCGAATAAGCGTGCCGCAGGATTCACAAGGGTAGGACATATTTGGAGCATTCATGATGGAGATGCGGCCCTCGCGTATGAATTTCGTAATTTGCTTGATCGAAACGCCTGTAGCATCTGCTACCTCTGTAATAATCGAGCCCTTGAATTCACGCAAATAGTTTGCGCAAAGTTCGTATTCTTTATCAATATCTCGCATGCACGTCTGGCATACGTCTCGAAAGTTTTTGGCAAAAAGCTTACCGCAGCGAGGACAATTATCCAAGTTCATCGCTCTGAGCCCTCCTTTTTTTGTGTAAACGGTTCATCTATTCCTTTCATTCTAATCGAAAGCGTTAACTTTTTCACTATGAATCTATTTGCATGCCTTCGGGCAGCGAAGAGATTAAGAGCGGGCCCAAGTTAAAAGGTAGATCTCTAGCGGACGCTCCGCATGCTTCTGCAAGACTTGCGAGCAGGCTTCCGCCGTGCTGCCGGTCGTATAGATATCGTCGATCAAAAGAATACGAACGCTCTCGCGTTTTGGCTTTGCTTTACCGGCAGCGTTAACCGTATGGGCGGCATAGAGCCGCCGGAGCTCACTGGCGTTAACGTCAAAAAGAGTCCTCGTATCTCGAAACCGCTCGGAGCGTGTTTTAAAGCTTTGTTTCTCGGAATGCCGGGAACGGACGAGCAGTTGCCTGACCGGCAAACGGTAGCACTGCGCTATCCGGCCTGCGAGCTGCTCCGCCTGATTGAACCCCCGATCCGCCTCGCGTTCCGCGCTGACAGGCACATAGGTTACGGCATCCCAGTAATCAGCCATCGTTATTTTCGAGCTGGAATCCCGGTTGCCAGGCACGTTAGTCCGCTGAACAACTTCCGCTGTCAATGCCTCGAAAGCGGGGAACAACATGTCGCCGAGCAATGGCGCAAGCTGCTCGTTGCCGCGGTATTTGTACAAAGCGAGCATCGCCCGCATCGTTTGATTATAGTGAACCGCGCTGCGGTTGCATACAAATGCGCGATGAGGACTGCGTATGCAGTCCTCGCAGGCGATGCCGCGCCCGCATCCGGAACAGGCGATGCGGGTAAGCCATGGTATTGCGGAGAGGCACGCTCCGCAAAGGGATTGCCGAAGCTGGGGCGTCAGCTTCGCGGGGCTTCGGCTGTCCGCGCTGCGGGCGCCGGTTTGCGGTTTGCCGCATAGCAGGCATGCGGCAGTCCGCGGCGTGAGCAGCTGCGCGGCTCCGGCGAAGGCGGATTGCAGCCGCCGGAGCCATTCTTGGGGCGAGACGGTCATAGGGGCGAGCCTCCTTCGGTGGCGGGGAGCAGGTAGCCCTGCTTGCGAGCCATGTGGTTCATGGTTTGGATGTGATGGACGGCTTGCAGCTGCGCCCGATTGCGTTCCCGGCTGCAGAAATAGACCTGACCGAACGGATCCTCCGCCGATCTGCCCGCCCTTCCTGCCATCTGCACCAGTGAGGCCTCGTCGAAGAGCCGTCCATCCGCATCCAGGATGTAAACATCGCTTTTCGGGATCGTCACCCCTCTCTCCAAAATGGTGGTCGTGACAAGCACCCGTATCTCCCTCGCTCGAAAACGCTGTACCTTGTCCGATCGTTCCGCATCCTGCGAGGAGGTTGCAGCAACAGCTGCATGAGATAGAGCGATGCGGAGCAGGGCTGCCATGGGCTCCGTGAACGCAATCTGCTGCACGAACACAAACAGCTGGGCGCCGCGATCAAGCGAGGCTCTCATGGCCGCCAGCAACTTTGAAGGCAGCTTCCGCTGCTGCAGCATTTGCTTCACCGCCGGCGTTTGAATAAGCCTCGGAACCGGAAGCGGATGACGGTGATAGCGCACGGGCACCCTTGCATGCGGAAGCCGGCCGCGTTTGGCCGCCCGCTGCAGATCGCTTGGCGGCGTAGCTGACAATAACAGGCGAGCTGCGCCCGGCGCACAGCTTTTGTCGGCGGCGAAATGAAGCAGCGGATCGCCAGCGAAAGGAAACGCATCAAGCTCATCAACCACAACGAGATCAAAGCCTTGATAGAAGCGCAGCAGCTGATGCGTGGTAGCCAGCGTGATGTCGCCGTTCTCCCAGCGCTGCTCGCTCCCTCCGTATAAAGTAACGACAGAAGCTCCCGGAAACGCTTTGCGGATCCGTGGGTCAAGCTCGATGACGACATCGCGCCGCGGCGTGGCAATGAGTGCTTTTCCGCCCCGCAGCAGAACGGATTCCACCAGCGGAAAAATCATTTCCGTCTTGCCTGCTCCCGTAACCGCCCATAGGAGAAACTCTCTCGCCCCTCCGGTCTTGCCCTTTGTCAGGCGTATTTGCTCCGTATGCGGCTCCTCCAGAAACCGCAGCGCTTTTGCCGCGGCTGCCGTCTGGGCAGGACTAAGCTGCCACCTTTCAAGCCGCAGCTCGCCGGCAGGCAAAACAACCCCCTTCGCCGCTCCCGCTCCTGCGCCGGCGAGACCAGAACGCTGCCCTGTAACAAGCAGCTCGCATTCCCGGCTCCGCCCCATTCCAATGCACGCCGTGCAGTAGGCGCAGAGCCGCCCGCACGCAGCGCATGCCGTGCGGTGCATAAACGCCTCGCCGCTCCCGCAGCGCAGACAGCTGCGCTCCCGCTCCCGGCGCCCCCGTGCGTCCGCCCGCCCGCCGTCTCCGGCGGCGATCGATCCGCTCAGGCGCACCCGCCCGAGCAGCGCGGCAAGCTGCAGCATTTCGCTCCAGCCAGCCCCGGCGCCGGGCATGCCTGCGCCGAAGAGCAGGGCGTGCGCCTCGCTTCGCAATAGCGCACGTCCCTGCAGCATATCCGCGGCACGCTGCGCCCCTTCCGCGATTTCTCCCAGCTCCGCAGCTCGTTCAACCCGCCCCTTAGTCCTCACCCACGGCTCGGCCAAGCGCATCAATCCCTCTATCCTCCGCGAAGTTTGCCGTTCCTTCCTGCTTCCCAGCCGCCACCATGGGCCGGAACCCGTTGTCCTTGCTTCATTTTGCGCAATACGCTTTGCCTCATTCGCACATGCGGCAAGCACCTCCAATGCCTCAAGCCCGCTGTCTGGTTTTTCCTCATCGTTTATGTATCGTTCGACACGTACTTTTTTCCCGCGTTTTCGCCCCATCGCCGCTTCCCAAAGCTCTACCGTAAGGCAAGCATCGCCAAGCGGAAGCGCTTCGTTCAGCAGCCAGCCTGTATCCGCAGATTCCGCATTCAGAAAGCCCGCTTCTCCGAAATCGCCGTTCATCCAAAAGTGCTTATCCACTGCTGCTTGAATAGTCGCGCGTGCCTGCCAGAATCCGAGTACTCGTACAACATATACCTGAGCCTTCATCCTTCTTCCCCCCTCTATTTTTTTCATCATCCGAAGCTGATTCATTTTTAAGCAAAACGTTTATTCTTTTGTATGAACAAAAAAAAGCACACCCAACCACGCAGAATGCGTCATTGAGTGTGCTTCACTCGGAATATCCAATTACGGCAAAGTATATACTAAAATGGCATTTTCGACAAATCCGACGGGTTTTGCAAATCAATCAGCACCGCATGGTCTGCGTTCGAAACGACTCCTTCTGCCTGAAGCAGCCACAGCAGCTGAGTCCCGTCCACACCCTTCGCTTGTGAACGCTTACTATCGTCGTTTTCAGTATTGGGTGCCGTTCCTTTGGTGTGCACCCTGACTTCCTTGCCGTCTCTCGCTAATCGCTCCACGATAGCAAGCGTTTCATCCGTCACCCCGCGGTCGACAATCGTCAGCCGGACATCCTTGCCCATCCGCCGCGAAAAATAAAACAACGAGCGCACATACCATTCCATATTTTTTTGCCGATCGCCCGCAACAAGCACGTAATGCTTGCTGGATTGCTGCCTTCTTCGCCAGATCCGGTAAGCCAGATGCACCGACAATGCAGCCAAGGCATAACAGCCAATAACCAAAAGTAGAAGCTCAAACATGGCGGCCACCTCCTCTTTGTGACACTATATGCTAGGAAGAGCCCACTGGTTCCGCCAAAGCGGGACAAGGCAAAAAATTGTGTTCGGCATCGAATATAGGCCTAACTACCGATACTTAATAGTCAAATTCCGACAAAGAAACACCCTTGAGCAATTTACAATATATGTTATCATTTTAATACGTATCCTTGCATATATAACTATGCATGTGTATAGAAAGGAAGCGGTGGATTACACAATTTCAGAATAGCTAGGGAAGCGATGAAGTATAATCTGCATGTGGACACTTGGATTATATGGAGCCAGTAGTGTAACCGGCCCTCTTAGAACCCCACTACCTATCTAAGAGGAGAGTGAATGATGCGTTATTTTAAAAAGCAAATTTCATTAAGCTTGGCATTGATCTTGATTTTTTCTTTGTCACTTGGTTCCCTTGTCATGGCTGAAGGCCAGAGCAATGGAGACGCGGCCTTAACCAGCCCCTTAGTCGAGAACGCCTGCCCGGACTACTCATCCAATAGGGATCATATCTTAGCAAACCAAACCAATATCGTAGACAACGGCAATGGCACGGCGACGGCAACCTTTGAGACAACACAGGATTGCGTAAGAGTAAGTTTCTCCTCTTATGCAGGACCTGCCGATTGGACGCCTGGTCCAGGCGATACGACAATACCATACAACAAACAAGTGCATTATGAAGGGCAATCCATTGTATATCCTACGGCTGGCAGTTATTCCATTACCATCAACATTCCGGTATGTCTTCCTTACCAGCTGGATATTTATAGCGGTGTGCTGCAAACCCAGCTTGGCGTGGGCGCTCATGGCGACAAAATTAAAGCATGGAAGCTGAAGCTGCAAAACACATGCACGGAGCCTACACCGACGCCTACATCTACACCTGAAACCACACCATCGCCTACGCCTACTTCTACACCTGAAACTACGCCAACGTCTACGCCTACTTCTACACCTGAAACCACACCATCGCCTACGCCTACTTCTACACCTGAAACCACACCATCGTCTACGCCCACTTCTACACCTGAAACCACACCATCGTCTACACCTACTTCTACACCTGAAACCACACCATCGTCTACACCTACTTCTACACCTGAAACCACACCATCGTCTACGCCTACATCTACACCTACATCTACACCTGAAACTACGCCTAACGTAACGCCGACGACGCCTACTACACCTGTGACCACGCCGACCGTGACGCCAACGACGCCTGCTACACCTGAGATCACGCCGAGCGTGACGCCAACGCCCGAAGTAACAACCATTATCGATATCGACGATGAGGAACCGCCAATCGGCGGTATAGGGGGAGAGCAGGAAGTCGATTCCGAAGTGGATACCGTCATTGATTCCCAGGATGAACAAGTTCCGCTTGCTACTCTTCCGAAGACAGGCGATTCCAGCCCGGCTCCTTATTATTTAATCGGCGCTTTTGCGCTAACAGCCGGTTTTATCTCGCTTCGTAAGCAAAAACAACAAAGAAAATAAAAGCTCTTTTCCTCGCACTCCGGCGCTGCTTTACAGGCAGCTTCGGAGTGTTTTATCATATTTCGTTAACGAGCGGACACAAAAAATCCCGTATCGGAGGATACGGGATTTTGTAATGCGTGTAATAACGAATACATTGACTGTTACAAAGTCACCCAGCCATATTTAATCGATTGAATAACGGCTTGCGTACGGTCGTCTACTTCCATCTTTTGCAAAATGCTGCTCACATGGTTTTTAACCGTTTTTTCGCTGATAAACAAGAATTCTCCGATTAGCTTATTGCTCTTGCCTTCGGCCATTAGTCGAAGAACCTCTGCCTCACGGCGCGTTAACGGGCTCTCATCGCCTGCTACGAATTTCACTCCCGGCTCTTGGGCAGCTGCTGCGCCTGAAACGATTCCCATCTCGTCTAAATAAGTCATGCGGCGAAGCTGGTTGATCAGCTTGCCCGTTACTTTAGGATGGATATAGGCATGGCCTTGAACGACGGAGCGAATAGCGTTAATCAGCGATTCAGCCTCCATATCTTTCAACAAATAGCCCGTTGCCCCTTTTCGAAGCGTTTCAAACACATAGCTCTCATCATCATGGATAGAAAGAATGATAACCTTTACGTCAGGAAACATACTTTTCAAACGTTCTGTCGTGACAACGCCGTTCTCGATTGGCATATTGATATCCATCAGAACGATCTCTGGAATCGTATGATTGCAAAATTCCAACACTTGAATGCCGTCTCCGCATTCGCCAATGACTTCAAGATCGTCTTCCATATTCAGAATCCGCTTAAGACCTTCACGAAACAGCTGGTGGTCATCCGCAAGTAAAATTTTGATTGTACTCACATTGCTTGCAGGTTTCTGGATCATCATCATCTTACTCCTTTCTAGATTCGGCAGTAGTAGGTATATCTATCATAATTTTCGTCCCTCTACCGGGATTTGAGTCTATATCCATCCTTCCCTCTATCAGTTCAATGCGTTCTCTCATCCCCACCAATCCAAAATGTGCGTTTCGACTAGCATCCTGTTCAATGAGTTCGCTGTGAAAACCAACGCCGTTGTCTTGAATAACGAGTGAAATATGCTGCGGCTGATAGTTAATTTCAAGTTTGACATGAGTAGCGCTCGCATGCTTAAGAGCGTTGGAGAAAGCTTCCTGTACCAAGCGGTAGATTGCCGCTTCCATTGCCGACGGCATTCTAACCTCTTTACCGATAAGCTCGAATACGGTATGTATTTTTGTTTTCTCTTCGAAATCCTGCGTGAATTTACGAAGAGTCGGCACAAGTCCCAAATCATCCAGAGCCATCGGACGCAAATTAAATATAATTTTACGTATCTCTTCCAGCCCGGAGCGAACCTGCCCTTTCAAATCTACTAATTCTTCCTGTACCAATACAAATTCCTGCTTGATAAGCATTCGTTCTGCAATTTCTGTCCGAAGAACGATATTGGCGAGCGATTGCGCCGGTCCGTCATGAATCTCCCTGGCGATCCGTTTGCGCTCTTCCTCTTGCGCCAATATGATTTTCAAACCCAGAAGCTGCCTGGTTTTGGCAGACTCGATAATACGGGTAACCTGATTCAAATCCCCCGCTAAATATTCCAGAACGACATTGATTTGCGAAGCGATTGTTTCTGCCCGCTCAATGGAGTTTTCTACATTGCGGACACGTTTTTGCAAATCGTCGCGACGTGCCTTCAAGTAGGATTCCTTCTCCCGGTACACCATCAGATCCAGCTGGATTTGAGTAGCTTTCTCATACGCAGACTTAATATCTTCTTCCTTGTAGCGCACAAAATCCCGGCTAACCTCTGTCAGCCTAATCCGCGCACGGCGGTAGTCCAGCTCGAGCTGATCGACCTTATCGATCGTCTTCACCGTTTCTTGAAGAACGATTTCAAGCTCCTGCTCCAGGGTCTCCAGCTCCGTGCGCGCTGATTCGCATATTTCATAAATTTGATATTTGCTGTCTTCCATTACTTCAATCGCATTTTTGATGACTCGATTTATATCTCCCGTAAGGTGGTCCACTGTAGATCGGCAACCTTTCTGTAGTAAAGGTTAATCTACTCTATCATACCACAGATTGGTTATCATTCGTCCATCGTTAATCGATGGTAATCTTTTTCGTTTTCCCGTCATAGCCCACCTTTAGACCTAATTTTTCCGAAAATAGGCGAACCGGGATCAACGTGCGGTTGTTTCGGATAATCGGCGTTACCTCTGAGCTTTGACGCACGCCGTTTAGAATAAGATCCTTTTTACCTAGCGTCATTTCCATCAGCTTATCGCCGCGCAGCACCGTAACTTGACCTGTATTCCCATTAAATAACAGCCGGGATCCCATTGCATCCGATACAAACCGAACCGGTACAAACGTTATCCCGTTCAGCACGAGCGGTGCGGAATCCAGTTTTATTGCTTTTCCATTTACCATAGCCGTTGTTTTGCCTACAGTCATTTCGACCTTCGTCTTTGTATCAACCGTTACTGAAGGCGGATATTGCAGCTTCATATTATCTAGTCCGATTGCACCGGAAGGCGACCGTTCATCCTGGCCTTCCGCAATGGTTACTACATAAATCCGTTTGAGCTTAACCGGGAGTTTCATCCCTGCGGACGATAGGTTGACCTTTACGTTTTTCCAGCCGCTAAAGTCGAGCTGCTTAGCCAGGTCCAGAAGATGGGCTTTGCCATCGGCATCAATAAACTCCGCGCGTACCCAATTCAAGCTGTTGTCCCCGTAGAGGTCAACCGTCATTGACGTAGGTGAGCCCTCTATGGCGCGGCCATTTGTATTAAACACCGCGTAAGATGCTTTCGTTCCCGTACCGTTCGTGAAATCATAATCCAGCTTCAAAGCCTTCGCAGAGGTTTGACCCGGAAAATCCGATACCAAGTTCACGCTGCCAATCGTTGTTGCAGGCGTGATCTGCGACGTGATCGGATACGTCGATTTCTCGAAATCCTCGAAGGTGCTGACCGCTTCGCCCTGCGTAAAGGGAATCATGGCTGGAAACCCGTCATAGCGCGCAATCGCATAGCCCGTGGATGTTCCTGCATTTACCGATTGTACGGTTAGGCTGTCGCCTTTTTGTGCAGCCGTAAAACCAATAAACTCCCATTTTACGGAATCCCCGCTCAATTTATACGAACTGCCGTCCTTAAGCTTGACGGTCAGCGGAACGGAAATCGTAGCTCCTTTTGCCAATACGCCTGCCGCCGTATCGATGGAAAGCGAAGCCATTTGGTCTTGGCCGATCACTTCGATTTCCTGCTTGGTAGTGATTGCCCCAGACTTCACGCTAATCGTTGTTTTACCGGCTTTAGTCGCTGTGAATTCATTCCCCTGGAAGGTGCCGATTGCCTTCTCCGTGCTCCACACCGCCGAGGCATTATCTACATCGTATGGATTGTAGTACGTATCATAACCTTTTAACAAATAAGACGACTTTTGACCTATGAACATGACTTTAGACCCGCTCACGGAAATGCCTTTAAGCGTTCCCTTGGGAGCCGTAGTGAATACGCCTATTCCATTCGCAACGCTTCTTTGGGTGGAACCGTACTGCGTGGAATGAGCCAGCTGAAGCGCATAGTTGCCAAGCGGGCGTTCAATCATCGTGGTTGAGCCGCCTCCGTCTAGATTGACGCCTTTAAAAACACCCAGCTGCAGCATAACCTGCTGAAGCTCCTTCAGGCTGAGCCCTGTATTGCCGCCGAAACGCTCGCTCGTGATGAGATAGACTTTTGTTCCGTCCTTCGAATAACCTACTCCTGAACGGGAAGTATACGACGAACCGCTGACACCTGTAACATCGCGTGAAAACGGCGCTGATGCCCCCGCATTCACTAACAGCGTATGACCGCCGGCCATCATCTCAAAGGATGCCGGATCAATCTTCATGCCCGTTGTTTGCGACACAAGCGAATAATCAGCCGTTATCGGCTGTCCGACCTGCAGATGCTCCTTCACGTACGTTGCCGCTGTGCCATGCGTACGGAGTATGTAGCCGTCTTCCGGCGCTTGTCCCGCAATCGCTTTATCGATCGAGATCTCCTCGATGATCCCGTTACGGACTAAAACCTCTGTAGGCGTTGCGCCTGAATTTTTCGGACGCTCCGTTCCGCCCCATGCGCTTGTATAGATATACATCTGATTAACATGGCTATATTTGGTGCCAGTTGTTTCGGGAGAATACGCAGATTGGTTAAGGCCTTCTAGCAGGAAGGACGAGCCATCCGCAGCCGTTACCAAGCCTTCGAATGAATAGTTATCGATCATCGGCTTCCGATCCTTCGATACCGAAAAAGCATACATCCCTTTCAGTTTCGACGGGCTCGTCATGAACATGCCGCTAATCACCTGGCCGCCCATCGGCGCACCTTCATTGCCCATGACAAAAACATCCGCATTGATGGCTGCGACCGCCCCGTTTTCTTTCGTCATATTTAGTATGGTATTGACTTGGCCAATGCTGTTATTTTTGCCGCTCATCGCATTTAAGGAGACATAAGGATTTGTTAGATCTATCTCAATGACATGCACATCGGTTTGTACTTTTGAGCTTCCGCGCGTTGTATGAAATACGTAATCCAGGCGTTTGGCCCCTGCAGTAATAAACGATTGCTGCGAAAGCTTAAGTATAGGGTCGCTTGCAGCTGCCTTTGCGGACTCTATAACTGCCTTCTGCCAGCTTCCAGGCAGAATCGATGCAATCGGTTGTACTAACAATGCTCCACCTAACATAACGACTATAACGCGTTTCCCCAAGCCCTCCGACTGCCGTTCGATCATTTTTTGAAACGTGACCATTAGAATTGCAACTCTCCCATCCATTAATCTAATAGTTATAGACTACAAGAGTAGTAGAAAAGTTCCGTCCGATAAGAGACTGCTATCGTTTTATTTCATCCGATAAATATCCTCTATGCTATTTCAAGGAATACCAAAAAGGCTCAACTCGCCTGGAAGACGGTTAAGCCTTTTTCAAAAGTGATTACAGCAAGCAAATTTCAAGAATCCCGATAAACTTCGAAAACTAGTTCATTCTTCTATTTATAAGAAATTCACTTTTTGCAGCAAACGCATAATCATGACCGTACCTTCCGCGCGTGTGGCATTCGTTTGCGGACTTAATGCCGTGGCCGTTTTACCGCCAATAACGCCAAGGTATATCGATTTTGCGACATCTTCTTTCGCCCAAGCGCCAACCTTGCCGCGATCCGTAAACTTCTGCAAATAGGAGGCCGTCGATTGCGGAAGCGTAACGGTTAGACCGGCTGCCTTCGCTGCCCTAATCATCATGACGGCCATTTCCTGGCGCGTAATCGGATTGTTCGGCTTAAAGGTGCCATCCGTATTGCCTGCAACGATTCCCGCGGCCGATGCGGCACCAATATAAGCGCCCATCGCCGTATTTGCGTTTACGTCCTTGAATTTAGCCGCTGCCGGGCGATTGCTGCTCAGGCCAAGCCCTTTCGCGATATACGTTGCGAATTCACCGCGCGTTATGTTTTTGTTCGGTTCAAACTTCGTTGCCGTGCGTCCTTCAACGATGAATTTACGCAGCAGCATATGAATGGAAGCCGCAGCCCAGTGATTGGATAAATCCGAGAAGCTGTTCGAATTGGATACAAGCGCATAGGAACTGTTGCCCTTTCTTTTGAAAGTAGCTGTCGTCTTGCCGCCGCTAGTCGTTAGTACCGTTGGAACATAGGAGATTCCGCCTGTAGCAGGGTCAAACCAAACGACCGCCGTTTTGCTGGAATCAATCGTTTGATAGGTTTGAATCGTGCGTGATACATAACCGTTAAAATCATTCACGGCCTTCTGTATAGAACCGCTCACTGCCGTTACATCAAAATGGTAAGGTCCCGCGATTAGGCTCGTATTTGAACTGTTTATTTTAGAGCTGATATTGCCCGTCAGCGTGGACAAGCCTTGGTCGATGCGGATAAGCAATTGACCGGAGCTGCTTCCGCCGCCGAGCAACGAATTGATATTGGAAAAGTCAGCTGCATTCAGCTTCAGCTCGTAAGAAGCATCGCCGAATTGAACGGCAAATACAGAGCTGGCGTTTAAGCGGAATGCTGTGTCCAGCGCACTTATTGGGACTGCGACAATCGCTGCGCGTTCCGTTGCCGGCACTTTAAACGCTATGCGAGGGATAGCCAAGCCTGCTTTGCGGGCTGTCTCGTATGCCGTAAGCATTTTCTCGCCCGATACGGTGTACCGATTAGCCTGCGCGCCGGCAGGCGAGATATCCGCTGTCACTGAGGCTGCCGATGTTTTTAGACCAATGCCTCCGCCGTCGGCAGCTTCGTAATCACCAGATAGCCCATCTAGAATGGTCGTCTGATTTGCTGCGCTTATATTGGAGAAGCTGCTTATTGTTGTTCCGCTGTTTGTGCGAAGTCCGGCGGATGTTGCGTAATAAGTTACGGTAATGGCTTCGCCGACTGTGAAGGGCGCTGCCATCGTTAAAATGGCCGATGTTCCGCTAATATCCACTCTCGATACCGATTTTACGGAATCATTGGCTTTTACAAGAAACTGGATTGATGCCGGTACATAGCTGCTACTCAAATTTTCGGAAAAGTTAATCGTTAACGTGGGTCCCTTCGCAATGACTCCGTAAATACTGCCGCTTTGGCCCCCGCCAGATGCTCCCCCTGATGTAGCATTGTTAAAGGAAGGAGCGGCATTGCCGGCTTGATCGGTAATCAAAGTCACTGAGGCTAAATAAGATACCGAGACAACTTGTCCGGCATTTACAGCTGACGATAAGGTTAAAAGGACCGTGTCACCTGTAATTCGAACTTGAAGAATAGAGCGCGCGATATTATCGACCAATACGCCGAATTGGCCAACGGAAGGAACGCTCTGTGAATTCAAGCTTTTATTGTATTTCAAAGTTACGACTGTGCCGCTAAAGCTAACGGATTGCAGCGTCGGCACCCCTGTATCCGGCATGCTGTACATACTGTAGTTTTGAATGGCTGACAAATAGTTGCCTGCCGTATC
The DNA here is from genome assembly GCF_040676435.1 of Paenibacillus sp. LPE1-1-1.1. Taxonomy (NCBI): domain Bacteria; kingdom Bacillati; phylum Bacillota; class Bacilli; order Caryophanales; family Paenibacillaceae; genus Paenibacillus; species Paenibacillus sp. LPE1-1-1.1. The sequence continues at coordinate 64,908 of NZ_JBEGHY010000044.1, forward strand.
CCTAATCGGATAGGAACCGGGCGCATAGGAAACATGGACGGTTTGATAGTTTTGAATATTGCCGTTAATGGTTAGCAAAACATTGCTGCCTTTGCTTGAGATCGAGGTCGTGCTGTATTGAACGCCGCCGACGCTGACCGAAAATTGTAAATAAGCATAGCTGCTTACAGCCGCTAAATCCTTGTCAAACGATAAGGTAATGGCGGCGCCTGAGGCATTGCCGCTCACTAGCGTTGGCGGCGTGACATCTTTGGCTCCGGCCACGTCTTGATATGCAGCGCTTGCCGCTTCATTGCCGGATGTATCCTGAATAAGTCCCAATGCCGCCTTGGTATATGAAAGCTTTACCTGCTGGCCTGCTACGATTGGGCTCGATAACGTAAGAAGGACCGCTTCTCCTCTTACCTGTACTCCGATTACGGAACGGGGCGCCCCGTTAACCGTTACATAAAAGCTTCCTGGGGAAGGAACCGCATACGCGTTCAGTTCCTCGCTATAGCTCATCGTAATCGCGGATCCGCTCCACTCCAGCTTACTCAAGGCCGGCGCTGTGTTATCCGAACCAAACGTTTGGAAAGTCCATTGGTATTCATTTAAAATCCCGGCGAAGCTGTTGCCCGCTAGATCCGTCACTGCGCTCGCATCGATTGATACATAATAACGGGTATTCGCTTCCAATGCTTGCGTAGGAGAAATGACCAGCACATTGTTGTGATTACCGTCTACATAAAAGCTAGCCGGGATGGGTGACAGCAGGCTATTTCCGATCGGGTTAAACGTTATTGAACCGGTCGCGCCTTTCTTAACAGCCTCGCTGAACGTCGCTGTGAAAGCTTGGTTTAGCCCGACAGAAACCGCATTGCTAACCGGATTCAAAAGTGCTAAGGTCGGTCTCACCGTATCTTGTGAAACGGTGAATTGCCATGATGTTGATGATGTTATTCCCAAGTAATGATTGCCAGCCGCATCGCGAATCGCACGATTGCCGATCGTTACATAATATTTCGTATTATTGACGAAAGCTTTCTCGGCTTCACCGCTAATCGCTTTATTCGGATCAATGGTCATCTGATAGGTTCCACCGCCCGTTACGCGTTCGGATGTGATCGGAATGGAGCGGAATAAGGCTCCTGTTGCCGATTCCCTAATTTCAATGGCTCCGCTGCTAGGAAAAACGGGCTCGTTAAAGGTTATTTTCAAAACAGAGCTTAAGCTGTTGATAGTTCCGCCTGTTGTTGGAAAATATGCGGACTCTACAGGAGGATTGATTTCATTGCCCGGGTCCGTGCTAAAGTTCCACACCGATGCTCCCGATATCCCGTGGTACCACTGATCCCCGCTTGGATCAGGCTGAGTAAAGGCACCTGCGTCAATTAACACATAATAAGCCGTGTTCGGTTCCAAATTAGAGCTTGGTGTAATTTTGACTGTATTATTCGTTACTGCAACTCTGGATGAAGCTGCATCAAAGCGCTCTAAGGTTGTATTGTTACTGATTCTGCGTATTTCAATATATTTATTCGGACGTGCTTGCACGTTTTTATCAAAGGTAATGGTAAGCGCTGCGTTAATCGGTACAGATGTTGCATTATCTGCCGGCACAAACGGTGCCGCCACGTTCACGGGAGCCGTTGCGGTTGCAAAATTCCACGTTGCCCCGTTATAGAGATTGCCTGCCGCATCTTGAAAAGCCGTATTCGGAATGACTACCGAATACGCTGTGTTCGGCTGCAAGGCCGACGGCGGTTGAATGACGATTTGGTTGGTCCCGCTGCCTCTCACAGCATTGGAAGTAACGGCAATCGTTTTGGTATCTTCCGCGGAATTGATCTGTATGCTACCGCTGGCCACGTAGACAGGTTCGTCAAAGGTAATGGTGATCGGCGTGGTAACCGCCGCGGGCACCGAGGTTGGCAGCAATACTGTATGATTAGGCCTAGTCGAATCTACTGCCGCAACCGTACGGAAATTCCAGCTGCTTGCGCTATTGATCCCGGCATAGCTTGCTCCGTTCGACTGGTTTACGAAAGCACCGGCATCTACCAATATGTAATAATTCGTATTTAAAGCAAAATTATTGGACGGATCAATGGTTACCGTACGCTGTGTGGAATCAATGGCTATTCGACCAGAAGATAACGGAATGCTTTCCACCAAATTGCTCGTTGCATAATCATAAATAGAAACAGACGTTGAGCTTGACCCTTTGCTAATGCTTTCGTCAAAGGTCATCTTCAAATCAGCCGTAAGGGATACATTAGCGAGATCATCGGCTGGACTGAGGCTTAATGCGACCGGACCTGCAGATGCGGCAGACGCTTGCTGCGGATCTGTTGCCCAGCCTGCCAGGCTTAGTTGGAGCAGCAGCATAACGGCGATAAACGATGACAGCTTGCTGGTTCGATTCATTTCAATTCACTCCTCAAAAAATTACACTCGTACCTTATTTGTCGGTTAGTTGATATGAAAAATTTAGGTTAAACTACTTTTTTGTGTCGAATGGCAAATAAAAAAGCTGTCCTCAAAGCAGCAGAGCTACTTAGAGGACAGCTTAGACGCCTATTAAGGCGTTATTTGTCGTTATAGGAATTACACGCCGCTTTGCACGCCAGCGTCTGCTTTAAGCTTCTCGGCTTTGTCAACGCGTTCCCAAGGAAGGTCAACGTCCGTACGGCCAAAGTGACCATAAGCAGCAGTTTGTCTGTAAATTGGACGACGCAGGTCAAGCATCTTGATAATGCCAGCCGGGCGAAGGTCGAAATTGCTTGTGATAAGGTCAACGAGCTTGTCTTCACCAATTTTGCCAGTGCCATACGTATCCACGTTGATTGAAACCGGTTGAGCAACACCAATCGCATAAGCCAATTGGATTTCGCATTTGTCAGCAAGTCCTGCAGCAACGATGTTCTTAGCTACATAACGAGCTGCATAAGCAGCCGAACGGTCAACTTTTGTAGGATCCTTGCCGGAGAATGCGCCGCCGCCGTGACGAGCATAGCCGCCATACGTATCAACAATAATTTTACGGCCAGTTAGTCCTGCATCCCCTTGCGGTCCGCCGATTACGAAGCGGCCAGTCGGGTTGATGAAATATTTTGTTTCCTCATCCAGCCATTCAACCGGAACAACCGGTTTAATAACATGCTCGAGGATATCTTGTTGGATTTGCTCAAGCGTGATTTCTTCCGCATGCTGCGTAGAAACAACGATTGTATCCACACGAACAGGCTTGCCGTCTGCATATTCGATTGTCACTTGCGTTTTACCGTCTGGACGAAGGTAAGCAAGCGTCTCGTTCTTACGAACTTCAGACAAGCGACGGGCGATACGATGCGATAAAGCGATTGGAAGCGGCATAAGCTCAGGAGTTTCGTTTGTTGCGAAACCAAACATCAAACCTTGGTCGCCTGCGCCGATATCTTCGTTCTCTTGCTTCATGTCCTTGCCATCGCGAGTCTCAAGCGCTGCGTTAACGCCTTGTGCAATATCAGCCGACTGTTCATTGAGCGACGTCAATACTGCGCAAGTGCTGGAGTCAAAGCCGTATTTGGCACGTGTGTAGCCAATTTCCTTAATCGTGCGGCGTGCGATTGCTGAAATATCTACATAATCAGCACTGCTGCTAATTTCCCCAATAACCAAAACAAGTCCTGTTGCTACTGAAACCTCACAAGCGACACGCGCGTGTGGATCTGCTTCTAGGAATGCATCTAAGACAGCATCGGATATTTGATCACAGATCTTATCCGGATGGCCTTCAGTAACGGATTCCGATGTAAACAAGTGGCGTCCTTTAACCGACATTCGTATCAACCTCCTACAACCTTAGTATGAAATAAGTGCGGACATTCTACACAAAAAATGAACCTTTCCCCGAAGGAAAAGGTTGTTTGACAACTCTTCTAAAACAGTATGATACCGAAAATGTCGCTTTGTGTCAATGGACGCCGACTTTTTATACAATTATTGGTATCCGCCAAGAACTGATTCCGCTTGCGCAATCAGTCTTCTTGTGATTTCTCCGCCTACCGAGCCCGCTTGACGTGTCGATACGGAAGACCAATGTACGCTTTGTCCTCCGCCAGCTCCGGAAGAAGCTCCCAACTCTCCAGCGAACTCTGTGTCAGCACCTGTGCCTGCATAGGCTCCAGATGTCAACCCAAATTCTGCTGCAATCTCATACTTCATTTGATTTAATGCAGCTTTGCTTGTAGGAACAACCACTTTATTCGAACGACTCATGAATAGCACCTCCATAGAATGTAGAATACATCTGTATTGTGCATCCTTCCATCCTTTTTGAAGCGTATAATCTATTGTCAGTTCGGGTAAAATGTAGTCTATCCATCCATATTATTGCAAGGTATAACTTCCCTTTACCAGTACAGTTAAACCATTCTTCTGGTTTGGATCAGGTAAAATGCCGCGTCCTTCGCGGGGAAACAGCAGCAAATGGTTAGTCGGAACCGCTTTACCCTTTGTCAAATCTGTTCCGCCTGTAAGATCCGCAATGCCGCTGGCATCGGAGCTGTAAGCAATCGCTTTGCCAACCCTTACAATGACTTCAGTACCTTGTCCTGCCATTAGCGTCTTGCCTGCAGGAACCGTAACAACCTCCAGCGCCGTATCAGTGCCCGGTGTTTCAGTAGATCCGCCGCCCGCTTTGGCAAGTAGCTCATCAACATAGCTTTTCGTTACAACCGGATCCTCGGCAGAGCCTGGAGTCAGCGCATTGGATTCCGCTTCAAGCGGTGAAGCAAAGTTCACGCCGACCCACACGCCAGCTCCTATTAATATTGCAGCTACGACTCCTCGCAATACTTTTTGTTTCACTTAGCCATCTCCTCTCTATCTCGCATCTCCTATAAAGATACTAGATTTAAGTAAGAGAAACCAGTTTTTTCACCAAACCGTTATTTATTTGCTAACCAATTCGTGTAAGTAGACCATTGAATATCTACCGATGCAAGCTTCTTTTGGCCACCGTCCATCAACTCGTAAAGGTTAAGCGTGTAATTATCGAATACTGGCGTACCTGTTAGATCCTCATTCACTTGGGAGAAGTTTTCTCCAAGTTTCCAGAGCGTACCGGCATCCGTTTTTGTTTCCAGATCGATCGTATGCGTAAAGATGATCTCTTTAGTAGAATCCTTCTCCAGAGCAATCATTAATTTATTTGCGCTAAAATCATCATAAGTACGATCTTTAGTCACCGTTGCGCCCATGTCGATATCAAGCCCATTCTCAAACATAAAAGCAGTAAAATAAGTCATATCAACGGTATAAGGTCCAACCTTGATTTGTTTAAAGCTCGATACATCCGTTTTCTCTACCGGGAGCTCAAGCTGTACCGCACGAATGTAGCCTTTTGCCGTTCCCGTACCTTGAATCATGCCATTGTCATCAAAAGCCTCGCCAATCATCAGCTTGATGCCTTCTCTATTTACGTATGGCGGCAGATCCGCGTAAACAAGCAATTTCTCCTTATTCGTAGGCTTGATCAGTTTATTTGCTTTTACAGTTTTCGCCTCATAATAGTTGCCTTCAACCGTTTTAAAATAAGCTACCCAAGTTGGAAGAACACTATTTCTTGTTTGTGTATTCGTAACGTCTATATACACTGCGTATAAATCTTTATCTTCGCTTTTGTAGCTTCTTACATCCGTCACTTGGGCAGTAAACCGCGATCCTACGTTCGACGGAGTATACAAAACTCCTGCTTTCAAAACAGGTACCTGTGTAATCGCTGATTTGGTCACTTCGGCCAGCGTCGTTGTTTCTTCGCCTGTTTTTTGATTCAATTGCAGCTTAAATTCCTTCCAGGTATAGCTCTCCGGTATTTCACCTATGAAATGCACGACTGTCGACGTGCCAGGCGCAAGACCGATCTCATCATTTCCGTTCAATTGTTTGGAGGCTAACGTAATATTATCATCGATAATAAATTGCCCATTCAGCGTAGGCAGCGGCAGGTAAACAGACTCTTTATTTTGAATGACCATCTCGGCAATGACTTGATCCTTCGTTCCCCACGGCAATCTTTGTACATTCTTCAGCACTACGCCATAGGTGCCGAAATCATTTGTAAATGTCGTTGATGCTGTTCCTGAAACGGTAGTTGAAAGCTTAAACGGGATATCGAAAGTGACTACAGGAAGCTCAACTTTGCTTGTTTCTGTACCCGCATTAGCCGTAATAATAAGCTTCCAGCCTGTTGTTGCGAGCGTAGATGGTATAGAACCTGTCAAACGAATGGCGTTTAGAACAGCCGGCTCTAACAAGAGGTTTTCATCCGTTTTGTTTTTCAATGAAAGCTTATATAATCCAGCAGATGTTTGCGCATAATAATTATAAACAGGTAAGGTAACACCGAATTTACTGGTATTTCGAGCAACATAACTTAGATTAAATTCATAGGCCTTATCTTTTTTGGTTACATTAATTTGATCAACTCTCACATTTACATTGGAATTGTTGATTTGAATCGCCTTGAAGCCGCCAGCTTTCACATAATTGGCATAGCCTTTAGGAAAAGTGTACTTTGCTACTGTACGCTCATAGCCTGCAACTGAAAAGTCGAACTTAATAATATTGATCACTAATTGATCCAATGTCATTTTAGAGCCCACCTGGCTGTAAAAGGTCAACGTTGCAGAAGATTTGGGAGCAATTCTTTTTTTAGTTTGATCCAAAAGGGTAAGCGTATATTTGGTTCCGCCGACCGACTTCAAACGGGCCCAGTAGTCATTCAGAACAAGATCTTTGCTATCACCGTTATAAAAAGTAAAAGTAAAGCTTGCAGTTGCTCCGCTTGAGCTAGGTACTAAATTGGCGTCTATTAGCTGAACGTAGGATGCACCGCTTATGTATATCTTTTTGTTCACAGCTGCTGCAGCAGTGCTGGCCGCGAAACTAACCGGTATTGCACTGAGCATAACGACTAATGCAACGAAAACAGATATAAATATGGATGTTTTTCTAAAGCTGTGCCGCATTGTAATAATCACTCCTATTATTTTAGCATTTCCTATTTAGACGATGAAAACATTGCAATAGTTTCGCTTCGCACTAAATAAGTTAAAGATAGATCTATAGGCTTGTACTTCTTGACCTCCTATCTACCCACGAGGATCATGTTCTTCTATGTATAACTATAACGATTTTGTGTGAACTCTATATGAACAAAAAAAAGGCCGTCGGTTACCCGACGGCCTTTCTTTATCGCTTAGAAACTAATCGAGATTAGTTCTTTTTAACGATTACCAATGCAGCTTCGTTGTAGATACCAATCGAAGTTGTACCAGCGAATACAGATACTGTGTAAGTACCAGCAGTATCTTCTTTAGCGCCAACGATATCAGCATAGTTACCTACGCTTACTACGTCAGTAGCAGATACGAAGAATACAGAAGTGTTACCAGTTGCGATGTAGTTAGCACCACCAACAGTGAATGTGCTGTTGTTGCTGTTAACAGCAATTGCAGAACCAGCTGCGCTGGAATCAGCAGTTACAGATGCAACATCGTATACCGCGTTAGTTGTTACAGTATCAGTCAGTTCAACTGGAGCTTTAGCAGTTGTTCCGATTGTGTTGTAAGCAGCTAGGCTGATAGGGAATTCTTTTGTTTCGCCTTTAACGTTCAGTTTAACCGCGTAAGTTGTAGTAGTTCCGTTGCTGCTTGCTACTTTCTCAACCAACAAACCGTGAACTGCAGGCAATGTCGCGCTAACTGCTTCGTTATCAGTAAGCAATACTACGAATGATGCTTTAACGCCGTTGCCAGCAACAGCAACTACGTCAGCTTTAGTAATGTCAGCAATTGTTCCTACAGTAACGTTGTCGTTAACAAGGTCAGTTGCTTTCAATACGATTGTCGAGCTGTCATATTGCAATGTTGTGTATGTGCTACCTGTTACAGTAGTCAATGTAGTAGCAGTTTTGCTGTCTACAGCAGTAGTAGTACCAAGGTTCAGTACATCAGTTACACCAGAGATTTTGCCATCAGTGTAAGCGAAAGTTTGAACATGGTCTTCAGCTAGAGTACCAACAAATGTTGCATCACTTGCAACAAGCGCTGTTTGTTTAGCATTGTCTTTAACGGAGAAGTAAGTGATTCTTTTCTTAGCTGCAATAATGCCGTCTTCAATTACACTTACGTTTTCAAGCTTAGTGATTACAACATCGTTGGAGTTAGCGCCAACAGTTGGAGCGGATGCATCAGCTACTTTACCGTCTTTGTTAAGAAGTAGAGTGTAGCTGTTGTTAATTGTCAATGCGCCAACACCAGTAAGTACTGAGTATTGTTTGCCATCGATTGTGTAAGCAGCAGTACCGTTAACAGTTGTTTGACCAACAACTTTACCAGTTACTACATTACGAGTAGCTTCGATTTTAACTGCACCAGCAGCGTTAGAAGCGTAAGTTACGATATCATTAGCAAGTAGGTCTTCAACTTTAGAAGCAACACCGTTAAGCGTTACTACTGCAGTGTCAGGAACAGATACAGTTGCAGCAGAAGTAGTAGCACTGCGATCCGTATCAACGTTCAAACGAGCCGCACGGTAAGCAGTTTTTGCATCAAGGCTTGTTACGCGAGCGTCAAGCACGTTCCATTTTGTAGCTTTAACAAAACGAACTGTACCGTCAGCGTTCAGGAAGTATTCAACTTCATCGTCAACTGTCAATGCTGTGTTAGCATCGCCGTTTACAAATGAACGTACAGGATTTGCAGAAGAATATTGTTTAGTAACTAGCTCGTCGCCGACTTTTACAGTCAGGTATGCGCTGTTAGCAACTGTTTGAGCTACAGATTTAACGCCTTTAATAACTTTAGCTGCGTCTTGGTTGTCAGAGATAACAACGATTTTGTCGTTTTTAAGGATGTAAGAAACTTCGCGACCAAGAAGGTCAGCCAATTTTTTACCGCCAGTAACGATTACATTGTCGCTAACTGCTACAGTGCTAGCAACGCCAGCTTCTGTAGTAAAGCTAAGGTTTTTGTTGGAGTCAACAGCTGAAGCAAGTAGGATACCCGATTTAGGGGAACCGATTTTGCCAACAAGTGGTGCACCAGCAGTTTCAAGGCCTGTTACGGAGTTGTAAGTAATTGTGTTTGTGTTGATTGTTGCGGAAGTCAATTGTGCTACTGTACCGCGAAGTGCGTTTTTACCTACATCTACGCTGCTTACTTTATCAAACAAGTTGATTTCGTCAGCTTTGATCAGGTAGTTGTAAGGCCAAGCGCCAGAAAGGTTAGCTTCTTTGTAGCCAAGTGCGCGAAGCATGATTGCTACAACTTCTTCGAATTTAACGCTGTCGCTAGGACGGAATTTACCGTTGTAACCAACGATGTAGCCTTTTTGAGCTGCTGCGTTGATGTAACCGGAGTACCATACGCTTTGCTTAACATCGGAGAAAGAAGGTTTAACGTTCTTCAAGATGTTAGCTGCGGATTCATTACCAGATGCGATGATTGCTGCTTTAGCCAATTCTGCACGAGTAATTTCGTTACCAGGCTTGAAAGTGCCATCCTCGTAACCGTTAAATACTCCAAGTGCTACTAGTTCTTCTACAGCCGATTGCTCAGGCTTGCCTGCTACATCGGATGGTGTTGCTGCGAAAGCTGGAACTGATAATGGAATGACTAGCGCTGTAGCTAGTACAAATGCTGCTATTTTTTTCTTCATAACCTTTATTTCTCCTCCTCTAAATACGTGCGGTTGTTGAGAGTTTTGTTTAAATAGTGAATTGCTCTTTTCCCTCATAGCCGATTCACCCCCTTTCCAGAGTTGAGCATAGATTTGATATAAATGATGTCTACAATCATGATAAACCCATTTGTAAGATCATGTCGTAGAAACTTGTAAAAAATGCGAGAAAATTGCTAGAGTCACGACACCACTATAACATTATACAATGGGCGGGTCGTACCGTAAAGAGGAAGTTGAGAATTCATTCCAATTCTTTACCAGCTGCAGTAGGTCTAGCGCATCAATTCCATGCGTTTGTTACAACGTCATGTATTTAAACGCATGTTGCCGTAAAAAGTTGCGATGTTCTGAAAAAAAATTAAAGTTTTTTTGTTTGACGCGTTATGTACCTCATTTCACCTGCTTTGCTCGTACTCGTTGAGCACTTTGTTAGTATAGCTTGTTTACATAGAGTTCGTCGATAATAAACATTTTCCAAATTTAATGTTTCACGCGGCGTGGAACGCCCGTGGCTGCAAGAAAAAAGGCTGGCTGCAGAATGTCTCCGCAGCCAGCCTTTTTTTCTTTATATAACCAATTAACGGATGCTCGGAAGCTTTTTCAAATCAGCCAATATACGAGCAACAATGATTGCTGCATCAGAGCGCAGAAGATTAGATCTTGGCTCGAATACAGAGCCTGCTTTTGGGTTACTCGGATCTACGGGAGAGCCGATAATGTATTTTTTCTTTGCGATAGCAATAACCGAGCTTTTCGCATAGAAATTCACGCTTCCTGCATCTTTAAACGTTTTCTCCAAATCCTTATCGATTTTCGTCGAATCCGTAGCCAGCTTCAAGTCGAGCGCCCTTGCGATAATCACAGATGCCTCTTCTCTTGTTAGGTTGGCGCTAGGCTGGAACGTTCTAGGGCCTGTACCGCGGATGATGCCTTCCCGGGCCGCCGTTTCTACATAGCGGTAGTCCCATAACGCATCGGGGTTAATGATCGCCGGCACATCATCGAAATGCGGCTTGCTGAGCTCATAGTTGAGAGGAATATCGAGCGCTTTGACCATCATTCTCGCGAACTCTCCGCGCGAGATGTAAATGTTGGCGCCGAAATCATCAAAGCCCGCTGCATTCATAATGCCTTTCGAATAAATGGCTTCAAGGAAGTTCCTGGCATAAGGATGGGAGGTCATGTCAGTGTACGAGTACACCATTTTACCGACCACATAGTATCCGAATTTATTAAAAGGAACCGTAATGGTGTTTTTCTTCACGTCTACCGTTCCGCCGATATTTTCCCAATACTTCGCTTTTACATCGTAACGGTAGACCGTGATGATCGTGCCGATGCTATCCTTCATATTCGGGTCGAAGGCAAGCGTTAGCGTTCCGGTCTTGGAAGTAACCAGCTCTCTATTGTCCGGACGCTCATCGTAGGTAGGAATCTTCGTTCCGCCCTTCCCTGTCGCGTTCGGGAATTGATACGGGTCAACCCCCATAGTCAGCGGATCGTAAGCACTCGTTGTCGCTGGATCATCTGCTAATCCCGCATCAATCCAATAAACCGGACTAGCTTTGGTGAAGCGAGTAGGATATGAAAGCCTGAACCTTGTCCCAAAACTCTCCAAAATAATATTGTAGTTTGGCGGCAACGCTTCTAGCTCGCGTCGGTCAACGACCCCATCTTCGGAGTTTGCGATGGCAAACAAGAGATTATGGCCGGTGAACACTTGGTTTTTCAGGGCCGCGGGCACGTTGAAATCGGTTCTGATCAGCGTTGTGCCTTTTTCGAATTTCAAATTCAGCGCTCCGTCAAATATCTTGTGGCTGCTCGCCATCGTTTGAAGAAATTGTGCGCCTGGAATATTGGTTGGCGCATACGTAATTTCAATGCTGCTTTGCACTTTATCATTCGCGCTCGAGATTACGAAATCAATTTTGTTTTTGCCAACTTTTAAATTATTTACGAATACGCGGTACGTATTCTTATAAAATTGTTCCACGGTAGCAGGATTATTATCGGAATCAAAATCAATTTTCTCTGCCACTTGTTTATTAATCGTGATCGTCTCCGCTCCAGGAGCATCGATGACAACTTCAATGTAGTTTTGATTGACGATATTTTTGGCCGGCAAAATCGGACGCAGCACTTTGTACGGCAGCGATGTCGGGTCAACTTCTAACCGATAGGACGCTTTCGGTCCTGTTTCGCCGTTGTTAAAAACCGTAAAGGTATACACGCTTGAGCTGCCGTCCGGGTTCAATTCTTGTCCCACTAAAATGAACGAGAATGTTTTCGTTAAAATATCATAACGAACCGCAAGATTGGCTACTTCATTAGCTGCGCCGTTATTTACGGTACCCAGCACGGTAGTGCCGCGCATAATAAAGAGTTTCTTGCTTAAATCCCATGCAATCGGATTCGTAAAATTACTGTTTTCGATTTTCAGGATATAGTTGCTCGGATCCGTAAGGCCGTTCGCAGGAGTATCCATCTGCGTAATTTTCGCTTGGATATTGTTGACGATATCGGCATCCGTGGCGCCTACAGCCGTAAAATCAATAAAGTCAAATGTACCGAATACGTTCATGAATGCTTCATTTGTCGTAAACACGCTGCCGCGGTTCACGAAGTTCGGATCATTCGGAACCGGCTCGCTGTATTGCGCGCCATAAGGATAAATGATAGTGCCTTCAACCGGTATGACAGGAATATTCGTCGGGATGAAGTAAAGCTTGATTTTTTTCTCATAGGAATTTTTACTTCCTTGGAATACGAACTTGATCTCATTCTCACCACTGAACAAAGAATCGAAAGCTTTTGTGCGTTCGGCAGCATTTAGAATCGTAAAGCTTGTTACTCCGCTTGTCCCTTGCGCGAGCTTGATTGGCGTATTGTTCACATAGAAGAACACCGTTTGCGCTGCTGTACCGTTAAAATCGTAACGAATTTCAGAAGTATTGTTGATATTATTGAGAATACCTTTGAAATCGCTCAACGTTCCGGTAATAGCCTCGGCAATCCGATCCGCTTTAAGCTTATTCGTGTCATCATAGACGGTCATATTATCAAATACGCTTGTATAACTGACATATGGGCCAAATAGCATCGTGAACTTAACCTGCTTCGTTACTCCGCCAACATTCAGCGTAACGGTCTGCGTACCCTCGAACGGAAGCTTTTTGAAAATAAGAATCTCACGCTTGTACACTTTGCCGTTCAGGTTTACGAACTTATTGACAAGACTGGATGAAACATTTTCGATGTTACTTGAGCTGGTGTAGTCAAAGCTTGATGACGGTGCGGATGTACCGGAAACATTTTTAATATCCGTTGCCGTTACTAGATTAACCGGGGTAGCCATATCCGCCGCACTCGGATTTCCAACAAGAACTTCCATAGCGAATGGCACAGTGTAAAGATTAGCGCCTTCAAGCGGAGTTCCGGATAAAGCTTCACCGTTACCTGTTCTATAACCGCTCAGGTAGTTAATCGTTTCAATAAATTTCAAAGATGCATTCTTCAACGAGAAACCCATAAGTCCGGTTCCTTCATCTGCCGGCTGCCCTAATGCGTCTTTTTTCGCGTTTTCTGCCGTAATTTGAATGCTATAGGATTTGTCGAAAACTAGTGGATGGGTGGCTCCAATAGCCGTTGTAAACTGATAGATGAAAAAGGCTTCATTTCCCGTATAAGTACCGACCGGAGTTGCTTCTGTCGTTGGAACGAGTGGGGTCCCAGCATTAGGTTGCGTATAGCTGATTCCGCCGCTCGCCGTAATCGTGTACTTAATTTTAATGTTTGCATTAGGATTCGGATGCGGCTCAAGCGTGCCATCCGCTGGAACGGTGTCATCCTTCAAATAGTTAGGAACAATAATTTTACCCGTTAGCGTCGTAGAATCCTCGTCCGTTACTAATAGGTTCGGATTGTATTCGAGCGGCTCGGACGTAGCTACCGAGTTAGCCGTACCGTTCAGGTTCACATCGTAAAATGTAACTTCCCCATTATAGAAGGCAACCTCGCGAGTCGTTTCGACCGTTTGGTTCGCATTTTTCACCTTAATCGTAACGAGGTTTTTACCTTTTTGAATCGTGATCGGCGATGCCGCAAACTGATAACTGTTGGAGCTGTTCACGGAATAGGTTTTGCTGCTTCCGTTTACGTCAACCGTCACCTGCTGCGCATTCGGCGCGAAGCCCGTAATGCTGATATCCGCGGACTGACGGCCTGCGGATGCCGCAGAGTGAACGACCGTAGTGCCTGCTTCTTCAATGTTGAATTTGTTTCCGTCAAGCTGTGCCACCAAATCATAAAATACCGGACCGTTGTGATATTCGATGTAGATCGAATTGGTCACTTCGCCGCCGCCTTGAACGCCCTTGAACGTAATGCGGTTCAGACCCGGGAAAAGTTCAACGTTAAAGACTTGGATAGAAAATCCATTGATATAGATGTTGCTTGTGATGTTCTCACGCTTAGAGCCAAGCTGATCATCGGTAGGATTATCATTGCCTTTGTTATTGATGATCTGAGTGACGCTGTAAGAAACCGACGAGGGATCTACCCCCGTAATGGATCCTGTCAGCGTTAGGCTGGGATCCGTCGTTACCCTTGCTTGCGTAGATAAATCCTTCTCGGTAGGGAAGCTGAAGCTGCCCGTTGCGGCGTTTGCCACCTGTGACGTACTGAACGGCGGCAACAATGTAATCAACAGTGCCAGCGTTAGCGCTAATGAAAGTAATCTTTTCAAAACAATGTTCCTCCTTTATGTATATAACGAGCATGGGTATTAGAATTAAAGTTCGACTGACGACTTTGCGGCTTGCTTGCGAATAAACCTTCCTCCCTTTTCCTCTTTAGCCAGTTATCGGTTGCTGAGCAGTTAGACGCGCTGATTGCAGAAAAGTTCTGTACTGTTGTTATCGGTTAACAGCTCCCATTTTTTTAGTGAAATACACAATTTAGGACAAAAAAAGAACCCCGTTTCCCATAGGGATTCGGAGCTCTTGATTATTTTGAACGGGATTCAGCGTCAACCTTGAGCCGAAGCCTCATGCGGTTTAAAAAATTAATTAACGGCCTGCGCGTTTTGTCTACGATTCCGGTAACCTCGGCCCCAATTTGCAGGAAGAACATCAGCATGCAAATAACGCCAAAGGTAATCCAGTTCGCCGCACTCGATTGCACGACGGCCGATTGCACGATAGCCAGTGCGCCGAAGATCGCGGCAACGCCCCAAATGATAAGAACCGTACGACGGTGGCTGAAGCCAAGGTCACGCAACCTGTGATGCAAGTGCCCTTTGTCTGGCGCAAAGATCGGACGTTTGTTCACCCAGCGGCGAACAATTGCGAAGAAGGTATCCGAGAGCGGTACGCCGATGATGAGCAGCGGCGTTACGAATGATACGATCGTAACCTGCTTGAACCCCAGCATTGAAAGCGTAGCTAAGCTGAAGCCAAGGAAAAGCGAGCCCGAATCTCCCATGAATATTTTTGCGGGATGGAAGTTGAATACGAGAAACCCGACGATTCCGCCTAAAAGCAGCGTGCTTAGCAGGATAACGGGCTGGAAACCCATTAACGAAGCCATCACGACAATCGTTGCGATCGCGATGCCGGAAACGCCGGCAGCAAGCCCGTCCAAACCGTCAATCAAATTGATCGCGTTCGTCACGCCGACGATCCAGAGAATCGTAATCGGAATACTGATCCAACCGGCAATCGGCTGCATCGTTTCTCCGAACGGAATGTTCAGCAGGTCGATTTTGACGTCAAAGACGAAAACGACAACGCATGCTGCGGCCACTTGGCCGAGAAGCTTCACTTTGGCTGACAGCTCGAAGCGGTCATCGAAAGCTCCTAAAATAATAATCATCGTACCGCCGACAAGCAGCGCGTTGATCATGTTTGAGTCTTGAGGACGGAGCAAGCCGTCCGGTATAAACGGCGATAAGAGAAAAAATGCGCCAACGAATGCAATATAAATAGCTAGACCGCCAAGCCGCGGCATGATCCGCGTATGTACTTTGCGGTGGTTTGGTTTGTCTATTGCGCCTATTTTGAATGCGAACTTCTTAACAAGCGGCGTCATCGCAACGGCTAAAACCAAAGCGATTATGAACCCAATTGAATACAGCAAGCCTACCGGCATGTGTGCAACTCCCCTTTTCTTTCTACCGAAGTGAATTATACTCCGATTGAAAAAGAAATTCCAACCCCGTTTTCAACCAATTTAGCGGGTTTTAACGAGAATTTCACGGTGTATACCGAGGTTTTGTTACGTTTTCTTTGTCGCGAAGCACTTTCACTACGAATTTCGGCAAAACGAGCATTCTTTTGTACCTTTTGGGCTCTTGAAGCAAGCGGTAAAACCATTCAAGCCGAAGCTTCTGGAATAGGATCGGAGCTCGCTTTAGCTTACCCGAAACGACATCGAAGCTGCCGCCGACGCCCATAATTAAAGGCACGCCGAGCTTTTGCTTAAACTTTACGATCCAAGGCTCCTGCGTATCCGCTCCGCGCGCGACAAACAATAAGTCAGGCGCCGCTTCCCGGATAACTTCCACTACTTCATCGTCCTGCTCCGGTCCAAAAAAACCGTTCCGATAGCCTACGATTTTCACTTGAGGGTATTGCAGCTGCAGTTTTTCGGCCGCGGCTTCAATAACCTCTTGCGAGGTGCCAAGCAGATAAGCCTTCCATTTGCGCTTTTCGCCCTGCTCCAAAAGACGGTGCATCAGATCAAATCCCGTTACGCGCTCCGTGACCGGATTGCCAACGTATTTAGCTGCCCACACCACGCCTGCTCCATCCGGCACGATAAGATCCGCGCGCCGGATCATCGCGCTGTAGTTCGCGCTTTCGACTGCCGACATAATCATGATCGGATTCGCGGTAATGACATGCGTTAACCGTCTTTGTTCGATGGCTTCCGTTAAATATTGAACCGTATCATCCATTCCCGCCTTGGAGAATGGTATGCCGTATATCGGCACTGTTGGTAATTGTTTCGACAAGAGGAACTCACCTCGATAATGTATGACGCAGGTATTGAACGATTTGTTGCGCCGGTTTCTGCGATTGTTGTTTTAAAAGGTCGATCATCGGCTTATGCTTCGCCTGCCAGCCGGCTTTGTCAGCGAGCAGCTGGCATGCCGCATCCGCAAAGGCGTCCGCGTCCAGCTGCTCGGTCGTGCCGATAGCCTTCAGGCCCAAGCGGCCTAGAAACTGATCGATTTTTGGGTCATAGGAGAGGCCAAGCATGGGAACCATCTGGCCGGCCGCGTAGATAAGCGCATGGAGGCGCATGCCTAACAAAGCGTCGCACCGGCTGACCTCCAGCAGCATTTGCTGGGGGTCGTCGCCGGGCGCGGCCAGCTCGGCGGAGGAACCATCGCCGAGCCGGCCGCGCAGCCGTTCCATCACCTGCTCCGACGTTTCCGTGTCGGAGGGGGTGTGGAACGGCAGGAAGCGCAGCCGCACAGGCATGCGCTTCGACAGCGCGACCAGCGCTTCGGTGGCGCGGGCGAGATCGGCGCCGTCGCTGCGCCACCGGCGCAAGGATACGCCGACTAGCGGCGGCTCCGTAGATCCGCCCTCGGCAGCATGCGAGATGCGGCTTCCTGCTTCTTCCGAGCCCTCCGGCAGCGGCAAGCCCATGACCGGGTCCGGCACCACTTCAATCATCCGTTCAGGCACCCCGATCCGGCCAAGCAAGGCTGCCGATTCCGCATCCCGCACGGATACGTATGCGCTGCGCTTCATTACTCCGCGTATAAGAGGATCCATGATGCGGCGGTTTACCGGTCCGATGCCTTGCGAGTAAGCGAATGTAGGTTTGCCAAGCAGCTGCGCGAGCTTCATAACGCCCGTATAATAGGGAATCGTCTTCGTACCCGTAGCATCCTGAAGAAGGCTTCCGCCTCCGCTTATGAGGCCGTCACTGTTCTTCAGCGCATGCCACAGATCTGCGGGATGCATCCTCCGAACGCTTTCCACCCCATACATGCTGCTTGTCCAAGCCGGATCAGCCGATAACACGACCGGCTGAATTTTTATGCCTTGAGAGCTACCTTCTTCTTCTAAAGCAAGCAATATCGATCGGAGCACCGCTTCGTCGCCGCTGTTGCGGAAGCCGTAATAGCCTGAGATTACTATTCGACGAACTTGTGAATGATTGCCGGTGCCCATTTACGAATTGCTCCTTCCACTAGCTGCCAAGCCAGGATCAAAATACAGCCGATTACCATACCTGTACCCAAGCCTAACAGTACGCGAATCATTGAGATATAAAGCGGAGTATGAAGATGCGCGAATGTATCCACCATCGACAGCTGTCCAATCGATCCGATAATAATAAGCAGCCAAGCCGCACGGTAACGAAGCGATAAGAATAGTCCAAGCAGCAATAACGGATGCGCCAGCAAAAATTCTTTAAACCTCGGCCTTACGCCGAAGGTCGATTCCAGGAAATGACGGATTACCAGTTCCACGGAGGATACTTGCCCGCTGTTGCCCGTACGCGACAAGTAATAATATCCAATGATTCCGATAATGCCCGCAAGGATAATCCAAGTTAATGTAATCGGCTTAGAAAGCAGCGCTCTCAGTCTGCCTACCGACATTTGGCTGTTGTACAGCAGCACATAAACCGCTACTAACGCAATAGGCGCGAGATGAAGCAGGCTTACTCCGCGGAACTGCTCCAGCACCAAATTGTAAGTGATGTTATTAAGCAATCCGAAAACAATCGGCACTGCCATCAGCGAGATCAACGTCGCGACAATGAACCAATTCAACGCTAGTCCAAAACGCCGGCCCGTAGACAACGCCGGAAACAGCCACTTCATCTTGTTTCCATTCTCGTAGACGGCACCCGGCTGCTGAGGCGTCGGGCTCTGCTTGCTGCGGCCCACCGTCCAGTCAACCCCGCCAACCACGCGCCGGTCACCTACCGTCCGGGAATAGATGCGATTCATGACCCACACTAAAGCAAGCGTTGGCGCGGCAATCGCCGCCCCTAAAGCTAAGCCCTGTTCCATGACAGAGCTGTTTAGCTTATACATGCCTGCGCTGCCGAAGAGGCCTATAACGAATACGGGAATATATACGCCTGGAATAAACGCGCCTACCAATAAAGCAATTAAGGCTATGGCGCCCGCAGCGACAATAGCTCTGACCGGCTTATTCCAAGATGGCTGTTCATAATCGAAAGCCTTTGCCGTGCCTGACGCAAATCCAGCCTTAGACAGCTTTTCGACTATGCCGTTTTTTTCGCTCATGGCCTCAGCCAGCCTGTCCAAGTTATCGACGACTTTAGCTTTATCCGTGTTGGATTGGGTGGTCCCGTTCATGAAAAACATTCGAATGTTGCGATCCTTAGCCGCTAGAAGAAAACGGTCGCCGATCGCGTCGGAAGTCATCGTCATCCCGTCGTTCTCCGACAAGGAATATAACCGGACTACATTATAGTTTGTAATATATGCTAATTTATTTATGCCTTCTTGAGGTTTTTTTAAATTTTCGATTGCCGCAACGCCCATATCGTATTTTTTAAGCAGTTCACCGAACTGATACAGGCTGTTGTCCATGGCTTGATCAGATGCGCCCTTTACTTTATCGCCGTCAAACAACACGCGGTTCACGCCGTACGCTTTTAATTTTGCAAGCACGGCTTCCGTTTCCGCTTGATCGTAAGGCTTTACGCGGTCGGAGAAACGCGGCAGAATCCGAAAGCCTGCGTCTTGAATCGTTTGCAGGGACATCGGGTCAAAATCCATCGTTTTCATGATCGCTTCGGCAATCGGCATTTCGACGACCATTCCGTTACGGCCGCCGTAGGACCAGCTGCTGTACACGGCCTCCGATCGATCAAGCGCCTGGCGCACGATCGGACCGATCATTTTTTCTTCTTCGGGACCGTTAAATAAAATATAAGTAAAGTTTTGGTCTGCCTGCTCAAATTTGTTTTGAAGCAGCGCAGCGTCCCTTGAGCTGTAAAAGGTCAGCCTTCCCGATAACTGAAGCTCCTTCAGCGAGCTCTCGTATACGGCCATCGTGGTAATACCTGATTCCTTCAACATTGCGAGCTTCTCCGTCAGGAATCCCTGAGGCCTTGCCTGACGCTCCGACACATCGACAATATCGCGGTAATCAAAAACATATTCCACTTGCTTCGACGATTTTTCCATTTCCATGCGAACAGCGCCGAGCGGCATTGCTGCCGCTACCCCTAGTAATGCAATAATCCAAAGTACGAATCTCGCGCGCCGATTCCATTGCTGCCAACGTAAAAACACGTAATTCCTCCGTTCTAACAGGCTGATTGTCGATCTATTCGCTACGGTCTACCCGTTCCATAACGGCGGTTTTTAACGTTTCCAGCGCAGCAGCGGCGGCATCCTTCGATTCACCCTTCACTGCGAAATAAACCTTGATTTTCGGCTCGGTGCCGGAAGGACGCAAGCAGAACCACGAGCCGTCCTCAAGCAAATACTTCAAAACGTTTTCAGGGCGAAGGCCGTCATGGCCCTTGCCGTAATCCAGTACCTGCTCCACTTTGACGCCGCCGATTTCGGTTGGCGGGTTTTGGCGCCAATCATCCATAATCGCTCCGATTTTTTGAACGCCGTCAAAGCCCTTGAGCGTGCGCGACTCTAAGCCCTCTAAATAGAAGCCAAATCCAGCGTACAGCTCAAGCAATACATCATACAGCGTTTTCCCTTGACTGCTATAGTATGCCGCAGCTTCCGCAATCAATAACGCAGCAACAATCGCATCTTTATCGCGTGCATAAGTACCCGTTAGATAACCGTAGCTTTCTTCATAGCCAAACAGGAAGGTATGCTCGCCTGTTTTCTCATAGCTTGTCATTTTTTCACCGATATATTTGAAGCCGGTCAGCGTATTCTCTACCGCTACGCCAAAGGAGCGCGCGATATCCGCGCCAAGCTCGCTTGTCACGATCGTTTTGATGACAATGCCGTTATCCGGCAATTGTCCGCGTTCTTTCAGCTGGCTCAGCACATAATGAACCATTAAAGCGCCAGATTGGTTACCCGTAAGAACGACATACTCGCCTTCGTTATTTTTCACAACCGCACCCATACGGTCCGCATCCGGGTCCGTACCGATAATGATGTCCGCATTCACCTGCTGGGCAAGCTTGATTGCAAGCGTGAACGCTTCGCGCTCTTCCGGGTTAGGGGATTTCACCGTGCTAAAATAGCCATCCGGCTGCTCTTGTTCCGGTACGATATGAACATTCTTAAATCCAACCTTCTTCAGCACTTCACGGACCGGCATATTGCCTGTCCCATGCAGCGGCGTGAAGACAACGCTGATTTTCTCTCCGATGCCGCCTTGAATGAGCTCCGCATTCAGGCTCTGTGCAACGACCGTATCAATAAATTGTTGATCGGCTTCTTCTCCAAGCCAGCGAAGCAAGCCCTTTGCTTCCGCTTCCTCGCGGCTTAGCCTTTTCACTTCATCAAAGCCGGTAATTTGTCCAATGGACGCAATAACCTGCTCCGCTTCTTCCGGAATGAGCTGGCAGCCATCTGCGCCGTATGCTTTGTAGCCGTTGTATTCAGGCGGGTTATGGCTTGCCGTAATGACAATGCCGCTGGATGCTTTAAGCGCACGTACAGCAAAAGAAAGCTGCGGAGTCGGGCGCAGCGCCGTAAACAAATAAGTCGTAATTCCGTTTCCTGCAAGCACGAGCGCAGCATCAAGCGCAAATTCAGGCGAGTAATTACGGGAATCATGAGCAATGACAACCGATGGGCCGTCTCCCTCCGGCTTCAAGCCGCCGAGCAGCCAATTCGCGAGTCCTTGCGTCGCTTTTCCTACTGTGTATGCGTTCAAACGGTTCGTCCCTGCGCCCATTACGCCGCGCAGGCCGCCCGTACCGAATTCAAGGTCACGATAGAAACGGTCCGTGATTTCTTTTTCTTCTCCTGCAATGCCGCGAAGCTCTTCCTTCGTTGCCGCATCGATAAGCGGATCGTTCAGCCAAGCCTCATATTTAGCAATAACCGTAGTATTCGTTGGATTCGTCATAATTAGCAGCCTCTTTCATTCATGAATTTTGGTTTATGAAGGATTAGATAAAGCAAACATAAGCTCGCCTTCGGCAACGATCTGATCACCTACTCTTGCTGTTCCTTGCCCTTTGCCAATTGAACCCTTGAGCCTTGTAATTTGAACTTCAAGCGTCAGCGTATCGCCAGGCTTAACTTGTCCGCGGAAACGGAAGCCGTCAATGCCCGCAAAAAAGCCCAGTTTGCCTTTATTAGCCTCAATCATCAGCATGGCCACGGTACCGACCTGCGCGAGCGCTTCTACAATCAGCACCCCAGGCATAACCGGATAACCGGGGAAATGGCCGACGAAATAAGGTTCGTTCATCGTCACGTTTTTGAGACCGACTGCCCGCACCCCCGGCTCAACCTCCAAAATCCGGTCGATAAGCAGGAACGGAGGGCGGTGCGGAATGATTTCTTGAATTTGATTAATGTCCAACATGTCAAAAAAAGCCCCTTTCAATGGTTAGGTGGTATAAAAAGCGTCAAATTGTACGACACTATATATATCCATCATAAAACTGCAGTTTATGAAGGTTAAGATAAGAGGCTTGGCTGCTTGGACCCGAAGTGTCCTCCGCCAAGCCTCTTTGTTCATATATAAGAAATTATAAGCTTTCACTTATAATGCGCTTATATATCTGCGCGAAACGGGCTTTCGCCGACAAAAGCCGGTTGCAGCCGTTTATGCTTGATATGTAGTTGCCTCAGATGTTCACGTATGTCCAGCCGGTGTTTCTGCAATCGGTTTGTTCAGCGCCTTGAACATGAAAATATACATGATTGATGTCAAGAAGGAGAAAGCAATAACCGCCCACAAGTAGGAATGAGCGTTAGGCGCTTCGAAGAAAATAAGCATGATCGCTGCATAGAAGAGCACGGTTGTCAGCTTTCCCATCCAATTCGCAGGCACCGTCTTTTTTCCCCGAAAATGAAAATACAATCCTCCGGCTATCATGCCCAAATCGCGCAAAAACATCGCCGCAGCAGCAGCCCATGAAATATGGCCGGAGATGAGCAGCGATACAATAACCGTAATGAGCATCAACTTGTCAGCGAGCGGATCAAGCATGATACCGACCATCGTCACCTGACCGCTTTTGCGAGCGATATAACCGTCAAGCACATCGGTAATACCGGCAGCGACCATAATCAGAAAAGCTGGAATCATATGTCCTTTTACAAACACTATTATGTAGACGGGGATCAATACAAATCGCAATGATGTTAAGAGATTCGGCAGATTCAAATTCTCACGCTCCTCTACCTATTGCTGACTGTCCACCATGGTTCCCAACTATTATACAACTACCTCCCGTAAAAATAAAACCACCGCAGCTTTGCAAATCCCTATCTCCTGTTCAACAGCCCTTATTTTCGGGGGTTTACTAAAATTTAATAACAAAAATTGCCTTTGTTATTCACTTTCGCCATCCCTAAACCGTTAATAGTTAATAAAAGAAAAACATTTACTTTAAACCGGAAAGGACAGGATGTAGTGAATTTTAGTTTACGTTTCAGCATGTCGTTGAAAGAAACACGCAGGTGGCTGGCAGCTGTGCTTGCAGCCGCTATCCTCATGACCTCGGCCTCGGGCGTCGTTATAGCCGCAGAAGATACCGTAACCGGCATTGAATTTAATTACGAGGCGTCGGATTACAACAGCAGCACCTCGTCGCTCGAAGTATTCGTTGAAGATGACAAAGTCAATTTATCCGTGTTTGCCTCCATTTCAGGCTCTTCATCCAAGAAGGATGTTACCACGGAAGCGACATGGAAATCTTCCAATACCGCATTCGTCAAAGTAGATAAAGGCATCTTATCCGGCGTCGGCAAGGGAACCGCGACGATTAGTGCCACTTATAAAGGCTTCACCATTTCCATTAAAGCCGCATCTGATTATGTTTATGATTCCATAACGCTGATGCAGAACTCATCAGAGGCACCCGCATCCAAGGATATTGAAATCGGTCAAGCACTAGCCTTCACGCTTTACGGAGCGAAAGGAAGCGTAACCGACTTAGCCGTCACGACCGAAGCGGTATGGACAACCTCTAATGCCGCAGTCGCAACCGTTGATGAAGGCGTAATTACTTTAATTGGCGTCGGCTCTGCTGCGATATCCGCGAAGCTCAAGGGCAAGACCGACACGATTACGCTTAATGTCTCGTCCCCGTACAAGACGATTACGATCGATTCCGGAGCTTCCGGCAATTTGGTCGAGTTAAACATCGGCTATGACGACAAAGCTTTGACAGCATCCGCCGCGCCCAAAACAGGCGGTACGGAACCCGTCACGGACGTTGCCAAATGGGTCAGCGCCAATGAAAAGATCGCCACGGTAAAAAAAGGCGTCGTATCTGCGGTTAGCGCAGGCAAAACAACGATTACCGTCTCCTATAAAGGAGTTTCTGCAACGGTCGATGTCGTCGTCCGCACGGCTTTCCAATCGATCAAGCTTTCGCCGGAGAAGGAATACCATCTGATGCTGCAGGACTCGCCTCTCCAAATAAAAGCCGCGGTTCTAGACAACGCCAATGTCACGACAGATGTAACCAATACAGCCGAATGGGCGTCCTCTAACGTCGTGGTCGCTACGGTGTCTGCAGGTAAAGTGACGCCTAAGGCAGTAGGAACAACCAAAATAACGGCCAGCCACAAAGGCGTGAGCCGCAGCATCGACATTATCGTATACCCAAGCGTTAATGAACTGAGCGTGGAGAGCAAAACCATTGACGGTTTCAATGGCATCAGCGGGGATTTGCCTGCAATCATGGCAACAACCTTTGACGGAACAAAGATAGACGTCTCCAAAATCGCTGCTTGGACCTCATCCGACCAGAAAATCGCAATCATCGAAGACGGAAAATGGACAGCGAAAGAGCTCGGCGAAACTACGCTTACGGCTACCGTACAAGGGCATAAGGTCGAAGTGAAGCTAATCGTACACGTGAAGCCGTTGAAGCTGATCGCCGATGTGAAGGATCTGAGCATTATTTTGGGAAAAGAAACATCGTACCCTTCCGTAACCGTCATTAATGAGGATGGCGAAGAAGAGGATGTCTCCAGCAAGATCAAGTGGAAAACGACCTCCGAGGATATCGTTCTGAAAGAAACGACGATGAAGGGCTTGGATGTTGCCAGCCTTACGCTTACCGCTACATACCTGACTAAGAGCGTATCCGTGCGGATAAAAGTCGAAGAAGAGATTACTAAGCTTGTCGTTGACCCCGTTACGGTCGAGCTTTATCCGGGAAAAACCAAATCGGTTAAAGTCACCGGCTATTACAAAAGCGGCAAACAAGTTTCGTTAAGCTCCAAAATGAACTGGGAGGTCGGAAATCCGGGTATCGCAACCGTTAGCAGCACGTCCGTTAAAGCCGTTGCCGTCGGAACAACGAAGATCACCGGCTCCTACCAAGGAAAAACCGTCGTCGTGCCTATCGTAGTGGTTCAGAAGCTGAAATCGCTTGTTCTATCAACTAAATCGGTACAGCTCAGCACGGGCGGAACTTATTCCGCTAAGCTGCAAGCCAATTTCACGACCGGTACTCCTGCCAATGTTACGGAAAGCGCCGTTTGGACAACATCCAAAGCAAGCGTTGCAACCGTTGAAGATGGCAAAATCGTCGCGGTCAGCAAAGGCACCGCATCCATTAAAGCAAGCTATGCCGGCAAAAGCGTTACGATACGCGTAACCGTCAAATAAAGAGAACAAGGGCTGTCCCAGGTTTGATTTGAACCCGCGGATTGCCCTTATTTTTTGCCCGGCAAAAAAAGGCTACCGGATCAGCAGCCGCAGCCTTTTATCCGATAGCCTTTTTTATTTTATAATCATCAGGATTCAGCAAAAACGAGATCGTATAAATGCCGCCACGTCGCCCAGCTGAACACTTCGCCCTCTGCTTGCTTGCCCAAAACGACATAGCCAATATAGAGGCCTGCCACAAGCATGATAACCATTATGAGCGGTACGATGCTTTTGCGTAATATCCACAGCAGCATGTTTACCCCTTGGGACCGTTGCTTCTTTTTGGAGCTACCGTCAGCCTTTGAGCGGCTTTTGCTCTTCTTTCTGCCGGCGCTGCCCTCTTCCGCTGTACTCCCGAACCCGCTTTCTTCGCGGTCCATTCGTTCATCGGCCATACTCATCAACATCATCCTATCCTTATGCGCGCAGCCCGTTCGTAAGGCTCATCATCGTATCGCTGGACGATAAAGCTCTAGCTGCCAATTGATAAGCGCGCTGCACATTAATAAGCTCGGTCATTTCATCCGTGAGCTCAACATTGGATTGCTCCAAGTAACCTTGACGCAGTACAATGCTATTTTCCGAATCCGGCACGATCTCCTGCACGACATCGCCAGCGTCAATTCCGTTAGCAACCACAAACAGGTTATCGGCAACCGCAGTCAATGCCGCGGGCCTTGAAGCCTGCAGCAGCTTAATGCTGCCGAGCTCTATTGTCCGCTCAGAGGATACACCAAGCACCGAGCCGTCCGGATTCACGCGGAGACTATACCCTTGCGGCAATACGATATTGCCTTCAACCCTATTCCCAGTCACGGCGTCTCTTACGTTAGCCACGACCGGATAACCGTCTTCCGTTGCCAAAATCGTATCACCGTTTGCGCCGACCGTCAACTGAAACGCCCCGTTACGCGTATAAGCGCGGTTGCCAGCGTCGTCCACTTCCACCTCGAACAGCGCATTGCCTTCAATCGCAATATCCGTTTCCTTATTCGTTCCCTGCATAGGGCCTTGGGACAAATTCGGCTGTACCATTGTCATCCTCGAACCCCAGCCTTGCGTGAAATCCATCGGCGTTTTACGCCCTGGCTGACTGAAAGCTTCCGGCTGGGTTCTTAGGTTCGTCAGAAGATCCTCAAAGGTCGCTTCCTTACGTTTGTAACCAACCGTATTCACATTCGCAATATTATCCGCAAGAAGATCGAGCTTCTGTTGGAGCCCGTTCATCGATACCATTGCGTTGATCATTGAACTGTTCATGCTTCGTGCACCTCCGCTGCTTCAACCTGTTGTTATACGCGGCCTACGTCGTTAACCGCTTTGCTTAAGCTTTGATCGTAAAATTGGATAACCTTCTGATTCGCCTCATAGGCACGAAGCGCAGACATCAGGTCAACGGCCGCTTGCGCCGCGTCGACATTCGAGCGCTCGACATAGCCCTGCCTCACTTCAACGCGCTCGCCCGGAGCAATGGCAACCGCTTCGCCGTCCTCGTCTGCAAAGCGAAAGCTTCCGTTCCCCTCGCGCACCAGCAAATTCGGATTATCGACGCGGCTGATCAGCAGCTGTACGCCTATATCCTGACCCGTCGAATCGATAAATCGCTGGTCTCCCGTTAAGACCAGACTGTCCAGCCCCACACCGACAGGCATTTGAATAGGCAGCCCATCCGTGCCAAGCACGCTTGATCCGTCGCTTCCCATCAGGAAGCCTTCCTCCGTCAGCGTGAACTTCCCGCCCCGCGTGTACCGGATCTCGCCATTTTGATCCTGCAAAGTAAAGAAGGCTTGCGGCTGATAGGTCACCTCTCCGTCTTCTCCAACGTTTTTGCCGGAAGCATCAAAGGCCAGCCCGTCCAGTTCAATATTGGAGACCAATGCGAAATCCGATGAGTTATTCGTTTGCGTTAAATCGCCTTGCAAATGGATAGACAAGCTTTCTTCGGCAAACACGCCGCTCGTCAGCTTCCCGATCTTTGCATAGTTTTCTTCGCCCGCTCCCGTTAATGACAGCATCATTTCCGGAAAAGAACGGGTTACCGCATTGGTTTGCTTATAGCCTGGCGTATTTATATTTGAAATATTATTCGTGACGGTATCATGTCTGCGCTGCTGGGAAATCATGCCGGACGCAGCCGTATACAAGCCTCTTAACATCGTTGTTACCTCCCCGGATGCTTTCAATCGAACTTACTATATATGTTATCGGTTGAAAGCAAGGCTGCCTGAATAGCTTGTCCTGCGACCTATGACTCATTTACGCCTCGGCTTCGCCCCCCTAAGGCTACCTACCCGCGCAAAAGATTATGTTTTAGGCCGCTGCTGTCTTTACTTCTTCCCGAGCTTGTCCAAGTTATCTAGCAAAATTCCAGTTCCTTTAACGACGCAGTGCATCGGATCCTCCGCAATCAGCACCGGTACCTTGAGCTCTTCCGCAAGAAGCGCATCAAGTCCGTCCAGCAAAGCGCCTCCGCCCGTCAAAATAACGCCGCGGTCAATAATATCTGCCGACAGCTCCGGCGGCGTGCGCTCAAGCACGGACTTTGCTGCCGATACGATAGACATAATCGGATCCCAAAGCGCCTCGCGCACCTCTCCCGAACGGATCGTCAGCGTAAGAGGAAGCCCCGAGACCATGTCACGGCCGCGAATATCAATCTCTTCTTGCCGTCCTCCCTCAAGCACCGTTCCGATCTTGATCTTAATGTCCTCGCTCGTTCTCTCGCCGATGAGAAGCTTGTATTTATTTTTGATAAACTTCATGATCGCATCGTCGAACTTGTCCCCTGCAATCTTAATGGAGGAGGACGTGACGACGTCGCCCATAGAAAGAACGGCCACGTCCGTCGTGCCTCCGCCAATGTCAACTACCATATTGCCGCTGGGCTGGAAGATATCCATTCCAGCCCCTATTGCGGCAGCTTTGGGCTCATCCTCAAGAAAAACTTCCTTAGCGCCGCTGCGTTCTGCAGCTTCGCGAATCGCTTTTTGCTCTACTGAGGTTATATTGGTCGGCGCGCAAATCAATATTCGGGGACGGCTAAACCATTTCCGTCCCTCGACGCGGTCAATAAAAGCTTTTAGCATGATTTCCGTAATCTCAAAATCCGCAATAACGCCGTCGCGAAGCGGACGGATCGCTATGATATTGCCTGGTGTCCGGCCTACCATGCGATGAGCTTCCTCACCGACGGCCAGCACGCGCTTCGTATCGCTTTCAATCGCAACGACTGAAGGCTCATCGAGCACGACGCCTCTACCTTTCACATGAATGGATACATTGGCTGTACCCAGATCAATCCCGATATCCTTGCTCAACATAAGGCTTAAGTCCCCCAACGAATAATAATTACCTAACGTACGTTTGGCTCCCTTGACACGGAAACCGCTAACGTTTATTATTCGCCAAAAAAGACAAATTTCCTCTATAATTCGAGAAAAAACTTCATAGCTTTCCTGCGGCGAGCACCTCGCGTTTCTTCGTGCTCGTTTTCTTGTATTTGATCTTGGTCGCTTCTCCTCCCCTCAAATGCCGGATGGATTTGTGGTACTCGAGAATGTGCTTAACCTGATCGGCCAAATCGGGGTTTATTTCAGGAAGCCGCTCAGTCAAGTCCTTGTGCACCGTACTTTTGGATACACCGAACTCTTTGGCGATCGTTCGCACCGTGTGCTTCGTTTCCACGATGCAGCGGCCTATTTTAATGGTTCGCTCCTTGATGTAATCGTGCACGTTCCCGCCTCCCTACTCGAGATAGTTTGGTACATTATATGAGTAGGTCACGTATATATTCGTTGTGGTCAAGCCTGACAAGCCGGAATGTGAAAAATTTTTCAGAAAAACGTAAAACAGGCAGGGATTTGATCCCTGCCTGTACGTCTAAAGACCTATTTTTTCAATAATCGGTTACTCGGCGATTAGCGAGCTCGGGTTAACCGGTTTTCCATTGCTGCGTGTTTCGTAATGAAGGTGAATGCCCAGGTCGCGTTCTAAATCATTGCGGCCTGCTTTTGCGATCACGGTACCTTGCGTCACATCGTCGCCTACTTCAACCGCAACATCGGTTACGCTTTGGTATACCGTTACAAGACCGCCGGCATGCGTAATCTCAATCACATTTCCATTCGTCGGTTCCGTTTTTACATAAGTAACTTTACCGGAGAGAGCAGCCAGGACGTCGAAGGATTTGCCGCTTGGGTCAACGAAGTCGATTCCCATATGCGGGGAGAAGGTGTCTCCTACTTGAACGAGTGCTGCCTCGCGCTCTTCATCGCTAGCTTTTTCGTCATAGAACGGCAGTTCTACTTGCAGTGCGGCTCTGTCAGCCAGCGGCCATTTAATCGACTCATTGCCTGCGATAACTTCTAGCACTTGATCGTCCTTGCCTTGCGTTTCGGTCGTACCCTCTTTTGAATCTTCAGTCGAAACGGCTTTTCCTGTTGTAGGACTCGTCTGATCCGCTCCCTGATAGATCCACATTAAGGTTACGATAATTGCTGCCGCGGCCATGAAGATTGCTGGGGATACCCATCGCTTTGCAAAAAGGTTTCTCCATCCACTGCTAGATTTGGCGGCAGACGTTCCTCCCAGAACGGTTTTGGGAGTTTCTTCTGGTCTTTGCTTCGGTTTGCTTTGATTTTGATCATTCATTTTCTATCACCTCACTAGCCATTGTTACCAGATCTGCTAGGTTTATACCTGAGGCGAAATGAAATATTGAAAGAGTTAAATATTAGGAGTGACTGGCCAGCTGCTCCGATAGCTTCGAAGCTTGCTCCACTTGAACGCTAGAATAGTAATGCGCCAAAATTTGCTCGGCGCTCGCCCCCGATTGCGCCATGCCGTTCGCTCCCCATTGGCTCATGCCGACACCGTGCCCATAGCCGTACGTCGTAATCGCTATCGTGCTGCCTTTGATTTTCCAGGTGAATTGAGAGGATGCGAGACCTAGCTTTTCTCTCACTTCCCGGCCCGTGAAGGTCGCTCCGCCTATGACGATCTTGCTGATCCGGTTACCCGCCGTCTTCTCTACTATACGAATGGCTGATTTGGCAGAGCTCTTCCCCGAGACCCCAAGCTTGTTATAAAACTCTTTTAAAGAGAGCTCTACCGTTTCCTTATAGCGCGGCGAAATAGCTTCATCCCAAGGACTCGCCACGCTGCGAAGATATGGAATCTCTTGCTTCCAATAATCCTCTGAGTTTTCAGTATACCCATTGCTGGTGGAAAAGAAAGCCGCTTCGATCGGATCCCCTTTATAGGTAATGATTTTGCCTCTCGTCTCTGCAACCGCATCATTCAGTTTCTTCATGTTTGTCTTTTGATCGGCCTTTGGCCATTTGCGGGCGAGGTCCGCGAGCGAGACATAAACTTGGTGCTCAACCGTGTCCGTCACGTCGGCGCCCTTAACCGGCACCCCGCTGTCATTGCCTTGAACGATTCTCCGTATCATATACGTACGTGCGGCAATGGCTTGCGCCTTCAATGCTTCCAGCTCAAAGCCGATGGGCATTTCCGCGGCCACGACGCCGCGGACATAGGTTTCCAGCGGAACGCGCTCGATCCGTTCTTCCTTTGTCATATAGACGCGGATGACGAGATGATCGAGAACCTCCGACGTCTCCGCTTGCGATTGGTTTCCTGCAGCCGGTTTAGCGCTCTGCGGATCAGCCTCTTTATCAACTGTCTGGCGTCCCTCGGTATCCTCCGGAGAGTCAATTGAAGACTCCGTTTGCGTACCCGTCTCTGCCGAAGGCGCCTCTATTATGTACCGTGCGGCTTGCGCGCCCCGGAGTTCATTCAGCGAAAGCCTGACTAGCAGCATAGAGGCTCCCAGCATCGCGCCTATCGCAAATAAAGCCAACCCTCTGCTTGTCCGCACCCGACCGATCAACGAAACTATCGAAATCTTCCCTATCCTTCGCTTCATGGGCTCTCCTTCCATCTTGGCCGGGAAGAGAGGAAGAATCCGCAGTAGGGAGCCCCTCTCTCTTAAACCGGTCCTGATGGTACATTCTATGAGCGCGAATGATAGGGTAGAACAATGAAAAGTCTAATCATGGCGAAGAGCGTCAACCGGCCGCAGGCTTGCCGCCTTATTCGCAGGCAAATAGCCGAATATGACGCCAACGAAAGCCGAGAACACAAAAGCCAGCCATACCGTATCTATCGGAACCTCCGTCTCTGTTTTCATGACCATTCCGATAATAAAAGAGGCCATATAGCCAAGAGCAATGCCTAACGCTCCTCCAAGGCCGCTAATGCAAACCGCCTCGACCAGAAACTGAAATAAAATATCCCGCTTCTTGGCTCCCAATGATTTGCGAATGCCAATTTCCCGCGTTCGTTCCGTTACCGACACGAGCATGATATTCATTATGCCGATACCGCCAACGATAAGCGATATAATCGCTACATATATAAGCTGCCTATTCATCGTTTCATTAACCGAATTCAACGTCTCCATGGCCTCTTCTTGATTCAGCACCCGGTACGCGTTCTCATTCCCTCGGAACTTCTCATAGAGAACGGCTTCGATCCCCGTAACGGTCCTGGCCATAAGCTTCGTATCCGACACGATTAGGTTAATGGTAGATACACCGCTTGTTTGAAATATTTTTTGCGCCGTCGTGACGGGAATTAATATTTTCTCGTCATTCGAGCCCGTAAGCGAGCTGCCCTGCGACTCAAGCAGTCCGACGATCGTAAAGTTGTAGCCGTTGATCGTTATTTTTTTGCCAACCGCGGCGGAGGGGTCTTCTCCTTCATCCTCGAACAGATCGGCTGCTGTATCCACGCCGATGAGCGCTACCTTTGTATTGTTTTTAATGTCCGGAGAAGCGATATATCTTCCGTCCTGAACCGGAAAATCCTTTACCTCCTCGTATGCGGCGGTTATTCCCTCAACGGTAACCGTTACCTGGGTTTTCCCATACTTCGCATAACTAGTCGTACTGGTCACCGGCGCAACGCCTGCTACGCCCGCCACGTCGCCAAGCTCATTCGCTTCATCCACGGAGAGCGTCGTAACCGTACCTCGGCCAGTAATCGTAACGGAGAGCGAATCCGGACTTCCAAGTGACGACACCTGCTGGGCCACCTCGTTGGAGGATGCCTTCCCCATGGCCACCAACGCGATAACCGTTGCAACGCCTATCAGAATACCAAGCATAGACAAGATCGTTCTAAGCTTGTTGGACAAGACGCTCTTGACTGCCATCTTGAAGCCCTGCGTGAGTTTCATCGCTGCCCCTCCTTCCTTGCTCCTGCTCGGTCAACACCCCATCCCGTATAATTACCGTTCGGCTTGCCCGCTTCGCTACTTCCATATCATGCGTAATCAGCACAATCGTCTGGCCTGCCCTGTTCAACTCCTCCATCATGCTGAGCACTTCCATGCCCGTTTTCGAATCCAACGCGCCAGTCGGCTCATCGGCAAGCAGCATGGGCGGATTAGTGGCAAGCGCGCGCGCGATCGCAACCCGTTGCTGCTGACCGCCCGAGAGCTCATTCTGGCGGTGATGCAATTTTTGGCCGAGACCCACCCGCTCTAACGCGTCCATTGCGCGCAGCTTTCGCTCCTTGCCGGACAAGCCCCGGTAAATAAGCGGAAGCTCGCAGTTCTCGAGCGCCGTTAGTTTCGGAAGCAAATGATAGCCTTGAAAAATAAAACCGATTTTTTTATTGCGCATTTCCGTCAGCTTATTGTCGTTTTGTCCTGTCACCTCAAGGCCTTCCAGCTTGTAGCTTCCTTCGCTCGGCAGGTCGAGACAGCCTATAATGTTCATAAGCGTCGACTTTCCCGAGCCGGATGGGCCAACGATCGCAAGAAAATCACCGTGCGCAACCTTAAGCGATACTTCATGCAAAACCGTCGTCTTTTCCCGCGCCATCATATATGACTTCGTAATAGCCGTCATTTCAATGAGAGGAACGTTTGGTTTTGTACTCATCGCGCGCCACCGCCCGCAGTGCTTCGCATTCCTCCGCCTGTTCCTCCGCCGGCCATGCCGCCGCCTGGGAATACCATTCCGCCGCCAGGGAAGCCGCCCTGCTGCATGGTCGTCTCTTCCGTATCGGTCCCCATTCCGGCTGTTCCTTGGGCAATAGGAACAAGCACGCTGTCACCCTCCGCAAGACCAGAGACGATTTCTACAAAGCTCTCGTCGCTAAGTCCTGTGGTCACCTCAACCAGCTGGCCTTCAAGACCGTTCTGCATCCTGCCGCCTGCCCGAGCGCCTGCCGCAAAACCGCCACCTGCCGCTGCGCCCGATTCGGTGCTTGCTCCCGCTTGTCCTGCACCGCGCTGGCCGCCTACGGCTGCGCCCGTACCCTGGCCCGCTGCCGGTTGTTCACCGCTTGCCGCGCCTGTTTGGCCTGACGCCGCTCCCTGCGGCGCCGTTCCTTGCTCGCCGCCTGCGGCAGCGCCCGTACCTTGGCCCGCTGCCGGCCGTGCTCCGCCGCCCGCGGTGCCCGTTTGACCCGCTGCCGCCCCCCGCTGGCCGCCTGCCGCTGCTCCTGTCCCGGCTGCAGCTCCTTGCTGCTGCCCGCCCGCGCTGGCCGCGGCTTCCTCCCCGTTTTCACTCGGTACACGCACAAAAGACTTCGTCCCCATTTCGACGACCGCATTAACCGGCACAAGAACGATATTTTCCTTGGATGCAATCGTTATTGCCGCTTCACCCGACATACCGACCTTGACCCCTTCAATATCCGTAAGAAGGATATTCACCTCAAATGCAGACGAACCGTTGCTCGAGGTACCCTCCATTGCAATTTCGGATACGGTCGCTTCAATCGTATGGTCCGTAATGGCGCTTAAAGACAGATCAACGGCTTGGCCGACCTTTACCGATGAAATATCAAGCTCATCCACGGAGGTTACGAACTCCAGCTTGGTATAGTCCACAATAGTCGCTACAGTCGTATTGGCATTGACTTCATCGCCGACCTCGATATCCATTTCCGTGATTTCTCCGTCAATAGACGCGGCTACTACCTTCTCCTCTTTTGCCTGCTCTTCATAAATATCTTGCAATTGCTCCTCGTAATCCGCTATTTCCGCGTTCGCGTCTTCTATGTTTTTCTGAAGCGATTGTTTCGTGACCTCTTCGTTTTCCGTGCCCGTCGCTTCCTTATAATTCTCCTGATAGCCTTCAATCGATTCTTGCAGCTTCGTTATATCCTTCTCGATTGATGTAATTTTTTCTTCATTATCTTCTGCAGCCTCGAACGTGACGAGAACCTGACCGACTTTGACCTTATCCCCTTTTTTTACATTCACCGTTGCAATCGTGCCGCTCTTGCCCGCCGTTACGGTTTCCCTCGAATTCGCAGCCACCGATCCCGTCCCGCTAATTTGTTTCAAAATCG
This sequence comes from Paenibacillus sp. LPE1-1-1.1, assembly GCF_040676435.1. Classification (NCBI taxonomy): domain Bacteria; kingdom Bacillati; phylum Bacillota; class Bacilli; order Caryophanales; family Paenibacillaceae; genus Paenibacillus; species Paenibacillus sp. LPE1-1-1.1. The sequence goes on from NZ_JBEGHY010000044.1 coordinate 99,821, forward strand.
ATCCTTTCGTAGCGGAAACCGTACGCGAAGTGGGCGTAACCCCTGCCGCTTCTTTCTCTTTCGCAAAATAAAAATAATAGGCACCTGCTCCGGCAGCGGCCAGGATAATGATAATGCTGAGCCCTATCGTCCATTTCTTCATCTGCTTTAATCCACCCTCCATCGGTCTTAGTCAGTTAGAATATAGCACGCAAAAATGAACGGAAGATGAACAAGCCCGCGATCCCGTCACCTTAAGCTTTACAGCAAAATCCACCGCTAGCTGAAGATACGCCGCACAAAAAAAAGCATCGCTCCTTCTCCCGTTATAAGGAGATGTAGCAATGCTCTTTCAATAAAATCTCTATAAAGGCGGAAGCTCGCGAAGAACGGGCAGCGATGAAATCGCCCCTGCCCTGGTCGTCGTCAAAGCTGCTGCAGCATTGGCGAACGCAACCATTCTTTGCGCCTTTTCAGCGTCGATTCCGCTCACGGCTCCCTCAATTAATTGGAGCTGATACAGCAGCGCGCCTATGAACGCATCCCCTGCGCCCGTTGTATCTACTACAGCCACCTTCTGGCCAGGCACAGCCTCTTGATAGTCTCGCGTGTACCATACCGCACCTTCAGAGCCCTTTGTATAAATAACGGCCTGTACTTCTCCGACAAATAATGAAGAGATTGCTTCCTCCTCATTCTCGATGCCCGTAATAAAAGCAAGCTCATCCGAGCTGATTTTGACCAAATGGCTGAGCGGGATGAATTGAAGAATCGTTTGCCTGCACTGCTCGTGATCTGCCCACAGCGGCAGCCGTACATTCGGATCAAAGCTGATGATGCCGCCTGCCGCTTTCATCGCCGCAATCGCCTTGCTATGCGCATACTTAACCGGCGCTTCAACGAGATCAACCGAGCAATAGTGCAGAATATCTCCTTTAGCGAACCAATCCCCGCTGATCTCGTCTTCTGAAAGCAGCATATCCGCGCTAGGATTCCGATAGAAAGAAAAATCGCGGTCGCCGTCTGCTTTTAGGCTGACAAAGGCAAGTGCCGTATTTGCTTCATTCGTCCGCTGCACGAGCCTGGTATCCACACCGGCAGTCCCCATCGTTTCCACGAGAAAATCACCGAAGGCATCGTTGCCCAGCTTACCGATAAATGCGCTTTTGCCGCCGAGTTTCGCCACGGCGCATGCCACATTCGCCGGAGCACCGCCGGCTTCTTTCCTAAAGCCAACTACATTCTTTAATTCGATTCCCCTCGTATCCGGAATAAAATCAATTAACGCTTCACCGATCGTATATACTGTCGACAGTTTAAGCCCCTCCTACTTTATATCCCATTTTTTAAAGGATACCACAGAACATATTCCTTCGGCATACGCCTGTATGCCTAACGAATCGCTGCTTGGATAGATTCGGCCTGTCATTACCTTCTCGCCGCCCTGTATAAATACCTCGACGGAAGATTTATCAACAAAAATATTCAAAGCAAGCATACCATCCTTTAGCGCGGCCTTTGTTCTGCGCTCTCCGCCAAGACCGATGCCTGACTTATCACGGTTGAAGCGGAAGATCCCTTCCTTCTGACGATAAGACAATACAGTCTCTTCCCCGCCGCGTACCCGCAGCTTCAAGCCAAACTCCTCCGCTTGATCGGCTCGGAATACAACCTCCAGCTCGTAGCAGTCTCCGCCCACTTCCATATCTTTAACGCCAGCCAAAAGAACATTGCTTGTCTCATAAGCGTTATGCCGATACGACTTCGCTTCTTCCAGCGGCTTGAACAGCAATGACCTTCCTTCCATGACAACCTCACGCGGCATCGTCATCGCACCAGCCCAATAATGGCCGAGCTGCGTCGGAATTTCCGTCTCCCACGTTTCCATCCAGCCCATGATGATTCGTCTGCCTTTATCATCGATCGTTGTCTGCGGCGCATAAAAATCAAAGCCGCAGTCTATTGGTTCGTAGCGTTCATAACAAAAGCTGCTTTGCTCGATATCCAATCGGCCGACCATATAGGTGGCGGAGTGGAGATTATGATAGTCGTCTCCTTGCGCAGGCATACGCTGCGGCGACATCACCAGCACGTCGTGCCCACCCAGCTCGAACAGATCCGGACACTCCCAATTATCGCCCAGTTGACCATCGCTGCGGGCGATTTCGCCAACCAGGCTCCAATTTACAAGATCCTGTGAGCGATATAATAAGATAAGGCCAGCGCCTTGCCCATCATTTGAGCCTATGACCGAATAATAAATACCCTCGCGCATAAACACCTTAGGATCCCGGAAATCCTTTTGGCTTATTTCCGCCGGTATTTGCTCCGATCCGATGACAGGGTTGCTAGTCAGCTTCTCAAAACGAATGCCATCCTCGGATACGGCTATGTTTTGATTTTGGCGGAAATCGTTTTCCTTATCCGGTCCCGTTATGACATGGCCGGTATACATCAAATACAACTTCCCGTCCCGCTCAAACGCGCTGCCTGAGAAGCAGCCGTCGCGATCGTAGTCCTGATCCGGAGCCAGCGCTACAGGAAGATGTCTCCACGTGATCAGGTCGCGGCTCACCGCATGCCCCCAGTGCATCGGACCCCAGACCGGTTGATACGGATAATGTTGATAAAACATATGATATTCGCCGTTATAATAGATAAAACCATTAGGATCGTTCATCCACCCAAATTCGCTCATTAAATGAAAGCCCAGCCGATACTGTTCTTTCAACAAATATTTACGCTCTGCAATAAATGTGTCGGCATTTTCTCTCGTGTACAAAATAATGCATCCAACCCTTACTTGTTATTTAATCGAACCCTGCATAACCCCTTGGATAATATATTTCTGCGCAAATAAATAGACTACAAGCACAGGCAAAATGGTCAGCATAAGACCAGCCATAAGCGGGCCGTAATCAACGGTGTACGTACCGAAGAAATAGAAAGTAGACAGCGGCAGCGTCCGCTCGGCCGGCGCGATCAGCACTAAGGACGGCAATAGAAAATCATTCCAAATCCACAACACATTCAAGATCGCGATCGTAACCGTCGTTGGGGCCAGCACCGGAAAAACAATGCGGAAAAAGGTTTGCGTTCGGGTACAGCCGTCAATAAGCGCCGCTTCTTCCAGTTCCGCCGGTATGCTTTTTACAAAACCATGGTAAATAAAGACCGCGAGCGGACTGCCAAATCCGATATACATATAGATAAGCGCCCATTTGCTGTTCAAAAAACCAATGGAGCCGTATATTTTGACGAGAGGGATCATAATGGCTTGGAACGGAATAATCATTGCCGCTACCATTAAGAAAAAAGTGTATTGATTCAGCTTTGTTTGATTTCTTACAAAATAGTGGGCAGTCATGGCTGCCAAAAAAGAGATCAGTATGACGCTTAGCACCGTGATAACGACCGAGTTCGTAAATGCGGAAACATACTCCATTTTGCCAAAAGCATTCTTATAATTGGCGAAGCTAAAGCTATCCGGCAAGGACAGCGGACTGGATGTGATCGCCTTATTTTCCTTAAACGAGTTGACCAGCAGCATCAAAAAAGGAAAGACAAAAAGAACTAAACTAATGAGGAGGGCAATGAATTTCGTCCACGCAAGTGCTCCATTTTTATTTTCCATCACGCCTCAACCTCCAGCTTCTTGCTAAAGTAAACCTGAGCAATGGTAATCGTAGCTACAAGCAGGAACAGAACGAAAGCCTCCGCTTGGCCGACTCCATAGTCTCTCGATAAGAAGGCCTTCTCGTACACATGCATCGAAACCATCTCCGTGCTTTTGAACGGTCCGCCCTTCGTTAAAGAAAGGTTCAAATCATAAACCATAAAGCATCTTTGGAGAGATAGGAAGATACAAACGATAAATGACGGAACCATCAGCGGCAAAATCATTTTGCGCATTTTGGTCCATAGGCTCGCTCCATCGATACTGGCCGCCTCCAAAATATCCTTAGGCACATTCATAAGTCCGGCCACATAAATCACCATCATATAACCTGCATATTGCCATACCGTAACAATAATCATCGTCCAAAAGGCTTTATTCGGATCAGCCAGCCACGAAGTGCTGAACAGCGGGATACTCAGTTCTTTGCCCAAGTACACGAGCACGTTGGAGAAAATAAATTGCCATACAAAGCCGAGTACTATTCCGCCTACCAGGTTCGGAATGAAGAAGCCTGCCCTAAAAATACTTTGCCCCTTCAAGCCTGCCGTCAGCACGTAGGCCAGCAAAAAAGCAACTGCGTTTATAAGCGCGACAGAAATGAACACATATTTCAAAGTGAGTAAAAACGATTTCCAAAACACCGTATCCTTGAATACCGACAAGTAATTATCAAACCCCACCAGACTGCTTGTGGTCGATATGCCGTCCCAGTTCGTGAAGGTCAAGTATATGCCATACAGGAAAGGAATTATCATTACGGCTAGAAAAGCAAATAAAGTAGGTCCGGTGAACAGCAGCCGCAGTCTCAAACGATTCCACAGCCCTTTTTCCGTTATCATCATAGTCCCTCGCATTCTGCATGTTTTTTAGTGAATCGAAACTTAGATAAGAGCAAACGGCTTACCCTGTCACATTCGCAGGGTAGGCCGTTGTCTTACTGCAACTGTTTATTTAACAGCTTTCCAATAATCTTCGATTTCTTTGGTTAATTCCGCGCGATCACCCGCGCCAGCCAAATATTTTTGCATCGCGGCACCTAACTTAGCCCAGTGATCTGCAGGAAGCGTGCTCATTGAATCTTGAGTTTTGCCGTTTGCGATATGCTCGGAAATCGATTTCGCAAGAGGGTCCTTCGCTTCAAGCGTAACATTCTTAAACGCTGGAATGATGTTCGCTTTATTAACAAGGAAGTCTTGCCCCTTATCGTTGTATACCATCCATTCCAAGAACGTTTTTGCAGCAGCTTGCTGTTCAGCCGTATTTTTCTCTTTGTCGAGCACCAAACGCTTCGAAACAGCCGAAGAAATTTGTGTATTGCCAAAATCATCCGCATTGTTGCTCACCGGCACCGGAAGGAAGCCATACTGGCCGCTAGCTGTATCGAAGCTGCTGATTTGCGGCCATGCCCAGTTCCCTTGGAACCAAATGCCTACCTCGCCTTTACCCAGCACTTCCGGACCTCTCTCATAGGTACCGGATAGCGGCGATGCTTTATCGATGTTGTATTTTGCCATGACATCAAACGTATCGATCAATCCGTTAAAGACAGCGTTGCTTGCCAAATCGACTGTCCCTGCTTTCAAATCATCAACAAACTTCGCAACCGCCGCAGTATCAGCAGATTGACCTGCGTAAGCAAGCGGCAAGTAGTGAGCTCCCAGCGACCAATCCATCGGCGAAATGATAAGCGGCGCTTTCCCGGAGGCTTCTATTTTTTTGAACAGTTCTTCAAGCGCGTTTGTTGTATTAATCGTTGCTGGATCAAAGGTTCCGCCCACCGCTTTATCTACAACCGCTTTGTTGTAAATGAAGCCATAGCCCTCAATGGCAAGCGGGAATGCGTAGTTTTTGCCATCGAACGTCGTAAGCGAAGTGCTGCGGTCAACCGCGTCGGCCATCCACTTCTCGCCGCTAAGGTCTAGTATGCGATCTTTAAACTTCTCTACGTCACCCGTATCGAGCATCGTAATGGTCGCAGGATTTCCTGAGGCATAAAGTGCCGATGCTTTCTCAAAAGGCGATTGTCCAGCAGGTACAGGTATGATTTCAAGCGTTATGTTCGGATAGTCTTCTTTAAAGGTTTTTGCCGCTTCTTCCAGCGGGGCTTGAATTTCACCCTTAGAGTTAAGCAGCGTTATTTTCACTTCTGATTTTTCATTAGATGAACCTGCGTTACCGGAATTGCTGATATTGCTGGAATTACCGGTATTACCGGAATTGCCGCATGCCGTAACAACCATAACAGCGATAAGCGACAGCGCAAGCACTTGTATCCACTTCAAAGATTTCATATCATTGCCCCCGATTCTATAAATTTACAAGCGGCTTACCGATCGTGTAAACCGCTTTCATTACGTATTATATATTCGTGAAATTCATATGTCAATCGTTTGACATGTCAAACGATTGACATATGATGTTAAAAATAAAAAAACCCTTATCTCATAAGGGTTTTTCATGGTTAATGCTATGTAGTTGCTCTCTCAATAAGAGACACCGGTATAATATTTTCGGTCTCGAAAAACTCCTCGTTCATCTGCTTCACGATTAAATCGACCGCCAATTTGCCGATCTCTGAAATCGGCTGTTTTATCGTTGTCAGCTCCGGCGTTATCCATCTGGCAGCCTTAACGTCGTCGTAGCCAATAATCCTCACATCTTTCGGAATTCGTTTGCCCGCAGCCGCGCATTCCTTAACGGCGAACGCAGCAATAATATCACTCGTTGCGAATAGGCCGTCAATATCGGGGTGATTTTTGAACAACTGATTGATAATTTGTTCATATTGCACTTGATCAAATACATTCATATCGGTCTGTATGATGATGTGCTCGATTCCATGCTCCTCCATCACGGCCCGAAAGGCCTCTGTCCGCTGGTTTGCAAGCAGCCGCAGCTCCAGATTTCCGCATATATGCGCTATTTTTTTACAGCCTTTATCGACCAACAGCTTCGCGGCAAGATCTCCGCCCGCAAAATTATCCGAGGAAATAAACGGAATTTCACCGCTGATTTGACGGTCAATGGTCACGATCGGCGAGCTTAAATTTTTGTATTCTTCCACCTGCAAGGTGTGGCTTCCCATAATGATGCCATCGACACGATTCCGCTTGAGCATTTCGATGTAGTCCTTTTCCTTTAGCGGATCAAGCTCCGAGTTGCAAAGCAGCATTTTATAGCCCAGTTCATACGCATAGTTTTCCACATAGTTCGCTAGCTCGCTAAAAAAAGGATGAGATACGCTAGGTACGATTAGTCCGATTACGTTAGATTGCTTTCTTAATAATGCGCGGGCAATTTCGTTTGGCTGGTAATTTAGCTCCTCCATGGTCTTATACACCTTGGCCCGAGTTGCCTCGCTAATATAACCGCGATTATTCAATACGCGGGAAACCGTCGTTACGGATACTTTCGCTAATTTTGCCACATCATGTATCGTTGCCATGGCTGCCCCTTTGCATGTTCAGTCGTTCTACCCATTATAGCGAACTAAACCGTAAAATTATACTCATTCTGCTGTTCAAAAGCTTGTCGTGTCTATGCAATCTCACTGTTCCATTCTATAAAAAGAAGCTGTTTCAGATAGGCCAGTTACGGCTTATTTGAAACAGCTTCTTCGTTTTGCGTATCTCTATTACCGTTAAGCCCAGGTTGGCTGTACTTTAAGAACAGCTACTTCTTTCTCGCGCTTATAGGGTACAGCATTGTCTGTCTCTGAAACCGCCGCGGAAATCGCAACCACGGATGCTTTATCCCGTGCTGCCGATGACGCATTGCTTTGTTTGTTTGAAGCAGCGGCAGAAATGCTTTCTTCAATGGACTCGACACGATGGATATCCGCGCCCAGAGCAGCGAGCTTGCCCGTAATATTGACATATCCGCGGTCCACATGATGCAAGCCGGTTACTTCCGTCTCGCCGTCTGCGCGCAGCGCCGCACATATAAGCGCAGCTCCCGCTCTCAAATCGGTTGCGCATACTTTTGCGCCCGTTAGCGGCAAACCTCCGCTGACAATCGCGGTGCGTCCATCCACCTTGATTTGAGCGTTCATTTTTTGAAATTCATCCACATGCATAAAACGATTTTCGAATACCGTTTCCGTAACGACGCTCGTGCCTTCCGATACAAGCAGAAGTGCCATCATTTGCGATTGCATATCTGTCGGGAAGCCCGGATGCGGCAAGGTTTTGACATCGACGGATTTCAAAACGGTTCCCGATTGTACGCGGATTCCATTATCGCTCTCCGTAATTTCTACGCCCATTTCTTGAAGCTTCGAAATGACCGGCGTCAAATGGTCGGCAATTGCGCCTTCTACGAAAACGTCGCCGCCCGTAATAGCCGCAGCAATCATAAACGTGCCCGCTTCAACGCGGTCAGGAATCACATTATGCACGGCGCCGTACATGCGGTCTACGCCCTCGATACGAATAACTCCCGTACCGGCTCCGCGAACCTTGCCGCCCATTGCATTAATGTAATTAGCCAAATCAACGATTTCCGGTTCTTTGGCTGCATTTTCAAGAATGGTTGTGCCGTCCGCCAAAGCGGCCGCCATCATTATATTTTCGGTTGCGCCTACGCTGGCTACATCCAAATAAATTTTCGCGCCCTTAAGCCGTGTCTTCGTGCTGGCTTCAATAAAGCCGTGGCCAAGCGTAATTTCTGCGCCCATCGCCTCAAAGCCCTTGAGATGCTGGTCAATCGGACGAGTTCCGATTGCGCAGCCGCCCGGCAGCGAGATTCTTACCTTGCCGATGCGACCCAAAAGCGGTCCCATTACGAGAAAGGATGCGCGCATTTTACGGATAAGCTCGTAGGGAGCTTCAAAAGACGTAATAGCCCGCGCGGTAATGCGCATGGTTTCATTGTTATAGGATAATTGTGCGCCTAACGAGGCTAACACTTTCTGAATCGTCATAACGTCGTCGAGGAGGGGTACGTCATGGATGACGCTGTCTCCTTCTGTCGCCAATAATGAGGCCGCTAAAATGGGGAGTACTGCATTTTTTGCTCCGCTGACACGGACCGTTCCCGTTAAACGCTGGCCTCCGCGGACGATAATTTTGGTCATCTTATGGTTCCCTCCGCGAACTGCAATTTCTATTACATTTCTATTACCTATTCGTGAATAATTTGGAATTGCTCACTTTACCCAAACTTCATCTTATCAACAATTACATGAATCGACAAGCGTTAAATTATTGCCACTTTTTGTACACGCTTCCCTCGCCAATTTATGACTTTTTTCTCCAGAAACATCTCTTTTTCAGTCGAAAAATACGTTTCCAATTTCAAAACAGGCCTTAATACATACCTATTCGCAAGCCACTGTCATTTTGAGTCCGCCATGTATTACCCATTGTTGACATGTTTCGCTTTTGTTATTCGACAAAGCTTTTGAGAAGCACGGTATAACCCCAATATTCCAAAATAAACCTGGCCAATAAGTGGCCCATAATTATGGCTGTAACGACTTGAAACATCCGTGCTTTGGGACTGCGCGGAAAACGGAAAAACGTCTCCCACTTTACCTCCTGCAGGATAAACCAAACAAAAATAATGCTCAGAATAACAATGACGATAGAAAATAATCCGGTCATGCCGGTATACGTTTGTAAATCTTGATAAAGCTCATTATCAACGTTCATGCTGCCTCCCTGGCTTCTCCTTCTTTTAGGATCAAAGGCCGGTGCTGCACGCAAGCGGCAAACAAGCCGTCCGTACATCCCCTAACTTCCTTCAAACGAAACGGCAAGCCAAATTGTTCTAGGGAAATTTTAGGTAATGACCCGGTAAAGCAGCACCGTAAAATCTGCGCGGCTTGCTTGCTGCTTCGGCATAAACCGATTCGACTCCACGCCTTCGATTTGCCCGTTCAGCCTCATTGCAAAAAGCATGGGGGCCGACCAATGCGTCTTGGATACGTCAACGAACGGATCCGAAATCGGCAGCCGGGGCTGCACGCCGTCCGCATAGCCGATAATCAGCGCCATCTCTGCACGGGTAATCGGCTGATCGGGCTTAAAGGAGCCACCCGGGAAGCCTTTTACCCACCCTTGACCGACGGCGCTTGCAATCGCATCATAAGCCCAGTGGTTAACAGAAACGTCTTTAAAACGTTTGGCAGGCAATGTGCCGGTTGAAATCGGCTTATAGGCCTTCATGACCATTGCCACGGCCTCCGCTCGCGTAATGGCACGCTTTGGCTCGAACCGGTAGCTGCCTGTTCCGTTTATGATGCCCTTTTTGTTCATCGCTACAATTTGGTCTTGCGCCCAGTGGCCTTTAATATCCTTGAATCCGGCAATTAACTCCTCCGACTTTACTTTTAACCGGTAATATTGCTTGTCAAAAGGGGTCTCCGCCAGCAGTTTTACGTAATACACGCCTGGTTGCAGCAGCAGCTCCTTCGTTTGCAGCTTGCCGCTCGCTCCCGTGCTAACGGACGCTAACTGCTTCATACGTTTGTCGTACAGCTGAAGATTCAAATCATTATCGCTCGGCACGCCGGTTATCGCCATGCTGATGATGCTCGGGCTCGCCACGCGGTATTGAAACCAATCCACGTCGGCGTAGCTGCCGATCACACCCAGATACTCCGTGCCGGATTTCATCATAAAGGCTTCATAGGATTTATCGTTCGGTTCATTCGGATCATCATATTTCGGCGTATAGTCCATCTTGAGCGTGTAGGTTCCAAGAGTCGGACTTGCTTCGGAAGAGATCGCATTGTGAACACGAATATAATATTTGCCAGGAGTCACAGTTATGACTGGCGACCGTTCCGTCTCCCCTTCGCCTTCATCGTCGTACGCCATGAGCTGCTGCCCCGCTTTTTGGAGCGCCAACCCCGGATCGATGCGTGCGGTATTCGCAGTGAGCACGAGACTAAACTTACCGCCTTGCGTAAAAGTCACGGCAAACCAGTCCCGGTCGGCGGTTTGATGGAAATTGCCGGTGATCGACTGGGAACGGGGCTGAAGCGTAGACGCTTCATAGGACTTATCATTCTGTTCATAATCATCTGGTTTTATCGTTAAGGCGGATGTCAGCAGGTAAGGAAGCTCATCCTCGCTGCTCTGGTTGATCAGCTCGAGATGAATCAGGTGATTGCCCTTTTTCACATCAAACTCGATCGATCGGTTTGCCAGCTTCGTATCTGCGGTGCTCTTCTTTACTCCGTTTGTATACTGGGTAAGGCGGACAGGCGGTACAATTTTGCCGCTGGCTACAAGCCCTTCGTATTGAATCGTCAGCTTACCGTCATACGGCGTATCGATGCGATACCAATCCTGATCGGAGGTCCCCTTCAGCAAGCCGGATACCTGTGTGCCGAGCGGAAACCTCGCAGCCGTCTTCTGGCTGTCGTTGGGCTCGAACCCGTCTGTCTGCAACGTGGAGCGCACCGCTTGGTCAATTTGCAGCACGCCGTAGCCGGAAGCACTGTCCGCGCCGGTCGAGCCGATATCCTTGGCCGTTTGTCGCAGCAGCTCCCGTATTTGGTAGGGCTTCAGATTCTTGTAGCGCGCCCAGATTAGAGCCGCTGCCGCCGCTGCCTGAGGGGCAGCCATGGAGGTGCCTTCTTCCTTCTTATACTGACCGCCTAGAGCCGTCGTATAGACAGTCCAAGGCGCGACAAGATCAAGCTCGGTGCCCCGGTTAGAACGTGCGTCAACCGTGTTGTCCGTTTTCACGCCGCCAACGGCGAGCACGGTTGGATAGGCTGCCGGGTACTTCACCGCAGCCCTTTCCCCGAGTGCCACCCCGTCATTGCCCGCGGCTGCTACCAGAAGCACGTTTTTGCTTTCCGCATACTTTACGATATCCAGCATATAAGGGGAGTAACGATGTAAGCCGACGGACAGTACTATGATCTTTGCACCGCTGCGAACCGCGTACAAAATGGCTTCGCCAAGTTCCTGTTCCGTGCCGTCCCCGCTCTGGTCGAGCGCTTTGATCGGCATTATTTTGGCTTTCCAGACGATGCCTGATACGCCCAAGCCGTTATTTCCTCTTGCCGCGATGACGCCGGCTACGCTCGTGCCATGGCCGTTGTCATCCTCCGGAGGTTTTCCCGGGTTCACCAGATTGGCGCCCGGAACAAGATTCTCCTTCAGATCCGGATGATCGAGATCCACGCCGGTATCAACGATCGCAATGGTCAGCCCTTGCTGCTCGCGAACGGTTTCCCACGCTTTTTTCGCGCCAATCTGACCGAGATAAAGCTGCTTAGTCAGCTCGGGGTCATTGGCGGGCACCGTGGCAGGCGCAGTGGCTGCTGCCAGCTTCGCTGCGGGAGCAACCGGGACAATAGCCCTCTCCGGCACTGCCTCGGCTTGCAGGGGCTCAGGCGGCTCCTGCGAAGACTCGCTCGCAGGCAGGGACAGGATGTGCACCGCCGCATTCGGGTGCACATACTCCACGTCCGGCAAGCTTCGCAGCCGGCGCAGCCATTCCTGCACGTCCGCGCCCTTATCGGCCGGACGTACGAGCATGACCGCCGCCTCATTCTGGCGGCGGAGCACCTGCGTCCCGCGCAGCTCATGCGCGAGCGCGGGGCTTCGCCATTTGAGCAGCCAGCTTTGCGGCTGCTCGGTTACGCCGCCTGCGGCGGCAAGCGCGGCAGGCACCGCTGCGCGAGCGGGCCTTGCGGGGGCTATGCCCCCGAGCGTGACGCTCACGAGCAGCAGCGCGAGCACGCCCTTGGCGATGGCTTGCCTGCGCAAGCGCGCAGCCCTGTTTGGTACGGCGGCAGACGGCTTATCCGTCTGTTCTCCGCCGCCAGCCCTTTGCCTTTTCCCTACCCGTTTTGGTTCCATTCGATTAATCATCGCAATCTGCCTTCGCATATCAAATCCGTTATTTTCCGTTCCCACTTTCATTTAAAAAATCCATCATTATCAGTTCTCTTCGGAGCCGTCATTTCCCTTGTTTCACACAGACAAAAGGACAATAGTCCTATGAACCTGCGGTTGCACGTCAAAAGATAGAGATTGTCCGTCATAAACTATTATTTCCCGGTAAATATGTACTAGAGTTAGCATCGGTCCCGGAAGATCTGCACGTCTCAACGACTACTTACATGAACCATTTCTCCCCTGATGCTCATTACCCACATCATTTATCCGTGAAACAATAATAAGCCCCGTTTTCATAAGCAGCCGAAAAGCCAAAAACAAGGGGCTGTCTCCTAGGTCCATTTTCACGGCCTTTCGGGACAGCCCCACTTCGGTTTGATGCCGGTGGCAAGGAATTTCTCCGTTGCCCGCTCTATTAACCGCCTATCAGTAAGTCGCCTTTAAGCGAGAATACCGCGTTGATCCATTCCATTAACGGTCCAGGGAAAATACCAAGCGCTATCGTCGCCGCGGCACATATCCAAATGACCGCTCCGGTTTCGCCAGGCAAGCGAAGACCGTCATCCTCGTTCCCGCTCCGCATAAACATTTGGCGCACTAAGCTGAAGTAGAAATAGTAGGAGATCACGCTGCTGGCTACCATTATGGCCGCCAGCCAGTAGGCCTTGGCACTTGCAGCGCCCAGCAAAATAAACAGCTTTCCGAAAAACCCCCCCGTTATCGGGAGTCCTGACAACGACAAGATGAAAATAACCATAGCCGCGGCCGTCCAAGGGGCTCGGTAATACATACCCGCGAAGCTCCTCATCTCCTCATTGCCGGAAGAGCGGCTGACGACCGTAAGTACAGCGAACGCCCCAATCGTCATAAACAGGTAGGCTGCCAAATAATAGACGAATTCCGAGAAATTGCTGCTGTGCACTACCGTGATGGAAATGCCGATCGGCACGAGCATATAGCCCGCATTAGCGACGCCCGACAAGGCGAGCAGGCGTTTCACGTTTTTTTGCCTAAGCGCCGCCGTGGTTCCGACAAGCATCGCGGCTGCGGCCAGCACCAGAAGCATTAGGAAGAGATCCTTGGACACATTCGCGTCTTCGCCGTTCGCAACTAATACCGTGCTAAACATAATTCTAAAAACAGCCGCAAGCGCTGCTCCCTTGGCGATAACCGCCAAAAAAGCGGAAACCGGCGAAGGCGCTCCCTGATACACGTCAGGCGTCCAGGCATGAAAGGGGGCAGCCGCGACCTTTATGCCGAAGCCCGCAATCATAAAGAGGAAGCCTACATACACAAACGCTTTATAATCAATGATTGCGCGCGGCAGCTCCTCTGCGATGGCCCCAAGATCAACGGAACCCGTGATGCCGTAAAGATACGACATGCCGAACAAAACCATCGCGGACGAAATCCCCCCCGTTACCACATACTTAAATGCAGCTTCCGCGGATAACGACGATTTTTTCCGAATCCCGACCAGGACGTAGCTCGTTAAGCTAAGCAGCTCCAGCCCGATGTACAGCGTCACCAAGTTTCCCGACGAGGCCATCATCATTGCCCCGATAAGCGCCGGGAGCAGCAGATAAAAATATTCGGACCGATCCGTTATCGCCTCGTCATCCCGCACCGATCCGAGCGCAAGCAGGACGATCAGCGCAGTGCCCGTCAAAAATACGATCTTGAGCAAGCTGGAGAAGTCATCGATGCGGTAGCTGTTGCTCAGCAGCTTAATCGCCTCAGCCGATGCGCCTCCCTGGTTCATATCCAGCATCCGAAGCGCCACGAGCGTCAGCGAGGCAAGCACTCCCGCCAGCGTCAACCAGCCGATGGTCAGCCTGCTTACGCGTTTCGGCAATATTAAATCCAGCACGACCAGCAGCAGAAACACAGCAGTTAGCACGAATTCCGGGGCAAGGTAGAGCATATCCGTCCATGTCAGTGGTATAAATGAAACGCCTTCGTACATGGTCTATCCCCCCGCCCTTGTTGCAAGTAATTGGTCGAACAGGCCATCCATGCCGTATTGCACCGTGTCCGTAAGGATGGATGGGAAGCAGCCGAGCAGCAGGATGAACGCCAGCAGCACGATCATCGGCAGCGCTTCGATGAGCCTTGCATCCTTCAGCGCGGCAAAGGTCTCCCGCTGCGGTCCGAACGTAATTTTCAATACCGCCCGAAGCATGTAAACCGCGGTCAAAATAATGCCAAGCGCCGCTGCCGCCGTCAGCCAGCGCTGCGATTCAAAAAGCCCTAGCAGCGATAGAAACTCGCCTATAAAGCCTGATAATCCCGGCAGGCCGATCGAAGCAAGCCCTGCCGTCAGCAATACGCCGCTTATAAATGGCATAGAGCGCGCCAAGCCTCCCAGCTCGCCAAGCTCCGTCGTGCCTGTTCGCTCGTAAATGCTGCCTACGATTAAGAAAAGAAGCGCGGACACGAGTCCATGCGACACAAGCTGAAATACCGCGCCTTGCATCCCAATCTCATTCATGGCAGCAAAGCCGAGAAGGACGATTCCCATGTGGCTGATCGAGGAATAGGCGAGCACGAGTTTAAACTCCTTTTGTCTAAAAGCAAGCAGCGCCCCGTACAAAATATTGATAACCCCCAGCACCGCCAGCGGTATCGCAAATGCGCGTGCCTGCTCCGGGAAGAGCAGCAGCCCGAATCGGAGCAGGCCGTATGCGCCCATTTTCAGCAAAAGCCCCGAATGGATCATGACAATGGAGGTAGGAGCCTCCGTATGCACCTTCAGCATCCAGGTATGGAACGGAAAGATCGGCAGCTTAATGCCGAAGGCAATCAGCAGCATGACAAACAGCGTCCACTGCATCGTATCCGTCATGAGGAAAGGATTAATCGTGCCGACCTGCTCGGGAGCAAGATTCATCCATGCCGTCGGGTCGGACATATTGCGGAATATATCCGTATAGCTGCCGCTATAAATAAAGCTAATCCGTTCGCCGGCTTGGTCTATGTGGAAACCTGCCGTGTTCACAAGAATAACAAAGGCGACGAGCATGACGGCTGAACCAATCCCGTTATAGATCAGAAATTGATTAGCCGCGCGCTCGCGGTTGAAATAACCCCAGATTCCGATTAAGAAATACATCGCAACGAGCGTAATCTCGAAAAACACAAAAAACAAGAACAGATCGCGGGCGAGGAATACCCCAAGCATGCCCGTCTCCAGCAATAGAAACCAAATGAAAAACGATTTCCATCTTTTTTTGACTTGGATGGCAGCCAGCGATGCCATGGCCGATACCAGCGTCGTCAGCAGCAGGAGAGGAAGCGACAATCCGTCTACGCCAAGCTCATATTGGAACGAAAACATAAATTCCGAAACGCCGGGTTGCTGCGTTTCCTTGTTCAGCGGCAGCTGCACCCAGCTTTGCTGCTCATCGAACGCGGCGCCCCCCTGCTGCTTGTCATAATTGGCGTACAGCCAAAAGGACAGGACCAGCGGAATGAGCGTCGTTACGACGACTGTTGTCTTCATCCAGCTGCTCCTATGCTTCGGAAGCAAAAGCATGATGATCACGCCTAACAGCGGCGACAGCAAAATAATCGACAATATGGGAATATCATTCAGGATGCTCACGGCAGGAACCTCCTTCCGACGATGGCAACCGCAATAACCACAAAACCGATAATGGCCGCTAGGCCGTAGGTTTGCGCCTGGCCGTTCTGCAGGCGGGCTGCCGCTCGGCCGGCAGAGCTTACCGCCGTGCCTGTCAGCCGGACGATTCCGCCTATGACATAGGTATCAAACGCCAGCAAAACAGAGCCAAGCAGCTTCAGCGGCCTGACGATCACGGCTGCATACAGCTCATCGATATAGAAGCCGCGCTCAAGCAGCCGGACAAGCCAAGGCGTTTTCTCCCGCAAGGCCGAACTGCTGATGCTTTTTTTTCCGTATACGAGCCATCCGATATAAATTCCGAGAAGTCCCACGGCAATTGAACCGACGATTGCCGCGCCGCTGGCATGCGCCTCTTCAGGACCATCGTTAATCCACGACCCGAACCAGCCGTTCCACGGCGTCTCGATAAACCCGGCTGCAGCAGCCAGGACAGCTAACACAATCAGCGGCAGCGTCATGGAAATAGGAGATTCGTGAGCCTTTGACGCCGCAACGCTTGGTTTGCCCATAAATACGAGAAAAAACAGCCGTGACATATATAGCGCCGTACAAAAGGCCGCTCCCAAACCAACGACGAACAACAGCGGGTTTGTCTCCCAAGCGACCGACAATATCAAATCCTTCGACCAAAAGCCGGATAAAGGCGGAATGCCGGAGAGCGCAAGAGCGCCGATACCGAAAGACCATGCCGTTATGCGCATTTTCGAGCCCAGGCCGCCCATTTCGTTAATATTCTGGGTATGTACGGCATGGATGATGCTGCCGGCTCCCAGGAACAGCAGCGCTTTAAAGAAAGCATGCGTAAACAAATGAAAGATCCCGCCCGTTAAGGAGCCGAGACCGAGCGCCAACATCATATAGCCGAGCTGGCTTACCGTGGAGTACGCCAATATCCGTTTGATGTCATTTTGCCCCAGCGCGATCGCGGCCGCGAAGATGGCCGTAAATCCGCCCACGTAAGCGACCGTTTCCATAGCAGCGGCGGAGTCCTGAAAAATATCATACGTCCGCGCTATAAGAAACACGCCCGCGGCAACCATAGTCGCCGCGTGGATCAAGGCACTGATCGGCGTCGGACCTTCCATCGCGTCAGGCAGCCATACATGCAGCGGGAATTGCCCCGATTTCCCGATGGCGCCCACAAAAATAAGCAGGGCGATTAGCGTCGTGATCCCGTTTGTAATCGCGCCCGACTGACCGTCGAACACGCTTTGAATCGTTGTAAAATCAAGCGCATGCTCCGGCATATACCAGAACAGCAGCAGGATAGCCAGCAGCAGCCCGACATCGCCGATGCGCGTAACGATAAAGGCTTTTTTGGCGGCTGCGCGCGCCTTGGGCAGCGTAAACCAAAAGCCGATCAGCAGGAAAGAGCAGACGCCGACCAACTCCCAAAAAATATAAAGCGACAATAAATTATCCGACAGCACCAAGCCCAGCATTGAAAAAGTAAATAAGGAAACATAGCCGTAAAATACGGATATCCGCTCGTCGTCCTTCATATAGCCCGCCGAATACAGCTGCACTAGAAAGCTGACAAGCGTGACGACCACCAGCATAAGCGCCGTCAGGTTCGTCACCTCAAACCCGATTCGAAGCGTATAATCTCCAATCGAAATCCAATCGAAGGCATAATTATAGTCCACTTCATTGGCGCCCAAGCGGTCTGCCAAAATCAACAGCGAAAACACGAAAGCAGCAAACGTGCCTAACGAGCCGATGAATACGCCCGCCCGCCGGTAGCTGCGGCCGAGCGCCGTCAAAACGAGGAAGGCTGCCAGCGGAAACAGCGGTATCAACCAAGCCGTTTGTGTGAATTTATCCATACGCTGCGCTACCTCCTCATTTTGTCAAATTCGTCGACGTTCACTGTCCCTCGCATCCGGAACAAAGCAATCAATATAGCTACTCCAATCGCCGCTTCTGCCGCGGCAACCGTAATCGTAAACAACGAAAATAGTTGGCCGGTCAAGGAAGGAACGACGCCGTATTTCGAAAAGGCGATCAGATTCAGGTTGACCGCGCCCAGCATAAGCTCAATCGAGAGCAGCACGACGACCGCATTTCGTTTTACTAATGCGCCGTAGAGCCCAATACAAAACAAAATCGCTGCCAGCGTTAAATAGGAGGATAACATCTCTTTAATCCGCCTCCTTCTTGGCGAGCACGATGGCTCCGATAAAAGCAACGGTCAACAGCACGGAGACAAGCTCAAAGGGAATGACGTACCCCGTATATAAAAGCTCTCCGATAGCCATCGTATTATCTTCCGCTTGCCGAAAGGGCTGCGGCTCAGGCAACTCCGTCGACCGAATCGCATAAAACAGCACGCCGAACAAGCTCAGCGCACCGATTGCAGCCAGCGTCTCATGCAGCGGCTTCGCAGGCTCCCGTACCCCGGGCTGATGCTTCGTCATCATAATGCCGAAGATCATCAGGATCGAAACCGCGCCGGCATAGATCAGAACCTGTACGAACGCGACGAACTCTGCATCAAGCAGCACGAACATTCCCGCTAAGCCCAGAAATACGGCTGCCATAGAGATGACCATATGAACGACCTTCTCCAGCGTGATCATAAGAACAGCGCCGCAAATCATGATCGCCGAAAAGATAAAAAAAGCGACGAACTCGCCCGTGAATGCAATATTGAACAACTATTTCGCGCCCCCTTTGGCCGGCGCTCCGATATTGTTATTATCCTGCCGGGTAAGCGTATTATTGTCGGTCAGCCATTGCGCGTCCTTAAACAGATCATCGCGGCTGAACGTCGCCAGTTCAAAATGATTCGACATGACGATCGCTTCCGTCGGACAAACCTCCGTACAGAGGTCGCATAGGATGCAAATTTCAAAGTTAATATCAAACGTGTCGATGACCTTGCCTTTTTTGTCCGGATCCGGATTCGGTTTGCCTGTCAGCGTAATGCAATCCGTCGGGCAAATGCGCGCGCATTGATTGCAGACGATGCACAAATCCGGAATAAAATGCTGAATGCCACGGAACCGATCCGGCATGACAAAGGGCACGTCAGGATAGGAAGTGGTCACTTTTGGAGCCGTCATCGATTTGAGCGTTACGCCCAGTCCTTGCAGCATTCCTTTCATTTCCTTCTCCCCTTTGCTAGTTCTTAATAAACAATTCCAAATATACGGCCGTGAGAAATACGTTAAGCAGCGAAACGGGCAGCAGCACCTTCCAGCCGAGTCCCATCAGCTGGTCTACGCGAATTCGGGGCATCGTCGCGCGGATCCAAAACAGGAAAAACACAATAAAAGCAAACTTCAGCAAAAACCAGATGATTCCCGGCACAAAATCAAGAAAAGGCGCCGGCGCATGCCAGCCGCCAAGAAACAGCACCGTCGTAAGGGCAGCAATCGCATAAACGTAAACATATTCCGAGAGCATAAAGAAAGCGAAGCGGAAACCGCTGTATTCGACGTGGTAACCCGCAACAAGCTCCGATTCCGCCTCCGGCAAATCGAAGGGCGTGCGGTTGAGCTCCGAGACCGCCGCAATGATGAAGATAACGAAACCGATGATTTGCGGGAGGAAATTCCAATCCCAGAACCAGCCCCCGTCCTGCGCAGCTACAATATCCCTTAAATTCAAGCTGCCGCTGAGCAGAATGACGCCAACCACCGAAATCACAAGCGGTACCTCATAGCTTATCATCTGCGCCGCCGAGCGCATACCCCCGAGCAGGGCGTACTTGTTATTGGAAGCCCAGCCGCCGAGAACGATGGCAAGCGTCGAGATCCCGGATAAAGCTACATAGTAGAGCAGCCCGACATTCAAATCCGCAAAATAAAGATTTTGCGTATACGGCAGAACCGCCAGCACGGAGAACGCAGGGATGTACGCGAGCGCGGGCGCTAAAATGAACAGTATGCGGTCAGCCTTGCGCGGAATCGTATCTTCCTTAATGAGCAGCTTGAAAATATCCGCCACCGTCTGCAGCAAGCCAAACGGTCCAACCCGGTTGGGTCCGATACGAAGCTGCATCCATCCGATTACCTTGCGTTCGAAGTAAATGGCATACGTAACGAAACCGAGCACGACAAAAAGGAATACAACCGCCCATAGAAACAGCACAAGCGCATTGCCCCAGGTGAGCGACTGGTTAAGCCAAGACTGCATCAACAATCGACCTCCCCGACGACAATGTCAATGCCGCCCAGTATCGTAATGAGGTTTGTCATCGTTTCTCCAACCAGCAGCTTCGGCAGTATTTGCAAATTAACGAAGGAAGGCCGCCTGAACTTGAGTCTGTACGGCTCCGCTTTACCCTTGGATACGATGTGGCAGCCGATTTCGCCGCGCGGTGATTCAATGCGGACGTAGACCTCTCCGGCAGGCGGTCGAAGTACGCGCGGCACCTTCCCCATCGTATCTCCTCCGCTTGGGAACATCGCAAGCGCTTGTTTCAAAATACGCAGGCTTTGGCGGATTTCCTCCATACGAATGCGATAACGGTCATAGCAATCGCCCTCCTTGCCAAGCGGCACGTCGAATTCAAATTGGCTGTACAGGCTGTAAGGCTCGGCCTTGCGCACATCGAAGTCGACTCCGGTACATCTCAAATTGGCTCCCGTTAGTCCATAATCGATTGCCGTTGCGGCATCATACTTTCCAACGCCCTTGATTCGGGCCAAGAAGATTTCATTGCCGCTGACAAGCTTATCGTATTCCTGCAGCTTGCTCTCCATATAAGGAACAAACTCGCGCACCTTATCGAGCCAGCCGGGCGGCGCATCCCATTTCACGCCGCCCACTCTCATATAATTATAGGTTAATCTTGCTCCGCACAGCTCATTGAATAGATCAATAATCATTTCCCGATCGCGGAATGCGTACAAAAAGGGGCTCATCGCTCCGATATCAAGCAGATAGGTTCCCCACCAGACCAGATGGCTTGCTACCCGCTGCATCTCCATGACCACAAGCCGCAAATACTCCGCCCGCTGCGGCACCTCAAGGCCCATCATGGTCTCCACCGCGTGCACGAGCACATAGTTGTTCGTCATGGCAGAGACGTAATCCATTCGATCCGTGTAAGGAATGATTTGCGTGAAATTTAAATTTTCCGCGATCTTCTCCGTCCCCCGGTGCAAATAGCCCATAACTGGCGTTGCCTCGGTTATGACTTCGCCATCGAGCTTAACGATAATTCGAAATACGCCGTGTGTGCTAGGATGCTGCGGACCTACGTTTAAGAGAAGTTCTTCTGTACGGATCAAGGGCTGCCTACACCTCCGAATCTAACGGTTCGTAATCCTTGCGCAGCGGATGGCCGACCCAATCGTCAGGCATCATAATCCGCCGCAAATCAGGGTGTCCGGGAAAATCGACGCCCAGGAGGTCATAAATTTCGCGCTCGTTCCAATTCGCCGTCGCCCACACCGGCGTCGCTGAATATACGGATGCCGAATCGCGGTCACTCTTGATCTTGATAGCTACCTCTCTGTTGCTGCCAAGCGAAAGCATATGATAGACCACTTCCATATGCGTCTCGTAATCGATGCCGGACACATTGCGCAAATAGTTGAACCGCAGCTCTTCGTGCTCCTTTAACAGCCGCGAGGCTTCCCGCCAGTAGTCATTTTTGATTATAATCATTGGCATGTCGCCATTTAATTCGTTCACGTAAGCATCCTCAACCGCGGACTCGGCAATCTCCCGCTTTAGCAGCGCTGTCATTGCATCCAGCTCCGGCTGCCGCAGCGACGGCGGCTTGGGCGGCTCCGGCTGGACTTCTCCCGCCTCCGCTTCCGCCTTTTCCTTCGCTGCAGCCCTTGCGGCGCGCGCCTCGGCCGCTGCCTTCAGCTTGGCCTCCCGCTCCGCATCTGCCTGGGGTGCCGGTTGCGAATCCGTAACGGGCTTTGCGCCGTCCCCGTTCTGTTCCTCGCTCATCGGTCGGTCACCCGCTTCCCGGTTTTCGCTTCATATCGGATCTTCTCCTGGAGCTTGTTGATGCCGTAGATCAGCGCCGCCGGGTTAGGCGGACAGCCCGGTATATACACGTCGACGGGCACGATCTGATCGACGCCTTTTATGACTGCATAAGATTTGATATAGGGACCTCCAGCCGTCGCGCAGGAGCCCATCGCAATCACCCATTTCGGCTCAGGCATTTGATCGTACAGCCTTCTGAGCAGGGGGCCCATCTTTTTCGTAACGGTACCGGCTACGATCATCACGTCGGATTGCCGCGGCGAGGTGCGGAACATGACGCCGAAGCGGTCGAGATCATAATGCGATGCGCCCGTTCCCATCATTTCAATCGCGCAGCAAGCCAGACCAAAGGTAAGCGGCCATAATGAATTGCTTCTCGCCCAGGCTTTAAGCTGCTCCAAGGTACCCATAAATACGTTGCGCTCCAGCTCTTTGCGTTCCTCTATTGAAATTGACTCTAAACTGAATTCCATTTCAGCACCCTCTTTTTCCAGGCATATAGAAGACCGATAAGAAGCATTCCCGCAAAAATGACCATTTCAACTAGCACAAATAAGCCGAGCTTATTATATGCAACGGCCCACGGATATAAGAAAACGGTTTCCACATCAAAGATGACGAACATTAAAGCAAACAAGTAATAGCGGATGTTAAAACGGACCTGTCCCTCACCTACGGGCTCATTCCCGCTTTCATAGGTGGTTTGCTTGAGTTCATTCGGCTTATTCGGTCTTAGCAGCCTTCCTGCAGTCAATGCAACGACTGGGAGCAAAATGCCAAGAACGATAAAAACAGCCACAACGACATAGTTATTGGCGTAGTTTTCCACACGATCGCCTCCGTCAATTGGGGTAGGTACGGACCGTTGCCGCTTGTCAATTTTTCCTCACAATTATAACAAATGCTTCCACTGACGTCTATGACGGAGTTACGTCAAAGCGGGCTCCTTGTCCGGCCTGTCGGCCTGCTGTTCCGGCTTTTTTTCTTTTTCGACAGAATCCGTTCCCTGCGGAATGATCTCGGGAAATTTGCCGCTGCCGTTATCCCGTTTTTTGCGAATGACGGCGATTACCAGCAGCAGGAACGGCAATAAAAAGCCGTGAAAGAGACTGTATACCGTCCACACCCCCATCGCAAACACCCGGGCATGGGCGACGTTGCGGTAGACGATAAAGGAGAGCGGTACGATAATAAACGCATACGGCAATGCCAATGTCCGATAGGTAGATAAATTCAGGATTTGAGCCGTAAGAACCGTTAGTACATAAACGCATAGCGCAAGCTTCATAAATACGGTGCCGACCCAAACCATGGCGACCAAAATCTCCACACGCACCAATATCTCTTCAATGTTAATATTTTTGGCCATATCATACACGGCGAACGGGCTGCGGCTTGCCTCATCCACTCCCATAACCCCGACCAAAAACACGGTAATCGATACACTCACAATCGTTATCAACGCAGCCGACAGCTTCAATGATTTTCTCAGTTTCTTACGGTCCTGCTCTCTCACCAGCGGAAAAACCATCGTGATAAACACAAACTCCCCAATCGGAAACCCCAAGATGGGATACAAACCCTTTATCGGCTGCTCCAAGCCATTATACAAAAACGGTTCGAAGTTATGGAAATCAAATTGATTGAATAACGAGACCGTCACAATCACAATGACGAACAGCCCCCAGCCAAACAAGATTTCTCCCGTGCGCGCGATGGTTTCGATGCCCAAGTAGACACCGTAAATAACGACAATCATAAACGTGCCGTCAATGAACCACTCCGGCGTGAGAGGCAGCACCGAGAGGCTCATAAAATCAGAAATGTTGCGCAGGACCAGCGCGCTAAGCAGGAGAAAAAACAAAACATAGAGCAGGGAGAACGCCTTGCCCGCCCATGCTCCCAGCACCCGTTCCGCATACTGGGCCAAAGACAGGTTCGGAAAGCGGTCCGAGAGCTTCAAGAATACGATTAAAATCAAATAGTTAAACGGCCCGGCAAGCAGCATCGACAGCCAGCCGTCTTGTTTGGCGATGGACGTGACGGAAGTCGGCAGTATGAGCGCCGCACTCCCAAGAGCAAATAAAAATAAAAGTTTGGCGCATTGGCTGGATGTGATTTCCGCATTGTTCATGCCCGCAAATTTACTCATCGCTTCAACGTATCCTCCTCTATCCAGGCTATAATCGGCCGGTAGATCGGCCCGGTTAACGCTTTTATCGCATCCGTAGGATTAGGAATTGGCAGATGGAACAGCCGGGCTATGATTAAGAGCGTACCTATTGTTAAAATAACCAATGCCCAGCCTCTCTCGCGAAAAAGAAGCTTATCGCCGTTTCGTTTCCAAATCACTGCTCCCGATATCGAGGCAAGCAGTAATACTCCAATTAATGCCATCATACCGATCACTCATTCCACTATAGATTCGCCCCGTCCACCCGATCCTGTAATTAAGAAAGTGCATATGACTTCGCTTTTCACTTTGGGAAACAGATAGGCCCAGTCCCCTTCAATCCGCTTCCAAATGGCCGGCTGCTGCAAATATACCTCTTTGCCCCAGCCCATCGCATCGGCTTGCAGTTTTTTTTGAAGCTTATTGATCGTGTCCTCTACCTCGTTCTTCACGACCTCGCTCGCCATCATTCCGATCTGGTTCAATACCTTTTCTTCCAACACATTGACCTTCGGGCACATAATTTCTTGAATGCTCCCTGTCACCCTAAGATGTACCTTTACAATCGGCATGTCGTTCTCGCCTTTTTTGACCTTGTATTTCACGTTTACTCCATGCACCTCTACGATTAAATTCCCCTTTGATTCCGGGCATGCCAGCTTGATGACAGTGCTTTTCATTTTATTTTGCAGCCATGACAGCCCTCTGGATTCCTTAGGCTTTAAGTAATCAACCAGCTTTCCATTGTTAAAAATTGCCATCGTAGAAAGTACAGGAATGGCTTCGGCCGGTATGCTGGATACATTTTCATTCTTGTTCCCTTTCGTACGATCGCCCTCTATGCGCATAGAGGGAAGCACGGCTTGCTGTTTCCCTTGCCCGTGCAGCTTGGTCAAGTCATTGATCTTAACCACGTAGTTCAGTCCATAAGCTTCCTGGTTAACCTCCACCATTTCATGAATCTGATTGATGGGTATCGACTCCATCTGCGTCGTTAACTGCAGCAGCTGCTCCGCCTTTACGCCGCGCGTAACGATAACGGAGATATCCGTTCTGATGTCAGGGTTTCTTTCGATTAAATCGATTAGCGGAAATATCCCCTTTTTGGCTATCCCCTCTCCAATAACGAGCATTTGGGTATGGGAGAAAAAAAGTCTCCTCGACGTTTTGGCCGACATCTTGCGTATCGCTTCAAACAGGGTATCGCCGGTCTCCGTAAATGTCGTTACCGCCGTCCCCCCAATTCCGCCCTTGCTCTCAGCGGCTACGTTTTGCGGGAGCACGACCTGAACCGTCAGCTGCAGCTTCTGTTTGCCGCTAGGATCTTCATCCACTCCTAAAGCCAGAACGACACCGAGCTTATCCAAATACCGAAGATCCCAGCAGCCGCTCAGCAGAATCAGCAAGCATGCTGTCCATAAGAGAACTCCTTTACGGCATGCTCGCAGGATGAAAGCTTGTCTCTCATGGCGTTGGAGGCGGCTCATTGCTCAGGCTCCTTCCTTGGCTCCAGTTCGATGTCCTGTCTTGTTTTGTTTTTGCTTGCCAGCAATTCAGGACGATCGCGCATCATCCAGTGCGGTGCCCGAACGAGCGTATCCTTCATATCCTTGAGAAAAAACGGGGCGAACGGTTTGATATACGGCATCCCAAAAGACCTGATATTGCTCAGATGTAAAACAAGCACGAGTACAACTAAACCAATGCCGTAGAAGCCCAGCGTCGATGCGGCCAGCAGCAGGAGAAAACGCAGCAATCTCGCCGCAATGCCAAGGCTGTAGGTAGGCGATACGAAGCTTGCGATTGCCGTGAACGAGACGACGATTACGACAGCCGGAGATACGATGCCCGCTTCAACGACGGATTGCCCGATAACCAAACCTCCTACAATGGAAATCGTATTGCCTGCGGCGCTCGGCATGCGAACAACGGCTTCGCGCAGGATTTCAAAAACGAATTCCATAATAAAGGCTTCCAAATAAGCGGGAAAAGGCACGCCCTCACGCTGTGCGGCCAGCTTCAAGAGCAGCTGCGTGGGGATCATTTCCTGATGGTAGCCGACAATAGCAACATAAACGGACGGCATTAGCAGCGCAATCAAAAAAGAAACAAAACGAAGCATTCTCAAAAAGGTAGTAATATCAAAGCGTTGATAATAGTCTTCTGACGCTTGAAAGAACATATTCAATATGGCAGGCACTACAAGAACGAACGGCGTTCCGTCTACCAAAATGGCAATGCGGCCTTCCAACAGATTGCCTGCTACCGCATCGGGCCGTTCATTGTTGAGCACGGTAGGAAATGGCGACCACTTCTGGTCCGTTATCAACTCTTCGATATATCCGGATTCCAAGATCCCGTCTAAACGTATGGCATCCAGCCTTTCACGCAAATCCACGAGCACATTTTCGTCCGCCAATCCTTTTATATACATAATACAAACCGGCGTTTGCGAAATTTCCCCGATCGTCCATTGCTCCATCCAGAGCTTTGGGCTGCGGATTTTTCTGCGGATCATAGACGTGTTCGTCCGGATCGATTCCGTAAAGCCTTCCCTCGGCCCCCGAATTGCCATTTCGGTTTTCGGCTCTTCGATTCCTCTCCTCGCACCGCCGATAACATTGGCTGCAAGCGCTTGATCCGTTCCCTCGACAAGCAGGATGCTGTAGCCCATAAAGAGCTTTTGGAATAACAACTTCCAATCGCTGATATCCGTAAGGACTCCTATGGAAAGCAGTCCGCTCCTCATGACCGTTAGCAATTCCTCCGGTTGGATAGGCTCGTCCTGCGGAAATCGCTCTCTATGGATCGGTTGGATGATAAACTCATTCAATCGTTCGTCATCCACCATTCCCTGCACATACACAATAACGATCTTCGTATGGTTAGGATCGGGAAGCGACAGTTCGCGGAAGATGATATCCTCGCTCTCGCCCAGCTCTTTTTTTATGATCGCCATATTTTGTTCAACAGAAAGTGAAAGGGGCTTATCCGCATAGGGATCAAGCTGCTCTTTCTCAAGCTTTTCAGCACGGGATGATCTTTTATCCGTTTTTTTTCCCGCTTTGCCTTTGCCTCGTACATAAGCTTTGTACATATGCCCCTCTCCTTTCCGTTATATCGCTCGCTGTCTTAGGATAACTCTTCCATGGCATAATTATGTACACCGCCCCATCCGCTGGATTATTATCGCTTTCACCGAACCTTTTTCACGAAAAAAAACCGCAGGACCGTTTCTACACGGTTTCCTGCGGCTTCCATTCTTTCTTCCTATCGGATTCTTGATTCCGTCAGCTTAAATTGTCCGACCAGCTGCTGCAGCAGCGTCGTAATGGACTCCACGCTTTGCGAGGTTTGACGTACATTCGTCATCTCGCCGATAAGCTCCTGCACTTTGCTCTCTACGTCGGAGGATACCTTGCGGTTTTCTCGGCTTACGAGAGCGATTTTCTCCATAAGCTGCACAACCTCGTCGACAACCTTCGTCTTGCGAAGATCCTCCGCGTGCGCGTTAGCAAGCGTACTGGCCGCTGCCGCAACCAGCTGGTTGCCTTCCTCGACGACTCTTGTTCCCTCATCCATCGATGCGTAGGCCTGCTTCGCCTCATCATAAATATGGCGGGTAATGCCATGCACCTCTTCGGTCGATTTTTTGGTCATATCCGCGAGCTTGCGGATTTCCGATGCGACCACCGCAAAACCTCGGCCCTGCTCGCCAACCCTGGCAGCCTCAATCGAGGCATTTAGTGCCAAGAGATTCGTTTGTGCAGATATTTCCTCAATCACATGCAGGACGCTTTGAATTTCCTGAACGGTATCCATAAATTTATGAATGGTCTTGTTCGTCTCACCAACCTTAGCAGAGATGTGATGCATTTTGTCCCCAATCCGGTCAACCTCGCTTTTGGCTGCCGCTATTTGTTCCGCCGCCTGCTCTTCAATCTGCTTCAGCGTCGTCCTCATATCGCCAGCCGCATCCTTGGCCATGTCGATATCTTTTAGCTGCAGCCTAATGCTGCCGATCATATCCGTTACTTTCCCGCTGACCCGTTCCGTTGATGCCGACGTCACTGCCGCCGACTCATTAAGCACAAGCTGGCTGGATAACACGTCTGCCGAAGCAAGCCTAACCTGAAGCATGATGCCTTCCAAGGAATCAATCATATTATTGATCCATTTAGCTAATTCCTTTGATTCATCATTATCGAACTCCTGAAGCGCGAGACGTTGGGTCAAATCACCTTTGCCTTCGGCATTCAAACGTATAAAGCTGTTAATTTTGCGCAAATGGGTCACGACCCGCTCGGACTCCTTTTTCTGAAAGACACCGCTGTAGATTAATCCGAATAAAAGATTAAACATGCCCGCTGCCGCCGCGGTCATCCAAATCGGTGCACTGGATGCAATGAACACTATAAGCAGCGCCGTCGTCACGCTTAAACTGGCAATGGAGATAAGCTGAAGCTTCCGCTGCCTCCAACCGATACTGCGGATCCGGTAAACCTCTTCCAGGTCGCCCTCGCACATCATCCCCCATTTATCCGGGCAATGCGGAAGCTGAAAGGTTACCCCTTTGCCAATAACGGATATATGCCTATAATCCGAGTAGCCCGGGAATTCTACAAACAAATTGCTGCCGTTGCGGATCGTATTCGCTACGCCCGTATGCAGCTCCCCTGTCGCCGGATCGGTAAATACGATCTCCAGTTCGGTATGCTCCTTTATCGAAACCGTACCCCAATCGGTAGTAACCCCATCCTTAAGGTTTTCTCCATGCGTAAATGTACGATCCTCGAAGCGGCTCCGGGAAAGTGCCGTACCCGGCGCAATTTGCGTATTAAGTCCGGCCTTAGCCATAAATATGTAATTATCCCCGGAATCCGGGTATACGTGGCCCGATTCCCGTTGAATCAAATCGCCCAACACATCATTTGGCACACGGCCGCACAAAGTCCCTGCCAAGCTGTTATTCACCGATATAGGGACCATAAACAATAATGTCATTTTATCGTGGAAGGAGGATGAGCGCGGCCCTAGCTTTAACGTAATCGGATCTCTGAAAGGTCCGAATAGGCATCTTCGCAACCTGCTCGCTTCCCTCGTATATGCAAGCCCTGGCTGCAAAATACTATCCGACGGGTAGGCCATGCCGACATGCGCGCTGAACGTTGAGTAGGCAACGGATTGCTTCGCATCCAGAAAGAAAATCTCTGTGAAGTCTATTGCCCGCGCATATGTTCTAGCGAATAGCGATTCTATTTGCGACTGCACGGTAGAAGCAGAATGATCTTCCTTTTGACTGAGCAGTACTGACATTTCGTCGCTCAAACGGTCTAAATGCGTCCAATAATCCGTCGCCCAGTTGGTAAGCAGCTCTTTGCGCGTCTCTGCAATCCCTTCAAAGCTATGCTCGACATCCGCTTTCAATTGCTTGTTCAAACGCCATGAAACCCAGAGCGGAAATCCTACCTTCATTCCTAACCAATCAAACATATGACTCTCCCCCTGCTATCTCTGTCATTTCTGATGTTAACTATATTAACATATAATGTTTGATATTTCATACATAATATTAGTCTTTTTGTCGAAACAGCTCAAATTCATAGGAATATATCATCGATTTCCGACTAAAACACGAATATTAACAAAAACCTGACATGGATTAGCGTCTAATAATCAATAGATTCATTAATTTCAATAAAGATGCTTACTGCAGTTAGGCTCCCAAAGCCCAAACATAAAAAAAAGCATCATTCACGCCTTGAAGGCATGAATGATGCTTTAATTGGTTATGCTTATTTCTGCTTTACGTTCAGACGATTCATGGCACGCTGCAAAGCAAGCTCCGCGCGGCGGAAATCAATCTGGTCTTGCTTAGCCGCAAGACGCTGCTGGGCACGCTGTTTAGCGGCTTCAGCCCGTTCAATGTTAATATCGGTTGCAAGCTCCGCGCTCTCGGCAAGAATAACGATCTTATCCTTGCGTACCTCGATAAAGCCTCCATTTACCGCTATAACATCTGCTTTATTATTATCGCGTTTGATGACGACAGGCGCGATACGAAGCGGCGTTACCAGCGGAATGTGGTTTGGCAATATGCCAAGCTCACCTTCAACGCCAGTTACGCTAACCATATTCGCAGTCTCTGCGTACACCTTGCGCTCTGGTGTTACGATCTCTACCAAAAACGAACTCATGTGGATTCCTCCCGCCTTTCGCTATTAAAGCGTTTTGGCTTTCTCCACGGCTTCTTCAATCACACCAACATATCGGAAGGATTCTTCCGGAAGGTCGTCATGTTTGCCATCGAGAATTTCTTTGAAGCTGCGAACGGATTCTTTAACAGGTACATATTTACCTTTAATGCCTGTGAACGGTTCAGCAACGTGGAACGGCTGAGATAGGAAGAGTTGAATTTTACGTGCGCGAGACACCGTCAATTTATCTTCTTCGCTAAGCTCGTCCATACCTAGAATTGCGATAATATCTTGAAGCTCTTTGTAGCGTTGAAGAATTTTCTTAACGCCTTGAGCTACGTTATAGTGCTCTTCACCCAAAACGGATGGGCTTAGGATACGCGAAGACGACGCGAGCGGATCAACCGCTGGGAAGATACCCATCTCGGAGATTTTACGCTCCAAGTTTGTCGTAGCGTCCAAGTGGGCAAACGTCGTTGCAGGAGCCGGATCCGTGTAGTCATCGGCAGGTACGTAGATCGCTTGGATCGAAGTAACCGAACCTTTTTTCGTGGACGTGATACGCTCTTGCAGCTGACCCATTTCAGTTGCCAGCGTTGGCTGGTAACCTACCGCGGAAGGCATACGGCCTAGAAGGGCCGAAACCTCGGAACCTGCTTGCGTGAAACGGAAGATGTTATCGACGAACAATAGTACGTCTTTTCCTTCTTCGTCGCGGAAATATTCAGCCATGGTCAGACCAGTCAAAGCTACGCGTTGACGTGCGCCTGGCGGCTCGTTCATTTGTCCGAATACCATCGCTGTTTTGCTTAGTACGCCGGAGTCTTTCATCTCGTGGTAAAGGTCATTACCTTCACGAGTACGCTCACCTACACCCGCGAATACGGAGATACCGCCGTGCTCTTGCGCGATGTTATTGATAAGCTCTTGGATCGTAACCGTTTTACCTACGCCCGCGCCGCCGAAGAGGCCGATTTTACCGCCTTTTGCGTATGGTGCGAGAAGGTCGATTACTTTAATGCCTGTTTCAAGAATTTCCGCTTGTGTGGAAAGTTGGTCAAAAGCAGGTGCTTCGCGGTGAATCGGAAGGTTAATTGGTGATGTAACATCGCCCGCTTCGTCGATTGGTTGACCAAGTACGTTAAATACACGGCCAAGTGTTGGTGCGCCAACCGGAATGGTGATTGCTGCGCCTGTATCTACTGCGATCATACCGCGTACAAGACCGTCTGTCGTACTCATAGCTACGGCACGTACCTTATTGTCACCGAGGTGAACGGCTACTTCAAGCGTCAAGTTAATATCAATGCCGCCTGCTTCGCCCTTTTGCTCGATTTTGACAGCGTTCAAAATTTCCGGCAAATTGCCGCGTTCGAACTCTAAGTCTACGACCGGACCCATGACGGATACAACATGTCCTTTTTTCATGGTTTTCCCTCCTGGTTCCTTCTTGTTACTGCACGCCGATCTGCTTATCGCAAGCGTCCGGCCCTTGCAGTGCCTATATTAAGATTGGGCATTTGCCCCTGCAACGATTTCGGAAATTTCCTGGGTAATTGCCGCTTGACGCGCTCTATTGTAAGTAAGCGTCAATTGGTTGATGATCTTCGTCGCATTTTTCGTTGCGCTTCCCATGGCAGTCATACGTGCGCCGAACTCACTCGCTTTACCGTCTAGTACCGCGCTGTAAATGAGCGTTTCCGCATATTTAGGCAGCAGCACTTCAAGCACGCCTTCTGGTGATGGCTCGTATTCATACGATGTAACAGCTGCATTTCCGCCCACTTCTTCAAGCGGCAGCAAACGCAATGCTGTCGGTACTTGAGTAATCGCATTTACGAATTCATTGTAGTAAAGATAAAGCTCGTCATACGCGCCTTCGGAAAACTTCTGTACCGCGGAATACGCAACCGATTTAATGTCAGCGAATGAAGGAGCGTCTGGCAAGCCAGTCACTTCCTCAACGATTGGCATGTTGCGGCGGCGGAAATAATCGCGGCCCTTCCGTCCGATAACGAACAACACGTACTCATCGCTTGACTTATGGTTCTCACGAATCGTTTGCGTTACTTTACGAAGAATATTCGCATTGTAGCCGCCTGCAAGACCACGGTCCGAAGTAATAACGAGATAACCCGTTTTCTTCACCGGACGTGTCTCCAGCATAGGATGTTTCACATCTCTAGTGCCGGCAGCGATGCTCGCTACAACTTCCTTCAGCTTCTCGGCGTATGGACGCGCTGCTTGCGCGGCTTCCTGTGCTTTTCTTAAGCGGGAAGCGGCAACCATCTCCATCGCTTTCGTAATCTGCTTCGTATTTTGTTTACTCTTGATCTCGCGCTTAATATCGCGCATACCTTTTGCCATTTGGTTTCACCCGCCTTTATTGCTTTGGACCTGCTCCAAAGCCTGGTGTTGGTGGAGTAAGCAGTCTAAGCCCGGACATATGAACGGGCGTTGACTTCTATTTCACAGCGCAGCACAAGCTTCGCCACAAACGTGGCGACAGCTGTTTACGCTAGATTATGCTGATACAGCAAAGCTTTTCTTGAATTTATTGATCGCATCAACAAGAGCTTTCTCGTTGTCAGCAACGATGTCCTTCGTATCGCGGATCGATTGGCCGATTTCCGGGCTGTTCGAATCCAAGTACGCGTGGAACTCTTTCTCAAAGCGAAGGATATCCGATACTGGAATTTCATCCAAGTGGCCTTTAACCGCGGAGTAGATTGAGATAACTTGCTTCTCAACCGGCATCGGTTGGTTAACGTCTTGTTTCAGAATTTCCATTGTACGGGCACCGCGGTTAAGGCGAGCTAGTGTAGATTTATCAAGATCAGAGCCGAATTGCGAGAACGCTTGAAGCTCGCGGTAAGCCGCAAGATCCAGACGGAGCGTACCGGCTACTTTTTTCATTGCTTTAATTTGAGCGGAACCACCTACACGGGATACGGAGATACCAACGTTAACCGCTGGGCGTTGACCCGAGTAGAATAGATCTGCTTCAAGGAAGATTTGACCGTCTGTAATCGAGATAACATTCGTAGGAATGTATGCCGAAACGTCTGATGCCTGCGTCTCAATGAATGGCAGTGCCGTCATTGAACCGCCACCTCTAGCGTCGCTAAGCTTAGCTGCGCGCTCAAGCAAACGGGAGTGAAGGTAGAATACATCCCCTGGGTATGCTTCACGACCCGGTGGACGGCGAAGCAAGAGTGAAAGCTCACGGTAAGCTGCTGCTTGTTTCGATAGATCATCATAGATAACAAGAACGTGCTCGCCTTTGTACATGAAGTACTCGCCCATTGTGCAGCCCGCGTAAGGAGCTAGGAAGAGCAATGGAGCAGGCTCGGAAGCGCCAGCCGTTACAACGATTGTGTACTCAAGAGCGCCGTGGCGGCGAAGAGTTTCAACTACGTTTGCAACAGTGGATTGTTTTTGGCCGACAGCTACGTAAATACATTTCACGCCGTTGCCTTTTTGGTTAATGATTGCATCGATTGCAATCGCTGTTTTACCTGTTTGACGGTCACCGATGATAAGCTCACGTTGTCCGCGGCCTACCGGTACCATTGCGTCGATTGCTTTAATTCCCGTTTGCATTGGTTCATGAACCGATTTACGGTCGATAACGCCTGGTGCCGGAGATTCAATCGCACGGAATTGAGTCGTGTTGATTGGTCCTTTGCCGTCAAGCGGCTGACCAAGCGGGTTTACTACGCGGCCAAGAAGCTCTTCGCCGACAGGTACTTCCATAATACGGCCAGTACGTTTTACTTGATCGCCTTCACGGATATCCGTGTACGGTCCAAGAATAACGACACCGACATTGCTTTCTTCCAAGTTCAAAGCCATACCGACAACACCGTTGGAGAATTCGAGCAATTCGCCCTGCATCGCATTTTCCAAACCGTGTACGCGGGCGATACCGTCACCGACATTGATTACGGTGCCGACGTCTACGACTTGAATTTCGGATTTATATTGTTCGATCTGTTGTTTAATCAGCGTGCTGATTTCATCAGGTCTGATACTCAATTCGTTCACCCCTATCTACAGTGCATTAGATTTTAAACGATTTTTGTAAACGTTCCAATTTGCCGGACAAGCTGCCGTCATATAGGCGGTCGCCGATGCGTACTTGTACGCCTCCAAGCAAAGCTGGCTCTACGATTTGCTGTGCAATAATAGTTTTGCCGGTTATTTGTCCGAACTGTGCCGCTACTCCGACAAGCTCTTCATCGGACAAAGCATGTGCGGTATAAACCGTTGCATGCGCTTGACCAAGCGACTCTCCCGCAACCTTCGTGTATGCCGCATATACATCGGCAATGACGTCTTGACGTCTGCGGGTAATAAGAATTTCCAGCGTATTGATCACAAGTGCGGATACGCGATCGCCGAACGCTGTTTTGAGAACGGCAATCTTGCTTGCCGGATCAATGCTCGGAAGAGATAGGAACTTTTGAACGTCAGCGTCTTGCTCGAGAGTTTGCACGACCAGCTTAAGCTGCTCCTCTACCTCCGAAACAACCTGCTGCTTCTCAGCAACCTCGAACAATGCTTTAGCGTAGCGCTTCGCTACGGCTGCATCGCGGCTCATTTATTTCCAACTTCTTTCAAATATTGACCAACCAGCTGTTCTTGCGATTTCTCATCTACTTGCTTCTCAATAATTTTCGACGCGATTTTCACGGAAATGCCGCCAACCTCGGTACGAAGGGCTGCAATTGCTTTGTTTTTCTCGCTTTCGATATCTTTGAGGGCATCGTCTTTCAGACGAGTTGCTTCCGATTTCGCGGTTTGAACGATTTCTTCCGCCTGCTTCGAACTTGTCGTTCTCGATTGTTCAATAATTTCGTAAGCTTCCTTGCGAGCTTGCTGGAGTGCAATCTTCTGCTCTTCCATTTGCAGCTCGGCTGCTTTACGGCTGCTTTCAGCTGTGTTCATTTGTTCAAGCACAAGCTGTCTGCGCTTCTCCATTACACCGAACAACGGGCCGAATGCATATTTACTTAGCAACCAATATAATATCCCGAAGGCAATGATCGCATATACTGTTGATTCCCAATGCCATGACATAGAAGCGACTCCTTTCTCAACGCAATATTGTCTTAATCATAACGAAGGCGAAGAGGGCTAAGGCCTTCCCCGCCAATATCAGTTATTATGCTTGGAAGAAAGCCAAGAAACCGATTACTACGCCGATGATAGGCACAACTTCGACGATACCTACACCGATAAACATTGTTGTTTGCAATTTACCTTGAAGTTCAGGCTGACGAGCGATACCTTCAACTGTTTTACTAACGATCATACCGTTACCTACGCCCGCGCCAACTGCGCCCAAACCTACTGCCAAAGCTGCTGCTAATAATTCCATTTTTAAAATCCTCCTCGAATATTGTTGTTTTTATTTTGTATAGCCAACCTCAGTCCTTAAAAATCACTCCGAGGCATAAAGCGGATATTAATGTTCTTCATCGTGGATAGCTGCTTGCGAGATATACACCATCGTAAGAATCGTAAACAAGAAAGCTTGGATACCGCCGACGAAAAGACTGAAGCCCTGCCATGCGACAAGAAAAGGCGTTCCCACCCATCCCATCATCAAGATTGTTGCGATAAGCACCTCGCCCGCGTAAATGTTCGCGAACAACCGCAGCGCCAGCGTTACCGGCTTAGAGATCGTCTCGATCACGTTAACAGGGAAGAAAACCGGAAACGGATGGAAGTAATGCTTCAGATAGTGCTTCGTATTCAATCTCAAACCAAGGAAATGGACGATCACGAATACGATTAGCGCTAGACCTGCCGTTACCGAGATATCAGCAGTTGGCGATTTCCACCAAGCGATTTCGACATGTCCGCCTTTATCTTCCAACAGCTCCTCCGTGATACCGAACGATTCGTAAGCATGATGAGTTTCAGTCACGATACCGAAAGGCAGTCCGAGCAAGTTGGAGATGAAGATAAACATAATGAGCGTCATCCCTAAAGACAAGAAAGGCTTTACACGATTTAAAGGCATCGTGCTAGAGATAAAGTTGTGTACGAAATCGACAACCCATTCCAAAAAGTTTTGGAACTTTGAAGGGTTGTCCACAGAAAGGTTGCGAACAGCCAGCTTCGCGATCAAAAACGTTACAATAACTGAAACCGTAATGGCAATGAAGCTCGAAATGTCGATTTGAAGCGGCCCGAGCTGCCATATGGGAAATTCATGCATCTAAAATTTTCACCCCTTTCCGCTAAGATTGTCGTTTATTGTGGATATACGCTGCTACCAATAGAACAAACGGCATGACCATACAGCCAGCTAAAGCTGCCGGCATGTTCAGGTCCTCCGGAAAACGATAGGCGATCATGGCAACCAACAACACTGTTGCGATACGGTTTCCAAGACCAAGACCTCTCTTGCGCGGTCCGACCCCTGCTGCTCCTAGGGTGACCATTTCTACTCTGCGTTTTAGTAAAAACGCATTCATGGAACTTGCTGCCAATCCCACAAGAAGGCCGAGAGACACCGTACGCCATTCCGGAAGGAACGCCCATACAATTAGGCACACTGCCATTGCATAAACAAGCGTACGTATTGCTGTCTTCATTATTTTATCCATCGGCTTCCTCCATAACCTTCTTAACGAGCAGAATGGCTGAGAGTAGTCCGACAGCCAGACCGACCAGTATGCCACCGAGCGACCATGCCTTCGGATCCCCAAAACGGTTCCCGAGCGACGAGCCGATCCAATAGCCTAAAAAGATACATACAGCGACTTGCACTCCGAGTGCGCCAACGAGTCCGGCGGCAAACAGCGGATTGTCCCTTCTGTCCTTTTTATTCATGGCTCATACCCCTGTCAATCCTCATTTATTTTATCCAAGCCGTGACACGTTTGTCAATTGAATTAACTGCAAACTTTTGGTGAACAGAACGTCCAAAACCCTTGATACATAAGGTATTATGACCCCGGAAAACCGTACAGTACTACTGTATGCTGTACATTCGCCTATCAGGTCATCGCCCTAATGCAATCTATGAACGTTGTGTGAACGAATCCGGACGATCCTTCAACCTGCCAAAATGATGCAATATCGCGTCTACGATACGTTCCGAAGCCCGTCCGTCGCCATACGGATTGGCTGCCTGGCTCATGCGGGCGTACAGCTGGGAATCGGTCAAAAGCGCATGCGCACGACTATATACCTGCTCCTCATCCGTTCCTACAAGCTCCAGAGTGCCTGCCTCGATGCCTTCCGGACGCTCCGTCGTATCGCGAAGAACAAGCGTCGGCACTCCGAAGGACGGTGCCTCTTCTTGCAAGCCGCCCGAATCCGTCATGATCATGTGGGCATGCGGGTAAAAATTGTGGAATTCAAACACATCAAGCGGTTCAATCAACCGAATGCGGGGATGATCGCCCAATATTTCATTGGCAGGCTCTCTTACAGCCGGGTTTGGATGCACCGCATATACGACGACGACATCCTCATGCTCATCCGCAATCCGTTTTACCGCGCGGAAAATGTTCCGATGCGGCTCGCCAAGCGCTTCGCGGCGATGAGCCGTCATAAGAATCATTCGTTTCCCTTTCGCCCAATCGATCACGGGATGCGAGAAGGACTCGTCCACCGTATATTGAAATACGTCGGTAGCCGTGTTGCCAGTCACATAAATGGCAGCATCCGACTTGTTCTCTTTGCGCAAATTATTCGCCGACCATTCCGTCGGTGCAAAGTGCACATCAGATAGCACGCCGGCAAGCTGCCGATTCATTTCCTCCGGGTACGGAGATAGTTTGTTCCACGTACGAAGCCCCGCTTCTACGTGTCCCACTTGTATTTGCTTTAGAAAGGAGGCATAGCTCGCAAGGAACGTCGTCTGCGTATCCCCGTGAACGAGCACGATGTCAGGCTTGGCTTCCGTGAGCACGGGATCCAGTCCTTCTAATACGCGGACTGTCGTTTCTGTCAGCGTCTGTCGATCCTTCATGACATTTAAATCGTAATTTGGATGGATTTCGAAAAAATCGAGAACCTGGTCCAGCATCTGGCGATGCTGAGCCGTTACGCATACGATCGATTCGATTTCGTCTTCGCGCTTTTGCAGCTCCAGCACGAGCGGCGCCATCTTAACGGCTTCCGGACGCGTTCCGAAAATGGTCATTACCTTCAGTTTAGACAAAATCTTTCACTCCTATTATCGTTTCATGTCGATTTGAACTAATTTGTGCCAAACATGCGATCTCCGGCATCTCCTAGACCAGGGACAATGTAACCTTTTTCATTGAGGCGCTCATCCAAAGCCGCGATGTAGATATCGACATCCGGGTGCGCTTCCTGTACGGCTTTCACGCCTTCCGGAGCAGCGATCAGACACATTAATTTGATTTGATCGCATTTATGGTTTTTCAGCGAGCTGATAGCCGCGATAGCCGAGCCGCCGGTTGCAAGCATCGGATCAATGACGATAAGCATGCGATTCGGCGCATCCGTTGGCAGATTAATATAATATTCCTTTGGCTGAAGCGTCTCGTGATCGCGGGCAAGACCGATATGGCCTACCTTCGCTGATGGAATCAGCTTCAATATGCCGTCTACCATGCCAAGTCCGGCACGCAGAATAGGGACAAGGCCAAGCATTCTTCCCGATACAACCTTAGCGTCCGTCTCAGCGACAGGCGTTTGTACCTTGATCGTATCAAGCGGAATTTCTCTCGTAATTTCGTATGACATTAATGTTGCGACTTCATCAACCAATTCCCGAAAATCTTTTGTATTCGTTTCTTTATTCCGAATAAAAGTCAGCTTATGCTGAATTAACGGATGGTCGCAAATGATTAGTTTGCTCATGGAGCGGTATTCCTCCCGTACATTGTTGTTATTATTCCAGTCGTCGCAAGCCCTGACACAATCCCGTATATTATAGCATTGTAAACAAGCGGTTGCATCTTGTGTTTTGCAAAACGCGCCAAGCGCCAACGGCCGCATCCGTCCTTTGGCGTCAAAAGCTTGTTTCGCGGAGATCTATAAGCCTATTTATTAGCGAAAATTAATAAATTTTAAATATAATAAAGGCCGGCGCCTCCCTCTTGGAAGGCGCCGGCCTTTGCCAGTCTATATGAGTTAAATGCTCTTTAGCTGCTACCGCAGCCGCCTCCGCAGGAGGAACCACAAGAAGATCCCCCGCTATCTCCTCCGCCGCCGGAAGAATCTCCGCCTGAACCGCCGTGGTCTCCCCCAGAATCGTTTCTGCCATCGTCGGAGGAACCGCTGCAGGCGTACGTTGAATCGCCGCTGCCGTTTGCTTTGCGCTGCTCCTCGTTCTGGGCTTGATCCATCTGCTGGGCGAAATCATCCGGATTCGACATTGAATGATAGATAAGCATACCCGACAGCAGGCCGGTTGCTCCCAGTATTGGATCATAGCCATAGCCGTTCGCGGGGCGCGATTCATTCCCGTAAGGCGGTTTGCCGCTGCCAACAGCCGAAAGCTGGGACCCGGCACGTTCTATTAAATAATCTACCGTTTCATTTAAATCCGCGATACGGGCCGCGGTCTTCTTATTAAACCACTGTTCCCGAAGCTTTTCCTTGCCGAATTCTTTTAGCTCCGCCAGCCTCTGCTCCGACATGCGAGTCCGGTAGAACGCTCCCCATATCCTTCCGCTAGCCGGTGTTTGAGTGAACAGCTCGCCGTAAACCCAATCGAACAGCGCCCGCTCTCCCGGCTGCGGCAGCGCTCCCGGTTCATGAGGCGCATGGTGAATCATTTCGCCGCAGAAGCTTGTGCAGAACTGCTCATACTCCCTGGTAAACATAAGCATCTCATGCCATACGGCATCCACCTGTTTGCTGTACATCGGAACGCTGCGCATAATGCTGCACATCAAGAAGTACCGCTTGAGTTCGAACCATGTCCAATCCCATTCTTTATCTGAGATTCTCGGGAATTCCTTCAGTACGCGATCCTTCGCGCGGCTCTCAAAGTCCGAGCTAAGCGCCGCCTCCAAGCGTTCCGCAGCCCGCCTCGCAGGGTGTCCGTACGGCACGCCCAGCGCTGAAGGCAAATCCGCTTTCGGCCAAGGCGCAAATGCATTGGTCCGACCAAACGACCCTTGTCCCCTGCCGCCCGATCGACCGTTTCGGCTAGAACCAGTCGCTTTTATAATTACGCTTAGTATAATAAAGAGGAATACCACAATGATCATAATCGCTGCAAATTGAGCCATCTTAACCTCCTGCGCCGTTTCGTCGTACCCATATATTAACACAACCGCGCCTGTCCAGGTTTAATACCTATTCCATCGAATAAAAAATTCCCTTTGCAGCTCTCTCTACAAAGGGTTCACGCGCAAACATCATCTTATCTTCTGAGCGAGGTCGTGCTGACAACGCCGTAGCGGAATAGCAGCTTGCGTCCTAGCAAGCCTACAGCCCGGTCCGTAATAAAGCCCATTAATCCGAGGCAAATCAGACCGACAAAAATCCAGTCGGTACGGAAAAACAATCGCGAATTCCAGATTAAATAACCGATGCCCTCGTTTGAAGCAATCATTTCCGCCCCGATAATAGCCATATAAGAGGTTCCCATAGCTAGCCTTACACCCGTAAACATGAAAGGGACCGTCGCAGGAACGATAACATGGAGGACAATTTGCCATTCTGAAGCTCCCATGCTCCGGGCCGAACGAATTTTGTCCTCCTCGACAGACAGCACCCCCGTCAGCGTATTCAGCACAACGATGAAGAAGGTAGCATACAAAATCAAGGCGATTTTGGAGGTCTCTCCAATACCGAACCATACCAAAAACAACGTAATAAACGCAATCGGCGGGATGAAGCGAATAAAGTTCAAGAATGGCTCCGCAAACGTACGAACGATGTTCACCTTCCCAATAATTAAGCCGACAGGTATGGCCAGCAAGCTCCCGAGCGTCCAACCCATCAATACGCGATAGGAGCTGATTCCGATATATTTGAGCAGGGAACCGTCTTCCAGCAGTTCATATCCTCCCTTCGCCGTATAGACGGGCCCCGGCAAAACCTCCGGGCCATACAGGAGAGAAAGCAATTGCCATAACGTCAGTCCCGCTGTCCACAGCAACAGCAGCAGCACCCCTTTTTTCTTCAGCAGACGCATCTGCCTTCCCCCTTTCTACTCGTCAAAATGAGATTGAATGCGTTCGTAAAGCTCATTGAATTCAGGTCTTGCGATATCTCGCGGATAAGCGAGCGGCACTTCGTATATATCCGTTATTTTGGATGAAGGCCCCGCCGACATAATGCCGATTCGCTGCCCAAGCAGAAGCGCCTCCTGGATGTCATGCGTAACAAAGATGACGGTTTTGTCCGTATTGCGCCAAATGCCGGCCAGCTCCCGCTGCATCGTCCGCCTTGTCATGGCGTCCAGCGCGCCAAACGGCTCATCCATAAGCAGTATGGCCGGGTCGTTAGAAAGCACGCGCGCGAGCTGTACCCGCTGCTTCATGCCGCCCGACAGCTCTCGCGGGAATTTTTTCTCATGCCCGCTCAGTCCCACCATAGCGATATACTTATCGGAAATCGCTTGCCGCTCTGCCGCCGGTATCCGCTTCATCCGTAGCCCGAACTCCACATTTTCTCTTACGGTCAGCCAAGGAAACAAGGAAGAGTCCGCCTGCTGGAAGACGACCGCGCGATCCTGCCCCGGACGCTCCACCTCGTCTTCGCCAACCCGCAAGTTTCCCGATGACTTTGAAACGAAACCTGCAACCATATTAAGCAGAGTCGATTTGCCGCAGCCGCTTGGTCCAAGAAGAACGAAAAACTCTCCTCCTTTGACGACTAAATCGACATCTTTAATAATGTAATGAAGCTCGCCGGCCGTTTGCTGCGAATAGCTCTTGTTTAAGCTTTCAATATAAATAGCATTGGTGTTCGGTGCGACTGCCATTTTGTTTGCCTCCCTACTTAAGTTCAATCACGCGATCCGGGAACGCCTTGCGAACAAGCGCCAGATTCAATTTCTCGTTCAGCTCAAAATCCTTCTCGATAATTTTGTTATCGATCATGTATTTCTTTTGTCCCGCTAAGCCGTCATAAGCCTTTTGCGTAAAGCCGATGCTCCACGGATTGTTCGGCAAATCCTTCAATGTCGCTTCCCGCGGCTGCTTCACTTCCTTGTACAAAAGGTCAGCCGTTTCATCCGGGTGCTCCTGCGCATAAGCCGAAGCTTCATCCAGCGCCTTCAAGAATTCCACTAAGCCATCTTCGTTTTTGGCGATCAGCTCATCGGGCGCAACCAGACCTGTTCCGAGCCGCACAGGCGTCTGCGACATATCCGTCAGCTCATTCGCTTCCTCCAGCGCCGCAAATTTGGCGTTCAATACCGCCCCGTAGACCCATACTCCGTCTACTTCGCCTTTTTTCAAAGCGACGTAGGCCTCGTCGAAGCCCCCTTGGCCGATTAACTCCACATC
This sequence comes from Paenibacillus sp. LPE1-1-1.1, assembly GCF_040676435.1. Taxonomy (NCBI): domain Bacteria; kingdom Bacillati; phylum Bacillota; class Bacilli; order Caryophanales; family Paenibacillaceae; genus Paenibacillus; species Paenibacillus sp. LPE1-1-1.1. The sequence continues at coordinate 142,772 of NZ_JBEGHY010000044.1, forward strand.
ATTTAACGCGATGCCGTTCTCTGCCAAATAAACATCCCATAAATAAGGAATAAAGGTTCCTCGCGAGAAGCTTAGCTTCTTGCCCTTTAAATCGGCAGCATTCTGAATATCCTTTCTCGCAAACAGCTTCCACTCTTTGGCATTGGCATCCGATGCCAGACCCGTAGAGGAGATTACGGAGTAATCGCCCTTGCTTACCGCATTTAAGATCGGAAAGTCCGCCCCGTAAGCGATGTCTACCTGATTGATGAATAATGAATTAATGCCTTCGGCCGGCGTCGCGAACGTGATCAGCTCCGCGTCTATGCCATGCTTCTCGAAAAATCCTTTGTTTGCAGCCACTCTAAACACGGGATTAGAGGTAATATCCGCTATCCGAAGCTTTAATGTATCCGCCGCTTTTTCATCCGATCCGCAGCCCGCCAGCACGACGCCAAGCATCGCAAGCACCAATCCGGAAATTCCCCATCGCCTTAAGCTGTTTTTTTGCATACGCCTTCTCCTCCATTATGGAAGCCCCCTTAGGCCCCTCTATTCAACTCGACCTATCCGCTTGCTAATTTTGCTCTGTCTCGTCGCTTCTGGCTACGCAGAGAGCGCCCTCGCCAAAGGTGACCGTGCCTGCTACTTCAACCACGGATTCCGTCCCTCTTCCGGCTGCGCCCGGCAAGCGGTAATCGGCTACATCAATAGCAGCGATCTCCTGTTCAATTGGCTTCTCCAGCTGCGGTACCCACTCGTATGGCAGGCGGTATGCGCGATAGACCATGTTGGAGTTGCGTTTGTTCTTATACGGCGAAATATATTCCCAGACGAGCTCATGCTCGCGGGTCACTTCAAACACACGGCCGTCCGCACCCTCCGTTATTAGCGTATTGCCGTTTGGCAGGCGCTGGGCGGAACTGATGTACGGACTGTAAAAGCGGTAGGAGTCAAGTGGCGCCTGGAAACCGGCTTCGGTCGGCGTGTATTGCCATTCAATCTCAAGCGTGACGGGATTAATTTCCAAAATACGCGAATGATCGCGAAGCGCATTTTTCACGCCGTCCGACGAAGGATTCGGCTTGCCGTAGCCCGCCCAGCCGCCGTTGTCGAAAATGAGGATGTTGCCTTCGCCAGGCAGTCCCTGCGGGATGAGATGAGCATGATGCTGCCCGATAATCCAGCCCAAATGCTTCGTTTCCGGCGCGGAGTAATCCGGCCCCAGCTGCCATACGATTTTGCCCGTCTTCTTGTCGATAATCGCGATGATATTCGTTTCCCTGGCGTCCCAAATGATGTTATCCGGATGAAAGCGTTCGTCGCCTTGGTCGTAAAATTTATTAGGTCCTAGCACGGAAGCAGAGTTGATGTGCATCCAGTCGCCGGAGTTATTGCCGAAAAACCGCGTATTCGGGTCGCGGGAAAGCGTCTGCTTCGCATCCTCGTCAAAGCCCAGCTCGTCAAAATGGTCGCTGCACGTCCACTCCCATACCACGTTGCCTTCCCAGTCCACTTCAATAATCGTGTCGTCCAGCAGCTCGATCTCCGATATCTCCGGACGTTTTACATTTTTGTGGGCTAAAATGATCGTATTGCCTGAATCAACCTTTGGCTCTTGTCCGGGCACATAGTAACCAACCGGATTGCCTTCGCGCTGGTAGTCATGATGGGCTCTCGCCATCCATTGCGCAGGATGGCCCGGGTCTTCTATAAATTCGTAGCGGTCAAACTTCCATACGATATTGCCTTCCCAATCGACCTGGACGAGATTCGCCTCATCCTGGAAGCCGTATTTCGGATCTCTCTCCGCCGTGCTTCCAAGCACGTAGCCGCCTGGCAGCATTTTGTTCGGGAAGCCTCTTAATCCTTTCCACAAATGCACCTCGCGACCATTCATATCGATCAGCAAGGCGCCTAAATCCGCCGCTTGGTAAATCGTATAACCGCTCCATGCTTTCTCCGGGTTATAAACCGTTGCTCCTGTTGGATAAATGGTTGGATGTCCCATAATAATCGCTCCTTATATGTAGGTTAATGACTTACTCACTCGTTTAATGCCAGTATCTCAATAGCTAATGAACCGTTCGGACCGGCGCTTCTGCTCCGCTTGCTGCTCGCGCTCGACCTTTTTTGCATTTTGTTTGGCAAGCGACAGCATCGCATCAGAGAAACCTTCGAGATTCTCGATCATTTGCCGGTAGCCGTTAATCTGAAAGGTGAGCTGCTCTGCGGAAAAACCCGCGAACAGCGTGGTAATGCTCCGTAAGCCGACATCATGGTTTCGGTTAAGCATTTCCTTGCCTTTATCCGTGATTTCAAGGACTACCGCCCTGCGGTCCTGCTCGCTTCGCTTACGCACGGCTAGACCGCTTTCCTCCAGCTTGTCGCATAAGGCCGTAACCGCGCCTGAAGTGAAGTCCAGCTGCTCAGCCAAATCACCCAGCCTTTGCTCGCCATCCCGCAGGATAATATTCAGAATAAGGAGACCGGGCAGCGCAATCCCTTCTATCGAAATCTTGTCTCTTTCCTTCACGAACCTTCTTACCATTTTGCGAAACAGCCAATCCGCTTCCTCAAGCAGTGCCCAGTTGTTGTTTTCCATGAATTTTAATTCGTTCTCCTTTTCGCAGGATGACCGAGCTTAGATACAAAAAGGCCCCCGCCTTCTTTTCATGACGAAAAGAGAGCAGGAGCCTTTGGTGGTCCAATCGGCTAACCTAATTGTTTAACGCTAAGATAATGAATGTTCATTTAATCGTTCTGAAGCCAATATTAAACCATTAATTCACATCAGTCAAGTAGGAATTAAAAATTCAGAAAATATAGCTATTAACAGACATATCCCCAACTTATTCACATTTGTCCACAGGTTGTTCATAATATTGTGGATAAGTTTATGGGATAAGTGAGCAAAACTCTTTTCAACTCAAATTCTTATATCTAATTACGAAATTATGTTGCGCAACAAGATAGTACAAATGATTCGTTCCATAAAAAGGAATATGCTGTATATGAGTTGAATTTATAACAGCCATGCCACACTTCGAGTTTCTTTTCACAAACACCGATTTTCAATTAAGGATGTGTAAGCTTCTGAAACATTTATTGTATATAATATATTTAATATGTATAACGCTTTTAGTCACAGCTTGCACCTCTCGGCAAGAAATCCAAAACGATCATCATGTGAAAGACGCGGTTTTAAAAGAAATCAGTTCATATAAACTTAATGAAAAAAATTATTTGATGTTTGTGGATACTCCAGAAACAGATAATAAAAAAATAACTTTATATCTTCCGTATTCTGTGAATAATATTAATGTTAAAGCAATTGAGCTAGAGCAAGCCTGATTCTTGCAGACGGGAGAACCGTGAGCATTAGCACAGGTCAGTTTTATTTACAAAAATATGTAACAAAAGACAATGTGCCTCAAGATAAACTTAAATTCCCGGACAGCGGTTATTTTAAAAACATAAATGGAAAAATCGCCTATTCTGCACAGTTTAGCTATAGAGGGAAGTCAGATGTAGAGGATGTAAGCATAGTTCTGCCCGATGGATTATTTCCGCCACTCAACGCCAAAGTTTCTAAGTCCATTGATTCAAGCGATACAGCGTCATCGTATAACTTGGGCCTTACTTTTCCTGAAGCTGAGTTCAAACGGCACCATGTAGACTCCCTTACTTTTGAGATGTTATGGGCCCAGAAATACGAAGATAAAGATGCAGTAATTCTAATGGGTTCAGTCCCTATTAGATTAGAAGATTATAGCAACTAAAGTTAAATAAAAAGCAGTGATTAAACCTGACCAAATAAAATGGCGGAGCAAGGGTATACCTGCTCCGCCATTTGTTTATCTTTTAAATCACGTGTTGTTTATCCTTCACCTTACACCGAAGCATAGTGGCAAGCGGCAAAATGCCCCTTCCTCACTTCAAGAAGCGCCGGTTCATCGACCTTACACTTGTTTGTCGCAATCGGACAACGCGTGTGGAATTGGCAGCCCGTCGGCGGATTGATTGGGCTCGGCAGATCGCCGGTCAATACAATACGCTCGCGGCTCTCCTCAACCTCCGGGTCCGGAATCGGAATCGCCGACAGCAGCGCCCGTGTATACGGATGCGCAGGACTTGCGTAGAGCTCGCTGCTCTCGGCAAGCTCGACGATTTTGCCCAAATACATAACCGCTACGCGGTCGCTGATATGCTTTACCATCGACAGATCATGCGCGATGAATAAATAAGTGAGACCCATTTTGCGCTGCAGATCCTGCATCAGGTTCACAACCTGCGCTTGAATGGATACGTCCAGCGCCGAGATCGGCTCATCCGCGATAATGAAGCGCGGATCGACCGCAAGCGCGCGGGCAATCCCGATACGCTGCCGCTGGCCGCCCGAAAATTCATGCGGGTAACGCGTAGCATGATCGGGATTAAGACCTACGACATCGAGCAAATGCTCGACTCTATGCTTGCGTTCCTTCTTGCTGCCTACAAGCTTGTGGATATCCAGTGCTTCGCCGATGATGTCCATAACCGTCATACGCGGGTTTAACGACGCGTACGGATCTTGGAAAATCATTTGCATATCGCGGCGCAGCGCTTTTAGCTTGGCACCCTTCAGCTTATAGATATCCTGCCCGTCGAAGTTGACGCCGCCGCTTGTTGGCTCGTAAAGCCTCATGATCGTACGTCCTGCGGTTGATTTTCCGCAGCCGGATTCCCCAACGACGCCGACGGTTTCTCCTTTTTGAATGGAGAAGGTGATATCGTTAACGGCCTGGAGCGTCGCTCCGCCGCCTAAATTAAAGAACTTGCGCAAATGATTGATTTCAATTAACGGAGCACTCATACAGACACCTCCCGTTTTGCATAAGGATGCGCGAGCCAGCATGCCGATGCATGCGATTCATTGCCGTCTACCGGGAGCAATTCAGGATCATTGTCTACGCACACCTTCATGGCTTCATCGCAGCGGGCGCAGAAGCTGCAGCCCGCCGGCGGCTTAATTAAATCCGGCGGCATCCCGTAAATCGGAACTAACGGATCTTCCTTCCTCTGGTCGAGGCGTGGAAGAGAGCGCAGAAGCCCTCTCGTATACGGATGCTTTGGATTTTTGAAAATCTCCCATTTCGTGCCCGTTTCGACGACTTTGCCGGCATACATAACAATAACGCGGTCACACATATCGGCTACTACGCCTAAATCATGAGTAATAAGAATAATAGAAGTGCCCAGCTTTTGCTGCAAATCCTTCATCACACGCATAATTTGCGCCTGTATCGTCACGTCAAGCGCCGTCGTCGGCTCGTCCGCAATAAGCAAAGACGGGTTGCAGGCCAGCGCAATCGCAATCATCGCCCGCTGACGCATTCCGCCCGAAAACTGATGCGGGTACTGGTTGACCCGCGACGCAGCGTTCGGAATACCGACGAGATTAAGCATTTCAATAGCCCGCTCCGTTGCCTTCGCGCCGCTAATGCCTTGATGCTTAATCAACCCTTCGGTGATTTGCCTTCCAATGGTCAACGTAGGATTAAGCGATGTCATCGGGTCCTGGAAGATCATCCCCATCTCTTTGCCGCGGATGTCTTCCATTTGGCTGTTCGATAACTTCAAAATTTCTTTATCCTTAAACATAATCGATCCGCTGGTCTCAGCCGGAGGCGATGGAATCAAACGCATGAGCGACTGGGCGGTTACGCTCTTGCCGCAGCCGGACTCCCCAACGATCGCTACTGCCTCGCCTTTATTAACATGAAAGTTAACGCCGCGAACCGCTTTAACGATACCGCCGCGAACTTTGAAATTCACGCGAAGGTTTTTCACCTCAAGTAATTTCTCCATCCTTGTCCACCTCCTACTTCTTCATTTTCGGATCAAGCGCATCTCGTAGACCGTCGCCAAAAATATTAAAGCATAGCATAGTAATGCTAATGACCGCCGCCGGGAAAATCATTCTCCACGGATACAGCGTCCATGCTTTGATTGCATCATTGATCATCGTACCTAGAGATGCTGCCGGAGACTGAACGCCAAGGCCGAGGAAGCTCAAAAAGGCTTCCGCAAAAATCGCGCTCGGGACTGTCAGTGTCAGCGTTACGATAATCGGACCCATTGCGTTAGGAATCAGATGCCGGAATAAAATACGTCCGGTACCGGCGCCAAGCGCCTGGGCCGCCATGACATATTCTTGGTTTTTGAGCTGCATGATCTGGCCCCGCACGATCCATGCCATACTGATCCAGCCGGTTATACTGAGCGCAACCACGATGGTAAGCATGCTGGGCTTAAAAATAACGATTAATAGAATAATAATGAGCATGCTCGGAATCGAGTATAAAATTTCGCAGAAACGGTTCAAAATTTCATCCACGCGGCCGCCGAAATACCCCATGATTCCCCCGATAATAACGCCGAGAACCAAATCGGCAAGCGCAGCATATAAGCCAACCTGCAGGGAAATGCCGGCCCCCATCCAAGTCCGGGTGAAGAGATCGCGGCCGAGATCATCCGTGCCAAACCAATAAGTGGCCGAAGGACCCAGGTTTTTTTCCCTCAAATGATTCGTCTGATAGTCCTGATCGGATATAATCGGACCAAAAATAGCCATAAGAGATACGATGACTAGAATAATTAAGCTGATCATCGCAATTTTATTGGAACGCAGCCGCAGCCAGGCATCTTTCCATGCCGAAATGCTTTCGCGGACAACGACTTCCGTATGCTTCTCGTCTTTGCTTAGCTTTGCGAATTGATCCGGCGTAAAGGTGTTTTCCTTCATCCTTTCCCCCCTCCTCTTGTCAGCTTAATGCGAGGATCGACAAAACCGTAAGCAACATCAGTCAAGAACCGCGCTGCCATCAGGATAATGCCATAAAATAAAGTAAGCCCCATTATGAGCGTATAGTCACGGTTAGAAATACTTTGTACGAAATATTTGCCGATTCCGCCGATACCGAAAATTTGCTCGACAACAACCGAGCCGGTAATGATGTTCGCAGTCATCGGTCCGATGTAAGTAACCACTGGTAAAATCGCATTTCGCAGCGCATGGCGTACCAAGATGATGCGGCCGTTCAAACCTTTGGCGCGAGCGGTCTTAATGTAATCCGCAGACAATACTTCCAGCATAGTCGAGCGTGTCAGACGCGCGATAAATGCTGCGGGAAGGAAAGAAAGCGCTAGCACGGGCATAATAAAGTCGGTCGGGTCGTTCAGACCTGATACGCTGAGCCATTGCAATTTGCTTCCGAATACGTACTGCAGAATAGACGCGGCAAGGAAGTTCGGAATCGAAACCCCAAGCACCGCAATGATAATCGTGGCGCTATCCAGCCATTTGCGATGATTAAGCGCAGCAATGATACCCAGAATAAGACCTGCCGCTACGGACAGGATGACGGCAAAAAGTCCAATTTGAGCGGAATAAATAAAGCTTTCTTTAATGATTCGTGAGACGGACATATACTGCTGCTTCATCGACATCCCCAAATCGCCGTGAAGCAAATTGTTAAGATACATCAAATACTGCTTCCATACCGGCTGATCAAGGCCGTACATTGCCAAGAGATGTTCTCTTATTTTTTCCGGAATCGCTTTTTCCCTGACAAAGGGATCGCCCGGGATGATTTTCATGAGAAAGAAAGTAGCTGACGCAAGAACAAACAACGAAGCGAACATGGACAGAAACTTCTTGAATACATATTTTATCAACGCAATGGACACCTCCTTACAGAATATAAACAAGAAGAATCGTGAAGTGCTAGAGTCTGAAATAGTCAATAAGAAAGGGATATATGCGGACATCCCGCATATATCCCTACCTTCAGATGCTGGAAGGATGACTATTCCGCTTCGTAATAACCTCTTGTGTAATCAATGTCGCCTTTGTAATCTGTGATGATATTTTTGAATCCAGGTTTCAGCATGTAAACGTTGCTGTAGTAGTAAATCGGCATAATCGGCATTTGATCCATCAGGATTTTCTCTGCTTCAGTCATAGCAGCAATACGCTCTTTTTGATCTCCGCTTGCGTATGCTTTTTTGATCAAAGCATCGTATTCAGGCGAAGCAAAACCTGTATTGTTTTGGCCGCCGCCAGTAACGAACATATCCATGTACGTCATTGGATCGTTATAGTCCGCTCCCCAGCCTGCGCGGGAAATCTGGTAGTTCATTGCCGTACGGTTTTTGAGTAGAACAGAGAACTCTTCGTTCTTGGCAACGACTACGATACCAAGATTTTGACGCCACATTTCAACAATGGCTTCCGCGATTTTCTTGTGGCCATCACTTGTATTAAATGTCAAAGTCACTTCAGGGAACTTCGTGAGTTTCAGCTCAGCAAGACCTTCAGCAAGCAATTTTTTTGCTTCATCAACATTTTCTGTAAAGTAATCATCTTTCACTTCTGTACGGTAATCTTCTTTCTCACCGATAATGCCCGGCGGAACAAAACCGAATGAAGGAACTTCACCGGCCATCGTTACGCTTTCCACGATCGCTTGGCGGTCAATCGCCATCGAAAGGGCTTTACGGACTTTTACGTTGTTGAAAGGAACTTCTTCTGTGTTAAACATGTAGTAGTACGAGCTTGCAATCCCTTTTGTCACGAACTCATCCTTCTTCGATTCTTTTAGAACCGGGATTTGCTCGGCAGGAATTTCACCGGTAGGTTTACCCGTGTAATCAAGTTCGCCAGTCTCATAGTTCGCAAGCTCAGTCGCAGAATCAGACAGCATCGTAAAATTAACGCCTGCAAACTTCACTTGGTCTTTGTCGTAATAGTTCTCGTTCGGAACGAGCTTAATGGATGTATTGTGCTGCCATTCGCTCATTTTGAAAGGACCGTTACCGATGATTGTAGCCGCATCCGCAGCCCAAGCTTCGTTATCCTTCACCGATTGGTGAACAGGGTTGTAAACGTAGAAAGAAGTCAGGCTCAAGAAATAAGGAGTAGGCGAGTTCAGCTTCACTTCAAGCGTTTGCGCATCGATAGCTTTGATGCCTACGCCGTCAGCGTTCGTCGTTTTGCCTTCGTTATAATCTTGTGCGCCAACGATGTAGTAGAATTGGTAAGCGTATGTCGAGCCTGTTGCAGGATCAAGCGCGCGTTTCCAAGAGTATTCATAGTCATTAGCGGTAACAGGGTCACCATTGCTCCATTTCGCGTCTTTGCGAATGGTAAACGTGTAAGTAAGCCCATCCTCGGACATTTCCCATTTCTCTGCGGTTGCAGGAATGGTTTCGCCACTTTCGTCTTTACGAGTCAAGCCTTCATAAATACCTGTGGCAAGCGTACCGGATACGTTGTCTTCCATAAGTGCAGGATCCAGCGTCGAAGGCTCAGAGTGAATGTTCAAACGGAACACTTTCGCTTCAGTCGTCTCGCCCGTTGTCCCGCCATTCGCAGCGCCGTTGTTGCTTGTTTCTTCTTTCGGCGTACAACCTACCGCGATCATAGCAAGAATGAGTAAAGCAGCGATAAATGAAAAAGCAGACTTTCTTGTTCTCATTGTTACCCTCCCGTTTTTTTCTCTACTTTGTTCAGCAGTGGGTAGTATCGTCCACCTTACTCGCCTTATATACAAACGTTTGCATCAGAGAGAAAGCTTGTCTGATCCAAATGCGCGTATCCTCTTGAGCTAATGTTATACACTCATCCCATCCAAACATAGAGATTGAAGTTTACTAATAAATTTCACTATACATCCATGTTAATTATTTATCAACAAATATATGCTGTAAATTTATGTATTAAATGACTAATATCCGCTATACTTTAGTGCTTTGACGCGTTTATTCGAATAATTAATTTGTCGCTTTAATGCTTCACAGCGTTTATTTAGATTATTATTCTGTTACTTTAACGCTTTGAAGCAATTACAGGGAATAAAAGGCAAATATAGATCAAATTATATAAAATACATAAATCATTAAATATCCTTTTAATTTCCAATTGATTTCGAATATAATTTAGCTTTTTGTTTATAAAATCGAAATAAACCGCAATGACACTATGATTTTACGTATTCACAACATTGTGATAGTAACAAGAAATAATAAAATAATCAGACCTTATTTCATCATTTTTACTAAAATAATAGCCGAATCTGCTTATTTCATTGTTTTATATCATTCTTCTCGGCTTATTATTTTATACCGCTTATTCACTGCTCCACCGGAAGAACAACAACAAAAAAAGGACCTACTCGTGTATAAACACCGAATAGGTCCTCTGAATCAAATGCTGATGGAACGAATTAGTAAGTCATGCCAGGGTAAAGCGGATATTGTGCAGTGAGATCACGTACCAAGCCGCGGGCTTTTGCAAGCACTTCTTGATCTTCCGGACTGTTAAGCACGAGAGCGATAACTTCCGCAATGACTTTCATTGCTTTCTCGTCCATGCCGCGAGCCGTTGCAGCTGGCGTACCGATACGAATGCCGGAAGTGACAAACGGGCTTGTTGGATCAAACGGGATTGCATTTTTGTTAACGGTAATGCCTACTTCATCAAGTACATGCTCCGCTACTTTACCTGTAATGTTCAGGTTGCGCGTATCAAGCAGCATCAAATGATTGTCTGTGCCGCCGGAAACGATGTTGAAGCCTTTTGCAACAAGCTCTTCGGAAAGCACCTTCGCATTTTTCACAACTTGTGTCGCGTATTGCTTGAACTCCGGTTTAAGCGCTTCGCCGAAAGCTACCGCTTTTGCTGCAATAATATGCATCAATGGACCGCCTTGCGAACCAGGGAAAACCGCTTTATCAATCGCTGCTGCCCAAGGCTGACGGCAAAGGATCATACCGCCGCGTGGTCCGCGAAGCGTTTTGTGCGTAGTCGTCGTAACAAAATGTGCATGCGGCACTGGGCTCGGATGAAGACCCGCTGCTACCAAACCGGCAATGTGAGCCATATCAACCATGAACAAAGCGCCTACGTCGTTAGCGATTTTGCCAAGCTTTTCAAAATCGATGATACGGGGATATGCGCTCGCACCAGCCACGATCAGGCGTGGACGGTGCTTGAAAGCAAGCTTGCGGACTTCTTCATAATCGATGGTGAAGGAATCCTCTTGCACGCCGTATGCCACGAAGTTGTAAAGCAAGCCGGATGCATTGACCGGGCTGCCGTGCGTCAAGTGACCGCCGTGCGCCAAGTTCATGCCTAGAACCGTATCGCCAGGCTGCAAAGCAGCAAGGTAAACAGCCATATTCGCTTGTGCGCCGGAGTGAGGCTGAACGTTCGCATGCTCTGCGCCGAACAATTCCTTCGCACGGTTGCGGGCGATATCCTCAACGATATCCACATGCTCACAGCCGCCGTAGAAACGTTTGCTTGGGTAGCCTTCTGCATATTTGTTCGTAAGCACGCTTCCCATTGCTTCCAGAACCGCTTCGCTTACGATGTTCTCTGATGCGATAAGCTCAATGTTATCCCGTTGACGAGTAAGCTCAAGGCCTAGTGCTTTCAATACTTCCGGATCTTGTTTGCGCAGGTTTTCCATTTTCATTATCCTCCTCAAATTAGACAGCCTATATATTTTTAAATTGTTTTATAAAATTAGATCATTCGTTCTCCGCGTTCGGCTAATCGCATGTTCCGGCAGATTGCTCTGCCGCTATCTCAGTGCCCAGCTCGTATACCGCGCGCGAACCGCCTATCAGCTTCGGCCTTGTGACGGCCATCGTAACATGGGCTTCCCCGATGTCGCGAATCGACGGACGGACCGGAACGGCTACCCGCTTCAGATGCATGCCGATGAACGTATCGCCGATATCGATGCCGGCATGCGCTTGTACCGTTTCTACAAGACAGGGGTCCTTTAACTGGCGGTAGGCATAGGCTGCCATCGATCCGCCGGCTTTCGGCACGGGGACCGCTCCGACGGGTTCTAAGCCGTAACGCTCGGCTGCCTCCCTATCGATAACGAGCGCTCGATTCAAATGCTCGCAGCATTGGTACACCGGAATGAAGCCCAGCTCTCTCCGCGCCGCTTCCACGCCCGCGTAAATTTGCGCGGCCGTTTCGACGGTTCCTGCCGTTCCAATGCGATGGCCCAGCACTTCACTAGTACTTACACCGATCACTAAAAGCTGACTCACGGCAAGCCCGCCTGCCGCTGCCAGCTCGCGGACGATCGTCTCTACCTGATCTGCTATGACACCAAGCCGTACATCTTCTTCTATGCTCATCGCGATGGCCCCCTAATTAGGACTGGCTGCTGAACTGCTCTTCAATTTGCATCACTTTGTTTACTCTGCCGACATGGCGCTCGCCGTTCGAGAACGGCGTTTCAAGCCAAATCCGAATAATTTCCAAGGCTACGCCAGGTCCGAGAACCCGCTCTCCAAGTGCCAATACGTTTGTATCGTTATGTTCCCTTGTCGCTTTAGCCGAGAACATGTCGTTGACGAGCGCGCAGCGGATACCCCGAACTTTATTGGCCGCGATCGACATGCCGATTCCGGTTCCGCAAATCAAGATACCGCGTTCTGCTTTGCCGCTCGTAACAAGGTCGCATACGGGCAGCGCATAGTCCGGGTAGTCAACCGATTGGTCACAGCTGCAGCCTACATCTTCGATTTCATGGCCGAGCGATTGAAGAAAAGGCACAACCTCATCCTTCAAACGATAGCCCGCATGATCGGCACCAATAGCAATTTTCAATGCAAAAGACCTCCTTCGTTATGAAACATCACAGTGCTAGTATACCTATTTTTGCAGAAAAAGACGAAAAAAGAGCAAGACATGCTAATTAGCATGCTGCTCTTTGCCCAGGCGACCGGCCGTATATTCCGATGCTCCACCGTGGTTAGCCCACTTCCGTCGCCAGTTACATCGGAAACCGTATATTGTCTTTCCATAATAGCCGAAGCGGTTCAAAAAATCAATCCATATTAACGGGGACAGCCGCGGAATTATCTTTTGGAAAGCTTGTCCAGAAGCTTCACGAGCGCATCCTCGATTTCATTCGCGCTGCTGTTATAGATGGAGAGCGATCCGCCAAACGGATCCACGATGTCGAAACTTGGGATTCTGCGCTCCAGCTCCAGCAAACGGCTTCGTTCCGCCGAGGTGAGCTGCTGACCCAAGGCTTGCTTCATATGCAGCTCCGAATACAGACGTTCCAGCTCTTCGATATCGGCGAGCACGCTCGCGTCCTGGTACGCATATTCCTTCAGCGTATAGGTTTTGTCTACAGCCTCGGGATGCCACTGCAGCAGCCCGCGCTTATGGTTAGACGTCATCGTCAAAATAATGTCAGCCCAACCGACCGCCTCGCTTGTCAGCGCAAGCGAAGTGCTCTTATGCTCAATATCGCGCTGTCTAAGCGTCTCTACCGCATGGGCAGACACCGGCAGCCCATCGACCGTGGAGATGCCCGCGGAACGGACCGCAACCGTAATGCCTCTTAGAGCAGCCATCCGGCGCAGCATAGCCTCCGCCATCGGCGAGCGGCATGTATTGCCAGTACAAACAAATAATATACGTTTCACACTGCCAACTCCTTTTCGCACGCTTTTCCCAGCTGTCTATCTTAAAAAATAAACAATATACCGAAAATAAACAAAATTCCGCCGCCTACAGCCTCGCCGTATTCGCCGAGATTGCCGCTAACCTTGCGGCCGATCATTAAGCCAAGCACGGACATGAGCCCGCCCAGCAGCCCAATCAATAAGATGGTCGTCCACATATTGGCCGCAAACATGCCAAGCGTAATGCCGACAGAGAAGGAATCGATGCTGACGCTAAGCGAGAGCAAGAGCAAGCCCCATAAGGATTTGTGGTCAAAAGACTGCACCGCGTCTCCGCGCAGCGAGCTGTAGATCATATGCCCGCCCAGCAGCACCAGCAAAATACCGGCCGCGACCGTAGCCACATCGCCGAGCAGAACCCCTACATATTGACCCGTGTAGATGCCCGCCAGCGGCATTATAACATGAAACAAAGCAATAACCACGCCCAGCTTCAAAATATCCAGCAGCCGAATGCCTTTTAATCCTATGCCAAGTCCGAGCGAAAAGGCATCTAAGCCAAGCGCTAACGCGATAATGAACAGCGTCAGAAACTGTCCGGCATGCAAATGTGCTTCAACCACAGTCTATCTCCCCCATGTCCGCCTGGTTTCTCTACCAAACATATGCGGACATGGGGACAAACATACTTATCATAGTTCAAACTGTAAGGGAAGGCATTTTCATTTCAACGTCAACATCAATACCAATACCAATAACAACACCAAGACCATCAACATCAACACATATCATAGTTCACACTGTTGCCGAGGCCATTTCCATTTCAACGTCAATACCAATACCAATACCAATACCAATGCCAATGCCAATACCAATGCCAATAACAATAACAACACCAAGACCATCAACATCAACACATATCATAGTTCACACTGTAGCTAAGGCCATTTCCATTTCAACATCAACACCAATACCACACCAACACCAACACCAACACCAACACCAACACCAACACCAACACCAACACCAACACATTCTACTGCACTTTCTACAACAGAAACTTGACATGGCACCCGACAAATTGAGCTACGTTGCAGTTAGTACAACAGAATACCCACAACACGCCACAAAACTGCCCCTAGACATGCTTTCTATTGCGGAAACTGCATTGTAGCGAAACAATGGGTGATTGAGCAAGAGTTACATTGTACTAACTGCAGTGTAGGAGCATGATGCAGCTCTTGATTGGAGACGAAGTAAGTTTCTAGGTTAATTCCTAGCTCTTCGATTTGCTCGTTCAGCATGTGGCGTTTTTTTGCTTTTCACTTTTCGCCAGGGCGTTAGCTACACTGAAGCCATTTCCATTTCCATTTCGACATCAACATCAATACCAATACCAATAACAACACCAACACCAACACCAACACCAACACATTCTACTGCACTTTCTACAACAGAAACCTGACATGGCGCCCGACAAATTGAGCTACGTTGCAGTTAGTACAACAGAATTCCCTCAACTCGCCACAAAACTGCCCCTAGACATGCTTTCTATTGCAGAAACTGCATTGTAGCGAAACAATGGGTGATTGAGCAAGAGTTACATTGTACTAACTGCAGTGTAGGAGCATGATGCAGCTCTTGATTGGAGACGAAGTTACTCTTAACACATGCACCAGCCCAGCCTAATGTATTACTTCTAAACACGAACGATTCGATTGCCGGCTGCCTTTGCCAAGCGGTTCATCAGCGCGGCTCCAATGCCCTGCTCGCCGCTGCTCTCCGCCCAAATGCGCTCTGCGCCGACACCGTCAAGCTCCCGCAAAGCCGCGTACAAGCGATGGGCTGCATCGTCCAGCTCCGCTTCGCTTCCCAGCGACAATACATGGTCAGCGCTGTATTGGGCTACCCGCTCCTCGAAAGCCAGCACGCCAGTCACTTCCCCGTCCCGGCTTGCGGCTTCTGCTTGCGCATGAATATAAGCCGTGACGGCCCCTGGATCGCCTTGTACAAGCACAAGCTCTCCTTGCGGTGCGTAATGCGTATATTTCATGCCGGGGGAACGAGGGGCCGTCTCAGGCTCCTCTATCGAGGCGCTGTCGATTCGCGCTTCCGGTACCGCCTGCTGCAGCGCTTCGCGCGTAATGCCGCCCGGACGCAAAATGCGGATGCCATGCTCGCCGTCCAATTCAATTACCGTCGATTCCAAGCCGACACCCGTCGGTCCGTCATCCACAAGGCCGTCTATGCGTCCTTCTAAATCCTCCAGCACATGTTCCGCAAGCGTCGGGCTCGGTCTTCCCGAGCGATTCGCGCTTGGCGCCGCAATCGGGCATCCTGCTTGCTCAAGCAGCGCTAGAGCCGCCCGGTGATCCGGAATCCGGATGCCTACCGTAGGCAGCCCTGCCGTTACCAGGGGCGATAGCGCCTCATCACGAACAGGCAGCACAATCGTAAGCGGGCCCGGCCAAAAGCAATCCATAAGCCTCGAAGCCAGCTTCGGATACGGCAGCACCAGCTCATCCAACTGCTTGCGGTGCGCGATATGCACAATTAGCGGATTGTCCGAGGGACGCCCCTTCGCGCTGAATATCCGCTCCACGGCCTCCGTGCTCCGTGCGTCCGCGCCAAGCCCGTAGACGGTCTCTGTCGGAAATGCAATGAGACCGCCATCTCTAAGCGCAGCGGCTGCCTCCCTGAGCTCCGGACCGAGCTGTTCCACATTCGCCTGCTTAACGTGCCATACTTTCATAGTCGTCATCTCTATCCTTCAATCCTTGCTCTCATATAAATTATCCATTCTTCCGCTATTATAGCATATGCATGCCCAAACAAGCGTAAACGGATACTGCCGGCCTTTGGCGGCAAAATCTCGTTTAACGGGTGAGCTATAAGAACCCGGCAAGCTTCGGAAACCTATAAAATAATACAAAAAAATCGGCCGTCACGTCTTCCGCTTGCAAGACATGACGGCCGTTTTTTTATGAAAACAATGACTTATCCCAGTCGATTAGCGTTTTTATGAGAACAATGATTTAATCCAGTCGATTAGCGATTCGATGATCTCCCACAGGAAAAACTTCGCTTCCGGCGCTACGCCTTCCAATGGCGCGTCTGCCGCCGCAGTTTCAAGCGCTGCTGTTTTCACTGGAGCCGTATCCGACTGCAGCGCAGCGCCCTGAGCCGTATCCGTGCCAGAGGCAGCCGATGCCTCGCCGCTTGCCGCATCGATGAAGCATAGGGGCGGAAACAGTACGCACCACCAATTTTGGCCGCCGCCTTCGCCAAGCGTGATCCGGAGCGCTTCATAATCGCCGGCCGGATAAACCTGATTGCCATACATTTTAGTCGGGAAAGGGACCATGCCAAGCTCTGCTTGCGAGCCATATTCAAAACCGCGGCTTTCCAATACCTCTGCGGTAATCCGTTCAATTTCAGGCATATGGGCGAGAATCGTCTGGCGTGCTTCCTCAATCGTCTGAGGACCCGTTACCCAGCTGTTCATCGCTTTAACGATTTCATCCCGAACAAGGCGTTTCACGACTTGGTCAGCGGGATTATCGGAATTGGCTAAAATACGAAGACGAATCGATTCCTGCGGAATTTGGCCGCCTGCAACCGCCGCGTCCATTTGCTGGGCTTCCCAGCTCATAATTAGTAGAATAAGTGCAAATATAATAAAACCATAGGATTTACGGTAGGCAAATTTATTGGAACGAACGGATTTGGATGATGGAGATACCTCAATATTGGAATAAGAATGAATGGAATAATGGCTGGACATACACACAAGCTCCTCTCGTCGCACCCGTCAGTGCGTCTGCTTGCGTTCCGGAACGTATCTATCCGTCATTATGTCCGCCTATCGGAATATATAAACCTAGCAAACTATCTTTTTTCAAGCGTTAACAGAATATAAGAATACCGGTAAGCTTCGAAAGCTGATAAATGTATTTGAAAATGTATTTGAAAAAAAGAGCAATCGCTTATAATAAAAGCAACAACTAGACGGCGTTATTGAAGCTCCTCTATTTTGCAGAAGACAAGGATGATTATCTGATGGATTTCGAAAAAACGTATGCCGCTTACCGACCGCTGCTCCAGTCCATCGCCTACCGCATGCTCGGCTCATTCAGCGAGGCCGAGGACCTGGTCCAGGACGTGTTTGCGGATTACAGCCAACTTGACGCTAACGACATACAAAATGAAAAAGCCTATCTCGTCCGGATGGTGACGAACCGCTCCATTAATCTCAGCCAATCTGCGCGCAAAAGGAGAGAGGTGTATGTCGGCCAGTGGCTTCCGGAGCCGGATGTCGACCATACGGCCACGGACCCTGCCGAACTGTACGACCGGCACGAATCCGTCTCCTATGCCCTGCTTGTCATGCTGGAGCAGCTCTCCGCAGTGGAGCGGGCGGTATTCGTCCTGAGGGAATCGCTTGCCTACGATTACGATGAAATCGCGGCGTGCCTGCAAAAGACGGAAGCCAATTGCCGTAAAATTTTCAGCCGGGCCAAAGAGAAGCTTCAAAAGGAAAGAGAGCTCCTGCCGGCCAACACCGTGAAAGCCGAGCCGCTCGTCGTTACCTTTATGGAGGCCGCCGCGACGGGTGATTTCAACAAATTGGTTGCGCTTCTGACCGAGGAAGCAGTACTCGTCTCCGATGGAGGCGGCAAGGTACGCGCAGCGATCTTCGCTATTATCAGCCGGACTCGCGTGATGGCCTTCCTGCAGGGGGTTATTCCGAGAACCTTCCTCGGAGACGGTCACCGCTTCGCAATCGTCAACGGGCAGGCCGGCGTCATTATCATGAAAGACGGCAAGCCGCGCAGCGTAATAAGCTTTCAGCTTGATGCGGAAAATCAGCAGATCGAGCGGATCTTCGTTATGCTGAATCCGGATAAGCTGAAGCATGTGCTGGTGGAATAGGTTTTAGGCGGGGGGAGGTTTTGGCGGGTGGTTTTAGGATGGATGGTTTGGTTCGAACTATAGTGCGAAGCCTTTAGTTCAAAACCTTTGGTGCAAAACCTTTAGTGCGAGACCTTTAGTGCGAGACCTTTAGTTCGAGACCTTTAGTTCGAGACCTTTAGTGCGAATCCTTTAGTGCGAAGCCTTTAGTGCGAAGCCTTTAGTGCGAGGCCTTTAGTGCGAAGCCTTTAGTGCGAAGCCTTTAGTGCGAAGCCTTTAGTGCGAAGCCTTTAGTGCGAAGCCTTTAGTGCGGAGCCTTTAGTGCGAGGCCTTTAGTGCGGAGCCTTTAGTGCGAGGCCTTAGTTTGAGTAATTTTTTTGCGGAATCGTTCTTCTCCTGTCACAACTGGCCGCGCTGCTTTGTCTTAGATCATGAAGACACGCAAGACGGCCAAACGGCCGACCATTCGGATAATAGAGGAGAATGAAAACCATGACAGAGAGAATTGAAATCGCAAAAGAAATTCCTGCCGCGTATCAGGCAATGCTCGGGTTGGAGAAATTTTTGGGCACGGCAAGCATCAGCAAGCAGCTTAAGGAGCTCATCAAAATTCGCGCTTCGCAAATCAACGGCTGCGCCTACTGCATCAACATGCATACGAAGGATGCCCGGGCAATCGGCGAGACCGAGCAGCGGATATACGCTTTGAGCGCTTGGCGTGATACGCGTTATTTTACGGATGCGGAAAGAGCCGCGCTTGCCCTGACGGAATCCGTTACGCTCCTCACGAAGGAGCATGTGCCGGATAACGTGTATGAGGAGGCTGCCCGCCATTTCGACAGCAAGCAGGTCGGAGAAATCATCATGGCGATCGTCACGATCAATGCGTGGAACCGTATTGCGATAAGCACGAATATGATGCCGGAGTAAGTGCAGCTGGCTGGCTCATAAGGCAGGCCTGCTTATAAACACGGAGTCGGAGCTATGGGAGGAAAGGGATATGCTGGCGCTATCAGCTCCTTCATTTCCGCGGTACATTTGCGTCGGGATGGAGCTATGGGATAAATGAAGGGGATGTGTTGGCGTTATCGGCTTGCTTACCGCAGTACATTCACGTCGCTACGTGGCGTTAAAGGATGTAGGAAATTTGCTGGTGTTACCGGCTACGCATTAACGTGACAAATCCGAGTTGAGACGAAGCTAAGGGATGAACGGGTTTGATGGCGTTATCAGCACAGCTTTACCGCAACCTAATATGCATCTAGACGGAGCTAAGGAATAATTAACGGATTGCGCTGGCGTTATCGGCTTCCTTATTACCACAACCAATTCACGTTGAGACGGGACGTTAATGGATTAACGGAATGTACTGGCGTTATCAGCACCCCTTTACCGCAATTCGCTTTGAGACGGAGCTAAGGATGAACGGATTGCGCTGTCGTGACTCCAACTTCGCCTGTTTGTTTTAGAAGTTGTCTGCGCAGTAAAATTAGATGGAATTTCTCCTGCTAATTTCGGATTATTCAAGGGAAATATGATTTAGCTGGAATTTCTCCATCTAATTCTTGAGTTTAGAGATGATATAGCCGTTTTGGTGGCATTTAACAGGAGTTTTTCCCGTTATTCTGTATGATATCTGAAATATTAGAATATTAACTGGAGTTTTTCCTGTTAATTTTCGGCGGCACTCTCGGATAGGCTCATACGCTGCAACTTTTACAAGCAACAGACACACGTATTTGGTCCCTAAACGAACCTTACCTTATGGGAACGCACCAAAGAACGAGGCGCTCGCATTACATTATCACTGGAACGGACCCTAGCATGGGAGTGACTACTTGCCAGGGTCAACCCACGCCCATAGGACCGCCGCCAATCCGCAGCATAAACCGCTAGCTGGTTTCGTTCCGATACCGAACAGTGATTCAGCTACGAATCCACGGATCGAAACCGGTTAGAGGTAAAAATACCAGCGGCAGGAGGCCTCTTCACAACCTGCCGCTACAAAAAAAGGATGCCCCGAAAGCCTAAACGCTTTCGGGGCATCCTTTTACCTCTCGCATTAGCTCCGCTACAGTTGCGTCGCGATGACATGGCGCTCGATCCCGGCGTAATCGCTGATGATGCGGATGTCATCCCAGCGGTCGAGCGCCCGCAGCATCTCTGCGACGATGCGAGGCTGGCCCATGCCGAGCTCGAACGCGACGATGCGCGGTATCTGCGCCAGCAGCGGAAGCTGCCCGATCATGCGGCGGTATGGCGTAAGCCCATCCGCCCCGCCTTCCAGCGCGAGATGCGGCTCATAGTCGCGCACCTCGCGCTGCAGCCCTGCCATGTCCGCCGACGGAATGTACGGCGGATTCGAGACCAGCACGTCGATGCGAAGCTCGCCGTGCGGGGATTCACTCTGCTCATGCCCGGGTACGAAGGGCATGAGCAGGTCGCCCTGCACGAACGTCAGCCGGTCCGCTGCCTCCTGGCGGGCCGCGTTCGTGCGGGCGACTGCCAGCGCGTCCGGCGATAGGTCGGACGCGCACACGCGCCACGCGGGACGCTGCGAAGCGAGCGTCACGGCGATGGCGCCGCTGCCTGTGCCGACGTCGACCACCGTCGGCGCAGGCCCTTCCCCGCTGCCCTGCGCGGCTGGCCAGAGCTGGTCGGCGGCTTCAATCACCGCCTCCACGAGCAGCTCTGTCTCGGGACGCGGTATGAGCACGGCCGGCGTGACCTTAAACGGCCGACCGTAAAACCACTGCTCGCCGATCATATATTGCACGGGCTCGCCCGCCGCTTTGCGGCGGATAAGCGCTTCCCACTCCGCGATCCGCTCGCTCGGGAACGGCTCACCGCCGTCGCGGAGCAGCGCGGCGCGGTCCATGCCGAGCAAATGCATAAGCAGCAGCTCGGCATTATTCCGAGGCTCCTCCACCGCTTCCGCCAGCAGCAGCGCGGCCGCCTGCACGCTGGCCTGCCGAAGCGTCAACGGCGCCTTAAACCACCGTTCCCCTGTTTGCTTGCCCATTTCCGCATCGTCCCTTCACATCCAAATTCTATTACCCAAAAACCGCAAAGCAGCATGACCCTTCCTTTCAGTCAGCCCCGTGCCAGCCTTATATGCCCATAACCTAACAAAACGCCGAACCTCTGTCTGCTTATGGAAAGCAACCAGCGGTCAGCGCCATATTTTTAAGCCATTTCACGTTCCATAATATCGGCTTGCTCCGCGATCGTAAGCGATGAAATCACTTCCGACAGATCGCCGTTCATAACCGAATCCAGCTTATGCAGCGTCAATCCGATGCGGTGATCCGTTACGCGGCTTTGCGGGAAGTTGTACGTACGAATACGTTCACTGCGGTCTCCCGTTCCGACTTTGCTCTTCCGTTCGCCGGCATATTTCGCTTCTTCCTCTTGGCGGCGAACATCGGAGATGCGGGCACGAAGCACGGCAAGCGCCTTCGCCTTATTCTCGTTCTGCGATTTGCCATCCTGGCAAGTCGCCATGATGCCTGTTGGAACATGCAGCACGCGTACCGCGGATTTCGTCGTATTAACCGATTGGCCGCCCGCTCCGCTGGAGCAGAACGTATCGACGCGAATATCCTTGTCGAGAATTTCTACTTCTACATCCTCGACCTCCGGCATAACCGCTACCGTCGAAGTCGAGGTATGAATCCGTCCGCCCGATTCCGTTACCGGAATACGCTGTACGCGATGCGCGCCGCTCTCGAACTTCAGCTTGCTGTACGCGCCTTTGCCCGTAATCATGAAAATAACCTCTTTGAAGCCGCCAAGGTCATTTTCGCTGAAATCCATCAGCTCTACGCGCCAGCCTTGCGTATCCGCAAATTTCGTATACATGCGGTAAAGCTCATATGCGAATAAAGCTGCTTCGTCGCCGCCTGCCGCGCCGCGGATCTCGACGATAACGTTCTTGTCGTCATTCGGGTCCTTCGGCAGCAAGACGATACGAATCTTCTCATCAAGCTCCGCTTGGCGCTTGCTGAGTTCGTCGATCTCCATCTTAACCATTTCACGCATTTCGTCATCGAGCTTCTCTGCCTGCATCAGCTTGGCATCGTCAAGCTGCTCGGTGACCTGTTTATATTCCGTAAAGGCATCATAAGCCTCTTGTAAATCCGACTGCTCCTTGGAAAGCTCTCTAAGCCGTTTGGGATCACTGGATACATCCGGATCACACAACAGCTCACTCAGCTTCTCATACCGGTCTGCGAGTGCTTGTAAACGGTCAAACACGATCATTCACCTCTATTTATTCCATTAGGATAATGTTTATTATACCATACCAACGGATTTCTATCGACTGCTGGTTTGGATTAACAGTGGCCATTCCTGCCCAAATAGCGATACCGCTATAATCTTCATATGCCCGCCAAGCCGCTTTGGTTACCCCAGAGAGACAAGACCAATCCGCAATAAAGCCCTGCAAGCGCCAAACAGCACTTACAGGGCTATAGCATTGCCTATTATTTACACGTTAAAACGGAAATGGATAACGTCGCCGTCACGCACAACGTATTCTTTGCCTTCAAGGCGCACTTGCCCCTTCTCGCGAGCCGCTACCATGGAGCCGGCTGCCGCAAGATCGGTAAAGGATACAACCTCGGCGCGAATGAATCCGCGTTCGAAGTCGGTATGGATAACGCCCGCCGCTTGCGGCGCTTTGGTTCCGCTGCGAATCGTCCATGCACGGACCTCTTGTACGCCTGCCGTAAAGTAAGTGTACAATCCCAGCAGCTTATAAGCCGAGCTAATCAAGCGGTTAAGGCCCGATTCCGACATGCCAAGCTCTTCAAGGAACATTTCCTTGTCTTCGCCCTCAAGCTCCGCAATCTCCGCTTCAACCTTCGCGCTGATCGGCACAACATCCGCGCCCTCAGCCGCTGCGAATTCACGTACCTTTTGCACATACTCGTTGCCGTCCGAATTCGAAACCTCTTCCTCGCTTACGTTAGCGGCATACAATACCGTTTTCATCGTAAGCAGATGCAAATCGCGAACGAGCAGTTTCTCATCGTCGCTCAGCTCAACGCTGCGCGCCGGCATGTCGTTATACAATGCTTCTTTAATGCGCTCCAGCACTTCGATTTCTTGGGCAACCTTCTTGTCTCCGCCCTTGAGATTTTTACGGGAGCGTTCGATTTTTTTGTCAACCGAGTCGATGTCCGCCAAAATAAGCTCCAAATTAATCGTCTGAATATCGCTAATCGGATCTACTTTACCCGATACATGCGTAATATTCTCATCCTGGAAGCAGCGCACAACGTGAACAATTGCGTCTACCTCGCGGATATGCGCCAAAAACTTATTGCCAAGCCCCTCGCCCTTGCTCGCGCCTGCAACCAGACCGGCAATATCAACGAATTCAAAGGCTGTTGGCACGATGCTCTTCGGAACGACAAGCTCAACCAGCTTGTCCAGACGCTCGTCCGGCACTTCAACAACACCAACGTTAGGATCTATAGTACAAAAAGGATAATTGGCGGATTCTGCTCCTGCTTGCGTAATTGCGTTAAACAAAGTCGATTTTCCGACGTTCGGAAGACCTACGATTCCAGCTTTCAATGCCATGCGTTAAGACACCCCTATTTTCCCGAAAGTAAACAACTCCAGCTATTATACCCCAGCATCCCCTACATTGAAAGTGTAACCCGCTGGCAGAAACCACTTTAATCGGGCATTTAATCGAAGCCATGCCTGCGAGATGCCCGCTTATTCCGATTTGGAGCCCGCATGAGAATGATTAGCCCGGCTGCGGAAATACTACGGAAGCACCGGCCTGTGAATGACTGCATCATCAATAAACATAACGAGGAGATGAGCGAATGGAAAACAAGAAGCATAAAGGAAACTACAAAGGAACGACGAATATGCATGCCAAAAACCAGGATATGGCTTTCGTTAACGACACGATCGAAGATACGAAGTCTACATCGAACTACACCACCAACAATAAAAAAACAGACTAACTCTTGTCCCTTCAGCGGAAAATGGCCTGGCATCCCCTATAACCGGGTAATGCCAGGCCTATTGCCTTTCACGTTACATTCTTATCGGAGCTTCCTTCAGCTCTGCGCGGGATTGCAGGTACCGGAAGAAGGCTACCGATGCTTCGCCGCGCGTCACCTGCTTCTTAGGCAGGAACTTGCCGTCAGCCAGGCTCATGATTTTTAGACCGACGACGATTGCCGCCTGGCCCTTATGCTCGATTTGCGCGTTGTCTTTGAATGATGCTTTAAAAATATGGTCGTAATTCGCAAGCGCATTATAGCCTAAAGCGCGCACGATCAGCTCAGCCATCTCATCCCGTGATACTTTGCCGCTTGGATTAAAGGAACCGTCGCCTACATCGATTAAATTTTGCTCCAGCGCGGATTCAACATATACGAAATAGCTGGAATCCGCAGCGACATCGTTAAAGGAAGCCTTGGCATCTGAGCGATCGGCAGAACCGTAGAGCGGCGATTGGCCGCTGCTTCTAGCGAGCACCAGCATCTTGATAAGCTCGCCGCGGGTGATCGGCTCATTCGGGCGTACCTCGCCATTTTTGACGTCGAGCGCTTTATAGGCGACCATCAATTCCAATTGGCGCTGCGCCCAGTGCCCTTCGATATCCTTTGCCTTCGGCTTCTCGAGCTGCGTGGCCTCGCCGGTTTCCCTATTCCGCCAGCCGCCCGTCTCCGCATCAAGAAATACCGATTCATCGATTAAACGAGGCACCAGCTGATATACAAGCTCTGCTTCTGTCTGCTTCTGAACCTCATCGGCCTTGATTTCGCCCGAAGCTACCATCAGGTTATATTTCTCGATCGGAATCGGCTGTCCGTTCCAAGAAAATTGTTGTACAAGCCGGTACGTAAGCTGCGTGCGGTAATAATCCAACCAGCTGGCAACCGCCTGCTCCTTCTTGATCAATGCCGGTGCCTGAGCCAGATATTCAAAGTTCGAAAGGTAAGCATCATAATTGACCGTTTCTCCCGTACTCGAATCGATCGCGACGTTAATGCTGTCATAATTAACGACTGCGCCATGGATTTTGTGAACAAAGCTAAAGTAGTACTGACGGTTATCTCCCGCGTTAATTCCCTCATACTGCTTCGGGTCGGGCTTTACGAAATAAAGCTCATCCGTCAGCCAAGGCAAATGCTTCTTCACCGCATCTACGGCGAGAGTCGAGGCTTGGTCCAGCGACACCTTCGGACTGCCCGTCTGCCCCTGTTCGTTGTTGTAATAGATATAAAAGCTGCGCACGGCTCCCGTGCGTCCGTCCACAGTGGCCGAAGCTGAGCCGTTTTCTTTGCCATCCTTCTTTATCGACCAATTCAGATGCCAGAACGCTTCCAATGCGCCTGTGCTCTCATTCATTTGTTCACTGTAGTTGGAGCCGTTCAATTCTGCGTCAGCGGGCAGCTTAAAAGCAGCCTTAACCGCATCCGCCGCCTGCTTCTCCGTTACGGTTCCTGCTTTAGGCATTTCGCCGAGCGGCTTCTCTGAGAGAGGCTTATCGGAAACCGTCCCCGTTCTATAAGACGGAAAATTCGATTGTTCCTTTAGCGCCCCGGTTGCGGCATCGATGGCCATTGGCAGAAGCTCATAGCTAAGCATTGGCTTTCGTTTTCCCTGTGCATTATAAGGCACGATATAGGTCAACTCCGGAAGCGCCGCTGCCCGAAGCTTCTCGTTTGCCTGCTCCGTCGTTAGCAGCGCGTCCACCTTCGGAAATTTGATTGTATCATCCCATTGGAGCGAATATCTGCGAACATGTCCTTCGCTGTCTACCTCAAGCTCTATGTAGTTATCCACGTAGGGAATACCATTCACTACACGGTCATAACGGAGCCTGTGAAGCACCTCGCCCGTCAGCGGAGGCAAAAGTTGCAGTCCATATTCCGGGTTATATTGAATACTGTCTTTGTATTTGGCAGCGATGGCGTTGATGAATTTGAGCGCAATTTGCTGCGCGTCATCCCGCTCAACCTTCAGCGGATAAGTCGGCTTTGCAGAGGGATTATCGGTATAAGCGCTAAACTCAAGCAGCTGTCCGTCGTCCGCATGGATGCGAACATAAATGCTTCCTAAATGCTTGCCGTTAACTTTTTTTACGAAGTCGAGGCCCCAGGCATTTCGTTTGCCCCCAGCCAGCAGCTCCATCGAAAGATTAGCCCCTTGCAGCGTATACTCCTTAGGAATGCTGACATACTGCCTGGCCAATGCCTCTGCTTTCTCCTTCGTAATGGCTACATCAACCGGAGCCGCAATCGCTTCATCCATCGTAGTCCCTCCTGATGCAGACACCACATTCGTCCCCGTAGGGTTGCTGACGCTATCGGCAAATGCCGACGCAGGCAATACGCTCATGAGCATTGCTGCGGACAGCATGACCGCAAGCTTCTTGCTATTCCTTTTCTTCACTGCTTCACCCTCCAATGCTTTTCCAATTTATTCATAAACTAGACGTATCCGATACACTGGAAGTTGCAGGCTGCATACAAAAAAAGACTGCCGCAGATTCATGTCCGCCGGCAGTCTTTCCTTCATTCTTTATTCAATCGGCTTTTAATCGGTTACGCCGTTTTCCTGCGTCCGAAATAGAGCCCTATTTTTTGCAAAATATAAATGCCAAACCAGGTGGAGAGAATAATAAACAGCGGCATGACCGTGAAATTATAACGGTACTCCGGCACGAACACCAGTCGAATCATCGTCATAATAATAATGACTACCGCAAGCATAGCCGCCGGCTGCCTCCATCTCCATATAATCGCCAAAAGCGGGATAATCGCGCCGTAAATGATTAGGAGATGCAATGCAGCAACACGCGGGTAAGCATGATAGATCGGCGAATGCCCCGACCCGAAGAACATATGCGTATACGTATATTTCAGCTTGCCAACCGTATACCATTTCACATATTTCCATGTCTGCTGGGTAAAGCCCGCTTTGATACGCGCCCATGCATACTCATTTTGCGACATGCCGTTTTGTACGACGATTTTGTCCGAATAATCCTTGTTAGGATAGGTTCCCGCTTTGAACGGGTTAGATTGGGACGCCGTCAAAACAAACTCATTCAAGGATACCACATTGCGAATCCACCAAGGGAGCATTGTCGCCGAGAGGCATAAACCCGTAATAATACCCAGTAAAACGACTTTTTTGAATACAGCCAGCTTAGAGGTTCTTTCCGTCATCTGCCCGGATTTCGGCCTAAACCATTGCTGCAGCAAGAATAATCCATAGAGCGGAACAAACAACGGTAAGAACTCAGCTCTTACGAGCACGGTAATTCCCAGCAAAATACCTGCGAGGGCGGCATCGCGCTTGCGCTGCGTCCGAAAAGCATGCAGCTGCATCGATAGGTATCCCATTAGAAAAAACAGCGCTAGCGTTTCGGTAAGCACCGCGCCGTTCGCCCAAATAAAGGGATGGTATATCGCCGATATAAACAACGATACAATCGCTACCCATTTGTTTCTCGTTGCCTGATAAGCAATCATATAGATAAGCAGTAATGTCGCGAGGCTTACGAGGACTTGAACCCAGCGGATAAGCGGGAACGGTTCAACATTGATTTGGTCAGCCACCAAATACATTCCCGTCATGAACAAAGGATAACCCGGCGTTACCCTGGCATTCGGGACCTCTTCTTTATAGGCATAGATCCCTTTATCGAGCAGCCGATGCACCATCTCGTCATAATATTTGGTATCATGCGAAACGGTATGCTTAACCGAAGTAAGAAAATCGGTCCTCAACCAAGCTGCGAGCAGAAAAATAAGGACGATCGCTATCGTCCATGCTTTGTTTCTTTTTAACCATTCCACCACTTTCGATAATCCCCCTCCATGCTGAATGCGGCCTATTTCCAAGCGAGTACGATTACCCCCGCCAAGATAATTGCGGCACCAATCCAGCGCTGCAGCGGTACCGATTCGTGAAATATAAACACAGCTGCAACAAGCGCGATGACGTATGCCAAGCTTTGCAGCGGATAAGCTAAGCTAAGCGGCAGTTTCTTGAGAACATATAACCACAAAACGGTCGCAATGCCGTACAAAACCAGTCCCGACCAAATATGGGGCGACCACAGCAGCGATACCCAAGTATCACCTTTCGCCGTATCCATTTTGTTCATTCCTGTTTTCCACAATAATTGACCTGAAACGAGCAGCAAAATATTAAGAAACAATATGATATAAGCCATTATGAATCCGACCTTTTGCGTTCATGCAATTCATGATGCAATATGCCAAGCTCTTGCGTCAGCCGGATAACCTTCTCCGACAATTTCGATACGATAACCGTAAGATGCAGGATTAGTGCGATGCAGAACAAAATACCCACCAAAAATAACAGCGCCGGCGCATAATCGATGCCGACAGCATCTGCCAGTGCGTCAATGATTTGTACGCGAACCGACAAAATAAGCATCACAACACCGAACAACAACCACAGCATTGAATACTGCTCGCGGAGCAATCTCCGGTTAATCAACATAATTAGTACAAACAAAAAACCTACGCTTGTGATAATCCACAAGGCTTGCATGGTGTATCCTCCTTCAAGCTGTCACAAACTCATATTTGTAGCAAAAAAGCTTCGCAAGCCGTCGCTTGCTTCTACGATTGAACTTCAGCCGGCTTGGTTGCCTTCAGGCTCCGGATAAACAATGCCAGCGTAACCTTAATCATATAATACACCGAACGCATCGCATTTATAGATGAAGTCCCGCCCGTACGTGCTTCCATAACCACCGCAACTTCGCTCGTGCGAAGGCCGCTGCGGTGAATCAAAACAATGGAATCCACCTCGGGGTAATCCGTTGCATAATCGCTTTGGAATACGGAAATCGCCCGTTTATTGGCAGCTCTGAAGCCTGAAGTTACATCAAGCACCCGTTTGCGCGTCATTGCGCTGACAATGGTAGACAAAATTTTGATACCGGCTCTCCGCGACGCCGAAGAAAGAAAGCCCGTTTGCTCAATAAAACGCGAGCCAATCGCCAGATCGGCTTTACCGCTAAGTACGGGATCCAATATGAGATGCAGCTGTTCCGCTTTATGCTGTCCGTCTCCATCCACTTGTACGGCAACATCATAACCATAGCGGTAAGCATAACGATATCCGGTCTGCATGGCGCCCCCAATACCTAGATTAGTCGGAAGTGTCACGACAGCCGCGCCGTTCGCTTCGGCTACCTCGCGAGTCCGGTCCTTTGAGCCGTCATTGATGACCAATATGTGAGCAGACGGGCAATGAGTCTTCACATCACGGATCACATGGCTTATGCTGTGCTCTTCGTTGTAAGCCGGGATAATGATCAATACTTTTGAAGACGTTAACCCTTGCCGCAGAGACTCTCCGGTTACCGTACTGTCCTTTTTCGTCATGACTGCGTTCACTCCATCACCACTCCATAAACCAAAGTTTGGGTACGCAAATGCGCACAATTAGATCAATTCTACTAGATAACTCTATTAGAAAGCAACAAAAACGATTGTGAAAATGTGTAAAAAATGTGCATTTTCCGTAGTTTCCGTATCCAATAGATGCTTAATATAGCATTTTATGTTTGCTAGATAAATTAAGACCATGAAAAAAATATCGCCTGGTTAGCAGCCTTAGACTGATACCAGACGATATTTAGACGAAGCTTCGTTATAAAAAGTTGCTTACATTTGACCGGAGATTTTTGCTTTCAAAGCATCTTTGCTTTGAACGCCGACCATTTTGTCAACGGGTTGGCCGTCTTTGAACAAAATCAATGTCGGAATACTCATAACGCCGAATTGGGAAGCAAGCTCAGGCTGCTCATCCACGTTGATTTTCGCGATTACGGCTTGACCTTCCAGCTCAGTGGAAAGCTCCTCAACGATTGGAAGCTGCATTTTGCAAGGTCCGCACCAAGGTGCCCAGAAATCTACAAGGGAAACGCCGTTTTGAATGCTCTCGTTAAAATTTTCTTTCGTCAATGCTACTGCCATTTCAATCATCCTCTCCAAACAATGTGTATGATAAAGGGAATACCCGTCTCACCGCTTATTGAAACGTTATTTGCTATCCGCATGCATGAATTTGTTTCAACACGTCCTGAATCGTTATCGCGCTAAAATGGCTTTCCAGCTGCTTCTCCGCCGTGCAAAATATACCGAACATGACTTGATTCATATTCGATCCAACGACGCAATCCATCTCTGGATTGCCCGAGCACCAGCTCGGGATGAGCGATCCTTGTGCCATCACCCGATAGATGTCAGCCAGTGTTACCACGTTCGGATCAATCGTCAGCCTGTAGCCTCCGCCTGAGCCCTCACGCGTATCCACATATCCACTGCGGCGCAAACCGCCCATTACCTTGCGAACGCGAGCAGAGTGCGTGCCGACGTTCTCGGCAATCATATCGCTGCTGGCCATTCTTTCCGGTAAATAAGCCAAGTAAACGAGACTGTGTACGGCAATCGTAAATTCGCTGTTCACTGTTTAATGGCCTCCCTGCTTTGTACTGTAATTTTATCAGTTACAGTTAAGTTTGTCAATAGACAGGCCGCCGAATTGCTTTCTTAGCATACGGAAGGAACGATCCTGTTATTCTCCATCAATTTTTGGATTGGCCGTAAGTATTTTTTGTGATCATTGTCATGTTTGAGCGTTCTCTCCGAATAAATATGAATTGTGCATCCTTATTCGGTTCAGCCGACCTAACCGATAGGCACATGCTTCCTAAACCGGTTTTACTTTGTAAAACTTTAAGGAGGTGACGCAAAATGGCATTATTTTGGAATCGATGGATACCCGTTCGTACGGAGGGGGGTTCTAGATCGGAGCTGATTGACCGACTGGAGGCCCATTTCAAAGCCAATGGACTGAAATCCAAAATTACCATTGAAGGCAATTCCTTGAGACGGATTCATGTGCTAAAAAAGGACGCCGATCTCGCCAAGGTGCTGCTTGATGCATTTGACGAGGAGCATTAACCGGTTTGGCAAAACTTCTCCAGGCAGCGGCATTCTCTGTGGATGCCGCTGTCTGGCTTTCTAATTAGGACGAGCGTCCGATGACCGAGGAGTTTCTCATCCACCGGTAGCCTTTGCGAACGCCGTTCAGCACCCATTCGGGCACGGGAATCGCCTTCTTGGACAGAAAGGGCATATAAATTTTATTGTAGGCTTTCTTCAAATCCTCCCACATCGTACACGGCTCTTCCTTCAAAAAATCGGAAATATCAAGGACGATGCCGCGTCCATCCTTCACCATGACATTTTTGCCATGCACATCATGCGGGTGGAGGCCCCTGGACCGGGCATAATCGAGTGCTTCATCGATATCCTGAATCACTTTTTCGGGAATAACGACTCCATCAATGATGCATTGATACAGCGTTTTCCCTTTCAGCCGTTTCAAAATCAAATAATAATGCCCGTCATGCTCGCCGGCGTGATAACACATCGAATAGGCAGGATGGCTGCCAATCCGCTTATAAACCTCGCATTCGCTCTCCCAGCCCTCGCGGCCGGGCGCGTACACCTTTACAGCAATATCCGAATAATCGCGGTGCGTAAACACACCCGCATAATTGCCGGCGCCCAGAAGCTTCCAGCCTTGCGGGGTCTCATCCACGCGGATCGGATCCGCAGGGTCGATACTGCCCAGAACAAGCCCGGAAAGCAGAGTCTTCTTCATTAGCCCGATAAACGACTCCAACTGCTTCTCATCCATCATGAGCGTTCCCTCTTTCTTTATCCACGAACAATGTTTTCTTTCATTGTAAGACCCCCCGCCATAAAAATAAAGACCATGACAAAAAGCTCTCCAGCTCTCCATCACGGTCTTATGCTATTTTACGAGACTTAATGGCCTCCGCTTACGACCTTTAATCCAATAACTCCCGAAATAATCATCGATAAAAACAACAATTTACGCCAATCCCGGGATTCTCCGAAAATAAACATGCCGAGCACGACGCTGCCGATCGAGCCGATTCCCGTCCATATGCCGTATGCGGTGCTGATCGGAATGGTCTGAAGCGCCTTGGACAAGAAGAAAAAGCTGACAAAGCCTGCGCCAATCGCTCCTACCGTACCCTTCCAGCGTTTAAAGCCGTCAGACAACTTCATAAACGTTACGCCGCCGACTTCTCCTAATCCGGAAATAATTAAAAAGACCCAAGCCATATTAAGAACCCACCTTTTCTCGCTCTATGCTGATTGAGTTTGAATGACTCGCCTCAGGTGCAGGCTTTTCCTTCGACACCAGCTTCAACCCGACGATGCCGCCGACAAGCAAAGCAATAAAAAATAAACGCCAGAAATCAGTCGGCTCATCCAAAATCAGAATACCCGCTACAACGGTGCCCACCGTACCGATCCCCGTAAACATAGCGTACGCAACGCCAATCTCAATCGTACGCATCGCGCGGGCAAACAGCATAAAGCTGGCTGCAAGCAGCACGACCGTAATGATACTGGGCACAAGCTCCGTAAAGCCCTCCGAATATTTAAGGCCAAACGTCCAGCCCACCTCAAGAAATCCAGCCAACAATAAAAATACCCACTGCATGCTTATTCATTCCTCTCCCGCTGTCATCGTCCAAAGCTGCCATAATGATTGCCATACCATTTGCTTTCTTTTTTCGAACAGCTCTTCTTCGTATAATTGGTTTTCGACGAGCAATCCATCGACGCATACGTAAAAAACGGCTATTAAACGTTCTTCCTCTTCCCGGTTAAAAAGCCCCTCTGCTGCTCCTTTATGGAGGACCGCTGCAATCCCTTCGCTCAGCTCATTCTCGTGCCGCATGAAATCCTGCCTAAGCTGATCCCTCAAATGGCGCGGAGGCACAAGAATCGTCCGCTTCAAAAAGGCCTGGCCGGTTGTGATATGGTTAAGATCCGTGAAGAAAGCAAACAATCGGTATACCTGCTGCTTAATCGGCTCCTGCTCCATTTCCCGAAGAAGTTCCACATACTGCTTCAGCTCTTCCGCAATCACTTCTTGAATAAGCTGGACGAACAGCTGCTCTTTCGATTTATAATGCGCATAAATGGACGGCGTCTTAATGCCAACCGCCTTGGCAATTTCTGATAGGGCCGCTCCCTCGTAGCCGGATTCCGTAAACATCGTTAATGCCGCCTGCTTAATTTTCTCCGCCGTTGTAGGCTCACTACTCATCATTCATTCCTCCGTCATGCTCGGCTCGTCTTTTTACCTAACGAACGTTAGTTAGTTTAACGAAATTGTAAGACGGTTTTGAAAAAAAGTCAATGCATGCTGGAACGAGAAAAAAAGCCATACCCGCTCCCCTTCACTCGGAGAACAGCTATGGCTTCCAGTTTTATTGCTTCTTGATTTGATTATTTTCGATTTGTTTATTTTCAATTCGGTTGTTTTTAATTCCGTTATATTTGCCCCACAGCATCCAGAAAGCATTAATGATCATCGCGAGCGCGATGCTCAGCACCATCACCAGCACGTTTAGAATAAGGAAATATACGAGCAGCAATCCAAAATCGGTGTCGTTTTGGGACAGCGGCAGGATCTGGCTCAATGCGAATGCAAGCAGAACGCTGAACGGAATCCAGAACAAGAAGATGAAGATCGGAAAGTACCAATGCCGGTTACGAAACAGCTTAACGATGGGAATCGCGAATGCGAAAATCATCAGACCGCATACCAGGTAGCTGCGCTCCACGATTGCACTGTTAAAGTAAGCCGTATACAAAAATGCATTTCCAGCCGCGGCATAGATAAGGCTGAGCAGCAGCACAGAGCGCATCGAACGCTTAAACAACACCTGCTCCTTCACCGCTTCTTCCATTATCCGCCTACGATTTCTTCAAGCGCCCGGATAAATGCATCTATTTCATCATCCGTTCCGATGCTTACCCGCAAGTATTCATCGATGCGAGGCTGATCGAAATAACGGACCAATACGCCTTTGTCGCGCAGCTGCTGGAATATGGCTTTAGCCGCGAGCGATTCATGTGAAATGAATACAAAATTCGCCTTCGAATCGGTGACCTTAAAGTCCATCGCAAGAAGCTGCTTCGTTACACGCTCACGCGTGGCGATAACTTTCGCTGTCATTTCCTTGAAATAAGCGTCATCTTCAAAGGAAGCAACGGCTCCCGCAAGCGCAAGCCTGTCCATCGTATAGGAATTAAACGAATTTTTGATACGGTTCAATCCCTCAATTAATTCCTCGTTGCCAAATGCGAAGCCGACGCGCAGGCCTGCCAAAGAACGTGATTTCGAGAGCGTCTGCACGACAAGCAAATTCGGATAATCCTTAATGAGCTCTATCGACGACTGTCCTCCGAAATCAATATAAGCTTCGTCAATGATAACAGCCTGGTTTGGATGGTCTGCTAGCAGCTTGCGGATATCATCCAGCGGAAGCAATTGCGCCGTTGGCGCATTGGGATTCGGTATGATGATCCCGCCGTTATCCGCAGGAAAGTCTTCGATACGGACATGAAACTGCTCGTCCAGCGGAACAAGCTCCGTCTGCAAGCCATAGAGCTTGGCATATACCTTATAGAAGCTATAGGTAATATCGGGAAACAACAGCTTCTTCGCCGGATCGAAGAAAGCAGCGAAAGCAAACGCCAATATTTCATCCGAGCCATTGCCTGCAAATACCTGACCGGCAGGCAATCCGTAATAGGCGGCAGCCGCACTCACAAGACTCTCGCAGGTAGGATCGGGGTACAAACGCAGGTCGGCATTTGCCGCATCCTTAATTGCCTCGATGACCCTCGGAGAAGGCGGGTAGGGATTCTCATTTGTATTCAGCTTGATATACGTTTTATCCTTCGGCTGTTCGCCAGGCACGTACGGCACGAGCGAAGCCGTCAGCGGACTCCAAAATTTACTCAATGGTTACTCTTCCTTTCGTTTTTGGCATTCCAGTCACTGCTATTATTTTAACATTAATGCGATAGCGTATTACTGACATTAGATCTAACGAACGAGAACCTTCGTAATCATCAATCCAAGCAGTGCCCCCAATGTGTTAAGAATGATATCGTCGATATCGAAGCTGCCCACGCGCGTCAGCATTTGAGTCAGCTCCACAATGGTGATTAGCAGGATCGAGGCCGCGGCAAGAACAATCCCGCGGCTGTACTTCTTATTTAAGAGCGGCAAAAACAGGCCAATCGGCATGAAAAGAACGATATTGCCGAATAAGTTCTTGAACCAAATATCAAAGTTAAAATGATCATGATAGACGATGTATTTTTTTATCGTAAAAAAAGGAACCAGATTATAGCTATAGCCTTCTCCAAAATAACGATTACGGTAAAATAACAGCCAGCACATGACCAGCGCATACCCAAAAGCGAGCGCGGTGAGAAACAGGTTCAGCAGCAAACTTTTCGACTGGGCATTCGGATACAACCGCATCTTCTACAGCCTCCAAGGCACAGAATACACGTTAAACTCATCGGCCCCGGTAATCGCGAGCCCGTTGAGCTGAAGGCCGGTCGAACAGCCGCCGTCGATGCCGATCTTTCCGGGACCAAACCAAATGTCAGGTTTACCGTGGATATCTATCGTTTTGGTATGGCCAAATATAACGGTTTTACTTACGTTCGTCGGTCTGCTTAGGAAAGGTTGCTTGATATAGAGAAAATCTCTCGCCGGCTGATCCTTCCAATTCAAATAATTCGGATTAAGACCGGCATGCACATAAATAAAATGCTCGTCCTCATGATAATAAGGCAGGTTTTCGAGAAACGACATGTGATGCGCGTAATGCTCCCGGACAGCCGCTTTCGCTTCTTCAATGATATGCTCGATCGGGCCTTGCTTGATACCCGCGTAGCTCTCCGCCGTTTGCCTTCCGCCATGTCCGGTAAACTTGAGCAGCGCCTGCTCGCTCCGCTCCAGCATGACGTCGACGAGCCGTTCGTCATGATTCCCTTGAATGGCTATCGCGCCGTCTTTTTGAACCAATCCGATGACCTGCTCCACCACATCCCGGCTCCGGGGGCCGCGATCGACAAAATCGCCGAGCAGCATCAGCTGATCCTCGCCGGGACAATAGTTCATGCGCTCAAGCAAATCGTTAAACGGGGTGTAGCAGCCATGTATATCGCTTATCACCAGCGTTCTCTTCATACGCGTCTCCCCGAGATCACAAGATCTCTCTCTACGCCGTCGAGTACCGCAACCTTAGGCAAATGCCCCCATACCTCAAAGCCGAACTTGCGAAGCAAAGCCAAGCTTGGCTCATTGTGCCCGAACACGAAGCCGAGCAGCGTATTGATGCCAAGACGCGGGCTTTCCTCGATGGCCTTCCGGATCAGCACCGAGCCAAGTCCGAGCTTGCGGCATTCCTCTGCTATGTAGATGCTGATTTCCGCCGTCGCGTTGTAGGCAGGCCTGCCATAAAACGATTGAAAGCTGAACCACGCGGCAATTTCCCCCTCAACGAGCACAACCCATAACGGACGAAAATCAGCGGAATGATCGTCGAACCACGCTCTTTTGCTCTCTACGGTTGCAGGCTCCAAATCGGCCGTTACCATACGGCTTGCAACCGTTGAATTATAAATGTCGACAATGCGCTCCAGATCGCTTAGCTGCGCATCAATTATTTCATAATGTAGCTGTCTGGTCATGCTCGCCACCTCTTACCCTTCCATGTTATTCACGATTTTTTGCTTCAATCAGGACTCTCAGAGCTTTGACAAATTATATCATATCACTCATTGTCCGCTATATATTTATTGTATTCCGCAGGAGTATTTAAATTAACAAAACCGGAAGATTCTCCCTGCTCTTGCAAATTGATCACCACGGTCCGAAGCCTATTAAACAACCCCATAAGACGGTAATCCCCTGCTTTTAACGCCGCTTCTATCTGCGCTGCCGCTCTCGCATGATAGAGCGCATGAAACGGCTGGCCGGGGGCGTAAATCACATCCGCTTCGCTGTCCATATGGGCAAGAAGAACGGAAAGCAGCTCCTCCGACAGCTCCGGCATATCGCAGGCCATCGTAAATACATAACCGTCTCCAATAGAAGATAAACCCGCATGAAGCCCTGATAACGGACCGCATTCCGGAAAATCGTCGATGACAAAGCTTACGGCCTCGCCCCATTCGCCCAGACTTTCCCGATAAAGCGCTTCGCGCTCAGGCGATCCCACCGATACCGTCACATGCTCCGTCAAACGCGATAATTGCTCTACAAGCCGGTAAATGAGCGGTTTGCCCGCAATGGGCAGCAGCGCTTTATCCGTTCCCATTCTCGTGCTGAGCCCGCCGGCAAGAATCAAGCTTTGAATACGTTGGTTTCCCATTCCCTCATCCCCCTATAAATAGAAAGAAAGCCTGCCGAGTATTGACGCTCGACAGGCTTTTATCATTAATTGCCTTATGCTTTAGACGGATCGAATGAGCTCTTCAGCGAAACGATGCGGTTAAAGGCCAGCTTCTCGGCGGTCGTATCCTTCGGATCAACGTTAAAGTAGCCATGACGGAAAAATTGGAACTTATCCCCGCCCGCAGCGTCCTTCATGTTAGGCTCAACGAAGCCTTGCAGCACTTCAAGCGAATTCGGGTTAATGCATTCCAGGAATGGCTTGCCGTCCTCTTCGGCCTCGCTCGTAATCAACGGCTCGAACAAGCGAAAATCGGCAGCAACCGCTTGCGATGCTTCGACCCAATGAATCGTGCCTTTCACTTTGCGCTCATTGAAGCCGGAGCCGCTCTTTGTCTTCGGATCGTAGGTGCAGTGCAGCTCGATCACATTTCCCGCTTCATCTTTAATAGCTTCTTGGCAGGTGATGAAATACGCATGCTTCAAGCGGACCTCATTGCCAGGGAACAGACGGAAATATTTATTCGGAGGATTTTCCATAAAATCATCTTGTTCAATGTAAATCTCGCGCGAAAACGGGATTTGGCGCATGCCCATTTCCTCGTTCTCTGCATTATTCTCGGCATCCAGCAGCTCGGTTTGGCCTTCCGGATAGTTCGTAATCACAACTTTCAGAGGACGGAGGACAGCCATCGTGCGAAGTGCCTTCAGCTTCAAATCTTCTCTGATAAAATGCTCAAGATTGCGCTCATCGACCAGGCTGTTGCTCTTCGATACCCCGATCTCGCGGCAGAATGCGCGCATCGCTTCAGGCGTGTAGCCCTTGCGGCGCAATCCGCTGATCGTCGGCATACGCGGATCATCCCAGCCGTCTACTACGGCTTCGTCGACCAATTGCTTCAACTTGCGCTTGCTCATGACGGTGTTAGTCACATTGAGACGGGCAAACTCGTATTGGCGCGGAGTCGCATCCATCTCGCACTCAGCGACCGTCCAGTCGTAGAGCGGACGGTGATCCTCGAATTCCAGCGTACAGATCGAATGCGTGATGCCTTCGATCGCATCGCTTAGCGGGTGAGCATAATCATACATCGGATAGATGCACCAAGCATCGCCCGTGCGGTGATGATGGGTATGCGCGATACGGTACAGAACGGGATCGCGCAAAGTAATGTTCGGAGAAGCCATATCGATCTTGGCCCGCAGCACTCTCTCACCGTCCTCGAACTCGCCCGCGCGCATGCGCGCGAACAAATCCAGGTTTTCTTCCACGGTACGGCTGCGGTACGGGCTTTCCTTGCCCGGCTCCGTCAACGTGCCGCGATACTCGCGGGTTTGCTCCGCCGTTAGATCGCAGACGTAAGCTTTACCCTTCCGGATCAGCAGTACCGCGCGGTTATAAAGCTCCTCAAAATAGTCCGACGCAAAACGAAGCTCGTCCCATTCGAAGCCAAGCCAGCGCACATCCTCTTGAATGGATTCCACGTACTCCGTATCTTCCTTAAGCGGGTTTGTATCGTCAAAGCGCAAATTGGTCCTGCCTTTGAACTCATCGGCGAGCTCAAAGTTCAGACAGATCGACTTGGCATGTCCAATATGCAAATAGCCGTTCGGCTCCGGCGGAAAACGCGTGACAATTTCCTGCACATGGCCGCTCTTCAAATCTTCGACTACAATGTTTTTTATGAAATTCGAGGATGATGACTTGTTCTCTACAGCATTCTCCATCTGCGACCAACCTTTCCCACGAAAAATATTTATCCTCTTATAATACACAAATTTCCGTGAAATTATAATACTCACTCTATTCTGCGGCAGAAAGCATCATAGCCCGTCCTCAATACGAGGCGGGCTGGTCGTGCTCAGATCGAAAATGAATAGATTAACCTTTAATCTATAGGCAGCTATAGGTATTCCTACTATTGCACTGCTCATCATTTTCGAAGTCTCAAGCATCAAAACCGAATGATGCCCGACGAGTAGAGGAACACGAGCAATACGAGAATGGGCGCCACGTAGCGGAGCATGAACAGCCACAGCCTCAGCCACCACGAAGACAAGCCCGCTTCCTCTGCCGCTCCGCGCCAAGCATAACCGACGAACAGCGTGACAACCAGCCCGCCGAGCGGCAGCACGATGTTGGAGCACACGAAGTCCATCCAGTCAAAAAACGGCTTGCCGCCAAACGTCAGCCAAGGCACTTTGTTTCCTAAGGATAAAGCGGAAGGCAATCCGATCAAGAAGCAAAGCAGCGTTAGGAAAATAACCGAGAAGCTGCGGCGCCAGCCAAATGCCTCGCGTACGAAGGCAATTGGAACTTCGAGCAGCGATACCGTGGAAGTCAAGGCAGCGAAAGCCAGCAGCACAAAAAACAAGCCGCCAAAAAAAGCTCCGAACGGCATCGCCGAGAAGGCGGCCGGCAGCGCAACGAATACGAGGCTCGGGCCCTGCGACGCTTCCAAACCGAATACAAACGTCGTGGGAAATATAATTAAGCCCGCGAGAAAAGCATAAATTAAATCGCCTGCGCCAATGGCCAGTGTCGCGAGCCCCAGCGATTGCCGCTTATCGACATAAGCGCCGTAGGTCATCATCGCCCCCATGCCAAGCGACAACGAGAAGAAGGCGTGGCCAAGCGCGACAAGCGCGGATTCCGCCGTCAGCTTGCTAAAGTCAGGCTTTAGAAAAAAGGCGGCGCCTTCTCCTGCGCCCTCCAGCGACAATGCCCGTATACACAGCACAACAAGCAAAATAACCAGCCCTGGAATCAAAATCTTATTGAACCTTTCAATTCCGGCCGACACGCCCCGCATAATAATGAAGCCTGTCAGAAGCAGCACGATAAATTGCCAAGCAACAGGCATCCAGCTGTTGTTAAATTCACTGAACAGCAGCCCAAAATCAGAATGCTTGAACAGCTCTCCCGTAAACGAGAGCATGGCGTAATGCAAAGTCCAGCCCGCAACGACCGCATAGAAGGACAAAATGACAAACGCGCCCAGTATCGTAATAAACCCAAAGCCGCCCCACAGCTTGTGACCGCTGAGGCGAATGAGCGACGTGGACGCATTGCCTCTGCCGCCCCGCCCGACCGCCAGCTCGGCGAGCAGAACAGGCAGCCCAACCAGCAGCAAGCATATAACGAAGAGCAAGAAAAATGCCGCTCCTCCGTATTGCCCTGTTATATAAGGAAACTTCCACATATTCCCGAGCCCGACCGCACTGCCGATCGCCGCCAGTATAAAGCCCGAGGAGGAAAATCTTTCTTTCGCAGACTGCCCTTTCCCTTGCAAGGTCTCTGATTGATTTTGATCCTGCACCAATTCATCCCTCCATGCGGTAACTTTCTATGCGATATTCGACGTATTGATGGGTAGTATGACCATTTTTGAAAAATATATCTGCATTCGAATCGCACCGGTCCAGTGCGGTGCAACGGACAATTCATCTCTGTAATTAACAACGTGGCAGCCTCATGAAACATAAAGTTAAGAAAAGGGATCTTGCGGCAGCATAACGGCAAGCTCCTCTGACCGTTATCTTGCTTGGTTTACTCGGAACAGAAGCGATTATAACGCGTCGGGATGCCTAGAATCCCTTTGAGCAGATTAACTGATTTCACACACAGAAAATAGAGACACCCTCTCTCGAATGAGCAAAGATCAATATCCTGAAAAACCAGACATCCTTAAATTTTAATTGCATAATAACAACTTAACTGTTTGAATGACGATGTAGATACAAACACTGCTATCATCACGAATTTTCAAAAAATTCCCGAAAATGACTCGAAAAATAAATGCATATAAACAACTATAAAGAATAACGACATTCAAATGGCAACACTTAGCTACCTCTCCCTCCAAGAACGTGGATAATCGCGCTCTGCACTCTTGTCAT
Source organism: Paenibacillus sp. LPE1-1-1.1 (assembly GCF_040676435.1). Lineage (NCBI taxonomy): Bacteria > Bacillati > Bacillota > Bacilli > Caryophanales > Paenibacillaceae > Paenibacillus > Paenibacillus sp. LPE1-1-1.1. The sequence goes on from NZ_JBEGHY010000044.1 coordinate 184,397, forward strand.
TTCTGTTTATTTTCAACCAGTTATGATTGAAGGTTTTTTTATCGAAACCGCTCTGAGGCCAGATCCATTTGCATGGTAAAAGAGTGTGGAAAGCTCGGGATAGACACGGGTATAAAAAGCCAACTAGAGGCGGTGCTGCGGTACAGAGACTGCCATCGATCTAGCTCGTAAACAGACGAAGCAGGCCAACTGGATACACGAGGATGTATGAGGACGTACGAAGAGAAAGAGCCGTTCAATAAACAACAAGCATGAGTCCTGTAATTCAATCTGCCGGTATCTTTTTTCTAAAAACAGTTACTCCGCAGCGCCGCGCTTAGATGGATTATTCAGCCTCTCAGCTCAAAAGCAAAAGGGCGCCAGTCCTGAGACCGGCGCCCTTTCCATATACCATCGTTCTTGTATATAAATATACTTTCTTTCTGTTTCTATCCCTCTTGTATAGCCAAGTTTGTTGAACGGCGCTCAAATTCGGAGTAAATTCGCCTTCAAATGTCAGTCTTCCCCGTAAAACGACTAGAATAGCCATAAAATGGGCTTTTTTTCGCCGGGAAGCCGCATCTATTTCATTTTTTAGTGAGGGAGCATTAAAGCAAGCGTTCGATTTCGGCTCTCATATCGAGTGGTTCATCGGTTGATTCGAACCGTTTGATGACGTTCCCTTCGCGGTCAATGAGGAATTTGGTAAAATTCCATTTAATGGAATTACCCTCCAGGTAATGCGGCAATTTCTCCTCAAGGAAGGCATTTAGCATTTTGCCGCTTGGGGCACTTGTGTCAAAGCCTTTGAAGGGAGCTTCCTCCGTTAAGTAGTTGAATAAGGGATGAGCCGTTTCGTCCCGCACATCCGTCTTGTCGAAGAGCGGAAACGTGACACCGTAGTTTATTTGGCAGAAGCTTTGAACATCGGAATTCGCCCCAGGCTCCTGTTCGCCAAACTGATTGCTCGGGAATCCGAGAATTTCGAGCCCTTGATCCTTATATTCTCCATAAAGCTTTTGCAGATCCGCATACTGCGGCGTAAAGCCGCATTTGCTGGCCGTATTGACGACAATCAATACCTTGCCTTTATATTGCTCCATGCTTTGCTTCTCACCTTGTAATGTCTCAAGACCGTACGAATAAATGCTCATTGTTAATTGCCTCCTCCGGCGTATTTTAATTTCCCAAAATTAAATTGTATACAATTTATTATGTAATTAGAATAACATGAATAAATAGCGGCTGTCAAACGAAAAAGGACTGCACCCAGGCGATTCCTCTCCTGGGTGCAGTCCTTCCATTCCATAGGCTTATAAAAATTATGATTGCTTCTTTCTACCGCTCAGCCAATCCGTAAACAAAGCATAATCCTGTTCCACTTGATTGGCATAGGAGACAGCCCAATTCGCGATAAATGTACAAAATGCATCCTCATCATTGCCCATCGCCTTCACGATTTCAACCTCGCTGTGATAAGCCAATATCCCTTGTGCCACATCGACATCGGCACGCGCATGCATCTTGGCTGTCAGCCTGCCCATCGTTGCCGTGACAGACAGTAAGTCCCCCTCCGTCTCCAGCGCTTCAAGCTTAAGCCTTTTCTTGTAAGGAGAGCGCTCCCGCACATAAAATTGCCGATCGCCGATCGACAGCCACCCGAGATAAGGATCTGCCTCGTGATGCATCGCTTTCTGCGTCATCGTTACCCGTTTTCCCTGATGCTCGAACATCGCCCAGAAAGATTCGTCGTAAGGCATGAAGTAAGCGGGAACCGGAACGCGCACTTCCTTCACCTCAAGCACGATATCATCCCCGCCTTGCGCTTCCTCGCCAGCTTCAATTAATACATAGAATCGGTCAAGACCGATAGAAGCCGTTCCCGAGCCATGCTTTACCGCAATATCCTTGATTTGAAAATGGCGCAATTCCGCCGCTTCATCCGCTGCGACGGATTCCAAATAATTAGGCCAAGCATCCAGCAGCTCTGCGCGCTCCTTCTCGGTTGGCGATACAATTTCTTCCGTAGCCGCAAACTGGCGATTCTCCTGCACAAGTGCAGTGACCTTCTCCAGAAAATGCTGGTCCTTGCGTTTTTGCAGCTTCTTGAGCAGCTTCTTTACGGGACCCTCGGCCCGCTCCATATCTATTGCATAGGTACCCGGATCGTCCTTGCCTTTCGCAAAACGGCGGATTTGCTTCGAGTAGGCCTGCAGATAAGCCTCGATCCCGCCGAGCTGATTCTCATAAGACTGCCCTTTGAGCCTGCCAACCAGCGCAATGCTAACGGACATCCGCAGCAAATCGTATAAATACGAGCCTAAATACCCCTCGTCGAAATCATTTACATCGTAGACCAGCGAACCGCGTTCATTGCGGAAAGCCCCGAAATTCTCGAAATGCAGATCGCCTTGTATCCAGGTCGGACGGTTGATTGGCGTATGATACGGAAACCACTCCCGCGATACATCGAAATAAAATAAATACGCGCTGCCGCGAAAGAAGGAAAAAGGCGTTACCGACATTTTCAAATACTTTTCCTCGCGCTTGCTGCGCTCCAGCCTCATCAATTTCTGATCGAATTCCTGAAAAATGGCCGATAATGTCCGTCTTCTTAGTTTGTTTTGGGTCAGCTTCACGCGTTCAGTCAACTTTGGATCCATACGACTCTCCCCCATTTACACTACGATTCTACTTTTTGCAGCCTCATATAATCACTAATCATGGCAATACGCCACGGTACGATCATGCCAAACGCGAGCAAATAGAAAATAGCCCCGGTTTGCGGAATCGACATATACTGCTCCACGACGCGATGCAAGGACAGCCGTATGACGAACAGCGTCATCATAATGAAAATGAATGCTTTCGAGCGTCTAACATAAATTTCGGATTCCACGCGCTCCAAGCGCGTCGTTACGATTAACGGAAACGCGAAAATCAGCAGTCCCGTCAGGAAAGAGGAAAATCCCCACACCCATGGAATATGGGTGGCAGAGAACGCAAACATCATAAAGCCCGTTGCCATGCCGAGCGGCGGAATGGCGATTTTTCGCAAAGTGGTCGGCTGTTTGCCTGCACGGATCCGAACGATAATAAGTGTGAGGCCAGCTAGTGCCGATACGATGATCGAGCCGATTTGGATTAAGTGTGTAGACAGCAGCACTGCATCCTCCCTCCCGTTTCCTTCAACATATTCTGTTATTTCTTTCATCGTACTGTAAAACCATACGTACTGCAAATAGAGCAAAGCGTTGCTGCCCGTTAGCGATTGTATTCGAAAAAATGCCGTCTAAACCGGGCTTTGCCGTCCCGCGGGTCACGTTTCATTCGGGTCCTGAAGCCGGAATGCCTTCGGCGATATTCCCTCCTGCTTTTTGAAAACCTTGCTGAAATATTTCTCGTCGTGAAAACCGACCATTTCCGCGATTTGGGCAATGCGCAAATTGGGATTGACCATCAACAGCTTCGCTTTATCGATCCGAATGCCCGTAATGTAATCGGTAATGTTAATGCCGTATTCCTGTTTAAACTTGCGGGACACATATTCGCGGCTGACAAAAAACCGCTTCGCTATGTCCTGCAGGGAAAGCTCGTCCCTGTAATGCTGGTCAATAAAGCTGGCTATATCGCTCATTTTTGTTTTCTCCTGCGCTTGGCGCTGAACGACTGCCAGCGATAGACGCTGCAGCAGCCGGTAAGACCATTCCCGCCAATCCTGCAGCGAGAAGGCGTTTGCATTCACATACGGAGAATTTTCCGCCAGCTCCTCGGCGCTCAGCAGCGCCTCCTCTTCGACAGCCTGGCGGCCCGGCGCTTCCCGAAGCAGCCTGGCGCAAAAAAGCAGCACATCTGTTTTATATTCATCCAGCATATCAGGAGAAATATGACCCGATAAGCGCGCCGCCTCCAGCCAGCGCCCCGATGCCGAGGCCAGCTGCTCTTCGATTCCGCTGAGCGCAGCCACCTTCCACTCCTCTTCCCAGTCCGAGAAAGCGATTCGTTTCGCATTCTTCTCTTCCTCGAAGCAGTGCAGATAATGATTGGCAGCCAGCGTATTTCGCTGTGATAAAGCTGCTAATGCCTCCTCATATTGATCAGGCATAGCTGCCGGGAAATCGCCTGCCTTGCTCAGTCCGGCATGCATGCGCCGCTGCAGCGTCACAAATAAACCTTCATTAATATCTTGGAGAATAACAGGCAGCTGTCCGTTCTCGCCCCACGCGGCAATGACGATTTCCGTCGGCGCCCCCCAGTGCCTAAACGCGACGCCCCGCTTCTCGCTGATCAGAAACTCATTGCATATATTAATAATCGCAAAATGCAGCAGATCGCTGTCCCAGGCAAAGCGTTCTTGAAGCTGCTTATCGCTTGCATCGACCTGCAGCAGCGCTAGCCGCGCCTTGACCGTCCCCTCAGGAATGAGTCCCTCTTCCTGCAGCCTGCGCACAGCCGTTTGCGCCGTTTTCGGCTCATTGATAAGCCCCGTTAGCAGTTTCTCGCCGTATACCGGCTTGAATTCATTGAGCCGCATGCTCTGCTTCTGCCGGTCAGTCCGCTCTTGCTCCTCCAGACGCCACTGCGATGCAGCCTTGGCAACCGCCGCATTAATCGCCTCCGGTTCAATCGGCTTCAGCAAATAATCGATTCCGCCATGGCGCACCGCCTCGCGGACGAAATCAAAATCGCCGCGGCCGCTTACCACAATAAATTTTACCGTTCCCGCAAACTCATTGACCGCAGCCATCAGGTCTACGCCGCTGCCTTCGGGCATCATCATATCCATAATAACAATGGCAGGCTTGTCCAGCCTCATCCGCTGAATCGCTTCAAAACCGCCGCTGGCCTCATCGATTTCCGTAATCCCGTGCAGCTCCCAGTTCACGAGCAGTCTTACCGCCTTTCTTACGCGGGCTTCGTCATCCACGATTAACGCCTTCATATGGATCCCCTCCTTTCTCCAGCATGCTCTTCATGATTAGCGTGATCTTGACCCCCTTGGGGCCTATATTCTCAACCTCTAGCCGCGCTTCGTCGCCGTACACCATACGCATGCGCGCAAGCACATTGTTGAGTCCGATCTTAGGCTCGGCGCCAGCCTGCGCGAGCTTGACGTATTGGAGGGCGCTGTCGTCTTGGGCATGCGAAGCTTCGCTGCCGTCATGTAACACTCCGGCAGGAGCTTCATCTATGGCATCTTCCCTAAACTGTACGCCGGCAAGCTCCCGCCGCAGCTCAGACAGTCTTTTCTGCGGAATCGCGGCACCATTGTTTTCAACGATGATCTCTAACAGGCCATCCTCACGCTGGCGCGCCCGCAAGGTCAGCCGGCCATCCTCCGCCGACTTATCCATGCCATGCTTAAAATAATTTTCAATAACGGGCTGCAGCAGCATTTTCGGCATTTCCGCGCCAAGCAGCGAATCCGCCACTTCAACTTGAAATTCAAACCGGTTCTCATAGCGCTCTCTCTGCAGCTCAACGTAAGCCTTCAAATGTGCCAGCTCATCCCTCAGCGTAATGGTCTTTGACTCATTGTCCATGCTGTACCGCATCATCCGGGCGAGCGCGGACAGCAGCGCATAAATGCGGGGCACACCCAGCTCGAGCGCCAGCGTACCGATGATTTGGATGGTATTATTCAGAAAATGCGGATTGATTTGCGCTTGCAGCGCCCGCAGCTGATTCGTTTTGTTCGCAAGCTCCAGCTTGTATTCGCGCAAAATGAAATTATTAATCGTATCCATCATGCTGCGGAAACGGCCAACGACCAATCCGATCTCATCATTGCCCGAGGGTTGTATGGGCACATTCAAGTTTCCGGCCTGTACCTGATTCATATAACGGACCAGCTGCTTTACCGGAGCCGTGATTCGGAGCGATACCACTACCGTGGCCGTTACGATCACAACAAGGGATAAAGCAAGAAGAAGCAAATTGATAACCGCCGCTTGATTGGCCTCCCGAATGAGATAAGAAGTAGGAATACGCTTTACAATCGTCCAATCCGTAATCGAAGCTTGCACGCGTTCATAAACAAACAGCGCGCCATCCTGCTCAAAATGACCGCCCTCCTCGTCTCCGCGCGCCAATGCCCCGCCATACCACGCAGCTTTCAGCGGCTTGCCCAGCAGTGCTTCATCATCCGCGAAAATCACGTTCCCACTTTTGTCGATTACGTAAAGATCCTCCTCGCTGCGGTCATAAAGCTGCAAAGCGATATCCGCGAGCAGCGAAAGCTTCACGTCGATCGAGACATAGCCGAGCTTTTCATTAGAAGGGATACGCTCGATTCGGCGATGCAGCGTAAATACCATTTCGCTTGGCTGCTCAGGCTGCAAGGAGGAGAAGCCGTAGGTTTGACTCCTGTGCGTAGGCTGAAGCGCCGTGCTTTCCCCGCTTCCTACATAAGCATCCAGCTCGGAGAAGGGCTCAATATCATTTGCCCGTTTGGCGCCCGCCACATTCGTAACGATCGTTGCCCGCTTGCCAAGGCTTGCGTACAAATACACCTGATGCACATCCGGCACGGATGACTTCATGTACGACATCGCGGCGAACACGCGGCTATCTGTTTGGAAATCCGCTAAACCCGTCTGCAGCTGCCGGTAAAGTTCCGCATCCGAATAAACGTTAAGCGAACCGAGACTCAGCTCTTCCAGCACCCCGGTTACGTTCCGCTGGCCTTGATAAAGCAAGTTTTGCGTATCCTCCAGCGCCCTTTCCTTCATCGAATGAGTCGTATAGCTGTAGGAAACGATCATCGTTGTCACGATGGGAACAATCGTCGCAAACAGCATAAAAACAATTAATTTCGTTCGCATGCTATTAAATTTCAAAGGTAAACCGCCTCCGCTCCCGATCAATATATTGCACCTGACCGGTCACATCCGTCGGTGTTTATCGCTCCCTGAGACTTGCATAATTAAACATACAATAGTTTTCTGGTGAAAAGAAAGGGGAGTTCTTCGATGGGCAGCAAGAGAATGTCCGGATGGTGGCCGCAATTGGTATTCGTGGGACCCGTTACCATCTTTTTTCTACTTATTATGATTATCCCGTTTCTGCTTGGCATGTACTACTCGTTTACCGATTGGAACGGCGTAGCAGGAACCGTTAACTGGGTTGGCTTCGATAACTTCAAACAAATCTTTACGAATGATGCCGATTTCTGGTCTTCCTTCTGGTTTACGATTCGTTTTACGTTCGTTGGCGTCCTCTTAACTAATCTGGTCGGCTTCTTTCTGGCTTACCTGCTGACAAAGAAGCTGAAATCCCGCAATGTGCTGCGGACGATCTTCTTTATGCCGAACGTCATCGGCGGACTGCTGCTCGGTTTCATTTGGCAGTTTATCTTTGTAAAAGGTTTCTCTACCGTCGGCGATATGACCGGCTGGTCGTTCTTCAACCTTCCATGGCTTGGGGATGAAACGACGGGCTTCTGGGGCATTACGATGGTTTTCGTATGGCAATCGGCCGGGTATCTGATGGTTGTCTATATCGCTTCCCTTACGAATGTATCGAAGGAAGTGCTTGAGGCTGCTGAGATCGACGGGGCAACGCGCATGCAGGTGCTTCGCAGCATTATTTTGCCGCTCATTATGCCTGCGATCACGGTTTGTTTGTTCCTGGCCATCTCGTGGTCATTCAAAATGTTCGACCTCAACCTGTCGCTCACCAAAGGCGGACCATTCAAATCAACGGAATCCGTTGCGCTTAACATCTATGCCGAGGCGTTCCAGAACAATCGCTACGGACTAGGTACGGCCAAATCGCTTATCTTCTTTATCGTCGTTGCGGTCATTACGCTCATACAGGTTCGCGTCACCAAGAGCAAGGAGGTTGAAGCTTAATGGATACCAAAAAATATACCGGAAAGCTGTTCATTACCGAAGCGGTGATGATTATCGTCGGCCTGGTGTTTCTCGCGCCGTTTTATTTCCTGCTAGTGAACTCGGTCAAGCCCTTCGGCGAGATCATGACCAATTCGGCCAGCTGGCCGCAGGTTTTTAACTGGGAGAACTATTCCCGCGCTTGGAAGCTGACGCGTTTCCCGCAAGCTTTTAGCAATTCGATGATCATCACGGTTGTAACCGTCGTCCTGACTGCGCTGATCAGCGCCATGGGTGCTTACCGGATGGTTCGGGCGAACACCCGCTTTAACCGCGTTTTGTTTATGTTTTTTGTGGCGGCTATGGTTATTCCGTTCCAGTCGATCATGATTCCTTTGCTAAAAGTCGTAAACGTGCTTGGCGTCAACAATAGTATGTACGGACTTATTATGTGTTATCTCGGGCTCGGCGCCCCGCTTTCGCTGTTCCTGTTTCACGGCTTCATCAAAGCGATTCCGCTTGAAATCGAAGAAGCAGCGACCGTGGACGGCTGCAATCCGATTACCGTGTTCTTCCGGATCGTGCTGCCTCTGCTAAAGCCGATGCTGATGACCGTTATTATTTTGAACTGCCTATGGGTGTGGAATGATTACTTGCTTCCGTCGCTTATTTTGCAAAAGCCCGACATGCGGACGATTCCGCTCGCGACCTTCGCGTTCTTCGGGCAATATACGAAGCAATGGGATCTTGCGCTTCCGGCGCTCGTACTCGGCATTGCTCCTATCGTAGCTTTCTTCCTGCTGTTGCAGCGTTACATCGTTGAGGGAGTAGCGGCAGGTTCAGTTAAAGGCTAACGCTTGTAATTGAACAGTCGATTCCATATAATAAACCATTAATCAAGGGGGATTTACATCATGAATAAAAAGCTGACTATGCTAATGCTTAGCCTCGTGCTGGCGATGAGCATCGTATTGACCGCATGTGGCGGCAGCAGCACCAACGAAGGCGAAGGCGGTAACACACCGAAAGAAGAAGTCAAAACGGTAACGATTTTTCAATTCAAAACCGAAATCGTTGAAGGCCTGAACGAATTGGCGGTTGAATTCAATAAAGAATACCCGAACATCAAGCTAGATATCCAAACCGTAGGCGGCGGTGCCGATTACGGCGCTTCCCTAAAAACAAAATTCGCTGCCGGCGACGCTCCCGATATTTTCTCCAACGGCGGTTACGCGGAAATGGAAATGTGGCTGGACAAGCTCGAGGATCTATCCGACCAAGCATGGGTGAAGGATCTCGTTCCTTTGGCTGCTGAGCCAATGACCAAAGACGGCAAAGTATACGGCATGGCGATGAATCTTGAAGGCTTCGGCTATATCTACAACAAAGATCTCTTTACCAAAGCAGGCATTACTGAGCTGCCAAAAACGTATTCCCAGCTTGAAGCTGCGGCAAAAACGCTAAAAGCAGCGGGCATCACGCCATTCGCTAACGCTTATCAAGAGTGGTGGTTGATCGGTAACCAAGGCATCAACCCTGCATTCGCGCAGCAGCCGGATGTAAATGCCTTTATCGCTGGCCTGAACGACGGCTCCGCAAAAATTCCAGGCAACGAGAAATTCGCGGATTGGGCTAAACTGATGAAGCTTACTGTCGATTACGGCAACAAGAACCCGCTCACGACCGACTACAACACGCAAGTATCGCTATTTGCGAGCGGCGAAGCAGCTATGATGCAAGAAGGCAACTGGGCGCAAGTACAAATCGATAGCATCAATCCTGACCTGAACCTTGGCGTATTGCCAATGCCGCTTGGCGAGGATGCTGCTGCGAATGACAAGCTGAATGTCGGTATCCCGGCTAACCTGGTTATCAACAAAGAATCCGACGTGAAGGAAGAAGCCAAAACGTTCCTGAATTGGCTCGTAACTTCCGACATCGGTAAAGAATACATCGTCAAAAAATTCAAGTTCATTCCGGCTCTGACTACGATTACGGCTACGCCTGAGGATATGGGCGACATCGGTACCGAGGTTCACAACTATGTGCAAGCGGGCAAAGTGCTTGGCTTGCAGTCCTCGAAATACCCGGATGGCGTAACGCAGGAATTCGCCAGCGTGATTCAACAGTATATCGCAGGCAGAATCGATGAATCTGCTTGGGAGACTGGCATGCAGGGCGCATGGGATAAACTGAAAAAATAAGTCTTTTTGAATGTGAATGGCCGTTTAACCGTCCGAAAGGAGGTTAGGCGGCTGTTTTTTTGCTGCTAGCTTCGGAGCGGAGCGGTAAACCCGAAGATAGACATAACAGATAAACCGTATGTTATGATGAAGAGATCTTTTCTAATCGGCAGTTTATGGTTTGTGCCATGTATCAAAATCCTAGGCGGGCGGGGTGCGAGGATATGGAAACGAAAGTCGCGTTAGTTAAACCAACTCTGGCTTTGAAGGACGCGTATCTGTCTTTTTATCAGGAATGGGCGGAAAGCGGAGAGGATATGGTGCCGTGGGTTATTAGCAAGGAGCCTGCTGATTTTCAAGGCATGCTTCAGTTTTTGGAGGCTAATGAAAGCGGCGAGAATTTACCGAAGGGCTGGGTGCCGGACTCTACCTTTTGGCTCGTAGCTGGCGATGAGCGGATTGTCGGTGCGGTCAACATTCGACATGCGCTTACCGAAAAGCTGCTGAACAGCGGAGGCCATATCGGTTATGGCATACGTCCCTCGGACAGACGCAAAGGCTACGCTGGTAAGCTGTTAGGCTTAGCTTTGGTCGAGGCGCGCAAGCTAGGCATTCGCAAGGTACTCGTCGTATGCGACGAGAGCAATCTCGCCTCAGAGAGAACGATCCTGCGTAATGGCGGAGTACCCGATACTCCGTATACCGAGGAGAACGGCAATGTAATCAAAAGGTTTTGGATATCGTGCTTTTCTTAGTCCAAATAATCCAAGAAATCGCGAGCCAGCTCATATCGAACGATTCGTTTTCCGGTACCGCGGTAAAAAGGTTGCAGCCACCCTCTTGCGCATAAGTTCCGTAGGTGATGAACAGCCGTTTTGTGATCCATGCCAAAATGCCGCTCCACATCTTTCGGTCGAATAGGCTCCGCTTGCCGGATAGCGAGGCGTATTATCTCTTTCTCAGCAAGCAGTGTGCGGGAAATCCGAGCCTGCCCTGGCTCAAATCTGCTGAGCACCATCCGTAGCATCGTCATGCAAAGATCTGGGTTCTTCTCCACATCATCGTATGCGAATGAGATAACATGATAGCCCATCGCGAACATAAAAGTTTCACGGTTTAGCTCATTGGAATATTTTTGTCGGTCCATGTCGCGCACATGCGAAGCAAAACCTTTGATTTCAATAATAAGCTTTATTTTCCCCGGCAGCAGCCAAGCAAAATCGGCAAAATACGACCTACCTCTCCAATCGATGACTTCATACTCGGGATGCAGATGCTGGAAGCTGCCCCGTAAAGGCCACCAAACGTTCCGTAAAAATAATGTTTCCGCATGCCCATGTCCTCTCTCCAGTCTGCCGCGGCGCTCCCCCTTCCTATTCTCGACATGATATTGAATAAATGAGCGTTGTGCCTCATCATACGCCATATTCATCAACCTCCCTGAAAATAGAAAACGTCCCGGTATTACTCGCGCAGGAGTAACAACGGGACGTTCTTCGTCTCTTTCATCTAATTATAGGACAACAGATTTGAGATGACTAGTCTTTTTGCAGAAAAATGCTGCTGAACGAAATTACCAAACTTTTTCTGGATAGAGTAAACGGATGCCTTAGATATTTAACAGGAATTTCTCCTTTTAAATTATCCTTTTCTGTATGTATGACAGCTTAACTGAAATTTCTCCTGCTAATTTCCTCAGAACGCTCCAAAAGCAGCTCAAAACAATAAATTAACTGGAGGTTTTCCATCTAATTGGCCGGTAGGAGCTCAATTTGAGCAATTAACAGGAGGTTTTCCAGCTAATTAAACTGTAGGAGCACTAGATGCGCATTTCTACTTGAGGTCACCCGTAAGTTATCCAAACTTTATATCGAAAAGAGTGATCGGGTGACTATGAGCTTCGTTATTTAACAGGAATTTCTCCCGTTAAATTAGCCCTTTCTGTATGTATGACAGCTTAACTGGAATTTCTCCTGCTAATTTCCTCAGAATGCTCCAAAAGCAGCTCAAAGCGACAAATTAACTGGAGGTTTTCCATCTAATTGGCTGGTAGGAGCTCATATTGCGCAATTAACAGGAGTTCTTCCATCTAATCGGCTGGTGGGAGCTCAAATTGAACAATTAACGGGAGGTTTTCCAGCTAATTAAACTGTAGGAGCACTAGATGCGCATTTCTACTTGTGGTCACCCGTAAGTTATCCAAACTTTATATCGAAAAGAGTGATCGGGTGACTATGAGCTTCGTTATTTAACAGGAATTTCTCCCGTTAAATTAGCCCTTTCTGCATGTATGACAGCTTAACCGGAATTTCTCCTGCTAATTTCCTCAATATGCTCCAAAAGCAGCTCAAAACAACAAATTAACAGGAGTTATTCCATCTAAGCGACCGGTGGGAGCTCAAATTGAGCAATTAACGGGAGGTTTTCCAGCTAAATAGACTTTGAGAGCATTAAATGTGCCTTTGTACGAAATGGTCCTCGGTAAATCAAGGGACGGTGGAACCCGGATTGAGCAATTAACAGGAGGTTTTCCAGCTAAATAAACGGTGAGAGCTCGAATTGAGCATTTGTACTATATAGTCACCGGCAAAATAAGCAGAAGCCCCGCTAATTCGAGGTTTGTTCGAAGCAACGGGGCTTCCGTGGAAAACGTTAGATTGATTAGCCCTGCGGCATATACTTACGGATATCTACGCCGAGGTTCTGTGAAAGCTTCATGCCAAAGTTGCGGTCGGCGCGGAAGAAGTTGCAGATGGCGCGGAGACGTATATCGTCGTTCGTCTGCTCCAGCTCACCAGTCACATTGGCAATCAAATTTGCCTGCTGCTGCTCAGACAAGGAGCGGAAGCGCTCGCCCGCCTGCGTGAATTCATCGGTTTTTTCGATCTTTTGGCGGCCCGCAACACCTTGCAGCGGCGCATAGGAATCGGCGTATGACGCCGCTTCCCTCGGGCTCTCCGAGGAGCTGTTTGGCTCATAATTAACAGAAGAAGGATTAGCATGCATCGTCATCGCGCCGTCGCGTTGATGGTTGCGTACGGGCGCATACGGACAGTTTACGGGAATGTGCAGATAGTTCGCGCCAAGGCGGTACCGCTGCGCATCCGGGTACGAGAACAATCGTCCCTGCAGCAGCTTGTCCTCCGACGGCTCGATGCCCGGAACCAAAGCGCTTGGCGAGAAGGCCGACTGCTCTACCTCCGCGAAATAGTTAACGGGATTGCGGTTCAACATCATCGTGCCGACTTTTTGCAGCGGATACATATCCTCCGGCCATACCTTTGTCGGATCGAGCGGGTCAAACGCATACCTCTCCATATGCTCAATCGGCATAAGCTGCACATGAAGCTCCCATTCCGGGAATTGCCCGAGCTCGATGGCATCATGCAAATCGCGAGTCGCATGATTGAAATCTTTGCCCTGCATGACGCTCGCTTCGGCTGCGGTGAAGTTCCGTACGCCTTGCAGCGATTTCCAATGGTATTTCACGTAAGTCGGTTTGCCTGCATCATTGATCCACTTAAAAGCATGAACGCCAAAGCCGTCCATCTCGCGGTAAGTCGCGGGTGTTCCGTCATCCGAGAACAGCCAAGTCAGCATATGCGTGGATTCCGGCGAAAGCGTCATGAAATCCCAGTAACGCGCCGGATCTTGAAGATTCGTATGCGGTGCCGGCTTCAGGGAATGGACCATATCCGGAAACTTCATGGCATCGCGGATGAAAAATACAGGCAGATGGTTGCCGACAATATCGTAATTGCCTTCCTGCGTATAGAACTTCACCGCGAATCCGCGCGGATCGCGTGCCGTTTCCGGCGACCCCGTTCCGTTGATAACCGTGGAGAAACGGACGAATACCGGCGTCTCTTCACCTGCTGCCTGCATAAAATGAGCCTTCGTATGCTCTTTCATGCTGACCTCCGTACGGAATACACCATGTGCGCCAGCTCCGCGCGCATGCACGACACGCTCCGGAATCCGTTCCCGGTCAAAATGCGCAAGTTTCTCTAACAGATGGTAGTCCTCTAATAGCGCAGGCCCCCGCACTCCGGCAGTTCGTGAGTTCTGATTATCGCCAACAGGCATTCCTTGATTCGTTGTCATGTAGTTGTCCATGATAGCACCTCTTCGATTGGTTTATATATTTAGACTTGATCTAAATCCTTAAACCAATCTTAACGGATAGCCGAATAGCTGTCATGAACGCATGATGAACGAGAGATGAACATCTCATGAAAAAGCAGCTGCCTCCTGGCATGTTATGCCTAAAAGGAAATCGCAGCGCACGCTAATCGCGGATATCCGCTATTCGGTAGCCTACGCCACGCACCGTGACAATATATTTAGGAGAAACCGCGCTATCCTTTAATTTTTTGCGCAAGCTCTTAATATGGGCATCAACCAAATTGCTGCCGCCGTAGAAATGCAACCCCCACACCGTATCAAGCAGCGACTCGCGCGACAGCACGGAACCGTCGGACGACATAAAATGCAGCAGCAAATCATATTCCGTTTTGGTGAGCTCGACACGCTGGCTTGCCCGGTCAACGGTCATTTTCTTAAGGTCGACCGTAATATCCTTAAAGGTTCGAATGTCCTCATCCACCGCCTTTGCTCCGGCTGCCGGCCGGTTCAAGAGCATGCGGTTGATTTGTTTTATAGCTTGCTCCGGCTTAGCAGGCCAAACTAGCAGCTCGGCTGCGCCGAGGGCAAACGTCCCGCGGCTGTCGAATGATTTCTGGTCCAGTAGAATCAAGACAGGAACCGCATGAAGGTCAGCAGACTCCAGCAAGTCCGCGCCGGCTTGCAGCGTATGGCCTGTCGAAGCGTGTACAACGGGTATCGCATCGAATACAAGCAGCTCCGGCTGCAGGCTTTGAAGCATGCTTTTATTAAAATCATGCAGCGAAAAAACATCAAAACATTCGGATGACAATGCGACAAGCAAGCTTTTTACCCGTTCCGGCATCGGACTGATGATCATTACCCGCTGCGTAATCGAGCATAACATTCCGTTTTGCAGCAGCTCCTCTTCCGAGAGGCTTTCCGCACCGACCTTATTCAACGAGTCATTGTCCGTTATGATTGTTTCGTCGCGCATTCCTCGCACACCCCTTCTATGACAACCTGTGCATGCTCGATTCTATATTTCGTTTCCGCCGCTACCTTCTGCAGCCACTCGCTTGGCAGCTCCGTAAGCACCTCGTCGACTCGCCCGCACACGGTGCAAACAATATGTTGGTGCTCGTCCGTACGGGCGTCGTAACGGCTAACCGCCTCGCCCAGCTTCAGTTCCCGAATCAATCCCGCGTCCGTCAAATACCGCAAGGAATTGTACACCGTACCGTAGGCGAAGTTAAAGCCTTTGCCGCGAAGCCGCTCAATGACATCCGCAGCCGTTGGATGGTCCGGCGCATGCTGAACGACTTCCAATATCTCTTTGCGCTGTATCGTTAAGTTGATTTTGTTCACGAAAACATCATCCCTTTTTAGTGACTTTAGACTAAGTATAAATTCATGAAGGTAAACGGTCAACCATCCTTATATTGGCCATCCTATTACTCTATGAAATAAATATCATTTTTTTGTCGAAATAAATAAACTGAATATTTACAAAATTCAAACAATGGTGTATACTAAGCCTATATTAAAGGAAAGGGGATAGTCCATTGGAGTAAGTTAGCGAAGCATGTCTCATTAACTCGGAAAGGAGTACCGATCGGACTTAAGGACATGCGGGGACAATAGCGAAAGACATGTAAACAGCCACTAGGAATAACAGGTACTTACGGAAAAGAAGGATTTGAAACAAATCGAAAGGAAGTTGATCGAGGTCATTAAAGCTAGGATCGAAGTCGATAAGGTTTGTAACAAATTCGAAAGGATAAAGAAGAAACAGGGCAAGCAGCGGAATGGAGCGTTTGAATAAATTGAATAGTTTTCTACCAAGCACGTGAAGGGCTTCTGGTTATCATAGATAAGCAGAAGCCCTTCTTACGTGCGTCTATAGGATGGGACTCAATAACCTGGAAATCGATTCTTTGAACCGGTTCATCATCGGCCGCTCCGAATAAATTTCAAGCGTCATCTCCGTACTATTTTTCATATCATCCTCAAAAATGCGTTGCAGCTTAGCCGATGTCTGCGTATCATAGATAAACGCATTCATCTCAAAATTCAGCTTAAAGCTGCGGATGTCGAGATTCGCCGTGCCAACCGAAGCGACCTGGCCGTCAATGACAAGCGTCTTCGCATGGAGGAAGCCTTTCTCGAACATATAGCATTTGACCCCGTTGTTAAGAAGCTCTCCCAAATAGGAATGCGTCGCCCAATACACGAAAAAATGATCCGGCATGCTCGGCAGCATGATCCGAACGTCGACACCGGATAAAGATGCGATCTTCAGAGCCGTCATCAGGCTTTCATCCGGTACAAAATACGGCGTTTGCAAACAAATTGTCTTTTTGGCCGCATAAATCATTTTTATATACGCATCCTTAATTTGTTGGTACTCCGTGTCCGGCCCGCTAGCTACCAGCTGCATTCCGATCGAACCGGCATTAATGCTCATGATGGGGAAATACAAATCGTTCAACAAAATCTTGCCCGAAGCAGCCAGATTCCAATCCATTAGAAACTGTGCCTGCATTTGCAGCACGGCGTTGCCCTTAACTCTCAGATGGGTATCTCTCCATTCGCCGAAATGCTCGTTCAGGCCCAAATATTCATCGCCGATATTGAAACCGCCGATATAGCCAACCTGCCCGTCTATAATAACGAGCTTGCGATGATTGCGATAATTAATCTTTAAATTCAAATAAGGAATCCGCGATGGAAAAAAGGCCGCTTCCTGGCCGCCAGCCGCCAGCAAATCATGAAAATACCGCTTGGGCAGGCCCGAGCTTCCAATATGGTCATACAGAAACTTTACCTCGACTCCCTCAGCTGCCTTCGCAGCCAGGGCCTTTACCAGTCTTCTGCCCAGCTCATCGTCTCGGACGATATAATACACGAGATGGATATGGTGATGAGCTCCCTCTATATCCTTCAGCAAAGCGTCAAATTTCGCATTGCCCTCGGTATAGATTTCTACCGCATTATTGCTCGTAAACAGCGCGTAGCTGGTTTTTAAGTTCATATAGATCATATCCTGGTAGCTTTGCATGGCCGGATCGCGATAAGCGATTTCGCCGTCGCGCAGCTGCCGCATCTGTCTCTCGATGGTATGCTCGATAATGCGCTGGCTGTCGCCGAGCAGCTTATACAGCTTTCTTTTGCGAATCTTCTGCCCCAAGATCAAATACAAAACAAACCCGATAACCGGGATGAAGAATAGAACCATTAACCAAGCCCATGTCGTGCTTGCGTTGCGCCGTTCAAGAAAAATGACGGTAATCGCCAAAAAGATGTTCAGCAGCATAATAATTGCATATGCGTTTTGCATGATAGCCGTTCGTATAATAAACACCTCAGTCTAATGTAAAAGCTAATGCGATCATACTCCAAGCACGAAGTATGTTCAAGCCTGATTATATGCTACAATTCAAGCAGAACAACCTATTGCTTCATTAATATCCCATTCACATGAAATGCATCAAAATATAAGTTAATAATAAGCCGGGAACGATTGGCTCTGATTTTTTTAGATGAACCGCAGCGCTGGCACTGGAGGAACAACGATGGATATACGTAAATTTAGATTGGACGAGAAATCCCTTGGCACCTTTAGCGAGGAGCGAGACGAATACGAAAGAGATTATGCGAGGCTAATCCAATCCCCCGCGTTTCGCCGCCTGCAGGGCAAATCGCAGGTATTTGGCGCAGGCACGGGCGACTATTACAGAACTAGGCTGACCCATTCCCTGGAGGTTTCCCAGATCGCGCGCGAGGTTGCCCGCAGACTGGGCAAGCAATATGATTTTCTCTCCCGCAAGGAGCATCCTGGCCTTGTATTGGATCCCGCCGTCGTTGAAATTGCGGCGCTCGCGCATGATCTCGGACATCCGCCGTTTGGCCATAAAGGCGAAGAGGTGCTCAATCATGTGCTCATGGAAGAGTACGGCATTCCTTACGAGGGAAATGCGCAAAACTTTCGTATTTTGATGTTTTTGGAGAAACGCGCCGGCAGCGGAAGCGGCCTCGATTTGACTGCTGCTGTCCTGCTCGCGGTCAATAAATACCCGTTCAGCCTTGGCGAGCCCGACCGTCTAAAGGGTGTGTACGTCACCGAGTGGGGTGAGATCGAGCAGCTGCGCCGCTCATGGAAAATTCCGATCGGCTGCTCCACGCTGGAAGCCCAGCTTATGGATCTATGCGATGATATCGCTTATTCCACGCATGATATCGAGGATGGCATCCGTGCCGGCAAAATCCAAATGAACCGCACCTTTTTCGAAGACAGCAGGCTCATCGACCATGTCGTTCAGGAAATTGTCGAGGATAAAGGCAATACGGGCATCGGCTGGGGAGAGGTGGACATTCCCGCCATGGTCAAGCGTGTGCTCGTCTCCTATTTCGAGCAGTGGCAGGAGCTTTACGTCAGCTGCGAGCGCGAACCCTCGCGCACCCGGCGGGAGATGAAGGCAAGATGGGTAAGCCTTTTCGCCGGCAAGGTCGGTATCATTGACGATACCTCGCGCGGCTGGAAGAAGGTCACCTTCGTAAACAATGGGCAGCAGGATATCGATTTGCTGCGGACGATGGAAATATTGAAGAAGCTCGCATGGGTAACGCTCATTAAGGACTTCCGCGTTCAGCGGCTGCAGATGCGCAGCGAGATCATGATCCGCAGGCTGTGGGACAGCTTCAAGGTTCCCGAATACGGCCGGCTCATCATTCCGCCCGACTGGATTGAAAATTACGAGCTTCATAAGAGCAAATGGAGCTGGCCCCGGTTTGTCGCCGATTATATCTCGGGTATGACCGACGCCTATGCCGAGAAAGTATACGCCGAGCTCTATGCCAGCAAGTCGGGCTCGATTTACGAGATGGATTAACAAGCGTAAACAGCTGATGCCGCTTTGGCGGCAAAAGCTCGTTTCGCGGTGAAATATAAGCAACGTATACGGTTAAAATTTATATTTTCTTATATTTGAAAAAAGCGCAGCAGGGATGAGCTTGGCTCACTCCCCTCTGCGCTTTTTTTTAGTTAAAGCTAGTCTCGTTCTCTTATCGTGCTGACCGCGCCCGCAGACAGCTCGGTAATATAATCGAAGAAACGGACAGGATCAACGTCATATACGAGGCTGACCGGGCGCCCGTCCGCGCGTTCTACCATGCGGCCTTGGCTCGGCCCGTCCTTGATCACGCCGCTGTTGACTGTTTTGATCGCCGCCAACCCCGGGTTGCCTAAGATAGCCGTCGTCAGTACATCCCACAAATAATACGTCGAATTGGTCTCCATATAAACGAGCGGCGGACAGGCGGCGTAGCATTGGCCTACAAAATCAAGTCCCTCGTGCTTCCGCAGCGATGCCCAGCGATTGCGGACCTCCATCGTAAGCGGAACCTTGTTCGTGCTCTCCAAAGCGACGAGCACGATTTGAATCCGGCTAGCCCATACGCGGTGTACGGCTTCAGGATCCCAGAAGGCGTTCCATTCCGCAGTACCGTCATGCTCGGGCTCCTGGACGTTCCCCTTCTCATTAAACGTGCCGCCCATCCATACGAGCTTCTCGATCTTCTCTTCGATATCCGGCGCTTCCTCCAATGCCCGCGCGAGATCGGTAAGCGGGCCCGTGAACAGCAAAGTCACCTTCTCTTCGGAGCGGCGCAGCTGGTCCACCATGTGCTGGTGGGCAGGCTGTGCGGCGACTGCCGTTGAAATAAACCCGGATTCGTTCAGGATAGGGAGCGCATCCACGAAAAACGTATGCATCCGCCATTCAGCGGGGAAAGGGTTCACGCCGCGTGAATTCGACCTTGCCACCTCAATCGACTTCGTCTTGGCCGGGTCACCGAAGCGGTCGATGATTTTGCAGCTCGCCTTGATGCCGGGCTCCAAATAACCGTCTGCCGGGATCACGGATACCCCAAGCAGCTCAACCTCTTTCATTTGCAGCAAAAGAAACAGGGATACCAGATCGTCTACGCCGGCATCATGATTAAAATAAATTTTATTTCCCATATCTATCCATCCTTTCCGGGTATAAAACGATATATCGTTTGTCAATCCTATAGCTGAGGAGGTGAATGGTCCATGGCTAAGGATGTACTATGCGAAGTGAACTCATGCAAGTTCTGGGCGGCAGGCAATCATTGCAGCGCCTCATCTATTTATGTAGTCAGCAACCGCGGCAAACAAGCAAGCCACTCCGAAGAAACAGATTGCAAAACGTTTGAACCAAAGATTTAACGTTTTACTTCACATGTAGAAAAAACAGCGCAAGCTTCCTGGGCCAAAGCACCGTAAATGTTTTGGCTGACACAGGTACGGCTTGCGCTATTGTCTTTATTGCGTGACAGGCACCGCGTCATAATACTCTTCAAGCGACTCTCCGCTTTCGGCAAGCTCCGCAGCAAGGTCTTCGCCTACATAGCGCAAATGCCATGGTTCATATTGATAGCCGGTGATCTCTTCTTTACCCTTCAAATACCGAATAATAAATCCATGCTCATGCGCATGCTTCGCAAGCCACAATGCTTCCTTCGTATCCGCAAAGCAATCGGCTGCCGCGCATTTGCCGTCGCTGCCGGTAACATCGATCGCGAGGCCGGTTTCATGCTCGCTCGTTCCCGGAAATGCGCTGTACGTTCTCGCCTTTTCAATGCCGTCTCTCTTTACGTACCGATCAAACAGCGTCTTCTGCGTGCTGTGCGAGCGATAGGCCGAAACCCCAGCCAATTGGATATTGTCCGCCTCGGCCGCAGCAAACAGTTTCTCGAGCGCCGAAGCCGCTTCCTGGCGCAGCTTGCGCTTTTCTACCTTCTCCGCAAAAATAAACCGAACATCCGGATACACTAAATCCGTTGGATTATATTCCTCCGGCAGCTTGCGCTGCTTATTGACGAGCACGGCGATATCCGCAGGTTTTGCAATAACGGCTAGTCCATCCTCCGTTTTCTCTTCTTGACCGCCGCCAGCCCCAGCCCCATCGGCGGATTCCGGTTCTTCCGTCGCAGCAGGCGTATCGTTGACTGCATTCTCATCCGGATTCGAGTCCGCGCTTCCTGCAATCTCACCGCCGTTATCTGCGGCCCCGTCAGCGGCAGCCACCTGTTTAGGCGGAATCGTAGTCGTCTCTTCTTTATTGTAAATAGAGTAACCAATGACCATTGCCGCGCATACCATAACGAACAACAACAGCCTACTACTTCTTTTTTTCATGATTAACCTCCAGCAAATATTTTACATATATTTCATGTAAATATACTTCTATTCATAGTTTGTCCAATTGTCTCTCATTAATAGACTACTAAAACCGCTGTAATGTTTCAATCTAATCGTTTGAAACAGATGTTACCTTCTGGAATAAATAAAAAAACCTTTATTATTTCTTTACTTGTCAAGATTATGCTTGGGCATGGAGGAGCCTTTTGCCTTTTGACATCCGACTATAATTAGGAGCATAATGGATTAAGAATTTACCGAACGCATATATATTACTATAAGCGGGCTGGCTGCCTCTGTGAGACGGCCTGTTTTTGCTGTGAAAGGTAGGCGGTTATATGACATTTCTCACTCCAAAACGATTGTTAAGCACTCGTCCCATTCTTTTCTTCTCGTTCATTATGCTGCTTAAGAGCTATCTGGCGTGGATGGTTATTTTCGAGGATGGGTTTTCATGGACTACGATTTTAAAAGAAATTCCGTTTGTGCTCATTGTGTACTGTCTTATTGAATGGTTCGCTTCCAAGCGCAAGCTTGTCTATTATTTGATAGCGAATCTAGTGATGACTCTTATCTTATTCGCCGTCATTATGTATTACAAGTATTACGGCGTTATCGTAACCTATCTCGCGCTCGAACAGGTCAATCAAGTCACTGCAGTGAAAAATAGCGTGTTCTCGCTCATGGATCCTTACTACTTGCTGATCTTTATCGATATTATCGTTATGGCTGTCGTGTTATTCCGCCCGAAGAAGGCGCTAAACTGGAAGCAGGCGAGCTCCCGCAAGGAAAACAAACGGCTTGTCGTTGCCTTATTTAGCATTTCAATCGCGCTTTGCTTGTTCAATATCCTGCCAAACCGCGCCAGCATGAATGAAATTGTCAAAGCGGAGCAAATGGGTATTCTCAATTATGAGGCCTATATGATTTTTTCCAATAAAGACGTTGATTACGTTGATCCAAACCATATTACGCAAGACAAAATCAATACCGTCAAAAAGATAGAAACGCCTGCCGCGCCGCAGCTTTGGAAGACGGCATCCGGCAAAAACGTCATTATCATCCAGATGGAATCGTTCCAAAATTTCCTCGTCAACCTAAAAATTGACGGTCAAGAAATTACGCCGAACATCAATAAGCTTGCTAACGAAAACTATTATTTCAAACATTTCTATCAACAGGTCGGCCAAGGCAATACATCCGATGCCGAGTTCGTTGTCAATACTTCTTATTACATTCCGCCTCGCGGCGCGGCAACGATGATTTATGCCGATAAGGAGCTTCCGAGCTTACCGAAAATGCTGAAGGCCAATGGCTATGACACCTCAACGTTCCATACGAATGTCGTTGAATTCTGGAACCGCGGCGAGCTTTATAAAGCGCTAGGCTTTGACCGTTATTACGATGCTAAGTTCTTTGGCACGGAGGATTCGGTATTCTTCGGCGCTTCCGATGAGCAGCTTTATAAGAAAACAGCGGCTGAGATGGACCGTATGAGTCAAAACGGCAAACCGTTCTACTCGCATGTGATCTCGATGACCGCGCATCATCCGTTTACGATTCCGGAAGATAAATACAAAATGACGCTTCCCGAGCGTTATGAAGGAACCTTTGTCGGGGATTATATCCGTGCGCAAAACTATGCCGACTTCGCGCTTGGCGAGTTTATTGCCGATCTGAAGGAACGCGGCATTTGGGATAACAGCTTAGTCCTGCTTTACGGCGATCATCTCGGCCTTCCGGTTTATTCGCTTGACCGCGATGACAAAGAGCTGATGGCTGAGATTTACGGCCATGAATACGGCTATACCGATATGATCAACATTCCGCTCGTGGTAGCATCGACAGGCATTACCGAGGGGAAAGTATTCGATCAGCTAGGCGGCCAAGTCGATATTTTGCCAACGATCGCGAACATGCTCGGCATTTCCTTGGACGATCATATCCACTTCGGCCAAGACTTGTTCAACCAAACGTACAATGTGCTGCCGCAGCGTTATTATCTCCCGACCGGCTCATTCTTAAGCAGCAAAGAGCTGTTTATGTCGGGAAGCGGCTATGAGGACGGCAAGCACTATTCCTTGGCCGGCGACGGCATCACGGAGCAAGAAGCTACGGAGGATGAGTACCAGCGCGCGCTGGAGCTGCTCAATCTATCCGACAGCTACGTCAGCCAATTGCCAACTTGGAAGAAAAAATAAAAAATAGAAGGCTCGCCTTGAAGCGCAACTGCTTCAGGGGGAGCCTTTTCTATTTCTAGCCATTAGAGCAGTTAGCTGTTTTTAACCGCCTCAAGCACTTCATTCGCATGGCCGTCTACGCTTACGCTGCGCCATTCCTTGATCAGCCTGCCTTGTTCATCAAGCAAGAAGGTAGAGCGCTCGATCCCCATAAACTCCTCGCCGTTCCAGCTCCGCAGCTTCCATACGCCGAACAGCTCCGAAACCGTATGCTCCGTGTCCGAAAGCAATAGGAAAGGCAGCTCGTGCTTATCCACGAATTGCTCGTGGGAAGCCAAATCATCGGGGCTGATTCCGATCACTTCCGTATTGTTCGCAGCGAATTGCCCGTTAAAATCACGGAAATCGCATGATTCCGTTGTGCAGCCCGGCGTCATGTCGCGCGGATAAAAATAAATAACGAGTTTTTTGCCCGCAAAACCAGCAAGATCCACATCCTTGCCGTTTGATGCCTGAAGCTTAAAATTCGGAACTTGGTCTCCAACCTTCAATGCCTCTCCCATAATCGCTCATGCTCCTCTAATTTATATTTTCAATCGACAAACCTTGTTCATCTTCGCGCAGATATAATTCCCCTATACCGCGTATGGTTACGCGCACCGGGAAGCTCTCGGCAGTTTTATCCGTGAAATGCCAGCGCCTGCCGGTTTCGACCACCATCAACAACCCGTTGTCATCGCCGATCGGGTTAAAGCTGTCGTTACGCGTCTTATACGTCATGAGACCAAAACTCTCAAATTGGTCTACGGCCGCCGGAACGCTGCTGGTCGGCACGCCAATCTCGCTGATGCACAGGATGTCCTGCTGCGGGTCAAAGGGATGAGCGGCAGCGTTGTCCATCGTATGACGCGCGATAAGCTCCAGTATATTACCCGCCGGGTCTTCGAAATAAACCGAATGCGAGTTCCAGGACTCGCTGTAGGACACATCCTGGCCCGCCTCCGTGCCGATCGGCACCAGCGCTTCGATCCACTTTTTCGCCTCGGGAAGCCTGTTCTCCGGAATCGTAAAAGCAAAGTGGTAATAATGCTTCTCGGCCGGTTGCGGGTCCATCTCCCGGAACGTCAGCTCGCTCCAGCCTGCCTGAACCGTAAAGCTTCCCTGCTCCGAGCGAATAACCGGAAGACCTAGCACCTCGCTGTAAAATGGTTGAATGGCTGCTGCGCTAGCCGTTATTAACAAAAGCTTCTCAATAATCATTTTACACCTCGTTGCGTTCAAAATACAAAGCGCTCTCCGTTGCAAAAGCTCTTGCCTCGGCGGGATCCTCATGCATGCCGTAAGCGAGCATCAGCTTCGTCACGGCAGCTTCAACGGAAAGCTTCTCTATAACAATCGCCCCTGCTTCAATCAGACGAAGGGAGGAGGAATACAGCGCATCCGAACGGTCCCTAATCGGACATATGTAGAAGTCTATGCCGAGCTCCTTGCAGCGTGCGATGAACTGCGGGAGTGAGTACGGCCCCTGTTCGACCGCGCAGGCCGTACCGGAATGATGAAGATCATGAAGCACCGCCTTGGGCCGGTTCGACGCAAAATCGTAATAGGTATAATCCAGGCCCGGATAAGGCCTAATATAAACGATGCCGGAATCCAGACGCAGCGAGTCCGCTTGCCAGTCCAATGCCGTTTTCGGCGCGGCGAGCCGCAGCGTCTCCGGCTTCGGATTACGATCATGCGGAAGCCAGTTGAATACGCTATCCTCTATTTTTCCGTAGGGTAAGCCATAAGGACTGCCAAACTGGTCCGTGAAGGATACGGCTTGCGTAATCCGGGTTCCGAGATAAACAAGCATGTCCCCTTTGTCATCCTCGTACACCACAAATACGCCAGGAAGCTGCTCGCCCGCTGCAAAATCGATCGCACTCGCAAAATTGCGGCGCCCGTTGCTCCGCTTGTCAGCCAGCGGGTAATTGCTCGCGGTCAGCACGATCGGTACCCGCGTGCCCGCAAATAAATAGCTGATCATGGCTGCGCTATACGCTAACGTGTCCGAGCCGTGCGTAACGACGATACCGTCGTACGGAGTCAGATCCAAGCCGCGAATAGCCCGCGCAAGCGCGACCCAGTCGTTTGTCGTCAAATTTTCGCTTAACAGGTTTAGCGGCTGTATCGCATGAAGCGTTACGTCACTGCGTTTGCGCGCGCTATGGTTGTAATCATCAATAAGGGAATAAGAGCCTGCGCCGTCGACATCGATGCCCTCTCCTTGTTTTTTGCTGCCAATGGTTCCTCCGGTAAATACGACTAACAGCTGTTTCATTCTTGTTCCTCCTTGCCTTGCTAACATGCTATCGCTTCCCAGCGTCTATTGCTAATGGAATGTTATCATCGTATATGCGGCGATGCATCCAGGTCAAGACGGATCGTTATTCTTATCAGGTTGCCCCGTCGTACTAGCTTCATACGATCAAGACATTGCCCGCTCCGCACGCCCAAAACAAATAGAGCTGCCGCGAGGCACGCGTTTCTTCGCGCCCGGCGGCAGCTCAATTTGTTCAATCGCCCTCCAGCTTTTTTTGCTTCAGCCAAAAATCATTAAAGTGATCCAATATCGCCTCTGTCGAAACGGTGTCCTGCAAATATTTCCGTCCGATAACCGCAGCTTCTTCAAAATACACGTCATAATTCGTATAATGAGTCGGCCGCTTCACGCCTTGATAACGAATGGGGTCGTTTGCCATCAGCTTATACGGGGCATAAGTGCCCGTAGAATACTTCTCCTCATCTAAAGCATTGCTATAAATAGAGATGACACCCGCTGCATCCGCAAAGTCCCGGTTACGCTCAAGCGACGAAAGATAAGAAATAAATGCCCATGCCTCATTTTTATGCTTGGATTGCAGGGCAATCCCCCAGCCAGCCGCGCCTACATTGAAATGCGATACGCCCTCCGGTCCGGCAGGCAGGGGAGCCGTAGCCCATTGGTTCCTGCTAAGCTTGTCCTGAATGGAAGGAATCACGTCCGTATCTTGGATCAAAATGGCCGCTTTGCCGTCCGTAAACGCTTGTACCTGTTCATTGAAGCCCCAATCAATGGATGCGGGATGCGAAGTCTCGACGTAGATTTTACGGTATAGCTCAAGCGCCTCCGCTGCGCGTTCGCCTTTGAAAATAGTCGACCCGTCCAAATTAAACATCGAATCGTCAGCATTTACGTTATTCCCGTTATAATCCTGAATGATGGCCGATAAAGGGTTAGCCGCACCTCTTCCGCCGCGAAAGGCATAGCCGTACTGTTCGATCTCCGGCTTCGTCAGCTGCTTGCTGACAAAGAAAAGCTGTTCCCATGTTTCCGGCACTTGAAGCGCTTTGGCATCAAACCAATCCTTGCGGTAATAGAGCTGTACCTGATAGAGGCTGCTCGGGATGTAATAAATAATATCAGCCACGGCTCTCGCCATAAGCCTCGAATTTTCGCTGAGCAGCATGTAATTGCTCCAGCCTGATATGTACTTTTCCAAGCTAACCAGCAATCCCTTTTCCGCCATTGCATATACCGTAATATCGCGTACTTCCACGATGTCTACCTCTTGGTTTTGCTCCAGCATCGTCAGAATGTCAGCATCCGCCGTATCGTAGTTAGGTGAAATAAGCTCGATTGCTATTCCCGGATTATCCGCTTCGAATAGTTCGATTAATCGCTCGAGCTCCGCTGTGCGCTTCGGCGACATTAAGCTTTGGACGACCTTTAGAATCACTTTAGCAGGAGCAGGTGTCTGCTCGGTTTCCTCCGTTTGGCCGCGATTATTCGTGCAGCCGCCTATGAAAGAGATCATGATGATCAATGAGAGCGGGTACAGTGCTTTGTAGAACAGACTGCGCTTCATCAAATCCCCCCGATTCAAGTAAAGGTAAATTGCCATTACTTTGTATATCGGCTTTAAGCTCCCCAAACGGTACAGTTTCGTCCTTGTTTTTTGCCGAATATATCCTGCATGCTTCCTAAGCTGGATTTAGCGCTTATTTCATGAAGCCATGCGGCGTACCGGCTTTCTGATCAGCGCTCTTCCTCCGAGGAGCATCAGCGTAATGGCAAACGTAGCGCCGTACATCCATTTAATCGCCGGAAGCTGCGAGTCCGTTCCGGCAAAGAACCCATGCGCCATGGCCATCATGAAGATGGGATAAGCCAGCATGTGAATCGTTAACCACACGCCTTTCGAAAGCTTTTGGCGAAAATCCGAGGTAAGCAGCAACAGAATCAAGCCATAAAGCGAAAGGGTGCCCATTCCATAAAGCACGGGATGCTCATGAGCCATAAACGGTACGAGGATCTCCTTCCACTCAAACGGAGTATACGTATCAATGACAAGCACCGCGGCGTGCAGCAAAGCCAGCAGCGACCCGCCGTTCGTCAAGCGCATATGCGTCTTGTAGACGGACGGTTTTCTTTTGCCTTTTACAAACGGATAACCGTAAAGGATGCCAAAAGCCATTCCGGCAAAAAGAAGCAAATAAGCGCAAATGCCTAAAATTCGTGTAAGCTGCCAAGTCGGCAGTCCAATAATCCAATCCGTCATATAACTCTCCTCCCATTCCTCTGTGGGGGAATCGCTGCCTGATGCCTGTGGAGCGACCCGTCCGACATATAGATGCAGCCCTCGTAAGAAGGAGCATGCTCGGCAAGCATGGCCGTCCCCCGTTCTAGTCCGGCAATGCATACGACCTTCGCCCACACCTCGCATGCCGTAACATCCGGTCCCGAAATCGTGCACTGGACAACATCGCTGCCGCTCGGCCTCATTCCACGGGGATCTATAAGATGATGGTATTTTCCCTGCGGCGTTCCCCAGCTTCGCCCAAGCGTGCTCGAGGTCGCTACTCCGCCATTGTACAGCTGAATAGCCGCATCGCTGCAGGCTGCATCCCATGGATTTTGAATGCGCAGCTCTGCGGGGCCGCCATCCGCGCGGTCATCCCATACCATCGCATCGCCGCCCGCGTTAATCAATCCTCTTCCAATGCCCTTTCTACGCCGCAGCCAATCCGACAGCTTCCGGACAGACCAGCTCTTTGCTATCCCTCCGAGATCAAGCTGCACGCCGCTTCTTAGCCTCACCGCTTTCATCCGTGCATCCATTTCCATGTACGGCTCTTCCGGCCTCAGGATCGCTCCTTGGAAGGGGGTGGTTGGTTTAAATCGCCCCGCATGCTCAAAGGAACGGTCATATCCTGCCGCTTGCAGCGCCGCCAAAACATTAACGTCAAAAAGACCGTCTGTACGCAGCCGATAGGCTTCAGCTTCGGCCAGCAGCTGAAATAAAATATCCGAAACGAGCATCCAGCTTCCCGCAGCCCGGTTTAGCCTGTTCAGCTCGCTGCCTGCGTTAAATCGGCTGAGCCGGGCTTCCATATCCTCAAACCACTCTTTTACCAAAGCCGCGTATTCGCCTGCCTCATCCCGTGCTTCCTTTGCGGAATCCGAATGCGGATTCCGCTGCTGGATAAGCTGTGCCTCAATGTCTGTATTCATCGCGCGAAAATGAACAGATATCCGGTTATTCATCCTACGACCGCCCCGTCTGGGACCGCAGGCCGCCGCTTGCTGACCCCGAATCGCTATCCTGCTCGGGAGCGGTCTCCCAGCCCCCGTTTCCTTCCGCTTCGCCGTAACGCTCCGACCGGCCGTTAGATCTCTGCTGCGCCCAGCCGTCTACCACGCTGTCTTCCTCATCGAGCTGCTGTTCTATCGTTTGGTCAGAGCCATCCCCCGCTTTCAGCGCATGCACCTGCTGGAAAGCCTGGCTGTTCTGTATAGAGCCGAATACAAGAAATACAGCAAATGCTCCGCATGCCCCGAGCTGCCATTTCATCGTCTTGGATTGTTTCATCGACCCGCTCACTCTCCTTTTTTGAACACCATTTCTTCTAATTTAAGCAGAGTGTATCGCGGTATTCTGAAGCCTAGGTTAATACAATATAAAAAAAAATACGATCAGTCCCGCAGTTCCCGGCTATAATATATGATGGTATCCGCTCCTAGCCTGCTTACCTCATTTATTTTATAATTTGTAAATAATAATAATAATAATAATCATTGTCAATGCTATAAAAGTAACAAGATGATGCCAACTGAGAATAAGCCGGGATCGTTGTAGAACGGGATATCTCCATTAGGGATTGACTGGACTGACGTATACCGTATGATAGAGACCGAGGTGACGATTCATGATTAATCAAAATAGCGATGTCTCCGAAGAGCATCGACTGCATAAACCGGAAGAAGCCGGCGCCCATGAGCGCCGCGGCTCAGGCAAGCGTTATTTTGGCCGGGGCGGCGTGAAATTCGCGTTACTGAAGCTGTTAAACGGCGAGCCTATGCACGGCTATCAGATGATGAAGGCATTGGAGGAGCAGTCCGGCGGTCTCTATGTACCGAGCGCAGGCTCCATATATCCGACCCTCCAAATGCTGGAGGAGCGCGGGTTTATTGCCATGAAAGACGAAGATAGCGGCAAAAAGGTATTTATGATTACGGAGCAGGGCCGCTCGGCCTTGCTGCTTCTCCCCGATAAAACGAGATGCGAAACAGCCGAAGACGGCCGCTGCTCCCCGGAGACCGAATCCTTTCGGAATGAGAAAATACGCCGCAAGCTAGGGTTATCTCATGAAACCTTCGACCTGCTGCGCTTAGTGACGCGAGCCGAGCATGAAGCTTCGGCCAGCAAGGAACGAACGGAAAAGCTGCAGCGGCTGCTGAACGAGCAGCAGAAGCAGCTTAACGCTTTCCTTTCCGGCGAAGAGCAGCTCGTACGGCAATAAAGAGCGGACAGCATAACCAAAGTTCAGCGCTTATAATCAAAAAAAGATTACCGCAAAGCCTCCCAAGAGAGGCCAACGGTAATCTTTTTTATTAATCAGAACTAATGAGAGGAATCATGCGATACCTGATGTCCCTTCAGCGTATGACCGCCGTGAACGCTGCCTGATTGCTCGGCACCCTTTTCCCGTCCCATGAACGGCCACCAGTTGGCAGGTCCGAACGTACGCACCATAACCGGGATGAACAAAGGCAGCATCAGCAGCGCATACATGAACAAGCCGCAAAGCACGATCGTCGCGATTTGCAGAAGCGACATGACGCCCGAAGGCAGCATCGCCGCGAATGTCCCGCCTAGAATAACGGCTGCCGACATAATGACCGTACCCATGTTTTTCATCGCTTCCAGAATCGCTTCCTGCGGCGATAAATGACGATATTCCTTGAAGCGGTCCATTAAGAAGATACTGTAGTCGATTCCGAGCGCGACCAGCATTACGAAGCCGAAGAACGGCACCGCCCAGCTAATGCCGGATTGTCCGAGCACCCTGACGAATATGACCTCCGCAATCGCCATCGACGAATAGAACGTGACGAGGAGCGAAGCGACCATATACAGGGGCATAACGATGGAGCGGAACAAAATGATCAGAATGATCGAAATCCCTATCAGCATGAGGATAACGGTACGTGAATAATCAGCCTTCGAAATATTGCTTAAGTCGTTATTCATGCTGGTTACGCCGCCGACTGCGACCTCGGCTCCGCCGTATTCCGTCCCTTGGATAGCACGGTTGACCGCTGCTTCTAGACTGTCAATTTGAGCCATCGTCTCCTGCGCGTAAGGGTTACCGCTGAAGACAACATCAAATTTCGCCGTTTGGCGGTCCTCTGACATATAAACGTTCAGCGCCGACTGGAACTCCTCGTTCGCAATGGCTTCCTCCGGGATGTACCAGCCGCTCATTTGCTTATTCGGCGCTTCGGCAAGCCCGTTCAGGTAACCGCCGGCAGAAGCCAGCCCATCCGTTACCTGCGTTAAGCCGTCCACGCTTTGGTCGAGTCCGTCCGTAAGCTCGCCCAGCTGCTCATTTAAGGATGCAAAGCCGGCCTGCAGCTCCTTCTGCCCATCCGAGAGCTCGTCGAAGCCTTGCGTTACGCTCGGCAGCTTCGATACGATTTGGCCCTGGCCCGCTGCCGCTTGCGCGATGCCGCTTTGCAGCTCGGCAAGCCCCGCAGCCAGCTTGCCAAGTCCTGCCGCTAAGGCTGATTGTCCCTCGGACGCTTGCAGAAGTCCAGCATTCGCTTGCGTCATGCCGCCCGAGATGCCTGTAAGCTGCTCATTTAGCTGCGTCAATTGGCCGCTTAGACCTGCTGCTCCCTCTTGCAGCTGCCCCAATGAGCTAAGCAATTCCTTGTAATTCGCGTCGTCCTGCAGCTCTGGATGGCTGTCCTGCAGACTCGCCAAGCCTTGCTCCGTGCCTGATAAGCCGTCAGCCAACTTCGTTTGCTCGGAAGCAATCGCGCGGTATGCGCCGGATAACTGGCCAAGACCGCCGCCCAGCTGTTCATAGCTGCCCAGCAATTGCCGGCTGGCACTACCCAGCTGCTTCGCGCTTGCCTCTGCCTGCTTCAAGCCATCGCTCAGCTCTCCCGCACCCGCTGACCCATCCAGCATTCCCTGCTGAATCTGCTTCAGGCCGGCGCCGAGCTCCACGATACCAGCTTTCAACGCATTCGTGCCGTCTACAAGCTGGCCGGCGCCAGCTGCCGCTTCATCCAGCTTAGGCGCATTTTCGCTTAGCGCGCTGCTGGCTTCGGTGAGTCCTTCACCGATTTTACCCAAGCCCTCGCCGCTTTGACCAAGTCCGTCCTCTAGGGTCGTAACCTGATCCGACACGAGAAATTGCTCCATGATATCGCCCGTAGGACGGGTCGCGCTGCGGACAGCCTTGACGCCCTCCGTATTGGCAAGCTCGCGGCTAACCTGCTCGAGCGCCGCCAGCCCCTTCGGCGTATCCATCGGTTTATCCGTCTTTACAATAACGGTGGTAGGCAACGAATCCCCAGGACCGAAGCTATTTGAAATAATATTAAAAGCCTTGACGGAATCATATTTATCGCCGATTTCATCCAGCGAGTTAAAGGATATGGTTCCTTTATACGCAGTCAGGAAAGGAACGATGATGACCGCCAAAATAATAAGCGCCCATACGGGGCGTTTCAATGAAAATTTGCCGACTGTTCCCCACAGCTTGCTTGGTTTATGCTCCAGTGAGCCTTTTGCCGGCCAAAACAGCTTCGTGCCAAGCACCGCCATAAAGAACGGAACAATCGTGAATAATGCGATGAGCAGCACCGCTACGCCGACTGCAACCGCAACCGCCGAGCGGTAAAGCATGAAGGTCGAGAAGCCGATCGCGGCAAAACCGACCAGCACCGCCAAGCCGGAAAACAATACCGTTCTGCCTGCCGTGCGATAGGTTTGAATAATCGCTTCCGTCTTATCGCCTCCGCTATGCGTAAGCTCTTCCTTAAAGCGGCTGATGAGCAAAATGCAATAATCCGTACCGATACCGAATAATACGGCAACAAGAAATATCTGCGTGAAATTCGAGAGCGGAAAGTCGAAAAACTCGACTAAGAACGCGATAACCGATTGTGAAATCAAGTAAGTAAAGCCCACCGCAACGAGCGGTACGAGCGGCGCGACGGCCGAACGGAATACGACAAAAAGGATGACCAAAATGAAGCCAAGCGTAATGAACTCCGTTTTCTTGAGCCCTTCCTGAGAGCTCTGTACGACATCCTCGGAGATTACCCAGTTGCCGGTATAATAATGCTCTACCTCCACATCCGAAATCGCCTCGTAAAGCCCGTCTCTCAGCTCGACGAGCTGACGGTCGCCGGCCTCGACATTAACGAGCGCCAGGATGGTGCTTCCATCCTTGGACACCATCTGCTCCTTCAGCTCTTCGGTATCAAAGTGCGTGGTAACGGAGAGAACACCGATGTCCCCGGCATTGCTCTTCAGCTTATCGATGCCGCCCTTCACTTCCTTTAAATCCGCGTCGGATAAGCCGCCTTCCTTGTGAAATACAAGTACGGTCGGCATCCCGCTGCTGGCGCCGGCACCATCATTCCCGCCGATGGCTTCTTCCAGCTCGCTTGCAATGGTCGAGGAATAGCCGTCAGGCACGTTAATCTGCCCTTTCGTTCGTACGAGCTCCTCCATGTTCGGTGCGCTGAGCATCAAGCCGACAGCAGCCACCAGCCATAACACCAGAACAAGCCATCTCCATTTCAGTACGGTTCTCATCCCTAACTTCCCTCCAATGATATCAAACTAAGGTTGCATCATTTCCTTCGCAAGCTTCTCGAAGGTCTCGATAAACTTCATTGCTTCCTGCTCCGGAAAACGTTCGATGTATTTGGCCAACAGCACATGGATTTTATCTTCCATGCGGTCACAAACCTGTTTACCTTCCTCGGTAAGGGCCAAATAAATGACGCGGCGATCCTTTTCATCCGGCAGCCGCTCAATCAGGTTCTTATCAAACAGCCGCGTCATGATTGCGGTGATGGAGCTTTTGCCCACGCAAAAAATGTCCGCCAGCTCGGAAGACGTGCATTTCTCCCTCGAACGTAAATAACGCAATGTAGAAAATTGATCAACCGTTAGATCATCCGGCATTAGCTCGCGGATCATCGCATTTAGCCGGCGGTTAACGAGAAAATTCGCCGCCTCGTAGCGATCGATAATGTCTTTTAATAATGCTCGATCCACACTGATGTCCTCCCTGTTATGAAACATTCCTACGACCGATAAAT
Organism: Paenibacillus sp. LPE1-1-1.1; assembly: GCF_040676435.1. NCBI lineage: Bacteria > Bacillati > Bacillota > Bacilli > Caryophanales > Paenibacillaceae > Paenibacillus > Paenibacillus sp. LPE1-1-1.1. The sequence continues at coordinate 218,554 of NZ_JBEGHY010000044.1, forward strand.
TAATTCTATTGTGAAATAGTTCTACAATAGAACTATATCAAACAATTTTATGCCCAACAATCCAATAATTTTGAACGAATAGTGAACAATATGACATTTTTTCCTAGCTCAAGCGATAAACCAGAACTCATTTATCCTAAAGAGATGTGTCGAATGATAGGGAAAATACATAAGCAACCAGGCGGCCGCCGCAGGAGCTGGAGCTGCTGCTGGGCAGGGCAATTTAAGCAGAGAGCCAGAGAGAGCGCAAAAAAAAGAGCAGTCCTCGGTCTATGACCGAAGAGACTGCTCCATTTTCATTTAGCTTCGCTAATATGCCGCGCCTTCTACAGCTTAAACGGTTGATCCTTCGGCTGCATCGGTGCCAGTGCCCGTTTGCTCCTTAGAAACACCGCTGCCTTGGCGATCGCCGCGCGGCCCTTTGCCGCCGCCTCGTGTCGGCAGCTCTCCGTTCACATGTTTCGTCGCATGCTCAACGGCTGCTGCAAGCTTCGTATCATACTGCTCCTGCGTGATCGTGCCCGCCGCTAATTCCGCAGCCAGCTTCGTCTTCTGATCCTTTACCTGCAGGTCGATAAGCGCTTGGACGGCGACGCCCTTCTCGGCCGCTACGGCCGCAATGGTTTTACCCGCATCCAGCTCTACCTTTAACGCCTCTTCTGTCACGCCCAGCGCCTCAGCGATTGCGGTTAGATTTTTACCGAATCCTTGGCCCTTGCCGCGCTGTGCCAGCACGCCATTCACATGCTGAGTCGCATGCTCACCGGCTGCCGCAAGCTTCGTATCATACTGCTCCTGCGTGATCGTACCCGCTGCCAATTCCGCAGCCAGCTTCGTCTTCTGGTCCTTCACCTGCAGATCGATAAGCGTTTGAACGGCAACGCCCTTCTCGGTCGCTACGGCCGCGATGGTCTTACCTGCTTCCAGTTCTGCCTTTAAAGCCTCTTCTGTCACTCCCAGCGCCTCAGCGATTGCGGTTAGATTTTTGCCAATTCCGCCGCCGCCGCGTTTCCCGAAGCCAAAGCCTTTGGAATCGAGCAGCTTTTCCGCCTTCGTCGCAGCATCCGCAGCAGTATCATCGCCTGTTTGCGCCGGCGCAGCAGCCTCAGCCGCTTCCAGCCACTCAACTAATTTCGTCTGCAGCTCAGCCCTTGTCTTCCCTTGCTCTACGGCAACCTCCGACAAGGTTAAGGTTTGAAGCTTCGTCTGCAGCGCAGTTTCCTCTAACCCTAAGTATTCAAGAAGCTGTGCTTGTATTTGTTCAAAGCCGCGTCCGAATCCGCCGCGCTTGCCTGCATGATCCTTACCGGCTTTGCCGCTCTCTGCCTGTGTGCTCTGTGCCGCCAGCTTGTCGCTGCTTGCCGCAAATACGGCTTGGCCTGCCCAAAGGCTGCCGCCTCCGAGCGCCAACGTTAGCGCGATTGCTCCTGCTGTTATCGCCTTTGCTTTTGCTTTTGCATTCATTATTTACTTCCACCTTTCACTTTCGATTTGTTGTTACAAGATCTATCATAGCCAGCAATACTTAAGCCTCCTTTAATCCAAGCTGAATGTTGGCTGAATATGGACAGGATTCCGTCCATGCTGTCTTTCGTTTGACATGCAAATGTCGAATGATAGCGTTTAATATGCTTTTTTTTCTGAACAGAACACTTTCCTAACAGGAAGTCTCGCATTTATCTAATACCTATTTGTTAATGTAGACGGAGTTGCAGCATCATGAGCGGTCAAAAATGATTTGAAAATCCCTCTTCATTTTTCGACAAACTTCGACGATAACTTATCTTAACTTATAATTATGAGGTGTGGTCCGCATGAAACGCATGAAAGAAAGAAGCTTAGTCTTTACCAGCTCCATCCTATTGGCCCTTCTGCTTGTTCTGATCATCGGCGTTACAGAGTATTTATCGTACAACACGCAAAAAAAATCCTACCTCGCTGAAATTGAACGGATTGGCGAGTCGCTCAGCTACCAAATCGAGGCCGGGCATGATTTGCTTACCTTTGGCTTCAATGAATTAACGGCCGGAAGAGAAACCAAAAACGAAACCTTCGAGCTGCTCAAGCGGCAGCTGGATGTCATGACCAAAAACGATGTTGTCACCAATGCCTACGTGTACATGCCTGACATTATCGAACGGGACGGCAAGGAATTCATGGTCATGATGCAAAGCAATGAGGCGCTCCAAGCTGCAGGCCTCGGGGCTGGCGACGAATATGAAATGAATGCTGATTTTGCCGCAGATATGCATGAAGCACTTGAAAAGGGATCCGCCCTAACGGATGTTTTTACCGACGAATACGGCGAATGGATCTCGTATTTGATTCAAATTAAAGACCCCAGCGGCAAGTTGATCGGCATATTCGGCATGGATGTCGACTTCAAGCAAATTCATGAGGCTCTGCGGACTATGCTTTGGGAAGGCGTTACAATTGCCGCTATTCTATCCCTTATCGCTATCGTCATCATTGTTACCTTAATCCGTTTGGCGCTGAAGCCGCTCAAACGATTGGCTCAAGTATCCTCGCTGGCTGCAAAAGGCGACTTAACGCTGGCCGTGCCTATCAAAGGCGGCAACGAAATTGCGCAGGTATCGCTTGCCTTTAACGAAATGATCGCCAGCCTGCGCCAGCTGACCAATAACATCCGCATAACCTCCGATGAGGTTGCCGGATCGGCGTACAATATGCAGCAAAGCGCGGAACAAACTTCGCGTGCTACGGAAGAGGTAACGGAAGCCATTCAAGAGGTAGCTTCCGGCTCCGACACTCAACTGCAGAGCTTCCAAGAGTGCCAGCGCGCCATGACAGAAATGACGATCGGCATTCAGCGGATTGCCGAATCGACCTCTTCCGTATCCGAGCTTGCGGCCGATACGACCGCGCTCGCTTCCGAAGGCGAAGCCGTCATCGACCAAACGCTGCAGCAGATGCAGGCTATCGAATCCAATGTCATCGCAACCGTATCGACTCTGCATGAATTAAAGGAGCAAAGCGATAATATCGGCAGCATCCTGGCGTTGATCAGCGATGTTGCGAATCAAACCAACCTGCTTGCGCTCAATGCTTCTATTGAAGCCGCACGCGCGGGCGAGCACGGAAAAGGCTTTGCCGTCGTTGCCCATGAAATCCGCAAGCTGGCTGAGCGCTCCAAGGAATCCTCGGAGCAAATTGCCGCTATTCTGCACAGCATCGGCAGCCATACCTCAACAGCCGTCTCGTCGATGGAGCAATCGGTAGAAGCCGCACGCATAGGCTCAAGCATTACGAGCCATGCCGGCGAGTCATTCCGCTCCATCGTCACGTCCATCCGCGACGTATCCAGCCAGGTCCAAGAGGTTTCTGCCGCTTCGGAGCAAATGTCGGCAGGCAGCGAGCAAATCGCCGCGTCGCTGGACGAGCTCGAGGGCATCACGGCTAACGCCGCGGGCAACTCGCAGCGGGTTGCAGCCGCTTCGGAAGAGCAGCTTGCCTCGATGCAGGAGGTTGCAAGCTCCGCCGAGCAGCTCCGCAATTTGGCTGCCGGCTTGAATGAAGCCATCGGCCGCTTTAAAACCTAATAAACAGAAAAACGGCTATGCGGGAATGACTTCCGCTTAGCCGTTTTTGTTATTTAACCTATGCCGGTAAAGCCGCGCCTAATTGCAGCTGGTACATGGCATAATATTTGCCGCGCTGCTCCATAAGCTCGTCATGGCTGCCGCGCTCCACGATCACGCCGCGGTCCAGCACGAGAATTTGGTCGGCATTTCGAATCGTCGACAGGCGGTGAGCGATAACGAATGTCGTACGGCCCTTCTTCAGCACATCGAGCGCCTCTTGAATAATGGCCTCCGTCTCCGTATCGATGCTCGCTGTCGCCTCATCGAGAATAAGGATGGCCGGGTCATAGGCCAGCGCCCGGGCGAATGAAACGAGCTGCCGCTGACCGGCTGAGAGCGTGCTGCCTTTCTCGATAACCGGCGCATCGATCCCTCCCTGAAGCTGGCTGAACATTTCATAGGCGCCTACGTCGCGCAACGATTGCTCGATCTTCCCGCGGCTGATGGCCGGGTTATCCAGACTGATGTTGGACGCAATCGTTCCTGTAAACAAGAACGGATCCTGGAGCACGATGCCCATATGCTGGCGAAGCAGCTGCTTCGGAATATCGCGAACATCCATGCCGTCCACAATGATCTTGCCTTCATTTGCATCATAGAAACGGAACAGCAAGTTCAGTATCGAGCTTTTGCCAGACCCGGTGTGGCCTACCAGCGCCACGGTTTCCCCTTGGCGGGCGTGGAAGGAAATATGCTTCAGCACATATTCATCCTGCTTGTAGGCAAAGGATACGTCCTCGAACTTCACATCGCCTTTGTAACGCTCCATCCTGCCGCGAGCGACATCGATCCCTTCCTCGTCCATCAGCTTAAACACCCGCTCTGCCGATACGCGCGCCGTCTCCAAATTCGAGAGCTGATTTACGATACCTACAATCGGGGCAAACATACGGTTCATATAGTCGACAAAAGCGTACAGCACGCCGACCGATACCGCTGAGCGAAGCGAATCTCCCCAGAACATCCAAATGACGATGATGAACAAGATATTCCGCACGACGTTAACCAAATTATGCGACGTAATGGAATTGAGGCTGAGCAGCTTATTTTGATACTTGTAATAATGCTCGTTCATTTCTTCGAATTCCTTAGTCGTCTCTTTCTGACGGCGGAACGCTTGGATAATCGTCATCCCTTGGATGGATTCATTGATCATCCCGTTAATCTCACTCAGCTTCGAGCGGATAATGCGGTTATACCGCGCCGCGAACTTCCGGTAAACGATAATCCAGAGGATGAGAATAGGCACAAGCGGCAGCGCCACAAGCGCTAATCGCACATCCAATAAGAACAATGCGCCGTAAATGGCTGCCATATAAATAATGCCTGTGAAAAAATTCGCCAGCACCGCGACATAAAGCTCGCGAATCGCCTCCGTATCGTTGGTTACCCGGGATACGACCTGGCCCGCCGACAGATTATCGTAATAGTTCACCGGCAGCCGCTGCGTATGGGCGAAAATATCGGTGCGCATCTTGCGCACGATGCGGTTCGCCGACGTTTGCAGCATCAGCCGCTGACCGTAGGTAAATACGGCGACCAGCAGCAGAAAACCGAAATACATCACAGCCAGCTTCATTAATGAAGGGAACTCCGGCTGGTAAAAGGCATAAAGCTCTTCCCTGGAGAGCTTCGTTACGGGATACGAGATACTCTCCGCCGTATCCTTGTTTGTCACGGTAAGGGTATTGCCCTCGACCACGCGTTTGCCTTCATCCGATGCCAGCGCTTGGTCGAGCCAATAAAACTGCCTGCCCACCTGCAGCACGCGAACCTCTTTGCCCTTCTGCCCGGAAGCCTCTGCAGCAAAATGATCCTCGCGCTTATACCATTTGTCTTTATAAAAAACGGCGAAGTCCTGCTTGCCCTCGACCTCATGCCACTTCTTCTCGATGCCGAGAATGTTCTGGTCAATCATCCGCTTGGCTATAAACGGTCCCGCAAGCTCTGCGCATACTGCAAGCACGAGCAGCAAAAGGGCGAGCATGATCGGTTTTTTATAAAGCATGGCGTATTGAAACAATCGTTTTCCTGTATTGCCCATTGCCCTTCACGCCTCCTGTTTATTACGTTTCAATGATGGCCTCCAGCTGCTGGCGGTCATACTGCTCGCGATACCACCCGCCGCGCTCCAGCAATTGCTCATGCGTGCCTTCCTGCACGATCCGTCCCTCATCGAGCACGATGATCCAATCGGCATGCTGCACGGCTGATAAGCGATGCGTCGTTATAAGCGTGGTCTTGCCGGCTCTCTCCGTACGGATGCCCTCAATGATTTCAGCCTCCGTCTTGCCGTCTACAGCCGACAACGCGTCGTCCATCAGCAGAATTTCCGGGTCGGCGATGAGCGCGCGCGCAATGCTGACACGCTGCTTTTGGCCGCCGGAAAGCGCCACTCCACGTTCACCGACCATCGTCTCCAGCCCATCCGGCAGAAACTTAATGTCCTTCGCGAACGATGCCCGCTCCAGCGCCCGCTGCAAATCCTCTTCCGTACCCTCTTGGAGTCCAAAGAAAATATTTTCGCGAATCGTTTTGGAGAACAGGATCGGCTGCTGAGGCACATAACCGATCCAGCCCAGCAAATCATCAATCTTCAAACTGTCCAGCTTTGTCCCGGATATGCTGATATCGCCCCGGCCTAGCGGATATTCCCTTAACAGCTGCTTCAGCAGCGTGGTCTTGCCGCTCCCGGTCCTGCCTACAATGCCGAGCGTCTGTCCTTGCCGCAGCGCAAAGGATACGTTCGCCAGGTTATCGACCGCGGAGGAAGGATAACGGAACGTCACCTCCCGGAACTGCAGCGAAGACGGCCCGCTTACCTGTACCGGCGAGCTTGCGTCGGCAACGTCCGGCTTATAGCCAAGCGTTTCATTGACGCGGTCAAGCGACGCATTGCCCCGCTGCATGATATTAATCAGCTCGCCGATGGCGAACATCGGCCAAATCAGCATCCCGAGAAATACGTTAAAGGAGACCAGCTCCCCGAGCGTAATTTCGTTATGGAATACGAGATAGCCGCCATAACAAAGGCCGATCAAATAACTTGTTCCGACGAGGATTTTCATCGTTGGCTCGAACAGCGCATCGATACGCGCTACGGCAATATTTTTGCTCAGCACATCATTCGTTTTGGCGCCAAAGCGCGCCTCGTTGGCTTCCTCCTGCACGAACGCCCGTATGACCCGCACGCCGGATACCGATTCAAGCACCTGATCGTTTAACTCGCCGAATGCGTCCTGCGCATCCATAAAGCGCTCGTGAATTTTTTTGCCATAATGCTTCATCGCCAGCGCCATAAGAGGAAGCGGCAATAAGGCGGCGAGCGTAAGCTTAACGCTGATTAAGCCCGCCATTACGATTAGAATCGTAATCATGAACAGCGTCGAGTCGATGAGCGTCAAAATACCGAAGCCCGCCGTCGTCGCTACCGCACCCAAGTCATTCGTAGAGCGCGCCATAAGGTCGCCCGTCCGGTTACGTTCGTAAAAGGTCGGAGTCATGCGAAGAAAATGCCCCATCAAACGCGAACGAAGCAGCTTCTCCAGCACAAATGCCCCGCCAAACAGCTTATAATGCCATATGTACGTTATGATATAACCCACAACCGTAAGCAAGGTCCAGCCGTACAGCACGCGGTTAAACTCGGCCTGCCCGAGCTGGTCCTGATGGATGCCGTCAATCGTATAGCCGATCAGCCACGGCGGTATGACATCAATAAATCCCGTTAAAATAAGAAGTGAAATAGCCACGGTATAACGCTTCCAGTTCATTTTGAAAAACCAGCTTAGTTTTTTGAGTACACTGAACATCCTTCTCTACCACACCTTCCGTTATCCAACCCATTCTCGTTTACCTTCTGTTTATTCCCTCGGCATGTGCACATGGCGGCAGCTGCTCCCCTAGTTGCAAAAAAAAGAAGCGTGTCGCCGTAACGACACGCTTCTTCTCTGCGTAAGGCACGGCTGCATGGCAGTCCTGCCTCACGGGCATAGAAAAGGCGCATGATTACGATGACGTAACCATGCGCCTTTGATGATGGGAATACCCTTAATCAAAGTAAAACGACGCGCGGATGGATTACGTTATTCATGTCCAAACGATGGTTCATTGCTGCATTTGCATTAAAGTGGATGTTTGTATTCATGGATCGTAATCCTCCTCTCGATAAATTCTAATTGTCACTTTACCATTCGTGGAAATGACTGTCAACCCCGCGTTTGGGTATACTTTTCCTATAATCAAACATTACCAAGCTGCGGTTCCATTCGTGTTAGTGCTGAAAAGCGCATTCCCTCTCATGAGAAGCAGATCCGCGTCACAAATCGTTCCCGTTTACTGTGATTTAGATCACAAAGGGAAGGTTCTTACGCGGCTATACTTGGGTTATTCGATAAGGCGCGGCGAGAACGGATCAGCCCGTTCCATCCCGCATGGCGCCAATAGACAGTGGAGGGATTCATCATGTTAAGCGCGAATTCGGTTCAAATCATTAAATCTACGGTTCCCGTATTAGAGGTTCACGGCGTCGCGATTACGAAACGCTTTTATGAGCTGCTGTTCACGAACCATCCCGAGCTCTTGAACATTTTCAATCACGCAAACCAAAAGCAAGGCAAACAACAGACCGCGTTAGCTAACGCGGTTTACGCAGCCGCAGTGCATATCGATAATCTAGCGGCCATTATCCCGGTCGTGAAGCAAATCGGGCATAAGCATCGCAGCCTGGGCGTTAAGCCGGAGCATTATCCGATTGTCGGAACCTATTTGCTCAAGGCCATCAAGGAAGTGCTCGGGGATGCGGCTACGGATGAAATTTTAAATGCGTGGGCAGAAGCTTACGGCATCATTGCGGATGCATTTATTAGCATTGAGCAGGAAATGTACGAGGCTGCGCGTACGCAGCTAGGCGGCTGGGAGGGCTTCCGCCCGTTCCGGGTGGAGCGGGTCGTCAAGGAGAGCGAGGTTATTTCTTCTTTCTATTTGGTTCCGGAGGACGGCGGCGACATCGCCAGCTTTATTCCCGGACAATACGTGAGCGTGAAGCTCCAAATCGAAGGCGCCGAGCATACGCAAATCCGGCAGTACAGCCTGTCCGATTCGCCCGGCAAGCCCTATTACCGCATATCGGTAAAACGCGAGGATGCTTGTCAGGACCGCTCCGCGGGAGCCGTTTCCACCTATTTGCATCAATGCGCGCAGGAAGGCAAGACCTTATGGCTGTCGGCTCCAGCCGGTGATTTCACGCTTAACACCGACGATCAGCGTCCCGTTGTTTTGATTAGCGGAGGCGTTGGCTTAACCCCTATGGTCAGTATGCTGAACACGCTGACCGAACGCTATAACACGCGGCCGGTCATCTTTATCCATGCGGCACAGAACGGCGAAGTACACGCGATGAGAGACCATGTCAATGCGCTGGCAGACCAGCATCCGCAGCTATCGGTGTTTTATTGCTACCAGAACCCGACAGAAGAAGACATCCGGCTGCAGCGCTTCCACAAGGAAGGGTATATCGACTTGGCATGGCTGCAATCCGTCATTCCGGATGCGGACGCTCAATATTACTTCTGCGGGCCGACTCCTTTTATGGCATCCGTGAAACGTTCGCTGAGCGAGTGGGGAATTCCGGAAGCCGATACCCATTTCGAATTTTTCGGTCCGGCCGCCAGCCTCGAAACCGCAGCAACCAGCTAGTTCGGCTCGGATTCTTTCATTTGGGCGCGAAGCAGCCTGTTGACCGTTTCGCGCCTAAGGCCGACGAGCTGGCCGATCTCATCCTGCGTCAGCACATCGGTAATGGACATAGGACCGATATAAACGGCAAACCATTGCTGGAGCCTGATCAGCTTATCTGCCGGAGCAACCTGCGTTAATTGATCAATCCGCTGCTGCATCATACGCAGCTTGCTTTGGAGGAGCAGCGCGATTTCGCGGTTCTTCTCCGGATTTCGCTCGAGCTCGCCGTACCACTGCTGCGGCGATACGCTGTCAACCTCGCAGGTGATGAGCGCTACCGCCGTGCCGTGATAGGGCATCGGGCTAATCAACGAATGATGCGGAATGGTTTCTCCGGGCACGATGAGATTAACCAGAAACGGATTGCCGTCCTCGTGCACGCGAACGATCTTTAGCAATCCGCTTCGAAGATGGAAGAGCGGTCCGCTTTCCCCTTGGCGAAATAAAACTTGTCCTTTGTGCAAAAGCATGCCGTTCCTCCTTATTTCAGGGCCCATCCGGATTTTTTCGGATGGGCTTTATTGCCGTGAAATCCTGCTGCTATCCGGTCGGCGTCATTAAAAATGTCACATTTAAGCAATTGACTGTACGATAATGCCCAGAGTAAAATGTTACATGCTGAGTAAAGTTATCGGTTTATCCAACTAAGAAAGAAGGCGAGCCAGCAGCATGCAGATCAGAACCTATGCCATCTGTTTTTATATCATCATGATTTACTGGATTTCCTCTCATATTCCTTCTATGCATTCCTTGTTTTTCCCTACACTGGGCGCCTTCAGCCTGCTCTTCATCTCGCGTCCGTTCGAGAAAGCCGAAGTGAGCAAAATTGCCTTGGGAGCCGTCATTTCATCGCTTATCGGATCTGTATTCGTTTATTGGAATCCCGGCGTGCTGTCCCTGCTTCTCACGCTCTTGAGCGTTCTATATTTGATTAACAAATTCAAATGGAATGCGCCTCCGATATTGGCCGTTTCGCTCATTCCGTTCTTTACCAAGCCGTCGTTATTATGGGTCATTCCTTTATCCGTCTGCGGATCGCTTCTCGGCTTGCTGCTTACGCTGTCAGCCGCGGCTTACGTAGAGAAAAAGTTCGGCGCCGTTTCGCTGCTTCCAAAAAGAGCCGCCAAAGCGGAATCCGATTCCGCCATGTAATCAGCCCTTCCACTCCTCCGGCAAAAGCCGCTGGTACTGCGGCTGTAAATACCGGTCGTCAATGAGCACGAGCGTCCCGCGATCGGTTTCCGAGCGTATTAGGCGGCCGCCCGCCTGCAGCACCTTGTTCATGCCGGGAAACACATACGCGTAATCGTAGCCGCTCTTGCCCTGTCCGTTAAAATAATCCTTCAGCATATTCCGTTCGACGCCCAGCTGCGGCAGCCCTACGCCAACGACGATCACTCCGATCAAGCGGTCTCCGGCCAAATCAACACCTTCAGAGAATACGCCGCCCATAACGGCGAAGCCGATCAAAGAATTCCCGTTACCCGCTTGGAACGTATCCAGGAAGCGATCCCGCTCCTCCTCTGTCATATCCGGTCTTTGCAGCAGCACTTCCGCACCTGAGGCCGCGCCCGCGGGAACCGACCACTCCATAAGCTCCATATACGTCTCGTAAACCGCGTTCATGTAAGCGTAGGATGGGAAAAACACGAAATAATTGCCCGGGCGCTCGCCCATGAGCTGCACAATCAGCTTCGCAATCGGCAGCTTCGATTCATCGCGGTCATGATAGCGGGTCGACAGCGGTTTGACCATTACGTTAAGCTGATCCTTCGAGAAAGGCGAGGGTACCGCCAGCGTATAATCATCCTCTCCCGCCCCCAGCATGTCCATGTAATAGGACACCGGCGAGAGGGTCGCAGAGAAATAAATATGCGACCGGTAGCCTTTCCCCATCTGCTTCAGCAGCTGCGAGGGGTCCAGGCAAAACAGCTTCAGCCGAACATCGCTTTTCGTGAGCTCGGTGTATACGACATAGCGGTCATCGAACAACTTCGCTGTACGCATAAAATTTTGCGCCGCAAAATAAGTATCCAGCAGCAGCCCGCCGCCGCTTACGCCGGCCGCAAGCGCCTGTTCCGCGGCCGATGCGAAGGCATCGACAAGCGCGACCAGCTCCTCCGGCAGCTGCCTCTCGACCATGTGGGGCGCGCCGTCGCTGCTTTTGCGCAGGGCAATGAAATAATCGTTCACGGCCTTCGCCGTGCGGAAGCCCTCGCCATGCACTCCTTTAAGCTCGCGCTGCAGCGCTAGGAACGGAGCCTTCGCCAGCTCTGCAGAGAACATCTCCCTTGCCCGGTCGACCAGATTATGCGCCTCGTCCACAAGCAGCGCCGTCCGCTTCTTCATCTCCGCATATTGACGCTTGAAGGAGATGCGCGGATCAAATATATAATTATAATCACAGATAACCGCATCCGCCGCATAGGCCAAATCCAGCGAATATTCAAACGGGCATACGCGATGCTTATGGGCATAGGCTTCAATAACCGGCCTTGTCATCACCGTTTCCTGTTCCAGAATATCCAGCACCGCGCCGTTAATCCGGTCATAATACCCCTCGGCGTAAGGACAGTGCTCCTTCTCGCAGCGCACCTCCTCCTGGAAGCAGATCTTATCTTTAGCCGTTATCGTCACGGCTTGCAAATGCAGTCCTTTGCTCTTCATAAAAAGCAGCGCGTCCTCGGCCGCAGCTCTCGTCGTCGTCCGCGCCGTCAAATAATAAAACCGCTGGAGCATGCCTGCACCCATCGCTTTGATGGCCGGATAGGTCGTTGATATCGTCTTCCCGATGCCCGTAGGCGCCTTCGCAAACAAACGTACGCCCTCTTCAATCGACTTGTATACCGCACCCGCCAGCTTCCGCTGCCCCGCCCGGTACGTCTCAAACGGAAAAGCAAGCCCGCGGATGCTCTCGTTCCGGGCCTGCTCATGCCTTCGGCGCTGCCGGACGTAAGGGGCATACCTCGCAGCGATCTCATGGACATACTGCTCCAGCTCGGCGAAGCTGACCTCCCGCAAGAAGCGCCGTTCTTCCTCCGTCTCCGTCTGGACATAAGTCAGCTGCACGCGCATTGCCTCCTGCCCATGCTCCTTCGCATACATATAGGCATAGAACTGAGCCTGCGCCCAGTGTACGGGATACCCGTCTTCCGTTATTCGCTCCAAGTCGCCGCCGGTCGATTTAATCTCATCCACGGTAAGCAGCGGTTCTGTTCCGAGCAGCCCGTCGCAGCGCCCGTCAAGCGTAAACAGCAGCTCATCGACCGCAATCTCCGCCTTTACATAGACCTCCTTCCGGTCCTCTTCCCCATAGGTCCGCTGTACTCTCTGATGCGCTTTCGTCCCCTCGTGCATCGTATCTATCGCATTCAGTCTTACGTCGATGCTTCCGCTTAAAAACACGTATTCGACCAAATGCCTCACCGATATCGTAACCGTATCCTTATTTAGCATAATCTCTTCTCGATCGCTCCCATAAAGAACATTTGTTCCTCAATTGTACCACAAGCGCCGTATCTAATGACCAGCCAGACAAAAGAAGCACCTTCAATGCCATTTGCGCAAATGGCATTGAAGGTGCTTCTCTATCTTTCGTTAAGGAGCCGTATCGTCCTGTTAATTAAAGCTCTCCGGTTTCTTCCTCAGGATGGTTGCCAACGCCGTTCAGCAGGTCCGTGCCGTGAAATTCATCGCCAGGAGATGCCGGATCGACCGGGCTATCCTTCGCAATCACGTCCGCATCCGGAACGGCGGCAAGCTCCTCTGAAATTTCCTCAGCGGTATCCACCTCATCATACGATTCGATTGCAGCCGGAATATGCGATTCATGCACATGGGCATTCTCGCGCGGATGCTGCTTCGACAGGAGCTCCGCCGCATCCGGTACAGCGCCTTCCCGCGTCTCTTCCGTAAACAAACCGAAGGAAGGATCGATATCTTTTTCCGTCGCCAGACTGTTCGAATGCTCTTTATCGCGTTCGCGAGCGTTATCCATTTTGATTACCTCCTTAGACGTATCTACCCTATATTACCCACTACCCCCGTGGTTCTAACCAAAAAAAGTAGTGCAGTTTTTGTCGAAAAAAAAAGGAGCCGCCGCAACTCCGTCGAACCCTAAACGAACCGCAACCCTAGCGTATACGGTTATTGCTGTCATTTAGCGGTAAAGCTGGTATTGTTGCGGCGAAAGCTATGAACCCGTTATGTCGAAAAATCCATAGAGGCTTATATTTTGAAATGGAGGCGATTATGAATAGGCCGCATCTTCACAGCTTGCTGATCACCTTAAATTGGAACCGGTTAATCCTCAATATTTTGTGGGTTGTTTCCATTTTCGTGTTTGCCTTGCAATTGCTTATTTATGAGGTTATCGCACCCTTGGTGCCTTCTTTTACGCCAATGCATTATTTATCCAAGGACATGCTCATACCCGATACCGTGTTTTTGTTTATCATGGTCATTCTCGAGCTATGCCACCGGTTTTATCCGAGAAGGTCAGAGGGTGCGATCATTTCCGCCTCCATGGCATTATCGTTTATGTATTTCCGTTTCCTCAATGATCATTTTGCGGTCGCGCCTATTGTGCTGTTGTTTCCGCTGCTTATTTCGATCATCTATTTCAAAAAAAAATATTTGTTTATTTGCCTGGCTCTCAGCTCACTCGTCCTTTATGGCACCTACTATTATGCCGGGCATCGGACAACAACGGATATTGTCGAAATGCTTATCATGTTTTGTTTTATGTTCATTGCCGCTTTTACCGGACTTGCGGTAATCCGCCGCGGAAGCGAGCTCGTTGCACAGCTTGACATGGTCCAGCAGTCCGAGCAGGAGCTGCGTATTCAGACGATCCTGATGGAGCGTATGGTCATGATTGACCCGCTGACGGGCTTGCACAACCATAAATCGTTCCATGAACATTTCGAGAAGCTGCTGGCCGATCAGAAGCTGCATCCCTTCCCGATACAGATCGCCATCATGGATATCGATAATTTCAAGCAGGTCAACGATACGTTCGGGCACTGGGCAGGCGATATCGCGCTAAAGCAGGCCGCAGCCTGCATTGCAGCCCATATTAGCCGCAAAAGCTTTGCCGCCCGCTATGGCGGCGAGGAGTTCGTCATCCTCTTGCAAGAAGACGGTATCGAAGCCGCTTGGCACATCATTGAAAAGTTAAGAAAAGCGATTGCGTGCAGTCCCATTCCGGAAATGAACCACCGCTATGTGACCGTAAGCATCGGCCTGCATGCGGTTGAGGTCGGAGAAACGAAGGAAAATGCCTTCCAGCAAGCCGATCAAGCGCTCTATGTCTCGAAGAGCGAGGGAAAAAACCGTACGACGATGCAATAGGCAAAAAAGAAACAGGGCTGTCTTTCAAGGGATTTAACCTTGAGAGACAGCCCTGTCACCGTTAACCGGCGTTTTCATGCGTAGCCGCAAACGTTAATAACACGCCAATATCGCGATCGTCGCATTATCTTGATACGGTCTCTCCTGCGCAAGCACATGCTTTACAATAAATGCGGCTGCCTCATTAGGCGTGTAGCGCATCGCATCCTCCAGCAGCTCGACCGATAAATCGTCATACAGCCCATCGCTGCATAAAATAACCCAATCTCCCGCCAAGAGCCGGATCGGGATCTGATTCGCATTCATTTCCGTTACCCTCGGAATCCCTAGATAACTGGTTAATAAATGGCGTTCCGGATGCGTATCCGCCTCTTCCTGCGTAAGTTCGCCGGCGATTACCTTTTCCTGCAGCCGATTCGCATAGATATGGTCCTTCGTTAAGGCAAGCAGCCTGCCGCCGCGGTACCAGTAGATGCGGCTGTCCCCAGCCGATATCCAGTACAGCTTATCCTCATGAATAACGGTGGCAGCCAGCGTCGTGCCTACGCACCATTCCAGCTCATGTTTCAGCGCAAGCTCATAAACGGCTTTATTGGCGAGCTGCAGCGCCTCCGCCAGCGTCCGCGGTACGGATTCCTCCGTTTTTTTCTTCGTATATTCATCCAGCATGGTCAGCGCTGCAAGCTGGCCCGCTTCCTTGCCCATCTCGTAACCGCCCATCCCGTCAGCGAGCACCGCCAGCACGCCGTGGCGTTTGATCGCCTCCGTATCCTTGAAAGAAGAGAAACAATACGCGTCCTGCTGCTCCTCGCGCTCTCCGATATGCTGCGCGGAGCCGGTCATGACATGAATAGCGGCAGAAAGCGCAGGCTCCCCCTGCTCTGCTTGCAGTGTTTCGACAGCTGGCTGCGAAAGCTCCGTGGATAGCCCGATAACCATCTTCTCCCCTGTCTCTTGAACCGTTGCTGCATCGCTGCCAGGCTTGCCCTTCCTCTGATTAACAAACACATGGAATAGAAAGACTGCTGCCAGGAGCACGGCCCCGCCCAAAACGATCCAGCCCAGCACCAAGCTTATCCTCTCCGCCTGCTGCCCGCTCCACAACCAATCCAGCTGCGCTGCCGGCATCCACTTAACCGCAGCATAGGCAGCCGAGAGCAGCACCCAAATTAGCGCCAATCCTTTGGTTCCTCTATTCACGATCCGATCACCTCCGCCTTGTGTCCAGCTTGCCATCCGGCTCGGCGTACTGCTGAGATCCCGCCCTAGATGTTCCGCGCCGTCAATGGCCTTCATCTACAATCATATTGAGAGGAGCAAGCTTTTATGTTTGCGTCTGCGCAATCCCCCTTGCAGGAAGCCGGAAGCCGGCTTTCCACCCTTCATTACCCCCTGAAATTGACAAAATTCGACGAATCTATATAAAAGCTATACGTAAGGAGTGAACCACGATGGTGAATAATTACAAACGCTTCATTCAAAACCAATTCGAAAAAGTAAAGTCTACCGCTTCCGAATTCATTTCTTCAAGTAGTGAAGAACAAGAAGATAGCGCTATTGAACTCAATCCGCAATATTATGTCGAGCTGAAAGCAATCGCCGATATGCAGCATACAACCGTGCAAGCCATCGTCAATGGAATCGTTGTCCAATACCTGGCAAGCCTCCCATATGAAGCAACCCCCCTCTCCGTGGATCAGAAGGAAGATAACCCGCTTCTATATTTGGACGGCATTTGCAAACTAGAGGATTAAGGAGTGCTGGCAAATGGATCACCACTTGAACATTCAGGATACGGTTTTCCTGGATGAAACAGCTTTAGCCGCTTTAATGAACCCTGAAGACCCGCGTTATTTGAAAGCCCGAACCTTGTTTCTGGATTTGCATGATCTTGAACGCAATTACGTGACGACCAATTCCATTATATTTGGCCTTCACGAATGGCTTCGCAATGAATACAGCTATCAGCAGGCGGAATACTTTCTGAATGCCATTGATAAGGCAGTAAGCAAAGGCAGGCTTGAGGTTATCTCCAGCGGCCCCGAGTTTGAGCTTGAATCGCGCAGACTGCTAATGGACAGGCCCGAGCTCCGCTTCTCCCTCAGCGAAGCATTCACGGCTGTGACGATGTCCTATTATCAAGTAAAACGCATCTTTACTTTCAACCGCAATTACATGATGCTGGCTAATTTGGATAAGGATATTCGAATTATTCCTTCCAATTAAAAGGCTTATTTCCCTTGAACTTCAAAACTGCTTATGAAAAAAAGCTCCGCACGGGTGCGGAGCTTTTTGCTTTTCCTATTTATTTTTTCACGATGTCCTGTACCGCTTTGTCGAATTTATCAAGCAGCTGGTCGCTTGTAATTTGCTTGCCGAGGTACTCCTGCATAGCCGCACCCCATTGCTGCGTGATGCCGTCCGGGAAGCGGTCCCAGTTCCAGCCTTTCACTTGATCAGGGCTTGCATTCGCGAAAGCAGCGAAGTCGCCGCCGATTTTGCCTACTGCTTCTGGATTTGGTTCGATAGAAGACAATGCCGGTACAAATTTAAAGTCGGTGGAGATGAATTTTTCACCTGTTTCCGATGTAACCATCCAGTTCAAGAACGCTTTCGCTTCTTCTACTTGGTCGGATTTGCTGTTCACGATCCAGTTGTTCGGCACGCCTGTAAACACGTTCGGTTTGCCTTGAAGCGGCACAGCCATCATACCGAGGTTAAGCGCCGGATCGATCTCGTCGATCATGCCTTGAATCCAGTTGCCGTGCTGAATCATTGCGTATTTGCCGGCAGCAAATTCTGCTACCTGCGTGTTGTAATCCGTTGTCAACGCATTGTCTTGGCCGTTGGCGAACATAATGTCCACCAGGCGAATCCATTGCTTCATGATCGGGTCGTCCTTCAGCTTCACTTTGCCTGCTTTTACATCCTCGATGAAGGCAGCCGGATCAGCTTGGTTCGCGAATGCGATGTTCAGCGTATGGATCCCCATCGACCACCACTCGGAAGTGAGCGCAAATGGCGTGATGCCTGCATCCTTGAGCTTTTTGGCAACGGCCTCGAGATCCTCAAGCGTTTGCGGAAGCTCGGTGATGCCCGCATTGGCAAACAGATCCTTGTTATACGTGAAACCATAAGCTTCAAGGTTCATCGGCATGCCGAGCAGCTTGCCGTCACGCGTAATTTGCGCTTTCGACGCTTCTACCAAATCTTTGGCCCAAGCCTCGCCTGTCAAATCGGTAGCTCGGTCCACGTAAGGCTCGAACCCGGCCCAGCCCGCAGAGTTGAAAATTTCCGGCTCTTCTCCGGCAGCAAGCTCCGCTTTCAGCAATGCGCTGTAGTCCTCGCCGCCGCCATGCGTCTCGATTTCCACCTTAACGCCAGTTTCCTTCTCGTACTCGGCAGCCAGCTTCCCAAGCGCCTCGGCAATCTCGACTTTAAATTGGAACACTTTAATCGTAACGTCTTTCTTCGGAGCTTCCGTGGGCTCCTCTGTCTTACCTGCATTGGCAGCTTCCGTTGGCGCATTTGTTGCGTTTCCGCCGTTGTTGTTGCTGCCGCAGCCGCTTGCCAGAACGATGAGCATAATAGCCGCTAACATAAGAAATGAAATTCTTTTCATCTTATGACCTCCCGCAAATTTTATATATCATTCTGTTTTGTAACGCTTACATCGTCATTATAATTGTGCAACTAGCTGGCACAACACCGAATATATTGCACTAATAGGTGTAATATGTTGATAACTTCCATATATTCAGCATTAATTTTATCCTTTTACGGATCCAGCCGTTATACCTTCAATAATATGCTTTTGCAAAAATAAGAAAAAGATAATGATCGGAATCGTGCTCAGCGTGAGCGCTGCCATAGCCAAATCCCATTTGCGCAAATATTGGCCAAAAAACTTCTGCACCGCCAGCGGAATCGTTGTCAGATTATCATTAATAACCAAGACCGGAAGCAAATAGTCGTTCCAGATCCACAGCACGTTCAGGATAATGACCGTCACCGTAATCGGCTTCAGCAGCGGGAATACGATTCGCCAGAACACGCCGTAAGGAGAGCAGCCGTCCATCACCGCAGCCTCTTCTACCTCGAGCGGAACGGACTTAATGAAGCCGTGATACAGAAACATCGATAACGATATGCCAAAGCCCATGTAACAAATTACGATACCATATAGATGGCCGCGAAGCTCGAATAGGGAAGTAATGCGCATGAGCGGCAGCATCACCGATTGAAACGGAATGATCATTGCGGCAACTAGCACCGTGAGCAGCAGCTTGTTGAAGGTCGTTGGACGGCGTACCAAGCGGTAAGCCATCATCGAGCTAATGACGACTAGCAACAGCACGCTGATTGACGTCACCATAAACGAATTAAGGAATACCGTCGGGAAATCGATGGCCACCCAAGCCCGCTTAAAATTATCCAGTCCCAGCTTCTCCGGAAGCGAGGCGGCATTGAGCAGAATGTATTTGAGCTCTTTAAACGAGTTCGTGAGCAAAAAGTAAAACGGTGCCAGAAAAATTAGCGCAACCGCAATAGCGACAAGCTCCAGCAGCAGGATGAGGGGAGTGTAGCGCTGTCTGTTTTCCATTATGCCTCCACCTCTTTCTTCTTCGTAATCCACACCTGCGTGACGGTAATCAGCGCGACCCCAAAGAAGAAGATCATCGCTTTTGCCGTGCCGAGACCGTAACGGTTGTTCACTAGCCCCTCGCGGTATACGTTGAGCGCGATCGATTCCGTCGCGTTGCCGGGTCCGCCCGCGGTGAGCGACAGGTTAAGATCGAACATTTTGAATGAGTTGGAGGTCGTTAAGAACAAGCATATCGTAATCGCTGGCATGATGAGCGGTACGGTTACGGAACGCAGCAGCTGCCACGCGCCAGCCCCGTCGATCTTGGCAGCCTCGATTAAATCCTTCGGCACGCTGATCATCGCCGCAATGTAGATAATCATCATGTAACCCGCTGTTTGCCAAACGAATACAATCACGATTCCCCAAAAGGCCGTATTCGGCGTACCGAGCCATTGAAAATTGAAGAATCCGATATCCGTTGCTTCCCCGATCGCCCGGAAGCCCCGCACAAAGATGAAGTACCAAATGTAGCCGAGCAGCAATCCCCCAATGACGTTAGGCAGAAAAAACACCGTCCGCAGGAAGTTGCGGCTCTTCAGGTTGCGCGTAAGCAGCAGCGACAGCAGAAATGCCGTTACATTGGTGACGACGACGGCCGCAGCCGTAAATTTAGTCGTAAACCAGAACGCATTCCAAAACCTGGTATCATCGGTGAAAATTTTTATGATATTTTTCATTCCGGTCCATTTCGCGTTGCCGAGATCCATCCCGTTCCATTCTGTGAACGTGTAGTAAAAGCCCATCGCGAACGGCGCAAGCACAATCAGTATAAAGGCAATAAGTCCCGGGCCGACAAACACGGTTTGCTGGGCCCATTCGGTCCATTTGATTTTTTTGGACATCCTCTCGTCCCCCTTCTCTTTCCGATGACGGAATATAGCTGTTGATATACCCAGTATAAAACCGATGGCCGCCAATGGAACACAGAGGATGATGATAAGGTAGGTGGACTATATTGACCATCCGCAGCCTGATCGGTTACTGTGTATGCAAGAGCGAGATGTACAGAAAGCGGGCGATCGTGATCATGAATACGGCTAAGCCGTTTAACACCATTCGAAAAAAACTCATGCTCCTGCTGCTTGCGGCAACGATTTTGCCCATTGCGACCTCCATGATTATCTCTTATAACGCAACCACCAAATCCATAACTGAAGAAGCCATCGCCAAAAATAACCGGCTGCTGTCGCTCGGTAAAACCAACATCATGAACTACATGAACAACATCAACCAAAAGTCGCTCGCCGTCTATAATGCAATGAACGTGCCGCGCTCCTTGTATTATATTTTGGAGCACAGCATGGAGGACGAGGTATTCCCGAACGATATTACCGATGTCATCCGCAACCGCAATCTGCTGAAGGACCACCTCTACAACATCTATCAAAGCGTAAGCGAGTTTCATAAAGTCAGGCTCTATGTCGTGAAGCAAAACGCGACTTACCTTCTCTGGAACGACGATATCAAGGTGGGGCAGAACGCCGGCTCCATCCCGGAAACGGCCAAGAAAGCCTATATCGAACCGTCGCATAAAAGCCATAATTACGGGCTCGTCGATCTGAAGTCAGCCGCAAGCGAGGAAATGGTCTTCACGCTGCATCGCCCGATCTTCCTTGCTCCGAGCGAAAAGCTGCTTGCCGAGCTGTCCATCGATGTACGGCTGTCGGTGTTAGAGGATTTGAACCGCCAGCTTTATGACAGCGGCGAGGAGAGCTTCTACATCATGGATTCGAGCGGCCAAATCGTGTTATCCTCGGATAAAAACGAGATCGGCACCGCCTCCAAGCAAAGCTGGCTTGAAACGGTCTTGAAGTCAGGGCAGGACAGCGGGCATTTCGATTGGAAAGCGGAATCCTTCGACGGGATGGTCTTTTATGACCGGATTAAGACGCCTTACATGGACTGGTATTTAGTTAAGCAAACGCCATACAAGCATCTGTACAGCGCTGCCGACCGCATAGCCCGCATCAATACAGCCGTCGGAATCGCCTTTCTTGCTGTCGTGGTATTGGCTACCTTATTCATTTCCATCCGGTTTACAAAGCCGCTGCTGCGTCTGATCGGTTACGTGAACAAAATTGAAACGGGTAATTTGAACGTGTCGATCGATATCCACAGCAATGATGAAATCGGCCTGCTTGCCCGGCGTTTCCGCTCCATGATGCAGACGATCAACAACTTGATTTTGACCGAGTACCGGCTCGAGATCGCCAACAAGACGAATGAATTGAAAGCGCTGCAGGCCCAGGTTAATCCGCATTTTCTCTACAACGCGCTGCAGTCGATCGGCACCGTGTCGCTCCAGCATGGGGATACGAAAGCCTATTCGCTCATAACTTCCCTTGGCAAAATGATGCGCTACCAGATGAACACGATGGATGCGGTCGTCGAGCTCAGCCGGGAACTCGATTATGTACAAGCTTATCTCGATCTGCAGAAGCAGCGCTTCGATACCGCCCTGCATATTCAACTGAATATCGACGAGCAGGCCAAACGCATTTTGATTCCAAAGATGATTTTGCAGCCGTTGCTCGAAAACTTCTTTAAGCACGGCTTCGTGCAATCGTCAGAGGAGCCTTCCGAGCTGGTTATTACATGCTTCTTGGATGAGCCGAGACAGCTGCTGTCCATCGAGGTACAGGATAATGGCTGCGGCCTGCCGGAGGATCGGCTTCAGGAGGTGCTGCAGCAGCTGAACAAGGTGCCGAAGCTCGGCGCCGCGCGGGAGAATAACCAGGAGGACGGGGGCATTGGCCTGCATAACGTGCTCTCGAGGCTACGCCTGCATTTTGACTCCACCGCCGCAATGGAGCTGCGCCATGTGCAGCCGCACGGCTTTTCCGTTACGATCCATATCCCGCTGGTGAAGGAGAATGAAGGATGAAGGCATTAATCATAGACGATGAGAAGCATGTGAGGGAAGCGATTCGCCTGCTCGTTCCATGGGATCGATTCGGCATCGATACGCTGCTTGAAGCACAGGACGGCGCAGCTGCTACGGGCTTGATCCGAGACGAGAAGCCCGAGATTATTTTCACCGATATGATGATGCCGAACATGGACGGCAGGGAGCTGCTGCAGTGGGCGGCCGAGCATGCGCCCGCCAGCAAAATCATCGTGATCAGCGGCCATGATGACTTCAGCTTTGTTCGCCATGCGGTAAAGTACGGCGGGGTCGATTATATATTAAAGCCGATCGATGCCGAGCAGCTGGTGAGCGCTTTGACCAAAGCGGTGGACAGCTGGACGACGGAGGAACAGGAACGTACCCGCAAACGCAAAATGAATATCGAGCTGAACCAGCTGAAGCCGATGTATTTGGAGCAGTATTTCTCGACGATAATTAATGAGCCCGGCACTTATCCGAGCTTTGCCGATACGCTGAAACGGGAGCTCGGCATGACGTCCCCGATTACTAGAGCCCGCATCGCAATCGTAAGGCTTGACCTGACTTCGCCTGCGGTAAGGGAAAAGTTTGCGGACGGACTGGATTTGCTGTTATTCTCGCTGACGAATATTTGCAATGAGTTTCTGAAGGAGAAAGAGCAAGGCTTCGCCTTTCGCCACCGCGGACATGAGCAGGAGCTGCTGCTTCTGTTCTGGGGCGAGGGCGCACAGGCTCAAGAGCTGATAGCCGAAATGAACGACGCCATGTCCTTGGCGCTTAAAACGCGGTTCCACTTTGGGCTCGGCCACCCAGCCGCCTTCCCTGAAGCCGCAGCCGGCGCTTATCAGCAAGCCAAGCTTGCGCTGCTGCGCCGAAATCTGCTCGTTAACGATACTTACTGTCATCCGTTCAGCGCTGCGGCTCCCGGCAGCAAAAACACGCAGCAGCTTTTTAGCGAGCATGAGGAATCTCTGCGCTTTGCCGTTCTCAGCGGCAGCAAGGAGCAAATTCGCCGCGCCTTAAAGCCGTGGTTTGATACGCTTGACCAAGCCGGCAGCGTATCGTTAGAGCAGCTTCTCGTCTGGCGTCAGCAATACGGGCTGGCCAAGTCGATATGGGAATCCAAAAAAGACCGCGGCAGTATCTCGGAGCAGGCCCCGAAAGCGGAGGAGCAGGTATTATTGCCTGTCGATGCCCATGGTGTTTTTGATTTTGAACAATGGAAGCATTTTGTATTTACGGAGGCTTGCGAGCTCGCCGCACAATTAGCGGAGCGCGACAAGGAACGCAGCGTCATCGAAGACATTGCCGAATATATCGAACAGCACCCGCATGAGGAAATTACGCTGCAGGACATATCGGAGCGGTTTTTCTTGAGCAGAGAATATATATCACGGAAATTCAAACAAGAAACGAATGGGAATTTATCCGATTTCATTGCGGAGGTACGGATTAAACGGGCGAAGGAGCTGCTGGCGAACGGACAGCTGAAAATTTCGCAGGTCGCAGAGCTTGTCGGCTACCAGGACGAGAAATATTTCAGCCGTGTCTTTAAGAAACGAACAAACTGCTCGCCTAACGATTTTCGAAAGCATCTTTTTGGCGGAGATTCGTAGGCTGCTGCTGCCTCTCGCGGCAAAAGCAGGCGATGTCCGAATTTATGCAAACCCTGGCGTAAACGGCCGTCACTGTCCTTAGCGGCAGAAGCTCGTTTCGTTTCGCGGTAAGCAAAAAGCCGAGCCCCGCGCGAATGGCGTTAACCATTCGCGCGGGGCTCGGCTTCTGTTCGTGAATAAGGGAACTACATGATTGGCGTACCCTTTTTCAACGTCTTCATGTCACTATTGGAGTTATTGAGCGCGGGCAGCATTTTCTCGCCGCTGACCATTGGTTCATGGCAGATTAAACAAGTCGGAACGTGATCAAACGCAAAGTTATCGCGCATCCAACTGTTGCACCCTTCCGTCTCGCATGTCCATACCTTCGTGTTTTCTTCCGGAATTTCTTCAAGCGGTTTTTTACGATTGTACATGGTCAGCCCCCTTCGCGATAAAAAAGGAAAAACTGCCTCGAACTTATAGGTTAGGGGCAGTTATCATTTATAAACAGCAGTGTATTGTGAATATTTGCTTCAAACTTGCAATTGATTTCATTGTACCATATTTCGTCCAATAAAGGCAAATATCAGCCTATGCTCATGCGCCTTTTTTTGAGGATTCGTCGTAGTAAGCAAACAGCTGCTCTATCGGCTTAAAATACAAGTGTCCGTCCTCCCACGGTTGAAAGTGAAGATCCATCCTTGAGTCATTCCAATCGGCAGGCGTGCCTGTCGTGCTTAGTCTCCCTGGCAATAACGGCTCCTCTACAACGGTTGGAAATTCTTGATAGCCAAACAGCAAATTTTCGTGCATCGCGATGATTTCGTATTTCGGACCATGGAAAGCCCGCTCTTCCTGGAGCTGGTAATGGAAATAAATATAGCTCGCGGCCATATCCGGCTTCAAATGCGCAACCCTTCCTACGCGGCGATCCACCGTTTCCTTGCGCAGCCAATGCTCATAGCTTGCAGGCTCGTTAAAATGAAACACGTCGATCATCGGGATCCATTTCCGCGGCGCAGAATGCCCCGGCCAATCCTCCAGAAAAGGCGCCATCGATAGCAAAAGCTCTTCCGGCTCCAGCGGCCGATTCACGCACTCATAGTAAACGAACACATTGCGTTCCCATTTGAAGCAGCACGCCGTCATCAGCTCGCCCTGCTCCAACTGTTGATGCACCGCCTGCTCCCGCTTCGCGGCTTCCATCGCTTCCGCTTCAAAGCCTTCTCTCATTTGCGCCCGCGCAATCACTCTAAACATAAGTACCTCGCTTTGTGTAACCGAATGTTAAGTAATACTACGCAATACCGCATTCTGTCTATGTATCGTTTGCGCCGAGCCTGTTGTACCATTATATGCTGTCCATGACGCACATATGGCTATTATAAAGGAGGACAAACTCTGCTTTCAATCGCCGTTTCATAAATATATGGATGGAGAGCCTGATTTCTCGATTGTTGGTTATTCTAAATAATGAAGTTGCAATGCACTGCTTAAAATAAAGGAGGATGATGGTTTTGGAAAGCACAAGCGAGTTTGTGGCTAAGGTAAAGGCTACGCAGCACAAGGCCGAGCTTAACAAAAGAAACCGCGGCAATGGCAATCCGGCTGAGAAGCTCAGCACTAAACAGCACAGCACCAATAAATAACGGGAACAAGACAAGGTTGTCTAGCGTGATTCATTCGCTGTAAGCCTGCATAGGGAAAAGGCCCTCCAGCTCTTATGCAGCTAAAGGGCCTTTTCACTATTGATTTCATGGCTTACCGTATCAAACGGAATATTCATGCGGATAATACTCAATGCGGGAATCCGCGATAATCGTAAGCTTACTCTCCGCCGCGTCGAATTCAACCGTACCATCCTTAATGTAATACCAGGTTTTTAACGTCGGCTGATCGTCAAACTCCTGAAAAACAAACACGTTCAGCTCTTCCTTGTGCGCTAACAGCTCCTCAATCATCGGGCCCCAAGGCACGCTGACCGTGAATTTCCAGCCCTGTCCCTGCGGAACGAGCGTATAGGAAACATCATGCTTATTCGAATCAATAATCATACGCCCGCCCACTGCGTGCTTCACTTGAAACGTCTGTTTCATCTCGAACCCCTCCCCAAAGCTTGCGCAAGCAAACTTACTTCGTATGCCTAAGGCAAATCAATAAGCATAAAAAACACGGCTTCCGACGCGGCAAGAGAAAGCCCATCCGCCGCTTCGATCTGCGCGGTATCGCCAGTCTCCAGCGTTTCCCCATGCACTTGAAGGCTGCCCTCAATGATATAGATAAATTGCTTGCGGCCAGGCTCGACCGCGTAGTCCAGATTCTTTCCCTGCTCCAGCTTGCTCAAATAGATGGTCATGTCTTGGCCTATCGAGGCTGTCTGCCCATCCGCTTGACCGGAGACGACAGGCAGCAGCGCATTATGCATCTTGTCGATATCGAATCGGCTCGCTTCATAGGATGGCGCCAAGCCTCGCTCCTTCGGCATAAACCACAGCTGCAGCAAGCGCAGCTCTGTCTCCTCCGAGGCGTTGAACTCCGTGTGGATGACACCGGTACCCGCTGACATGCGCTGTATCTCTCCAAAAGAGGATACAACCGAATTGCCGAGATTATCTTCATGACGGATCTGACCGTTCAATACGATAGAGACAATTTCCATGTCGCTGTGGGGATGGGCGCCAAAGCCTTTTCCCGGAGCCAAATAATCGTCATTGCACACACGCATAACGCTAAAGCCCGTTCGGTTCGGATCATAATAAGCGCCGAATGAAAAGCTGGGTTGGCTGCGCAGCCAGCCGAGATCCGCCGAATGCCGCGAAGCTGCGGGAAATACGTCGATCATCGTCTCTCCTCCAAACAACTGTTTATTTACTTACTTATTTATAGCAGTTTTATATCTATCAAGCAAGCTATAAACCCCGTTTGCAGACAAACCAAAAAGGCGGCCGATAGCTCAAGAGCTGCCGAGCGCCTTTTTACTTTATTTTAGGCTCTGTTATCGTTAAATTTTGATTTTCATATAAAAAAACCGCCTTTTGTAAGGCGGTTTTTAACTCGTAGCCGTTAACGTTGTTTTCGTTTTGTTCTATCTCGTAATTTGCGCAGTCTTGAAACATTACGGCAACAGCAAAGATTCCCGAGAACTTGACATCCCCCTTGTATACACCTATCAGCATCGCTTGGTTCTATCTCAATACATAGGACTATATTCGGACTGTCACCAACACACGCTCGCAATGGGATAGACAACATGCCATTCCCAATTCGGGTACTAATCATGGGAATATTTGAAGCGGATTTGTTGCGCGACTTTTTGTGGCACTTCCCTCTACATCCACATGAACATGACAAAGGGGATACACCGCCTTAAATGAAAGTTTAAATGGTGTATTGTATGCGATAACTTGTAAAAGTGCATGGACGACAAATAGCAACAATGAGAATCAACAAAGCTTTATTTTAAGGCAGACTCTTAATTGCGCACCGGATTAAGCAGCGGCTTAAAGCCTTCGATGCGGCATTCCACCACATCTCCGTCTCGGATAACGACAGCGCCGGGGGTGCCGGTCATAATAATATCCCCAGGAAGCAGCGTCATTACTTTCGAATGGAAAGAAACCGCAAATGCGGGCCGAAACTTCATGTTAAACACTTTGTTCCGATGCGCGGCCGCCCCGTTAAGCGCCGTCTCCACTTGAATATCCAGCGGATCGGGAAATTCATCCTTCGTAATAAATTGAGGCCCGAAGCTGAAAAAGGTGTCAAAGCTTTTGGCTCTCGTTAAGTACCGCTGATTTCTAGCGTGGATATCGGATGCCGTTACGTCGATCGTCGTGGTATAGCCAGCGATGGCGTCATATACTTCAGCTTCCGTTATGTTTTTGCAAGTCTTGCCGATAATAATGCCTAACTCGGCCTCCGCCGTAATCGTCCCCGCCCCCGGAGGAATCCGTATGGCATCGAGCGGGCCGATAAGGGTCGTATCCGGCTTCATAAAGCTGACCGGCTCATCATTCGGATCTGCTGCAGCAAGCTCCGCGGCATCCTTCACGTAGTTTAGGCCGATGCCCCAAATTTTTCGGGGATGCCGGTAGAGGGGGCCGTACTCTGCTTTTTCATACGGAATAGACGCAAGCTGTGCCAGCTTCTCCTTGCCGCCGGCGTTGTACCATTCCGTGAGAGTCGCAAGCTCTCCAAGACGAATTAGCTCGAACAGCTCCGTACTCCAGCCTGCCCGTTCCGCTTCGTTAATCGTTTCTATGAGGACAAGCCCGTTCGGGACTGAAATCGCGGCTTGCTCATTGCCATTTATTTTTACGGTAGATAATTTCATCGATGAGCACTCCTCTGCTTTAGCTTATGGCTCTACAATTGCCGATACGTGGTCAGCTACCCATTCCAGCAGCCGCAAATCTTGCCCGCGGCCCGCAACAAAAGACAGGCCGACAGGGTAACCGTGTTCTCCCGCAATTGGCACCGTCACCTGCGGAAGTCCCGCAAGTCCGGCTATGCAGCTCATTTCAAGCGTTTGTATACGGCGCTGCTCCACCTCGGAACCCGACAATTGAAGCAGCGGAGCTATCGCGGGTACCGTCGGCAGAACAAGAACGGCATCAGTCCCGAGCAGCTCATTCATACGGGAACGCACGTTTTCTCGCAACCTGTACGCCTCGCCGCTTTCCTCTTCCTTGAGCGTGCTCGCCCAAGCAAACCGTTCAGCAATTCCCGGGCCGAAGACGGGCTGTACGCGTGTGATCCATTCTTGGTGCGCGCGCCAAATTTCCAAGCCCTGAATGATGCGAAAAGCGTTCATCCACTCCCGCAGGCCGTTCAGCGCCACGACAACCTCCTCATGCTGCTGAGTCCTTTCACGCAGCGCCGGAAAATAGCGGGATGCCGCCGATTTTGTGTGGTCATCCGTTAATGACCATACATCCTGAGCGAACAGCATCCGCGCAAATCCCCGGTCGGCAGACGGCTCGGTATCCAGAAGCACTTTTCCCACATCGACAAGCGTCTGCGGGTCGCGAGCCATCCAGCCCACTGTATCAAAGCTCGGTGCCAGCGGAATCAAGCCGCGTGCATCCACAGCGCCATGCGTTGGCCGAATGCCGTAAATCCCGCAATAGGCGGACGGCACTCGGATCGAGCCTCCCGTATCGGTACCGATCGCAAAGTCTGCCAGCCCAGCCGATACCGCAACGGCCGAGCCGCTGGAGGATCCGCCCGGTATGCGCCCAGGCGCTTTCGGATTGACCGGAGTCCCGTAATGGGCATTTTCTCCGTTAATGCTGTACATTACTTCATCCGTAAGTGTGGTTCCCTCCAGCCTCGCACCGTTTCGGAGCAGGCGGTCTATCACAGCGGCGTTTTCCGTCGAGGGCCCGTGCGTCCGCAGCCAATCCGGATTGCCCGCACCCGGTGTATGGCCGGCAATGTTAAACACATCCTTGACCGCAAACGTTTTTCCGCTTAAGCTCCCCTGAGCTAGAGGCTCTAACACCAATTGTTCATTCGCATACGCGTTCCAGCTTTGCTTCATCGTGTTTTCAGCCTCCATGTCTCTCCTATTGGATACTACCAGCCTATTGCGGCGCCATCACAGCGCGGGTCCGATCCACCCTGCAGGAACCCTTGCTCATCGCGCATAATCGCATGCGCATGCCCCATAATCCCGTCAAAATCCTTGACTTTGCGCACAATATGGCCTGCCTGCGCCAACGATTCCAGGACCTCCTGCGATACGCGCCCCTCGATCTTCAGCTCCTGTGTCGGCTCTCCCCATGTCCGGCCCCAAACCCATCTAGGCTCGTTAATCGCTTGCTGCGGGTCCATTCCATAATCAATCATCCGGGTAAAAATCGCGGTTTGCGTCTGCGGCTGTCCCTCTCCGCCTTGCGTGCCATACAGCACGGCCGGTTTGCCATCACGGCAAGCCATCGCAGGCATGAGGGTATGGAATGTTCTTTTGGCCGGCTTCAGGCTGTTTACATGATTCGGGTCAAGCGAAAAGAACGAACCGCGGTTTTGCAGCAATACTCCCGTATTCCCTGCTACGACGCCTGATCCGAACTCGAAATATAGACTTTGAATGAAGGAGACGGAATTCCCTTCCTCATCGACGGCGGCCGCATAGGCCGTATCGCTGCCAAGCACCTCCGATTTCTCCGAGGAAGCACGGTCGAGTGCAATCGAAGCGGCAAGCGCTGCCGCATAATTTTTATCCAACAGCCGCTCAAGCGGCACATTCGTAAATGCGGGATCGGATAAGTAGGTGTTCCGGTCACGGAAGCTCAGCTTAAGCGCCTCGATGCACAACTGATAATAATCATGCGAGCCATGCGCGATTTCACCCAGCTTAAACTGTTCCAATATATGAAGCGCCATAATGGCGGAAAAACCTTGGGAGTTAGGAGGCATCTGATGAAGCGTATAACCTCGGTAGGAGCCTTCGACCGGCGTTACCCAATCCCCGTGATGATCGGCAAAATCATCCGCCGTCAGAAGTCCGTCATGCTTGCCGAGGAAATTCGTGATTTCCTTTGCCGTCTCCCCCTTATAAAATTCATCGCGCCCAAATTCCGCCAGCCGCCGCAGCGTCTTGGCCAGCGCAAGCTGTTTAAAGCGCTCGCCTGTCTTCGCGGCCTGACCGCCAGGCAGATAAATATCCGCGGTTTCAAGCGACCTCGCAAGCACCGATTCATTATGAACCGTGTTCTGATATTGATCATTCGACATCGGAAAACCATTTTCGGCATAGTCTATGGCAGGTGCCAGCACTTCCGCCCAAGACAAACGGCCATACTCGCGATGAACCGCATCCCAGCCGTCAACCATGCCGGGTACCGTGACGATACTGCCGATGCCCCGGTTCGGTATGGCTGCAAGGCCCGCATAGGCGCCGATATTCGCTTTATAGCCTGAACGCCCGCTCGCATTATAGCCGCGAACCTTGCCTTCGCTATGATGATAGCCAAGCCAAAAGGAATCTCCCCCGAGACTTGTCATATGCGGGTACACAACGGCAAGGCATGCGCTGACCGCGACCGCGGCATCATAAGCATTACCGCCCTTCTCCAGCATGCGCGCGCCTGCCGCAGTAGCTAAATAATGAGGACTCACAACCATTGCTTTCGTTCCAACCACGGACTGATTCACATCTACCACTCCCAATGATGATGATTTGCTGACAAGCGCAAACGGCTGCCGTTAACCATTGGCGGCAAAAAGCCCGTTTTGCGGTGAACGATAAGAATTCCGATAAGTTGAATAACTTATCCATTCCTATATCTAAAATAAAACTCGTAAACGGTTTATTTTTTATGATAGATAATATAACATTATATATGAATTTAAAATACCATCTCCGCAAATGATAGGCAACTAAAATGTAATCAGTTTTAATTTATTGTATTGAAAACGACTGATAATGTGTATATATTTATACATATGGTAATGAAAACACGATATTACAAGACACCTTGAAATAGAACAAATACGGATTGGAGCTGATTAGAAAGTGCAAACAAGACCAATTGACGAGACATATACGATAGAAATTGATGATATCGATCGCAAAATTATTGCAGAACTCAATCTGAATGGAAGAATATCTTACACCGATTTAGCAAAAGAAATCGGTTTATCCCGCGTAGCCGTTCAATCCCGTATCAATGCTTTGATGGACGGAGGGGTAATCGAACGGTTTACCGCCGTGATAAATCCGGAGCGAATCGGCATACACGTATCGGCATTTTTTAATGTGGAGGTGGAGCCTAAGCATTTGCACGCCGTCGCGGATCAGCTCTCGACCGAGCCGTTCGTCACCAGCCTGTACCATATGACCGGTCCCAGCAAGCTGCACATGCATGGCCTTTTCCGCAACAATCAAGAGATGGAGCATTTTCTGAAGGATAAGCTGTACACCTTGCCGGGTATCATGAGCGTCGATTGCCAAGTGCTCATTAACCGTTACAAGAGCCGTATGGGAATGAGGCTGTAAAATATGGCGAGCAAAATAATGAATAACCGCTACATGCAGCTGTCATGGGCGATGATGAAGACCGGCATTATCGGCTATGGGGGCGGGCCCTCCGTCATTCCGCTTATCCGTTACGAAGCCGTTACGAATTACAAATGGATCGAAGACGAGGAATTCGGCGAAATCTTGGCTCTTGCAAATGCACTGCCGGGACCGATCGCCACAAAGATTGCAGCTTACCTGGGCTACCGGGAAAAAGGCACGCTCGGCGCGATCGTATCCGTTCTTGCCCATATCGTTCCGTCCGGCATTGCGATGATTTTGCTGTTAACGACTGTCCAGTTTCTCAGCAGCGCGGCGTTCATACAGGGAATGATCGGGGCCGTAACGCCAGTTATTGCGGTCATGCTTGGCATGATGGCCTATGAATTCGGAGAAAGGGCCGTAAAGGGGCTCGGGAAATACGTTGGCTTTGGTTTTTTCGCCTTGGCCTTTGGACTGCTGCAGGGCATTCATATCCATCCTGCTATCGTCATTCTATTATTTCTAGGTTACGGCGCTTTCCATCTGAGAACCGTAGGGGCCCTGCAGCGCAGAAAGCAGCAAAAGCAGCAGCGTACCGTGCAGCAGAAGGAGGGCGTCACGCGTGGAATGGATTAATTTAGTTATCGGGTTCTTTATTGCCAACGTGCTCGGTTACGGCGGAGGCCCCGCTTCCATCCCGCTCATGTACCGGGAGATCGTAACCAACCATGCGTGGACGACGCCGGTTGAATTTTCAAATATTCTTGCTTTGGGCAACGCGCTGCCTGGCCCGATTGCAACAAAAATAGCCGCGTTCGTCGGCTACGACGTCGGCGGCTGGATCGGCATCCTTCTAGCCTTAGCCGCAACGATCGTTCCTTCGGCTGTCGCGCTGATCCTGCTGCTTAAAGTGCTGCAGAAGCATCGTCAATCCCCCGTCGTAAAAGGAATGACCCTGCTCGTGCAGCCCGTCATTGCCGTCATGATGCTTCTGCTGACTTGGCAAATGGCTCAAAGCTCCGTCGAATCGATTGGTATTCTTCAATCTCTTATCATAGCGGCAGCCGCTTTCTGGGCGATGCAGTTCCGCAAAATCCATCCCGCCATCGTCATTGTTATCGCATTCGCATACGGGGGGTTAGTTATCCCACATTTGAACGTACTTTAATTTTATTCCATGCCAAAGAGGACTGCTCCTCCGCAAAGCTTGCTTTGCCGGGGGGCCAGTCCTTTTATTTTGCGGGATTCCTACGCTATATCTAGTTAACAAACCATTTATAGAGGTAACTAAGCAGAATCCCCATGATAAATAAAAGATAAATGCAGTACTTTCTTTTTTCAGACTCATCCGTTAGAGCGGCATCCATAAAGTATACAATCGCTGTAAGTATGATTTTAAATAGCAGCTGTTGAAAAGGAAGGGCTAGTCCCATGCCGAATGCAGCCAGGTAAAATAAAACTTTCAAGTTCATTTCATGACTCCTCAAACCTCAAAATCAAAAGTCACTTCATCCGCGTGAATGCTTCCGTGTCGCGATCATGATTCCAGTAGACCAGTTCAACTTCGTTATCCATAAATCTTCTCTGGCATCTAAGTAGTTTATGAGATCTACACTTTTGGGTAATGTGCTTCCGACCAGGTCGCAACCGGGTTTAAATCATCAATGATATAAAGTCCTCCCGGCTTCAATAAATCCAACGTTTCATCTAACGCATAGAATTTTCCTGGCCAAGTATCCGCGAAGATGAAGTCAAAAGCCTCGCCTTTTAACTCATTTATCAAAATTTCTCCATCCATAGCAAAAAATTGTACTCTCTTATCGGAGCCCAGATGCTTTTTGGCTATGGCCAGCAACGCTTCGTCACTCTCAACCGTCAATAACGTCGATTCACGGTCCATTCCATCCAATATCCAGCTAGTAGATATGCCCGCACCCGTGCCCAGCTCTAGCAGCCTGCCGTTCGCGCAGGAAGCCGCCAGCGTTCTGAGCAAAGAACCGGTTTCCGTATCGCAGGACATTTTAAAGCCTAGTCCCTCAGCATCATTGGCAATGGCTTCGATTACATCAGGCTGCATGTAATTTTGAACGAGTATCATAAAACATGCCCGCCAACCTTCATGGTCAGCGGGCATGTTTTTAATAGGTACAGCTATTTGACTATAACTTTCATCACGCTGCTTTCATTCATGCCGCTGGCGTTCTCGAGTTCCACCCGATACTCGTACGTTCCTGACGTTCTGCCGCTCACGCTGGTAAATGCGGTTTGCGCATAAGGCGTTTTGGCCGTCAGCGTTTGGGTATCGATGAGCACGCCGTTCTCGAAGAGACGGTATGTGGTGCCGTTCGTGCCCCACCACAGGTTCATCGTGATTTTGTAATCCCCGTTTCCATCCCAGTTATCATGGGATAAAACCGGTTTTGCAGGCGCAGCATCCTTCACAACGGCCTCATGAGATCCGCAGGATGTTGTCCCATAGGAGTTAATCAGCTCACAGGTATAGGTGTATGTGCCATTCACTTTGCCTGTGATGCTCGTTTCGGCCGTTTGTGCCGAAGGCGAGCGGTCAGTCAGCACCTGCGTATCAATAAGCAATCCATTCTCATAAAGCTTATACACCGTGCCGTTGTTGCCGTACCAGAGATTCATCGTAATTTTGTAGCTGCCATCCAAAAGGCCGTTATCATGGCCATTGTTATTGGACAGCACCGGCTTGCCAGGCACAGCTGTCGCTTTCTCGATTCCTGTCACGATAATCGTCACGGCCTTCGCGGTTTCAAGTCCTTCATTGTTCACGGCCACCGCCGTAAACGTATGAATACCTGCATTATCTTTCAATGGAAGCTGGCTTCCGTTCTCAATCACCGTTCCGTCAAACGTTAACACTAAACTGCGGATACCCGATTCCAGGTCCTCTGCGGTTACTTGCAAGGCGTAAACGTCCGTTGCCTTTAATTGCTGAGGCGGCAACCCCGCCACTGCCGGTGCAGTCGTATCCTCGGGCTGCTGCGGTGCGCCAATATACTGAATATGCGGCGCAGCCGGCTCCGTCATATCGGCCCCAAGATAGAAGCTGGTATGCGGAGGCTGGTTGTAGGCTACGTTCTGCCAAGCAACGCCCAAGCGGTACACAGGATCATGCATTAACGTGCGGATCCGGTGCTCCGTTACATCCGTCGTCGTATAAATGCGCAGCTCCGAGCTGTCCGACGAACGCCACATGACTTCCTCGCGCCAGTCACCGAACAAATCGGCCTGCAGGCTCGGGTTCGCTTTGGTCGAGTTGTTGGAGGCCGCTCCTTCCGCTGTAAATACGTTTGCGGTCGTTTCACTCGCGTAGTCCCACTTATCAATACGGTTATAATCCTGCAGCTCGCGCAGCAGATCGCCATCCCACCATACGCCGAAATTCGTAGACGTTGGGATATTCGTCGTAATTAATTCGCCGCGCGCATTGTATAGGCCGGTAATTGGGATATGCTGCTCGTTCGTGATTGTAGCCGACCATGCCTCTTCACCCACATGGTTCGGATCAATATCGGCCGAGAGCCCGCGTCCCGTGTCGATACCGGTATGCACGCCCCATAAAATTTCGCCCGTAGCCGGATCACGCATCTCCATGCCGTATTCAGAATCCGTATGCTCATGCACGTCGAACAATTCGAGCCCGGGTCTTGTCGGATCAAGATCGCCCAGATGCATAGCATCGCCATGACCAAGCCCTGTATTGTATAACGGCTTGCCGTCATCGTCGATCGCCATGGCGCCGAACGAAACTTCATCTTTACCGTCGCCGTCTACGTCGGCAATAGACAGGTTATGATTGCCCTGGCCGGCATAGCTTCCGTAACCCTCGTCATTCGAATCGAATTTCCACTGCTGTTCGAGCTGACCGTCACGGAAGCTGTACGCGGACAATACCGTTCTCGTATAGTAGCCCCTGCTGAAAATAACGCTAGGGTGCTCGCCGTCCAGGTAAGCAACGCCTGCCAGGAAGCGGTCTACGCGGTTCCCGTATGCATCCCCCCATGCGCCAACGTCCCCGCGCGGTGGATCGTAAGCCACGGTGTCGAGCTCCCCGCCGGTTAATCCGTTGAATACGGTCAAATATTCATTGCCAAGCAATACATAACCGCCGCTGTTGCGATAATCCGCGCTGGCGTCGCCTATGGCATGGCCTTGGCCGTCAATCGTCCCGTCTGCGGTCTTAAACGTAACCTCTGCGCGTCCGTCACCGTCCAAATCGTACACCATAAACTGCGTATAGTGTGCGCCTGCGCGGATGTTCGGGCCCAGATTAATGCGCCATAAACGCGTTCCGTCCATTTCGTAAGCATCCATGTATACGATGCCCGTATAACCGCCCTGCGAGTTATCCTTGCTGTTCGAAGGCGACCACAGCAGAACAATCTCATACTGGCCGTCACCGTCCAAATCACCGACGCTCGCATCTCCCGCGCTATACGTGTACGGCTGGCCGTCCTTCGTATAATCATCCGCCGGCTTCTGCAAGGGAACCGACAAATATTGCTTCTGCCATACGCCGAATGCTTCGGAGGCCGGTTTCTCTACGCCATTCATAACCGAAGTCAATTTGTAGGAGGAGCTGTCCGTACCCGCCGTATCGACATAGTTTGTCGTATCCGTTATGGGCGTTGCGTTTAGCTTTATGCCGTCACGGTACAGGTTAAACCCAATGGCTTCCGGATCCAAGCCAAGCAATCTCCAACCGATATAGTTGCCTGCATCCTGTTTAACCGCCACCGGTGCACGGTCCAAATACTCCATATTGCGATATAGCGTGGTCACCGCAGGTGTTTCCAAGCTCGCCGATTGCTCGGAGATGCCTCCTGCGTTAACCGATGCGACTTTATAGTAGTAAGAAATAGTCGTCAATACCGTTGTGTCCGTATAGTTGGCCTCTGTCGATTTGCCGATCAGCGTATATTCCCCATCCGCTTTCTTCGCACGGTAAATATTAAACATGCGTGCTTCTGCTACAGCATCCCAAGTGAATGTGATGTCGTTTTTATTCGTCGACTGCACCGTTAAGCCTGTCGGAACAGCCGCCTTTGCGACGTTTGGATCAATCATGGATACGGTAAGCACGTTCGAGGCTACCGATTCAAAACCTGTGCTTTCCACGGCTGTAACCGTGTATTCGTAATCCAAGCCAACATCGGCGGTCAGATCCGTAAAATGGGTGTCCGACGTTTCGATAAGCAGCTCCGGACTGCTTGCAACGGTCGCTTGACGGTACACACGGTAGGCGGATGCGCCGTCTACCGCTCCCCAGGAAAGGGCTGCCGATACCGGATCGCTATTCAGGTCGATGCCGGTAAGCGTCAGGTCCGTCGGCGACAGCAGAAGCGGCGTAATTTCCAATCCGTTCAGGTGAGCCGTCTGGCCGCTGAAGACAAGGTTCATCTTCCCGTCCTTCACCGCGATTTGGTTAAACATCTTCTCGGCAATATTGGCTTTGCCCGAAGCAATCGTGCCATAATCCTTGCCCTCAATGCTGACGTTCGTCCTCGTCGAGCCGATCCAGTCTCCCGTATACGTCTTCACCGAATAGTAGCCATTCGGGAGATCAACTTGGAATTCATAGGAATTGCCAAAATACGCTACAAAATCCCTGCGCAGGTCATCCGTTGCCGATCCGCGGTCGCGATCAATCATGCCCGTGCTCGAAGTGAGGCCGTACCCAAGCTCCGGCGTGTAGAGAACGCTGCGTGTTACTTCCGTATATCCCGATGCAACGGGAGCGCCTACCGGGCCAAAGTCGAAACGGTATAGGGCCGATTTGGTCGTAATCGATACAGCATTCGACGGCTCTGACTCGCCCCGGCCGTTAACCGCTGTTACTCGAACCGTATAGGTCTGGCCCTCCAGCATGCCTCCGATCGTCAGTTTCGGAACGGTTGCTGTTCCAATCAAGGCATAGGCCATGTCCGGCTCTGATGCGAGCCTTCGGTATATTTTATAAATATCCGTTCCTTCCACGGCATTCCACTGCAGCTGCGCACCCGCGTTGCTGACGCTGCCCGCGACCAGCCCGGCAGTCTTAGCCGGCACGGCTTCAGGCTGTTCGATCTCTTGAACAAAATCCGCCAGCGGTACATTCAGCTGCTCAATGCCTCCCGCGAGCAGGCGGGCCAGCTGGATTGCGCCGTACTCCTGGAAGTGCGTGTTGTCCGCAGACCCGTTCGGGAAAGCCCCGTAAATCCCCGGCTCGACATGCAGGAATACAGACAAGGTCGCCTGCGCGCCGATGGAATCGTAATACGCCACGCTGAGCGTACTTAGGTCGACCAGCTCCACATTCAGCTCTTCGGCGACATCCTTCATTGCCGCTACATATTCCGGAAAGCTGACGTTGAACTTGCCCGTATCCGCATTAAAATCTCTGCGGCCCATTGGCGTTACGAGAATCGGCGTAGCACCGCGCTGTCTCGTGCCGTTAATATAGGTTTTCAAATAATTTTTGAAGTCTGCTGGCGATGCGTACCGTTCAGGAACGCTGATGGTTGCATCGTTATGGCCAAACTGAACGAGGAAATAATCGCCCGGCTTAATGGCACGCAATACCTCATCCAGCCGTCCTTCGAAGATGAAGGACTTGGAGCTTCTGCCGCCGATCGCATGGTTTTTGAACATGACGCCATTGCTGAAGAAACGCGGCAGCATTTGGCCCCAGCCTGCTTCCGGCTCCCAATACGGGTCATACGTTTGAACCGTCGAGTCGCCGGCAATATAAACAGTCGGGAGCTCGCCTGCTTGGCGTACCTGCTGCTTCGTAATGACCAGCGCATTGATTTTCGGTGCGCCCCCGCTGAATTCCAAATTCAGCTGGCCGTCCACCAAAGCGATCTGGAAATCCATCTCCAGAAACTGTCCAGCCACTTTGCCCGTAAGCTGTACCTTCTGAATCGCCTCGGCTTTAATCGCGATTTCCGATGCTTCCGAAGCGTCGCCTGCGATAAGCGACACGGTATAATCGCCGTTCGGAAGATCAACGCTGAACGTTGTATTCAACGGCATGGCAAAGTCGGATTTAAGCGCATCATCCGTCCCTCTGTCGCCAAAGCTCACCTTTGAAATATCGGCAAAGCCGTATTTCAGAGCCGCGGAATACGCCGCTGCGGACGTAATCCGCGTATAGCCCTCCGCTTGTGCCCCTGAACCAAAGTCGAAGCGCTGAACGTCTCCGTCCGGCAGCGGATCAGGCGTAGTATACACTGCACTTGCTGCCGTACTCGACGCACCCGACTCGCCGCGATCGTTGGATGCCGTAATTTGATAGTAATGCGGTACGGAAGTGTCCACGCCTTCATCGGTAAACGCCGGTACGGCCGATTGCCCGATTTCCGCGAATGGACCCGCTTCCGCATCGGAACGCCAAATTTTATAGCCTGTCGCTCCGTCCGTTACCGTCCAGCTTAGCTTTACGGCTGATTCCAATACCTCGCTGACCGTTAAGCCTGCCGGTGCTGCCGGCGCTACGGCAGCGGGAATTTCAACCGCAGCCGTCGGCTCGCTCAGCTCGGATTCCAATCCCGCGGCGTTCAATGCCGTTACCGCGTACGTATAGCTGCTGCCTTCCGTTACATCCGTATCGATAAAGGAAGCGCCCGTCGATTGTCCCGCGAGCAGGCTCGCGCCGCCGCCCTCTGTCCGATAAATCTTGTAGAGAACCGCACCCGCAACGCTGCCCCATGAAAGCGACACGTCATTCTTTGTCACTCCTGTAACGGCAAGGCCCGCAGGCGCATCCGGCCGAACAGGCATGACCTGTTCAATAACGAGTCCGTTCAGATAGCCATATCCGGTAGATGCGGAAATGCCGACCGTCAATTGCCCGTCATTTACCGTGGTCCGATAGGTGGCTTGCGCAATAGCCTGCCTAGTTGAGATCGTTCCAGCCGCAACGCCTTCCAAGGCGACGTTCGTTTTTGTCGTGCTTGTTCCTGTTAGAAGATCGCCTGAATAAACGGTGACATCATATTCGCCGTTAGGTAGATCCGCGTAAAAGGAAAACGAGCTGCCGAGCACAAAATCATTGGTCAGCTCGTCGCCGCCCGAGCGATTCCGGGACGCAAGCGCCGCACTGAGGCCATAACCCGCCTCTGCCGTATAAAGCTGAGCCTCATTAACAGCCGTAAACCCTTCCTTGACCGGGCTCGCGGCAGTGCCGAAGTCGAATTTCCCCACCCATTGCTCCGCGCTTGCATTCACCTGCCGTGAACCGAGCGGCAAGCCAGGCATGACAGTCGAGCCTATAACGGCCGCTGCCAGCAGTATCTTAAAAAGACGTTTTGGATTTCTTCGCATATAACATGAATCCCCCGCTTTCCTCAAATAAAATGCCTCATTTAGCAGCACTAAGATGTAGTAAGCGTTTTCAATTCACTTGTGCAAAAGCGTCTATGTTGGGGCTGAGTAACCGAAATGTTTGCATACCTCCTCTTTCCCAGAGCAATCCTTTATGTCGGATTTTTCAAAGCAAGACATCTACCACTCGATAGTACAGCGATATAACATCGGAGAACATCCAAAAAACCGTTAATAATTATGAAAAAACCGAGTTTATTGCGGGCAGTCCCGATCCCTTCGGCGTCTTATAGGACCTAATGACCAGAACATATTAAATGTTCGGTTCCGTTATTTGATTCGAACCACATCATAGATAGCAGCGGGGACTAAAAAAGATGGCTCCTGTTCAATACAGGAGCCATCTCTGACGTGCGGCCTAATACTCTTTTTTCAAGTTTCTTTGACTAAGGGTTCAGTTAAGAAGGCCGCGGCCTTCTCTCCTGTTGTTTATTTTTTCGCTGCAAGGAATGCATCGATTTGGGTTTGCAGCTCGTTCTGAATCTTATCGATACCTGCTGCTTTGACTTGTTTTTTCAAATCTTCAAGGCCTTTTTCTACGTCTTTGATCACACCGTACTCCAGTGGAATCGCATAACGAAGCATCACATTACTTACATTGGCAACTTCTGTTTTTACTTTACTGTTATCGAAAACAAAAGTTTCAAGCGGGTAGTGGTACACGTTGCTGTCCCAACCGTTTTGCATAGCCGTCGCTTCCTCAGGGAACGACTCGTTATCACGGTTTAGAGGGGAGTTGAAGCCCCAGAAGGAGAAGCCAGTGTAGTTCGGGCTTTTGTCTGTTGATTGGAATTTTTCATCGCCAACAGCTGTGTAGTGAACGCCTTCAATACCGAGATTAATAAGGTCATGCAGTTCTTGGTCATTTTGCATCAAATCAATAAACATAAGAGCGCGTTCCGGATGTTTCGATGTCGCATGTACGGATACCCCGTTCTGTGTAGCAACCGCTTGGGATTTCTTATTGTTCGGGTTAATGTCAGCAAGTGCAACTTCGTATTGATTGGTTTGGCGCATCAAGGCCATGAGAGAGCCGAGCGTACCCATATTATGAGTAATAGCTGCGGTTTTACCTTCTCTGAAATCCTGCTGATGATCGTTTTTGTTGTTCAGTACGTTTTTGGACCAAGCATTATTGTCCGCAAGGTCTTTGTAGTAAAGAAGCTGCTCTTTAAATTCCGGTGTTTCATAGACATTAAAGATCTGTCCCGTTTCATCCGTTATTTTAAAGCCGAGTGGAATATCTAAATCAAACAGGTTCCAATCATTTTGCTGCTTCAACATGATGCGGTCTAGGTTATGCATCTTCCAGTCGCCAGTTTCCGGTG
Organism: Paenibacillus sp. LPE1-1-1.1; assembly: GCF_040676435.1. Classification (NCBI taxonomy): domain Bacteria; kingdom Bacillati; phylum Bacillota; class Bacilli; order Caryophanales; family Paenibacillaceae; genus Paenibacillus; species Paenibacillus sp. LPE1-1-1.1. The sequence goes on from NZ_JBEGHY010000044.1 coordinate 260,104, forward strand.
TGAAAGGAGTGATTCCTTTCTCGTTAGCTGCCACTGTTTTCAAATAATTTGCAAATGTTTCCGGGCTGTCGATTGCAGGCAGGTTGTATTTTTTGCGCAAATCTTCACGGTATAGAATAAGTTTCTCTACGGATTCACCAAGGTTCTGAGGAACCATATACAGCTTGCCGTTTACTTTCGCTTGATCCCAGTTAACATCGGACATTGCTTTAAAAGTTTCAGGCATATAGGTTTTAATCATGTCTTCAGTCAATTCAAGAAAGCCGCCTTTAAGCGCTTGGTCATTATATCCAGCCCAGTTGGCCGTATAGATAAGGTCGAAATCTTCATTAGCCGCAAGCTTCAACGGATATTTCTGTGCCCAATCGGACCAATCCAGAAATTCACCTTCAAGTGTTACATTGATTTTTGCTTTCAATTTTTCGTTAATAGCTGCAAAAACACTATCATAATCAACCGGTTTAGGTCCTACAAACACCATTTTAAGTTTAACAGCCTCTGATGTATCTGCTGCGCCTTGGCCTTGCTCCGTATTCGTGCTTGTCTCTCCCCCGTCTGGTGTCTGGGTAGCAGCAGGTGCGTTATTGTTCTTGCTTCCGCAAGCACTGATGATCATCACCATTGCCATGATCAAAGCGAGCATAATTATACTTTTCTTTTTAATCATTTGGTATATCCCCCTTATTATTTATCGTATTTATCGATAAACCAAGTTTCCTTGGAATCATCCTTTAACAGCGCCAATCGTCAAGCCTTTAACAAAGTACTTCTGAATAAACGGATACGCGACTAGGATCGGGCCGCTTGCGACAACGGTCATCGCCATCTTCAAGCCTTCAGTAGGCAGCACATTGGTAACGACTGCGCCTGAGCCCATCATCGCCTTGCGCATGCCATCCATATTGCCTAGCATTTTGTATAGATAGTATTGGAGAGGCATCAGCTTTTCATCCGAGACAAAAAGCAAGGCGTTATACCAGTCGTTCCAATAACCGAGAGCAAGAAATAATCCAATGGTTGCGAGTGCAGGCTTCGAGAGCGGAAGAATCAGACGAAGGAAAATGAGAAAGTCGCCTGCACCGTCTATTTTAGCCGATTCTACAATCGCTTCCGGGATATTGCTCATAAACGATTTCATAACGATCATATAAAACACGTTGAGCAGCAGCGGAATAATCAATGCCAGAATCGTATCCTTCATGTGCAAGTAATTGACCATCAGAAGGTACCAAGGCACAAGGCCGCCGCTGAACAATGTGGTAAAGAAGAAGAAGAATGAAAATTGGTTACGCCATTTGAAATCTCTTCTGGACAAGCAATACGCGGTCATCGCTGTCAGAAATAATCCGATAACGGTTCCGATCGCGGTAACAGCCAATGTCACCGAATATGCCCGTATAATTTGCTCAGGGTACTTAAACAGAATTTTATAGGGTTCGAATGAAAATGCACTCGGGAAAAACTGATACCCTTCTGTAACAATCGTACTTTCTTCGGACAGTGACGAAGATAAGATTAGAATAAAAGGCAGGATGCATAGAGCAGCCAGGACAGTTAAAGAAATATAGCCGATAACGGAAAGCAATTGGCGATCCCGTTGTTGTGATCTTACTGGTTTCACTTCAAGCTCAGTTCCACTCATATCATATTACCTCCCATTAGAATAACGCCCGATCTTTGTCATACCTGCGAACTGAGTAGTTCACGAGCATGATGGCTGTAAATCCAAGAACGGATTGGAAAACTCCGGCTGCGGCCGACATACCAATATCATTCGAGGTAATCAGTGACCGGAATACGAATGTGTCGATTACGTCGGTAGATGAGAATAGAACACCATTGTTACCGACCATATTGTAGAACATTCCGAAATCGCCTCTGAAAATATTGCCTACCGCGAGCAGCACTAGAATGATAACGGTTGGATACAAGTTTGGAATCGTCACTTTCAGGATACGCTGGAACACATTCGCTCCGTCGATCTCAGCCGCTTCATACATTTCCGTATCGATGCTCGTAATTGCTGCCAGATACATGACCGTACCATAACCAAGCATCTTCCAAGCGGACACAATCGTCAAAATATATGGCCAATAAGCGGGTGTATTATAGATGTCGATTGGCTCCATGCCGATTCCTCTCAGCAGGGAATTGACGGTACCAATATCGAAATTCAATAAATTATAAGCAATTGCGCCAACAACGACCCATGAAATGAAATAAGGGAGAAACAGAATAGATTGCGTAATTTTACGGAACCACTTGCCCCCAACCTCAAACAATAGAATCGCGGTAAAAATTTGCAAGATATTATTTACGATAATAAATGCGATATTATAGAGAGCCGTATTTCTCGTAATTCTCCAAGCGTCCCCCGATTCAAAGAAAAACCGAAAATTATCAAGCCCGTTCCACGCGCTTCCAAAAATACCGCCGGCATAATCATAATGCTTGAACGCAATGATTATTCCTGCCATCGGTACATAAGCAAACAGCAGGAAAAACAAAACAGCGGGCGTTAGCATCAGCAGAATCGTGCGGTATTTGTTCAAATCATTTATAAATCCGTGTCGTTTCATGTGCGCTCCCTCTCTCATCTCTTGTCTACGTTTATTATAAGAAATAGAAGAGAGCTGCATAATTAGGTTGATCAACTAAAACCAATACTAATTCAACGATTGGCTGTATAAGAGCAAAGAACTGCCCGGTCCTGAGCAGACCGGGCAGTCATTTATTCCTATTTTAAATTTTATGCTGCTTACGATATTCTCCAGGCGACATGCCTGTGGACAGCTTGAATTGCCGGTTGAAATACACAATATTCTTGTATCCGGCAAGCTCTGCGATCTCATACACCTTTCTAGTCGGATCCTTCAACAATTCGCATACACGCTTCATGCGCAAATCGATAAGGAAATCGGTAAATAACGTATTCGTTTCAGCCTTAAAGAGCTGCCCTAAGTAGTTGGGAGTGAAGTCGAAATGCGCAGCCACCTCATTCAGCGTGATCTTCTGGTCGAGCCTTTGCTCAACGAATCGTGTAATCTCATCAATAAGCTTGCGTTTCTGCCGCTGCTTCTTCAAATACAGCAGTTCAGACAATTCGAAGAATCGTCTTCGCAGCCAGGATAAAATATCATGCACCGTTTCAAATTGAAACAGAATAAAGGGCTGATGCGATTCCCATTTCAAAATTTCATACAGATGCTCGTTCATTTGCTGAAGATCGGCATGGAGCTTGGAAGTAATACGAATGATAAGATCATAGATGTCGCTTTTCTGAGTTAGGGGCTGATCCCCATTAAACAGCTCAAGCAAGCAATCGTCGATCGTAGTGAGATCGTATTCGAGCATCGCTTGTAACATCCGGTCAACCGTCTCCTCCAAATTCAAAGCCATTGCCTGCTTGGGAGACCAAGCCGAAGCATCCTGTATGAGCCTGTTTTTGCCAAACACCCATTTGATGCTTAGCGCGGCTTGGGCTTGCCGATAGGAGTCATGCAGTTTATTTATCTCTGACGTATATTTACCCGTGCCAATCGTAATGGAGTAGGAGAATTCTTTGTAGAATGCTTCGATCAATTGTTCTAGGATTGCCTTTATATGTTCTTCCTGAATCGTTGTCAACAGCACGAAATGGTCGTCGTAGCTCGCCATCAATGTTCCCAGGCTTTTCGCTTTCACAAATTCCCGGATGAAGCGGGTGATGCTTGCGATTAACAATCGCCGTTCCTCTTCCGCCACTTGCTTGATTTTCCAGGCCAAATCATCGACTTCGATAATAGCGACTGCAGCTCCGCTTTGGAGGATGGGAGCGAGAAAACGGTGAAGATGCGCCTCTACTTGTCCCGGCGTAGGCTCCTTAAACCACCGCAGCAGCAGCTCCTGATGCACGAGGCTCAGTGTATCCGAAAGGGAAGAGAGCTGTTTCCGTTCCTCCTCGATTTTGTTGCACATATGATCCAGCATATCATGCAGTTCACCATCCTCCACAGGTTTAAGAAGGTAGCCAGAAGCGTTCAATTGAATCGCTTCTTTCGCATAGCCGAAGTCCTGATGACCGCTTATAAAAACGATATGAACCTGCGGGTTGATCTCCTTCGCTTTACGTGCGAATTCCATGCCGGACATAATCGGCATTCGTATATCGGAGAGAATAAGATCAACCGGGTGCTGCTCCATAAGCTGCAGCGCTTCGAAGCCGCTTACCGCGGTTCTCACATTCTGATGCTGCACAGCCTTGTTGCTCACAACGCGCCGCCGAAGCCATTCCAAATCAATGGATTCATCATCAACCAGTAAGATGTTCACTTCCATAATCTTCTGCTCCTCTCATCGTTGTCTGTGATCAGGCGTTGATATCGCCATCTTCCTTTATTTCCGAATTCGCCATTGGAAGAATAATTTGCACGGTCGTTCCTGCTCCGTAATGGCTTCCAATGCGAATGCCGAAGTCGTCGCCGTACCGGAGCTTAATCCTCTCCTCAACGTTTTTGAGTCCGTATTTATCCGATTGGTTGTCCGGCTGCAGCGTATTCGATTGCATTTTCCTAAGGGTATCCGGTCTCATTCCGATACCGTTATCGATGACTTTCAGTTCAATATGGTCGCCCAGCCGTTTCCCGGTAATTCGAATGGCAATGGATTTGCCGAACCACGAATGCTTGAATATATTTTCGACAAATGGCTGCAGAATCAGCTTAATGATCGGCGTATGCAGAATGTCGGGCTCGATATCGAAATAGACCTTGAACGTGTCTGCATACTTGACCCGCTGAATATCGAGGTAGGCTTCAATCTGTTCAAGCTCCTTCTCTAAGGAGATATAGACATTGCCTCCATTTAAGGTGAGCCGGTAGAACTTGGACAAGCCTTGAACCATTTGCGTGACCTTCTGAACCTCACCGAGATTGGCAAGACTGCCAATTGTAGACAAGGTATTATATAAAAAATGAGGGCTGATCTGCGCCTGAAGCACATCAAGCTCGGCCTGTTTCTTCTGAATGCCCTGCACATATTCATTTTTGATCAATTCCTGAATGCTGGTGGCCATCTGGTTAAACGAATCGGCAATATGGACAAATTCGTCATTGCCTGTGAACACGATCCGTTTATGAAAGTTTCCTTCCTGAAAGGAACGGACCAGCGTGACGATTCGCTTCATTTTTTTGCCGGAGAGCCTAGCAACGATAAAACCGATAAAAGCCATAACTAAAAAGCTGATCGTACAAACGGTGCCGATCACCTTTTGCATTCTGCTGGCATCTTTGTTCAAATAAGCATGGGGTACCAGTGTTTCGATAATGAAAGGTGTGCCGCTAATTTGTTCTGTGATGCTGAGCTCGTTGCTTTGCTTCGAATGCGTGTCTGCCCGGCCTCGGGTGTATAAGGTTGCGCCTGTCGTCGTATCGACTAACCGCAAGCTGATGCCTTCATCAATCGGAAACGTATCGAAGTTGCCAAAAAGCTCGTCGAACCTAGCTGTAACGCGGATATAGCCAATCACAGACGCCAGGCCGCTGGAGGAAACCAGCTTGCGGAAATGGGAAATATGATCCAGCTTCTTGTCTGTATCAAGTTGAAGCCACAGATTATCCTGATTCATGGCTTGAATCGATTTGAACCAATCCGTGTTTTGTATGCTGCTGGCAGGAAGGACGTAATAGTCCCTTCTGGTAATCTCCTTTTCCATATTGTCGCCTTGAACCTCGTACATTTTTTCATTCACAGTGTAGAGGGCGAGACGGATGTTGTTGCCGTACAGCTGAAGAGGCGCTTTCATTTGAGGAATGATGTCATCTCTCATTTTGAGCATGACCTCAAGAGGGTCTCCCGTATTCTGAAGCGCGTTCTGAAAGGTAAGGCTGGTGAACAAGGTGCTCGACATTCGGTTGATTTCATCCATTTGATATTCGATATTATTGCTTGTCTGCTTCATAGCTGTCCGAATATTCGTTTCCGCCATCTCTGTTCGGGACTGAATAAGCATCGTGTACGAAATATAGCCAATGAGTAAGTCAGTCAGCAGAACAAGCAGAAGGTAAGGGATCATCATTTTGTAGGTGAACGGGATATAGAGCCTTCCTAGTCTGAAGCGTCGCATGGGACTTCCACTCTCCGGGCAAATTTATTTTCATTAAATATACAGGATTAAAAAGCCGAAGTATATTGGTTAACACAAACTGGTAACCCAAATTGGACACTTTGAAAAAAGTGCATAGCGTAGAGGCACAAAAAAAGATGACTCCTGTCCAGTACAGGAATCATCTCTTACGTGTGGCAATCTTTTTTTAAGCGTCCTTGACTAAGGGTTCCGTTTATCTTGGACCGCTTTTATAATTCAAGCTTTACATACGCCCGCGAATCGCATCAATGTACGCTTTCGACTGCGCCATTTGATGCTCCTTCGCTTCCTCCATGATAATGTGCACATGCGGCTTGTATTGATTGAGAAGCTTCATATAAAGCTCATAATTCATGTCGCCGAGGCCCGCTGTCGACGTTCCCAGCTCGCCGTTCTCAAGCAAATAACGGTCCTTCGCGTGAGCCGCAATGATCCGGTTGCCCAGCAGCTCGAACGCCTCTGCGATTACTTGGTCCTGCTTGGCAAAATTCGCAGCCGTCAGCAGGTTGCCGGGATCGATGACGACGCCGATATTGGAGGAAGGAACCTCCTCCAGCATTCGCGCAAGCTCGGGAGCCGTACCGACCAAATGGCCGTTGGCAGCCTCCAGCCCGACAAAGACGCCCCACTTCTCGGCTTCCTCGGTGAGCTCCTCAAGCGTCGCTTTCATGATTGACCAGTCACGGTCGGTGTAGTCTCCGCCTTCGTTGCGCCCGGTTTCCGCAGCCACCATCGGCGCTCCGAAAAATCTGGCATAGCGCAGCAGCTCTTTAAATCGGTTCACGTTCGCGCGGCGCAGCTCCTCGTCCCACTCAAACAAATGAACGTAGCAGCCGAGCACCGAAATCGAAACGCCATGCTTATCGAATTGCTCGCCGATTGCATTCGCCAGCCCCGGGCTTAGATTGCCCGGCTTGCTGAAATCGACATCGCTGATGGCCTTCCATAAAGCGAGCTGCACATGGCTGAACCCGCTTCCCGCTACTTTTGGCGCAAGCTCCCGGTAAGGCAAACTTCCGAATAAATGGGCAAGAACACCGACTGACATCTGATCGTCTCCTTCATATTAGACGCTGCCCTCCAGTGCGACATCCACCTTAGGCGCGTACACTTTTTTGGCTAGATAGGATTGCGCAATCATGAATACACCGCCCGTTACCCAATACAACGAAATAGCGGCAGGCGCCGACAGAGCGAATACGCCCATTAGAACCGGGGATAAATACCCCATGAATGCGAGCTGCTTTTGCTGTGCGGCATTTGCGTTAGGCTGCGTCGTCTGCGATACCTTGAACTGTACAAAATAAACGACCGCCGCGATAATCGGAAGCACGATATCCGGCGAGCCAAGCTTAAACCAAAGGAAGGAATGGTCCGCCAGCTCCGGCGTCAGCTTGATAGCCGAGTATAAGCCCATCAGGATCGGCATTTGGATAAGCATCGGCAAGCAGCCTATCGCGAGCGGGTTCACTTGATGCTTCTGATAAAGCTGCATCGTTTCCTGCTGCAGCTTCTGTTTGGAATCCGCATCTGACTTGTTTTTATACTTCTCTTGAAGCTGTTTAAGCTCCGGCTGCAGCAGCGCCATCTTCGTTTTCATTTGATTTTGCGAGCGGTATTGACGCATCATGAGCGGAAGCAGTACCAGCCGAATAATAAGCGTAATGCCAATAATCGCAAAGCCGTAATTTCCGCTAAACAAATCCGCTAAATATTGAATCGTTGCGGAAAGCGGATAAATAACATAATGATTGAATAAACCGGGCGTATCCCCATCGATCGTGCCGCTGGCCGTGCTGCAGCCGCTCACCAAAAGCAAGCTTGCCAGCATCATGCCGATTATGATTAACCGTCCATATTTTATTGAAGGGAATACATTGTTCGTTTGCATAAAAATCCTCCTCGTTTGTTTGAAAATGGCGCAACAAACGAGGCGTTGCAATCTGCTATGTCGTCATCGGGCGATTCCTTCCGCTTTACCTTTCTGGCCAGCCAATGATGCAGCGGCACGGTGCGAATCAGCACTTGAGGCATCGCAATATACAAAACTTTTACAACTTGGTCCCGCTCCCAGTATTCGTATGCCCCCGAATGCAGATGCGACGCATAAGCAAAAGCCAAGGAACATAGAAGGCTGATTGAAATCAGATACGGAATAATATCATGCAGTTCAAACTCGAACAATGTATTCACCTCCTTTCATCTTCATGTTGCTTTCTATACGACTTACTCCGTAAACCGTTTCGTTTGCAATGATTTCCACAAAACAAAATAGATTTCATTCTATCTGGATATTATAACAGTAATTCTCATCCAATTTCGACTGCTGAAATCACAAAGATGTTACAAATCCGTTCTTCTTGGTTATTTACAAATGAATAGCGAACACCATATAATTTCTAAGTTGCAGATGCAGTCAACCTCGTATTCTGCAGCCTATCCATAGTCTAGAGATCAACTCAGGGAAAGAGGACAACATGAATCGAAAAAGACTCAAAATCATTTATTTCTCGCTCATTACCTTCACGGTCCTGCTTGTAGCACTTGGACAAGCCTTTCCGATGGGCAAACAAAGCTCATATTCCGTGAGCGCAGAGAGCGCAGCTAATGCCCCCGCTTCCGGCCAGAAAAAGAAGCTCGTCATGGGTACGTCTGCCGATTATCCGCCCTACGAAAGCGTAGATGCCAAGGGCAGCGGCGAAATCGTCGGCTTAGATATCGATGTAGCCAAGTATATCACCAGTCAGCTCGGTTATGAACTGGAAATCGCGAACATGGATTTCAATGGTCTTATCGCCGCGCTCCAAACCGGCCGCGTGGACTTCGTAATGTCCGCAATGTCCGCTACGGAGGAGCGAAAGCAGAGCATTGATTTCTCCGATACCTATTACGCAGCCCGCAATACCATCGTATCCAAAAAAGGCGCGCCGCTCGAGACGGAAGCATCGCTCTCAGGGAAAAGGGTTGGGACACAGCTTGGTTCCACGCAGGATCTTTATGCGGCCACGATCGAAGGCGCCGTTCTGAAGAAGCTCAATAAAATTCCCGATCTTATTCAAGAGCTGAACTCCGGCCGCATCGACGCAGCCATTGTTGAGGATGCGGTAGCGGTCGAGATGACTAACTCAAATCCGGAGCTGGTCATGAACTTCCTGCCAGCCGAGTCCGCGGACAACGGCTATGCGATTGCCTTCCCGAAGCAATCAGCCATCGTAGCCGAATTTAACGGCGTTCTCGCAGAAATGAAGGACAACGGGAAACTGAATGAAATCGTGCAGCAATGGTTTGCCGAGGAGAAGGACGAATCCCGTTCGCTGCTAGGCTTAAATATCGATTTTAGCACGCTCAACGGCTACATCCCTTACATTTTAAAAGGCGTATACGTTACGCTTCTCTTCACGCTCGTCTCCGCCTTGTTCGGACTCGTGTGGGGAACTATTTTGTCGCTGTTCAAAATATCCGGCATCAAGCCCCTGGAGTGGTTCGCTACCGCGTATACCTCCGTATTCCGGGGTACGCCGCTGCTGGTGCAGCTCACCATTATTTATTACGCCACGCCGCAGCTGTTCAATTACGATATTCCTGCGCTGATGGCGGCCGGCCTTGCTTTTGGCCTCAACTCCGCTGCTTATTTGTCCGAAACGATTCGCGGCGGCATTATGGCTGTCGACAAAGGCCAGCGGGAAGCGGCGATTGCGCTCGGCGTTCCCTATCGGAAGATGATGATCCGCATAATTTTCCCGCAGGCGCTTCGTACGATTTTGCCGGCGCTCGTGAATGAATGTGTTGCTTTACTGAAGGAATCGTCGCTTGTATCCGTCATCGGGGTATCCGATTTGATGCGCCGCGCAGACGTTGTCCGCTCGGACACCTTCCGTTCCATCGAGGTTTTATTGTTTATTGCCGCTATTTATTACGTGCTCGTGCTCATCTTGACCTCGTTTGCCCGTAAGCTTGAAAGGAGGCTGCGCCGCAGTGATTAATATTACCGACTTAACAAAGGCCTTCGGCAAAAACCAAGTACTGAAGGGGATCACCACGACAGTAGAACGGGGAGAGGTTGTCGCCCTGATCGGGCCGTCGGGCTCAGGCAAATCCACCTTTCTACGCTGCATCAATATGCTGGAGACGCCGACCTCCGGTACGATTACCATTGAAGGCACAGCGATTACCGATCCCAAAACCGATATCGCCCGCGTTCGCCAGCGGATCGGCATGGTGTTTCAGCATTTTCACCTGTTTCCGCATATGACCGTCATCGATAATATTACGTTTGCTCCTATCCAGGTTAAAGGGATGTCGACCGAAGCCGCTCGTACCAAGGCGAAGGAGCTGCTCGCGCGCGTTGGTCTTGCAGACAAAGCGGACAGCTTCCCTTCCCGCTTGTCCGGCGGGCAGAAGCAGCGCGTGGCCATCGCCCGCAGCCTTGCCATGGAGCCCGATATTATGCTGTTCGATGAGCCGACCTCGGCGCTTGATCCTGAAATGGTAAAGGAAGTGCTCACCGTTATCCGCAGTCTGGCAGACAGCGGCATGACCATGCTGATCGTCACGCATGAGATGAAATTCGCCCGCGAAGCCGCAGATACGATTTATTTCCTCGACGACGGCAAGCTGGTTGAACGCACCAAACCCGAGCAATTTTTCACGAAGCCGCAAAGCGACCGTGCCGCACGGTTCCTGGAGCAGGTGCTTTAGGGTAAGGATTATTAATGGTCGGCAGGGTCGGGGCGTTAGCCTCAGCAGTTAAGGGCTTGCTTGATCGATATACCGTGCTAGCCGCGCTTGAGAAGCAATCCCGGCTCCAGCCATTACTCGTACAATGTAGTTTCTACAGCAGAAAGCATGCATTTAGCCTGACGAGAGATTCTACATTGCAGTTTATACACTCGATTTGAGGGAATTCGGTTGATTTGCCGCTCTTTGCGGCTCCAAGCGCCTGCTAGGTTGTACAAAGTACAATGCAGCTCATCGGCTGGCCTTCATATGTCTTTTTCGCTGTATAAAGTACAACGTAGGCAAAGGGTTCTTATTTCCGCGCGCGAGTGAATGAACCGAGTACCGCAAGTCTCCTCTCTACTGCAAGGGAGCATCCCATAACAAGCGTAAACGGCTGTCGCCGACCTTTGGCGGCAACAGCTCGTTTCGCGGTGAAATATAAGCTTATTTATACATGTGAAACTTATTAATTCTTATATTTTAAGAAAAAGCTCTGCGGTTATCCTAACCGCAGAGCTTTTTTTACCTTCCCGCTACTCCTGCTCGGCAAGCAGCGACTCCATCTCGACGCAGGCCATGACGAAAGCGCCGACGCCGTGCAGATCGTTGCTGCTGGTCGGCCTCGTCACATAGTTCTCGTAATCGCCGGCCGAGGTGCCGATGCAAATATCCGGGAGGACAAAGCGTCCCTGCTCATCGCGCTGCACAACGCGCACCAGCCCCTCGAACCCGCGCTTCGCCGCGGCCAAGCCGTCATTGCCTATAAGACCAAGCTTATACGCTCGTGCAAGCGTATAGACGAACAAACAAGTACAAGAGGTCTCCAGCCAATTATCCGCCAGCTCGCCTTTATCCACGATCTGATACCACAGCCCGCTAGACGTTTCCTGATACCGAATGAGCGACGACGCGAAGTCGGCAAGCACGCCTTCGAGCTCCGCGCGCCCAGCTTCATCCTCATTTAATTCGTCCAAAAATTGAGCAACGGCAAGTCCGTACCAGCCGAGGGACCGTCCCCAAAACTCAGGCGAGCAGCCCGTCACGGCATTTGCCCAAGGCATTTGACGGCTCTCGTCCCAGGCGTGATACAGCAGCCCTGTCTTCTCATCCCACATATAACGCCGCATCAGCCGTTCTTGATGCAGCGCCATGCCGCGCAGTGACTCGTCTCCGTAAGCATTGGCATATTTCAGCGCAAATACGCCGCCCATGTACAAGCCGTCCAGCCACATATTATAGGCATATTTATCCTTGTGCCAAAAGCCTCCCTCCGAGGTGCGGTGCAGCGTATCGAATAAGCTGCGGAGCTTATCCGCCGCGATCCGGTATTTGCGTTCCTCCCCGCCCTCGTCCAGCCTAAACAACAGCAGGCCGGCTTGGATCGCATCCAGCTCGTCTCTCGCAAACTCAAAGTTGCCGTTGTCGTCGATAAGCTTATCTGCATAACGCTTAATATAAGCCGCATAGCGCTCGTCCTGCTCCGCCTGCCACAGCATCTCCATTCCGCAAAGAAAAACGCCTTGATGATAGTGCCATCTTCCCGCAGGAGGAAGCTCTTCCGGCAAATAGCTCTCCATTAAAGAATCACAGGCTGCTTTCGCCCATGCAATCGGCGACATTCTTTCATCATTCTGCATTAACCAAAAATCCCCTTTCCGTTCTCCTGTTAAAATTCCAACAACCGCGTGCGTTATTTAAACGAATCATAAAATGAGCTAAGCTGCATCTCCTTCAAAGGGGGAAGCTCCGATCCCGCAAGCTTATGGCATAAGGAGCGGATAAGGAGCGCCTGCGTAGCCGCATTCATGTCGCCCTCCGCTTTTCCTTCGCTCAAATAAACCGGCTTCGGCCTATCGGGATAATCGGTCCCGTCCTTGATCTGAGCGATATTTGGCGCAGAAGGCGAGCGGGCCAGCTCTCGCGAGAAGCCGCCGTCCATGCGGAGCAGCTTGCTCAGGTTAAGGAGCGTCGTCCGCAGAATGAAGATCAGCTCATCCTCCGATATTGGCGGCTGAATATAAGACAATAAATGAATCGGATTGCGAATGTAGCACATGTCGCTCGCCTGCTCATGCCGCAGTCCCGTCAAAAGGCTAGCGTACATCCGGTCCCTCCGCGGCATCGGCCTCTGAAAAGCGCCGTAAAAGATATGCAGCTTAAACGTGCCCGATAAGCGGACATACATAGAGCCTTCTCCCCACAACCCGCTGCTTTGATCCTGTATCTCCTCAAAAAACCGAAATGCCGTATGCATATACGTTTCCCGAACTTGCGGTTCCAATGCCTTCAAATAAACATGCGAGCAAGCCAGCCGGTCACAGCCGCGCCAGCTGTTGCTAAGATCAACCCCGCGCAGCCACTGCGAATACGAATCCGCTGATCGCATATAACCCGGAGCGCTCTCCCTTTCTTTCGGCAGAGGGTAGGCAGGCCTGCTGCCCAGCTTGCGGATCGCGTTCGTGCTGTAGCTCAGCGCACGCGCCATCATAACCTCATCCTCGCGCATAGCGGGGTCATCGTCATAAAAGTATCCCCACATCTCATCCTGCCTGCTTCGGAAGAAATGCAGCATTTTCGCCTTTATCCGTTCCGGCATAGCCGTCAATAGCCCCAACCGTTCCAGCATATTAAGCGCTTGTGCCGTGGATTCGATATCCGGCCTGCGTCCCTGAAGCAGACGGGAGCTGCGTGCATAATAAAAACCCCCGCTCGCCGCATCATACTGGCCTTCGAGCCAGTTCACCAGCTCCGCGAACAAGCTCTCCATGTCCAGCAGCAGCTCCTGAACCTTTTGCTTTCCCATTAACATACGGACCCCGCCCCCAAGATTATCCTTTTATCGATCCAAGCATTGCGCCTTTGGCAAAATGCTTTTGCAGGAAGGGATACACGATCAGAATCGGCAGCGTAGCCACCACGATAACGGCCATCTTCACGGTTTGATCCGGCGGCGGTACCGCAGCATCCAGGTCGGAGCTGTAATCGAGGCCGCTTGCGAGCACCACGATTTGGCGGAGCAGCACTTGAATCGGCCATTTGGCGCTGTCATCCAGATACAGGATCGCGCTCAAATAAGTGTTCCAGTACGTCACCGCGTAGAACAACGATATCGTAGCGATGGCAGGCATCGATAAAGGCAATACAATGCGAAACAGAATGCCAAAATCGCTGCAGCCGTCAATTTTTGCCGACTCCTCCAGTCCTTCGGGGATATTTTGAAAAAAGTTTTTCAAAATAATTAAGTTGAACGCGCTTATCGCCGACGGAATCACGAGTGCCGCATAGGTATCGATCAGCCCCATCTCCCGCACGACGAGAAAGGTCGGTATAAGCCCCCCGCTAAACAGCATAGTGAACACGACTAGAAACATAATGGCCTTCCGTCCGTCCAGATCCCTCCGTGACAAGCCGTACGCCATTAAAGCCGTCGTGAACATGCTGAACACGGTGCCGAATAACGTAATGCCGGTCGAGACGGCCATGGCGCGAAAAATCGTATCGGTCGAGAAAATGAACTTATACGCGTCAAAGCTCCATATGGTCGGCACCAAAATAAATTTCTTCACCGCCATCTCGGCGCTGGTCGTGAACGAACCGGCAACGACATGCAGGAACGGCAGCACCGTAACGAGCGCGATAATGGCGAGAAGCGTAAAGTTCACAATGGAAAAAAGCCGGCCGCTGAGCGTTTTATCCTCTACCATGCGGAATCCTCCTAACGTTTGCGTAGCAATAGGTCCTCCCAATGCCCGTCATTTAATACACGCCCTCCTCGCCCATCTTCTTCGCCAGCCTATTCGCCGCCATGACCAGCACGAGTCCGATAAAGGATTTGAAGAAGCCGATCGCCGTGCTGTAGCTGAACTGTCCTTGCCTCAGCCCTGCCGTATACACATAAGTATCAATAATTTCAGCAACATCTCGGTTCATCGAATTCAGCAGCAGGTACACATGCTCGAAACCAAGCTCCAGCACATCGCCAATTTTCAATATGAGCAAAATAATGATGACGCTGCGGATCGCAGGAAGCGTGATATGCCATACCTGCCTCAAACGGCCGGCCCCGTCCATACGCGCCGCTTCATAAAGGCCGGGGTCTACGGAGGCGATTGCCGCCAAATATATGATCGTTCCCCAACCCGCTTCCCGCCAGATGACTTGGATGATATACGTCGGTCTAAACCACTCGGGACTGAGCAGGAAATTGATTTTTTCGAATCCAAAATACGCAAGCAGCTCGTTCACGATACCGCCGTCCGACGTCAGCATGACGAAGCTGATGGACACAATGATGACCCATGACATAAAGTGAGGCAAATAGACGAGCGTCTGAAACGTTCTTTTGAAAAAAGACGATCGAACCTCGTTCAGCATAAGCGCTAATACGATCGGAACAGGAAAAAAGAATAATAGGTTCATGCCGAACAACAGCAGCGTATTGGTCAAAATGTTTATAAAATCCGGCTCCGTAAACAATCGCTCGAAATGCTTGAATCCCACCCAGCCGCTTCCGCCTATGCCCTTAAACGGCTTATAATCCTGAAAGGCGATAGCGAGTCCAAACATCGGAACATACTTGAATACGATAAAAAAGAACACTCCCGGCAGCAGCATGACATAGAGCCATTTGTTTTTCCAAAGCCGTTTCTTAAGCTCGCTTGTTCTGGGCTGAGGGATCCTTGCCTGCTGAATAACCGTTTCTTGCATAGCGCTTCTTCCTTTCCACGGGAGGTTGGGAGACTGCCAGGCTGGCCGGGCAGTCTCCAATGGTCACGACCATACGGATGCGATGGCGCGGTTCTTATTTCTTGTAGGCTGCGTTGTATTCCTCGATAATTTGAGCGCCGCCGCGCTTCTTCCAATCCTCGACCGCCTTGTCAAAACCCGCTTTATCGATCGAACCATAAATGTATTTATACGTCGCATCCTTAATGATTTCTTGAAGCTCCGTGCCCTTCTCCGTATATGCGGCAGAGTCAAGCGGCGCCGTTGGATCGGCGATGGCGATTTGCGCATTCTCCACAATGAGCTGCTCTGCATGGATCCGTGCGGGCAGCTCGTGGAAGCCCTCGTACATGCCGTTCGTCTCCGGCTCGCCGATGACGCTGTCCTTGAAGCCTTTGACCTCGCGCTCCGTCAGCTCTTTGTCCTCGGATGCTTTCGCTTTGCCGTCCACTACCGTGTAATGCGTGCCTTCGATGCCCCAGTACATCATATTCGCCACTTCCGGCGTCATCAGCTTATCGAAGAAGGCCAAAATTTTCTTGAGCTCCGCTTCGTCTTTAATCGCGGATTTAGGAAACAAAGCAACATTGTTGTAACCGGGAATGGACCACGAAGCCGTTTTTCCGTCCGGGCCGGCAACCATGCTGTGCGTATCGACCACGGCCGTCGGCACGTTTTTGACCAAGTCCTTCACCAAGGAGTCCACATCCTGCATGGAACCGATATACACGCCCGCCTTGCCGCTTGTGAACATGTTGACTTGATCTGTTTTGCTGGTTGCCGCAAAGTCGACGTTCATCGCTTTGGCGTCACGCACTTTTTTGATAAAATCCATCGTTGCCGCATATTC
The DNA here is from genome assembly GCF_040676435.1 of Paenibacillus sp. LPE1-1-1.1. Classification (NCBI taxonomy): domain Bacteria; kingdom Bacillati; phylum Bacillota; class Bacilli; order Caryophanales; family Paenibacillaceae; genus Paenibacillus; species Paenibacillus sp. LPE1-1-1.1. Next base: position 276,522 of record NZ_JBEGHY010000044.1, read on the forward strand.
CGGCGTCGTAAAGTCAGGCACGAGCTGGCCGTCTCTCTCGCCCCAGTTATTCGGCGTTCCGAACCAAGCCGCGACGGTTTTAAAAGCGCCGTAAATAAGATCGTTGCGGTCGGCTAAGCCAATCGTGTCCGGTTTGCCGTTACCGTCCGGGTCGCCGTTCGTGAATTTCTCCATCATCGCAAACAGCTCATCTACGTTAGCCGGCGCGGCAATGCCCAGCTTATCCGCCCAGTCCTTGCGGTAAATCATCCCTTGGCGGGCAAGCGGCCTGCCGATATACACCGAATAAAGCTTGCCGTCCACCTTCGTATTATTTAAAATTTCTTCCTTCAGCTTGCTTAGATTCGGAAACTCGCTGAGAAAAGGACCAATCTCCCAAAACTGGCCTTCGCGAATCGCTTCTTTCATTTGGACGAAGGTCGCCTGGTTTTTCAAATACGTCACCTGCGGCAGCGATCCCGTCGCAAAAGAAGCGTTCAGCTTCTCCTCATACGTATCGGCCGGGAAAAATTGATACGTCAGCTTCGTGTTGGTCAGCTTCTCCAGCTCGTTCTTAATCGTATCCGGCGGTGTCTCTGCAATGTTGAGCGGAAGCATGATCGTAATTTCGGTTGGCTTATCCGTTTCTTCTGTCTTAGCCCCGCTGTCGTCGCTTGGTGCCGGCGATGCATTTTGGCTGCCGCCATTGTTGCCGCCCGAGCAGGCTGCAAGCAATAAGCTAAACGTCAAAACCACGCCCATCAGAATCGAAAACGATTTTTTCTTCATACCGCGTTGACCTCCATATATCGTTTTGGTTGCTTCCCCTTCAAGCTACCATGCGTATTTGGAGTGCCGAAACAATCATTTGCATCGATGGCCGCCGGTTTAATGCGTACCTGAGCAAATGATTACTGCCTTGGCAAATGACACTCGCCATAACAAAACAAAAAAAGAGCGAGGTATAAGCCTAAGCTTTCCCCCTGCTCTCTTTATCTTTCATCCATTGGGCTGCTTCCCGAGATAAGCCGCCGTGTACTCGCTCATCATCAGGCTGCCGCCGCTGCGCTTCCAACGGTCAACTTCCTGATAGAAGCCCTCGGCGCTAATTTGCCCAAGTATATATTTATAGGTCGCATCTGAAATGATTTTGTACAGCTCCATGCTTTTCTCGTCGTACGTCTTCGATTCAAGCCCGATCGTGGGATCTTTCACGATAAATTTATCGTTATCGGCGCTTAGCCGCTCCGCCAGCTCCCACATCGTCTCCTGCTCCGCTACTTTGAGCAGGTTCGGATTGCTCAGATCGGCAATCATAAGCGAATAGAGGGCATTCACTTCGGTGACGCGAAGCTGCGACGTCTCCTCCGGCAGCTGAATCTGATCGCCTTCCATGCGATAATGCTTGCCCTCTATTCCGTAGCGCATCAGATTTGCCGTATCCTTATCCATCGTGCGATCGAAGAAAGCAAGCTGCGCCAGCAGCTCCTCTTCCGTCCGAATCGCTTTTTTCGAAAATAAATACAGCCCGTTATAGTTCGGAATTGACCATACGCGGTAGCCTTCCGGTCCCTGGATCCGGTTAACTAGCGTGAATCGCGCCTTGGGATTTATTCGCTTCGCTTCATCGGACAGCCGCTGCACGTCAGTCATGCTGCCTATATAAACGCCGGCAGCGCCCCTGATGATTTTGTCGCGCTGCATGTCCTTGCTGGTCACGGCAAAGTCCGCGTTCATCAGCTGCTCGTCGTACAGCCGCTTCATAAAGTTCATCGTGTCCATGTACGGGGCCGTTTCAAATTCCGGAATGACCTTATTATCGACAACGCCCCAGTTGTTAGGCGCCCCGAAATAGGAGCTCAGCGTCTTAAAAGCGCCAAACACCAAATCGTTGCGGTCCGCCAGCCCTACAGTATCGTTTTGCCCATTGCGGTCCGGGTCCTTCAGCGTAAACTGCTTAATCGCCTCATACAGCTCTTCGATCGTACCCGGCGTGCCGAGCTGGAGCTCATCCAGCCAATCCTCCCTAATAATAATGCCTTGGCGCGATGACGGGCGCTCCGTGTAAAGCCCGTAAATACGGCCGTCGATAGCGGCTTGTCCCAGAATGTCGGAACTTAGATGCCTCAGGTTCGGGAACTGCTCGAGGTAAGGCCCAATCTCCCAGAACGAGCCGGAACGAATCGCGTTTTTGACAAAAATATAATCGGTGTGCTTCACAAAGGTTGCCTTCTTCAGCGAGTTGGTGGAGAGCGCCGTGTTCATTTTATCCGTATAGATGCCGTCAGGAACCCAGTTTATATCCAGCTTTACGTTAGTCAACTCCTCGAGCCGGGCCAGCATTTCCGCGCTTGGCGGGTGAGGAAAATGCAGCGGCGCCATAATCGAGATCGTTGTCACGGCACGGTCGTTTTTGTCCTTATCGGGCGTAGATGATGCCGCGCATGAAGCGCTCAGCAAGAGGATAAGAAGCGCTGCAATAAAACGGCAGCTCATGGACAGCTTTGCGCTTAGCGAACGGTTGCTCATAGGCAGCCCCCTTGTCTAATCTGCCTTTTCTCCCCATAATCTAAGGAAATGATTATCTGCAAGCCAGATGATTATTGCTCTAAATGTATGCGTTTACTAAAATAAAGCTAAAGCTTTCTTATTCCTCGACAAGGTGTTGGTAGCTGTGCGGTCCTTAACTTTTTTAGGCAAGATGACGATCTTTGGCTTTCTGCTCAGCACGCTTCCTGTTATTTTTATCGGTGCTTTCTCTTACGTGACCTCATCCAACGAAATACAGAAAAATGTAAATGCAGGAAAAATGCAGCTGATTATGCAAATTAAATCAAATGTAGAGCAGAAATTGACGACTGTCAACCATACGCTGAATCAGGTCATTAACTCGACGGTGCTGAAAAAAGCGATGAACCAGCCGCTTACCGTAAACGAATTCGTGATGTACGACGATTTGCGCAATGAAATCCGGCATATGCAGTCGTTCGATACGAAGCTGGAGGATGTCGTGCTGATCAACGAGCGACATAACTGGATGATTAAAAATTCCGGACTCTACTCCTTCCGGCAATACGCTTATTATGAGGAGCTGTCCGGCTTGATGCAAGTGCCCGAAGGCACCTCCTGGTTGCTGAATCCGTCCAGCTGGTTTTATAGCGAGGAATCCGCGGGAAGCGCGGCTTGCAGCTACAGCATCAGCCTCGTGAAGAGGCTTCCCACGAACGGCCTTGAGAAATACGGCCTGGCGCTCGCCAACATTCCGACCTGCAGCCTGCAGGAGCTGCTGGAGAGCGATGACGACCCGTTATCCTCGATCATGATTTTGGATGACCAATACCGTATCCTTCTTCATCCCGACCCTTCGCTCGTCGGCAAGTCCGTCACGGTAAGCGGGCTGCACGCAGGCCAGTTCACCGAGCCCTCCGGGCAATATACGGAAACCGTCGACCAGAACGATTATTCGGTAACCTATTACCGCTCCGAGCTCAATGGCTGGATCTATTTATCTGCAACCTCCATTGCAAGCATGACGAAGGAGTCCACGAAAATCGGCACGTATACGCTTTATGTATGTGTATTCATGCTTCTGCTCTCGATGCTGCTGGCTTGGCTTGGCTCGCGCCGCATGTATTCGCCGATTCAGCTGCTGCTGAATCAAATCGGCGAGCGGCTGACGGACATTCAGAAGCGGAAAACAAACGAGTTTCAAGTGATTGGCGAGCGTGTTACGCATCTGTTTCAATCCAAGACCGAGCTTGAGAAGGAGCTGCAGCAGCATATTCATCAGGTACGCACCTTTTTCTTCATGAAAGCCTTCCAAGGCCAGGTCAGGCAGAGTGAAATGACCGAGAAGCTGACCCAGTTCGGCTATGGCACGCAGTTGGCCGAATGGAAAACGATGGCCGCGATCACGCTGCAAATCGACTTTCTCGAGAACAGCCGATACTCCAAAAACGACCTCGAGCTGCTCCTGTTCGCGGTGCATAACATGATCGAGGAGCTCATTCCGTACGAGCAGCGCTTGGCCCCGATCATCATGGATCAAACCATTGTGACGATCATCGGCAGCACAGCGTACGATTTAGACGAATTTAGCAGCGCCCAATATGCGCTTACCGAGCATCTGCAGCAGCAGATTGCAAGCTGCCTTAACGTGCAGGTCAGCATTGGCATGAGCCTGCCTTTTTGCTCATTCTCCGCGCTGGCAATGGCATACAGGGAAGGCCTTGAAGCGCTTAAGCATCGCATGAAATTAGGCGAAGGAATCATCATTCAATATGAGAATGTGAACGAAGGAAAGCATTATTTGAATCTCAACTATCCGGCGCCTATCGAGAATGAGCTGATGGATGCGGTGAAGCTGGCGCAGAAGGATAAATCCAAGGAGCTGCTTCGCGCCTTTTTGCAAGCGGTGTTCGCCGTCGAGCTTTCCCCTCAGGAATATCAAATCCCGCTTGCCCGTCTGCTTAATAATTTGCTGATTGTGATGCAGGAATCAGGAATAAGCATGAGCCAGATCCATCCGATGAAAGGGCCGCTGCTCAAAGAGCTGCTCGAGCTGCATACTTCAACGGAAATCGACGATTGGTTCTGGACGAAGGTCGTCTATCCGATGATCAAAATATTCAAGGACCGGCAGGAGGAGCAGTATCACAATATATCGGAGAAAATTATCGATCTCGTGCAGCATCGGTATGATACGGATCTTACGCTGGAGGAATGCGCCACGCGACTGCATTACAATGCCAACTATTTGAGCAGCGTATTCCGCAAGGAAACGGGCCATTCTTTTAGCGAGTACTTGTCCATGTACCGTTTTAAAATGGCGAAGAAATGGCTTGCGGACGGCGATATGCCCATCAAGGACATCGCCGCGCTGCTTCGTTACAACAATCCGCAAAACTTTATCCGCTCCTTCCGCAAGCAGGAGGGCATTACGCCCGGGCAATATCGCGATAAAAGGCGAAACGCCTAAAATAGCAAATCCGTTTGGGAGATTCTATGCTATACTCTTCCAAATGAATGGAGGCTGGACGTATGGCAAATCGACCGTCAATAGAAGAATACTTTCCTTATCATGAGCAATACATTGGTTTGGTAGGCGAGGGCGATGTAACGGCATTACTCGCGGAGCAGCTTGCGAGCACGACGGAGCTGCTCTCCGATATTCCGGAGGCGCAGGCCGATTACCGGTATGCGGAAGGAAAATGGACGCTGAAGGAAGTAATCGGCCATATCTCCGACAATGAGCGCGTCATGGCTTATCGCCTGCTGCGGGCCGCCCGCGGCGACAGGACGCCGCTCGCGGGTTACGACCAGGACGAATTTATGAGAGGCGCTTCGTTCCAGAGCTGGAGCTTGGCCCAAATCATTGAGGATTACATTTCCGTTCGTAAATCCACGCTTGCTTTATTGCGCGGGCTGACAGACGAAGCTTGGCTTCGCATCGGCGTATCGAACGGCGGCGACGTCTCCGTGAGGGCTATCGCCTATATCATTGCCGGACATGAGCTGCATCACCTGAAAATCATTCACGAAAAATATTTAGCCAAATAGCTTTTACGGTTCCTGCCCGACAATCCATTGTATATGTAAACCAAGTATTGTGTTAAAATGGTTAACATATTTCTGATAGGATAAGGAGCGCGGTACGTTGATGGCGATTCGATTGCGAGGGCATCATCTGCTTTGTCTGCTTGGCTACCGGGGCATGGGGTATTCGGTTGATTTTTGCGTCAATATGACCGCGATCTATGAGATGCTTCGCAAGGAACCTCAAACGGAAGTGGAAATCATAACCGGACCTGACGATGTTTGCAGAGCCTACCCGCCGGACAAAGCCAACCACTGCGAGGGCACCGTTTATGGCTTGGATGAAGCGGTATTAAAGAAGCTTGGGCTTCTTGCAGGCACTAAGGAAAGCTGGAGCTCCCTATGCAGCCGGGTGGCAGCGTCCATGGTGCCGGAAGATATTAGCCGGCTGTGCACGACCTGCCCGTGGGAGAAATACGGCGTATGCGCCGAAGGCGTCGGGCTAGTCGCCCTCGGCAAACCTCTGCCAAAGGTTGGAGCGTAATAGGTATTCGAGAAAAAATGCGGTAAGGACGGTATGTTATTGCACCGTTCCTTACCGCATTTTTTTATCATTCAGTTAACAACGAGCCGCTTCCAGCCGTTCATGTAGGGTTGGAGAGCTGCCGGTATGCGTATCGAACCATCCTCCTCCTGATGGTTCTCGAGGAGCGGAATCAATATGCGCGGGCTGGCTACCGCCGTGTTGTTGAGCGTATGGCAGAACTTTAATGTGCCGTCCTCGGCACGGTACCTTATATTCGAGCGGCGCGCTTGAAAATCATGCAAGTTCGACGACGAATGCGTCTCCCCGTAGGCTTGGCGGCTCGGCATCCACGTTTCGATATCGTATTGCTTATACGTTTTTTGCGACATGTCGCCGGTACATACCGCCATAACCCGGTAGGGCAGCTCCAGGCCCTGCAGCAGCTCCTCGGCATTCGCCGTTATCTCCTGCAGCATCGCCTCCGACAGCTCGGGCTCTGCTTTGCATAGGATCACCTGCTCTACCTTCGCAAACTGGTGAACGCGGTATAAGCCATGGACATCCCTGCCTGCCGAACCGACCTCGCTGCGAAAGCAGGTCGAAGCTGCGGCAAGCTTGATTGGCTTCTCTGCCTCTACGATTTCATTGGCATAATAAGTGACCATCGGCACCTCCGAGGTTCCGACCAGCCATTTCTCGTCGTTCACGATCCGGTAGGTCTGATCCTCGCCCAGCGGGAAAAAACCGGTATTGCACATCGCATCCGTGCGAACCATTAACGGAACATCCAGCAGCGTGAAGCCCTTTTGCAATAACAAATCAACCGCCAGCTGCTGGACCGCGCGATGGAGCAGAACGCCCGCTCCCTTGAGGTAATAATTGCGGCTGCCCGCAGTTTTGACGCCGCGCTGGACATCGACTAAACCGTGAAGCTCGCCAAGCGCCATATGATCCTTGGCCCCGAAGCCGAAGCTTGGCGCTTCGCCAAACCGCTTTATCTCCACATTATCCGCGTCCGAGTGTCCGACCGGCGTGTCTGGCGAGACGATATTAGGAACCAGCGCGAGCAGCTCTGCCAATTGATGCTCGACATTCGCAAGCTCCGTCTCCGCTGCGACCAGCTTCTCATTCGTATCCTTTGCCTCCTGCCTTGCTTGCGCCGCCTCCTGCTCCGCTCCCTGCTTCATCAGCATGCCAATATGCTGCGAAAGCTTATTGCGTGTTTCCCGCAAAGCCTCCGTCTCCTGAAGAAGCAAACGCTTCTTCTCATCCCGCGACAGCAGTTCGGCAACCGAGAGCCGAATTCCCTTCTGATCAGCCACCGTCTGAACCTGCCCGCCATTTTGCCTAATCCATTTCATGTCTAACATGACACCGCGCTCCTTTTTTATGAAAATACAAAAAACGCCCTCATCCCTATGGGACGAGGAGCGTTTTGTACTCGCGGTGCCACCCAAATTGACCGAACAGCCGCTGCTGTCCAATCCTCTTTGCTCCGCGATAACGGGCGGGCCCGGTAAACTTAGGGGGAATGCTCAGCCCTCCCCTTGACGAGAACGCCTCCGAGTTGGATTCTCTTCACTGGCGTGATCCGATTATTAATTTAGAGTACTATAGCACAGGATCGGGAAAGAAAACAAGGGATAGTGCAGAATCATAGGATTCCCTGTTTATGGTATACATATGCTTTACGGGAAGGGTTTGCTCTGCCCGCTCTCGAATAATACACGTACCATAAAGACTGGACGAGAGGAATGGATGACGTGACGCATGATTCGCATGTGCAGAAGCTAACCACACTCAAAACGATAGCAGAAACGTTAAATCAGTCGAATGATCTTTGACGGCCAGGGAGCATGAAGTATTAAAGCATGCGGTGAAACAAGGACTTATTTCATGCATAAGACTATAGTCGTAGAACATCAGCCAATGGTTCAATGCTCTTTTGGGTTGAAAATACGTCCTATTGCGGACGTTATTTTGCATTTGGAGTGTTACGATAGAGTCAATAAAAGGGAATGACGAAAGGGAGAGTATCATGAAAATCGTAATCATAACAGGAAGCAACCGAAAATCCGCAACCAGCACGCGTCTCGCGGTCAATATGGGGCAGCTGATTTCAAAAAAAGGCCATCAGGTCCAACTGTTTGATTTATTTGAAACGCCGCTTCCTTTTTATTCACCTGAAGGAATAGGCTTTGACCATGCAACCGTCCAATCGCTTCAGCAAGCCATGCTGCAAGCTGACGGCGTCGTACTGGCAACGCCTGAGTACCACGGCAGCCTTTCCGGCGTGCTCAAAAATGCGCTGGACTTCCTCGGGCAGGAGCATTTTCGCGGAAAGGCCGTGCTGTCCATGAGCTCCTCCGGAGGCGCCGTCGGCACCAGTTCGCTGCTGCAGCTGCAGTCCATCGTGCGCAATCTCCACGGAATCAACTCGCCGGATTGGGTCTCCATCGGCGGTGCGCAGCGAAACGAGCTCGCTGACGGATTTGCCGATTACGAAGGCAGCGGCCAAGGGATAAACGACCGGATCCATCGCGCTGCCCTTTCCTTCCTCGAGCTTGCCGCGCAGGTAAGAGGAAACTAAAGGCTGCGATTTGAGGCAGAAAGCACACGTAAAACAACAACAAGGGCTGTACCCTCGTTTTAAGTACAATTGTCTACTTAAAACGGGGGTATGCCTTTTTTGTTGTCCTCCAATGCTCAGCATTTTATGACGATTTTTGCCTGTCGCAATATCCCGATGTTCTGAAGATATCCTTCTGGTATCACAATTCTTCCATGTCTTCCTGCACTAATCGAGCGTACCCGCAGAGTTTTTTGCAACAAAGTAATACTTTGTGTTACTTAACACTCCTCTGTTGATGAGACATTTTTACGATTTTTGGTTGAAAATACTACGGCTGGTTTACAATACAGTGTAAAGATAAATGACAGACGGAATAAGTCTGCCATGCTTTAAGGAGGCCATTATGCTGCATACGATGACGACGTTACCGCATGCCAAACGCAAAAAGAAAGGGTTCGCGGCTTTTGCCGTTTTCGGCATAGCTATGACATTGCTCGCCGGCTGCGGACAGACGGGTACGAGTGAACTCAAACCCGGCACCGATCTGGACAGCGCCACAATCGTGCCTACGAATGAGGCTGAACCGGCAAATGCCAGCAATGTGGAGGATAACCCCTTCGCGGCAGCAGGCATTGACGATCCCGCGGCTTTTATCAAAATGTTCGAGATTGCAAAAGCGGCTGTGGCCGCAAATGAGAAGGATGCCGTAGCAGAGCTTATCCTGCTGCCGCTGCAAGTAAACGGAGAAATACCCTATGCGGTCAAATCAAAGGAAGAATTCATAGAAAAATACGATCAGATCATAACCCCGTCCGTAAAAGAGGCATTGGAGGCCCAGAAGGTCGATGACCTTTTTGTCCGGGACCAAGGCGTAATGGTCGGCGATGGCGAGCTTTGGTTCGGCGCATCCGCGGAGGAGCCTCAGGCTTACGGCATCATTGCCGTTAATCCGGTGCCGATTAATGCGGGTCGATAACGGAGCTGCTTAAGGGGAAAATTAACCGCGGCAAGCACATAACGTGCTTGCCGCGGTTATTCGCATGCCAGTTAAGAGCCGGCCAGCGCATTTCGAAAGGCCAAAATATATTTGGCTTGATCCAGCGGATTTACGCCCCTGCGCACCCGCTCTGCCTTCACATCCGGCGGACATTCGCGGTAGCCCGCGAAAAAGGTCGCCAACGCGCCTCTCCCCTTCGTAAGGGAACCGAACCTGGCAGGGAAATCAAGCGATGTCGCTACCGGCAGCGTTCCTTCGATTTCCATTCGCTCCTGCCTGACGACCGGCGTGTCAAACTCGCCCCGCATCAGGATCAATTCATTCATAAGCTTGCCGCCCGTCTCCTCCGGAATAGAGAGGCGGAACGAGAGCAGCGGCTCCAGCAGCTTCACGCCGGTATGCGATAAGCCATCCATAATGCCCATTGGCGTCGCTAGCGCAAAATCAAGCGGATGCGTATGCCATACATGATGCTCCCCCTCGATGAGCGTCACCTTCAGGTCTGTTACTTCCCAGCCAAAAAGCCCCTGCTGCAGCGCTTCAGGCACACTGCGGGCTACCTCATGCTGATAACGCTCGAGCAGCCGCTCCGAACGAACGGTCGAGCTGTAGGTTAGCCCGCTTCCGCGTTCGCCGGGCTCGATACGAAACCGCAGAATGGCCCAGCATGGCTTCGGCATCGTATAGGCAATAAAGCCCTCGCCCATTTGGGCAGGCGTCTCTTTGTAAATGACGGAGGGCTGACCGAAATCAACCTTTAAACCGTACCGGTTGTTCAGCACATGCGTCAGAACCTCGATCTGAATCGGACCCATAACCTTGAGATGCAGCTCCCGCTGCTCCTGCAGCCATTGCAAATCGAGCAGCGGATCTTCATCCGCCAGCTCCTGGAGCGCCGCAACGACTGCCGGATATTCCGCCTCATTGCTCCACTTCACTTGAACGGTAAGCAGCGGCACCGCCAGCCGCGTCTCACCGGGCACATGATCCGCGCAGCCGATAATATCGCCGATGCGCGCGTGGTTCCAGCCGCAAACGGCGGCAATGTCTCCGGCTTCCAGCAGCCCGACATCCTCGGCCTTCTGCCCGTCGATTTTGCGGATCTGCGTTATTTTCTCCTCCAGCTGCTGCGTTTCATTGCGTACGGAATCACGATTGCGCAAGACTCCGCTATATAAGCGCACATAGGCGACTCGCCCCATTGCCGCATCGCGCTCCATTCGGAAGACAACGCCTGATACCGGCCCGTTCAAGGCGGCTAGCGGCGGGGGAAGGAGCGTTACCATCGCTTGAATGAGCGGTTCGATTCCCATTCCTTTGCTGGACGCGCCAAAAAGGACAGGAAACAATTCTCCGTTTTGCGTCAGCGCAGGCAGCTTTTGGACCAGCTCCTCCCTAGGCAGCGTGCCGTTGTCCAAGTATTGAAGAAGCAGCGACTCCTCCCGCTCAGCCACCGTTTCCTCCAGCAGCTGCAAATAACCCTTTGCATCCTCCGAGTCGCCAGGAGTTAGACCGAGCACGCTCACTGCGCCGCCAAAGCCGTCCTCTGCGCCGATAGGCGCTTGAACAGGCGCTGCCTGAGGCGACAGCAAACGCCTGATTTGCTTAAGCGTTCCCTGCGGATCCGCGCCAATGCGGTCCATCTTGTTCACGTATATGAGAGTTGGAATGTTCCTTTCCCGCAGGGCATGCCAAATAACCTCCGTTTGAGCTTGTACGCCTTCGACCGCCGAGAGGATCAGCACCGCCCCGTCCATGACGCGCAGCGACCGCTCCACCTCGGACAGAAAATCGACATGTCCGGGCGTGTCCACCAGGTTAACCGTCACGCCCTGCCAAGAAAAACGGGTAGCCGCAGCACGCACCGAGATCCCCCTGGAGCGCTCTACCTCCAGAAAATCCGTCTGCGCCGTGCCTGCATCAACGCTGCCAAGCGACCGGATACGGCCGCTGCGGTATAAAATCTGCTCCGTTGTTGTCGTTTTCCCCGCATCGACATGAGCGAATATTCCAATGTTCCGTATAGGTTTCGAAGCCATCGTCTCCATTTTGCAAGTCTCCCTTTACTCCTGATCCTTTCCTTATCCTAACGCTGAAAGCGCCTTCCAGCAAGGGTAATCGGATGCCGCCTATCTCAACTGCGAATACTCAAAGGGAGCCCAACAAAAAAACGGCCTATCCCAGCCATTGCCCGGATAAGCCGTTTCGCGGTGAAAAATAATCCTTTTTATAATTAGCCTTGTTGAGTCGCTTCAATATCAATCGAGACTTTCACTTCATCGCCGATGAGAACGCCGCCCGTTTCCAGCACTGCGTTATAAGTTAAGCCGTAATCGCTGCGTTTTAGGCTGCCCGTTGCGCTGAATCCCACTTTTTCATTGCCCCATGGATCTTTGCCCGCGCCCTCGAAGCTGACGGCAAATTTCTCGGAACGCGTGACGCCGTGCAGGCTCACGTCGCCGACAACGTAATACTCGCCGTCATCTGTTTTCGTAATTGCCGTCGATGTGAAGACGAGGGACGGATGCTTCTCGATATCAAAGAAATCAGGGGTGCGAAGATGCGCGTCACGGTCTTTGTTGCGTGTATCTACGCTGTTAAGGTCGATGGTAAGCTGAATGTCCGCGGAAGTCAGATCATGCGCGTCTGCCACGATATTTGCTTCAAAAGCGTGAAAAGAGCCTTTTACCTTTGCGATCATCATATGCTTTACCGAGAAATCAATGCTGCTGTGACTCGCGTCAACGATCCATTGCGATTTTGCCATGTTAAAATTCCTCCTATGAGTGCAGTGCATAACTTAAATTTACTTACTTTTTACAATGTACTAACTTTTATTATGTATAATTTCATTTTAGTGATTAGACACATAGTTGTCAAATTTATTTTATGAAAAAAAGGACACCGCAGAAGTTAAATATCTTCCTTGGTGCCCCTTTTGCCCGCCGGCGTCTATCCGTGCAAAACCGCCGGTTTATCCTTTTGCTCCCGCTTGACGAGCGCGTGCTTCTCCCAAGCTCTGCTGCGCCAGCGGAAAAACATAATAAACGCGCGCAGCCATTCATCCGCCGCAATCGCCAGCCAAATGCCGGCCAAACCTAAATCCAATACAAAGATGAAAAAATAACCGAGCGGCAGGCTCATCGCCACCATCGAGAACATGCCAACCCAGAGCGGATACTTGGCATCGCCTGATGCGCGCAAGGAGTTAACGAGCACGATGTTGATCGTACGCCCCGTCTCCAGCACAATGCTCAGAAGCAGAACCTGTACCCCTAGCCGGATTATCTCCTCGTCATCCGTAAACATGCGCATCAGCGGCTCGCGGAACGCGATGACGAGCAGGACAGCGAATAAGGTGACGCCGCTTGCCCAGCGCACGCTTTTCCAAACCCGGTGATAGGCTGTCGTCTGCTCGCCTGCCCCGACAAGCCGGCCGACGATAATCGACGTACCCATGCCGATCGCAAAAGCAAACAAATACGTAAACATCGAAATGTTATTCGCGTAATTTTTGGCTGCGAGGGAGGCTGCGCCCAGATAAGTCGCATAATACAAGAAAACCATTTGACAGGCTTGGTACATCACCTGCTCCAGTGCGGACGGGATGCCGATTTTCAAAATTTTAGCGATATACTCTTTCGACAAGGTGAAATAATAGCTGATTTCTACCCTTACCGACATAATGCGATAAAGCATCCAGAAGAATACGGCCAGCGCTAATGCGCGGCTGATGACCGATGACAGCGCCGCACCCTGCACGCCCATCTCCGGAAAGCCGAACTTACCGAATATGAGCAAATAGTTTAAGATAATATGAACGACATTCATGCCAAGCGATACATACATCGCTTCCTTCGTAAAGCCATGCACGCGAATAATCGCCGAGATGGAGTTAATAATCGCTTGCAGGAATATCATCCCGCCTACGATCGATAGATAGCTTTTGGCATGGACGAGGATCTCGCCCTGCAAATTCAACGTCTGCAGCAATTGACCACCAAACAGCACGAACGTTAAGCTTATAAGCAGCCCGACCGCTAGATTGAGCGTTACGGCAAGCGCTGATATTTTTGCGGCTTCTATAAACTTTCGAGACCCGATATATTGCGCAACGACGATTGACGCCCCGTTACCGATGACCTCCAGCAGCAAAATGGCGATATGCAGGTATTGATTGGCTGCCCCGACGCCGGATACGGCATTGTCCGAAATCGCGCTAAGCATGAGCGTATCCGCGATTCCCATGAGCATAAACAAAAAGATCTCCAAAAATATAGGCCATGTCAGAAAAAATAAATTAATGCCCTTCTGCTCCTGCGGCCTTTGTCCTTTACCGGCTTCTGCCGTTGTCATGTTGTCACCTTCTTCTAATAGGAAAAGTAAAGCACAAGGTATCGTAGCATATCGAGAGGGCTATTGCACGTTAGAAATACGCTTTTACGAGAATAAAATGTTGGCAGCTCCGATGTAAACGCATACTTATAAAGCCTGCGTTCCCGAACACAAAAAAAGACTGTCCGGACGCCGTCGAAACGGCCCCCAAACAGTCTTCCTCTTTATAATTTAAAATGATAGATATCATTATTGCTCTTCAGACTCTTCTTCGGCAGCTTCTTCCTCAGCCGCCTCTTCTTCCGCTTCCTCTGCAGCATCTTCCTCTACCGCAGCAGCCGCTTCTTCCGCTTCTTCCTCTTCCAGTTCAGCCTCAACAGCTTCGATTGCTTCTTCCGCTGGAGCCTCTTCCGAAATGAGTTCCGCGGTCTCTTCCGCGCCTTCTTGAACTACTTCTTCTTCTTGGCTCATATTATTCACCTCCTACTTCTTATTACCTTAATAATAGCGCTTTCATAGAACTAAACAAGAGGTGTAAAATGTCGCTTTATAAGAAGTATTTCCGCTTTTTGTAGCTTTCGATTCCATTCGCGGTCATTCGACGAACATCCCCCGTCACAGGTCTAGGACCTCTTTCAGACCTACGGCGGTTTTTCAATTCCCGATGACTCGATAAGATGAATAACGACTAGAAAACGGTTTCTTCTATAAAGCCGCAGACGCAGAAAACAAATTCTTCAGGAGGCTATTTCGATGTATTCACTACTCATTCAATCGGAGCTCGGCGCGTTAATGCTATTTGTTATTTTTTCCTTTATTGCCGCAGGAAAGGCATCAAAGCTTATTTATAACCGGTCAGAGAGGCAGCTATACCGCAAAACACGCAAGCTTATTTTTTGGTCCGTCAGCCTCAGCCTGCTCGCTGCCGTCATGGCAGCTGCGGATACTATGCTTGCGGCATCTTCGCATCCGTTGTTTTGGATGGACCGGCTGCTTGTCCGCACGCCGCTTGCCTTGCTGCCCGTCCTCCTCATTTGGTTCTACTCCTTTCCCAGACTCCGTAAGCTCATGCACCGGACGAGGGGACGCTCGGAAAATGCTCTTGATGTCGCACGCCGCCGCCAATCCTCCGATCCGGCATTTATCGTCCCCTTTCAGCTCGCCGCATTGTGCTCCGTCGCGCTGTTTTATTTTGCGTTCGTGCCGCCTATCCCCTTCCATTGGACAGCAGTAACCATGCCGGCTACTTTGTTATTATTCGTTGCCTGCTTGCAGTGGATGCTGCAATCCCGCCGCAACCAGCTTGCAGCGGAGGTAGCGCTTGTCTACCGTCCATGGCGGCGCCGGCTAACGCATACCGGCTTGCTCCTTGCCGTTTTAGCCGTCAGCAGCATTCCGTTCCTGACGGCTATGGAGAACAGCCGACTGCCTGAGACGCTAAGCATGATGTCAGGAAAAACAGATTACGGCATAGGTGCACGCTCTTCACAAGAGCTGGCGCATGCAGAGCATCACCATACTGGGGCCAGCACGGCTGCCGGGACATCCCCTTCCATTCCGGTCACCGAGCTGACTGGACCGCGCACGGGCATCCCCGATCGCAAGTTTACGCTCACAGCCGAGCGGAAGACCGTTGCGCTCAGCTCCGGCAAGCAGGTGGAAGCTTGGACCTATAACGGCCAAATTCCCGGTCCTGAGCTGCGCATGAAGGAAGGGGAGCTCATCGAGGTTACGCTCATAAACAAAGATATCGAAGACGGCGCAACGCTGCACTGGCATGGCCTTGATGTGCCGAACGCCGAAGACGGCGTCGCCGGCGCTACCCAGAATGCGGTTATGCCCGGAGAAACCTTTACCTATCGTTTTGTCGCAGAGCAGACGGGCACCTTCTGGTATCATTCGCATCAAAACTCTAAGACAGCCGTGGAGAAAGGTTTGTTCGGCGCGCTGATCGTGGAGCCGCAGGAGGCTGCAGCGGGACCTATCGAAGACATTACGGTTATCACGCACAACTGGCGCGGCGCAGGCATGTCGATCGGGGCGGACCCGTCTGTGCAGCGAAAAGCGGTCGCGCCCGGCACGGCGGTTAAGCTTCGGCTGATCAATACCGATGACTGGGTCCGGCAGTCTTATATTTTAACGGGGGCCCCGTTCAAAGTAACCGCCATAGACGGCACCGATCTCACAGGCCCGGCAGAGCTAGAACACCACCGCCTCGAGCTGCTCACCGGCGGCCGGTATGACGTCACCTTCACCATGCCCGATCATCCCGTCTTTCTGCGGGTTGGGAACGGCCATTCCTTGGGGATACTGATGAGTAAAGACGGCAGCGGAGACATTCCGGAGCGCCCTGAAGTAACTACTTTTGATCCGACACATTACGGGACTTCGCCAGCAGACGTTCCCTTTCATAGAGACAGCAAATTTGACCGCGAGTTTATGATGGTATTAGACAATCGCTTTGCCTTTTACAACGGAGGCTTTGCCGCCTACGACACGATTAACGGCGAAGTATTCCCGAATACGCCCATGTTTATCGTGAAGGAGGGCGAGCTCGTAAAGACAACCATAGTAAACCGCAGCTCCGTCGAGCACCCGATGCATCTGCACGGCCATCATATGCTTGTGCTGTCACGCAACAATGAGACTGTAAGCGGGAGCCTTTGGTGGTCCGATACGCTCGATGTGGCACCCGGAGAAACGTACGAGGTCGCTTTCCGCGCGGATAACCCCGGCATCTGGATGGACCACTGCCATAACCTTGTTCACGCGTCCGCCGGGATGACGATGCATCTCATGTACGAGGGCGTTTCCTCGCCGTTCGAGGTCGGTACGGCTACCCCGAACCATCCGGAGTAGAGGAAACTAGACTTTAGTCCAGTTTCCGATTTTACCTGCAGCAGGAGGACAGTTATTTTCAATCTATGCTATGCTGAAAGCAGCTAATAAAACGTGGATAGGGGTGCTTTTGTACAATGAATTTAAGAACAATTAGCGGGTTTGTCCTCCTGCTGCTAGGTGCTTGTTTATTTCTAAACCAAGGCGAAACGTTCGGTCCGGGCAAAATCTTTGCCTACTTCTGGCCATCGCTATTCGTCATACCGCTCGGACTCTTTTTCCATTGGCTCTACTTCTCCATGATCGGCAGAAAAGGAGTCGGACTGCTCATCCCTGGTGGTATTTTGTTTATCGCGGGCGTCGTCTGCCAGATCGCCATGCTATTCAACAACTGGGTGTATATGTGGCCAGGCTTTATCCTCGCCGTTGCCATCGGCTTGTTCGAATTTTATTGGTTCGGCAACCGTAACAAATGGCTGCTTATCCCCATCAATATTTTGAGCGTGCTGTCGCTCCTTTTCTTCGCTGTCTTCTCAATCGGCTCCTTCTACAACAAATTCGTGCTCAGCCAGCCGATTATCGCCATTGCATTCATTCTAGCCGGCGCCATGATCATTCTAATGAAGAAGAAGGATGCCTAACAGTCGCCTCCTGCGATGTGGTATAATCACAAGCATCGCGACTGCTGCTTCGCAAACTAGGTCCATGCTTTCGAAGCGGTTTGCTTCGCAAACTTAGGTCCATGCTTTCGAAGCGGTTTGCTTCGCAAACTAGGTCCATGCTTTCGAAGCGGTTTGCTTCGCAAACTTTAGGAGGAAACATATGCTGTCTTTTGAACAAAAGCTCGCTATCATCGAAGCCTTTCCCGAATTGGAACGAAAGGATGTTTCTCTAGGCCGCACCAACTTCCATTATGAAGAGAGTGCCCATGAGAAGAAATCGGTCGTGCACCATTTGCATCCGAACGGCAACGGCTATGTATTCGCCGGACTTGTGCCCGGTGTGGAAACCGACGACAAGGGCCTCGTAAATATTCGAGACTTTAATGAGGAAGAGCTCCGCTCGATTATCGAGAAATCGATTAGCTCTCTTTCCATAGCACCGCCGGAGAAACCGGAATCGAAAAAGAAGAAAAAGAAAAAGCAGGCTCTGGAACAACGCTGGATCGGTCCGGACAACGCCGTGCTAACGCTGCTTTTCGAAGAAGATCTATGGTATTTATATGCCGATCTTAACCTCGAATCTGCCTTCGAGACGTATGAAGAAGCAGAAGAATACCTTCTTGAAGAGCAGTTTACGCGCGAATCATAGAATACGGATTTCAAAAAAGGGAGAGCCGCATAAGCTTCTCCTTTTTTTATATGCGGACAAACAGGATTTTTGTCACTCCGTGTCTAATTGTAGTACATGCACCTTAGAACCTCGGGGGGATATCCTTTTGTCCATTAAAAAAAAGCTGTCATTTTGGATTTCAATTATTGTTGCCGTCATTTTGGCCCTGAGCCTATTCATTTCTTATTTTTCTTCCAAAGCTGAGGTGCAATCGAGTCTTGAGCAGCAGGTAAACAGTATTGCGAAGCAAATTAGCCTCACGATTGCAGCCTCGGAAAGCGCAAGGCAATCTATGGAGGATTCAATAGGCGAGAAGCTGAGAATCGTTGCCATTGCCGCTAAGGAGCAGCTTGATCCCGATATCGATAAAGTCAAAAACGAACAGCTCGTCGAGCTAAGCCGCAAGCTTGGCGTCGATCATATTACGCTGTGGAAACGCTTCGATGACGATGTTATCGCATTAAAATCCTCCGATCCCAATGAAATCAACCTAAGCTCAAAAACGTGGGATTATTGGCACAGGGCGTTTTTGCAGCTTTTTGAGAATCATAACGTCACCATTCCTGAAGGGCAAAAGCTGGAAAACTTTTGGTCCGGACCGTTTAATTTCTCCACCTCAGACCCTAAACAAATAAGAAAATGGGGCGACTATTACGACGGAACGACAAACTATATGATTAATCCATACGTGAATGCGCAGGTGCTGCTCGATTTCGACAATTCGATCGGGACGAATTCCATCGTCAATAAGATCATTGCCGATCAGCAGGATATTTTAGAAATCACCGGCTTTGATCCGCAGTTTTTCGGAAAAAGTCCAATCATAAAAATGAAAAAAGGCATTCCTGTTTACAATCTAGACGTTCGAGACATTCCCTTTGGGCAATACACCTACAAAGATCAAGAAAATGATTCCGTGAATATACAAAAAGCGTTGGATAGCGGGATGACGGTTACAGCGAAAAGCACGATCATGGGCAAACAGGTCATGAAAACCTTTATTCCGATCACCATCGACAAAACCTATGTCATCTGTATCAGCTTTGACCATCAATCTATTTTGAAGCCGCTTAAACGGCAGCTGCTTATGCAATCGGTCATCTCATTGTGCCTCGTTCTGGTGACGATGTTCGCGAGTTACTTCATTGCGGGCTTCATGCTGCGCGGCTTGAATCAGATTTTAAACAAAGTAAATGCGATTGCTGCAGGCAATTTCGGCAAAATCATTACGATACGCAGCAATGATGAGTTAGGCTTGCTCGCTTCCCGCATCGATACGATGGGCGATAATTTGCACAGCTATACCACTCAGCTTCAGGATACGGCCGAAGAGCTGCGAAACACGAAGCAGTACCTTGAATCGTTCGTCAATCATACCTCCGATGCGATTCATGTAGCGGATTTGGCGGGCCATGTCATTCAAGTGAACAAAGCCTTCGAGATCATGTACGGCTGGAATGAGGAAGAGGCGCTCGGCAGACCTCTGGATAATGTGCCAAGCGACTATCTCAGCTCGCATCATGAGCTTGAGGCTACCGTGCTGCGCGGCGGCTCTGTAACCGACTTCGAAACCGTCCGTTATACAAAATCCAATCAGCTCATTGATTTGAGCATTACGATATCTCCGATACGCGATGAGCTTGGCGCCATTATTGCAATCGCCACCATTTCAAGGAATATTACATCCCGTAAGCAAACGGAGGAAATTATAAGGCGCTCCGAGAAGCTGTCGGTGGTCGGTCAAATTGCCGCGGGCGTTGCCCATGAAGTGCGCAACCCGCTGACGACGCTGCGAGGCTTTGTCCAGCTGCAGCAGCAGACCGGCTCCTTAACGCCTTCCCATCTCGAGGTGATGCTCGGCGAGCTTGACCAGATCAATATGATCGTAAGCGAATTTCTTGTATTCGCTAAGCCGCAAGCCACCCATTATCAACCTGTGAACGTGCTGACCCTTGTCGGCGATATCATGATGCTGCTCGATTCAGAGGCGAAGATGAGCAATGTTCAGCTTGCGCTGCTCGCCGAAGCCGAGCTTCCTGAGGTGATTGGCGAAGCTAACCAGCTGAAGCAGGTTTTCGTCAACATCATGAAAAACGGGATTGAATCCATGCCCGGCGGCGGTGTGCTGTCCATCCAACTGGAAAAGAATAGGAGCGGCTCGATTGTTCTGCAATTCATCGATCAGGGCTGCGGAATTGCCGAGGATGATTTGATACGCTTGGGCGAGCCTTTCTTTACGAAAAAAGCCAGTGGCAACGGCCTTGGCCTCATGGTTAGCCAGCAAATCATCGCTGCCCATAAAGGAGCTATCGTTTTCCGAAGCGAGCTTGGCCAGGGAACCTGTGTTGAGATTACGCTGCCTAGACAGGTTTAATTACCGTTATAAGAAACAGGGGTGAGCAAATGGCTCACCCCTGTTTTATATCCACTAAAAATCAAACAGGCTGACACCTCAGAATAGAGGATCAGCCCGTAATAGCATCCATATTTAATTCGGTCAATTTTACGATTATTGTGCGTAATCGCCTGTATAGTTAATAAGCGATGCATCATGTACGCCTTCAATTTCGCTAATCGTTTTCATAAATGCGGTATTGTCGTCACGCATTTTAATTTCTACAGTCAGCTCTGTAAAATCCTTGCGGACGGTTTTGGATTTCAGCTTAGAGTCCAGCTTGCGAAGCTGAACTCTAAGTTCAGCAGTTGCGCTATCGGTATGGCGAATAATCAAGAGAAAGGCTTGCTCTTGAATTTTGCGCTTGGATAGCCAAGCCAACGTTAAACCGATTATGATGGATCCACCTAAAGCCAGAGGGTACATTTTGGCGCCGCTGGCGATACCTGCAGCAATTGCCCAGAACATGTACACGATGTCCAACGGATCCTTTACAGCGGTTCTAAAACGCACGATGCTGAGTGCGCCGACCATACCGAGTGACAATACGATATTCGTACTGATTGTCATAATAATAAGCGCCGTAATCATTGTCATCAGAACGAAAGAGACATTATAGTTATAGCTGTACACGACACCGCGGAATGTTTTGCGGTAAATCCAATAAATGAATAAGCCGATTATGAATGCTGATGCTAGACCCAAAAACATATCTACATAAGAAATACTCCGGAATGCTTCAAGATGAAGCATGCTTTTTTTGATGACGTCCTGGAAATTAACCGTATCGTTCATTATTGCACCTCTGCTAGTCTATTGTTTAAAATGCTTCATGCCAACCTCGCGGCAAATGACATACTTGGATATCGCTGACCGCGCATGCCTCTCCGGCTGTACAACCTTACGAATATTATCCGGAAGAAAATCATCGAACTTCACTTCCATTATCGTTTGAGCCGGGAGCAGCGCTTCCTCCTGCACTAAGTGGGGGTCAAATAAATCGACGGAATTTACGCCCGCAGTCAAGCGCTTATCGAATGTAATTCGCACATTTCCCGGTTCATACACATAGGCCTCTCGAAAATAATCAACGATGACGATAGGCCGGAAAGCCCGATGCGCAAGCGCCGAATAAAATTCGATCAGCAAAGGTTCCTTTTTGCCTGCTAACGGCTCGTAATCTTTTCTCATGATGGCATCGTACTCATCACGACTAATAGAGGCTGCTTCCTTGCATACGAATTCACCGTATTTGCTTTTCCGCTCCACGGTAATTTTCGCGTCACTGCCATTGTAAATGCGAATACGGTATTTCTCGCGTTTAAATATGCCGTTATTCTTATCATACAAAGAATGATCATGCGGGCCGTCAAAATACAGGCTGCGAATGCCGTATCCATCTACTGACAATGAGTTTTTGTCCATAACAAGCATGGTCGAGACCTTGTAGCGAAGTGAAATATAATCATGCATGTGCAAATAATACTTCATTTCGTTTCGTAGCTTTTTACCCTGAAATAACATGCTATTCCACCTCGAACTGTCTAATACCGTTATACTCATTGCCTTCTACGTCAGTAAAGGAATCGAAAGAGGTTTGCTCATGCCCGCTGCTATCGCGAACCGTTACCCGCCAGTAGTAAGTTCCATTTACCGGTCTTTTAAATGATGCTTCGTTAACCTGTATGTTCTTTTGGGATCCAATAATTTGCGCAAAAGCAGGATCACGGGCAACCGTCACGTCATAAAGGAGATCATCCCCCTGAAGATCAAACGAGATTCCCCATGTAAAATTAATTTTCGCGGCTTCTATATCAACTGCGTCCATATAAAATGGCTTAGGCTTTTCTAAATCTTTCAGGAATCGTTCTACTCCTCGTTCCGGAGTATTGATAATTTGCTCAAGCTCCTTATCGAAATCATCATTGCGTCCAGGTAAATAGTTCATATCAGGCGCGCTGAAGAGAAAAGGCTTAACGACATCCTTATATTCGTTTAACTGCTTTGCCACGCTGTCCTTATTAATGACTTTGGCTAACTCTTCTACTTTGTCCTCTAACTGCTTAATATGCTCTTCATTTCGGAAATAACGGTTATGCAAGGTGTTTCCCCAGAAATTACTGAGTCCGGACTGATAAGTCCGGATGTAGTTTCCTTCCCTCTGCAGCTCCCAGCCACCGTCATAATCCCAAGGAAGCAAATACCACTTCTTTGAATTTAACGGGGAATAAAGATAAAAGTTATTAGCATCCGTATCCATGTTGTCCGTCAAAATGTTTATTGCTGTCCATGTAAGGAAATTTTCCAGATCAAAATGTTCTTCAATGACTTCATCAATAGACTGTTCCATATTGTTCAAGTCATCCAGCATGTCGATCAGCTTGTCATGCTCTTCGCGGCCTTTAATTTCAAGAATGGTTTCAAAGGCTGCCTTATCATAATCCGGATCTGACTGCGACTTAATTTGATCGGGATAGCGTTGGAACTCGAAAAAGTTAACTTTGTAAAGCTGACCGTAAGGGTCCAGCCAATGAGACTTCAAAAACATTTCGTTAGGCTGTTCGATTTGGCTGTATAGACCATAGTCTTGATAACCTGCATTTGCCGAGCCCTCTGACAAATCCTTGACATACAAATGAACAAACTGCGTTCTTAAGCTCGTTATATTCGGGATTTGCTCCAACAAATCAAAGCTTAGCTTATTACGTAATCTCGAAAGGTCCGTCGAATGCTTGTTTAAATTCAACGTCCTCTGGTTCTGCCATAAGCCTGCTTCATCAAATAGCTTGATTTTATAGGATTTTTGGGCAGCATATCTGGCAGTATTGCCTCGTAGGCTGATTTTTGCGTTAGCAGTGTCTGCCCCGTATCCAAACATTCCAGACGTTGGCCCCGTGCCGTCTGCCTTTCCTTCCTGCATAATGACTTCCAAATTCTCTTCACTGTAACGATCTGTCATCCGATTAAGTTCATACCAGTTTACGGAATCGGCATCATTTGCTTTTTCCGGCATTATCGTGACATACAAAGCCTTAAGAGAGCCGTCCTCATCTCTTTCATAAATCCGTTTATCCTCCGCGATGCCGTCGCTTTGCCCAGTGGAAGCAGCTGCGCCCTCACTATTGGAAGGTTCGCCTACTGAAGCAGCTTTATCACTAGAGCATGCGGATAAAACCAGCGTCATAACAATTATTGAAGAAATAATCGAGGCCGGTTTGACCAATGAAAGTTTTGAATTTTCCCGCTGGCTTTTTGTCGTAAGCGGTTGTGAACAGAAGGTATAGTAATCAATATTGCGCAGCACATGCAGCAGGCGCGCAATCCCAACGGCCAGCGCTACGAATGCCGCCATGAACATGCCGAGACCATTGAGGTCTAAATTCATCATCCAGTACGTAAATCCGGCATTTGCTGCAATAAACAAACCACTAATCATAAGGACACCTTTCCGGTCATCGAAGTACATGAGGACATGTACAAGCACGAACATAATAATAAATAAGAAATAGCCTAATGTTAAGATGAGAAACAAGTCCAGCTGCGCCATTGTGAAACCAATTTTCGGCAGAAAATTCATTCCAAGAGCTATGGAAAGAATGGTAAACAGCAGCTGTACTTCCATTAAAAAGCTGAATTCACGCAAAAGCGTTTTTTGCATTTCTTTTTTGGCTTTATTGATATCCTGATAGGTGCCGCCATCCAATACGTTCAAATAATACACCCGAAACTTCTCGTAGAAAGACGTTTCAACCGATACGACAAAAACGACCATGGATGGAACGACAGAGAGAAACGCGTAGAAAACCGGTAAATCGTATGCCGGCATAACCAGGTAACGATTAGCAACCTCCACGCCCGATGGTCCAAACCAATAAATAAAGCTGTGAATATATACGCCGCCATAAACAAAGCAGCCGGTAAAGAAAAGCGAAGGGTATTTCTTAAAGTAGGTTAGAAAAGTAAAATATTGCCGGCTCTGCGCACGGGGGAATATTTGCTCGAAATGAAAGGAAGAAAGTACGGCTATAACCAAAAAGCCGATATCGATCGAGAGTAGCGCGGCTGTAGTTGCTTGGATGTCCGTATACGAAAACAGTAGGAAACCGCTTAGCAGTGCGATGACAACCCCAATTCCGAAGCTTCTTACAATGCGAATATAGTCCTTTAAAGCCGATAAATAAATTCCTTGTATCCAAATAATAATAAGCTCCATGAAGAAAAGATAAGCAGCCAGCTTATATCCGGAATCAGCAGACACCTCGCGCAGAAACAGCCAAGCTGCCAAAGCGCACACGGGCAGGCAAACCATTAATGCTCCGTAATAGGAGGATAACAGCTGCTCATACTTTTTCTGATAGATCATGTCGGCAATGAAACGCGTGATAACCATGGATATCCCGCTCGTAATGATAATGGAAAAAATAAAGCAATAGGTTACCGTCGAGATATACAGCTCCCATTCCAAATAGCTTCCATTATAGACGGACATCATTTTTTGAAGCGCAATAATCAAGGACATGCATAAGACCATTGGTCCTATCGTCGTCAAAGACGAATACGCATAAGCCTTAACATTATTTATTAATCCCTGCTCCTGAAACAACTTTCTCAGTTCGAAGCCGATTCCAGCCACTTACGTCAGCCTCCCAACGATTGATAAAGATTACGATAGCTAGCAATAAAATCCTGATGCTTATAAAAACGCTGAACACGCTCGAATGCATTACGTCCCATCTGTTCACGCAGCTTTTGGTTTTTGCACAATTCTATAACACCGTTTGCGAGCTGCTCGTAGTGCATAACCGGCGCGACTAAACCTGCAGGACCAATACCGTCGTCCATTCCGTTGATCAGTTCCTTACAGCTGCCGACATTCGTCGTTACAAACGGCTTTGCGCAGGCCATCCCTTCCAGAATGGCGAGTGGCTGCCCTTCACTAATGCTCGTTAGCATAAGAATGTCCATTTGGCCAATATAGTCCTTGATTTGCACTTCGCCTGTGAAAATAATGTCCTTAATTTCCATGGCTTCTACCATCTGCATGCATTCCTGATAGTACTGCTCGTCCTCTTCAATCGGACCCATGATGTACATCTCCGCATTTGGGACCTCATGCTTAATCAATGCGAAGCTTTGGATCATCGTCTTAATATCTTTTATAGGCACAACGCGGACAATCGCTCCGATTCGAAGTTTGCCATCCTGCGGAGCCGTTATTAAATTTACATAGTTGTCGATATTTACGCCGTTGGGGATAATGCTTATTTTGGATTCGTCGCACCCAACCTCTATTTCAATTTCCTTGTTGCGGCTGAACAATGTGATGACTTGATCCGCTGCTTCATAGACACAGGTTGAAAGGTTATAGAAATACTCGATCCACAAATCTTTAAAGTAACCTTTCACCCAATCTGCTTTAATGATTTCTTCTTCCCGCTCACGCGAGTAAATGCCGTGCTCCGTTAGCAGCAATGGTTTTTTATGCAAGTGCTTAGCCAGCGCGCCTACCACGCCCGCATATCCTGTCGATACGCTATGGTAAACGTCCGCCTTCGGTATTTCATGTCGTATCGTCAAGAACAGCGGCAGAATCATCGAGCGCACCGTCCAAAACATTTCCGTAAAGGGCACTAGGCTATATTTATTCCTTCCGAGCTGCTCCAAAATATCAAAGTAATCCTTGCTTGATAAGAAATCAGCCGCTCTGCGGAACTTGCTGGTTCGAAGCAAATCAAAAATATTGCTCCAATTTACCGTTCCTTCCCCACTCAGAAGGGCCATTATTTCCTTTTGCTGGTCATTCGTCAGCTTAAAACGATGGCCCCACTCGCCTTCCTCGAATAAATACGCATCCAGGAACATTTCCTTCACTTCAACGATATTGCTTGGCAGTTTATATTTATATCGACCCTTTTGCTTGGTCTGTGCCCCAATCGCGTAAATCACGAATTCATGCTCCGGCATTTGCGTAATGATACTATGAATCCAGCTTGACACCCCGCCAGTAATATACGGATACGATCCTTCAGCAATTATACATATTCTCATGTGATTACCCACCTAATTCGATCGTGAATTTAGAATCATATACTTCGACAAGGAACGTATTCGTATCTATTTTTTGGACAGAGCAATTCACTTGTTTCCCGATTTTTTTATCGGAGCGTAAAACATAATAAAGATTTGAACGGTAGTTGGATACTTCGCCTTTGATGCTGTCTTCGCTTTCCGTAAGCTTCAGCTGCGAGGTCAAGGCAACTCCCATATCTAGCGCCGCCTCGGTCGAAGCCATTGGACGGACCCATGGATATGTCTTTTTCAGCCGTTCGACTTTTTCCGAGAAGCCGTCATAAAGCTTTTCCCAGGTTTGGTTTTTACTTCGCGCGCCGCTTAAAACATCATCGGGATGAATAAAATGAGAGAAGATTCCTAACCCGGTCATGGCGTTCGCTTCCGCCCAGCGTTCAAAGGTATCCTCAAAATAACCCGAGGTGACGCGAGGCATCTCAATAATGCCATCTTTGGCAATCTCATATTCCTGTACATAGGCCATTCCTGATGCATCCTCACCGTATAAAGACGAAATAACCGTCAAGTTCGGCCATGCTTTTTTCAACCCTTCTCTCCCTACTTCATCCAGCACATTAGAAGGCGGGACGTAGGACATAACTGAATACTTGGGAAAAGCCTGGGCTGAAAATTTCAAAACTTCTTTAATGGATTCTGCCATGATGTCGGAGTTCTTCCATGCGTTATAACCAAAACTTTTGGATACTTCCTCGTCTACAACCAAGGATTGATGATTGTAGCCGTGAATTCCGATTTCGCCGCCGCTCTTAATGACCTCGCGCCCGTATGAAATAAGCCCGTAGCGATCCTCGTCAATCGGATATTCGAATGGCGGCAGCACCTCGTCGTGGTAGGATTGAATAATTACCGCCGTATATTTAATCGCGTATTTTTTCGCAGCCTTAAGCATATCCGGCCACCAGATATCCTGGTAAAAGCTTGGCGTATCCCGTTGATATTCTCTGTAGATAGCCGGAATGACCTCTTTTGAAATCGGGGCTGGAAAGTCGTCGATAAAAAATATTTTCGAATTAAAAATCGGATAAATAAAATTCGGCTCAAGCAAGCTTAAAGCTCCGGCAAAAAAACCACGGTTGATTTTTTCTTGCAGCATGGAGCCGTTAAACATCATGAACGCTCCTTTGCCGTATCCCCGTTTCCAAAGAAGCGGATTGCCGTCTGCTGATTCGGCGAGCAGCTCTGACTGATCATCCAACTCAATACTAATGGAGGAGTTGCTCATAAATTCATCGTCTATGTGAAGCTTTTTTTCCCCGATCAATACATTGGAGAGAAGCTCGATTCCAATCGTTTCATGCGGTTGGCCAAATGACGAAATGCCGAATTTCCGATAGAGCACTTGAAAATTGGTATCTATGGTTAAGGAGCTCATAAATATCATATAGCCGCCATTAAATACGTAATCATCAATGAGATTGACCTTTCCTAACTTATTCAAGTTATCCGTTGCAACGATAACTACACCACAGCTGTCTACATTCAGATTTTGCTCTGCTAAATTAATTTCAGCAGCTTTCTTCTGCATGTATTGTAACGTTCGGGACGCATTTTTTTTGAGCGCGACACTATAATCCTCGGTTGATTCATACACAACGCAATAATTCGTGCCTGTAAGTTCTTGAGCAGGATGATCCTTTATATTTGCAAACAGCTCCTCGCGTTGCTCCAATAAATTGGTATTATGCTTAAACTGTAGGATATATTGGGAACGCGCGATCTGAATTACAACTCCAAACGCCAAGACTACCAGCAAAATGATGTATATTTTTCTCGAGAAGTTTAACTCGTTCTTCATGTCATGCCCCTTCCGACCAAAACCTTACCATGGTGAGGGCCCGGTTCGAGAGCCTCAACGGTGACTTTTTTAGTGTTTCTATCGTTGTGTGCAGCTTATCCACCGATTTTGTCATAAAATACAGCTGAACCAAGCTAAGATAGGCATCCTCGCTGTGGGGATATCTCTCGATGTACGCATGGCAGGTCTCCTCGCTTGCAATAAATTGACCCAGCTCCATCTCCGCATTCAGCTTCTCGGCAAACGCCGATTCCACATCCTCCGAATTGGAAATTAGCTGTTCTAAAACTGCAACATACGTATATTTATATTTCCGTGAGGTACGTTCATCCAAAAATCCGCTGCGCATAAAGCCTTTCAGCACTTCCGCATATGCACGCAGCAGATGCTCGTCCGTTTTGTTTTGCTCATACTGTACAGAAAGCTCCTGAATCGATATCGAGAGCTTCCTTTTCGCCTCCATAATCGCACTAACGGCATAATGGGAGGTTTCCGTATCTTCATTGCTAACGGCCGTTTGCAAAACCTCAAGATAATTAATGGAATCCTGCTTCAGAACATCGATCATGACTCTGCGCCTTGCAGAATGTTCGCTGACAATGAGCGCATCCTCGATAGAAATGATGTTTAACTCTTTTTCTACTTCCATCTTCTTGTGAATGCCTATGTTGCTTACAGACATCTCTTCCTGCTGCTTTACGATATATTCGTCCAGCTTCTCGCCGGCATGGTTAAACCAACGTCTCGGCCAAAACACAGGCAAGAGCCACCCGATTACTGGAAGCAGCGTAACAATGATCATCCTAAGCAGCCATTCCCGCATAGATTTACGGTGGATTAGAAATAAGCCGAATGCCGACAGCAGCACGTATATTCCGTATAATAACCCAATCATATTAGAGCTCCCCTTCGACAACTCTCATGCTGATTTCTTGTTGCGCAAAACGAGATAGGACAAAGTTAGCATCTTCTGCCGCCGAGTTGGAAAGGATGACGACAACTTGTCCTTCTTTTACCGAACCGATATAATCCGTCTCGCGCAGCATGCTTGCAACCTTTTCCGAATATTGCTTCAAGGACATTTGGCCAAGCTCGCCTTCCAGTAACAGATAAGGTGTATTGTGCATGCTTTTTGCCTGTTTCTTGCTTGACAGGATTTCTTCGAAAGCCTCTTTTCGCAATACAGAGGTACCCTCGATAAACCTGCGGCTTTCCGTTGCATCGAGATACGCAAGCGCGCGCGACAGAGCAGAAGAAACCAGATCAGAGGTAACTTTAAACAAGTTCTGATAATAGAGCGAAAACTTATCGATAGACATGCCTTCTATGGAAATAAATGCCGCAATCGTTCCATCATGATAGATCGGCACGCTCATCAGCGGCGCATGGCTATTAAGCTCTTTATTTACAAATACCTTGCCGTCTGCCAACATTTTCTGTAAGTAAGCATGGTCTTCAAGACGCAATGACTTGCTTACTGCCGCCCCCGAATCATTCGTATTCGCGACAAGTCGCATAAACGAGCGGTTCGGACTGACCGTATAAATGGATACGGTTTGCACGCCCATAATCGATTTGACAACGTTGACCGTTGCCATAAACACCTTCTCAAGCTCCAAGCTCTCCAGCTCTTTCGTAATCGAGTGGATTTTCCCGAAGCTGTCACCGCTGTTCAAAATTCGGTGCTGCAATTCGTCCTTCACTTCGCGAACCTCAGTATACACGCCGTTCAAAAACTCGTATCTATTTTCCAGTTCCACGATTTTTTGCTCTTTGGCTTGAATAATGCCGTTCTTCCGTTCCACCGAGTAACCAACGACGAGTCCGATAAACAAATAAATGGCCAGCTGGAAAAAGAAGTCCGTATCGTACATCAAAGATACAATTTCATGACCGTCATCAAGCTTTTTGAATAGAAATAACCCGATGGATAATACAACCGCTAGAATAGATTGACGATTACCATAGATAATACCAATAATCGTAATGTAAAATAATTCAACATCAATCAGCCCGTATGCACTGCTTTGTTGGCTGAGCACGATCCAAGCCGTTAGAGCAAAGGCCAGCAAGTTCTCGAAATAAGGCTGAATGCTCTTAAGCCACTGCCGCTTGGATGATGTCTCCGCCACTGCGCTAACTGCGACTTCGCGCTTTGCCTGATTCGATTTGAACCACGCAAAGGTACGCTTCAAACCTTCGTTCGTATCATACATCGGAACCCAGTCCAGCTCGTTTTTAATTTTCTCGTTGCTCAAAGTCGACCGTTGGATATCTCCATCCCTGCGGTCCGTGTGATGAACCTCTTTCACATCGTGAAGCTCCTTCAACACATCAACCAAGGAGTTAACGCTGCGTTCCGTATTCGTCGATAAATTATAAATGCCTGACAGACTAGTATATGAAGCGCGGTAGATCGCATCCGCTACATCCTCCACATAGATAAAGTCTCTCGTCTGTTCGCCATCGCCATGAATAAACACGGGCTGCTCCGAAATGATCCGATCCATAAATATAGAGACTACGCCGCTTTCGCCCACGCTGCCCTGACGCGGTCCGTACACATTGGAAAACCTAAAACACACCGTTTCTAAATCATAAAGCTGTTCCCATTTCAAACAGTAGGATTCGCCAACCCATTTGCTAATGCCGTAAGGCGAGATGGGGTTACAAAGATCCGTTTCTACTAGCGGCAATTTATCATTCATGCCATAAACCGCAGCCGATGAAGCGAAAATGAATTTTTTAACCTTATATTTTTGAGAAAGTGTAAGCATATTGACCAAACCCAGCACATTCGACTCGGTATCCAGTCTTGGATTGCTCACGGAGTCGGCAACGCTGACCTGAGCAGCCAAATGAATAACCGCGTCAAAGCGGTTAGAACGGAATATTTCCTCGCATTTTGGATCCTCAACGGATAGTTGATACCCTTTATGCTTAAAAGTAACGTTTTCTTTTCTTCCGGTTAATAAATTATCTATTATGAATACTTCATATCCTTCTTTATGAAACCTATCGGCAACATGAGATCCGATAAATCCATAGCCTCCTGAAATAAGTACTTTCACGACTCCACCCCGTCTTTATAATATGGATATTCATTACAATAAAAAACTTTATGCTCTAACCGGCTTATCATTTTTGAAAGGCAAGGGCGTCATATTACAAGCGGGGAAATGATCCTATGCAGCTTTAAGAATAGATGTGGCAAAGAGATAAAGTCTTGTTATTTCGACTATTAATTGTATGTAAATGTCGAATGCTAACTTATGATAACATACGTGATTCGTTTCGACTACGAAATAACAATTTTTATGTAGAATTTTGAGAGATTGCTCAATTCCTTGAAATAAAATCTTTTATATTTCTACAATTTCAAACAAAAAACCTCTACATTCGACAATATTCGGGAGATCACTTCGATCATTTGTCTCCCGATATTATCGTCTATAGAGGGTTATTAAGACTAGGTCAAAAGAATTATATTTTCCTTTTACTCTTTAACAATAGCGAATGACTTCATTACGCCGTCGTTAGGAAGAATTGTTTTGGTTGAATCAGCAAGCACCACGCCAATCGAAACGGAACCGTCCACCTTTAGCCCCAGCACATCGAGCGGAATTGCAAACTCTATGATTTCTGTTTTTACGATATATTTCTTAGTTGTTTTTAATGAATCTATTTTTCTCCACGACCAATCGCTTCCCGAGCCCGAGTACGCGTATAAAGTACCATTCTCTAATAGAAACTCTGCACCGCTCTCTGCCAGCTTCGTTGATTGGTAACCTGTTTTTACGCTGCTGTCGGTATTGAAGTAAACCTGAACCTTAACTGATAAATTACTGCCTTGTAGAAGTACATTCAAATTAGAATTCGCATGGACTGCCTTAAGAGATTTAGGATTCGAATCGCCAACTATGAATTCCGAAACTTTGTTCCAATCGGCTGTTTCTCCGTCCACGACAATGGTTGTCTTCATTGGTTCCGGTGTCGCCGTCGGTGTTGGCACCGGTGTTGGCACTGGTGTTGGTACTGGTGTCGGTACCGGTGTCGGTACTGGTGTTGGTACTGGTGTTGGTACTGGTGTCGGTACTGGTGTCGGTACCGGTGTTGGTACCGGTGTCGGCGCTTGCGTCGGAACTGGCGTAGGAGTTGAAACGTCAGGTTCTGTCCCCGTCCCTACTCCAATCACAGCTAAATCTCTGCCCAGAGGCAGTTTCTCAGCGTTTGAATCATTCCATACGTATCCTGCTGAAACTGGCGACCCTTGTGAAATACCGATATCGGAAAGCGCAATCGATACTTCAATTACCGTATTGGTTTTTACATATTCTTTAGCTTGTAAAAGATTTTTTACTTGTATCCACGACCAGCTCGTGCCGCCGGATCCATTATATTTATATAGAACACCATTTTCCAATAAATAATCGGCACCGCTGTTTGTCCAGTACGGCACTCCAAAACCGCTATCCTTGTTTTCATCCGTATTAAGAAAAAATTGTCCTTTTTGCTCAAGCAAGCTGCCGTATACATAGAGCACGAGCTTATCATTAGTCATCAAAGCTTTTAAATGCTGTACGTTGCCGGCTCCCTCGGCCAATAAAGGAATACCTTCCCAATCTGACAGATCGCCATCAACCAGGATAGCAGGAGCTTCAGCTTCAGTCTCTTCTCCTGGAACAATTATAATAGGATCCGTATCTGGAATTTGCGGTTCTTCCACAGGCACAGTCGGCGTTGGCGGCATAAACTCACTAGCTCCAATATCTACGCTCTTGCCTTGGATTCTAAGCTGGCTGCTGAAATCCATTGTTCCATTAAGATCTGGTCGTGATATTCCTTTATCAATAGCAGGGGAAGTATCCTTCAATTGAAATTGACAGTTCTTATCGACCAAAAGCGGATCAGAGAAAATAGAATGGACATCGTTTCCCGTTGCTTTTTTATAGGCATCCCAAGTAGTATAGGAACCGCTCTGCCAACTCCAAGGAACAGTGTCAGGCTCGCCCGCGCGGAATAATAAATTGTAGTCGACAATATTACCCGATCCGCTGCTGTTTGATTTATGAACAAAAGTCTTTTTCGGGCTGCTATAAACAATGTTATTCATGATTGAATTGTTTGTGTTGTTCCATTGCAAGGTAATTTCGCCGTATCCCTGATTTAATGTGTCATTTTCTATCAGCGTATTATTGGAAATGATATTGTCTGCCGCCCCGCCATTCGAGGAACTAGATCCGCCCATAATAATGCCTGCGCCATAATTATGGTGAACAACGTTGTTGCGAACTGTAATTTTCCGGGTTAGTTTGCCGAGCTTCTCACTCGCTAATTCAATGCCAAAATCGCTGTTGAATACAATATTCCGTTCAATAATAACTTCTGTGCCGCCATCCACATAGATGCCGCCTGCTGCATGGACTCCCTTATATGCAGGGTTTGTTGAAGAGTTAATGTTATAAACGGTATTGTCGGAAACGATCCCGTTTCGCGCTTGATCAATACACGATGCAGTACATGCCCCATAGAATCCTGCTATATCAATGCCTATATTATTATTATCATGAACAATGTTGCGAATAACGGAGAAACCATCAATATTACCGCTTAGCGTTACCGACTCGCTGTAGCCCGTTACTAAATGATGAACCTCATTTCCGCTAATCGTGACGTCTCTTATCGCTGTGCTTGAGTTTCCATAAACATGAATGCCATGCGCGTTGCCGCTGGCAGCGCTGTTTGAAATATGATGCACGTTGTTATTGAGGATATTGATGCTTTGTCCACCCTCGCGCACTCGAATTCCAGCCGGATAATAGGAGCTGCTTGAGGTCGTTAGGTTCCGAACCTCAAACCCATCGACGATAATGTAGCTGGCATTGCTTAAATAAATTAAAGCATTTTTCCCGCTGCCTACACTAAGGCCTGTTCCATCCAAAATCGGCGTTTCTCCCGGATAAGCCTGAAAGGTAATGAAGCCAGCCTCTTGCGAGCCGGAAGTCTTGATCGTTACGAATTCCTTATAAATACCACCGCGCACATAAACCGTGTCCCCGGCCAGCACCGTATTTGCTGCCTTTTGAATCGTTTTCCATGGCAATTCCTTCGTACCGGGGTTACTATCGTTACCGGTTGCGGATACGTAATAAACATAGCCTCCCGATGCTGCTTCGACTCGCGAGCCCGAAACAAACGGAAAGGATTCTACCACTAACATGATGATCATAAATACTAGAAAACAAAGCTTTACGTACTTAAGGCCTGCTACGCGTTGCGTGTGTATCTTCATAATGGAATCAGCATCCTTTCTATCCAATATTCAAAATATTGGTGCAGCAAGCCTTTTGTTTTTACTAAATTATAGCAGAATTGACTTGTGTGTTCATGAGTTAGATATCACTCTTTTAAAATAATGCGTATACAAAAGATCATTTTTTGTAGAATTATGTATGCAAACTTATTCTCCATGTTATATCCTTGCTCCTTCAAATAGAATAAATATTTATTTAGGTTATAAATACGATAGGTAAATTTATGTTTATTAGCGTCGCATAACCGCGAATTATATAATATTTTGATGAAGAACGAGCTCATATGGTAAAATGTGTCGTAGCCTATACCCTTGCGCGGTCAGGCTGTAACGACAATAAACTATTATTCCGCTACATTGGAGCCTCTTATGTTAATAACTAAGGATACCCCTATTTCCCAGTATATTATTTTTGTCGTCATTTCCGGCGTTCTTAGCGTGCTGCTTGCCATATATGCTTACAACAACAAGAAAAAGTTCACGGGCATGAGAGTATTTATGTGGTCGACCATTTTATCCGCCGTTTATACGTTCGCTTTTGCTTTCGAGCTTGCTAGCGGATCGCTTCGCGAGATCCGTTTTTGGTTAAATATCGAATATCTTGGCATGCCGTTCATCTCTCCCTGCAGCTTGCTGCTGGTCATGCATTATGTAGGCATAGATAAATTCGACAAGTTCAAGAAGTCATGGATCTTTTTTGTCATCCCGGCGATAACGCTGCTGATGGTTTCGACCAATGAATTTCATCACTTGTTCTATAAGCAGCTATTTTTGCATCCAAACGTCGCCACTCCCATGGTTGATGTAGTGCCCGGTCTCTGGTATTACGTTCATGGAAGCTATACCTCCGGATCGATGTTTGCCAGCCTATTTATATTATGGCGTTATTGGCGAAGGACAAAATCAGTGTACCGCAAGCAAATAATAACGCTCGCCATCGGCATAACGCTCCCTATGCTGGGAGCACTGGCCTATGTACTCGGTCTTACTCCGCTTGGCATGGATCCTGTGCCGATTCTGATATGCATCACATCAACCCTGTATGTTACATCCATTTTCTCGACATCGCTGCTTACCGTTGCTCCTATTGCGCGGGAGCATATTTTCGAGAGTATGCGAGATGGAGTGCTTGTGCTAAATCTAGAAAACCAGATCATGGATTTTAACGGAGCGGCAACAAAAATCATTCCGGCACTCTCACCTAAAGCGATTGGGCAACGGCTGGATCATATCTGGAAGCGAGGCGCGGACACCGGGGCATTCTCGTTTGGCATAGACGATACCTTGGATCATGAGCAGGAGCTGAAATGGGTACGTGGCGGAGAAACATCCTATTACCGGATAAGATCCTCTAAGCTTCTTAAGCCGAACGGGCAGCTGGCGGGCAGAACCATCGTAATGATCGATGTAACGGAACATACGCTTCTCCAAAACAAGCTGCGCTATCTCGCTGAAATCGACGGGCTCACTTCCATTTATAACCGTACTTTTTTTATGGAAAAAAGCAGGGAGCTGCTGACTGCCGCCCATTCTACAAAGACGCCGCTCTCTTTTATTTTGCTTGATATCGATCATTTCAAACAAATCAATGACCGTTACGGCCATAGCGTGGGAGACTTCGCGCTCCGGCACATCGTCATGATCTGTCAACAAATTCTTCCTCCTAATGCTCTATTCGGCCGGTATGGCGGCGAAGAATTTGCCATCAGCTTACCGGATATGCCGCTTGAGCAGGCGGGGCAAACCGCTGAACACCTCCGTGCAGAGATTGCCGGCAATCCGCTTTACAGCGCAGCTAAAGCGATAACCATCACAGCCAGCTTTGGCGTGACGCAAGCGCGCACTGCGGATGTGCCGCTGGAAGCGCTGCTAAGCGAGGCGGATATCGCTCTTTACCGCTCGAAACATAGCGGACGGAATGCGGTCCATCTATCCAACCAAGGCATTGTACATGCAAATCATTAGATTTAAACATACTAGCATAAAAAGGGGAGGTGGGATAAACGATGCTTAAAGCAGAAAAACTGCGCGATATATTGCGGTATCGACCAAGCCCGCCACAAGTCATGACCTTCGGCTTTATATTAATTATTCTGGTTGGCGCCCAGCTGCTGTCACGGCCAATCTCCTACACGGATGAGGCTTCGGTAACCTATCTCGATGCCTTGTTTATGTCGGCCAGCGCCACCTGCGTGACAGGGCTTACCGTACTGAATACCGGCACGCACTTCTCCACCTTCGGTCAGGTCGTCATTATCGTATTAGCCCAAGTCGGCGGACTGGGATTTATGACGATGGCGACCTTATTTGCTTTGCTGTTCCGCAAACGGATTTCATTCCGTGAGCGTCTCGTGCTGCAGGAATCGATGAACTACGGCTCCACCGAAGGCATCGTGCGCATGATTCGCAAGGTATTGCTTTATGCCCTCGTCATCGAGCTATCCGGCGCTATACTGCTAAGCAGCTACTTCATGCTGGAAATGCCGCTTGGGAAGTCGATTTATTTTGGCATCTTCCATAGCATTTCGTTCTTTAATAACGCCGGCTTTGATTTATTCTCCCAATTTCCAGAGCGGGCAAGCAGTCTCATTCATTATGTAGAGGATCCGTTCGTAAATATCGTGTCCATGCTGCTTATTTTTTTCGGAGGAATTGGGTTTATCGTGATTTCGGAGCTCGTTACCTATCCAAAAAACCGAAAGTTCAGCCTGCACAGCAAGGTCGTTTTATCGGTTACAGGTGTTCTTACGGTCATTGGAGCCGTTGTTATTTTTGCCCTTGAGTTCTCCAATCCTCAAACGCTGCAGCCTTTGTCGGCTGTCGGTAAAGTGCTAGGCGCTTCGTTTCAATCCGTAACCGCGCGTTCCGCTGGCCTTAGTACGTTAGATCCCGGCATGCTGCGCGAAGTTACGCAGTTTTTCCTTGTCCTTCTTATGTTTATAGGCGCTGGCCCAGGCTCCACGGGGGGCGGTATACGGGTGACAACCTTCGCTATTCTAATCGGATCGATCATTGCAATGATCCGCGGGAAAGATGATGTCGTTCTATTTCGTTACCGCATTGCCAAGCATCAGATTCATCAAGCCATCATGTTCACCATGATCGCATTCTCGATTATTTGCGGAGCGACGATGCTTCTATCCATAACGGAAACCGGGTCTTTTCTCGCGATATTGTTTGAAGCAACCTCCGCTTACTGTACCGTCGGCATGTCTGCCGGTTTAACGAGCCATTTAAGCGATATCGGCAAAGTCATTATCATATTGCTTATGTTTGTCGGCCGCCTTGGACCTGTCACGCTTGCCTTTGCGCTCAATACGCGCTCGAAGAAAGAGCTTTACCGTTTCCCTGAAGGAAAAATCACGATCGGCTAGCCGCCTATTTGCAATGGCGATTTGACGGGTGATACGATAAAGCATGACCAGTCAGAAGCCTTATTAAAGGAGCTTTCGTTCTTATGACCGTACATTCCAATATACAAGATGGTAAAGCAGCCGAGGCCGTAACGGCCGGGAGCAAGCGCGTATTGATCGTGACGGCTGTGGATGCGGAGCGCGACGCCGTGCTTCGCGGCTTGCAGGGCATACCGGACGTAGATGTCATCGCAGCCGGAGTAGGAGCAGCCGCTGCGGCAGCACGGACCGCGGCTATGCTTGCTCCGTCAGCCATTGCATACCGCTTAGTCATTAGCGCAGGCATTGGCGGCGGATTTGTTGGACAAGCTGAGATCGGCTCGCTTGTCGTCGCAAACCTTATCGTCGCTGCCGATTTAGGAGCAGAGACGCCGGAGGGTTTCCTCAGCTTGGACGAGCTCGGCTTCGGCTCGGCACGCATTCCTGCCAGCGCAGCATGGAGTAACCGGCTGTTCGACGTCATCCATTCTGCCGGCTTACCCGTGTGCAGCGGCCCCATTCTCACGGTAACGACAGCCACCGGCACGGCAGCGACTACCGCTGCTCTTGCTGAGCGCGTCAGCGGCGCCGCTGCCGAAGGCATGGAAGGCCATGGCGTTGCGGTCGCCGCGGCTGGATTTGGCATTCCTGTCACAGAAATACGCGCCATTTCAAACGCGGTTGGTCCGCGTGACCGTGCTGCATGGCGTATTGGCGAAGCATTAGCCTCATTAGAAGCAGCAAGTAAAGCCATACGGGAGGTATTAAAATGAACATCGCTTTTTCACCCTGTCCGAATGATACATTCGTCTTTCACGCTTGGGCGCATGGCCTAATCGAAGGTGCGCCAGAGCTGGATGTAACGTATGCCGATATCGATATTACGAACAATTGGGCTGCCAAGTCCAAAGGCCCCGAGGTGATGAAAATATCTTATGCGGCATTGCCTTGGGTACTGTCCGATTATAAGCTGCTGCCTTGCGGCGGCGCGCTAGGCCGGGGCTGCGGCCCGCTCGTTTTAACGAAAAACAGCGAAGGCGAAGAGGCTAATCCCGCCTCCCTATCCGGTAAACGCGTAGCCGTTCCGAGCGAGCGCTCGACCGCCTATCTCTTGTTCCGCTTATGGGCAGCCAAGCATGTCCCGGGCGGGGTTGGCGAGATTATCGTGATGCCCTTCCATGAAATTATGCCCGCCGTTCGCGACGGCCAAATCGATGCCGGACTGGTCATCCATGAAGCCCGCTTCACTTATCCCTCTTACGGGCTGAGCATGCTGACTGACCTTGGAAGCTGGTGGGAGTCCGATACCGGCCTGCCGATCCCGCTCGGAGCTATCATTGCGAAACGCTCGCTGGATACCGATGCGATTACCGGTTGGATTCGCGCATCCGTCAAGCATGCCTGGGCTCACCCGGCAGAGTCCCAATCCTATATTATGATGCATGCGCAGGAGCTCTCACCCGATGTAGCTGAGCAGCATATCGATCTCTACGTCAATGAGTTTACTGCCGATTTGGGCGAAGACGGATACGCGGCGATCACTGCCCTGCTTGGCCGCGCTGCCGAGGAAGGCCTCGTGCCGAGCTTCGACCTGTCGCTGCTGAGATAATTCAGAAGGTTCGCCGATGAAGCTGCTGCTCTACTCTGCTTACACGCTCACTCTTCAGCGAATAGGGTTCATGCCCGCTTTGGTGTAGCATCGGCTGCCGTTATCGTCAATCGAGCCTGCTGCATCGCAGTTGATGCCGCTGGCGCGATTAATATCGGATCAGCAGCAACAATCCACGCAGAACAGTGTAGATTATACAACACATGCTGCAGCTTATTGGATAACGTTACGCTTCATTGCATTTTATACAGAGCATAACCGCCAGAAACCCCCAGACTCCATGGAGTTTGGGGGTTTCTACTGTATATACTACACCGCTTGAGACGGCTCCGTGCATGGCGGCTATTTGCCTTGCCATGAAAGAAGAGACTGTCTCCTTAGGTCTTCGACCTTCGAGACAGTCCCTTCTTTTGGAGCCGCGGCTTACTCTTGCTATTATTCGCCGGAATCGCGATCCACTGCCTTAAGCGGGCCAAACGAATCCGCATCCGAGGGATCTTCGGTTTCCACGAAGCGCTTAAGCGCCGACAGTTTATTTTCCCAGTAACGCTCATAATAAGCCAGCCAACGTTTGAGCTCAAGCAGCGGTTCCGGATCAAGCCGGTAGCGCGTTTCCCGCCCGACCTTCCGGTCCTTCACGAGCCCGGCATCGGCAAGCACGCGCAAATGCTTCGATACCGCTGTCCGGCTCATCGTAAAATGGCCGCTGATGACCGTGACCGGCAGTTCCTCATCGCCAAGCAGATGGAGCAGCTTCCGGCGCGTTGGATCCGCGATAGCTTGAAAAACGTCATGCTTGGGTGCTGGCTCAGCCATATTAGGCCTCTACTTGCTTGCGTAGTTTTTCCACGATGCCAACCCAGCCGCCCGACATTTTGCCGCGCACTTCCTCGTGGGGTTGGCCAAATTCAGTAACCTTATCCGCATCCCAGCCTGCATGAATAAGCGTGAATTCCGTTTTGCCCGCCATGTCGGTAAGCTCGAACGTCAAGGACCAGTCCTTGCCCCATTCGAAGGTTAGTTGGTTAGGAGGGTCCAGCACAGTAACCTTGCAAGGAGAATTTCCGAAGGGACCTGCCTCCAAATGAAATTCATAGCCCAGCTCCGCTTGAAAGTTGTTCGGCATGAACCATGCCGCAATGCCTTCTGAGGTAGCAACCGCGTCCCATACCTTCTGGATCGGGGCGTTAAGTACAAGCGTTTGTCTGATATCAGCCAAAGTGTTTTGCGTATTATTGTTTTCCATTCGATAACCTCCAATAGGTGAGTATAAAGATATAATCTCGCAATTATGAAACCATTTGGTTTCGCATTTTGATTATATGACACCTTTTGGTTTTATGTCAAACGGAAGAGTAGATGTCTCTGCTAGTCTGCCCTGTCCCTTAATCCCTATGCCGTTGAAATTGTTTTTTGGAAAACCCGGAACAAGCGCCGTCTTGGCAAAATAAAATGGGCTGATAGAAATTCAGCCCATTCCTTTTGCTTTATGGCTTATACACGCATGTCGAACGTCCGGTCGGAATTTGCTACCGGCCCTGCTGACGGTTTCGAAATTTGCGCACTAGCTTGAGCCTCGGACCGGCTATCGCCGCCAGCAGCGCTTGCCTTCGTCTTTTGCTTTGCTATCTCTTGCTGCAATTGCTGAATTTGATGCTGGATGACCTGCGCCTTTTTCTCTTTGGCCGCTTGGTCTTCCTTGCTGTCATTCACTTTTTTGAGCTCGGCCTGCAGGCCCGATAGCTGCCTCTCCAAGCTGGATGTGTCGGGAGATGCCGATTGGTAAGAGGAATAAGCGGATGGGCTGCTGCTTGTTAGAGATGATAGGTTCATTGCGTTTCTCCCTTTCTGCGATAGCGTATTACGAAAGGCTAATCATACAGAAACATACTGAACGCAGTATGAACGAGCACTCAGCCGCTTCAACATAGTCCGCCTCCCGCCGCTAGCGGTATGAAATCTCTTTTGCCGCTTCGGCCCATTTGCCGCCTGCCAGCTTGCCACCGGAGAATACGGCTTCGCGTTGAGGAGCGGACGCAATAGCATGCTTTGCATTCGCCGCGGGAACCAGAATGAAGCTTGCGGCATCCCCCTCCTTGGGCGTTAACGGGCCCGCGGAAATAAGCGGATAGGTTTGCAGCAGCTGATCATCCAGTATCCAGCCGAATTTCTCAGCCAGCTTCGCGCCTCTCGCGAGCAAAT
This sequence comes from Paenibacillus sp. LPE1-1-1.1, assembly GCF_040676435.1. NCBI lineage: Bacteria > Bacillati > Bacillota > Bacilli > Caryophanales > Paenibacillaceae > Paenibacillus > Paenibacillus sp. LPE1-1-1.1. The sequence continues at coordinate 318,432 of NZ_JBEGHY010000044.1, forward strand.
CACCGTTGCCGAACGGACTCCAGGCATCAAGAATATTGTCTGATCCGACATGAACCGTTACGCCCTCGGCGACGAGCTGGTCGACGCGCGGCATCGGCCTATCGAGCGGAACGCTTGTAATAATCGCCACATCGTTTGCTTTCAGCTGCTGCGCAAGCTCTCTCGACTCCGCTTCGGTTACCTGTCCCAGGCAATACGCATGGCTGACTGCCGTTCTGCCGCCTTTGCCCGCTTGTGCCGTTAAATCGGCAAAACGGCTGATCGTATACAAGCCGAGGTGCCCCGGGTCATGCAAATGGAGATCTACGCCCGCATTGAACTCGGCGCTCAGCTCAAATGTCACATCCAAGCACCGGTCAACCTGCCGGTCCAGACCGGCAGGATCGACGCCGCCCACATATTCGGCGCCCGCTCGAAGCGCGTTCTTCATGACCGATACGGAATCCGAGCGCAGCAACCCCTGCTGCGGGAATGCAACGATTTCGATATCCATAATACCCCGGTATTCCTCACGTACTTGAAGCACATCCTCCAAATGAGAAATCCCGATTTGCGGATCAACATCGACATGCGTCCTGATTTTCGTCGTTCCGTGGCTAAGCAGCAGATCAATAAGACGACGGGCGCGTTCCGCTGCCGTGGTCGGCAGCGAAGCAAGCATGGACTTCTCGAACGCCAATTGCCCGGGCAATGTTATGAACGGCTGCAGCGGCCTCCACGGTTCCCCCAAAAAATGTTTATCCAAATGAATATGCATATCGGTCGTTGCCGGCAAGTATTGCAAACCCCCGGCATCCCTTGCGTCGCCTGTATTTACGCCTGCCGAAGCATTATGGCTTGGCGTGATGCGCGAGATAACCCCTTTTGCCAAATCTATCGATAGATCGAACAAACCCTCATTTATACGAATGCGGTTAATTTGTGTTATGGACACGTTCGTCACCCTCTGCTTTATCATTTAGTTAATGCGCGCCCAAATAAGCTTTGATCATACGGTCGTCATGGAGCAAAGCGGAGGATGAACCATGCAGCGCGATGCTTCCGTTATCTACGACGTAGCCGCGCTTCGCAATGGATAGCGCCTTATGCGCCATCTGCTCCACAAGCAAAATTGTGGTACCGTCATTAGCTAACTCTTTGATGGTCGCAAAAATTTCATTTACGATAATGGGCGCAAGCCCGAGCGACGGCTCGTCGAGCAGCAGCAGCTTCGGCTTACTGATCATCGCCCGCGAGAGAACCAGCATTTGCTGCTCGCCGCCGCTAAGCGTGAACGCAAGCTGGTTTCGCCGCTCGTGCAGACGGGGGAACCGTTCGAATACAAGCTCCAGCTCCTTTTCGAATTGCTGCTTCGATACGGATCCGATTTTCTTTTTGAGCCCCATACGCAAATTTTCGACGACCGACAGCGTACCGAATACCTCGCGCCCTTCCGGTACGAGAGATACGCCGAGATTGGAGGTTTTGTTCGCCGAAAGCTGGGTAATCGGCTTGCCTTCCAGCTCGATGACACCTGCATTCGGACGAACAAGGCCAAGCACCGATTGCAGCAGCGTCGTTTTGCCGGCGCCGTTCGAGCCGATGACCGCGACAATTTCGCCTTTGTTCAGCTTAACGTCAATGCCCTTTAATGCATGGATAGCTCCGTACCGAACGTCCAATCCTTTAATGTTCAACACTTGCGGCCACCTCCTCTCCGCCCAGGTAAGCCTGAATGACGCGCGGATCGCTCAGCATCTGCTCCGGACTGCCCGTTCCAATAATTTTGCCAAAATCAAGCACTGTCACCGTATCCGATACGCGCTGGACAAAATCCATATGATGCTCGATCAAGATGACCGTCATCCCTTGCTTAATGAGACCCCGCAGAAGCAGCTCCAGCTGTTCAATCTCTGCTGCCGTCATTCCCGCCGCCGGCTCATCAAGCAGCAGCAGGCTTGGCACAGTCGCTAATGCGCGGGCAATCTCCACCATCCGCTGATGTCCGTATGGCAGCTGGCTCGCCGGCATATTCCGGTCCCCTTCATACCCGATGAGGTCCAGCAGCGCATGCGCGCGCTCCTTCATAAGCCGTTCCGTCCGCAGCTGCTTCGGCGTTCTAAGCAGGGATGCTCCTAAGCTGCTGCGTTCCCGCTTGGTCATGCCCGTCATCACATTCTCAAGCACCGACAGCTCCTTGAATAACCGGGAATGCTGAAACGTTCGGGCAATGCCACGCTGTGCAACCGCAGACAGCGACTTAGGAATGAGAGGCTGCCCATGCAGCGCAAATGTCCCTTGCTCGGCGCTGTACAAACCGGAGATCACGTTGAGCAGCGTAGTTTTGCCGGCGCCGTTCGGACCTACCAGCGAGTGAATCGTCCCCGAGGCTACCGTGAGGCTTACATCCTTCAAGGCATGCAGCCCGCCAAAATGCTTATTGATTCCTTCGAGCACCAGCATCCGCTTATTCTCTGCCCGCACCGATGCGGCAAATAACTGCTTTTCCTCGCCATTTCCTCTGGCTGAAGTCCTCTCTCCTTTAGGAGCAAACCGACTCAGCAGCGGCGCCAGCCACCCTGCGACCGTACCGGCAATGCCCTTCGGCAGGAAGTACAGTACGGCGAACATAATGCCGCCGTAGAGTGCCATCCGCAGTTTTTCCATATCGAGTACCTCAGGTAAAAATACGATAATCGCCGCTCCGATAACCGGTCCCAGCACTCTGCCCGCCCCGCCCAAAATAACAATCAGCACCAGCTGAACGGAAGTCTGAAAATTGTACGTATCCGGGCTGATAAAGCTGTTAGTATGCGCATAAATAGCGCCCGACAGGCCTGCCAGCACCGAACTGATTGCGAATCCCGCGTATTGGACCGCAAATTTGCGAATACCGAGGGATGCAGCGGCAATTTCATTCTCCTTCGTCGCGATCATCGCCCTCCCCCAGGAGGAGCGTCGCAAATTTCGGGCAAGCAGCAGCGCAATGACAGCAACTGCCAGAACGAATATATACATGCTCTTCAGATCGAACGTGTACGCGGCGACTTGCGGCTTCGCAATGCCGGAAATGCCGAGCGGACCGCCTGAGAAGCTGTCCCAGCGGATCAGCACCTCATGAATAACGACGCCAAAGGCGATGGTAATCATAGATAAGTAGACGCCGCCAGCCCGAATGGTGGGGATCGCGATAAGACTCCCGATAATCAAGGATACCAGCATGCCGACCAGCGCCACGGTCCAGAACGATAGGCCGTATTTGGTGCTGAGAAAGGAAGACATGTAAGCGCCAATCGCCATAAGTCCTGCATGGCCGATGGAAACAATGCCGCAGTAGCCGATTAAAATATTCATGCCCGTGCATGTGATGACGAAGATTCCGATCATAAACAATAGATTTAAATAATACGTGTCGACCATCCAAGGCCCCGCGGCAAGCAGCCCTAAGGCTGCGAGTCCCGCCACCCATCCGGCGGCCGTGCGGTAACCGAAGCCTCGCTCTATAAGTTGATTCATCTGCGCACCCCCTGACGTTCCGAAATTATACTTTTACAATCGTTTTGCGCGCATTGAAGAGGCCCATCGGCTTCCAATACAGCACGAGAATAACCAAGCCGTAAACAAACATCTCCCGGAATGCCGTCGAAATGTACTGCCCGATGAACGCCTCCGAAATGCCCAAAATCAGACCTGCGGCAACGATTCCCTTCGGATTGTTGACGCCTGCGAGTATCGCGACGGATATGGCCTTAAGCCCGAGCGGCAGCCCGATATCAACCGAAACCGCATAATTGGTAGACATCAAAGCGCCGCCGATGCCGGCCAGCAGACCGCTCAGCACATAAGCGACCGCAACGATTTTGTTGCTGCTCACGCCCATGATCTCAACCGCGGTCCGGTTGTCGGCCGTCGCCCGGAGCCATAGGCCCCAATGCGATTTTTTGTAAAACAAGATGAGCAGCACCAGCAGGATGCCGACAACCGGCAGAAAAATAAATTCCTTCCAGTAGATGCCTGCGCCAAAAACACGAAGCATCCCGTCGCCAACCGGAGAAGGGGTTACCCCTTCGTCCGGTCCGTTAATATAAAGCGCGACGTCTTGAATAATAATGCCTACCGCTATCGTACTAAGCACCCACTCGATCGAATTCGCGCCCTTGTCGAACTTGCGGATCGCAAGTCTCTCTATGCCTAAACTCAGCAGCCCTACGATTAGCGCAGCAAGCGCGAATGAAACGAGAAAGGGCAGGTGCCCGAGCTCGGCAAAGCCGAACATAAGCACCCCGCCAAGCATGACAAGCTGACCTTGCGACATATTCAGCGTTCCATTCACCACAAACGTCAAGCTGTAGCCGAGCGCAATTAAGGCATATAGACATCCGACCGAGAGCCCGCTAATGACGAGCTGGAGTATAAGCGACATGTCCATCCCTCTTTCTTTGTTAAATGACTTATTGCTTGTCGGAAATAACCAGCTTGCCGTCCTTCCATACGCACATCAGGTAGGAGTTCACATCAACCGCATCGTGGTTTTCCGGCGTAAAAGCTTGCTCCCAATCCTTGATCACGCCGCTGTAAGAGCCGAGCCCCGTTTCGAGCGTATTTTTGATCGCCTCGCGGTCCTTGGCCAAATCGCCGGTCAAACCTGCCTTCTCAATCGCTTGGAAAATCATCATCGCACCGTCATAGCCTTGTGCCGCAGAAGCGAAGGTCGTTGGAATATGACCGAATTTCGCCGTAAAGTCTGCCAAAAACACCTTTGCTGTCTCACGCGTTTGATCCACGTTGAAGTTGGCCGTTTGAATGGCGTACGTGCCTTCCGCCAGCTCCTTGCCCACCTCTTGCGCGCCTTTGTTTGCCATACCGTTCTCGCCTACGATCGGCACCTTCCAGCCGAGCTTATCCATCGCTTGCAATACATAACCGTTAGCCGCGCCTTGGCCGAACAAATAAATCACCTCGGCTCCCGCTTCCTTCGCCCGGTTAACCTGCGCCGTCATGTCTTTATCCTTCGCGTTGTCAAAGGACTCAACAGCCACCGGCTTCAGTCCTTCGCCTTCAAGCACCTTCGTCATGGCCGCTGCGGCGCCCTTGCCGTAACCGCCGTTTTCGTGCAGGACTGCAATATTCGTTGTGTTAAAATGCTCTTTAATGAACTTAAGCGCGTATTGCGCCGTAATATTCGCATTCATCCGCACGCCGAACGTCCATGGCATGCCCGATTCGACCGATGCGGGAACATTGGAGGTAGCTACCATGAACGGGAACTTCTCTTCCATAATGATCGGCGACTGCGCCAGCATGACCGTGCTGTGAAAACCGCCGATTGCGGCAAGCACCTTTTCCTTTTGGCTAAAATCACGGATAATGCTGATGCCGCGCGTCGGATTTTGCTCGGTATCGCGTACTACGAGCTCAACCAGGCGTCCATCGATACCGCCTTTTGCATTGATTTGATCGACCGCTACTTGAACGCCTTGATAAAGATTGACCGAGTTCATCGCGTTATCGCCCGTGGCTTCCGTAGACATGCCGATCAAAATCGGCTCCTTGCTTCCCGCACCTTCGCTCGTAGCAGGCGCATTTGCCGTTTCCGTTTCGCTGCCGCTTCCGCCTCCGCATGCCGCCAGTACCCACATCATGACGACAACAAATAACCCCAGCGACCACTTCTTGCCCGTTAGCTTCATCATCCGAAAATCCACTCCTCTATTTTTCTTTTATAAAAGCCCATGTACTTGGCTTGCGACCTGCGTTTCCGCTGTTTTTACCCCGCGTTTCCATACCGTTCGGCGCTCCGGCTTATCCAGAAGAATGTCGCGCTCGGTCGGTACGGAGAACAACACCATATCCGCTTCCGAGCCTTCTCGAAGTCCATAGTTTCTTAAGCCGAGAGCCCTGCCAGCGCCTTCTGTCAGCATCTGAATCAGTTGACGGGCGTCGGCATCCCCGCCCATATGCGCGGTAACTGCCAACAACCAAGCCGTCTCCAGCGGATCGGCTTTGCCGAAAGGCGTAAACGGATTGCGCACGTTGTTGACACCGATGACGACATTTACGCCCTTCTCGAGCAGCAGGCCGACCGGCGTAAGCCCGCGGCGCGGCCTCTCCCGTTCTCCCCTGCCATTAATGAACAAATCCGTCGCCGGCAGGCTCATGATATGCAGGTCCGCTTCTTTGATCCGATCCGCAACGGACATCGCGCGCCCATGCTCGAGCGAACCAAGCGAAGTCACATGCCCCGCGGAAACAAGTCCCTGCATGCCGGCCGCAATCGTTCTGTCCGCAATTTCGGCAATCGCCAGCTGATCGGGGTTATCCGAGAAATCGGCATGGAAATCGAGTGGCTTTCCATGCTTCTCCGCCATATCGAACACAAGCTGCAGATGGGCTTGCAAATCCGCATCTTGGTACGTAATGCCTCCTACCGCATCGCCGCCAAGGCGCAGCGCTTCTTCCATAAGCTCTGCCGTACCTGGGCTTTTGAATATCCCCTCCTGCGGAAAAACGACGATTTGCAAATCAAGCGCATCCCTTACCCGCTCCTTCAGCTCAAGCGCGGCCTCAAAAGCGGTTAGCCCCAGGATTGGGTCAACCTCTGCTTGGCAGCGCATGTGGGTAACGCCGCTGCGAACGGCTTCCCGGATAACAGCAAGCGATCTCGCCTGCATGTCTTCCTTCGTAAAGCCATGCTTCATTTCCGCAGTCATTTGAATGGCGTCCTGCAGGGATGCCGCCTCATGCTCCATCCGCGAGAGCAAATAGGCCTTCTCGAGATGAATATGCGGTTCCACGAATCCCGGCAGCAGCATTCCTCCTGCCCCTTGCTCCCTATGCAGCGCATCCGGTACGCTCTCTCCGCCGCTAGGCGCTATGTAAGCAATCCTGCCTTTTCGGACGCCAACATCCATGAGCCTCGCTTCATTTTGCAAGCGCACCTTTGTAAGAAGTAAATCCAGCAACCGCCTCACCTCTGTTTATCCAATGTCATTGGTGCAACGAGCCAAAACATTCGGTCCCGCCTGCCAACTCTCATGTGATGTTAATTAACATTAAATCCCTTGAAAGAAGCATAACTTCTTGGATGCTCCCTGTCATTGTTCAATAGGTCCAAAGCTTCCTATGACATTTGGATCATTCGTCCAGCATACTCTTTACAACCCCCAAATTTGATGTTAGTTTTTATATCATTATTAGGAATGAGAGGATGGACGAGAATGCTGCTTGAGCAATTGCTATCCCACGCGATTTTTTCCAAATCGCAAATTATCGCAGGACGGAGCGGCTTATCGCGTGCCGTTCAAACCGTAAACATCATGGATGCCCCCGACATCATCCATTTCTTAAGGCCCGGAGAGCTTCTGCTTACAAACGGGTATTTTATGAAGGAAAATCCTGAGAGCCTTCTTGAGCTGATGACCAAAATGGATCAATTGAAATGTTCCGGGCTGGCCGTCAAAACGAAGCGGTTTGCGCTAGCTATTCCGCAGGAGGTGATAGATGAGGCCAATCGGATCGACTTTCCGATCATCGAGATTTCTTCCGTGGAGCATTCACTCGGGGAAATTCTGCAGCGCTCGACCAGCGTCATTTTAGATAACAAAAATGATGAGTTGCAATATTCCCTCACCATTCATAAGCAATTTTCCGCGATGATTATGAAAGGAGACGGCATTCCCGAGATCATAACCGCGCTCACGCAGCTGCTGAACTCGCCCATTCTGCTGCTGAGCAGCAAGCTGCAGATGACCGCGCAGTCCCAGCATTTCAAGCAGCCGCGGATGCAGCCGCTTATTTCCGCCGCCGAGGCCATGCTGAGCGGACTTCCTGCCATTCAAGCCGCAGCGCAGCTCTGCTTGCTCGATCCTGCCTTGCGCGGCTATCGCTATATGGAGCTGTATCCCATATTCACCTACAGACATGAGGGATATCTCATCGCTTTCCAGCCTAAGCAGGCTGCGTCCAATCAATATGGTTTAACGCTGGAGCAGGCCTCTAATGTCATAGGCATGGAGATGACGAAGCGGCAGGCCGTCAAGGAGCGCTCGCGCCGTTACAAAAACGAGTTTTTCTCCGATTTGATCGACGGTTTTATCGGCTCCGAGCAAGAGGCACTCCATCGCGGCAAAAAATACGGCCTTAAGCAGAAGGGCACATGGCTGCTGCTCGCCGCACGCAAGGACGAACAAACCGGCGCCCAGGCAGGCATGCCAAAAAACGCTGCGTCCTTAGCCGACGAGCGTCTTATTTCCGAGCGGGATTTGCAGTATGAGCTGATCAAACGCCATTTTTCCACGCTTGGCGAGGTTTTTGTCATGTTCACGAAAAATGATTTGTTCGGCATGCTTGTCTTCATTCAGGAAAAGCAATGGGAGGAAACCCGATTTCTGAAGCAGCTGGCTGCGATGACCGTTCTGCTATACGAGCAGTCCCAGCTCAGCGTCTCGCTTGGCATCGGCAATCCGGTAACGAATGTGCTCGATATCGGACTCTCTTATAACGAGGCCGTCAAAGCGCTGCAAATCGGTTATCAAATGAAAAAAACGAGGTTTATCCAATCGTATCAGTCGAAAGATATCAGCTATCTGTTCCGGATGATCCCATACGATGAGCTGAAGCAGTTTTACGAGGAGACGTTCCAATGCTTCTCTTCCGCCGAGGAGAACGAGCAAAAAGAGCTGATGCGCACGCTGAATGTTTATTACGATACGCAGTGCCAGCTTGTTGAGACGTCGAAGCAGCTTTTTGTGCATCGCAATACGGTCATCTATCGGCTTGATAAATGCGAGAAGCTGATGGGCATCAAGCTCAAGGACCCCGGGGAGAGCCTCCGCTTCCGCATAGCCTTCGCCATCGAGCCGCTCCTGCGGGTTGGAAGAGGCGAAGCGGCACACCGTTAATGCGGATCGGTGCGGTACGTGCCGCGATTGCGAGCAAAGCCGCTTGCTAAATATCTGGCGTACAGTGTAGTTTCTGCATCAGAAACCTTACCATTCCGGCTGTGCGCCAGCTACGCTGCAGAAAGTGCAGCAGATTCGGCCTCAAACTCCGTTTCAACCACGTATCTACCCCATTCTATTGCACTAACTGCAGCGTACCTCGAAACTTTCCCGCATTCCTCCCGTTCTGCTGCACAAACTGCAATGTAGACCGACTAGCCATCCATGCCTCATAAATCCGCCCAACAGCTGCCCCCGCAACGCATCATTCCTTCCACAAACAACGACGCACGCCGAGCTGCTTGCCCCCAAATGTTACTCTATTGCACAAACGGCACACGGCAGAGGAAGCAAGCTTCCTTCCTCGGGCTCACCTTTGTCCTTATTCGTTCTTATCTGTATTTATCCGTATTTATCCGTGTTTAACCGTCTTTATCCGTATTTATTCATCTTTATCCGTCCTTATCCGCAGCTAGGCTCATGGCGTATAGTGTAGTTTCTACATCAGAAACTTTCCTTTTACGCAAACACGCCAGCTACGCTGCAGAAAGTGCAGCAGATTCGGCCTCAAACTTTGTCTCAGCCACGTAGCTACCCCTTTCTATTGCATAAACTGCAGCGTACCTCGAAACTTTCCCGCATTCCCCCTGTTCTGCTGCACAAACTGCAATGTAGACCGACTAGCCATCCATGCCTCATAAATCCGCCGAACAGCTGCCCCGCAACGCATCATTCCTTCCACAAACAACGACGCACGCCGAGCTGCTTGCCCCCAAATGTTACTCTATTGCACAAACGGCACACGGCAGAGGAAGCAAGCTTCCTTCCTCGGGCTCACCTTTGTCCTTATTCGTTCTTATCTGTATTTATCCGTATTTATCCGTGTTTATCCGTCTTTATCAGTCTTTATCCGTATTTATTCATCTTTATCCGTCCTTATCCGCAGCTAGACTCATGGCGTATAGTGTAGTTTCTACATCAGAAACTTTCCTTTTACGCAAACACGCCAGCTACGCTGCAGAAAGTGCAGCAGATTCGGGCTCAAACTCCGTTTCAACCACGTATCTACCCCATTCTATTGCACAAACTGCAACGTACCTCGAAACTTTCCCACATTTCCCCCGTTCTGCTGCACAAACTGCAATGTAGACCGACAAGCAATCCATGCCGCATAAACCCGCCCAACAGCTGCCCCCGCAACGCATCATTCCTTCCACAAACAACGACGCACGCCGAGCTGCTTGCCCCCAAATGTTACTCTATTGCACCAGCTACACTGTAGACCCACCAGCACCCCCAGCCATAGCAGCGAAAAAGAGACAATCACGGGGCGCATATTGCTGCCCGAGATTGCCTCTTCATTGTCTCTTGCTTCTTTATAATTGTTGGTTATTGCAATTTACTCCAAATTAGCATGATTGCCGTACATCGCCTTACCGCTCAAATCCTGCTTCTCCATCAGTCTGAGCACAACCGCGTCGCATACGAGTAGCAGCATTTGCTCAAATAATGAGCCCATGGGCTGGACGGTCGATGCCTCATGCTCCGCTTGCTCCTTCGGCGCTCCCGGAAGCTTGACCGCAAAATCCGCCTGTCTCCCGATGGTCGATCCTGGAGCGAGCGTTAAAGCGCCTACCCTCGCTTCAAGGCTCCTCGCCTTTTCTGCCATGGGAATAAGCGATTTCGTCTCGCCCGAACCGGAGCCAATCAGCAGCAAATCACCTTTGCCCAGGCTGCGGGTTACCGTCTCGCCGACGACATATACATCGAGCCCCAGATGCATGAGGCGCATCGCAAAAGCACGCATCATCAGCCCCGATCGGCCCGCTCCGGCTACAAATACGCGCCCGGCTGAGCTGACCGCATCGGCCAAATGCTCCAGCTGCCCCTCATCAAGCTGATCAACCGCAAGCCGCAGCTCATTCACTATCGTTGAAAGCGCAGGAACGTTCGCCTTCATCCCGCTTACCCTTGCTTGATCAATTGCTGCATCTCGGATGCCGCAGCTTGAATGTCGGCTTGTCCCGTAATGCCGCCGCCTACGATAATAAGGTCAGGCCCAACGGCGATAACTTCCGGAAGCGTGCTAAGCTTGATCCCGCCGGCAACGGCTACCTTCGCATTTTTGACAACGGATTTGATCGTGCGAAGATCCTCGAAGGAATTTTGTCCTTCCGCTTGAAGATCATAACCGGTATGCACGCAGACGTAATCAACGCCGAACGAGTCTACCTGCGCAGCGCGCTCCGCTAAGTTTTTCACGGCAATCATATCGACCAAAATTTGTTTTCCTTGTTTTTTGGCCTCTTCCACCGCGCCCTTGATGCTCGCATCCTCAGCTACGCCAAGAATCGTAACGATATCCGCGCCGGCCTCCGATGCTTTCATCACTTCGTAGCCGCCTGCATCCATAATTTTAAGATCGGCAAGAACGGTCATGTTGGGGAACGCATCCTTCAATGCTTTTACGGCGTGCAGCCCTTCGTTAATGACGATTGGCGTACCGATCTCCACAACGTCCACATATGCCTCTACTTGCTTCACAACCTCGATTGCTCCCTGTATGTCAACCAAATCCAGCGCTAATTGTAATTTCATGTCTCAATCGCTCCTCATAGGTTTATTCCACCGGTTTCGTTTATCCGATAGCCCTATAATAGACGCCCATAGTCAAAAAAAACAGTACGCACTTTTATGGAACGTAGTACCCATTTGGGTACTATGAGGAACCTGGCTGCCTTATTTATTCGGCTTCGCCAGCCTTTCCTGATGCTGCTCGCCCCACTGCGACATCACATTCAGCAGCTCTTTCACCGATAAGCCATACTCGGTTAAGGAATACTCCACCTTAGGCGGCACCTGCACATAAACCTTGCGATCAATGATGGAATCCTCTTCCAGCTCCCGCAGCTGCTGCGTGAGCATTTTTTGGGTAATGGACGGCATCTCCCGCTTCAGCTCGCCAAATCGATGCGTGCCCTCGGTCAAATGGCAAAGAATGACCGGCTTCCATTTTCCTCCGATTACCTTCAAGGTAAGCTCTACCGTTTCTTTAAAATGCTGGTCTCCCAAGTCGAACGACTCCTTTAGTATAAAAATGATACTATCTTACTATAAAGTTGCTACTTGCTTTAAGTATGGTGTAGCATAATAATTATATCTAACGTATGTGATGCCTGGTTAAAAGGATATCATATCGAAGTCATTACATACGAATGTAGAAATACGCAGCTAACAGAGGAGAGATGAACATGGAATTAAAAAATAGATCGGCAATTATTACAGGCGCAGGAAAAGGGATCGGCAAAGCCATTGCTGTCGCATTAGCGGCGGAAGGCGTCAATCTGGGTATTATCGCCCGTACAAGCTCTGACCTGGAATCGCTGCAAGCCTCCCTTGCAAGCACCTATGGCGTGAAGGTATTTGTAGCTTCCGCTGACATAGCCGTTAAAGCAGAAGTAGACGGAGCCATTGCCGCGCTAAAAGAAAGCCTTGGATCCATCGATATCCTCATCAACAACGCGGGAATCGGAACGTTCGGCACCCTGCTTGACATGGACCACGAGCAGTGGGAACGCATTATCCAAACGAACGTGCTTGGCACCTACTATGTTACGCGCGCCGCGCTTCCGACAATGCTGGAGCAAAGCAGCGGAAGCATCATCAACATCGCTTCAACGGCAGGCGAGCGCGGCTTTGCAACCGGCTCTGCTTACTGCGCATCCAAGTTTGCGGTGATCGGCATGACCGAGGCGCTTATGCAGGAGGTTCGCAAGTCCAATATACGCGTTACCGCGCTGACGCCAAGCACCGTCAATACCGAGCTGGCATCGAATGCCGGTCTCAAAATCGGCGACGAGGACCGTATGATGCAGGCCGAGGATATGGCTGAGCTGGTTCTCGCAGCCTTGAAGCTGCCAGACCGCGTATTTATCAAAACAGCAGGCATTTGGACAACAAACCCGCAATAAGAAGCATAATATCATGGCCCCATGTCCTTAGCGGCATTGGGGTTTTACGTTTTGGCTGCCTGATAAGCACGGCGGAACAGCATTACTGTTCACGCATTTCTTTTAGGAGGTAAATACGACGATGCCTATTCAAGACATCCCTTTCTCCATACTCGATCTCGCTCCCATCATTACCGGCGGGACACCTGCTCAATCCTTCCGCAACACTCTTGATTTGGCCCAGCATGCCGAAAAATGGGGCTATAACCGCTACTGGGTAGCCGAGCATCATAACATGCCGGGCATTGCCAGCTCCGCCACTTCCGTTGTGATTGGCTATATCGCGGCAGGCACGGAAAAAATCCGCGTCGGCTCCGGCGGCATTATGCTTCCCAACCACGCTCCGCTCGTGATTGCCGAGCAATTCGGCACGCTCGAGTCCATGTACCCCGGCCGGATCGATCTGGGCCTCGGAAGAGCGCCGGGGTCCGACCAGGTTGCAGCCCGTGCGCTGCGGCGCGGGCTTGGCAGCAATGGCGAGGATTTTCCGGAGCAGCTGAACGAGCTGCGCCATTACTTCAATCCGGGCGAGGATGCCCGGGGCGTTATGCCTAGAGCCGTTCCCGGCGAAGGCCTGGATGTTCCGATCTGGCTGCTCGGGTCAAGCGGCTTCAGCGCCCAGCTTGCCGGGCATCATGGGCTTCCGTTCGCGTTTGCCAGCCACTTTGCGCCGGACTTTCTGGTTCCGGCCTTGAAGCTGTACCGCGATAACTTCCGGCCTTCGGATGTGCTGGCTAAGCCTTATGCCATGGCCGGCGTGAATGTCATTATGGCAGACTCAGATGAAGCGGCCGCATTTCTTGCTACCTCGCAGGAGCAAGCCTTCCTTAATCTGATTCGCGGACGCATGGGACAGCTGAATCCGCCCGTGGACAGCATGGACGGTCTCTGGAGCGAGCAAGAAAAGATGATGGTGCGCAAGCAGCTCAGCTTCACGATTACCGGCACGAAAGCGGCCGTCAAAGAGAAGCTGAACGACATCATCGATCAGACAGGCGTCGATGAGTTAATCGTCGTCAGCCAAATTTACGATCATTCTGCGCGCCTTCGCTCCTTCGAGCTGCTGGCTGAAGTTATGAACGAAGACCACGCTTAACCGGCTGCAACCTTCCATTGAGGCAAAAGCCCATTTCGCGGAAATATATAAACAAAGGCAGCAGCTAAAGCGTAACCGCCGAAGCTGCTGCCTTTTTCCGTCCCCTTAGATGCGATGCTTATACAGCGGGTAGTTTTGAACCTATTTAGCTATACTAAGACAAGCATTTTTTAGGAGTGGATAAACATGGGACAAATCTTTGCGATTTACGCCAAGGATCTTCGCGGCATTTTTCGAAACGGCGCCGCTGCTGTCATAATCATCGGTCTCGCCTTTCTGCCTTCCTTATACGCATGGTTCAATATCAAAGCATCTTGGGACCCTTACGGCCAGACAAGCTCGCTCGCCATCGCTGTCGTCAACAACGACGAAGGCGCTGTGCTCCGCGATATTCCTATTCACGCCGGGAACCAGATCATTGCCTCCTTGAAGGAGAACAAAAAGATCGGCTGGGTGTTCGTGGAGGAGAAAAAGGCTATGGAAGGCGTTAAGCACGGCGACTATTATGCCAGCATAACTATTCCGGCAGATTTCTCTGCCGACTTGGCCACTGTTCTCACCGACAATCCGCAGCAAGCCGAACTCGACTATGCCGTAAACGAGAAAATTAACGCGGTATCGCCCAAAATCGCCCAAAAAGGGGCAAGCGGCATTATCGAGGAAGTTCGGGCCAGTTTCGTTAAAACGGCCAACGAGACGATATTCCGCATCTTTAATCAAATCGGCGTAGAGATTGAGGAAAATAAGCCTGCGATCGAGCAAGTTCGAAATACCGTATTTAAACTGGAATCGCTGATTCCGAAAATCAACGAAGCGGTATCCCTAGCTGCCGTGGACATCGAAAAATCAAAAAAAATCGTCAGCGCCGTTCAAACGGAGCTGACGAAAGCTGCCCAGCTTGCTAAGGATGGCGAGGCATTCACAAAGCAGCTTGGTCTTTTCTTCCGTAAAAGCACAACGGCACTCGATACCGTTGGCCCGCTTATCAAGCAGGACTTGCAGCTGCTGCTTGAGACGGCTCATGCGATGGAGGAGCTCGCTGCCGTTCTGCAGGATTCATCCGTTGATCCCGCATTCGTCCAAACGACCCTGGAGCTTGCGGAGAAACGCCTAACCAGTGCAGCCGCGGTGACGGGCGGCATGATCAGCCTGCTTGAACGCTTGAACGATTTAACCAGCCATAAGCCGCTCGCGTCTGCCATTGAACGGCTGCAGCAGGTAAACAGCCAGTTTCAGCAGCAGCTTACGGTTGTACAGCAAATCCGCTCCGCAATGCGCAATGGCGAGAAACCCGCGCAAACCCTTATCGATCGCCTGAGCGCCTTATCGAAGGAAGCAGCCGTGATTCTAACCGAAGTGCTGAGCCGATATGATAGCGAGATATTACCGGGCATCATGCAAGCCGCGGATAAAGCGAAGCAAGCCGCGTCCAAGGCTGAATCGGTAATGGCAGAAGCAAACAAGGCCATTCCAAGTGTCGTCAAAATAGTAAATGATGCTGCGAAAGGGCTAGAGCTAGGCGGCCAGGAGCTTGCGAAAATGCAAGCCCGTTTACCTGCAGCCGAGCAAAAGATCAAGGATTTTGCCATGCAAATACGGGAGCTTGAGAAGGAAGGCCATTTGGATGAGCTGATTGATCTGCTCAAAAACGACGCGGAGCGCGAAGGGGCTTTTTTCGCGGAGCCTGTGGTATTGAAGGAAAACCGCTTATTCCCGATTCCGAATTACGGTTCGGCGATGTCGCCGTTTTTCACCACGCTGTCCTTATGGGTCGGGGCGCTTTTGCTTGTGTCGCTGCTTACGGTGGATGTTCATCCTGCTGGGCATGCTTACCGGAGCTATCACATTTATTTGGGGCGATACCTCACCTTTCTAACGATAGCGATTGTGCAGTCTCTCCTAGTTACTCTAGGGGACATCTGGCTGCTCAAGGCATATGTCGCCGATCCATTATGGTTCGTTCTCTTCGGTGTCATTCTAAGTGCCGTGTTCATGCTGATCGTGTACACGCTCGTGTCCATATTCGGAAATGTAGGCAAAGCAATGGCCATCGTTCTGCTCGTGCTCCAGCTCGCCGGATCCGGCGGTACGTTTCCGATACAGGTGACGCCGCCGTTTTTCCAAGCGATTCATCCGTTCCTGCCCTTCACCTATGCGATCAGCATGATGCGGGAGGCGGTCGGCGGCATCCTATGGGATATTGTGGCGCGAGATTTGATAGCTTTGGCGGTTTTTGCCGGCGCGGCGCTTCTGCTCGGGCTTGCTTTAAAAAAATGGATCAATCGTTATTCCGCCAAAATTCTGGAAAAAGCGAAGCAAAGCGGAATAATTCATTAGATGATCATTTGACTACCGCCCGTTTTCTATGAATAATATTAATATAGAGATAGATAGAATTTATTGCGGCCAGGAGGAGAAAACATGTCCATCGTTCCACGTATCATGGAGTTTAACAAGCAGTTTGTTGAGGAAAAGCAGTATGAGGCTTATATGACTGACAAATTCCCCGATAAGAAAGTTGCAATTCTTACTTGTATGGATACACGGCTCGTAGAACTGCTGCCCAAAGCTTTGAATATCAGAAATGGTGATGCCAAGTTTATCAAAAATGCGGGCGCCATCCTGACGCAGCCCTTCGGCAGCGCCATGCGCAGCATTCTCGTCGCCGTATATGAGCTGGGCGCACGCGAGGTGTTCGTGATCGGCCATCATGGCTGCGGCATGACCAACTTGAATACGGAAGGCTTGGTCGGCAAATTCATTGAGCATGGGATCGACCCGCTTGCTATAGAAACACTGGAGAATTCAGGTATCCGCATGGATAAGTTTTTGAAGGGCTTTGCCAGCGCTGATGAAGGCGTTATGGATAGCGTCAAATTAATACGCAAGCATCCGCTTTTTCCAAAGCATATTCCGGTTCACGGTTTCATCATAGATCCCGAAACAGGCGCCTTGGATGTTCTCGTCCAGGATTACCGCGAAGAATAAATAGTACCTGCACTCATAAAAAAACGCACACTCTCAGCCCTAGACTTAGAGTGTGCGTTTTTTATTTTATCGCGATATAAATTTCGATTTCCGCTTCCTCCGGGTTAAACGTTCGTCCATCATACAGCTCATAATCGCCGGTATACGCACGCTCAAGCGAGGAATGCTGGAAATAAGCCCAAATCTCGCCCCATGCCTGCGCTACAACCTCATACACAGGCCCTCTCTTCGTCTTAAAGACGAGGTACTTTGCCTCCGGTACCGCTACCGGTACCAAGCCTGGCACCTCATCTACAGCATCGCCGCCGCGTTCATGCCCAATAAGAGTCGTATAGGCGCCACTTGCATCGCTCTCGTAATCCGTATAAAGCGCATAAATCAAATGGCCGTTGCTTACCGCTGTCCGCTCGGCAATTCCGCTTTCGAAATAAGTATTCCACAACGCAGGCAGGCGTCTGTTCGGACCGGCCTCCTCCGCATTGGTCGTTCGTGTTGCTACTCCGATAAGCGCAAGCGCCGGTTTGACTACGATTTGTTCCTTCATCTGTCGTTCCCCATCCCCTTTGGTTTTGTTCTTAGTATAGCTAGGGAAACTGGACAGCTGTCTGTCTTAGTTCTCGTAACGGGCAATAATATTTTTGGCGCGCTGAATGACCTGCTCGGCAACATAGGCAGGCTGCTCTACCTTTACTTGATTGCCGAAGCTCAGCAGCATCCCGTAAAAGAATTCATCTACTATCTGCTTGCCCTCTACGCGCACGGATCCGTCCTCCAGCACATAAACCTGTTCCGGGCGAAAAGCATCCCCCACGCGGTAGCGTACCTGAGGACGGAATAGCAGCGTCACTACGGTTTCGGCATTTTTCGACCATTCCGTATCCCATGCATACCTCTCCAGCGAAGGGGCATCGCGGCGCACGAAACGTTCCTCAAGCAGATGATGCTTCAGCACGCGCGATAAACGAAAAACGCGAAATTGCTCACGCAGCATGCAGTAAGCCTGCACATACCATACATTTCCTTTTAAAATAAGCGCATAAGGCTCGATTTTCCGTTCCGTCTCCGATCCATTCATATTTATGTAGCTTAGCTTCATGCACCGGTTTTCTTCTATAGCTTGTTTAAAGAGATTGACCTTAAGGCGCGCAGCCGGTCCTTGTCCCCAAGGATTAAGATCAAAGACCAGGCTTTCCTCGCTGCTAGCCGCCTGCTGCTTGTCCGATTTATGAAGCAGCGATTTGACCTTTTCATGGAGCTTGGCATAATCCGTATCATCCAAAGCGGTCCCTATGCCTTTTACGGCAGCTATAAGAGATGAAATTTCCCCTAATGATAGGTACTGACGCGATATCGTGTACTGCTCCATAATCTCGAAGCCGCCCGCCGTTCCTTGATGGGCAAAGATCGGAATGCCGGATTGGCTAAGCGTATCCATGTCGCGGTAGATGGTTTTCGTAGAGACCTCAAAACGGTCGGCGAGCTCCTTCGCGCTTATTCTCCCGCGATTAAGAAGAAGCACGGTCATCGCGAGCAAACGATCGATTTTCAGAAAAATTCCTTCTTCCTTACCATTTATCCTTACATAAATCTTATTTCGGCAATCGGCCCGCTCTCAACGAAGCCGATGTTTTTGTATACTTTGTTGGAGGACGAATTTTTGGTATCCGCATAGAGCATCGGTTCACGGTTCTCTTCCTCCAGAATCAAACAAAGCTCGGCAACGATTGCGCTGGCATAGCCATTTTTCCGCAGAACCGGCGGAGTATAGACGGCATTAATCCTTCCGTGCCGCGGAGAGCGGTAAGCAATATTTGCCATCGCCACCGGAAGCTCGTCGACGGTCCAGAAATATAAATTCCCTCTCATTACCATTCCTTCCGCAGCCGGAAGCTGGCTGGCAGGTATAACCGATGTTCCGTAGGCGTCCTCGGAAAAGCCGGCCATAAATTCGGCGACAAGCTCCACATGCCCGCGCTCCGCTCGAATCATTTTCCCCTTCACCTTCAACGGCTTAATCACTTTGGGGCAAGAATAGGTTTCCATCATCATATAAGCATGGTATTTCAGCTGGTTAACCTCCGCGTAGAGCCTAGCGAACTGTTCGGCAATCGGCGGAGAGCCGCATATACCGGGCAGCACCGTTCCTTGATGGTACCCGATTAGCTCCTTCATCAGCATCAGCCTGTGTTCATCCGTAACATCCTCCGACAGCCACAACCAAGCATTATGTCCCGGCGAGCCGGCGAACAGCATGCGGCCGTCAGGCGTTTTCAACGCGGACGATCCCTCAATCGCGGTTATCAAATGGATTAAATTATATTGCAGCTCATCGCGCATAAATGGAAACTGATTTAAAACATAGTCATCAGCGTGCAGCTTCTCTAGCATATATGTTTCTCCTCCTGCCAGCCGTTAGAGCTCTCGAACAAGCATGACGCGGCTAACTACTTTGTTCCATCCATTACCCATAAAGCAAGCTGCTGTAACAATCAAGCCATAATCTTTATCCTTATTTTAGCAAAAATTCGACGGTTTGAGGCAGCTAATTGTTTATATCCGCTGACGAAGCAGCGCGTTCACCATCCAAAATCCTGGTTCGTCAAATCGGTATTGGCTCCGATAGCTGCTTTGCTGCCCTCTCCCGCTGCAACAACCAGCTGCGCAGGAACAATAATGGAGGAATCGCCGGCCGCATACACGCCCCTTACGCTGGTTCTGCCATAGTCGTCGGTCATAAAGCCGCCGACCTGAGTCATGGCGCAGCCGAGCGACTCCCCGAACGAGGCGGCCTGATCCCAGGAAGGCGTGACGAATCCGCCGACGCGCTTTACCTCGCTGCCATTTTCAAAAACGACCCGGTTAAGCCTGCCGGCCTCGCCTTCAAGAGCTCTGATCCTATGGTGCGCCACTTGAATGCCTCTTTGTCCGAGCATTCCTATCTGCTGCGCGTTTAGGCTGCCTTTCCCATTCGTGCAAACGAGCACATCCTTGCTCCAGTTATAGACGATTTTGGCCAATTGGAACAGATTCGAGCCCTCCGATATGACCGCCAGCGGTTGATCGCGCAGCTCCCAGCCGTCACAGTAAGGGCAGCTGAACAAGCTTTTACCGTAAAACTTTTGAATCCCGGGGATTCTGGGCAATGACTCCTTCAGTCCGGCTGCCAAAATAACGGTACGGGCCAAATAGGTGACCCCGTTGCTCGTCGTCACCTGAAAACCCGCCTCACTATGCCTAATCTCGGTGACCTTATCCGGCTTGATGGTCACCGACGGATAATTCGCAATATCATTATGGGCTAATCTGCGAAGCTCGCCCGGCCCAATGCCGTCTCTCGTAATAAAGCCGTGGGACTCGCGGGTGACCGCGTTTCTAGGCTTGTTATTGTCAAATACAATAACATCCCTCCGCGACCTGCCAAGCACAAGCGCAGCGTTTAAGCCCGCCGGCCCGCCGCCGATAATGGCACAATCCAGCCTCATATGGTTCGCTCCTCTATCCCGGTAAGTTGGAAAGCTTATCCCTTCTTCTGCTTTTAAAAAAAGGATTGCTTATCCTTATTCGGCCATTCGGGGAAGGATGCATATATTTGACGCGATCCATCCGCTATAAATCAGAATAAAAAATGTCGAAACATAAGGTATTTTGAACCATTTTAATAGTACATTCTGGGAAGTCATGCTAAGATAAAAGTACTACATTATAAGCACGGATCACATGCAATTATGACTTTTTTGTTCAGGCAGGCTTTTACATTCAGGAGGGGTACCACTTGGCGAACAGTCCACTACAGAAGAAGGCTTCTTCTTCCCGCGAATCCATTAAATCAACACCAGGCCAACCCTCCGTTACGGCAGAGCGCTCCCCCGGCGCCGCGGCTCCTTCTAATGTGCTTCAGCTGCAGCGGACCGCAGGCAACCGGGTGGCGCAGGCCAGCGTCAAGCAGCTCAAGGAAGGCGAAGCGCAGGCAGCCGGAGGCTCCCAGGCGATTATCAGCTGGCTGAAATCGGAAGCCTCCAAGGATAAGAAATCCGACTTGTTCAGCTTCTTCGAAGGACTCAGTACGATGGAACAGAAAATTGCCGCAAACCTATTTGCCGGAGGCAGCGGCGCTCCCTCTTTAAGCAAGGCCAAAAAGCACATTACCGGCTTTACCGGACGAAGCGTCGATTGGGACAAGTTCTCCACGATTGTGCGTACGGTCAAGGGTAACAAAACCAAGAATTACAACGAAGACCAAGACCGGGATTACGTCACCTATGCAACAACAGCCGCAGCTGCTTCCGTGGGCGCCTCAAGCGCAGCGGCTACAGGCGTCAGCGAGGCCCAGAACCTTGCGACAAGTTCGACCAACGCAGGGGCGCTCGGCGCTGTCACCGATATTGGCCCTGCATCCGCGATGCTTAGCGGCGTCACGGCCGGCATGCAAATCTATAACGCTGCTCAAAATCATGAGGAAGCGTTAAGCACGCATGATAAATATCAAAATATCGGCGCCGAAGGCGGAGCAGGCGTTGCCGATCTAGCCCGCTTCGGCGCAACCAGCGTCGTCAATACGCAGACATTCATGGGCGCCGCAGTCAGTACCGCTGCTACTGCGGCAGCAGGCGCTGCCGGCGTGGTCGGCGGGGCAGCCTATCTTGCCGGCGGCGTAGCCGGCGTTTACACACACGGCAAACGCAAAAACAATCTCGAGAAGCTCGAGAAAGAAACGGCAGGCAAGGACGAAAAACTTAACCTTGCGGCTAACATCGGTGCCAGCACGCAAGAAATCAACCGCAAGAAAAGCGCAGCTACCGCGCTTAAAGGCGCAGCCATGATTGTCGGCGGCGGACTTCTGCTTGCCAGCGCCGCCACGCCTGTCGGCTGGTTATTGCTTGGCGTTGCAGGCGCTATCGGCGGTATTGCCGCCATTTATAAATTTTATAAGAAACGTACGCGCAAAGAAGAGATCGTTGACCGTTTTCTTGGGGTGGATAAAAAAGTTGCCGAGCTTCAAGCGGCAGATCCGCAGGCCAAACCCGACAAATCCGTCATTCGTAACAGCCTGCTTCAGCAAAACGGCTTCAACTCCGTTGGCCAGTGCTACAGCCAGATCATTACCGATCTCGCGCATACCGTATACAAGAAGGGTGTCCTGGAATCCGATCCGCAATATATCACCCTAATCAAAAATATCGGCTTAACGCCTGACGCGAAGAAGAAGACGCCAAAAATCGAACTGATTGCGAAAAAGCTGCACACTTAATTGCAGCCGGGAGGTATGTATGACAAATTTTTCTACCGCTCCAGACCGACTGCTCCGATTGCTCGAGACCGATTATAACACCGAAGGGTTTTCTACCGGCTGGGCGGAGCCTACATCCGAGGATCCGTTCCGCTCGCTCATTGTCCAATTTGACGGCATTGGCGAGGAAGCGCGCGACATGCAGCTGGAGCTGGGCTTTCTTCCGAATATGGAGGACGCCGAAGCTGCGGGCATTTGTATCTTGCAAGCCTTTGTTACGATTGCTGAGGGGGTTTCACCTCTTTACTGCGGAGAGCTTCTCCGCCTAGCGGCAAAGCTGAACACGATGCTGCCGCTTGGCGCTTTTGGTTTGTTCGAGGATACGGGTGTGGTTTATTTCAAGCATAACTCGCTCCTTCTGTTAGGCAACGAGGACGCGGCCAACATCAAAGCCATTGATACGCAAAATGGGCTTATTCTGCATCTTCACCAGCTTTATATGGAAGCATTTCTCAAGGTTGCAGCCGGACAGGCCTCCGCCGATGAAATACTGGAAATGCTCCCTCTTTAAGGCACAGGACGAGAAAAAAACAACAGCAGAACATTAATATCTTCTCACTTACGTATCCGCCAATCGACAATTTTCTGCTCGGATTGTATAATTCTGTTGTTCCTTCAATAAATAACGGTGGTGACGAATATTTTATACGCATTCTCTCTCGTAGTTTCTTTTGCGATCGTTTATTTCTTGATACCCCCGTTCGGAAGACTAGCCTTCCGCCTTGATTTTGTGGACAAGCCGCGCAAGGACGTTGAACGCAAGCTTCATCGGGAGCCGATTCCGCTCACGGCTAGTTATGTCATCTTTATTGGTTTTTTCCTTACGTATTTGCTTGTGACCAGGGACTTCTCCATGCAGACCGGCGCTATTTTTGCAGGAGGCGTTCTGCTGCTCATCATAGGCACGGTCGATGATTGGTATAAGACGAAGGGCAAGGATTTTCCTTCGCTTCCCAAATTTGTCGTGCAAATATCGGCTGCAGTGCTCGTCTATGCCTCCGGCATTTCCTTTACCGGCTTCTACAACCCGCTCTCAGGCGAATATGTGCTGCTTCCGGTTATTTTGCAATTTTCGCTTACAATTTTATGGATATTCGGCGTTACGACAGTCATTAACTTCTCCGATGGCATGGATGGGCTGGCTGGCGGACTGTCCGCGATTTCGGCTGTTACGCTCTTCGTTGTTGCCCTTGCAAAGGGTCAATCCAATTCCGCCATCATGGCCATTATTCTGGTCGGGGTTACCATTGCCTATTTACGTTACAACAAGCCGCCGGCCAAAATATTCATGGGCGACGCCGGAGCTACCTTCCTCGGGTTCATTCTCGCGGTTATCGCACTGGACGGCGCGTTTAAGCAAGCAACCGTCATGTCGCTGTTCATTCCGATTTTGGCGCTGGGCGTACCGATCTTCGATAACTTGTTCGTCGTGGCAAGACGGATGCTGCAAGGCAAAGCCATTTATCAGGCAGATGCCAGCCAAGCGCATTACCGCCTGCTCCGGGCAGGTTTAAACCATAAGCAGGTCGTTATGTTTCTCTGCTTAATCAGCACCTGTTTGTGCTTATCCTCTATTATTTTGCTGCTTGTACAGATTTAAAGCTGGAACCGGGACTCGGCGTCTCGGTTCTTTTTATTTTGCTCTAATGTCGCTCCCACCATAAGCTGGATGCTTGACAAACCGCATTTTGCTGACTATTATAATACCCATAGGGGTATAGGTATAGGGAGTTGATGCGGCCGTATTTTTGTAATGAATCAGAAATGAAACACAAAACCCTATGGAGGTGCTGGAAAGCCCATGCATAATGACATCCACGTCGATCAAATCTTGGACTGCAAAGGTCTCGCATGTCCAATGCCAATCGTCAAAACCAAAAAAGCGATGGAGCTTTTAAAAGCTGGCCAGGTCATTGAAGTACAGGCGACAGATAAAGGCTCGTTAGCTGATATCCGGAGCTGGGCAAAAAATACAGGTCATCAATACTTGGGAACCGCGATGGAAAACGAAATACTAAAGCACTACCTGCGTAAATCATTTCCGAATGAAACGAACGAACAGTCCAAATTTGCAAAGACCATATCGAACGAGGAACTGGCTCTTAAAATACAGGCAATAATGAACGTAAAGGTATTAGATGTTCGTGAGCCTGCTGAATATGCTTTTCATCGAATACCAGGGGCGCTATCGATTCCTTTAGGAGAATTAGAAAGCCGAATGCATGAATTGAATCCGAATGAACAAATTTTCGTCGTATGCCGCAGCGGTACGAGAAGCGATTTGGCTTGCAAACTGCTCTCGGAAAAAGGCTTCCAATCCGTGAATAACGTCGTGCCAGGGATGTCTGAATGGTCTGGTCCGTTAGAAAACAACGAAATGAGTACAAGAAGGGGGTAACAACATGAAAGCTGCATCTGCGCTCCACCCGATGACCGCGAAGGAATTGGCAAAAATCATAATCAACCATGAGAACTTAACTATTTTGGACGTCCGAAATACAAATGATTTTGACGATTGGAAAATTGAAGGGGCAAACATTGAAATCATAAACATTCCTTATTTTGATCTGCTGGAAGGTGTGGAACCCGTTCGGAAACACCTACAGGATGATAAAAAAGTTTTGGTCGTTTGTGCAAAAGAAGGGTCATCCCTGTTCGTAGCCGAGCAGCTAATCAAAGCTGGTTACCCTGATGTGTTCTATCTTGAGGGCGGCATGAAATCATGGAGTGAGCATTTGGAGCCTGTAAAAATCGGTGATTTAACAGATGGAGGAGCCATCTATCAATTCGTACGCATCGGCAAAGGCTGCCTGTCCTATATGGTCATATCTGGCGGAGAAGCCGCTGTTGTCGATACGCCTCGCATGACGGATGTATTCGAAACATTTGCCAAAGCGCATGGAGCCAGAATCACGCATACCATTGATACTCATTTGCACGCCGATCATATCTCCGGAGGGAAAAAACTAGCTGAAAAATCGAAAGCGTCCTATTGGATCCCTCCAAAGGATGCTGAGGAAATCAGCTTTGAGTATGAGAAATTAGAAGACGGAAATGACATTACCGTTGGGAATACGACCATACGCATGACACCCATTTATTCACCGGGCCATACGATTGGAAGCACCTCCTTGATTGTTGATGATCAATTTTTGCTAACGGGAGACATCTTGTTCATTGCATCCATCGGACGCCCGGACTTAGCCGGCAAAGCAGAGGATTGGGCAGGAGACCTTCGTCATACGTTATTTAGCCGCTATAAAGAGCTAAAGCAGGATTTGACGGTTCTCCCGGCTCATTTCGGTAAGATCACAGAGCTGGACATGGATGGAAAGGTATCGGCCCGGTTAGCAGAACTATACGAGAAAAATCCAGGCTTAACGGTGGCTGGCGAGATAGAATTCAGGCGAAGCGTTACCGAAAAGCTGCCTCCTCAGCCCCATGCTTATTTAGAAATCCGGCAGGCTAATAGGGGTAAAATTCAGCCCAGCGAAGAGGAGCAGCGCGAGATGGAGATTGGACCTAACCGCTGCGCTGTTCACGATAACTAAGGAGGAAACGACAATGCAAGCAGATGTGATTGTAGATACAAAAGGACTGGCATGCCCGATGCCGATCGTGAGGGCTAAAAAAGCGATAGACCTTTTGCAATCAGGACAAACTATGGCGGTGCTATCTACCGATAAAGGTTCTTTGAATGATTTTCAGGCTTGGGTGAAACAAACGAAAAATGAGCTTCTTGCGCATGAAGAGGAAAACGGTGTATATACCTTTTTCGTGAAAAAGGTGTAAGCCAAGAAAATAAGCTAGCACCACGGCTGTGTTCACTTATTTTGAACCAACGTTATCACTGGAGGGAAGCATGGACATTCTCCACTATTTCATAATGGCTTTATTAGGATTTATCGGATCTTTTTTTTCCGGATTGATGGGAATTGGCGGAGCCATCATTAATTATCCTCTGCTGCTGTTTGTTCCGCACGCTTTGGGAGTTGCTGAATTTAATGCCCAGGAAGTGGCCTCAATGAGCATGTTTCAAGTGTTTTTTGCTTCCTTGGCGGGAATGCTTGCTTTTCGTAAAAAAGGAAAAGACTATGCATTAATAAATAAGGATCTTGTCCTTTATATGGGAAGCAGCATTCTGGTTGGCAGTCTGGCCGGAGGATTTCTTTCTAAATATCTTCATGCAGGCCTCATCAATATTCTGTACGGTTCATTGGCCATTTTAGCCGTTGTTCTCATGTTGATACCCGTGAAGGGCAAAGCGATCGATGCTGAAAATCACCTATCGTTCAGTAAAATAATCGCGGTTTCCTCTTCTTTTTTAGTGGGCATTGTATCTGGAATCGTAGGTGCGGGCGGGGCTTTTATCCTGATTCCCATCATGCTGACCGTCTTAGCCATACCTACCCGAGTAACGATTGCTACATCGCTTGCCATTGTATTTATATCGGCCCTCGGCGGTATTATAGGGAAGCTGACCACGGGTCATATTCCAGCATTACCGACTCTGTTCGTCATTTTAGGCAGTATATTAGGGGCTCCGATAGGCTCTAGAATCAGTTCTAAAATGAATGTGAGGGCATTGCGGTACGGACTCGTTGTTATCATCTCATTCACGGCCATTAAGGTTTGGTGGTCTATTTTGTTCCTTTAACTGCGGACTTTTTAATACCTATACGGGTATGTGTATATAAAATTAATAAGGAGAATGAATAGGCATGGAACAAACAAAACAAAAAACAACGATCGTATTATTTAGCGGAGACATGGATAAAGCGATGGCTGCATTCATTATTGCTAATGGAGCAGCCGCGTATGATCATGAGGTCACGATCTTCTTTACTTTTTGGGGCTTGAATGCTTTACGTAAAGACGTAGCCGTTCGGACAAACAAAGGATTACTGGAAAAGGCATTTGGTTGGATCATGCCTCGCGGGGCAAATAAACTGGGATTATCGAAAATGCAGTTTGCCGGTATGGGACCCAAAATGATCAAACACGTCATAAAAAAGCACAACGCACTTACTTTGCCTCAATTAATTGAACTCGCTCAAGAACAAGGGGTTAAAATGGTCGCTTGTACAATGACAATGGATCTCCTTGGACTGCAACAAGAGGAATTGATGGACAACATCGAGTATGGAGGAGTAGCCGCCTATCTCGGCGACGCATCGGAAGGAAAAGTAAACTTGTTTATCTAATTGTATGAAACTATTTTTTTGATTTATAATATACCCATACATGTATATGTGAGTTGGAAGGTAGGGTTGAGGATGGAATACAACTATACGGACGAAATGAAAACGCGTTTAAGAAAAATCGAAGGCCAAGTACGCGGTGTTCTTCGCTTGATGGAAGAAGGCAAGTCATGCAAGGACGTGGTTAGCCAATTATCTGCGGTTCGAAATGCCTCTGATAAAGCAATCGCGCAAATTGTTGCAGAGAACCTCCAGCAATGTATTCTGGAAGAGCAGCGTGCCGGAGGAGATACAGGAAAGCTGGTACAGCAAGCCGTAGAGCTGCTTGTCAAAAGCAGGTAAGCGAAAATCTAAACAGGCGGTTTGAAGAGGCTGTCCTTCATGGCCTATTGGCCTTTGGGACAGCCTTTTCGTTCGTTTGCATTAACCTTCAATCCGAGCAATAAAAAGCCAGCACTACAGGCCAGTTCCACTGCCCGTAATACGAATCCGCAATGTCGATCCGTTTGATCCACGCCGCTGCGCGGCGTCCGTTCTCATC
Organism: Paenibacillus sp. LPE1-1-1.1; assembly: GCF_040676435.1. Taxonomy (NCBI): domain Bacteria; kingdom Bacillati; phylum Bacillota; class Bacilli; order Caryophanales; family Paenibacillaceae; genus Paenibacillus; species Paenibacillus sp. LPE1-1-1.1. The sequence goes on from NZ_JBEGHY010000044.1 coordinate 346,473, forward strand.
TGCCAACATCACGTCTGCGACAGACTGGTTATATTTCACCCAAGCCAGCATGGAATGCAGCGCAATCGGATTGTACGCACCATGCTTTTTAGAAGGCTTCGTGATTAGCTTCTGCTTGCCGTTCTCCAGCTCTACTCTTACTAAATAAGGATAAGAAGGCTCGGACTGACCGCTTTCCTCCTTGGACTCGACTGCTCTCGACACGACTACATGCTCCATATCCTGCCATGCCAACGCTTGATCGACAAAGCCCTTAGGCGTGTAAGCAGCCCCTTTCTCCGTGGTCACTGCCAGCACCTTCAGCTGTTTATTGCGGACTGCCTCGCGTCCGACACCTGCAATATAGGCTAAGCGGTCGCCGCGGGCTGCCCATTCAAACCATCGCGCGTTATTCACCATCTCATCCAGCGTTCGAAATACGACGCCGTCCGCCGTAACTACGCACAGAGTATTGCTATCAGCCGATAAAGAAGCCGTCGGCGTAGCCAGAAAAGCAATCCAGCGGCCGTCCGCAGACCATTTGAACACACTCGTTCCGACAGCAAAAAAGTCATCGGACTGCTTTGGCAGCACATGAACCGTTATATATTGGCTGGGATCTCCGAGCACTTTCAGCGGTATTCGGCATAAACTGACCGGTGTCCAGCCGTCTGGCAGCAGCTCCGGCTGCGAGGATGCAAAGAAGCCGCCGCCGCTTGGCAGCCATGAGTAATTGCCGATCCCATTCGCTGTGCCAAGCGGCGTACCAGGGTTTCTTGCATCGACATACTGCAGCATGCCGTTCATAAGAAATGCCAGCTTCTCTCCGCTCGGCGACCACTGGAAATTTGATCCGCCTTCCGGATGGACAAGACGGATTCCAGCCGTCTGAAGCTCCAGCACCCAAAGCTCCTTCTCGAATTCTCCTTTCGTAAAGGCGAGCCATTTTCCGTCAGAAGACCATCTCGGATTCCGGATAAAGGGCCCGCTGGCCAGTTTTTTCTCTTGGTTGTTTTGCTTTACCCAAAGATCGCCGTTACGCACAAAAGCAGCCATAAGGTCCCTGTCTCCCTTTACTGCCGCTGCGTCTTCTGTTCCTCCCGCCGTCCAAATTAAAGCTAACAATAATAAGACTAATCCTACTTTTACAGCTTTCACGGGTACCTTCCTCCTCCAAAAAATCACATTAAGGTTACCGTTCCCTTCGGCTGTCGATTCATACTTCTTTTCACTTGCAGCCTTCAAGATTGTTGTTTCCGGTGTGCTGCCGATTTGATACCGAATTGAAACCCGTTTGTAACTGTTCTGTTACGAATTCACCCGAAATTCACTCTATAATTGCTATTACAACGATTTATCATCCAGAGGGGCTGAACATCATTTTTTCCATCCGTATCCGCAATAACCGCTGCTTATCTCGCGTACTTCGTCTAACCCGCCATGCCGCAAGTCTCCCCATCCCGTTTTGCGAAGGAGGAGTACGCCATGCCTAAACCAATCGGCAACAGCGGCCGATACATGCCAGGGCTCGATGGCCTGCGCGCAATTGCCGTTCTCGCTGTAATCGCCTATCATTTAAACCTCAAAGCCGTACCGGGCGGTTTGCTTGGCGTGAGCATGTTTTTTGTCCTCTCTGGTTATCTCATCACCGATATTTTGCTTAAACAGCTGGGCCAAAAAAAGACAATTGATTTAAAAACATTTATTATCCGCCGCGCTAGGCGGCTTCTGCCAGCCATGTTCCTCATGATTGCCGTTGTTTCCTTATGGCTGTCGATTAGCGATTCCGAAAGGCTCCTTTCCCTAAAAGGAGATATCGGATCAGCTTTACTCTATATAAGCAACTGGTGGCTTATTTTTCATGAAGTCTCCTATTTCGAAAGCTTCGGCCCCGCGTCCCCGTTCGGGCATCTATGGTCGCTTGCGGTCGAAGAACAATTTTATCTCGTTTGGCCGCTGGTATTGATCGCCGTCATCCGCTTCGTTCCGAAACGCGGCATGCTCGCTTTATGGACGCTTGCGGCAGCCGCAATCTCTGCCGGCGCCATGGCGCTGCTCTATCAGCCCGGCATGGATCCAAGCCGAGTTTACTACGGAACGGACACGAGAGCTTTCGCACTTCTCATCGGCGCGGCGCTTGCTGTCGTCTGGCCAAGCTGGAAGCTTTCCGCGTCAATTTCCGTACGCGGCCGCCTCCTTTTAGATACCGTGGGAACGGCCGGTCTAGTCATTATTTTGTTTATGATTGGACAAACCGGTGAATACGACGCTTCGCTCTATCGCGGCGGCATGGTGCTGCTCGCAATAGCAACGGCGGCCGTCGTTGCTGCAATGGCGCATCCTGCAAGCAGGCTTGCACAGATCATCGGCAGCAAAGCTCTCGCATGGGTCGGCGTCCGCTCCTATGGCATTTATTTGTACCATTATCCGATTATCGTGCTGACTACGCCGGCGGCAGAGAGCGGAGAGCTTCATCCCGTACGCGCTCTGCTTCAAGTCGTGCTTACCTTTATTCTTGCAGAGCTATCCTGGCGGTTTGTGGAGGAGCCGATTCGGCATGGCGCGCTGGGCAATTTATTCGCCTTGCTGAAGAAACAAGCTTCCCTGCTCCATCTGCCGCAATTGCGCAAATCAACGACTTATTTCGCAGGCATCGTGCTGATCGTATCCTGCGTGTCCTGCACAAGCAGCGTCGATTTGCAAACGGCAAACAGCAACGGCAGCGATATCGGCACGTTGAAGCCCGGCCAATCCAATGAAGCAGCTGCAAAGCCTAATACGGAAGAAAACGTTGGAGCCAGCCAAGAAGGAACGGTTACCAAGCCCGATGATACGAATGTGCAGGGTAAACCAACGCCGACGCCAACAACAACAACAACAACAGCTCCAACATCAACGCCGGCGCTAGAAGATCCCGCTTCATCCGCTGGGAAACCATCGGAAATTCCGAATAACGGAGTGAACGGCGGCACGAAGCAGACAGATACAGATACCGACACAGCTGGCGGCAAGCCCGTTACAGATAAAACTGCGGGCAGCAACAGCGGTACTGCAAAGCCTTCAGAAGACAACGAGCCTGAAGCTTCCGGCAATCCACATAAAATTACGGCTATTGGCGACTCCGTTTTATTAGATGCAGGCCCTTATCTTGAAAAACGGCTGCCAGGCATCCATATAGACGGCAAGGTTGGCAGACAGTTCCCTGAAGCAGCGGTGATCATTGATGAGCTAAAAAAGAGCAGCAAGCTTGGAGAGACGGTCATCATTGAGCTTGGCACAAACGGTTCCTTTACTGCCAAACAGATGAATGCCCTGCTCGATGCGGTCGGAGATGACCGCGAGGTTATTATGGTGAACACGCGCGTTCCGCGCAAGTGGCAGGATACCGTAAATAAAATGCTTGCCGAAACGGCCAAAAACAATGAAAATGTGACTGTCGTGGATTGGTATTCCGCAAGCAAAGGAAAAGAGGATTTCTTCTCTAAGGACGGCGTACACTTGAAGACGCATGGTGCGGAGTTTTATGCGGATATGCTGGCAGATGCCATCTGAGGGTACATTCATGAAGGCTGCTTCTAATAAATGATCTTTCACATTTAGCAGGAATTTCTCCTGTTATATAAATGGTTTTGTGCTGCGCTCTACACTTAGATGGAAATTCTCCCGTTAAATTAAGTGTTTTTAAGAGGAAATCGCGAATCGATTGAAATTAACAGGAGGTTTTCCTGTTAAATTCAGTAAATACAAATAAATCGAATAATTACCGGGAGATTATCCCTCTATTTTAATAGCGCCGCATACCGAAGGCACCTGCTTCATGCAACGAGAAGCTGATTCGCATTTCATGCCTACAGCAGCATTCTGCACACATTATGATACAAATAAAGGAGCAGCTGACCACGATTCATCCCGTGTTCAACTGCTCCTTTCTTATTTGCCTACCCGAAGCTCGATCAGCCTCGCGGTTCTCACGTCCTGCAAGCTAACCTCCAGCACGCCTTCCGCTTCATGCCATACCATTTCGGTGCCATGTGCTTCGGCTGGATACGTGCACCGCGTCTGCAGCTGCTGCCCCTTCCATCTAGCTAAAGGAAGCTTTACCGTAGAGGAGCTTCCCTTTATGCGCCACACGGCCAAATAAATGCGGCCCTCATGTCGCAGTCCATAGCTAATCCAGTCATCCTGCTGCGTCGGGAGTCCGATTGGCCAGAACGGCATCGCCGAAGAAATATCGCCGCGAATGGTTTTATAATAATCCAAAGCTTCTTTGACGAGCTCCCTGCGCCGCGGGCTGAGCTCCGCCAAATGGCCGCTCTGGTGAACCCTGAGCAAAAGAGCGTTGACCATATTGAAAATAACTTCCTCATCGTCGCCCTCCCGCAGCGGATAGGACCAAATCGCCGATTGCTCCGGGGTTAATGCCGCCGGCGAGCTCGCTGCGATCGCCGCGTATTTCACGTAATCCTCTTGGTCGCTCGTCGATTGAATGCTGTGACGGCTTAGCATCGCATAATCCATGCGCATGCCGCCGCTAGAGCAGTTCTCAATGACCAGGCTCGGATACTTGGCGAACGTTTTGTCTAGCCAGCTTAAATACGCGCGGTTATGCTGAAGCAGCCCATCCCCATAGCTGTCGGACCCGCTTTCCGTTCCGATACCGGCATTGATGTTGTAATCCATTTTGATGTAGCCGACGCCATAATCCTCGACTAAACGACGGATGACTTCATCGGCATGGGCAATGACCTTCGGATTGCGATAGTCGAGCTGGTAGCGGCTGCGGTCCTTAACCCGCTTACCGTGGCGCATGAAAAACCAGCTGTCGTCGGTCTCCGCCAGCTTCGGACTGTTAATGCCCATTACCTCAAGCTCCAGCCATAGACCTGGAATCAAGCCTTTCCCGCGGATGTAATCAAGCACATACTTTATGCCCTCCGGGAATCTCTCCTCCGAAGGCAGCCACTCGCCGACGCCGTCCCACCATTCGCCCGGGGCGTACCAGCCCGCGTCGATACAGAAATATTCGCAGCCTACTTCGGCTGCCGCATCAATAAGCGGGAGCAGCTTTGCCGTGGTAGGGGCACCCCAAAGGCAGTTCATATAATCATTGAAAATAACCCGCAGCAGCCGGTTATCCTCATTCGGTCTACGAATCAATCTGCGATACGCCGTCAGCTGCTCGATCGACTCTTCGAAGCCGCCTTCAACCGAACCGATGGCCAGAGGCACCGAGACAAATTCCTCGCCTGGCGCAAGCTTCAGCCACCAATGGTTGTCATGCTCTGTCGGACCGCTGATCAGCACGGTCAGCAAATCCGATTGTTCAATGATTTCCCAGTGCCATGAACCGTTATGCTCGATTTGCCAGAACAAGCTGGTCCCTGCTTCCTCATTTTGCAGAACGGCCATCGGAATATGCTCCGCCGCTGACCAGGAGCCGGTATTGCTGCACGATACGCGTTTGGAGCCGCGGTCCATCAAATGCGACATGCCCAGCTCAGGCAGCTTGTAGGAGCGCCATTGCAGCTCGCTTTGCCAGCCGTTATGCGCCAAATGGAGCCTCATTTTTTCATCGCGGTCCTGTTTTCCTTCCTTATCGAGCCCGGTTAGCGCAAACGAGGACACATATTCCACCTCTGCATCCGCCGCTCCCTCATTCCTCAGCGCCGTCCAGCTGCGAACCGTCTGCACGCCGTCATAGAACTGGAAATGCTGTACGGCCTTCACCCCCGTGACTTCATCCCGCAGTACAAGCTCAAGCTTACGCCCTGCTTCATTCCTTGTATCCTCATGCGATACATATACCATTCGCAATCCGGGATAAGAAGCACGATGCGTACGCCCATGGTACTCCGCCCGGTCCTCGCCCGTTAATTGCAGCTCCAGCAGCCGAAAGCCCGGCTTTTGCTTCTCCTGTATGCTGTCCTTAGCCAAAGGTGTTGCGCCAAAATGAAGAAACAGCACATCTCCGCTGCTTGTAATTTCAAACTGCAGGTGCAGCCCGTTTTCTGCGATTTCAATAAGTTTGCTCACCGCGTATCCCCATCCTTCATTTCCATTTTATCTCCCCTAAAAACAACTTAACCCAGCACTGTAAAAGTGCTGAGTTAAGAAATTGCCTATTGATTGGCTTACTCTGCGGAACCGAATTGAATCCAAGCTTTTTGAATTTCGTCAATGGCTTGGTCTTTCGTTTTGCTGCCGCCGATATAAGCTTGCATCAACTCACCAAACTTTTGGTGGAACGTATCCAGGGAGTAGTTAACCGACAAATCGCCGGATTTTTCTGTTTTCAAGATCTCTTCCATTTGTTTCGGCATATCCAGTTCAGGAAGCGGAGCATCCTTGATTGGAGGAATAACCTTCGCTACGTTGGAGAACCAGCTTTTGCCGTAATCGGAAGTGTACAGCCAGTTGAAGAACTCAATTGTTTCATTAACTACTTTAGAATCTTTGTTAATCCGAAGCGCTTGATCCGCACCCGTTACGAGCAGCGTTTGCTCTGCTTTTTCGCTTACAGGGTAACCCACGATGCCAAGCTCAAAGTCTGGCGTAATTTTTTTGATTGCTTCTTCATCCCAAGCGCCTTTACCTGTCATGAATGCTGCTTTGCCCGAAGCAAAGTCACTTACCCCAGCATTGCTGTCGCGCTCAAGCGGCTTGTTTGTGCCATGCTTCACTGTCGTATCGATGAAGCTGAAGAAGTTGTCTTTCAACACAGGATGATCATTAAACGTTGTTTCGCCGGCAATAAACTTGCCAACCAATTCTTTTGGCGTAATGCCTGCATCTTCAGCAGCCGCGTTCACGAAGTTTTGGAAAATATGCTTCCATACCCACCACTCTTTATAAGCGTTGGCAAATGGCGTGATGCCTTTTGCTTCCAGCTTCGCGATTGCATCTTCCATTTGGGAAGTTGTTTTTGGCACTTCGGTAATGCCCGCATCAGCAAGCAGCTTTTTGTTGTAAACCATGTTCATCAGGTTGCCTTTGACAGGGAAGCCAAGCACCTTGCCGTCTTTGGAGCTCATGTTGATTTTGACGGAATCGGTCATTGCAGCCGCAAGCGGCTCGTTAGTCAAATCCGCGCTGTATTCTGCAAAAGTATCGATATCCCCGCCCGCAGTCGTTTGGAACACGTCCGGCGTGCTGCCTGCAGCGATTTTCGATTTTAGAACCGTGTTATAGTCGGCTTGCATAATTTCAAGATTGATTGTCACGTTCGGTTTTACTTTTTTGTATTCTGCGATGTATGCATTGAAAGCATCTGTGTATTCAGGAGAGGCAGTAAACATGTTGATGGTGACCGGCTTGTCGGAGGCTTCCGTATTTTCACCGGTATTTGCACCCTCGTTGTTAGTCGTATTGTTTGTGTTGCCGCCGCAAGCAGCCAGTATTCCGATAATCAGCACTAGGCTGACGGACAGTGCCAGAAATCTTTTAAACATTGTATTGCCCCCGTTTCTTTCATTGAATGTGGTCTACGATGCCTATTGTAATGAAAAAGAAATAGGATAAGAATGCACATAAGTGAATAGTTAAGGGTAAAAAAGTGTCATGCTGCATGCAGTTCACTATTTGACCGTTCACTTTGAGGACCGATACTCGGTTGGCGACAGCGAATAGTAGTTGCGGAACGCTTTGCTGAAATAATTTTTATCCTTATATCCCAGCATTTCCGAAATATCCTGGATCTTCAGGTTAGGATCGTCCAGCAGCTCCTTCGCCTTGTCCATCCGGACCCTCTGTACATACTCATGAATACCGAAACCGAACTGCTGCTTAAACAGCTTCATCAAGTATTCCCTGCTCAAAAAGTATTTGTCCGCGAACATGGAAATTTTGATTTCCTCAAAGTAATGATTGTCGATATAGGTTTTAATATCCCCTACTTCGAAAGGCTGATTCGTCATTTGGGACTTCCTAATTTCACCGCTAAAATAGTCTAAAATATCGCTTAATAGCTGCTCGAACTGCTCAACGTTCGCAAAATCGGTAGAAATGCCGATGTCCCGCAGCGCATGGTCGCCCCCCAGCGGCAGTGCCTCTTGGTTCACGCCCAGCTCAATCGCCATATCGTTCAGCAAAATGACGAATTCATGCAGCGCGCGGTCCGCTTCTCCGATATTAAAGCGGTCCGATGCCCGCCATTTTTTCACATAGTCGCTCAAAATGGTTTTGGCATTATGTACGTTGCCGCTCTCCAGCGCGCTGCGAATGACGAGAATCCGGCTCGTTAAGGAATGGCTGTCCTTCGGCGGAGCCGCTTTATCGGCGGCAAGGGCAACGGTTGCCCCCTTCAGCTTGAGCAGATCGATTCCGTTAATTGCCGCTTTGGCAGCTTCATAGGAGGAAGCGAGCTCCAGCGCGTCATGCGTGGAATGCCCGATACCTACGGCTACGATAACGCCGAACAGCTCCTTTAAGGTTGAAGCTACTTTATTCAATTGATGCATGGAGCGGTAAGCGATATCCTCCGGATACCCGCCCTTCATCGTAAGAATGGCAATCAGCTCGCGCTCCTGCTTGGGGCTGGCAAAGCTGAATGCCCCAAAATGATCGGCCGCGATTTCATTCATGACATTGGCGACCGCAAAATGCAGCAAATCCGTGTCTTCATGGAAGCGGCGCTTTCTGATCTGCTCCAAATTGAGCACCCGCAGCACGACGGCCGTAAACCGGTTGCCGGGATCGTCTGCGCCGATTAGAGGCAGGAACGCTTCATTCGTTTGGCTCTTGAAGCTGCGTTCGATAATGGATTGATATACCCTCTCCTTCAGGCGCGGCAGCGACATATTGAGCGTGATATTGCGATTAATAAAATCGCTCTCTTTCTTCCGTTTCGCATCCAGCACATCAATGGCCTTGCGCAGCGATTGATTCAAATCCTGCCGATTGACCGGCTTCAGCAAATAATCGACCACCTTAGAGCGGATGGCCTGACGCGTATACTCAAAGTCGTTGTAGCCGCTAATGACAATCGTCAGCAGATCGGGATAATCGCGCTCAATGATTTGCAGCAGCTCCATTCCGTTCAGCTCCGGCATTTTCATATCCACCATGGCCAGGTCGATTTTGTGCTCAGCCAGCATCGCAAGCCCGACCTTCCCGTCCGTCGCCTCCAGCACCTCTGAAACCCCTAAGCCCTTCCAATCGCCTAAAATGCGAATCGCTTCGCGCAGAGGCTCTTCATCATCAATAATAAGTACCTTATACATGGCTCACGCCCCCCAGCGGTAATAACATCTCCATCTCCGTGCCTGTCTTATCCGTATGGATAACCAGTTCGGCTTCGTCTCCGTAAAGCAGCTTCAGCCGCGTATTCAAATTCACGAGACCGATACTCTCATTCTCGTCTTCACGGTCCTTCCACTCATTCAAAAAGGACTGCCTCACCTGCTCCAGCCGTCCCGGCGAGAACCCCGGCCCGTTATCCCTCACCGATATGATGGCATGCGATTCGGATATCGCCGCGCGGATATCGATCGCAATGGTGCTCGACACCTTCTCCAGCGCATGCTTGATCGAATTTTCGACGAGCGTCTGGATCGACAGCTTTGGAATTTCCAGCTCCAGCATCGATTCCTGCCATTCGTAAGTCACCTGGAGACGGCTCCCGAAGCGAGCCTTCTGGAGGGACAGGTAGTTTTCAATATGCTTCAGTTCCTCTCTTGCCCGTACGATATCCTTCCCGCTAATGCAGTAACGGAGCGTAAGCGCCAAAGCATCCACCATATCCGCAATGTCATAGCGTTCATTTTTTAAAGCTTTCGTCGATATGGCCTGCAGCGCATTATATAGGAAATGGGGATTAATTTCGGCCTCCAAGGCCTTTAATATCGCATTTTTCTCGACCAGCTTCATTTTGTAGCGTTCATTGATCAAATCATTCGTACGTCTCACCATCAGGTTGAAATGGCGCGACAAATAGGCAATTTCATCCCTGCCCTTCACCTCGGCTTCCGCATCGAAGTCGCCCGTACTGAAGCGGTTCATGTGATAGGAAAGCTTCTGCAGCGGCTTCGTAATGGCATTGGAGAAATAAGTCACGACGATAATGGAAAGCAGCAGGAACAGAAAGCCGATAATAAAGCTTAAATTCCGCGTCGTCCTTGCCGCTTCATAAATTTGCGAGTAAGGAATCGGCTTAACGAGCTTCCAGCCCTCCTGCTCCCCGATATCGTAGACGACAAGATACTTTTGCCCCGCCTCCGACCACGTTAGCTGACCGTTTGGCTTATCCGTCAGCTTGTCCGCCAAAGCCGTTGATTCCGCCCTTTTATAAAAGCTTTTGTCATCCGAATAAAACGGTTCGTTGTCCGGGCTTAAAAACAATAAATGCTGGCCCTCGTCAAAAGGAATGTCCTTGAGGATCTCATCGCTCACCGAAGAATCGAAATAAAAAGACAAAACGGCTTGCGGCTGCCTGGATACTATTGAGCGCAGCACCCTGTGATAAGCCATAAAGGTGTCTGCTGTCTGAACCGGATAGCCTACCTCAGACTCCGGCTCTACAAAGGACTGATAGGAGCGGTTAAAGGGGCTTTCCATTGCCTTCGAATACCACGACAATTCAGGAATCCCCGGCTCCGTGCCCGTTCGCACCGATATATTATAGTTTTCCTGGGAAATAGAATAATATTTTTTCTCCTTCACGACGTAGAGATAAATCGCTTGAAGGTCATTCCGGGAATAATAAAGCTGACGCAAATAGTTTTCCAAATACATTTTCGAAGCATAGTCCTCCGATTCGTGCATGATGGCATACGTAATCTCGTCGAACCGGATTTGCGGCAGCGAAAGCTGCTCCATTCCCTTCAAATAATCCTCCATATTCTGATTGACGAGCAGCAGGTTGTTGGATGTGCTGGCAATGCTGTTCGTCACGGATTCCTTCTGGAACATCTGATATGAAATAAAAGTCAACGACGCGACAACGAGTATAATAATGGTCGTGAAAAGCAAAATAAGCTTGTTCACCAGACGTCTATTCACGCGCTCTGCCATTGCCGCCGCTGCTTTAAACGCTCTATTTATAATAAGTTTCTCATCCTTTCATCGCAGCATTCCGTTCACCTTTTTACCCCTAACTGATTTCTTAAATCCATTTTTGCGGGGAGGATGGCTGATTTATAATACACATTATAGCTAATCCTGCTTTTTTAAAATATAAATTTAGATGAACTCCTTAGAGAAGAGGTGCAATGATGTTTAAAGCATTAGGTAGAAAATGGGGCGAAAAGCTTGAATTCGGCATCTTCACCTTGCCTGTATTAATTTGTATCGCCATCGCGTTTTACATTCCTTTCGCGATGACCATTCGATATTCCATGACCAAATGGAACGGGATTTCCAAGCATCCAAAGTTTGTTGGACTTGATAACTTCAAGCAAATTTTCATGGGCGACACGAACTTTGCAAACTCCGCATGGTTCACGATCAAATACGCGGTATTGTATATCGTCATTGTAAACGTTCTGGCGATTTTGCTTGCTGTCGTGCTCGATATGAAGCTCAGAACCTCGTCGTGGCTGCGTGCCGCATTCTTTATCCCTTATATTCTCAGCTTGGTTATTGTCGGCTTTATCTGGAAATTCATTTTCATGCAAGGCTTCGAATCGCTTGCGCAGAGCACAGGCTGGGGAATTTTCGATCTTAGCTGGCTCGGGGAGCCGGGGCTTGCCTTCGTCTCGATCCTGCTCGTATCCATCTGGCAGTCGATCGGCTTTTATTTAGTCATTTACATTGCCGGATTGCAGTCCGTACCTGACGATTTGAAGGAAGCTGCAACGGTTGACGGAGCAGGCCCGGTAAGACGCTTCTTCAGCATTACGCTGCCGCTGCTTGCGCCATCGATTACGATTTCGGTATTTATGGCTTTAACCAACTCCATCAAGGTGTTCGATGTCATTCTATCCTTGACTGGCGGCGGGCCTGGCGGTACGACGTACAGTATTGCGTATGACATTTATAGAGATACGTTCCAAAACAATCTTTACGGCTACGGAACGGCAAAAGCGCTTATCTTATTCGTGGCTGTATTAGTCGTAACGATCATTCAATTGACGCTCTTCAAACGCAGGGAGGTTGAAGCCTGATGAAAACGCAAAACAAAGCAAGAGCCGGACGCATTGTACTGGAGATCGTCATGGTGCTCCTCTCGCTCGTGTTTCTATATCCGTTGTTCTTGGCCATCAACAACTCGTTCAAAAGCTTCGGCGAGGTCATGACCGACGTCGTTGCCCTGCCAAAGCAGCTCGTATTCGAAAACTATTCTTATGTTTGGTCGTTTATTAACTATCCGAAGCTGTTTCTTAACAACTTCATTATTACAACCGTGGGACTGGCGGGCATCATTCTCGTCTCCTCCATTGCCGCTTACAAGCTGGCCAGAACGAAAACGCGCTGGAGCGCGCTGCTTTATCTCGTGTGCATCATGCCGATGCTCATTCCGTTTCAGTCAATCATGCTTACCGTGCTGCAATTGGCGAAGGATTTAAACCTATCGGAGAGCACATGGGGACTCGGTATTCTTTACTGGGGCTTTGGCGCTCCGCTCGCGGTCTTCATTTATCACGGCTTCGTGAAGGGCATCCCGAAGGAAATTGACGAGAGCGCGACCATTGACGGCGCTTCCGGCTTCAAATTGTTCTTTCTCGTGATCTTCCCGCTGCTGAAGTCGGTTACAACGACAATCATCATCATCGACGTGATGTGGATTTGGAATGACTTCCTGCTGCCGCTTCTTATGGTTAACGGCTCGCCTGATACCAAAACGTTAACGCTTGCTGCCTATACCTTCGTCGGTCAATACACCTCCGACTGGCAGTATGCAATGACCGCCATGGTTATGGCCGTGCTCCCATCGATCGTCGTGTTTATCTTCTTGCAGAAATACATCGTTAAGGGCGTTGTTGCCGGAGCGGTGAAAGGTTAATTAACGAAACGTAAAAGGCAGCTCCAAAGTCATTGACTTTGTGAGCTGCCTTTTTTTTGATCCGCTCCGGCATTGCCGCCAAAGCCCAGACTATTTCTTCAAAACCACCTGCCAATTATGGTTGCATACCGCCTCGACTACGCCATGCTTTTGCAGGTAGGCCGCAACGAGCTCCGCCATATCGATCTGCACCTCGCGTACGATTTGCTTACCCTGATACATTTCGTAATCGCCTCCGCCGGCCGCACGGTAATTGTTCATGACCACATCGAACCATTCGTTACCTCGCAGCGGCAGTCCGTTCCGGGTTAGTCTCGTCACCCTCTGGCCGATCGGCTTCGCCGCATTCAGCTCGTACTCGATGCCTTCCCACATGTCATAGTTGTAATGCTGCAGCTTTGGCTCCAGGTAGGCAGGGTTGACGCCTAAGGCACCGTTCGAATCCGCTTGGAAATAGGCTGCGGTTTGCTCTAGCGCAGCTCTTATATCCTCTCCGCGAAGCCTGAGGACGGTCAGCGTGTTCGGATACATGAAGTTTGCCAGGATATCCCGCATGGTCACTTCCCCGCGGAAGCCCTCCGATTCGTTGTTCAGGAGAGCCGCATTCGAGATATCCACGCCCGCCGCATCCATCTGCACTCTGTTCATGAACGCAATGAAGGGATGGTCGGCGCTGCGGCAGAGCAGTGGATCCGCTATCGTCATGTCGCCCCGGATGTGTCCGATCGTCTGATCGAGCCAAGTCTGCGTGGCCTCTTCCGCTTCACCCGTCAACGACAAAATAGCCGGGTCTGACGCAACCGCTCCGTCTATTCTGAGCAGCTCCGCCTGCTTCCTAGCAATCATCCAGCCGCTCTGCGTTTTTTGAAAGGCAACGCTGATCTTGCCCACTGCTTGTCCATTGCAGCCCGGCTGAATGACGGTAACCCCATTCACCTCGCCGGCTATAAAACGATGCTGATGCCCCGTTATCAGAACGTCTATCCCCTCTGCTTCCATACACATGGCATAGGCTTGATTCTCGCCTGTCAGCTTCTCTGCCGGCTCGCCGCTCGATAGATCTCGTTCGAAGCCGCCGTGATAGGAGACCACAAGCAAATCCGGCTGCTCTTCCTTCCGTATATAGTCGGCCCACTGTTTGACCGTCTCCAGCGCGTCTTGAAATTCGAGTCCTTTGATATGCTTCGGGTTCTCCCAATTGGGAATGTAATGCGTTGTAACACCAAGTATTACTACCTTGATGTTCGGACCTAATGTCTTGACGATATATGGCTTTCCAAACACCGGCTCTTTCGTCTCGCGGTTTACGATTCCGGCCGAAAGCCATGGAAAGCTGGAATCCCCTACCGCCTTGGCGAGCAGCTCCCAGCCGTAATTAAATTCGTGATTGCCGAGCACTGCCGCATCGTATCGCAGCTCATTCAGCGTCGCAATCGCCGGATTAAGCCGGTGCTTGCCGGCTGTCGCCGCATAATAAGCGAACGGCGTTCCCTGCAGCAGATCGCCATTATCCACCAGCAGCAGCTCCGGAGATTTCTTCCTGGCTTCTTTTATAAGCGTGGCTATTTTGGATAAGCCGGCATGCCTTTCCTCCCGCGTCCGGTACTCCACGGGCTGAATGTGACCGTGAATATCGCTGGTCACCATCATTTCACATGTAAATTCAACGCTCGGCCCCATGCTGCGACTTCCCTTCTATAATGATCATTTATTCCCTATTTTAACAGGTAAAGAAGCCAAGGAGATCCCGTTTCCACTCGTTTACAAAAGCTTATCGCCTCGTTTACGGACAGCTAATAAAATGACTTTATGCTGTAGAAGTACCATAAATTAGAATTTCTGGAGGGTTATCGTTTGAAAAAAATGACTAAGTTTGTTCTGCCGCTTTTATTTTCCTTTTCTCTGCTCAGTGCTTGTGGCACTAACAACTCCAACAACGAAGCCGCGGCAACAAATCAGGCAGCTACGAATGCACCGGCTGCTACCGAGCAGGCTGCAGGCTACGTGCCGGAGAAGCTCACCGTACAATTCGTGCCTTCCCAGAACGCAGATACGCTTGAAGCAAAGGCTAAGCCGCTGGAGAAGCTCCTCTCCGATAAGCTTGGCATTCCCGTTGAAGTGAGTATTTCAACCGACTATAACACGATTATCGAGGCGATGTCCTCCAAAAAAGTCGATGTCGGCTTTCTTCCCCCGACAGCTTATGTATTAGCGAAAGATAAAGGCGCTGCCGAGGTTATTCTCCAAGCACAGCGCTTTGGCGTACAAGATGACACCGGCGCTCCGACCGAGGAGCTCGTTGATTTCTACAAATCCATGATTATCGTGAAAAAAGATTCCGATATCCAAACCGTTGAGGATCTCAAGGGCAAAAAAATCGCCTATCAGAACGTGACCTCTTCCGCAGGCTTCGTATGGCCGGCCGGTAAATTGCTCGATGCGGGACTTGATCCGCTGAAGGACGTAACGGCCGTTACGGTAAAAGGCCATGACCAGGGCGTTATTGCCGTATTGAACGGCGACGTGGATGCGGCTGCGATTTTCCAGGATGCGCGCACGCTCGTTTCCAAAGATTTTCCGACCGTATTCGACGATACCCGCGTGCTGACTTATACCGAAAACATTCCGAATGACACGATCTCCGTTCGTTCGGACATGGACGCGGAATGGGTAACCAAAATCCAGGATACCTTTATTGCGCTTGGAAATGAAGAAGCCAGCCGTCAAATTATATTTGATATTTACTCCCACCAAGGCTACGTGAAGTCCGAAGACAGCATCTTCGACATCGTTCGCGAGTACGGGGAAAAGGTAAAAACAGAATAACCTTCTCGCATTAGCGAGGATTCACCAGACTATATGTTCAAAAAGCCAGTCCAAGCGCATCAGCGCCAGGACTGGCTATCCTTATGACTATGATAATGAGCAAAGGAATGATGTTCCCGTGATCGAGCTGCGGAATGTATCGAAAATGTACCCAAACGGGACAATCGGCTTAAACAAAATCAATCTTGCTTTTGCCAAAGGCGAATTTGTCGTCATCGTTGGGCTCTCCGGTGCCGGAAAGTCAACGCTGCTGCGTTCCATCAACCGCCTGCATGATATTTCAGAGGGCGATATCCTCATTAACGGGCAATCCATTACCAAAGCAAAGGGCAAGCAGCTGCGTTTGATTCGCCGTAACGTCGGCATGGTATTTCAGAGCTTCAACCTTGTTAAGCGCTCTACCGTCCTGTGCAACGTACTCGCGGGCCGAGTCGGCTACCACTCCACATTCACGACCTTGACGGGACGTTTCCCCGAGCGGGACATGAACCTTGCCTTCGAAGCGCTGGACCGCGTCAACATTGTCGAAAAAGCATACTCTCGCGCCGATGAGCTTTCCGGCGGACAACAGCAGCGGGTCGCGATTGCCCGCGTACTCGCGCAGGAAGCAAAAATTATTTTGGCTGACGAGCCTGTCGCCTCCCTTGATCCGCTGACGACGAAGCAGGTTATGGATGATTTGAAGAAAATTAATACAGAACTAGGCATTACGACGATCGTCAATCTCCACTATGTCGATTTGGCTCGCCAATACGCGACAAGAATCATCGGTTTGCGCGCCGGGCAGGTTGTATTTGACGGCCCCGTGGGTGAAGCGACCGATGAACGGTTCGCTGAAATATACGGACGTCCCATTGAAGATGCCGAGCTGCTGGGAGAGCGGCGCGCATGAGATCACCCGCTAAAGCGAACTATCCAAAGCCGCCCGGCAAGCTCAAGCATTATTTGACGGCTTTGATTATTGTTCTGCTCCTTTGGGGGAGCTCGGTTCAAACGGAAGCTACGCTTGGCGAGCTCATCGAAGGTTTTCCGAATATGTTCGACCTGCTTGCCGAAATGTTTCCGCCCAAATGGACCTACTTCGACAATATCGCCGGCGCGATGCTCGAGACGATTCGAATGGCGCTCATCGGGACGACGATCGGCGCCCTGATCGCTATGCCGATCGCTTTGCTCTGTGCAGGAAATATCGTAAGAAGCCGGTGGCTCCGCCATCCGGTACGTTTTGTGCTGAACCTCATACGCACCATCCCTGATCTGCTGCTCGCGGCGATCTTTGTCGCTATCGTCGGAATCGGTCCGCTGCCGGGCACGATGGCGCTGACCGTCTTTTCCTTCGGCTTGATTGCCAAGCTTACTTACGAAGCCTTGGAAGGCATCGATCGCGGACCGCTGGAGGCGATGACCGCGGTCGGAGCAAACGGCATGCAGCGTATTCTATTTGCCGTCATCCCGCAAATACAGGCTCATTTCATGTCCTTTACGCTGTATACCTTTGAAATCAATGTCCGTGCGGCAGCCGTGCTTGGGCTCGTGGGCGCCGGCGGCATCGGCCATTATTATGAAATCACGCTGGGTTTTTTGGAATACGACAAAACGAGCGTCATCATTATTTTCACATTAGCCATCGTCTTGCTCATTGATTATTCAAGCACGAAGCTGCGGGAGAAGCTGTTATGACCAAACCATGGAACGCAATCATTCAAAAGCCTAAAAAAAACCGTTTCCGCTGGCTGATTTACCTTGCGCTTGCCGTCGTCTATATTTGGGCGTTCGCAGGCATTCCATATACAGGCATAAAAGAGACGGCCGTCCAAATTACGAAAGCGATCGTAACCGGCATTCTCTCCCCCGACTGGGATTTCGTATACTTGCCCGAAGGCGAGGATTTACTGCGGGGCCTGCTGGAGACGCTTGCGATTTCGATTCTGGGCACCTTTATTTCATCGCTGCTTTGCCTGCCGCTTGCCTTCTGGGCAGCAGTCAACATGAGCGGCTCAAGGGTCGTTTCCGGCTCAGGAAAAATGGTGCTCAGCTTCATTCGCGCCGTGCCTGAAATGGTGCTTGCCCTTATGTTTATTAAGGCCGTTGGGCCGGGCTCGTTCGCCGGCGTGCTTGCGCTCGGTTTGCATTCGGTCGGCATGCTGGGCAAGCTGTTTGCGGATGAGGTAGAAAATATGGACAAAGGACCGGTCGAGGCTTTGCTCTCTTCCGGCGCGAATAGGCTGCAAATTTTATGGTTTGCCGTCCTTCCGCAGGTGCTGCCCGGTTTTCTGTCGTACATGCTGTACCGGTTCGAAATCAATATGCGCTCCGCTGCCATTCTCGGAGTCATTGGCGCCGGCGGCATCGGTACGCCGCTCATATTTGCCCTGAGCACCCGCAACTGGGATCGCGTCGGCATTATTTTGCTCGGCATCGTCATTCTGATTACCGTCATCGATATACTCTCCGGCGCTATCCGCAGGCGCCTCGTTTAGCTAATGCAAGCGTAAACGGCTGTCGCCGTCCTCTATGGCAAAAGCAGTCGTTTCGCGGAGATATATAAGCACATTTATATGTGAAAACATATAAATTCTTATATATTAAAAAAGCCCATACCGGCGAGTACTAGCCATGTACGGGCTTTTTTGGTTAGGCGCATCGAGCAGTCTCGTATGCGGGGGAAGACTACAGCACAAGCAGCAGCAATAGCAGCGCAAGCAGTGCGGGCAGGCCTTGAACGACGAGAATTGACTTCTTCGCTGTCAAGCCGCCGTAAACCGCAGCCACAAGGACACAGATTAAGAAAAAAAGTTGGATTTGATGGCCGAAATCGGCATTCGGACGAAAAAGCCCCCATAGCAGGCCCGCTGCCAAAAAACCGTTATATAACCCTTGGTTGGCAGCCAGCGATTTCGTGCTCGCCGCAAAGTCCTTGGTCGTTCCGAATGCTTTGCGTGCCCGCGGCGTATTCCATAAAAACATCTCAAGCACAAGGATATAAATATGCTCTATGGCTACAAGCGCGACGAATATGAAGCTTAATACAACCATCCCTTACCCACACCTTCCTTAACTAGGCCGTTCAATCGAAAACTGTTCCCCAAGCTTCGCATAATCGCTGCCAGCCAAGCGGCTGACCGGCTTTAATGCTTTGGCATCGATGCGCCCATTCTCGTACAAGGCCTCATCCAAATGAAAGCGGACGACTCGGCCAATCAATAGGTCGCAAGCGGGCGAATCCGCGCTGCCGCCAAGCGCGAGTGCTTGCTCCAACACGCATTCCATCCGGATTCTCGCCTCGGCGACACCCGGCACGCCGATGGTTTCGCTGGCTACGGGCGTTAAACCCGCAAGCGCAACCTCGCTCTCCTCCGCCGGCAAAATCGCCGCCGTTACATTGATCGCTTCGATGTAGCTCTCATCCGAGATATGGACAACGAACTCCCCTGCGCTGACGGCATTTCTGGCGGTGTCCTTCTGGAGACCGTCCGGCTTGCGCTGTACGGATACCGCTACCATCGGCGGATTCGCGGTTACGATATTGAAGAAGCTGAACGGCGCTGCATTCAGCACTCCTTCGCTGGACCGTGTCGTAACAAAGGCGATGGGTCTTGGCACGATACTGCCGATGAGCAGCTTATAATTGTCCTGTACGCTCTGGCTCGCGGGATCGATGGATTTCACGAACAGACCTCCTTTTGCGGCAATTGGCTAGAATTAATTAATCTTTGAAGGCTTCTTTATACCAAGCTGCAGCAGCTTCCACTTCGGAGCTCGTTAATTGATGGCCGAACGGCTCCCAATGGACGGCAACGGCTGCGCCCGCTCCTTGCAGCAATTGGTTAAGCTCTTCGGTTTCCTGCGGCGTGCACAGCGGATCGTTTGATCCTGCGCCGATAAAGCAAGGAACACCAGTCAGATCGGGAAGCTCTAAGCCGCGGATCGGAACCATCGGGTGATGCAATATCGCCCCGCTTAGAGCTCCTTGATAGTGGAACAGGAGACTAGCCGCAATATTTGCGCCGTTGGAATAACCAACCGCCACAAGCTTGCTGCGGTCGAAGCCGTACTCTGCAGCGGCGCTGTCCAGAAATTCATTCAGCTCCTTCGTCCGGAACCGAAGATCTTCTAAGTCGAATACGCCTTCAGCCAGCCTGCGGAAATAACGAGGCATCCCATTCTCGAGCACGTTGCCTCGTACGCTGAGCACAGACGATGCTGGCGATAACCGTTCGGCAAGCGGGAGTAAATCCCGCTCGGTGCCTCCCGTGCCATGTAAGAGCAGCAGTACTGGCGCAGCTTGATCCGAACCTTGTTTGAAAATATGCTTCATCATTTGTCATCCTCCAATACTCTAACTTCAAATGGCGATAATAATTGCTCGATTTGTGTGCGGTGCCCTTCATACCATTCCGGAAGCATCAGTTTCTCGCCCAGGTGCTCCGTTTCTTCATCACGGGAGAAGCCCGGAGGATCCGTTGCGATCTCGAATAAAATGCCGCCCGTTTCCCGGAAATAGATCGCGTTAAAATATTGCCGGTCAACAATTGGCGTAGGCTGGAAGCCATTGCTTTCCACGTGGCTTCTCCAAAGCGCATGCTCTGCGTCATCTTTTGCCCGCCAAGCAATATGATGGACCGTTCCCGCTCCGCCGTGGCCCGGCTCCATGCTCTCGATATTGACATCGATAAGGTTACCTATATCTCCTGTTGATTGAAAACGGGCGTAACCGCCTTCTTCGCCTACTTTCTCCAGCCCCATCACTTTTACGAGCAGCTCTGCGGTTTGGGCAGGAGCCGTGCTGTACAGTATAGCTCCGCCGAAGCCTTTGACCGCTTTATTCGCCGGTACGCCGCCAAATGCCCATTTGCTGTTCGCCCCTTGTTCACGGGCTACAATCTCAAGTTTCAAGCCGTCCGGATCTTCGAATTGCAAGTAATTTTCGCCGAATCTGGTTGTTTGCGTATATTCAACATGCAGTTTAGCCAACCGCTCTTTCCAAAAATCAAAGGCGTCTGCTGGCACTACATAAGTTGTGTAACCGACTTGGCCGCCGCCAATTTTGCCTTTGCGTGAATTTTTCCAAGGGAAAAATGTAATGATGGTGCCTGGGCTGCCGATTTCATCACCGAAGTACAGATGATATACCTCGGGGGCATCAAAGTTGATCGTTTTTTTAATTAACCGAAGTCCAAGCACTCCTGCGTAAAAATCTGCGGTAACCTGTGCGTTTCTTACAAAAGCAGTAATATGGTGAATACCTGTCGTTTGAGTTGTCATATTAATACACTCCTTATTTTATATAATATTGAAAGTATTGTAACTAATGATATTACAGATTAACGAATGAATGCGTCAAGTGAATAGTCGCCCGCTCCCGTTAATGCAACACCTATAGCAATGGCTAATAGCACGAGATTATATTCATATCCGTTAGCCGTAGCCCAAAGCCCGTTCTGTCCATGCACCTTTACGATAGCGACCAGCATAGTGAGTACGATCAGCGCTGCGGCAAGCGGAGTAAGCAAGCCTGCTGCGAATAAGATTCCGCCCACAAGCTCCATCAAACCGGCAACAACGGCCATTGCAACTCCCGGCTTAACGCCGATGGATTCTAACCAGCCGCCCGTTCCTTTTGGACCGTAACCTCCGAACCAACCGAACAGCTTCTGCGCGCCATGCCCTACGAACAACAAACCGACAACCAAACGAACGACCAACAATCCCAATGCGATACTCATTTTAAATTCCTCCATTTTTGTTTTATTGTTTTTGTTACTAATTAAAGAGTCTTTAATTTAAGATATTAGACAAGCGTTAACGGTTGTTTGCTTCCATTGCTTGCAGCAAACCGATTGCTTGATATAAAAAGGGCTAATGTCCTCAGGCGTAAAATGCTGACGCCGTCCTTCGCGGCAAAAGTTCAACATAAGCTGCGCTACTTGTAATGCTCCTGCGCAAATTTCCCCAGCTTCTTCAGCAGCTTGCTTGCGAGCTGTTTCTCTTCCGGCGAAAGTCCGCCTACCGCTTGCTCGATCGTTGCTTGATGCGCCGGAAACACATCCTCTATGAACTGTTTGCCCTGATCGGTCAGCTCGGCATAAATGAGGCGTCTGTCTTCGGTTGATGCCCGGCGGCGCACCGTCTGCTTCTTCTCCAGCTTATCCACGACGTACGTGATGTTTCCGCTGCTCATCAGCACCTTCTCGCCAATTTGCTGCAATGGCTGCGGTCCTCTATGGTATAACAGCTCCAGCACGCCGAACTCCGTCCGGTTCAAGCCGTTCTTGCGTATATCGCGATCCGCATGCGCGTTCACCCATTGGGTCGCTCTGGACAGCGCAATGAAGAGATCTAATGAATCATTTTGTTTTTGTTTTTCGTTTGCCATGATTATCACTCCCTTCCGCGCTGCATTTATCTTTAATTTAATTATCTTGAATTAAAGATAATATATTTTGAAGCTGCTGTCAACACCTTTTATAAAAATGATTTCGTCTTTATCGTTTCGTAATCCTTCCGCCAGGATAAAAGCTCCGGCGTTCCGACAGCCGAACGTCAATCACTCGTGATCACGGCTTGCGTAAAAATCAAACGGCAGCCTATAACCCAATATGAGGTTCAGTTCTGCCGCACATTTATTGAATAGTCTTTAATTGCCCGCTTAATCATCCGGATAGGTCTCATTCAGGAATTTAACGGATTGTTTGATCATCGCTTTCAAAACTTCAACGTCAATGTCGTCTATTTTATTGATATAGACACAGGCTTTGCCTGCAGTATGCTTCCCGAGCTGCTGCTGCAGTCTAGCCCGTTCGGTATCGCCCGTCGCAAAATACAAACTTATCTTTGCTTTTCTAGGCGAGAAACCAGCCCGCGGTGCTGCTCCTTCGTGTCCGGATTCATATTTGTAATGGTATGAGCCGAAACCAATGATGCTAGGTCCCCACATTTTCGCGGGATAGCCTGTCGTTTCCGTAAATATATCCAACAGCTTGTAGGCGTCTTCGCGCTTCTTAAGATTCTCCACA
The DNA here is from genome assembly GCF_040676435.1 of Paenibacillus sp. LPE1-1-1.1. Taxonomy (NCBI): domain Bacteria; kingdom Bacillati; phylum Bacillota; class Bacilli; order Caryophanales; family Paenibacillaceae; genus Paenibacillus; species Paenibacillus sp. LPE1-1-1.1. The sequence goes on from NZ_JBEGHY010000044.1 coordinate 369,231, forward strand.
TTATCAATAAATTCAATTACGCTGTGGTCGGTTTCTTTTGTTTTCTGTTCATACATCGTTATAGAATCTCCCCTCTGCCTTCAAATTATCGCTTCAAAGTGAAATTATTTTGAAATTGGAAGCCTTATAGTAATACTTCTTCAATTATTCCCGGCTTTCCTGCCCGTTAACTTCACGACTCATCGCAAGAATAAGACTTTATTTCCGTTAACGGCATTGCATTCGAATTCCAGGTTGCAAGAGCGGCTCGTTTCCGCCAATATCAACCTATAAGGAGGCGAAACGATGCTGCATATTGTGAATGGGGATTCGGTTGGAAATAAGCTGAAGGACGCAGGCGCTCAGGGCGATGTTCTCGTATGGAGGGAAATGTATACCGAGGGGCCCGTCTTTCTCCGGCAGGAGCTGCCCGCAAACCGAATCGCCAGAGGCCAATACATGGAGGAAGCTTTCGGCATCCCTTTGGAGGAATGGAAGACATCCGCGGAAGCACAGGAAAAACGGCTTGCGGACTTCCATCTGCATGAGGATGTCGTGCTATGGTTCGAGCATGATCTGTTTGACCAAACCATGCTAAGCTACTTGCTGCACTGGTTCTCTGGTCAAAGTTTAGGCAATACAAAGCTTTATTTGCTTAGCATCAATCAGTTCCCGGGCATTCCGTTATTTCACGGTTTAGGCCAGCTCTCTGCTGCCCAGCTGTCCACTCTCATGAATACCTGGGAAGAAGTCAGCCCCGGGCAGCTCTCGTTAGGCAAAAAAGCATGGGAAGCCTACACGGCCATGCTACCTACGGCAATCTCCGATTTGCTGCAGGAGGATACCTCTGCCCTTCCTTTCCTGGAAGACGCCTTCAAGCTGCATTTATCCCGTTACCCTTCCGTGCAAAACGGCCTTGGCGTCATCGAGCAAACGACGCTGGAGCTGCTTGCATCAGGAACCGATACCCCTTTGCGGCTTTTCCAACAAACGGGCGACATGCATCATGTGCTTGGAATGGGTGATACTCAGTATTGGTTCTGCCTGCGGCAGCTCGCGCAAGGGTCCCATCCGCTCATTGCCCTCGAGGGCAGCGTCAGCATTCCCGGCTTGTACGATTCGCCCCAAAGCTTCCTGCATTCCAAAATAAGCTTAACCGGGCTGGGTGCTGAAGTCGCTGGAAATGGCAAGGATTGGGCAAAGTTAAACGGCATCCATAAATGGTTTGGGGGCGTGCTGCTGGAAGGGCATGACCCTCCATGGCGCTGGGACAACAAGCGTTCCGCAATCATTCCTGTCTAACCCTAGCTCAAACAGCCTGCCGGGAAATCCCGGCAGGCTGTTTGCTTGCTGCTTACCCAGCTTACCTCCACCAAACCGAAGAAGGATAGGATGCCGCTTGAATCAGCACGGTCTCGCCAATTCTCGGAGTCGAAATTCTGGCGTTGAGCTCCTTGGCGGCTTTCACGGCACGTTCTACCGGATCAGTCCAGCTATGCAGCGCCAGCGTGAAAGCGCCCCAATGGATCGGAATCATGACCGCTCCCCTTACGTCCAAATGAGCTTGAACGGTTTCTTCCGGCATCATATGAATGGCGGCCCAGCGCTCGTCATATTGGCCGCATTCCATTAAAGTAAGGTCGAACGGTCCGTACTTCTCGCCAATTTCTTTGAAATGGGGACCGTAACCGCTGTCTCCGCTAAAGAAGACCTTAGCCTCGCGTCCGTGAATGACCCAAGAGCACCAGAGCGTCGCGTCACGGTCCGTCAGGCTCCTGCCGGAAAAATGCCGCGCCGGCGTACAAGCCAGCTTCAGTCCTTCATACTCAAACTCATCCCACCAGTCATGCTCCTCAATCATGGCCGGATTGACTCCCCACATCACCAAATGCGGAGCCACGCCCAGCGGAACGATGAACCGCTTAACCTTATCTTTAAGCTTTACAATGGAACCGTAATCCAAATGGTCATAATGATCATGCGAAATCAGTACCGCATCGATCACCGGAAGCTGTTCGATTTCAAACGGCAGCTCGCTGTTAAATCTTTTTCCGCCAATCAACGGAAACGGGGACGGCGCATTGCCGAACATCGGATCAAGCAGCAGATTTTTTCCGTCCAGCTGCAGCATGGCAGCGGAATGGCCGAACCAGGTAAGCTTAGGCTGCTGTCCGCTGCGCTTTAAATAGTCATCGCTCATACGCTCGATGGCAATCGGCTTACCCGGCTTTGCATGGGGATTTCCTCTAATGAATGCGATAAGGAGCTTCAGCTTTTCTCTTGTCGTGGTTTCCATCACGGTAGGAATCGCATTTATGAACTTTTTGCTTGCGTACTGCTTCGATCCGCTCAGCTGCTGCCGCCGCTCCTTGGACGGCCTGGCCCCGAACGCAGGGTAATATTGCAGCAGCAAATAGACAACAAGAACAAAAGCAGCGAGAATACCAATCGTTATGAACATTTTATCCAACCTCTTCCGTCTTCGCTTTATACACACAGAAAAAACCGCTATTGAAGTATACGTTACTACTTCAACAACGGTTTTATCAAGTTTGCGTAAAAGCCAACCTATGCTCTTCTTGTTCCTCGCAAAATGGCGCTTAAGATCAGTACGACCACAATGGCTCCGATAATGGCTGGAATGAGAGCGAATCCGCCTACATCTGGTCCCCATGAGCCAAGAAGAAGGGTACCTAACCAAGCTCCGACAAGACCGGCGATGATGTTTCCGATAATTCCGCCTGGAACGTCACGACCTACTAATAAACCGCCTAGCCAACCAATTACCCCGCCGACAATGATTGTCCATAAGAATCCCATATTCATCTTCCCCTTTCTGTGTTGCGACTGTGTTGTGATATAACTAAGAATAACCGCATCTGCTCGCTTTGAAACAAAACGAAGAAGTTTAAAATATGGAAGATGAATAAGGATTCATTTTTTTGCCGTCATCGCTTGCCCGCAATGGGACTATTCCGCCGGCAGCGATACCTCGAACAAAGAGCCTTCATGCAGCCGGCTTGAAACCGTAACGCCGCCGCGGTGCAGCTCCACGATTTTTTTTACGATCGACAAGCCAAGCCCGCTCCCGTCGGCTGTTCTCGTGCGCTGCTTATCCCCTTTATAGAAACGCTCGAAAATCCGCGGCTGATCATCCTTGGATATTCCGATGCCGCTGTCGGCAATGCTTACTTTGATTTCATTGGCCATCCGATGGAGAACGATTTTTATGCTCCCTTGTACGGGGGTGAACTTGATCGCGTTATGGATAAGGTTCACCCACACCTGGCTGAGCATCTCTTCATTGGCCACGATTTCGGTTTCCTCCAGCTCGAGTTCGAGCTCCAGCTCCTTCTCCAGCCACTGCGGCTCGCAAGCCAGCACGATATGCTCAAGCTGCGTATCGAGGCGGTAGCGCTTCGTATCGAGCTGCTGCTGCTCGGCTTCAAGCGTGGTCAGCTTGAGCAGATTATCGCTTATTTTGGACAAGCGCGTCGTTTCCATTTCGATAATGGATAAGTAATGCCGCTGCTCCTCGGGACTGAGGTCCTCGCGCTGCAAGGTGCTCGCAAAACCCCGGATCGAGGTTAAGGGAGATTGAATTTCATGCGAAACATTCGAGATAAATTCCTGGCGCAGCAGCTCAACCTGCTTCAGCTCATGGGCCATATCGTTAATGGACTCGATGAAAGCGCCGATTTGCCCGTGATACTTCTTGTCCCGGTCGAGCATCACATTGAAATCGCCTTTGGCCATCCGCTTTAACGCATCCATCATTTCGATCCAAACGGCCCTTTGCTTCGAATGCGTAAACAAGTTGATGATCGCGACCAGCAAAATTAAGATAAGGATCCCCAGTCCCCAGTTCACGAGCTGCAAAACATATTCGGGCAAATCCACTGCATGGCTGGCATAGAACCAATCCGTCAACCAATACGCAAGCGAGAAAGCGCCGCCGCTGAAGAGGAATACCATGGCCGTTGACCCTGCGACGCGCAGCGCTATCTCGATTTTAGTTAATCCACGCTTCATTTCAAAGCCTCCAGCCGATAGCCTAAGCCGCGAATCGTGCTGATTTTGATCGAGACATCCCATGCCACAAACCGCTCGCGCAGCCGGTTAATATGAACGTCGAGCGTTCGTTCGTTGCCGTCAAAATCATAACCCCAGATCGCTTCGATCAGCTGGTTCCGTGTCAAGGTACGCCCTAGGCGGCTGATCAGCATGAACAGCAGCTCGAACTCCTTCGGGGGAAGAGTCGTGTATTCCGCGTTCACTCTCACCTCATACGTCTGGCGATCCAGCATCAACTCCGCAACGGTCACCTGCTGCGATACCGCGATCCGGTAACGCTTCAGCAGAGCCTTAACCCGGACGGTCAGCTCCGCAGGGTCAAACGGCTTCACCAAATAATCGTCCGTACCCAGATTGAAGCCCTTTAGCTTATCGCCCATTTCGCCTTTGGCTGTCAGCATCAGCAGAGGGATGTCGTATTGCTTGCGCAGCTCCTTGCACAGCTCCCAGCCGTCCATGTTTGGCATCATGATATCCAAAATAACCATATCAGCCGGCAATTTCTCCATCTGGGCGAGCGCCGCTTGCCCGTCTGGCGCTTCTTGCACGAGCATTCCCTCCTTCTGCAAAATAACGCGGACAAGCTCCCGGATATGCGGATCGTCGTCTACAACGAGCAAGTAGCCCATCTCTTCCCCTCCTCGCTTATGAAGCTGTTTTATCCATGCGGAGCTGGCCATTGGCAAACTCGCGATACATCGTATGGCTGGCATACAGCTGCTCATGCGTGCCGACGCCGGTTATGGCGCCCTTCTCTAGAAATACGATCGAGTCCGCGTCAACGACGGTCGACAAGCGATGGGCAATGACGACCGTTGTCCGTCCGATCATCAGATTTTTGAGCGCGTCCTGCACAACCTCTTCCGATTTGCTGTCTAAATTCGAGGTCGCTTCATCGAGCATTAGAATATGCGGATCCCGCAGCAGCGCCCTGGCAATCGCAATCCGCTGCCTCTGGCCGCCGGAGAGCTTGATGCCGCGCTCCCCAACCTCGGTTTCATAGCCGCTCGGCAATGCCTCGATAAATCCGTCCGCATACGCCATCCGGGCAGCCTGCTCTATCTCCTCTTGCGTTACGCCGCGGGCCAAGCCATAGCATAAATTATCTCTTATCGTCCCCGCAATAATCGGACTTTCCTGAGAAACGTAGCCGATCTGGCTGCGCCACGAGCGCAGCGAAGCATCCCGGATGTCCGTACCGCCAAGCCGGATAGCTCCTGAGTTTGGATCGTAGAAGCGCTCCAGCAGGGAGAACAGCGTCGTCTTGCCGCTGCCGCTTGGCCCGACAAGCGCCGTCACCTTGCCCGCTTCGATCGTTAAGCTTACATCTCGAAGGATCGGCTCCTCCGGCTTGTACGCGAAGGAAACATTCTCTACCTTCAGCGTTTGGTTCATTTCCGTCACAGCCTTGCCGCTGTCTTGGTCTTCCTCTTCCGATTCAATAATGCCAATGATGCTCTCCGTTGCGCCCATCGCTTTCTGAAATTGCGTAAAGAACTGCGAAATTTGCGTGATCGGCAGCATAATTTGGAACAGATACATAATGAACGCGACTAATTCGCCCGCCGTCATAGCGCCGGATGATACCTGCACGCCTCCGAAGCCGATCAGGCAAACGAGCAGCAATAATATAATAAACGAGACGATCGGCGATATCAGTGCCTGCATGCGGGCTTCCTTCAAGCCAAAGCCGAACAAATTTTGAATGCCGATGCGCCCCTGCTCGTATTCGGCCGGCTCGGAGCCCGATGCCTTGACCAAACGAATCTCCGAGACGACACGGTTCACGACCGATGTAAACCTGGCGTTTTCTGCTTGCGTCGACTTGGATATGCTGTACATTTTACGGCCGATCGGCACCATAATTAAAGCAGCCACCGGGAATACGGTAAGCATGATCAGCGTCATTTGCCAGTTCATGTAGAACAGGATCGACAGCGCGCCGATAATGGACAAAATGCCGGTGAAAAAGCCGGTTACATGCTCCGTAATGAGGCCCTTCAGCAGCGCCGTGTCATTCGTGAGACGGCTGATCGTATCGCCGGAAGACTTGTTGTCATAGTACGGAACCGGCAAGCGCAGCAGCTTGCTCCATAGGCGCTCGCGGATCGACGAAACGATTTTGTTGCCGCTGTAATGCAGCAAATAAACCGAAACGCCGCCAGACACTACCTGCGCGATAAAAGCCGCAGCCATGCCGACGATTTGCATCGTGCTTAATGAACCCAGCGAGAAGCCGTTGACCATGTTTTTCGTAAATAGGGGAATCGTCAAACCTACAAGCGTCGTAATGACGCTAAGTATAACCGCCACGGACAGCATTAATTTCGGAGGGTTCGTCTCCATAATGAGTCCTATGAACCGCTTAACATTGCTTTTTTTATTGTTCATCGGTATCTCTCCTGTTTCTCTATTCTCTCCACCACGTTTCTTACTTTACCTTTCTTGTTTAAACGCAATTTAAACGACGGCTTTAAATGAACGAGTATCCTTTTCCCATTCCGCAAAGCTTCTTTTATATGGTAATTTGAGGTAATATATTAAGCAATCATTATCCGTTTTAACATGCATTTCATGGGGGTTTCTTATGAACGAAGAGCTGGTTGTTATTGGAATTGACGGGGGCGGAACACATACCCGCGTCATGGTTTGCGATTTGCGCGGCCATGTGCTTTCTTATATCGAGCGGGGCTCCGCTTCCTTTTACAAGGATGAGAACGCCGTTCAAAATGTACAAGGAGCCCTAGCGGATGCGCTGCGCCAAGCCAATCGAGCGCATGATCATGTGCAGGCACTTGTCGCCGGCGTTGCCGGCTTTGATGCGCCGAATGATCTGGAATGGATTACGCCTCTAACGGAGCTGCCGGGATTAACCTGCCCGAAATGGCATGTCAACGATGCGGTTTCCGCCCACGCAGGCGCCCTGTTGGGCGAGCCCGGCATCGTGGTTATCGCCGGCACCGGGTCCATTATTGTAGGAATAACAGAGGACGGGCAATTCATACGCAATTATGATTTTCATCATTATGCCGCCAGCGCTGCCCGGTTCATCGCCTATGATGCTGTTTATGAAATATTAGCCGGCAATACGGACGGTACCGATCAGGAGCTTGTGCAGGCAATGCTCGCGCACTGGCAGTTTTCATCGATTGACGGCCTGGCAGCCGCCGCCAAAAAAGGATTCGCCGAGGATCGCCGAGAACGCGATAAACAGTTCGGCGAATTTGCCCCGGCTATTACAGCTGCCGCGGCGCAAGGAAGCTCCACTGCTATCCGCGTGTGCAGTCGCGCCGTTGACCAGATTAAAGTTGGCCTAGAGCTGATTGCCGCATCCTTCGCAAGCAGCGAGGTAACCGTTACCTTCATTGGCAGCGTTGCGAACAGCCCTTATTTCTTAGAGCGGCTGAACGAGCGGCTTTTGCACGGAAACCGCAAGCAGTACCGCGTGGCGAAGCCACAGCTCTCGCCTGTAATCGGTTCGGTCTTATTAGCGTTGAAAAACTTGAATATCCCAATCGCCAGCGATGTCATCGAAAATCTGCGGAATGGAATGAGCCATTAGTTTGTCCCTTTTGCTGACGCTATTGACTTTAACGTTACGTACACCTTTATGCTGGGGAGGTATCATTACGCTAACCCAATGGAGGAGGGATATCATTGCCGGATCATAACGAAATTTATTTGAACGAAGCGGAGCGATATCATGAATTAATCGCGAAGCAGCCGAATTTGAGACCCGCTATCGAGGCCATCAGACCGGTCAAAGGATTGGATGTCGTTGATCTTGGAGCCGGATCCGGCAGGCTGACAGCCGTGCTGGCCGGAGAGGCGGGATCGGTTATCGCGCTTGATGCGCAGGAAGCGATGCTGCAAGTTACGGCAGAACGGCTGCGGCATGCGGGACATACGAACTGGAGAACGAGCGCTGCGGATCATCGCAGTCTTCCCTTGGAGAATCAAAGCGCGGATTTAATCGTGTCAGGCTGGAGCATTTGTTATTTAGGCAGCGACGAGCTGCCTGAGTGGGAACAGAACATCCGTCAGGTTATTGGTGAAATCAAGCGCGTACTCCGCCCGGGGGGAACCGTCATTCTTTTTGAGACGATGGGGACCGGCTTCGAAACGCCGAATCCCCCCGCCTTCTTGAAGCGCTACTACGCCGCGCTGGAGAATGACTATGGCTTCTCGCATCGCTGGATGCGAACCGACTATATGTTCGACAGTCCCGAGCAGGCGGAGCAGCTGACCCGCTTCTTCTTTGGCGATGAGCTGGCTGACCGGGTAGCTGAGCAAGGGCTCGTTCATCTGCCGGAATGCGCGGGGATTTGGTGGCTTCAAACGTAGGCGGTTATCCGTCAGCCGGGCTTTTGGATACACCAGGTCGTCATGCACCGTTTGCCTGCTACGATGACCGTTTTGAGCGGTTCATACCACTGTCCGCTCATCCGCCCGGTCAGCGCTTGTAACCGTTCCTCATTCACAAGAAAACGTCTGCTTCCGTCAGGGAGCAGATAACGCCCATCGCCGATCGGCTGTATGCCGGACTCCATGCCGATAGAGGAAGCTAGGCGCGCGAACAGCCTGCCGCCGGGCGCCAGCACGCGCCAAAGCTCATTCACCATTTGCTCAAAATGGGCTTCATTGTCCGCGAAATGCAGAACCGCGCTGCTGATGACAAAGTCGAAGCTCGCATCCGCAAAGCTCATCTGCTCGACAGGTTCAACCCTTGCCTGATCCGCCTGCCAGTCAGTCGCGTAGGCGGCTCCCAGCCTCTGTACCTCTTGAATAGCCGCTTCGGAGCGGTCGACCGCAAATACCTCATAGCCGCTGCGAAGCAAATAGACAAGATTTCGTCCGGTGCCGCACCCGGCATCGAGAATTCGCATCTCCTTCGTGATTCGCCCCTTCAGCAGCTGATCAAACAAATAGATATCAATGTCGCCAAAAAGCTCCTTTAGGTCCGTTTTCATAAAGTCGACCCGCTTTCCTATTCGTTAATGAACCTTGTAGACATAAATCTTGGTGCGATAGATGTCGCGGCAAATAATCACCTGCTCAGGCTCCCAATCCGGAAGCGCGAAGCACACGCTGATCACCTGCGCGCCAGGCTTCAATTCCTCCCGAAATAGGATACTCAAACGCCGCATCGCCCCCGGATAAAGGTAACACACAACCCTATCCACATCCCGGTACGAATATGTGTATAAATCACCCCTAATAAACGATACAGAGGCCCGATTTTCGAGTTTGGCGGCCAAAAAAGATATCCACATGGGGATAACTGAATTTTCGATTCCGATGATACGCCAGTCCCTGCAGCTTCTTCCGATCTGCATCGCCAGCGTTCCCCAGCCCGAACCCGCTTCTACCATGATCCCGCTGCCCGGCAGCCGTTTCATCACCGCAACGACTTCCCGCCGCACCGGCGCCGATGCAGGCATGGGAGAGATCCCGTTTCGCCAGCTTACATAAACGATGGATAACAAGGCAGCCAACATCAATGCCGCCGCCGCAAGCATTACCGCCTGATAAACAACGCTTTCCATAATCATCTCCTGATCGCTATTGGGGATGCTTGCAGCTGCATGTCAATCCTTTACTCGATATCCAACATGCAGTATCCATGAAGCTATGACTTATTTCCCCTGCGAACCTTAAGCTGCTTGCCTTTGACCGTCGTATTTCGCATGACTTCAAGCACGAGGGACCCCTTGCCGTTCAGGATCTCAACATCCGTCACATTATCCAAAATCGTAATAATCCCGATATCATCAGCGGACACGCCTTCGATTTTGGCAATCGTTCCGACGAAATCAACGGCTCTAAGCTTCTTCTTCTTGCCGCCGTTAAAGTTCAACTTCATAATCTGCTTATTTAGCTGCTCGCGCTTGTCCTTTTTGAGAACCGGTCCGATATTGAGCTTTTGTTCAAAAGCCTCGCGGCGAAGGTCTACCGCTTCCTCGGAAGGCACTTTGGCCTTATGAATGCTGAATCCGATGTAGCCCTCTATTTCGGCTAAGCGCCTTGCATCCTTTGAAGCCGCGAAGGTGATGGCTTTCCCGGTCTTGCCTGCCCGGCCGGTTCTTCCCGTGCGATGGACATAGCTCTCCTTCTCCAGCGGGATATCAAAGTTAATGACATGCGTAATATTCGTAATATCGATGCCTCTTGCAGCCACGTCCGTTGCGATCAGATAACGGAATTGCCCTCTCCGGAAAGCGTTCATCACTTCAAAGCGCTCATCCTGCTCCATTCCGCCGTGGATGCGGTCGCAAGGATAGTCCAGCTCCGCCATTTGACGGAAAACCTGATCCACATTCTCCTGGGTGCGGCAAAAAATAATGCAGCTGTCCGGATTTTCGACAATCATCACGTCCTGCAGCAGGGCAAATTTGTCCGCTTCCTTCACTTCGATAACGGAATGCTCGATCGTGGCTGTCGTTAGTCCCTCAGCTTTAATCTCGACGCGCTCGGGATCGTTCATGTATTTATGCGACAGCTTCGCAATATCCTCCGGGAAAGTAGCCGAGAACAGCATCGTCACCCGGTCTGTCGGCAGCTGCTCGATAATGGACTGTACCTGCTCGATAAAGCCCATGTTCAGCATTTCATCCGCTTCATCGATGACCAGGTATTTAATGCGCTCGATAGGGAGCGTGCCCCGTTCGATATGGTCATGGACGCGGCCGGGCGTTCCTACGACCATATGCGTTCTCTGCTTGAGCTCCGCCTTCTGGATATGAAAAGGAGCTTTGCCGTAAACCGCCATCGACTTAATTCGCTTGAAGCGCCCGATATTCGTAATGTCTTCATTAACCTGAAGGGCCAGCTCCCTAGTAGGCGTGAGCACAAGCACTTGGGGCTTGTTCTCGTTCCAATCGACAAGCTCGCATAACGGAATGCCGTAGGCAGCCGTTTTGCCGCTGCCCGTTTGGGACTTAACGACCAAGTCCTGCTTCTCCAGCGCTACCGGTATGACTTCGCGCTGCACCTCGGTAGGCGTCTCGTAGCCCAGGCTCGCAAGCGCTCGAACAATCTCATCGCTTAAGGAATAATCCGCAAACTTTATTTCACTCATCTATATACCTCTTCTACGTTTTATTAGTTTTTTCACTCGCACTCTTAAGGATAGCACAATAACTACCCTTTGGATTCCTTTATTGGTTTAGTATGTTCCAACCCGCTTCGGATGCAGTCGGAACTGCCTTAAAAACTTTTTTTTGCATGGTTGTGATCCAAATTCGCATTCCCCTCGCGATCTGCTTACGCTCTAATGCAAATGAAAGCCCAAAAAGCTCCTGACAGCCGCTGTCAGAAGCTTTTGATTTTTCTTATTCCGCAGCGCTTCGCAAATTCATTTCTGCTTCCTTCACCCGCTCCAGACTGCTTTTGTTGCTCACCAAAAGGGTATCGAGCGTCGCAGAGAGCTGTTCAAGCGTGGCGGAGGCTTCCTGGCTAATGGACGCCAGGTTAGTAGTGGAATCCGCGATAACGCCGGAGGAAGAGCTGATTTTGTGCATCAGGCTTCCATAACCGGTTGTTAGCGTATTAAGCTCCGACACCGCGCCGGCTATGGATTCAAAGGACTGCCTTGTGTTCTCCGTAATCTCATGGCTCTCACGAACCCTGCCCGCCGCTTGGCTCAGCTTGCTGCGCGTAGCCTCCGACTGGCTGGCGAACTGGGTCAGCTGTTCGGTTATGGAGATGGCAGCTTGGGCAGTCATATCGGCAAGCTTGCGAATTTCCGCGGCTACGACGGCAAACCCTTTGCCATGCTCGCCGGCGCGCGCGGCTTCTATGCTTGCATTGAGAGATAAAAGGTTGGTTTGATTGGCTATATCCCGAATCGTTGCGCTGAACTGACTCGTTTCCGCTAAGCGGTCAATAAGCAAAGACGTTTCCTCGTTCACGGACTCAATGTCGCGCGTAAAAGCAGCGTTTGTATCCGACAGCTTCAACATGCGGTTCTTGCCTTGTTCAGCCTGTTCGGCGGCATCGCTTGTTTTGTTTAGCAAATCGTCAATGGAATCGGACATTTGATTAACCAACACATTCATCTCTTGGATCGAATCGCTGATTGCCAGTGTAGAATCCACTTGATCTGTCGCGCCGCGGGATATTTCCTGAAAGGCAATATTCATCTCCACGAAGGAGTAGTTATTGTCCTCGCCAGCCTCCGATACGCTCTGCAGATGCGCCGATACCACGTTCACATGGTCCAACATGTTTTGCTTCTGGTTCTCCTGCAGCAGAGACAGCTGTTCGGCTTGCTCACGAGAAACCTCCATGCTTTTGATCAGCCGCGAGGTCACGCCGATGAGACCAAAAAGAAGCCCCGAAATTAAAATATAGAGAATAATGTATGTAGGGATAGTCGCTTCGTCAAGCTTAAGCTGCTCGCCTTGTACGATCACTATGTATAAAAGCTCGGCAAAGCCTAATGTAAGCCCTAGAATAAGCGGCCACAGTCTCATAAATATAACGCAAACAATCAGCAAATAAAAAATGGAAAACGTATTCGATATACTCGGAGTCTGAAAAATGGAGGAGAAGGAATTGATAGCCGAACCGATAATGGCCAAGTAAGAAATATAAGGAATGAACTTGCGGGAAAAATAGAAAAACGCATACACAGCCGTTGTCGCGAACTGCAGGCCAATAATATTTAGGGTACCGGAATCCACCGCCCCTTGGCCGATAAAGGCCAGGACGCTTAATAACGTGATAACCAGGGTAAAAGATAGTGCAAGCAGCACGACAAAATTCCGTTTAACCATGTCGCGATCCCGCCCGGATAAATGCTCGTCCTTCTCTTTAACAGCGCTTCGAATGTTCTTAATGATGTTGGTCATGATAGCCGCCCACCCCATATGTAATCTTGCCTTTTTACTAATAAACACCATTTAGTAGTCTATTCGTACCATCATTATAAAATCGTTGTTGAAATTTGTCGATTTAAATATTTTTTGACAAGTAAACGCATTCATTAGGTGGTTAACAGGTGCGGCCAAGCATGTCTGCTCAGCGCAGTACTACAAAAAGTGAGTACTAGTTCGCTTTTGATTGGGTCATTATAATACAAGACATACCAACCAGAAAGGCATGTGATTCCAATGCTGCGATTAAATGTTACACGTGTCGGCTTCCTCATGGGCGTGTCCCTGCTCCTTGCTGCTATCATCTACTTTTTCGCTGCCAATTGGGGCGGTCTCGGCCGTGCCGATAAAATTCTCGCCTCCGCAGGCATCATGGTCCTGTTCTACGGCGCTGCGTTCGTTTTTTCCAAAATGAAGATCGTGCTCGGACACCATTCTTTTTTGTCCGCTATTTTTCTAGTCGGCGGCTGTATCTCCTTTGGCGCTGCCGTTGCCCTGCTAAATCAAATCTATAATTCCCATGCCGACAACTACGAGCTCTTTCTCGTTTGGTCGATTCCCGCTCTGCTGCTGGCTTTTATTACCCGCTTTAATCCATTTTACGTATTGGCTTATGCGCTGGTCCATTTGACGCTGTGGCAGTACTTTTTCCCGAGCTCGCTTTATATCGTTCGCAGTGACAACGAAATTTGGCTGATCGGCTGTATGTTTGCCCTTATTAATCTCATCTTGTTCGTATTAATTGAAAGCAAATGCTTCTCTTCCGCGCCTCTGAAATATGCCAGCTTTGTTGTCTTCCATATTTCGGTGCTCGTCTTAACGAACTCCACGCAGTACGAGGTGTCCGGTCCATGGATGAATATCGTATGCATAGCTGCAATCGCATTGGGCTTCTACTATTTTATCAAGGTTCGTCTGGATAAGGTTATGCTTACGCTTAACGGGCTTGCCGCATCGGCATATGCCGTATTTAAATTTTTAGAGCTGCTTTCGGAGCATGCCTCGACTTCCTTTTTTGTTTTCGGCCTTCTCTTTGTCGCTGTGCTGCTAACCGGAAACTTCTTTTTCTTCCGTTTTCTAAACAAGCTGGGGGCGCGTGACGCAAGCACGGAGAAGAGCGAGGAGAACACGCAAGCCGGGGCCCACCACGGTGCCCTCGTCGGAAAAATCGTCTCCGCAACCGTTACCGTTATCGGCGTCTTAATCGGCAGCATTTCTCTAGTCGGCTTAGTGCTGCTCGCTTCGGATGAGATTGAACCGCAGCATGTGCTGTTTGTCATTTCGCTGCTGTTCGTGCTACCCATACTCTTGCTGCCCCGCCTAAACGCCGTTATCCGTTACACGGTGCTTACCATTGGATACGCCGCAGGGTTGATTGCGATCGCGTGGATCGATTGGGCAGGCTTAACCTTACTGTTCTTAGCCGTCACGACGGCAGGCTGGTTCAAGCTGCATGGGCGGGCACAGCATTTTTTCATCTATTCTTTAATCAATCTAAATGTGGCCATATTGCTTTTCCAGCTGTTTGAATACATCCAGCAAGCCTATTCCTTTATCGTGCTGATCCTGGCAGCCCTGAATGCCGTCATCTATGCCAGCCACCATTTGCTCGCAAAGGGCGTCCAAAGGCAGCATCTCCGGGAATGCGGGTTGCCGTTCATGCTGCTTCTGCTGTTTTGGCTCACATTTATGGATGATATCTTCCCCTATTCGTACGAGCTGTTTAATCTTATTCATTTTATCGTCGTAACCGCGTTAGCTTTCCTGTTTGTCCGCCGCGGCCAAGTCTTCGAAGCGGCAGTTAGCTTGGTGTTTTGGTTCATGTTCCTGGCGTACAAATATTACGATTTGTTCTGGACGCTGTTCCACAAGTCGATCACCCTTGCCCTGTTAGGCGTGGTTGCTATTGCGGTTACGTATATCTACGCATACCGGACACGCGCAAGCGTGCCTGAGGGCACCGACTCGTACAGTCGGCTGCTGCGCAAAAGCCCGATTTTAATCGCCGTAGTTATTGCGCTGCAGCTAGGTTACGTCGGGTACCATGCCGCAACGAGCGAAGCTTTGCTCTCGAGCGGCGCCTCGGTTAAGCTGGCGATTGAGCCGCTCGACCCGAGATCTCTGCTGCAGGGTGATTACGTAAGGCTCAACTACGGCATTTCTACGCCGCCGCCAGGCATCGCTAAGGAGTTGGAAGCGCGCGGAGGCGCGCGGCGAATCAAGGTTGTGCTCCTTCGGGGCGATAATGGCGTGTACGAATTTGAGCGTTTATACAAAGCCGGAGATTCCATAAAGGGCAATGAGATTGTCATAAACGGCATCTCTAACGGCTGGGACAGCATCTATTACGGCATTGAAACTTATTTCGTCCCGGAAGGCACCGGCACCGAGACCGAACGGAATGCCCATTTTGCCTACGTCAAGGTTGGCACCAATGGGGATGCGCTCCTTGAGCGTTTAAGCAAGGATTAAGGACTTTTGCATTTGCAAAAAAAATAGCAGGACATATCCGGCCTCCATGCCGCATATGTCGTGCTATTTTTATGAATACGTCAGCTTGCTCAGATCCGGAAACTCCTCTAAATAACCGTTTCGCTCCAGCTCCATCAAGGCTTTGCGGATGCTTTGTTCGTCTTCCCCCGATTGGTCCGAGAGCGCCAGCAGCTCCGCCAGCGTAATCTCCTTATGCTCCTTGCAATAAGTCAGCAAGCCTTTGGCTGCCCAAGACAAACGGTCATCTTGGAACTCCCCGATCATTTTACGGAATACTTTATGTGGAATTAACTGTTCGTTTACTAATGCCTGCATGGCTTTTATCGCGAGCTTTGTCGACATGCGGCCCTTCTTAGCAACCTCATCCAAGGTGAGCGATGCGGAATCGGCAGTGCTTGAGCTAAGTACGATATAAATCATTTGCGAATAGATATCCAGGTTTGGATTATAAAAGATTTCGGTAGAAACGGTGAAATTGCGTACGTTACCAGGTGAAATATCAGTAGTCATGTTTCTTCTCTCCCTTCCGATTGGTCTATACCATAATAAAGGTTCGGAAACGGGGTTTCAATTTAGGCTTTATTAGAAAATGTTAATCGTAACCGGACTTGCTATTCTGAACCAGGTTACATTTTCAGAAAAAATGGCGTCTTCCTTATAAATGATATGCTGCAAAATGGATTTGCACAGAAAGGATGATATCCGATTGATAGCGATTCAAAACCTGTCCCATCAGTTCCAAATCGGTAGAAAAGGCAATGAGAGAACCGTCCCGGTATTAAGCAACGTTCATCTAGAGGTAGCTAAGGGAGAAATCGTATCCGTCCTCGGGCGGAGCGGATCGGGTAAATCAACATTGCTAAATTTAGCAGCCGGTTATATGAAGCCCGCCAGCGGTTCCATTACCATTAACGGCACAAATGTCACGGAATACAACGAGACACAGTGGTCAAAGTTTCGCCTGGACCATATGGGCTTTATTTTTCAAAGCTTCCAGCTGATGCCCAGCATGACCGCGTTCCAGAACATTGAGCTGCCTCTTACCTTAAAGGGGTTAGACAAGAAGGCACGCGACCAACGGGTTATGGAGACGCTTGAGCTCGTAGGGATGAGCGACTATGGATCATTTTATCCGAGCGAGCTGTCAGGCGGACAGCAGCAGCGGGTCGGAATTGCGAGAGCTATGGTGCTGCGTCCTTCGATTATTTTGGCGGATGAGCCTACGGGAAGCTTAGACAGCGAGACAGAGCAAACGGTGCTGGAATTTATCCGGCATTTGAATCAACAGCGGGGAACCACGTTTCTTATGATTACGCATGATGCCGAGGTCGCTTCCATCGCACACCGATCGGTTACGATCCATAACGGAGAATTAGTCAGTTAGAAAGGAGAGCCGCATATGAAATGGAAAGATAAATATGATTTTATGCGTCAAAATATGAAGAAAAACAAATCGAGGCTGTTTATGACCGTTTTGGCCACGGCGATGGGCTGCTGCTTTCTAGTCGTGCTTTCTTCCATTGGATTCGGCTTTCAAAAGAGCATCACGGAGCAGATCACATCCAACGGTAAAGTTACCGAAGTATCGATTTATGGAAAAACTGTCGCAAGCGGCGATGAGAACAGCGTAGATTCACTCTATTCTCAGGATGAGATTGATTATTTTCAGAGCATTCCCCATGTCGAGGCCGTTGTACGCCAGAACATGGTTAACCTGAATACGCAATACGCTCTTGACGATTACGCTGCCGATGTTGAACATTCACCTGTATTTACGGTCATGGAGGCGGAGCAGCACGGCAAGCTGGAGCTAGCCGAAGGAAGATTCCCGACAAACGAGCATGAAATACTCGTAGGCTATCACTTTGCAGAATCGCTGCGTCTACCGTCTAACCCAGCTCAACCCTACTCGGGCCGTTTGTTAAATAAGACGATAAAGATTACGTTGAAGCAGCCAGCCGATGCAGCCATTAAAGAAACCCAATCCATCGCGCTAGATGCTGAGGTCGTTGGCATATTGAAGCAGCCCGCTAAGGAATGGCTGCAGGATTACAGCGTAGTCATGGATCAAAGCGCTATCGCATCGGTAATCACCTTGCTGCCTGCAGAGGAGCAGCGGCTTCTGGACCATTATCAAAATGTGCTTGTATACGCGGACGACATGCAGCATGTCACTCGTATCGCCAAAACGATTAAGGATAATGGCTACAATGCCTACTCCGTGGCGAGCGAGCTGAAAAAGGTCGATTCGATATTCTTGTTCGTAAAGCTGGGTCTTCTATTCGTAGGCGCAATCGCAGTGCTGATCGCTGCAATCGGCATTTATAATACGATGACGATGGCGGTTACCGAGCGAACGCAGGACATCGGCATCATGAAAGCGATCGGCGCGTCGCCATCCTCGATTCGGAGCATCTTCCTCCTGGAAAGCAGTTTTATCGGAGTATCGGGCACACTCATCGGAACGGCAGTCGCCTTTCTCGTCAGCTTTGCGGCAAACCAATTGATTCCAATCATTTTAAGCAGTCAAAATGAGGACAGCGAGCCTGCAGGCTTTATTTTCAGCTATATTCCTATGACATTAATCTGGGTTTCTGCAGCAATCAGTATCGGCATTGCTATTTTGTCCGGCATGCAGCCAGCCCGCCGCGCAACCGAAATTGATGTCCTAAAGGCGCTGCGCAGAGATATTTAATAAAGCTGTGGCTGTTGAGCAGCAAAAAAAGCTAACCCTTGATGCCAAGCGGTTAGCTTTCCTCCTCGGTGACGGCATGATAACGGTATTTGCTCAAATCGACTCGTCCATCCCCGCTCGTTGCAACTCCCTCTCCGTTTAAGTAAAGAATCTGCATATAGCGGGCTTCTTCATCCGTAATTGCAATTTCGCCTTTTGCATTAACTACCCTGTGCCAGGGAAGATTATGAATGCCGCTTAGCGAATGTAAAATCCGGACCACCTGTCTTGCGCCTCTGCGGCTTCCGGCTAACTCCGCTATCTGACCATAAGTCATTACGGCCCCTTCCGGAATGGCTTGAATGATGGCGATGACTCTCTGCGTAAACGGCTGCATGGTTCTTCTTCTCCTTATGCTCGTCATTTTTTATCATGTCTGTGGATTCGATTGGCTCTTTTCATCATATCTTATGGAAGGGCACTCGCGCATATTTGTATTGGAACCAAACTCATCAACCGATCCGGCAACAACCAAATAACCAAAAAATGGTGTTAATATCGACAAAATGCATGCATTCGCCTGTCCTTGATAACAAAATGCAATATTTTTTTGCCAAAAGTATTAAATTTCTTTTTAACTTTTGATGAAAACGATGTAGAATAGAAACAAAGGGTTCAATCCGATTACGTCATGCTCGCTAACTCATCCTTCTCCAAGCATCTTGGGTAAGGCTGTTACTAACGCACAGTCATCTATTTGAGAAACTATGTGAAAAGTGTAACAAACTTTAGGGATGTACGCCCGCTTCTAGCGAATGGCACAATTGAGACCATAACTTACTTTCAAATTAACGTAAAGGAGGACATTCTATAATGTCACAACCATCTGCTGGACAAGAGGTAGCAGCAAGCCTGGCTGAAGAAAAGCAATCGTTAGATGTACTTGATCAATTAATGAAGCCGGAGGTTCAACAGTCGCTGACTGTGCTCGTGGATAACCTTCCGAAATTAGCTGAAATGGTAACACTAATGACCAAAGCGTATGATTTCGCGCAAAACATCGCTACAGACAAAGTATTGATCAACGATTTCGCTCAAGGTATCGGTGAATTCGTCAAACCGGTGCAAGAGAAAGCAAAAGGGATCGCAACTGCAGCAATCGAGGCTGGCGAGCGTTCGCAAGAAGCGGCTAACACTTCTGTTGGCTTGTTCGCTATGTTGAAAATGCTGAAAGATCCGGAAGTTCAAAAAACGCTGCGCTTTGCACAAGCATTCCTTAGTGTGCTGTCTGAACGTAAAAACGAAAAAGCATAATATACTGATTACGCATAGAACGAACGGAGGATGAACATGTCGAAGCAAATTTTAATTCTTGGTGGCGGTTACGGCGGTCTTCTTACAGCTCTAACAGCCCGCAAGCACCTGACTGCAGCAGAAGCAAGCATCACAATCGTTAACCGTTACCCTACACACCAAATCATCACTGAGCTGCACAGACTTGCCGGAGACACGATCGCTGAGCAAGCCGTTGCGCTGCCGCTGAGCAAGCTTCTTGGCGACAAGCAAGTGAATATCATCGTTGATTCGGTGAAAGAAATTAAACCAAACGATAAACAAGTCGTTCTTGCAAGCGGCCAAGTACAAAAGTACGATACCCTTGTTGTTGCACTGGGCAGTGAAACAAACTACTTCGGTATTCCTGGCCTGGAAGAGAACAGCCTTGTTCTTAAATCCGTTGCCGATGCTAACCGCATCCGCAAGCATGTGGAAGAGCGCCTTGACGCTTATAAGAAATCAGGCAACAAAGCTGACGCAACGATCGTTGTTGGCGGCGGCGGCTTGACCGGCGTTGAGCTTGTCGGCGAATTCGCTGACAGACTTCCAGAAGTATGCCGCAGCAAAGGCATCGACTTCAATGACATTTCGTTATATTGCGTAGAAGCAGGCCCTGCTGTTCTGCCAATCTTCCCGAAAGTGTTGATCGACCGTGCGGTTACAAGCCTTGAGAAACGCGGCGTAAACTTCATTACGAGCGTAGCCATCACGGAAGCAACAAAAAGCTCTGTTTCGCTTAAAGACGGACGCACGATCGAATCGAGCACCATCATTTGGACAGGCGGCGTAAAAGGCAATCCGGTAGTCGGCAGCAGCGGCCTTGCAGAGGACCGCGGCCGCTCGACCGTTACGCCAACTCTTCAATCGACTTCGCATGCCGATGTATTCCTTGCCGGCGACTGTGCAGTCGTATTCCCAGAGGGCGGCGACCGTCCTTATCCTCCAACGGCTCAGCTTGCTTGGCAAATGGGCGAAACGGTAGGCTACAACCTATCGGTTCAAATCAAAGGCGGCGTAATGGATAAATTCGTTCCTGTATTCTCCGGAACGCTTGGAAGCCTAGGCCGTAAAGACGGCGTAGGTACAATCGGCGGAAACGCGACACAACTGAAAGGCTTGCCTGCATCCCTGATGAAGGAAGCAAGTAATGTCCGCTACCTGTCGCATATCCACGGTCTATTCGCACTTGCGTACTAATATACACACAAAAAAAGAAGGCGGGCATCTTGCCCTCCTTCTTTTTTTTGTTCATTTTACACGAACATCCTTATTAAATTTAGCCGGGCTGTGCCTTCGTAATTTGGTTCTTACCTGAATCCTTCGAGGTGTACAGAGCTTTATCGGCCAGCTGGAACAGCTCTTCGAAGGTCATGCCGCTTCTGTCCGTATACGCGATACCGCCGCTGGTCGTAACGGAAATCAGTTTTTCCCCGTTTATCGCGATCTCGGTTTGCTTTAGCATTTCACGCAAGCCTTCAGCCATTTCCAGGCTCTCGTCCTCGCTTCTTCCCTGCAGGAATACCGCAAATTCCTCGCCGCCCACTCTGCCAACCATTCCAATGTCCGCATAAGCCTGCCGCAGTAAATTAGAGATCGTTATAAGCACCTGATCACCTGCCAAATGCCCGTGTACATCGTTCACCTTTTTGAAATCATCGATATCCAAAAGCAATAAGGAGAAAGAAATGCCTGTCCCGCTAAGCTGCTCTCTTACCTTCTCCACAAAATGCCTGCGGTTGAATACGCCTGTCAGACCGTCAATGGTTGCTTGCGCATACAGCTTTTGTCCCGTTTCTTTGGCATGATGCGCTTCCTGCACCTTATACTCCATGGCTCTTCTAAGCCGATGGAAAACGTAAACGATTGCGATTAAGCTGGACATAAACAACAGCAAAACAAAGCTATGGATAAGCATAGTCGTCGTAAATTGGTTATAGGCAGCCTCACCGATTTCCTGCTTGCTCACGCTGT
This sequence comes from Paenibacillus sp. LPE1-1-1.1, assembly GCF_040676435.1. Taxonomy (NCBI): domain Bacteria; kingdom Bacillati; phylum Bacillota; class Bacilli; order Caryophanales; family Paenibacillaceae; genus Paenibacillus; species Paenibacillus sp. LPE1-1-1.1. The sequence goes on from NZ_JBEGHY010000044.1 coordinate 390,633, forward strand.
ATAGTTTGTTTCCGATATACAAACCGTTTAACAGCAAAATAAAAGAGCACACGATGAACATAAACCAACGATCGACATACATGCAAAATAACGTCGCTAAGGGAAATACAAAAGTAAACGTAACGGATGTCGTAGCCGTCATTAAAGTAAATACATACATGATAAAAAAACCACTAAAGGTGGCGACCCTAACATACCTTGTGAGTGGGTTATTCCTATAAAAAAAAGTGCCTGCAATGACCGAAATATAACCAACGGAAATGATCGGCAGCACAAAAGAAAGCGGACGGGTCCCTTTAAAAAATTCAATCATGAATCCTGCCGACAAAATAACAACCATAACCCAACAAACAATAATAACAATAAAATTTACAGCGCTTTCATAATAAAATGGCTTTTGCTCGTTTATCTCTGATGCTCCTCTCCATAAACCTCCACTGTACCTATATCGTATATGGAAATGAACGTCTTGTCACTGCATTTATACAGCTCAATCATTTCCGGAATTTTCTAGGTAAAACGAAAATAGCACCCCTAAGCACCACCGAATGTGACTTAACATCACTTAATGGTGCTTCGGAATACCGAGTAATACTTAGTGTTATTTTTGCTCTAATTCAACGTTTCAAAAGTTCCTATGTGCGTCTAACTCCAAGCTTCAATATCATCATCATCGAATTCTTCCTCTACCGCTGGCTCGGCTGCAGGAACAACCGGAGCAGCAGGAGCCTCTTCTTTCGCGGCTGCCATCTGCTCCAAGCCGGCAGAAACTTGAGGACGAGCTTCATTTTCTTGCGGTATGGCTGGGGAGTTGGAGCTCTGCAGTCTGCTTCTCTCCATGGGAACGAATGCCTGCAAATTCCGCACGCCGTTTAACGCAATCTCGTTCTCTACCAAATAACGGAGAGAATCCATGAGGTTGGATTGCGTATTCAGCCACTGCATAACCAATGGATCCTCTGTCTTTTTTGTTTTCAAGCTGATATTTTCACCGGGCAGCTTAGTTTTTTTCATTACAGTCACCTACCAAAATCCGTTAGAATATGCCCAAAGTTAACCTGATGAGGCTTATACGGGTTGAACCGCCTTATTTTTGAGCGCCTCATAAATTTTTCCACGTACAAAAGCATCGAGCCCCATCGCATTAAGCTGTACGGCATACTCGGCCGGAATATACAGCAGCTGCATTTCGCGCTCCGTGCAAAGCTCTTTAAGCTGTGCATATAAGACAGAGCGCATGAGAATGCTTCCGCCGCCGTATACGCAGATCAAATCAATTTCGTTACGCGCCTTGGTCAGCTGTTTTTTGACATGCTGGACAATTTGCCTAACCTGGCTCTCAAGCGGCCTCTTTAGCGTCTTAAGCGCGCGTGCGTGATACTTATGAGCCGGATTTTTAATCACGTCGCTGAAAAATTGACGCGGGCTGTCCGGCAAGTGAATGAGGCGATTGAACTCCTGAAGCGCTTCTTCAATCGCATAGCCAGCACCGTGATGGCTGCCATGGACGAATTGACGCAAAAATTTATTGCCTTCCGTAATTGGGTATTCCGTGGAGCCGTCACCGATATCCACATGCAGAATACGTTTATCCTTAAAATAGCTGCCGGTAAATTTCTTCTCAATGCCGTAGGATTGAAGGAAATCATCAAAGATATCCCCTTCTCTCCAGCCGCCAGCCGCATCCTTCTGCAGGGTGAAAATAACCGGCGTGGCCTCAGGAACGACCTTGGCAAAAGGGAATACGATCTTCACGGCTACGCGCTGAATGCCCAAATGCACCGTTACGTGATGCGTGCCCGTAGTGAAGCGCTTCTCGAACTTCGTGGAGGTCTCATCCGTATGCTGGGTGACCGGCAAAGCGGTTGCCATATCGACCTCTACATCAATTTGTTCAGGAATTTTTTTCTCTTCCTCATAGCCCTTCTGCACGGCCATCGCCGCGATTTGGGCAAGCGTATTGATAACCGGGAGATCCATATCGCTTTTTAGATCAATTCCGATTTGAAGGTTGTCCAAAATCTCTCCGCTCTCTAGGGCAAACTTCCCGACATAGTACATTCCCGGTCTTGCAGCAGGCGAATCTATGGTGACGACCAGCTGGTCTTGCAAGTTTTTGATAAAGCTTTCCGGCGATTGCTCCTCGCTCCATGGGAGCTCGTCCACCGTGCAATTTACATTCGGCTGCTGAACCAGTTTACCGTCAATAATTAGATCATGCTCACTGTTTCCGTTATCGTTGCCTACAAAGAAATGAAAATTCATAATCGCTTTCCTCCTAGAAAAGTTTTGGGAAACAAAACTAGCTTCCTATGTTCGTTTTTTAGCTTCATGCATTCCTAAGTAATACTTTGCCATACTTAGTGTTAGTTTACATCAAGCTAGAGTCCCATAGCTCATTAATCTTTTCTCATCTATTTTTGTCGGAATCTGCTTACCTGGCTCGTATAGGAGGCGATGCTGTCGTTTTCGCTTATTTTCGCCATAAAAAAAGCTAATCCGTCATGGACGGATCAGCTCTTTTCTTTATTACGTTCCGTTAGTTAAAGGTTTGAGGGAACTGCTTAATGATGCCTTCCGTGAGGGCATCCGCAAGCATCAGAATATGGTCTTCGCCTTTATCGAAGGCCGCTACATCCGCATCCCAATTCTTTTGAAGCCTGGCCGCTACATCCTCGCTGAGCAGCTGCAAATGAACGTACAGTAGGTCTTTGAGCGCTTTCTCGGACCAATTCGGATTTTTTTTGCTTAGAAATGCCGCAATATCATCCGCGTTTCTATACCACTCTTTGTTGTATTTTGCTGCATCCGCTTGATTCCCGCTCGCTAAGGCGCCTACCAATTTGCCTGCAATTGCGATATGCTCCTGCAGAAGCGCAGCAAGCTCATTCCCAGCCGCCTCACCGTAAAACGGTTTAAAGCTATTCCCGATATCCTGCTGGTTCTTAAGCAGCCGCTTCAGCGTGACGTCCTTATCCTCAAGCCCCGCCAATGCACTCACTATGTAATTTCTCGTCCACAGCGCATGTTCGATCCACAGCTTTCTCGAGTCCTCTTTCAACTTTACGGCTGCCGGGCTTGCATAGCCCTCATGTCCGTGACGGTGATCCATTTCGCTTGCCTGGACTCTTAACGGCGCGGAACTGACTGCGACTGTCGCGCACAAAATAGCGGCGATAAGAAATTTGCTCTTCATAGTTACCTTCTCCTTAAATGATTCGAATGGAATAGCCTGTTATATTGTTAGCTATTCCCCGCAAATCATTCGTAAAGGGAACTCAATGGCGTTGGCATGCCGTCAATGCTCTTCTGGTTTTTCTCTTTTCTGTACGACTTAAGGCCTTCTTCTCCCTGCTGAACCGACCAGCGCTGAAGGGTGTCGCGTTCGCCAGTATAAGACATGAACGGAATCGAATAACCGCATGAAGTCTGCACCTTATGCACCTCGATGTCAATAATCTGCCTCGCCCCCGGAATCGGCGTGAAAAGCGGATATAACGCCTCCCATCCCGGTGAATCCGGCAGCACGACAGTACCTTTCCCGTAAAGTCTCATAATGTTAGGCGCTCCGTCGAATGCGCAAAACATGACCGTCACTCTTCCGTTTTCTTCAAGATGCGCGCTGGTTTCATTGCCGCTGCCTGTCAAATCCAGATAAGCCACGCGATTAGCGGACAATATCCTTAGAGAATCATGTCCTTTGGGCGATAAGTTGACATGCCCTTCTGCCGATAGCGGAGCCGAACCAATAAAAAAAATATGCTGCTGGCGAATAAACGCCTCATGTTGAGGTAATATGGCATCAAATTGCTTTCCCATTTCGCCCTCATCCTTTTCCTTAGGAATGAATAATTACGCTTTAATTTCAAGAAGCTCGTATTTAATAACGCCCATAGGCGCGTTTACGCTAATGATACTGCCTACGCTTTTTCCAAGAAGCTCCTTGCCAAGCGGGCTTTCGTAGGAGATTTTATTTTCTGCGACATCGGCTTCTTCGGTGCCTACGATTTTGTACGTAATTTTCTCTGAAAACTCAATGTCATTCAAAATAACGGTCAAGCCGATATTGACCTTTGAGAGATCTTGGGTATCTGCTTCGATGACGCGGGCTTTTTTCAGCATATTAGTTAGTATAATAATCCGTGTTTCCATAAATGACTGGTCGTTTTTCGCTGAATGATACTCGCTGTTTTCCTTTAAGTCGCCGTAGCTTATCGCCAATTTAATCCGGGCGGCCAATTCTTTGCGCTTTACGTATTTCAAATCATCCAGCTCGGCTTGCAATTGCTCTAAGCCCTCTTTGGTCAAAATCACTTCGTCGTTCGACATCTAAACAGCTCCCATTTTGCATTCTTGCTCTCATCTTACCCTATATTTCAAAAATATGCGAAAAGCGATGGCTTCCAGTTGCTTCATTCGGATTCCTTTACTTCGAAATATCAATAAATCCCTCGCCGAACACGTCGCGCACATCATGAATGGTAATAAAAGCGTTCTTATCGGCTGCCTTCACGATTTTCTTCAGCGTGCTAAGCTCCTGCTTGCTAATGACGATATAGAGAATTTCCTGAGGCGTTTTCGTATAATATCCGCGCCCGTAGATCACCGTAACGCCCCTGTCCATTACCACGTTAACCTGCTCGGCAATCTTGTCCTGCTGCTTGGATATAATCGTCACGGCTTTCTTCGGGTTTACACCCTCAATAATAAAATCCATGACCTTCGTTCCAATATACAGCATGATAATCGTCAGCATAAGCGCCTGTGCCCCGATAATGAAATAAGAGGAGAAAGCGACAATTAAGTCAAAAAACAGCAGCGCGTAACTGATATTCCAGTCCAAATACTTATGTGCGATGCGCGCCAGAATCGTCGAGCCTGCGGTGGTGCCTCCGACCCTAATAATAAGTCCGATCCCAATCCCTCCGAGCAATCCGCCAAACACGGCATTTACCGTTATTTCATCCGATACGATGCGCCAGTCCTCGGTCAAATGCAGAAAGAGGGAATGAAACAAGACCGCTGCAATCGTATAAAATACCGTTCTCCGGTCCAGAAAGCGATAGCCGATCAGCAGGAGAAAGGAATTGAAAATTAAACTGACCAGTCCCGGCGACCAGCCGAACAAATAATATAAAATAATCGTAATCCCGGTAACGCCGCCTTCTCCAAGCTCATTCGGAATAACGAATAGATTGATTGCGAGTGCAAAAATAAGCGCTCCAGCCATTATGATGAGTAAATCCAACGCTTTTTTTTTCATGTCCATACACCTTTCTTAGCCGAAAATAACCCCGGCAGCAAATTCATCTTAACAGAAAAGATATGGAAGAAGAAGGCTGTCACGTTAACGCAAAAAAGAACATTCCCGGAATAGGAAATGTTCTTCATGCCGTCCTTATTTAGCCAAGCTGAAGCTCCTTGGATTTTTTGATTTGCTTGCTTCTGAGCTGTCCGCAGGCCGCGTCGATATCCGTGCCGTGCTCCAGTCGAACGCTGACGCTGACGCCCTGTTTTTTCAAGGTATCGTAGAAAGCGCGAATCGTTTCCCGGTCCGTCCGCTGATACTGGCTATGCTCATCCACCGGATTGTAAGGAATGAGATTTACGTTGGCCAGGCTGCGGCGATTCCCGATCAGCTCGGCAAGCTCCAGCGCATGCTCCTTCTGGTCGTTCACGTCCTTGAGCAAAATATACTCCAGCGTAATTCTGCGATTCGTCTTCTCCAAATAATAATCGATGGATTCCATTAACTTCTCGATCGGAATCGCCCGGTTAATCTTCATAATGCGTGTGCGCAGCTCGTTGTTCGGCGCATGCAGCGATACGGCAAGATTAACCTGCAGATCTGAATCGGCGAACTCTTTGATTTTATCCGCTAAGCCGCTTGTAGAAACCGTAATATGCCTGGCGGCGATCGCAAGCCCCTTTTGGCTTTTGATGACGCCGATAAAATCGGTCATGTTTGTGAAATTATCGAACGGCTCGCCAATGCCCATAACGACGACATGGCTCACCTGCTCACCCTGCTGCATCCGGTCGAGATGAAGCTGAGCCTGCATAATCTGCTCGACAATTTCCGCGCTAGATAGGTCGCGGCTCTTGGCAAGCAGTCCGCTCGCGCAGAAGCTGCAGCCAATGTTGCAGCCAACCTGCGTCGTGACGCAAACGGATAATCCGAATTTATGCCGCATTAATACGGTCTCGATCAGGTTGCCGTCCTGCAGCTTGAACAAAAACTTGTTCGTCCCGTCCGCCGATTCCTGCCTTGTATGCTCAGTAAGCGTCTGGATGACAAAATGCTCCGACAGCAGCTGAACGCATTCCGCTTTTACATCCACCATGTCCGTAAACAACGTTACGCGCTTCCGGTATAGATATTCCCACACCTGCGATGCCCGGAATTTGGTGAATCCGCGTTCCTTCAGCCACTCCGTCAGCTGCTCAAACGTTAATCCATATATAGATGGTTTATTCATAGGATATCCTCTTTTCAATACTGCAAAATCCAGTCTAATCTGCCTATACTGCCGAAACGAATAATCTGCTTATTATTGTCCCAAAATTGGCCCATTAAAACAAGGGGGAGATCCCTCATTTATTTGACATAAAAAAGAGGCCTCCTAGCGCATATGCATCTAGAATGGCCCCTTTCGCTCTTTTGATCTACTCTTACTCGACAACCTTCTTGGAAGCGAGCAGAAAATAAACAAAATACATGCCGCACAAGGCAGCGATGAACCCAAAGCCACCAAAGATATCGAATCGGGACGAGTAATAACCGAATCCGAGCCCTGTAAAGGTGAGAAGGAAATTTTCGCCCAATGACTGAAAGGATCCCATTGTCGCTCTCATCGAAGAATCGATGCGATGATGCAAATAACCCGCGGCAAGCGGCTCGATAATGCCCGCAGCCAAACAGACAGCAATCATGGCAGCCAAGCCGCTGTAGTCTTTCATGATCGACATATATACGAAGCCTGCCGTCAAAAACGCCGTAATGCCCAGAAGCAGCGCCCTGTAGCTGAAAACATTTTTCAGCTTGTAAGCTAGAATATTGCCCGGCAGCCTGAGAAAGAAAACCGCAGCCGAAAAGAGTCCAAAATAGACGACCGGGATATTTAATCTCTCCAAATAAATTTGCCAGAACTCATCGATAAAGTTAACGGCGGCACCGGTTACCATTCCCGATAACAGCACCAAGCATAGTCCGGGATTGCTTCTGAAAAAACGCACGGAATCCGTAATGTACGCTTTGATCGGTAGCGGCCCGTCATCTTCGCGGCTGTTCCTATCCGGCTCAACCAAAAGAATGGTTACGCCAAGGGATATGGCCACTGCCCCGAGCGAGATCCAGTAGTTCAGCTCATAGCCAAAGCGGCTGGCCAAGAAGCTTCCGCACAAGGCAGCGATAATAATCGAAATGGTATCCAGAGCATTTAAACGGCCTACTATTTTCTCGAAATGCTTCTCTTTTCCCTTCGCGAGCAGGGAGTCATACAGCAAAGCATCCTCTGCCCCGCTGCTTGCCGAGTGGCCAATCGCTGCCAGAAAAACGACCAGCGCAAAATGCCAAAACTCCGTGGCAAACACGAGAATAAGAAACTCGCTGCAGCTCAGAAGAGCGGATACGACGAGCAAGTGCTTCCTTCCCCATTTATCCGCCATAATGCCGGAGGGGACCTCAAACAAAACGATCGTAAACGCAAAAATAATTTCGGTATATACGACCATCTGAATGGTCATGCCTCGATCTTCCCAAAATAACCTCTCGATTACATAGGCGGGAATTAAACTAGAAAAAAAACGAATAACGAGTAGCTTCCAAATGTTCGGAATATCGCCCATAAATAACGGCCCCTCTCCTCTCTGATTGCCAATGCGCAATCAAATCACGGAGGCGGTCGGGGACGATATGACCCTAAGGATTAACAGGGAGGTCTTGCAATTCTCATGTCATGATCCCCTTTAATTTAGAGTAGTGAGGAACCTCAAACTTGAACGTTTGAGCTTATTATAGCTTAAAATATCGCTTAGCAATAAAGATAATACGGATTCCACAACTATTCTTTGACGGATATTGTATTTCCTCTATAAACAAGTATAATAAACGCCGATGAATAAAATGAACGACAATATTCGACACAGCCACCTGCTTCGTCGTTGCTTATTTGGAGGATTTGCAAATGATCGATAACCTTTCTGAAAAACGCCTAAAAAACCTGCTAAAAAGCTGCGGCCACCAATCGCACTCCCATTTATATTTCCTTGGCGATAAGGAATGGCTTTGGGATTCCAATTATGAGGCTCTCCTTGTATACCGTTCCGTCGGTAACCGGAGGATCGTGCTGGGAGACCCGCTAGGAAAGCCCGATGCCGTGAAACGGATCATCGCGCATTTTATTGCCGGCTGCGACAAAGATAAACGTATCCCTGTATTTTATCAGGCAAAGTCATCCTACCTGCCGCTCTATGAAGATTTAGGACTGCAAAGCGCCAAAATCGGAGAGGAAGCCCAGGTAGACCTAGCCTCCTTTAATTTAAAGGGGAAGCAATGGCTTAAGATACGCAACCGCATGAATAAATTTCAACGCAACGGCTTTACTTTCGAGGTGCTGCAGCCTCCTTATTCGAGCTCGCAGCTCAACCGTCTTGAAGCGATATCGGAGGAATGGCTTGCCAACCGCAGGGAGAAAGGCTTCTCTGTCGGCTCGTTCTCTAAGGCTTATATCAGACAATACCCCGTCGCTGTCTTGATCAGCCCTGAAGGAAATTATGAAGCCTTTGCATCGGTTGCTGGCGGATCATACCCTACTGCAAAAACCAAAGAAGAATCCTATACCCGCCGGATCACGGTTGATCTTATGCGCCATACGGATGCATGCCCGCATGGAACGATGGATGTTCTGTTCGTGTCGTTATTTCTATGGGCGAAGGAACAAAGCTACGATGTATGCAGTCTGGGAATGGCGCCTTTAGCCCATGTTGACAGGTTTCGCTTAGCTAAGCTGTTATACCGGTACGGAAACAAAATGTATAACTTTAAGGGTCTTTACGAGTATAAAAATAAGTTCGCTCCCCAATGGGAAGACGTTTATTTCGTATATCCGCCCGGTACTCTGCCCATAAACGTCATGCTGCTATCGTATATTATTCATCGGCCTAAAAATCAAATGCATCCACATAAACAAATCACCCTGTCCCCTGTAGCAGAAGTAGAATCCCCTTTTGAAAAACGCGCCTGATGACGCAACCAAAAAAGCTGCCTCTGAAGGCTATGAGCCTGACGGAGACAGCTTTTTGGTGCATTTATATCGAGGAGCTTCGCAGCATAAATGTTATGCTCTATATCGGGTTCTGAGCAAACTGGTAATCGCAAATCATCATATAGCTGATGTAACGCTGACCCTTAACCTCCACGGTAATCATGCTGATCGCATATTTAGGCTTATGGCCATTTACAGCGGCTGTCCCGAATTCTCTCATCGTGTGCATCCGGTCCTTTTTCTCATCCATGACGAAAATGTAATCCACAAATGGATCTTTTTCTGATGAGGGTTTTCCGTATAAGCCTTTAAATAGTGCTGTACTCGTCAGCAGTCCCGCTCCCCGGGGTGTCTCGTAAATCGTCTTTGAATCATCGCTTAATCTTATGATCATGGATACGACTTGATTATTTCGATAAGAAATCGTGATGCCGTCATAAACAATGCCAAACAAATTTTCATCGATCGGCTTGCCGGTGATTTCTTCGGCTTTTTCCCGCTGCATGCCAAGCGTTATATACGTTTGCCTGCCTTGGGGAGTAAAGGAGAGATCCTTCATGTTCAGCAGCTTAACCGGTCTAAACGGAATTGAAATGGCATTTTTTTCGATTAAATGTTTTTCGGACAATGCCGTATAATCATTTCTTACGATTTGGATGCTAGAAACCTCGCCATTGAAATTGACGCTTAGGCTTAAGGAATAAACATCAGGACTTTCTTGGTGCAGCTGTATTTCTTTTTCCCCTTTTAATTGCACCGCTTTACCTGCTTGGCTATCCCACCGGTAGACATAAACAAACCGGTTAGGCACAGAGGTCTCCCCTAGTATCTTTAACGCATCTGCCTGGCTCATCTGGAACGTAACGCCTTGGGCCAGCTTTGATTCTGTTCCAAGCGACAGCCACGCCAGCCGGTCATCTATATAAGCGGCATACAGATCTTCATACTTAAAATATTGTCCGCCATCTGGGGTAAGGTAAGCTTCCGGGTTACCCAGCAAGCGGTCTACTTCGGTTTTATGCATGCCCATCCGGATAGAGATTAGCGTGTCGCCTTTTTGGTGCTGTACGCTTAGCACGGGGTCGGTTACGACCTGCTTGTCCTCTGCAGCCAGCGTTCTTTGGGCTGCGGGCGCTCCCAATAAAAAAATGATTGCGAAACAAATCAGTATCTTCCATTTTACGCTATGGAGATTCAATACGCGTGCAACAGGGTAATCGCTTAGCTGGCCGGACATGACTTCACCTCTAGTATTTTTCCATATTATAACTTAAATGACTGGCATGCGGTTTAACAACAGTTCAATAATAGGTAAATTTTTCACTTACATATATTGACACATTATATATCGGAATGATATATTATGAACCGTAATACATGAAGGAGGGCATATTTTGAACAGTCAGGATGTTATTCTAGGCATGCTTATGAAGCGATCATTATCCGGCTATGAAGTGAAACAGCTTTTCGAGGATATCTTCTCTTATTTTTACAGCTCCAGCTACGGGACGATCTATCCTATGCTGCATCGGATGGAAAAGGAGGGATTAATAACGAAGGAAAATGTGGTCCAAGAAGGTAAACCGAATAAAAATATGTTTACGATAACGGAGCTGGGCAAGCAGCAGTTCCACTCCTATTTGCACAGTCCCATAGAATCGGATTCGATAAAATCGGATTTTCTGATGAGGCTTTATTTTGGTCAATTTGTAGGCAATGATCTGATTATAGCCTGGTTGAAGAAGGCGCAGGCCTATACACAAAAGCAGCTGGACGAACTAAGCGAAAAGTACGAGGTATATAGGGATAAAATGCATCCCTCCCATATCATTTGTATCGAAATAGGCATTAAGGAATATCGCGCGAAGCTGGAAACGATTCATGAAGGGTTGGCACGTATGGAGCAATTAGAACGAGAAGAGAGGGTTTAATATGACGAAATCCGGTTCGAATAACAAGCTTATTATTCTTGCGATGGCACTCGGATTATTAATGTCATCGCTCGATAACACCATTGTGGCTTCCTGTCTTAACAAAATTAGCGAGGATTTTAACGTATTCGATAAGGTAAGCTGGATCTTTACGGCCTATATGCTGGCAGCAACCAGCACGATGCTCGTATTTGGCAAAATGTCTGATTTATTCGGGCGAAAATTGTTCTACATGATCGGTATCGGGTTATTTCTCGTCGGATCCGCGCTATGCGGCGTAGCACAGAATGCGGATCAGCTCATTTTATACCGCATCATTCAAGGCATTGGCTCGGGAGCATTAATGCCGATCAGCTTCACGATTATCTATACGATATTTAAAGATCCTAAGGATGCCGCCAAGATGTCCGGGGTATTCGGCGCGATCTTCGGGCTCTCCTCGGTTGCGGGACCGCAGTTGGGCAGCTTTATTGCCGAGCACATGGGCTGGAGATGGAATTTCTATATCAACATTCCGATCGGCCTAGCTTCCATGGTTGTTTTAATGATCGCATTAAAAGAAACGCGTTCCGAGCGCAAGCCAAAGATCGATTATTTAGGAACGCTGTTCTTAATCATTACAACCGTTTCCTTAATGCTGGCTCTGGAGTGGGGCGGCAAAACTTACGCTTGGAGCTCTTGGCAGGTGATTGGATTATTCGTCATCTCGGCCGTGATCGGCGCATTATTTATTCTCGTTGAGCTGCGGGCGCAGGAGCCCGTGCTTCCCCTTCGCATATTCAAAAATAAAATGGTGTTAGGAACAAGTATCCTTTGCTTCTGCCAAGGGGTGCTTATGTTCTCGGCTATTACGTATTTGCCCAGCTTTACGATAGGCGTATTAGGCCATTCCAACTCCAACGGCGTATTAACGCCTATGATGGCCTCCTTGATTGCCGGTGCTATGCTATTCGGCTTCCTGCAGTCCAGGTTCGCTTTCCGTACATTAATGGTCTTCACGATGCTGATGACCATTATCGTGGCCTCGCTGCTCGCTAACGTCAGCCCAGACGCCTCCAGCGGGTACATGATAGCACTTATGGTTTTGCTTGGCCTTGGTGCGGTTGGACCCTTGATGAGTGTCGCCCAAAGCTCGGTTGCAGCGAACGTGGATCCCAAATACATGGGCGTCAGTTCCTCCATTGTAGGTTTCTGGCGGAATATTGGCGGTATATTAGGTGCTTCGATTATGGCGACGATCGTGAACAACGACTTAAACCGGTTAATAACCGAAGGAGCTGGCAAGGTTGGCATTCCGGCCGACAAGATCAGCACCTTAGCCAATCCGGAACTGCTCATGCATGCCGGCGGCGACCTGAGTCCCCAGATCAGGGAATTTCTGCAGGAGGCGCTGGGCACAGCCATAAACCACGGATTTATACTCAGCGTTTGCATTGGCGGCATCGGCCTGGTAACAGCCATGTTTGTAGGATCAAGCAGACTCGCTGCCGTAAGAAAGCAGCAGCCTAGCAGCGCGCATTAGTTATGCTTCGTAAAGTATAACCTTCGTACGGAATCATTTGGGATGCTGTCCCTTTTGTATTATAATTTGCTGTATAACAAATGGGATAGGAGTTGTGGGATGACAATGAAAACGGAGATTATTAAGCGATTTATTTCATATGCGCAAGTAGATACGCAGTCCGATGAGAGCAGCGATACCTGCCCTTCGACACCGGGGCAGCTTGTGCTCGCCCGCAAGCTGGTAGAGGAATTAGAAAGCATCGGCATGCAGGACATTACGCTGGATTCAAACGGCTATGTCATGGCCACTCTTCCCTCCAATACGGATAAAGAAATCCCGACCATCGGTTTTCTCGCCCATATCGATACGGCAACCGACTTCACCGGCACAAACGTAAAGCCACAAATCGTTGAAGACTACGACGGGCAAGACATCATTTTGAACAAAGAGTTGAATATTGTCCTTTCTCCAAAAGACTTTCCAGAGCTGGCCGGGTATACAGGGCACACCTTAATCACGACAGACGGCACCACGCTGCTAGGCGCCGATGATAAAGCCGGTATGGCCGAAATTATGACGGCGATGGCCTATCTCCTTCAACATCCTGAGGTGAAGCACGGCAGAATACGAGTCGCTTTCACGCCGGATGAAGAAATAGGCAGAGGCCCGCATCGGTTCGACGTCGCCGCTTTCGACGCGGTTTATGCTTATACCTTGGATGGAGGCCCTCTAGGCGAGCTGCAGTACGAGAGCTTCAACGCCGCTGCCGCCCATATTACCTGCAAGGGCAAAAACGTTCACCCCGGCACGGCGAAAGGAAAAATGATCAACTCTGCCAAAATAGCCATGGAGCTGCACGGAAGGCTGCCTGCCGAGGAAACGCCAGAGCAGACCGAGGGCTATGAGGGCTTTTTCCACCTCACCTCTATTGAAGGCGACGTCGAGGAAACCCAGCTTCGTTATTTGGTTCGCGATCATGACCGTAATCGGTTTAACGAGCGAAAAGCAGAGCTGACCCGCTTGGTTGCGGAGCTACAGGAGAAGTACGGGAATGGTCGTATCGAGCTTGAGATCAAGGACCAATATTTCAACATGAGAGAGAAAATCGAGCCCGTTATGGAAGTCGTGAATCTTGCGAAACAGGCGCTCGAAAATCTGGGAATTACACCGGTAATAGAGCCGATTCGCGGCGGCACCGACGGCTCTCAGCTATCCTACATGGGCCTGCCGACACCGAATATCTTCACGGGCGGAGAAAATTACCATGGCCGGTTCGAGTATGTTTCGGCAGACAATATGGAGCTGGCCGTAAAAACCATTATTGAAATTGCGAAGCTATATGAACAAAGAGCTTAGGGATACAAGCGGTATTTCTCATGCAAGCAAGAGCAGGACAAAATGAAAAATGGCTTGATTATGCTATCAGAAAACTAAATAATAGGTAACGGGCCAAACGGTCCGTTGCCTATTTATTTATTGCGAAGCTTGCCAGACGCAGCAGAAAGGTTGACATTTACATCATGGAGTTAGCACAACAGCAGCATCTCACCAAGAAACGAGCGGCCAAAGAACCGTTTCCTGTCTCCATCCTATCCCTTACGGTCGGCGCCTTTGCTATTGGCATGACCGAATTTGTCATTATGGGTCTGCTTCCCAATGTGGCAGAGGATCTGCATGTCAGCATCTCAGCCGCAGGGCAGCTCATTACGATGTATGCTCTCGGAGTCGCTGTCGGAGCTCCTATATTAACCGTTCTCACCCACCGCATTCCGCAAAAGAAGCTCTTATTGCTGCTGATGGTTTTATTCATCCTCGGCAATGCAATGTCCGTCATCGCCCCCACCTATGCGATCCTCATGGCAGCCCGTGTGTTAACGGCGCTAACCCACGGGACTTTTTTTGGCGTTGGCGCCGTGATTGCCTCTAATCTGGTACGTCCCGAAAAACGCGCCGGCGCCGTATCCATTATGATGGCCGGCCTGACGATTGCGAATATTATCGGCGTTCCTCTAGGCACCTTTATCGGTCAACACATGGGCTGGCGAGCCTCGTTCGGCGCCATTTCGATCATGGGCGTTGTGGCGCTGATCGGCATTCTGATTTTTATACCGCAAATCCGGCAGGCGAAGCCCGCTAGTATCCTACAGCAGATTGCCTCACTTGCCAGCCCCAAGCTGCTGCTCTTTCTGTTCATTGCCGCGCTGGGTAACGCAGGGTTGTTCGCCGTATTTACTTATATAACGCCGCTGCTTGTGCAGGTATCCGGTTTTGCGGAGCACAGCGTAACTTGGATTCTCGTTCTATTCGGCTGCGGAGTAACCATAGGCAATATCGTTGGCGGAAAGCTCGCGGATTGGAAGCTTCTGCCCTCTATTTTAGGCCTTTATTTTACGATAGCCGTACTTCTTACCCTTTTCACCTTTACCGTTCATAGCCCGATCGCAGCCGTATTGACCATCTTCTTGTGGGGAGCTGCATCCTTTGCCGTCATGCCCGGACTGCAGGTGCGAATCATGAGCCTTGCCCAAACGGCGCCGGCGCTTGCTTCTACGTCCAGTCATTCTGCCGGTAATTTAGGAAATGCGTCAGGCGCTTTTATTGGCGGTTTTGTTATTACGCATTTGTCGATAACGGCCCTGCCGTGGGTCGGAGCCTTGCTTGTCGGATTGGCACTCCTTTTAGGGTTGGCCTGTTATATTGCGGAACGCAAGTCCTCCCTGTCATCATGAAATAACGAAAGCGCGATAAGCAGCTAGCCCGGCACATCATGTGATGTTGTTGGGTTAGCTTTTTTGTTTTAATCGAATGCCTTCACACCTTTTTGCCAGGCATTATAATGGTTTATATTCTATTTTTTAAAATAGTTGTAACGAAACGCCAGCTTGGCTGTCTTATATAGGTGAGGAAGTGAGAGCGTGAACGATTTTGAGGAAATCTACAATGCATATTTCCGGGATATTTATTTATTCGTGTTCTCTTTGAGCCGAAATGAGTCGGTTGCCGAAGAAATCACGCAAGAAACTTTCTTTAAAGCTTTGAAAAAGATTGATTCCTTTAAGGGCCAATGCAAAATAAGCGTCTGGCTCTGCCAAATTGCCAAAAACACCTACTTTTCCTATGTTGAGAAGCAAAAACGGTTCGAACCGGAACGCGTGCTTAAAAAGGCTGGTCCCTACAATATCGAAGCCGCTCTTTTGGCCAAAGATACTGCGCTAGGCATACATAAGGCATTACATCATTTAAATGAGCCCTATAAAGAAGTATTTACGTTAAGGGTATTCGGGGAATTGTCCTTTGCCCAGATCAGCCAGCTGTTTGAAAAAACCGAGAGCTGGGCTAGGGTCACCTTTTACCGTGCCAAACAAAAAATTCAAGATTCGCTAAAGGAGGAATAACGAAATGATGAAATGCGAGGTTATTAAGGATTTATTGCCTTTATATATCGATAACGTATGCAGCAAGGAGAGCGCAGAATTGGTAGAAGCGCATCTCGCGACATGCGGCAGCTGCAGGTCGGAATGGGAAACCATGCGAAACGAGCTGAAAATTTCTCCGGCTGCCGTTGATGCGAACAACAGGGACAGCCGTCTACTAAAGGAAATATCCAGCTACTGGAGCCGTTCCAAATTAAAATCATTTTTGAAAGGAGCCGTGCTTGCCTCATTATGCCTCGGAATCGCTGTTGCGGCCTACTTTGGTTTGACGGAATGGAACATGATGCGCGTTCCTTCGGCTATCATCGAGGTGAAGGATACCAGTCTAATGAAAGACGGCAGAGTTGCCTTTCATCTGCGGCTGACAGACGGTTATGATTTAAACGAGATTAGCTACGACATGGACGAAAAAGGGAACTTTTACATGGTTCCGTACCGGCCTATTATCAAGAAAAAACCAATTACTACGTTTGGGCTTTTTAACATGTATCAATCACTGGACCCTTTTATAAAGGAAGTTTATCAAAATAAATATGGCGCAGACGCGAAAGTGACTGCCCTCTATCTCGGAACACGCGACGAAAATATTTTAATCTGGAAAGAAGGAATGAAGCTTCCTCCGGCTAGCGATGCAGTCGAAAACGAGCTTAGGAAATAACGTCTAAGAGGCTACCCCAGAAGGCATTAAGCCCGTCGAGATAGCCTCTTCGATTAATTCGAGATTAGTTTTAACAGTCTGAGTTGAGTTAAGATAAATAGATCAGACTTTAGGCCTTTTTAACAAACTCAGACTTTAATTTCATCGCGCCAAAGCCGTCGATCTTGCAATCGATATCATGGTCTCCGTCAACCAAACGGATATTTCTTACTTTGGTGCCTATTTTCAATACGGATGAGCTTCCTTTTACTTTAAGGTCCTTGATTACCGTTACCGTATCGCCATCGTTTAAAACATTGCCATTGGCGTCTTTCACGATTTTGTCCGCTTCGCCGGCAGGCGCATCCGATTCTAAACTCCATTCATGGCTGCATTCCGGGCAAACCAACATGTTTCCGTCCTCGTAGGTGTATTCTGAATTGCATTTCGGGCAATTAGGCAAATCCGTCATGGTTTAATTTCTCCATTCGTTATTATTCCCTCTACTATACGACGGTTTTTCAAATTAATCAAAAACCGTCAACCCACTGCAAAATGGATAAAACCCAAACGAAAAGTTTGGGATTGACATTCGTATCCATTTCTTTTATGTTTGTTGTACATACAAAATACAGAGGCGAAAACAATATTTATCCTTTAGAGGAGGACTATATATGGCAAAGGAATCGAATTCAGCATCAGAGCAAACAACTTCTAAGGACGAAGCGTTTCTGCATAATTGCTTGTATTTCACAACGAATCGGCTTAGCCGTGCCATCACCCGTATGGCGGATGAAGCTTTTGCCACGACCGGACTGACGCCAGCCTATGGTTATCTGATCCGTCTCGTCATCGGAACACCCGGTATTACGCAGAAAGAGCTCTCAGAGAAGCTGTACATTACGCCTTCTACGCTAACCCGATTTATTGATAAGCTTGCGGGTAAGCAGCTTGTCGAGCGCAAAGTACAGGGCAAGACCGTTCTTGTGTACCCGACGGATAAAGGAAAAGAAATGGAGCCCTCCCTTCGCAAAGCCTCCAAGCAGCTAAAAGCAAAGTATGAAGCATTACTCGGCAAAGAATTAGCAGAACAATTGACTCATGATCTTGAAAAAAGCAGCGAGCAGTTAGAGAAATAATTTTTTTATTTTATTTTGTATGTACAAACAAAATTGAAGGGATGTATGAATGAATGAGCACAAAAGCTTCCCGAGAAGGATCCCATCCAAAGTCCCGCTTCTATTATGGTTGGGTTATTGTACTGCTAACCTTCACAACCTTGCTTGTTTCCGCGGGCATCCGCTCGCTGCCAAGCATTCTGCTCATCCCGTTCCAGGATGAATTCGGTTGGAGCAGAGGCGGTATCTCCAGCGTGATCTCCATTGGCATTTTTCTATACGGGCTGGTAGGCCCGTTCTCAGCAGCCCTGTTGCTCCGCTACGGTATCCGTAAAGTCGTCATCAGCTCGCTTACCGTATTGGCCGCTAGTCTGGCGGTAACGCCATTCATTCACTCCTTGTGGCAGTTCGAGCTGTTATGGGGGCTTGTCTCCGGTCTAGCGACCGGCATGATGGCCAACGTTCTCGGCGTTACGGTTAGCAATCTGTGGTTTGTTAAGCGAAAAGGCCTCATCATCGGCTTGTTAACGGCAAGCGCCGCTACCGGCCAACTGCTGTTCCTTCCGCTTTTCGCCAAAATGACAGCCGATTTTGGCTGGCGGTATGCCATCTACACAGCAGTAGCCGGCATCCTGCTCGTGCTTACCGCCGTTGCAATCTGGATGCGCAACCACCCGTACGATGTCGGTGCAGCGCCTTACGGCTCGGATGAGATGGTGAAGCCTGCTATTTTTAAGGGCAATCTGTTCCTGACTCCCTTGCAAAATCTTCGTTTCGCTATGAAAAACGCCACCTTCTGGCTGCTTGCCGGAACCTTCTTTTTCTGCGGCTTCTCGACCAACGGTTTAATCGGGACGCATCTTATTGCCGCGTGCAGCGATCATGGCATGCTTGAGGTCACTGCTGCCGGTCTGCTCGCCATGATGGGGCTGTTCGATTTGTTCGGCACAACGATTTCCGGCTGGCTCTCCGACCGGTTCGACAGCCGCTGGCTGCTGTTCTGGTATTATGGACTGCGCGGATTGTCGCTGCTGTTCTTGCCCTACGCACTGGACGCAACGCCTGCCATGCTCGTCGTTTTTTCCGTTTTCTACGGTTTGGACTGGATCGCAACCGTTCCGCCTACAGCTAAGCTTGCAGGCGAAACGTTCGGTAAAGAAAAATCCGGCATGATCTTCGGCTGGATCGTCGTCGCCCATCAAATTGGCGCCTCCACGGCCGCCTATGGAGCAGGCGTCATGCGCGATTGGTTCGGCAGCTACTCTCAGGCTTTCGTTATTGCCGGTTTCGTTTGCTTCTTTGCAGCTTTAATGGCTGTCCGGATCCGTAAAAGCAACGCTGAAAAGATTCACGCGACAGCCTAAGTATTGGGACGCGGAGTGAAGTAGTCAAATCAAATCAGCCCCGACACCAGTCAGGGCTGATTTGATATAGGTTCCAGTTGCTTGCTAGCTCTTGCTAATCCAAGCCTCTGCGAGCAGCTCGCCATTAATGCCAACGCCAGCCAGCGCTCCTAAGGAAGCCGCTGTAATCGCTTGGTACATCTCCGTAGCGGCATCTCCGGCACTATAGACGCCCGGTACGTTCGTTTTGCCAAAAGCATCGACGATTACGGTTCCTGCCTCCGTCATCTTGCAGCCCAGCGTTTGCGGCAGCTCGGATCCGGCAGCAAGCTTCGGCGCGAAGAAAATGCCGGTACACGGAATGTTCGTGCCATCCTCGAGCACAACCTGCTTTACCATGCCTTCGCTGGACTCAATGCGCAGGATCTTGGAGTCATACGTCGGTACGTTATGCCGCTTGAGCTCCTCGCGCTCTTCCTCGGTCCATTCATCGGGCCCATCGGTACAAATGGTAAATTGATTCGTCCAACCTGACAGCATTTTGGCCGAATGCAGCGCCCGCGCACCTTTTACAATCAAGACGAGGGGCTGATCCCTTAGCTCCCAGCCGTCGCAATAAGGGCAGACAAAGGCGCTTTTGCCATACACGTCTGTCAGACCGTTAACAGTAAGCGGAAGATCCTTCATTCCTACAGCAAAAAGCAGTTTTTTGCTCTTGAAAACCGCCCCTTGTGCAGTCGTGACTTCAAAATGACCATCGGTACCCGTAACGGCTGCCGCCGCATCCTCCACAAATTGAACCGCCGGATAAGCGTTCATCTGCTCCTTCGCTATTCGCCGAAATTCGCTGGGGCTGATGCCGTCACGGGTAAGAAAACCGTGGGTCTCGCGGGTAACCCGGTTACGCGGGCGCCCCTCGTCAATAACCGCCACGCTTTTTCTTGCTCTGCCCAGCACAAGCGCCGCATTCAAGCCTGCCGGTCCGCCTCCGATAATCGCTACATCAATCATTTGCATCATTCTAATCACCCTCCTGGATCTTTAATGTCCATAATTAAAGCGCAAGAAGCTTATGGCTTCTTGTTTATTGCATCGCTGTTACTGTACAAAGCCATATCGACTACCCACTGGATCGTGTGTTTCTGTAAATAATCATGCATCTGCTGTTCGGCGCCGTTCATTACTTTTTTAACCAGGCACTCCTTGCCGGGTGCGCGGATAGCCGTATCAGGATCCAATTCATCCGCTTCAAAAAACAACTGATGGCGCTGTTCATCGATATTAAAGCAGTCGTACAGATGCTGCCTGCCTTCGACAACTTGAATCACCTCAAGAAACGTAATCTGATCGGCCTCCCTTGCAAGCTCATAACCGCCGCTCACACCCGTAACGGCGCGTACGATGCCATCCTGCCTCAGCTTCGACATGATTTTGGACAAATAGCTTTCCGGCACGCCCAGAGACGACGCCAATTCCTTAATGCCTACATTGTGACCGCGCTCCGCATATGCTAGTTGAATTAAAGCATGCAAGGCGTAACCCGTGCTTTTGGAAAACTGCATCCCAAACTCCTTTCATTCACATGAAATCCCTATTATTATAGACTCTTGTTATCCATTATAGATAATAAGTGTCCATTATTCAAGGGTAGGGCTTATTTAGATTTTGTACTCAACGCGACAAAAAATGTCCAAGGCTAAGCCTTCCTTCGTTTCATAGACATTGAAATCTATCAAGCTTTTGTGAGACAATCAATAAAGCGATTACATAAAAATGCTATACCGATACTTGGGAGGAATGAACCGATGAAAACGATAAAGCTTGGAACAAGCACCTTAGACGTACCCGTAGTAGCAGTTGGATGCATGCGTATCAATTCGCTCGACAAAAGCCAGGCTGAGCGCTTTGTCCAAACGGCGCTGGAGCAAGGCGCTAATTTTTTTGAGCATGCCGACATTTATGGCGGTGGCGAATGCGAGGAAATTTTCGCAGATGCGGTTCACATGAGCGACAGCGTTCGCGAGAAGATCATCCTGCAATCCAAATGCGGTATCCGGCAGGGAATGTTCGACTTCTCCAAGGAGCATATTTTGAATTCGGTCGATGGCATTCTGAAGCGTCTGAACACGGATTATTTGGATGTTCTGCTTCTTCACCGCCCGGATACGCTGGTTGAGCCGGAAGAAGTGGCAGAAGCGTTCGATCTGCTTGAAAGCTCGGGCAAGGTACGGCACTTCGGCGTATCGAATCAAAACCCGATGCAAATTCAGCTGTTGAAAAAATCGGTCAAGCAGCCGCTTGTTGCCAACCAGCTTCAGCTGAGCATCACAAACACGACGATGATTTCGAGCGGATTCAACGTCAATATGGAGAATGACGCAGCCGTTAACCGTGACGGCAGCATCCTTGATTTCTGCCGGTTGAACGACATGACCATTCAACCTTGGTCGCCATTCCAATACGGCTTCTTCGAGGGCGTTTTCCTCGGCAGCGACAAGTTCCCGGAATTGAATGCCAAGATCGATGAAGTAGCGGCAAAATACGAGGTCAGCAATACAACGATTGCCATAGCGTGGCTACTGCGTCACCCTGCCCGCATGCAGCCGGTTATCGGAACGATGAACATCGAGCGCTTAAAAGATTGCTGCAAAGCAAGCGAGATTTACCTGACACGCGAAGAATGGTATGGCATTTACCGCGCGGCAGGCAATGTGCTGCCTTAAGATGCATGGAATATGTAGATACAAAGCAACCTCAAGTTATAGAATCGTCAGTTATTGACCATTGGTAACATTCGGTTTGCTAACTCTATCTAACATAGAAGAAGCAGACAAAAAGGCCTCTCGTTTCGCAAAAAAAGGGTTGGACAAGATGCAAATCGCATCCTGCCCAACCCTTTTCACATTATATTTATTACGCTTTGTTCGAAGAACCGAACTCACGCATTTTGCCTTGAACTGTTGTTTTGATGGCATCGCGGCCCGGGGACAAGAATTTACGCGGATCGTAAACTTCGGAATCCGAAGTCAAGATTTCACGAGCAACTTTTGTGAACGCGATTTGGTTTTCTGTGTTTACGTTGATTTTTGCAGTTCCCAGCGAGATCGATTTCTTGATGTCAGCAGTTGGGATTCCTGTACCGCCGTGCAATACCAATGGAAGCTTGATCGTTTGACAGATCTCTTCCATTTCTTTGAAGCCTAGGTTTGGTTCGCCTTTGTAAGGGCCGTGTACGGAACCTAGTGCAGGAGCAAGGCAATCGATGCCAGTAAGCTCAACCAGTTGCTTACATTCTTGAGGATCAGCGTAGATAACGCCCTCAGCGATAACATCATCTTCTTGTCCGCCAACTGTTCCAAGCTCAGCTTCTACGGAAACGCCGCGCTCATGCGCGTATGCAACCACTTGTTGCGTTGTTTTTACGTTTTCTTCGAAAGGCGAGTGCGATGCATCTATCATAACGGAAGTAAAACCAGCATCAATCGCTGCTTTACATTTTTCAAAGCTTGAACCATGGTCCAGGTGGATAGCTACAGGAACCGTGATTTTCATTTCTTCAATTAGGGATTTCACGATTGCAGTTACAACTGTGAAGCCTCCCATGTAACGGGCAGCACCTTCGGAAACGCCAAGAATAACCGGGGATTGCTCAGCTTGAGCAGCGCCAAGGATTGCTTGTGTCCACTCTAGGTTATTGATGTTGAATTGACCAACAGCGTACCCTTCTTTTAAACCTTTGTTCAACATTTCTTTCATTGATTCCAAAGCCATGATAAATCCTCCTTCAAAATAATTGCAATTTAATAACTCGACCTTTCAATCATACCCAATTCATCTGCAGTTTAAAATGGCGTCCGCAAAACTGCAGCGAAACTGGCACGAACGGACTGGGCTTATCCACGTTCTACTTATCAGTCTACATATTATCACAAATTTCTCTTTAAGACTACCTATAAGCAGGGAGGAATGCTTTACTTATTTCATTGTCCTTTGAAGCGAATATTTATAAACCGGCAAGGCGTTTAGATCATGGAAATGAATACGGATCCAGTCATTATCCCCCGATCGCTGAATTCCGCATTCCGAGCATTATTGCCCGGGTAAATAAATCTCATAGCTTTAGCCTTTTGGAAATCATCCGGATCCATTTTCAAAGAGAAGTAAAGGGAGATGGTACTATCCCCCGCCGAACCATCCGAATAAAAGACGGATCAGTATGCTGTACCAATCCTCTGTTACGACCGTGCCATAGACAAAAAATATAAAATTACGATACCCGCTCCGGCCCCGGAATACGCCGTACTATTAAAACCATGCCATAACATCCTTAATATGCAAGGTTATCAAACACCCAACCCTATAAATGATATTTATAATTGGATTTATTTGCCGTATAATGGTTTTGTATTGTTCATTTCATGCGCAATAACCTCAAAAAACTTTTTTATGATGGGGGTTTATTTGTTAATGAGTAATCAGAATGGTCTAATGACTAAAGCAGAAGCCATGGAGAACCTTATGGATTCTTACAAAGAAAGGATCAGCGCCTCGGAGATTTTGACGATCATACGCCAAGTTTTCAAGCTCGATCTGGAATCGGTCTCTGAACTGCCGGCCCTGCCCCGCGCAGCTTTAGACGCGTACTTGGAGCAAGTCGAAAAAAAAGTCACAGGCGCAGAGATTCGCAAAATGGTTAATCAAACTTTTTCAATTAATTTAGACGCCCTATCCGCATTGGAAGGGGGCAAAATCTCCTTGTTTTCCAAAAACCAATGGATGGTTCGGCATGATAAAGACTTGTTTGCGGTACATACCGGAGCCGGAGATATTGATGTGAGAATTTCCCCAACCCATTATTTCATGGAACAAACGGGCTCCGAAGCACTGCCGGCTGATCTAATAAACGCATTAGTCGCTTTGGGCTACCGCAACGAGGAGAACATTGGAAGCTGCTATTTCTCCAACTCGGCAGGCGAACCCGTACCGGATGCCTTTAAAGGACAAACCATGATGGCGATAAAGAAAGTTATCGATCAATCCTATTCTCATCTGTAAGAAAACGATTATTTGCCAAAAGAGGACAGGAATTTAACACGATCCCCCATTGGGGGGTTATTGTTGTCTCTTAATGCCACCTCTAAAATAGCCGGTCCGTCTGCATTCAATAAATTAGTAAGGATATCTGAATTAATTTCATCCATACCGTTAACTCTAAAGCTTGGGATACGCATAGCCGCGGCCATCTCTGCAATATTGACCGACACCTGCTCAAAGGAGGGATGGGTCCTCTTAAACTGCAACGAATGCCCGTGATAGACCATTCCCAAGCGGGCATTATTCATCACAACAAACAAAATAGGCAAGCCCTGTTCTTTGGCCGTTAAGATTTCCATACCGTGCATGAAGAAGCAACCATCGCCCGTAATACAGACAACGGGACGTTCGGGTTCAGCTAGTTTAGAGCCGATGGCTGATCCAATTCCGACACCCATTGCTCCAAAATGAACATTGATATTATAGGAATCGTAATCCAGCACCTTCATGTGATGGATGACATACGCCATAAATTCACCGATATCGACCGTATAACGCGTATTAGAAGGCAGCAGCTTTTGAATATTCAGCAGAACATTCTTCGTGTTATACTCCCCCATGTCCTGAACGAGCGATTCGTTCCCTTCCATGGCGTTTTCTTCAAAGGCAAGGTGGGCCGTTCCCCTTGATAATCCCAAGACCCTCAGATCCTCGATCATCATCAACAAGCTCAAATGGATATCGCCTAAAACCGGAATATCGATTTCATATTTACGGTTAAACACCGTCTGGTCAAAATCAAGCTGTACCGTGAACCGGTCCTTCGTAAGGTTTTGGTTATAGTTATTCGTAGCGGTTTCGCCCAAGCTCGAACCCACAACCAACAGCGCTTGACCGGCACCTTCGTTAATGAGATTCGATGCGGCTTCATGTCCCGCAAATCCAAATACGCCGATAAGCAGCGGGTGGTTCTCCGGGATATATCCTTTGGCCTGCGGGGTCGTCACGATCGGCCAATTCAGCATTTCTGCCAGCTCGATTAAGGAGTCCACGGCGCCTCTAACGCCTTGTCCAACGAGAATACAGCCGTCTTTCCTCTGCATTAACGCTTTAGCGGCGGCCTGAATGGTTTCGGGGTTAGGAATCATCGGCTTTCTTTCTTGCAAAACAGGAATTTCAAGATTTCCGACCTCGGCATGCTGCACGTCGATCGGGATCGCGATATGGACGGGACCCGGCACGCCGGATATTGCAATTTGGCTTGCTTTAATGATTTCAGGAAGCAAATCCTTTGCCTCTTTCACAATAACGCTATACTTTGTAACGGAGCGGAAAACCGGCGCGGCGTCTAATTCTTGCGAGGCATTCAATCCCATGGTGCTTACAGGAACCGCGCCCGTCAAAAACAAGACAGGCAAATGCTCTCGCATCGCATTAGCCGCGCCGGTAACCAGGTTCGTTCCCCCCGGCCCGCTGCAGCCGATACTCACGCTCATTTGTCCCGTGTATTTGGCGTAAGCTGCAGCCATATAGGAGGCGGCTCCTTCATGCTTGGTTACAACCGGCTCAATTTCGGGCATATCGTACAGCGCATCAAAAAACGCGTTGACGGAGCCTGCCGGAATTCCGAAAATATGTTTAACGCCGCTTCCTTTTAAAAATTCCAATACCGCGCGTGCTGCTTTCATGAAAGAATTCCCCCAACTCTAGAATTGTCACGATTCATTATAAAATCTAACGTTATATCTTCTGCCTTCATCGGTCGGCTAAAGTAATAACCCTGCATCAAATAACAATCTCTAGCTGATAAAAACTCTACATGCTGCTTGGTTTCGACACCTTCGGCAATGACACTGAGATTTAAATTTTGAGCCAATGTAATAATGGTATTGGTAATTGCCGCATTATCATCATCGTTGGTCACATCCTTCAAGAAGGATTTATCGATCTTCAACGTGTCAATTGGCAAGCTTGTTAAGTAACCCAGCGATGAATAGCCCGTCCCGAAATCATCCACCGCGATTTTAATGCCCAAGCCTTTTAATTCCTTCATCGTTTTTAGCGTTAGGTCCTTATTCTTAATAATTAAGTTTTCGGTAAGCTCCAAATGCAAATATTCCGGAGACAAGCCTACTTCATCTAAAACGTTGGTTACCATTGCAAATAAATTGTTCTGTTCGAACTGACGGGCCGACAAATTAACCGCTACGCTTAATAAAGGGTATCCTTGGTCATGCCATTCCTTTAATTGCCTGCATGATTCTCTTAGAACCCACTCGCCTATCGGAATGATTAAGGCCGTTTCCTCGGCAATCGGAATAAATTGATCCGGCGCAATTAATCCTTTTTCCGGATGATTCCATCTCAGCAATGCCTCTACGCCCACAATTTGATGCGTGATGTAGTCGACTTGAGGCTGATAATGAATGACGAGCTCCCCGTGATCCAAAGCCCGATATAAAGCATTCTCGAGCTTAACGCTTTCGAAGGTTCTCGTATCCATCCCTTCGCTAAAGAAATGATAGCTGTTGCCCGATATTTCTTTTGATTTGTACATCGCGGTATCCGCGTTTTTGATTAAAGTCTCGGTCGTATCCCCGTTATCGGGAAACAGACTGATTCCAATGCTCGTCTTGATATAGATTTCATTATCCAGCAATTGGAACGGCTCTCTAAAAGAATCAACAACAAGATGTACAACCTTCAACACTTCGTTTTCACACTTGATATTAGGCAAATAAATGGTGAACTCATCTCCGCCTTGCCGCGATACCGTCGCGCCCTTCGGCACACATAGACTGAGCCGCTCGGCCACATGCCGCAATAAATGATCTCCGAAGCTATGTCCCAATGAATCGTTGATCAATTTAAAGCGGTCTAAATCCAAGTACAGAACAGCGAGCTTCTCGTTATGGATTTGGGCATGGGTTATCCCTTGGCTAAGCCTGTCCTTCAAAAGGATCCGGTTCGGCAAATCGGTTAAACTATCAAAGTAAGCATGGTATTTTATTTCCGCCTCCATTTGCTTCCTTTGCGTGATATCTTTGAATGTAACGACTTCCCCGACAATCTCGTCGCTTTCCTTTATCGAGGAAATGACGTATTCAACCGGAAAGCTGGAATTATCATGCCGGTAAAAAATTTGATCCTGGTCATACTGGCTCCAATTATTATTCATATTCGCTGGAGCTGCGTTCTCACCCGACCGGTTCTTCCCATTAAAAATAAGGCTTGCCGGTTGTCCGATCAATTCGCCCTTCGTGCGGTAGCCGAGCATGGAGAAGCCTGCCGGATTGCAGAAGGTTATTTTACGGTCGAGGTCTAAACCAAAAATGCCTTCTCCCGCTGAGTTTAGAATTAATTCCTTTTCCCGGCTAAGCTGCTGCAGCTCCGTGATCGCTTTTTGAAGCTCCTTATTTTTTACCGTGATCTCCGAGGTTCTCTCTTCGATAATGATTTCTTGCTTTTCCATATACAATAAGTTAGATAATGTCGAGGCCGTCGCATCCACAATGGATTGCGCAAGCTGCATCGTAGCGATCGAATAATCAAGATTTCCTTCCTCTAGATTAACGACCGGGATGACGCCCAGAACCTCGCCCATCGAAACCAGCGGGAGCATCAGCATGCCATTGATCCCAAAATTACGGCAGAGGTCATGGTTAGGCCTTTTATCTGCAAAGACATCCGGAATGAGAACTGCCTTTTTTGATTTTATGACTTCTTGGAACACCGCATCATTGCTCTCGTCTATCCTGATCTTGCCATGCGTCTTCATCCAGTCTTCTTCTGTCCAGTCACTATCCTTGCTTAGCTTCGCAGGCCTGATCTGTCTTTCCGTTATTGGGTCTAACAAGTGAACGCCTATATTATAGTTGTTCAATACCTTCCCCAAGTAGAAAAAACAACTGTCTAAGCTTTCATGCAGCGTGGAGCACATCGCCAAATCACGGGTGACGTCAAGCAGCAGCTGCTTCTCGGCAATAGAATTCTCTTTTTGCGTTAAGTTTCTTGCATTTTGTATCGCTACTGCTGCCATGTTCACATAAGCCTCGACCGTTTGAATTTCCGATTCTGTCAGGTTCATGGGAATGCCATAGTCAAATAAAAATACAAGACCGAATAATTCCTGCTCGAATGAGATAGGGAGAACGAGTAATGATTTAATATGAAATCCTTCTACTGCTCTGGGGTCCGGCCGATTGTCCTTTGAAGTATCCGGAATATAGATTGTTTTTCTAGTGTCGATGACCTCTTTGGCCAGTAGGTCCATATCCGTATCAATGACATGCATATCCAGCGTCCATCCGTTGATGACCTGCGGCTTGCCCACATATCCTTTAAACGTTCCGTCCTCCTGCGGCAAATAAATGCCTACCGAATTACATCGTACGATTTCTTCGGATATCGCTGTCGTTACATGCTGCAATACATCACGCAGCTCCAGCTTTGTATTGATCAATTTGGTTAAATGCGCTAGACGAGAATATCTCATCTGTTCCTTAAACATGATCTGCCCCCCCTGCTCCCCAGTTAAAATCCTCAAGCATTCGTTACGCTCCTTGTACCTCTCTAGTCATGAACGAAATATTAATATTCTACAAAGTTCTACAATTAATATCGGAATCCTTTTATTAAAGCATTATTTCTTGAGAAAGATTTTCAATATTATATTGCGAGTCAAAAATAAGGCAATAAACTTTGGAGAACGGTGTAACATTTTCGCCTCCATGACGGGAATTTGCGGGATCAAACCGGGCTCTCGCAGTCAGATTGCGAGGGACAAATCTTACCTCAGCAGCTAAAAAATAGAGACCCAAAAGGATCCCTATCATTAAAAAAGCAGTTTTTTGTAAAATAAAAATTGTAATAATAAAACAATAAAGCATGCATGCCTAGCTGTTTCCCTTATCATCCAGCATCGCGCGGGAAATCGTCAGGAAATCTTCCCGCTCAATCTGGAAATGGCCGTAACGAAAGGCATACCCCCAATTTCGGTTTCCTCTTGTGAAGCTGAGCTGATCCAACAGATCGGCAATCTTCACTTCCCGGCACCGTGAATAGTGAATATTTCGGCGAAAAGGCACAAAGGTATCGGACATCCGATATTCATAGACCTGCTCGTCCGCTACCTGCCCAATAGCGGTGAAGGCTTGGAGCGGCTTCCCTTGCGCCATTTCCGTTCGCGGCGAGTAGTAGATCAGCCAATCGCCAGGGCGCATCCTCCGTAAAGGCGCTGACTTCCCGTGGCAGAGCTGGGCGAATCCGCCCTGTGTCCCCCGCTCCACATGCGAAGCGGATACGACGCCGATCCAGTAGCGGCTATGCCCGCTGGTTGTATCCATCGGCATGGTTCCCATCCTCCTCCACCTCTATTATAGGATCTCTTTGCTTTCTAACCGCTTTTTCAAACGGTCCATCTGCAGGAGATGATGGCGGTAGTGCATTTCGATAAGCAAAAACCATTCTTTCGCATGCAGCCCCCCGAATCGCGGATGGGCGGCCGTATTTTGCGCAGATGCCTTTTCGAGCATCGGCTCGACCTCTTTCATCCGGCGGATCACGGCATTCAAACCCTCGATCAGCTGTTCTTTGCTGTCCGGCTGCTGCGGCGTATATTGCGGGGAAGGCGGAACCTGAATTCGGATGGGCGGAAAACCGCCTTGATCAAAAATAGCTGCGCCCTCTTTTGTTTTCTCCCCCGCAGAGGAAGCGGGATCCTCACTTTGCGTCAAACATTGCTCCAGATTACGAAGGTGCATATACAGGGCCGAGTTAATAAGATGCTGGTACATTTGTCCAAGCGACCACTCGTCCTCGCTTGGTTGGCGCTTCAACTGCTCCATGCTGAAGCTTTCTAATTCAAGAAGATAGCGATTCGCGATTTCTTCAAACTGCTGTAATGCCGGTGCGGTGTTCATATCCTTCAAACAGCTCCTTTATAATCATCTAACCCCACTATACAAAAACGCTACTGACAACAGTATGTCAGTAGCGTTTCAACATTTTTTCAGCTTCGGCACGAACCGTATTCCGGAAAGACTCAGGCTCCAATACGACAACATCCGCTCCCCAGCCGAGGACCCATTGCAGTAATTCTTCAGGCTGTCGGACGCGAAAACTCACATGTAAGCCATTCTCATTCTCCTCTGCTTCTTCCATGTAAAAGTTATTCGATTCCTTTATCTTATCCGCTATGTCAGGGTTTGCCTGGATACATACTCTTACATTGCGGTCATCAGGCGGCTTGTAATCATGCAAATGGAAATCGGACGGGATCTTATACCGATCCTCCAGAACGGTAAGCTCCGTCATCCGCGACAAGCGGAAATGGCGAATTTCTTGCCTTAGATCACACCTTGCAATCAGGGTCCATGACCCTTGTTTAAGCACTAGCCCATAAGGCGCGGCAGAACGAACACTTTGCCGGTTCCCATCGGTCCCGGGCATTCTTTTGGAATAACCGAATTCTACCTTCTGCTCCATTAATATAGCCTGCCGGATCGATTCGATGTATGCTTTCTCCCGTTCATTCGAAACATCTTCGCCCGGTTTGAGCAGCCGAATGGCCTTACGTACCCGGGCTGCTTCGCTGCGGACACGTTCCGGCAGGATCGCTTCAATTTTGCTTCGTGAGGATTGCGCCTTCATGCCATAGTCGTTATCGAATTTTTGTTCGATAAAGTCCGTCCCAATGAGCAGCGTCACGGCTTCCTCCACGGTGAAGCTGATTGGCGGCAGAAAATAGCCTTCCATCAAGGAATAGCCCAAACCGGGGGCTCCTACCACCGGTACTCCCGCTTCGCTGAGCGCCTGAATATCCCGATAAATGGTCCTTACGCTCGTCTCAAAAACTGCCGCCAAATCCTCGGCCCGTATCATCTTCTTACGCTGCAGCTCTAGCACGATGGCTAACATCCGGTCTGTTTTGTTCATGCTGCTGCCTCCCCCCGAGAAAATATACTATTTCCATTCTATACTAAATAGGGAAAAATCGATATATTCCGCGTTGACTGCGCAGAGGGACAGGAGCAGGACGTATTTCTTATACTTCCACATATTTCAATATATGATAAATGGCATACCACCTACCAGGGATGAGAGTGATTCGTGAATACGGAATTTTTAAAAGGATTTATGGAAACGGCGCGGACGAAAAGCATTTCGAAAGCAAGCGAAGCACTGCATATTTCGCATACCGCACTCAGCAAACAGCTGAGAAGCTTAGAGCAGCAGTTTGATGTACAGCTTTTTGTCCGTTCCTCTCATGGCGTTGAATTAACCGAAGCCGGGGAAGTCCTATATGAATCCTCAAGGGCATTGCTCGATCGGCTATCCGTGTTAACTAAGGCGCTGGAGCCATATAAGGTATGGCAGCGGATCCGAATTGGAACGGTCCCTGATATCGCATCGCAGTATTTACTTCCTTCGCTTCACAAATTAGAGGAGCATGGCCATGAAGTGGAATTAGTGTTCCGGCAATCCACGACCGAGGCATATAAGCTGTTGTTCGATGGGGAAGTGGATCTGCTCGTTGCCGAACGAATCTCCTTGCATCCATCCGTATGGATGGGTGATCTGCACCGGGAGCCTTTATTCGTGGTCATGCCGAAGCAGCATCCATTTGCAACAAAAACAGCAGTTACACTTCCCGAACTAAGCAGCCAGCCCCTTGTTCTTTATGCCGAAGGTTGTACCATTCGGGCAAAATTGACTGATTTATTCGCTACCGCGTGTCATCCTATGAATATAAAAACCGAGGTTAACTTCAAAGAAGTCATCCTCGGTTATGTGGACAATGGCGGTGGACTCACGGTACTGCCCGAACCTTACGTTAAGCCGTTATCATCGGATCGTTTAGTCAGCGTGCCGCTGAGCCATCCCGATGCCCAACGAACGATTGCCGTTTTTAGTACGAACCGGGCGAAAGCCCAGAAGATTTACCGGTTACTAAGCTAATTGGCAGGCACGGCTTCCTTGATGCCAAATAATTGGAGCGAAATATACGGATAGGTGCCATAGCGGACAGCCAGTTCCAATTCCAAAAGCGTGAAACGTTCAATCGTACGATTATTGGCGAGTCTGCCCGCATGGAGAAAACGAAACGGGAGAGGCTCGAAGCGCTCAATGAACTGGCGAACAGCCTCTTCATCATCCCCCGTAACAAGCACATCGCTTTTTTGATCCTCAAATACCGGGTTCTCAAATACTTTGAAAAATGTATTTTTAAAGGCGCCGACTACTTTAGATTCCGGCAGTAAAGACTGGAGCCGTTCGGCGGAGGATTCACCCCATGCCGTAGTAAATCCGCTGAAGTCGTTGTTAAAAGGATTTGAGATATCAACGACTATTTTGTTTTTGATCTTTTCTTTATGGGCTGCTGCCCATTCTATCATTGCCGATGCTGGAAATGCGGGGATGATAATATCGGCCTGCAGCGCTTCCTCATAAGAGCCGGTTACGATCCCGTCCAATTGAAAGGTTTTCGCCAATTCCGCTGCTTCCGCCGGATTGCGTGATCCCCAAAATACTTGGCCCCCCGCATATGCTGCTGCTTGTTTCACCAAAGCCTTCCCCATATTGCCTGTTCCTAGTACGCTGATTTTCATGATCATCACTCCTTCTCTGAATTGATTTCAGATTATCAAAGAAGGGGATGCTGCAGAAGTTCTACAATTTCGTACCCATCCCACTTTTGGTTTCGGCCCATAAATTCCCCGCTAATCCTCCAAAAACGGTCTTGGGAGGAGATTTACGAGCTTCCGGAATCCTTCCACCGGGATCAATGCGAGCATTGGATCGGGCTCGCCGATTTGATTGTTCAGTATACAAAGCATAAGTGAATATGGAATTGTAGGCTAGGTAAGCAGTTAGCGGTTGGTTCCTATCCAAGCAGAAGCCGTCCGAATCGGAAGTTTTGGATGACGAAAAAGCAGGGATATGTATCCCTGCTTTTTTTAATAATCTGGCTAAAAGCCTATTCTTGGTTCGATATACGATCCTGTGCAAGCCGAATCATCTCCCGAACCATCGAACCTCCGATTTTTCCGCCAATATGGCCGGCCGATTCTGTCGTCAATCCGCCATTGTCGCCAGGCTTTAGCGGGATACCCAGCTCCTTGGCCACCTCGTATTTTACATCATCCGGTCTGTTCGGGTTAACGTCATAGCCTTCGCGTTTCATTACCTCTGCTTTGAATGCTTGCATGCCCTGTTCCGCTCCCGGTACAATGTATCTTCTTCTCCTTCTAGCCATTCTGCTCACTCCTCTGTTTTTCCTTTAGGTTGTCCAACCGCTGGCCATAATACCCTGCAGTTTTCTATAGATCGCTGAGGAGAGAACCTGTCTGAACATTTTGGTCGTAATGCCCCCTTTCTTGCTTAAACATACTGCTGCGGCCCTCATGAATTCCAACACTCTTTTTCCAACATAAAGTTACAACACATTACTACATCAAGATCTCGATTTTTGTTTTAAATCCTTCAAACTCTTCCAACCTATTCGCTTCCGGCTCTTCATAGTATCTCGTTCGTGAAGCATTAGAAAGTCAACGCTATCAAGCTATTTTCTCCTATAGTCTGTCACTTTTAGAAGGGAATCAGACTTGCTTACTGGCCGACATTCGGACAAAAATTTTTGTCTAAATATTTTTATGTACTTGGTTTATAACTCGACAGAAATTCTATTACATGCTTGCTATAATCTAGTTAACTCTTAATACTAGGTTGGGGGGAATAGTAGAATGGAAGCTATTTTATTGTTCATCTGGAATCTTATGATGGTAGTCAAACGGGATACTGCAAAACAGACTGATAAAGGTACACCCGCCTGTCTTGGCAAAGTCTATTCGTTTGAAGCGTATTTGATTAAGAAGCAATCGATATCTGTCTTGCCGGATAGGCAAAACAATATTGAGACGCTCCAGCCAAGCAGCCCCATACAGAAAAGCCCGCAGCGCAGCACGCGTACCGAATGGCAGATTTGGTGCGAGAATAATAGAATGCTTTTCCAGAACTCCGCTTAACGTTCTCCGCTTGGGTAAGATTGCTCTAATTGTTGAATAGCGCGACATATACTGTGATTTATTGTTGGTGTATCGTGGTTAACCAATTTAAAACTGGGAGGAATGAAAAAATGAAAACAATTTTCTTCTTTTTCTGGAATCTTATCCTGGGAATCAAACGAGCCGTTAGCCAGCGGTTTGATAAGGATACAACATTTGTTTTATCCTATTCGTTTCTAACCCCTATGTTAGGAAAACAATTGGCGGCCGCAGACCTGCCCGACGGGCAAAAGCTGCCTTCCAATAAGCTCCAATCATCCGTCTTTTTTCTGAAAGACCAGCAAAACCATGCGCGTGCCGAATGTCGGATTTGGTGCGAGAACGATAGAATCTTATTCCTGAGTTCCGCTTGAGGAGCTAATCTTAGCGTAACTTTTTTTGGCCGAAATGGAAGGCCGCCCCCATTCGGGTGGCCTTCGGTAGAACGGATTTCCTGCTTTCAAAAGCCGGTTTTGGCTTCTGCTTCAGCAACCTCTTTTACTTTCTCCAGAAATTTAATAACGACCTTTTCATTTGCGAAGATCATAAAAAGCTTCACATACCACTTTAATGCTTTATTGGTTGTAGTGTATCTTAGCTTTGTTTTCTGATCATTTACCCGATGCAATTCATATAAAGCCGTGATTTCGAAGGAGTTAGCCAACGTAAAACCAATCTTCACTCTCTTATCGTTCAAGTTATTTAAATATTCTAGCGTATGGACATCATATTCCTCGATGCGTTTGCCTTCTTTATACTTTTGACGGTAGATACTGCCGACAACTTCTTTCGTTATGATGACAGGTTTATTCTCCACCACTTGAGGCATAATCTTTTGCATTTGATCTAACGAGCCGTCTAGATACTTCCATACTTGTTCGATTGGTGCGTTTATCTCAATTTCACTTGACCATTGCTTCAATATCTTTGCCCCCTGTTTAGATCCCCGTAAATCCATTCTGCATGATTGATGAAAAATTGTAGACCGGAATGTTATATCAAATCTACGCTTTACCACAACTTGCAGCGAAAAAAAAGCGAAATGATCCAAAAAACAAAAAGAAACCGTTTCTTGGTAAATGAATTAGCCATTTACGTAAGAAACGGTTGTTTTATAATTACTTAATAACGACGTATTCCAAGTTAACCAGTTTGGCGTAGGTTACGATTTGGTCTGTCGTCAGGTTCAAGGAAACGACGGTATGGTGGCCGCCGCCATTCTCGATCCAAGCTTTCACTCCATCCTGGAAGTTCGGCTTCACAGTCCAGAGGACGCGAGCAACAGGAAGATTAGGAGCCGGAACCGTCGGCTCGAATGCGGAAACCTCGTTGATCAGCAATTTATAATGAGTGCCGAAGTCAGCCATGGATACAACGACGCCTTCGCCGGCTTTGCCGTCGAATACCAGACGCGCTGGATCTTCTTTACCGCCGATTCCGAGCGGGGAAACAATGATTTTCGGCTTGTTGCTTGCCAAGGACGGATCTACCTCGAGCATATGGGATTGCAGGATGGCTTCCTGTCCGGCCGCCATTTCGTAGGTGTAATCCTCCATAAAGCCCGTGTTTTGATTGCGGCTCATTACTTTCAGCAAGCGATCGAGCGCGGACGTCTTCCAGTCGCCCTCGCCGGCAAAGCCATAGCCCTGTGCCATCAGACGTTGGACGGCAAGACCAGGAAGCTGTTTCATTCCATGCAAATCTTCGAAGTTCGTCGTGAAGGCATTATAACCTTTTTCGTCTAAGAAACGTTTGAGGGCGATTTCATAACTTGCTTGGACTCTGACGCTCGCTTCCCAGGCTTCTTTGTTGTTCGTGCCGTAATCGAATTCGTAGAGCTCCGCATATTGGCCCATCAGATCATCGATTTCCTGCTCCGTAACGGCATTCACGTATTGCACGAGGTCGCCGATGCCGTAATAGTCCACGGTCCATCCGAATTGGATTTGGGCCTCGACCTTGTCCCCGTCCGTTACGCCAACATTGCGCATGTTATCGCCGAAACGAGCCACTTTGATGTTGAAGCTTTCGTTATAGGCAACCGCTACGTCCATCCAATCCGCAATTTGCTGCTGCACTTCCGCACGTTCCCAGTAGCCTACGACGATTTTGTTTTGTTTCTTCAGACGGGCATTGATGAAGCCGTATTCGCGGTCGCCGTGAGCGGCCTGGTTCAGGTTCATGAAGTCCATGTCAATCGTTGCCCAAGGAATGCTTTCATTGAACTGGGTTGCCAAGTGAAGCAGAGGCTTCTGCAGTAATTTCGTACCGCGAATCCACATTTTCGCAGGTGAGAACGTATGCATCCATGTGATGACACCCGCCACTTCGTCGCGATAGTTGACTTCTTTCATGATGCTTGTAATTTTATCTGCGCTTATAGCAAGGTCCTGCAAGACAATCGGGTAAGGGAGCACACCGCTATTATTCAAGGCATCAGTCATCGTCTGCGCGTGGGCTTTTACTTCTGCCAGCGCTTCTGCCCCGTACAAATGCTGTGAACCTACGACGAACCAAAACTGTTTATCTGCTGT
Source organism: Paenibacillus sp. LPE1-1-1.1 (assembly GCF_040676435.1). Classification (NCBI taxonomy): domain Bacteria; kingdom Bacillati; phylum Bacillota; class Bacilli; order Caryophanales; family Paenibacillaceae; genus Paenibacillus; species Paenibacillus sp. LPE1-1-1.1. Next base: position 427,477 of record NZ_JBEGHY010000044.1, read on the forward strand.
TGTTGACATCTTAATCATCCTCTTTTCTGTATTTTATAATGGCTAAGGCTATTACTTCTGCCCGTAGTAGGCATCTTTCCCGTGTTTCCGAAGGTAGTGCTTATCCAGAATGCCTTGCGGCAGTTCTTTGGCAAAATTGTTCAATTGCCGCGCGTACAGATTCATTTTGCACACTTCCTCCAGCACGACGCTGTTCACGACCGCCGACTTCACGTCTTTCCCCCAAGTGAAAGGCGCATGTCCCTGGAGCAGAACGGCCGGGATCGCCATAACATCCAATCCGCGCTTCTCGAATGTTTCGATAATAACGTGACCCGTCTCCGCTTCGTATCCCCGGTCAACCTCCTCTTGGTTCAAGAACCGTGCGCAAGGTACGGCGCCATAGAAGGTGTCCGCATGCGTCGTTCCCATGACGGGTACATCGAGTCCCGCTTGCGCCCAGATGGTTGCCCAGGTCGAGTGAGTATGCACAATACCGCCAATTTGCGGATAGTGTTTGTACAACACGGCGTGAGTTGCGGTATCAGAGGAAGGTCTCATGTCTCCCTCGACCACATTACCGTCGAGATCCACAACGACCATGTCGCTTGGTTTCATCTTTTCATAGCTAACTCCGCTCGGTTTGATCACGAACAGGCCGCTTTCCCGATCGATGGCGCTCGCATTACCCCAAGTGAATTTCACAAGTCCGTGCTTCGGCAAATCCAGATTCGCTTGATATACCTCTTCTTTCAGTTGTTCTAACAACGTTAGTCCCTCCCGTTCTCTAGCAGATGGTCTACGGCGGCTTGTTCGATGGCGAGCCCTGCTTGGTATCGTTTGATGAATACTTGGAACCCTTCGACATCCGCTCTATCCGGAGCAATCTCCTGTCCTTCGGCATCTTTAAAGACTTTCTGCTCGAGGAACTCGTCAAGGCTCTCTTCTTGATCCTTGCCCGTCATGTAAGAAGCTAGAAGCGCCATGCCCCATGCCCCGCCTTCGCCGGCCGTCGACATGACCGAGATCGGTACGTTCAGCGCAGCGGCTAAAGCTTTTTGTCCAACGACAGGGGTTTTGAAGAGGCCGCCATGAGCCAAGATGCTGTCAATGGCCACCTGTTCGTTTTCGGTCAAAATGTCCATTCCCAGCTTCAATGCTCCGAAAGCAGTGAATAAGTGCGTTCGCATGAAATTAGCCAGATTAAAGTTGCTTTCAGGCGAGCGAACGAACAATGGCCTGCCTTTGTCGATTCCCGTAATATTTTCGCCCGAGAGATAACCGTAGCTAAGCAAACCGCCACCATCCGGATCGGCTTCCAATGCCTTATTCAACAACACGCTGAACAATTTGGCGGAATCCATGTTGTATCCCATCGCTTCGGAGAATTCGCGGAACAATCCCATCCAGGCGTTGAGATCGCTGGAGCAGTTGTTGGCATGAACCATGCCGACCGGACTGCCATTCGGCGTCGTGACCATATCGATCTCCGGATAAACCTTGGATAATTCTTTCTCCAATACAATCATTGCAAAAACGGAAGTGCCCACGGATATATTTCCCGTACGCTTCTTGACGCTATTCGTCGCAACCATGCCTGTGCCGGCATCGCCTTCCGGAGGACAGAGCGGAATGCCGGACTGCAGATCTCCGGCTGGGTCCAGAATGGCGGCTCCCGCAGCCGTCAGCTCGCCAGCTCGCTCGCCGGAGAGATATACCTTGGGAAGAAGATCCTCAAGCTTCCACGAATAACCTTTGGCTGCGATGAGTTCATCGAATTGCTCAACCATCGTTGGATGGTAATTATGGGTTGACTCATCTATAGGGAAGATACCGGAAGCATCTCCGATGCCGATCACTTTATTGCCGGTCATCAGCCAGTGGATATACCCGGCCAATGTCGTTACAAAATCAATGCGAGGCACATGCTCCTCTTGGTTTAATATGGCTTGGTACAAATGGGCGATACTCCAGCGCTCGGGGATATTAAATTGGAACAAGTCCGTTAGTTCCCTTGCTGCCGCGCCTGTTGTTGCATTGCGCCAAGTCCGAAACGGCACTAGCAGCTCACCCGTGCTATCGAATGCCATATAGCCGTGCATCATAGCGGAAAACCCGATTGAACCGACGGTCCGGAGGGTGACTCCGTAATTCCGTTCCACTTCCTGCTTCATTTCACGATAAGCGGTTTGGAGGCCTGTTATAATATCCTCCTGGCTGTACGTCCAATATCCGTCTTTCAACAGATTTTCCCACTCAAAGCTTCCCGATGCAATGGTCTCGAAACGATGATCGATCAACACCGCTTTGATCCGCGTAGATCCAAATTCGATACCCAGCGAAGTTTCTCCCTTGGTTATCGCTTCTTTCAATTCGACATGATTCATGATCACGTATGTCCCCTCTCTGTTCGTGGTTTAAACAGAAATTAAATCGCTCCTATCGCGATCTAACTTCGTGACTTAACCCCACCGACTACGAATCCTATACTTGCTGCATCCGATCGAATCGGTTAATTGATGAGACAACCGGAAGATTTCGACCGAAAGAAGGCGCTTTCTCATACTGACAGCCTTAGTATATTTTCTGTACGTACATTTGTCAATATAGTCTAATAGTTATACTAACATAAGTTGCTATGCCATCTTTATTCGTCTGATCATGGTGTTTTTCTAAGGACAAGCATGAAACTTGTACCATTGAAATCGCACATGATATCATTGCATTTGCATTTCATGCTATTCATGCTAAAATGTGTACGTACAACTTTTTCGAGCAACGATGAAAGAAGTGGATTGCATGAAGCCAAAGTACCAGCTCATTATTGATGATATCAAAAGTTATATCCTCTCGGGAACGTACAAAGCAGGCGAGAAAATCCCTTCGGAGCACGTTTTGCAGGAAAGCTACAACGTTAGCCGGCAGACGGTTCGAAAGGCCATTCTAGAGTTATCGAACGAGGGGTTCCTGCGAAGCGAGAGGGGATCCGGCACGTACGTCAGCAGCCAATACCGGTCCAGAACGGGTGCCAAAACCATAAATAAAACGATCGGCGTCATCACGACCTATATCTCGGATTACATCTTCCCCTCCATTATCCGCGGCATTGAAAGCCGATTAAATGAAGATAACTATTCATTGCTGTTAGCCAGTACAAATAATGATATCTCCCAGGAAAAAAAGGCGTTGGAAATGATGCTATCCTACGGCGTGGATGGACTGATTATAGAACCTACCAGAAGTAATGTATACAACCCCAATATCGCTTACTACCTGTCTTTTAAGGAGCAGGAGGTTCCGTTCGCGATGATCAATGCCTATTATGAAGAGTTGGAAGTTCCTTTCTTCTGTCTGGATGACGTGCAGTCCAGCTATCTTGCAACCCGGGAGCTGATTGCCAAAGGGCATACCCAGATTGGCATCATCGCGAAAATGGATGATTTGCAAGGGAAGTTTAGAATGAAGGGATTTATCAAGGCTCTTGGGGAAGCCAAATTACGGTTCCAGCAAGAGCATGTGCTTTCTTTCGATACATCGACAAAGTCGGACCTGTCCGCTAACTTGGAAGTGTATCTGAACGACAATCGGGATGAATTGACTGCGCTTGTGTGTTATAACGACGAGGTAGGATTGGAAGTCGTGCATGTCTGCAGAGAATTGGGAATCTCCATTCCGGACGAACTATCTATCATTGGCCAGGACAATTCATATTTCGCCAAAAACGCGAATATCAAACTAACGACGCTGACGCATCCCCAAGAACAAATGGGACGTGACGCAGCGGACTGGGTCATCAAGAATTTACAAGGCAAAAAAGACTTACCCACCAACACCTACTACCAGCCCATATTAATTGAGGGGGAAACAGTAAAAGCGATCGAAGTGGAATAGTTGAGGTCCGTGTTCTTACTTATGATAGGGTTCCCCATAACGGTCATATCGGCTAAATAACGAAAGGGGCATGCCACGGCCGCCCCTTCGTTGTTTCTATTGAATTCTTTATTGAACTATGCGCTATGATAGCCGACGAACCTTTAAGATAAACTCAGGGTTCTTTGAGAAGTTAATTATTAAAAAATAGTTGGTACCATTCCCCCATCCATTCGGATAGGGGATCCTCTAAATGCGGAAGCATAAGGGCTGCATACAAATGTAGCCAGTCTGCCTATTTCACTTGGTTCGATAAATCGCTGGATTTCAGATTGAGGCAGATTCGTTGTCATAAAGTTTTTCTCTTTTTCTGAAAACATCATATCCCCGTCAGGATAGATCCCCTCAATAATATGCTGCACATTTTCAGAAAGCGTCGGTCCTGGCATGATCGAATTAACTGTAACTCCGGTTCCTTTTGTTAATTTGGATAAACTTTTGGACAAGGATAATAGCATAGATTTGGTCATGCCATACTGAGGCATTAGTCCTGAGGGCATAACCGCTTCTTCACTCGCGATAAAGATAATCCGGCCATAATCATTCTTCAGCATTTTGGGTAGGTAAAATTTGGATAATCCATTTGCGGCAAGCACATTGGTACGGAAATAGGTTTCCCATACTTCGTCGCTGACATCGTCATATTGCATAATCTCATATCTGCCCATACTGTTAACCAGAATATCGACATCAGGAAATTTTTCAAATAATGCTTCTCTTTGTTGAATATTCACAAGATCGGCAACAGCATTCTGAGGAGAGGTAGCCGGGAAAGCGGATTTGATTTGGTCTACGGTTCGTTCGACCCCTTCATAGTTCCGGCCATTGATAAGTACGTTGACACCTTCTCTGGCAAGCTCGATCGCAATCGCTTTGCCTATGCCTTTCGTTGATCCTGTAACTAGCGCTGTTTTATTCTTTAATCCCATATCCATCGGACATTTCCCCTTTTATCAAAGCATTCCCATTCTTTTGTACTCCGGGTAGTGATTATATTACCTTGTCTGTCCGGTTCAGTAACTAGTATACTGCGCCAAAAATCTTGTTTAACACGACAAACAAAAACAAGTAACACTCTAACTCACTAGGGAATGGGCTGGGGGGGAGGAGAATCTATTAATGAATCACAGGCATGCTTAGCTGTCCTTATGAGAGCGAGGTTGTACCTAAATATTCATTACGCCAATTGGTAGGAGTATCGCCTTCCCAAAGGCGAAAAGCGCGGTAGAATGAGTTCTGATCTTCATATCCAATTAAGAAAGCCACTTCCTTAATATCAAGCGAGGGGTCTGCCAAGTACGCTCGTGCCTGCTCATGTCTGGCTTGTGTCAACAGGTTCTTGAAGCTGGTGTTCTCGTCAGTAAGTCTACGCTGCAAGGTACGAGCGCTCATCCTCAGCTCCTTCGCGACAGAACGAATGTCGGGGCGTCCACCTGTGAGACTGCGTTTCATGATCCATTTTACCATCTCCGTAATGGAATGATTCCGCTGATGTTCATCCAGCCATTGGTCCAGAGCAGGAGTCAAAATCTCCTGCAGCTCTTCGTTGTATGAGGCAAAAGATTGGTCCAGATCTCTTCGATGCAACGTCAATCGGTTTTTTGAGGCTTCAAGCCGGATTGGGCAGCCGAAGTACGCTTCAAGAACCTGCACATCACCAATAGCGTGCATAAATTCGACCGACTGCGCCGTCACATGTTGACCTGTGCCCCGGCGCCCCAGTTCCACAAGAAAAGCCAGCGTAATGCCAACCAGTATCGGCGGACCGGGCTGCTCGGCGTGCAGCCATTCCATTTCAATGATACATTGCTCTCCCTCTTCTTTGATGCTTAGGCTTTCGGGGGGACACAGTTTTTTGTACCGAGCCATTCGGCGTAGAGCATCGCGGTAGTCACGAGCGTGGTAAGTTGCTAAGACAGGTGGTGGGTACTTTGCTGTTTCGAATACGGTCGCAAGCTGGATGATGCCTTTGGCAGTATCACCAATAAGATCGGAATAAGCCTGCCAAATCGCGAAATATTGAGCGGTAGTGACTATCGGTTCATTGACAATGGTAAGCGGAAGTCTTGCTCTACGTGCTACATTGTGGGCAGCAACCCCTAATTGACGTAAGCCTGCCCAAAATCCTAGGGGCATTTTAATACGGTCAGAAGCATGAGATTTCATAACATTTACCCCTCCTTAGACTGAAATTCCGCCCTATTTATGATACGGTTCACCGTAACGATTTTAACGGCGAAATTCCATCCAGATTAATTGCTTGAATGATTCACTCCGTACAGCTCATTCATATGCTCAATATGGGATACTCCCCAATCATTTAATACCTGAAGCACAGTGCTTAAACCTTTGCCATATTCCGAAATCGAATATTCTACTTTCGGAGGGATTTGATTGTACACCTCGCGATGGACGATATCTTGATACTCAAGTTCCCTTAATTGTTGGGTGAGCATCCTCTTGTTAATATCCGGTATTGCTTTTTGAAGCTCGCTGAATCTCATTGTACCGTTTGAAATAAGCTGAAGCAGAATGACAGGTTTCCATTTCCCTACTAATATATCCAACGCCGATTCAAATTTACAATAAGACTGCAATTCCTCCACACTCCCCTTTACTTTGTTAAGGTAACTTTTTATTTACTATGTTATGTTAAAGTGCCTACTTCACTTCGTCTACTCATCGGGTTTATTATACCTTTATCGGTTAACAGTACGAGATCAGGAGGATGGCATAATTAATGAATATCACGTTATGGGTCGTACAAGTTGTTGCAGCACTAGTTTTTCTCTACGGAAGCTGGTTAAAGGCGTTTCAGTATGAAAAGGCCAGGGAGTCTTGGGGGTGGATAAAAGACGTTCCAAAAGCATTTGTGGTCTTTATTAGTTTAGTAGAATTATTGGGTGTACTTGGAATCGTCCTTCCTCTCGCGACGAATATCACGCCTATGTTAACCCCAATTGTTGCAACCGGACTTGCCGCAATCGTCCTTTTTGGTGCCCTCTTTCATGTTAAACGTAAGGAATACCGAGAGATCGTCCTGAACATAGTCCTTTTCGCGTTAACAGTATTTGTTGCTATCGGTCGTTTTTAAGCCGACATATAAGCTCATATTAGGGGCATCCGCTACGGATGTCCCTAATACTTTTTGCTTCGTTTGCGGAGCAAGTAACTAACAACTCAACAAGACCTGCTCTCCTTTTTTCTCTTTATTTCCATGTTGCGTCAGAACCCCTTCCCACAAATAAAATTTGCGTCATTTGTGATAAGGTTCAGCGTAACATCTATAGGGCGAAATCAAAGGAACCCAACTCTCTGCGCAGTTGAATATACTCGCGCCTAGACGCGCTCGTGGTGTGCCATATTTCGCTTTACTTGTACGTTATTGTTTAGAAAATAGATAAGCCCCTATTCTCCATTCGGAATAAGGGCTTATATCTATCACACTCGATACCTTAATATTGTCCTTTAATGACAAAGAACGAACCTCGAATTGTCCCAGCTAGTTTGGACTTCTGCCTAGCAAACTTAAACTTCCCTTCTAACTCCTTTGGTACCTCCATTCCCTCAGAAAGCTTAAAACCTACAGCCCGCTTTTTAGGGTCATCAACCGTATACATGACATTGATCCCAAGACCATCCTCATAAAAAACGTAGGCAAATTGGATATTTTCCACTTGAAAACGCGCCGTTTCTAGAGGTTTGGCCGCAAACTCAATATCCCGTTCTTCTTTCAGAATTCGGTTCACATAATCAAGGGTCTCCTGGCTTTCGCCAGCTGGTACAACCGTAAATTCATGCTTGTATTTGTTCATAAAGTAACGGGCTTCATTAGCACGTAAACCAGCAAGCGCTTCTGCTACTGGTGAAGACTCTAAACCAACCGTAGACACATTTTTAAAATCAACGATATAGGACATCCTCATTCCTCCTGCTGATCTCATTTACTTATTTACAACCGGAATCCACATTTCACCATATACAAAGCCATCTCGCTGCCCCATCTCAACCGTTGCATTGGGCCCGCCAACATAGGCGTAATTATCGGCTGCTGGCAAAGCTTGACCAAAGGCAATGCCAGTAAGCATACTACTCAACTCATCTGCCGACTTCCCTTCACCTTTAACGACGAGGTATTGTCCCTTAGGGAATTGGATCACTCTGTGTTCTTCCGGTATCGATGAATTTGCCATGACGCCAGCATAATACATCATCTTCTGATTTACCGCTTCGTTTACGGCAAAAATATAGTCGTTCGCAGCGATAGCCTTTAACGTGTCAAGCCTTCCATCCTGCTCCACTGCCCGCCAAAAGTTTTCCTTCTCCTTGTTCATGCCGGCATAATCTGTGTAATCGCTCTTCAGCTCCGTTCCAATACCAAGAACGATAAAGCTGTCTTTTTCCTCAAAGGTATATGTTGCCATCATCCCAGCTCCTTTTTTTGAATGGATCAATTGATTTGTTATTTCACTTGATGGGTTTATCATAAACATAAATCATGTCAAAATATGATACTGTTTAGAGGGCTGCCGATTATTCTCTCCCACAGCACACCCTACCTAATATTAATTTTTTTTGTAGTAGAAGTCTATCGGATTAACGAATGGACTAGCGTCAATTTTACTCCCCATTAGAGTCTGCGGCTTTTCGGACGCAGCGCCCAGGAGGCGATGCCGAGCGCGGCATAGAAAAGCGGAAGAATAATATGGAATCCACCATCGCCGTAATCATTAGCGAACGCATGAGATAAGGCCGCACCCGTCATTAGAAAAAAGATACCGCTATAAGCCCATTCCTTAAGCCGGGGGAAACCTGGCATTACGATCGCAATGACTCCAAGCAATTTCCAAGTTCCGAGAATGTTCGTGACATATAACGGGAAACCAATATCGCTCACTAAATCGACATTGCCACCATATCGCATCATTTGCCCGATACCGCTTAATGCTATAGAGAATGCGAGAATGATTGTGACGGTCCAATAAGCGGCCATCCTTCCAATAGGGCGGGATTCAACCTTCGCAATTTTTTCATTACCTATAATCGTACTCATTCCCATTCCTCCTTTGATCTCGTTTACTTCTTCACAACCGGAATCCACATTTCCCCATATACAAGGCCGTCTCGCTGCCCCATCTCAACCGTTGCATTTGGCCCGCCGACATAGGCGAAGTTATCGGCTTCCGGCAAGACTTGACCAAAGGCAATGCCGGTAAGCAAACTACTCAACTCATCAGCCGTCTTCCCTTCGCCTTTAATGACGAGGTACTGTCCCTTAGGGAATTGGATCACTCTGTGTTCTTCCTGTACCGATGCTTCTGTCATGATGCCGGCATAATACATCCTCTTGCGGTTTACCAATTCGTTTACAGCAAAGATGTAGTCGTTCGCAGCGACAGCCTTTAAAGCGTCAAGCCTTCCCTCCTGCTCCACTGTCCGCCAAAAGTTTTCCTTCTCCTTGTTCATACCGGCATAGTCCGTGTAATCGCTCTTCAGTTCCATTCCAATACCTAGTACGCTAAAGCCGTCTTTTTCCTCAAGGGTATACAATGCCATCATCCAAGCTCCTTTTTTTGAATTGATCAAGTTATTTTGTTTTTTTCACTTGATGGGTTTATAATAACCATAAATCATTTCAAAATATGACACTGTTTAGAGGACCCGATGAAAAAAGTAGAACGGATTAACATCATCATGCGGTACATCAACAACCGCGCCCATTTTACCATTTCGGAAATCATGCATGAGTTTAACATCTCCCGTTCGACGGCGATTAGAGATATCAGGGAAATTGAAGCAATGGGAATGCCTCTAGTCGCCGAAGTCGGGAGGGACGGGGGTTATTTTGTGATGAACAACTCCGTCCTGCCCACTGTCCGCTTTACCGATAATGAGATTAAAGCTCTATTTATCGCCTTCATGGCCACACGAAATCTACAACTCCCTTATCTCAAGAGTCGCCACTCTTTAGCGGAAAAGTTGCTCGGCCTCATTTCTCAAAACCAGCAAGATGATCTTGTTCTGTTAAATCAAATCTTACTCTTCGAAGGTACCAACCCCCACAATCCTGACCTGCTTGATCTATCAGATCTGCCCCATCCTATGTTAGAACAACTCATCCAAATCCTTCTTATGGACAGCTACTTAGTGGTTTCCGTCGAAGAAGGAAGGGAAATAAAGTCTTATCCCATCTATCTCATGCACCTATATCGTGAAAAAAGCTCTTGGCAAATTGAAGGCTTCGACCTAGAGGAGGAAAAGAGGCGGATTATTCCTGTCGATAATCTAACCGATGTCAAACCATACCCCGAGAAAAAAAGAATAAGCAAGAAGAAGATTGTAGAACAGCTACGCAAGCAGGAAGAGGCCATCAACCTAGTCCTCGAACTTGGTCCCAAGGCGATTGCCCAGTTCAAAAAGTACCATCCATTAAAAATTACAATTTCATACACGAATCCTTATCAAACCACGGCTATTTTAAAGACATTCATCAATGTTCATCATCCGGATGAATTGACCGAAATAACAAATTGGATACTTTTCATAGGTGGAGATATCAAGGTCAGGGAGATACCGAAAGAAGTTGTAGAAGGATTATTGGAGAGAGTGGATGTTTTAGGGAACAAGTAATTGACCATAACTACCGCCTGTAAAGCTCATCGCAGATAAAGCGATGGCATAGTCTCGATCATTCTTATTAGGTTTATCTTGCAATTCGCTCTATTTATGGTACGGTTCCCCCCGATTTATCTTCACAGCCCGATAAATCTGCTCCACCAGCACCAGGCGCATCAGCTGGTGCGGCAAGGTCATGCGCCCAAAGCTAAGCTTCTGCTGGGCGCGCTTCAACACCGCGGGAGCAAGACCATTGCTCCCGCCAATAACAAAAGCCACGTGGCTGCGCCCATACGTGGCTAATTTATCGAGCTGGCCCGCGAGATCCTCGCTGGACCAGAGCTCGCCTTCAAGCGCGAGCGCGACGACGTGCGCATCAGGCTTCAGCTGCGCTAGAAGCCTCTCGCCCTCTCGCTCGCGCACAATCGCTTCCTCCGCCGGACTCATCGTCTCCGGCGCTTTCTCATCGGGCACTTCCGTGAGCGTAAGCTTCACGTAAGGCCCTAACCGCTTGGCATATTCCGCTATGCCAAGCACCAAATACTTTTCTTTCAGCTTGCCGACGGCGGCGATCTGTATATGCAAACCTGACACTTCCCTTTGGCTGACTCCAAAATTCGACTATCCTATTTGTTAACTTTTACATCCGTTTTTATCTGTCATTATTCCTTGTTTTACATCTCTTTAAATCTCATTATTCCTTTATATCTCTCTATATCTCACATGATTCCACGTTTTTTATTCCTTTAGCTTACTCTTCCCTAAACCACCAAAAAAGTAGCCGGCTCCGCACAAAAGTCGCATTTCCGCGGCGGATCCCAATCCGCGAACTGGGTTTCCTTCAAATCGACAACATCCGGCGCATCCTCATACTCATCTACAAATCGGTCCAATGCCGTTTCCATATGCTCTTTACATACACAATACATCGTCTGCACGCTTCCTATCCTAGTTGATTGTCTTCTTATGCCTCTAACCTGCGCTTATACTCACATGCATGTTTTAACGTTTTCGTTTCAACTTCCGTCTTACCAGTCTGTCCAAAATATCTATACACAGCATAGCAGAAAACGCCTCCCCATGTGAAGACGACAATTTTCGCACCCGATCCCCAAAACAAAAAAAACCGCAGCGCTCAAACGGTTGCCCGCCTGCGCACTGCAGCATCTATTATGCTTATTCCTCTTCTTCCTTCTCACCCAGCTTGAAATGCGTAACCTTCAGCTCTCCGTCCCGGTAAAAGCTAATTTCGATATCGTCGCCGATTTTTTTCTGATCGTACAAATATTTGCGAAGATCCATCGTACTTGCGATCGACTGGCGATCAAGCTTGACGATGACGTCGTTGAAAAGCAATCCCGCGTCCTTAGCAGGACCAACGGCCTCAAGCACGATGACGCCGTCATAAATATCGTCGGGCAGTTTAAGCTCCGGCAGAGCCTCTTCCGTAACGGCCCCAGCGTCTTCCTCCGGTGGTCCGCCTTCAGCATCCTGCTGCTCGTCCGCGAAGCCCTGCTGCTCCCAATACTGCTCCAGGTCCATGGTGTAGACACCGAGGTAAGGGCGCGGTACATGGCCAAGCTTGATTAAGGATTCGACAATCGGCATAGCCAGATTAATCGGAATGGCGAAGCCGATGCCCTCCACGCCGAGATCGGCTATTTTCATGCTGTTGATCCCCACCACGCGTCCGTTCAAATCAATAAGCGGTCCGCCGCTATTTCCTTGGTTAATGGACGCGTCAATCTGGATCACCTCTTGCTCCCAGTCATACACGCCATCCTGGTTTAGCGATACCGGCACGATTTGGTTTGTTTTGCTCACGCTGCCCGTCGTAACCGACTCCCCCAGCCCTAGCGGGTTGCCGATGGCAATAATATATTCAGCCGGACGCAAAGCCGATGAATCGCCTATTTCCGCAACGACATCAATACCCTTGTCGTCGATCTCGAGCACGGCAAGATCCGTAATTTGATCCTTGCCGACGACGCGGGCTTCGCGGGCCTCGCCGCTCATCAGAATCACCTGCACCGCCTGCGCCTGATCAATAACATGGTAATTCGTTATGATGATTGCTTTGCCATCCTTCTTGCTAATAATGACGCCAGAACCAACGCCGACTTCGCGCAGCGTCCCTTTTTCCTCCGAGCCCTCGGGAAGAGCCTCGCCATCGCCGATCCCGAGCGCAAACATCTGCTGATTAATGACGCTTACGACGGACGGCCTTACTTTCGCGGAAGCTTGTATGGGACGCTCAAGCGGATCAATCGCTTGCACGCCGCCGGCAGTTGCTACGGCTCCAGAGCCATTGCCGATCCCGCCGTCCCCTCCGAATACAAGGCCGAACAGCAGCGTAGCGGCAACCGCGCTTGTCATCGAGGAGACGAACGCAATGCGGACACTGGACCACTTGCGGCCGCGGCTTTTAAATGGGAAAACCAAGTCTCTTTTCCTACTCTCGCGAGCAGCACGCTTGGAAACCTTGGTCGAGTAAAAATCGTCGTCGAATAAGCTCATGACTATCGCTCCTCTCGATGTCTGAGACATCAAGACTATTTTTTTCAATCTAGGAATGTTTTCGGAAGAAATGACTAAAATAATAATAGATTCAGACGATCAAGCGTAAACGGCTGTCGGTTTCTTTTGGACGGCAAAAACCGTTTCGCCAGGAATTATTTCTTTTTAGGTGTAAATAATCGATCCGCCAAAGGAGAACTGCCAAGATGAAAACCAAAACCCCTGTTGCATGGGAGCATGTTCAGCTTGCTGCAAAGCTAGCAGATTTGAAGGATGACCACTATCGTACCGTACTCACTTTAAGCGCAATGCTAGAGTTGTTCATAGATAAGGGCATTCTAACAAGAGAAGAGTTAAGCGCCAAAGCCGATGCACTCGATGCCCAGCTGGAATCGGTTATTTCCGCCTCACTTCATCCCATGGGGTAGGCTTATCGTGGTACGTTGCCCGCAGGGGATGCTCTTCTTTCTTATAAAATATTCCGTGATCCTCCAAGATAGTATTCACGGTCAGCATCGCTAAATCCATTAAGTTATGATCAAGGCTCAAGTGAGCCAAATAGACACGTTTCGTTCGATCCGTCATGAGCTCCAGCAGCGCTTCGCCTGCTGCCACATTGGATAAATGGCCGACGTCGCTCAATATCCGGCGTTTTGTATTCCAGGGGTAGCGGCCCATCCGCAGCATCTCCGTATCGTGATTCGCCTCCAGCACCAGCACATCCGAGTCGATAATGTGACGCTTGACCTTTTCGCTGACATAGCCTAGATCCGTAGCCAAGCTTAGCTTTTCGCCATTCTCCACGAAGCAATAGCCAACCGGCTCTGCCGCATCATGCGAGATCGGATAGGACTGCACGGCCATTGAACCAAAGGATACCTCTTCGCCCGTTTCCATAAATACGCGTTTCTCTGGGGCAATCGTGCCGACATGCCTTTCCATGGCAGCCCACGTTGCCTCGTTTGCATAAATCGGTAAATCATATTTGCGGGCAAAAGCGCCCAAACCTTTAATATGATCGGAATGCTCATGCGTGACAAACAGCGCGTCCAATTGATGGCCCGACACTCCCCGCTCCCGCATGAGCTCATCCAGCTTCTTCGCGCTCATTCCCGCATCGACGATGACCATCTTCTCGTTCCCCTGGACAATTGTCGCATTGCCGGTTGAGCCGCTTCCCAGTACTGTAAATCGAAGTCCCATAATGCTCTTTCCTGTCCCTTCTCCCGCTCCCGTTAACGTAAACCGTTCGCTGCCGCTTCCCCTTGCTCTTCATCCGTTGCAACCTCGCCGTTTATTGCATGCACATAAAACAAATGGCCGTCCTCCAGCATGACGCGCCATGATGGCGCGGATACCTGTTTCTCCGAATCAAAGATCTGGCCTTTATAGCCCAGCTGAATATCAGAGATGACCGCCCCATCCGGCAAGTAGGTCTCGATCAAGCTCGCCACGACCTTCGCGGCAGGCAGCACCTGCTTCGCCTCGCCCGATCCAAGCAGCTCTACCCGGTCCTGCAGGAACGAAATGATTTTTTGGTCGCTGATATACAGCGTCAGCTTCACATCAAACATCGGCCTTCCTTCCACGACGCGATAGAGGACGAACTGATCGACGCTGCTGTTCAGCAAATCAAACTCATATTGGTCAAGCTCGGGGATTCGATCCCCAAGCGTCTTTAATAATTCTTTTTTCGAATAAATAATTGTGCTGTCCACCGGCTTGTCCAATATAACCGGCTCTGCGTTTTTGCGGCTGTCGGAGTGCAGGATGTACGGTAAATCCCCCAGCTCCGGCGTTTCCAGCGGCAGATTGGCCTCAAGCGATATCCGTTTCTGCTGCATAAGCAGCACTTTATCCTGCGGCAGCTCTGCCGTGTTTACATTTACGTTCAGCTGCTCTCTAATATCCAGCCAAAGCTGATACCCCAGCAAAATATTAAGCAGCAAAAACGAAATAATAAGCACGTTTTTCGCTCTTCCCCAATCCACTCGCCTTCACCTCCGACCGTCCGTAGTCTCGCTATTTTCTATCTCCGAAGAAGAGCTGGCTTCCCCCGCCGGCAGATAACGCCGCAGCACCCGCTCCGGTTGCCGCTGTTGCGGAGTCCGCATCCGCGTCGCCCTCATCCACCGAGCCCTGCGCAGATGAATCCTGCTGCTCAGGCGGCTCGTAACCGCTCGGATACGCCGATGCCAGCATTTCTTCCGTGCCATCCTTCAAGCGGACAGCCCATACGGGAGTGAACCGGAGCTGCTTCTCATCCACCGGCGCTGCCTGCAAAGCAGGGAACAACGCCGTGACCTCGCTGCGTCTTTTGTAATTCTTGAGCGTTTCCTGCAGCCCTTCGCCGCCCGGCAGCCATCGCACGCTGCGCGATTCCGACTGCGGTCCAAGCGTAATGAGCGATCTCGAATATTCCGTTACATCGCCTTGCTGGAGAGTGAGCCTCATATAGCCGTAACGGAACGGCGGCGTCGGAATAACCGGATACTGCTCCACATACTGCTTGAACCTGATATCCTTGCCTTCGCCTCCCGGAATCGCGTTCACGAACCGGTGTACGCCGTCCCATCCGCCGTGCTGGTTCACAAAGTCCACCGACGCATATACATTGTCGCTTAGCAGGTTCTCCGTAATTTGCGGCGCGCTGGGATCGGTATAGCTGATCCATTTGCCGTTTTGCTCCACCTGCAAGCCCCGTTTGCCATCGGTATAAATTTGCGAGCCGCCCCGGTCCTCCAGCGCTCTTGTCGTGCTGGGGTCAAAGAACAAGCTTCGCTGCATCAAATCGGGAGTATACGTCTCGTATGGAAAGAGCATTTCAGTCGTTTGAATCGGTGCAAGCGGGATATAGAGGCCGTCTCCCGTCATGGAATATTTGGGCTGGAACTGTCCGAAGCCCACATAGTCCTGCACGTCACGTACCGTCAAATCCGCACGGACCGACTCATAGACCACTTCACCGTCTGAACTAAAGAAGAAGGTTCGAATCTCCTCCGTGCCGGTTGTCTTGAAGATCCAGATACGGTCAATCGTCTCGTTCAAAAACAGCAGGTCGCCCTCCAGCTTCAGCAGCTTTTGCAGCAGCTCCACCGGAATCCCGTTCTCGAACCGCAGTTCAATCCCGATATCATTCTTCCGAATCTCTTCCCAGTTCAGCACATCCGAAGGGCTCCGCTGGAACCCCTTAAATTCTCTACCCTGTATGCGCTGATTAAGAATCATTTCGTAGAACTGCGTCCCCGGATAAATAACGGTATGCTTATTCCCGCCCAAATGAATGACGAGCTCCTCCGGAAAAATAACGCTCTCTACGCTCGTTGCCGTACCCATCGGCTCGGCATTGGCGTAATCCTGGTCGCTTCTTACCGTTGCGCCGAGGCCTGGCATGCTGTAAGCCAGCAAATAACTTTGCAGAAGGCTCAGCGCCACTAGAACGATAAGCGTTGTTGTCTTTATTTTTTCCCTCATGCCGGCTCACCCCCTTCCTGCAGCAGCGGGAGTGTGAAGGTAACCGTCGTTCCTTCATTAAGCTCGGAATGCAGTGAAATCGTGCCGCTGTGCGCCTTCACAATTTCCCGGGCAATCGAAAGTCCAAGGCCGGTACCGCCCATATTGCGTGAGCGGGCTTTATCCACCCGATAGAAGCGGTCAAAAATACGATCCAAATCCTTTTTCGGGATACCGATTCCCGTATCCTTGACGCTAATCGCCAGCAATGCCGAATCGGCCGGTTTCTTCGCAGTCAGCTCGATAGTACCGCCGTCCAGCGTATATTTAATCGCGTTGGAAAATAAATTATCAAGCACTTGGTCAATTTGGTCACGGTCCAGCCAAGCGGATCCAAGCCCTTTATCCACGCGTACCGCCGCTTTGATAGACTTTTGCCTAAGCTGGAACGAAAACCGGTCGGCGACCTCGTCCAGCATGTCATGCACATTGGTCTGCCGCCGGCGGAGCGGCGCTTGGTTCGAATCCAGCCGCGAGAGATGCAGCAAATCGGTTACGAGCCTAATCATCCGCTCCG
This sequence comes from Paenibacillus sp. LPE1-1-1.1, assembly GCF_040676435.1. Lineage (NCBI taxonomy): Bacteria > Bacillati > Bacillota > Bacilli > Caryophanales > Paenibacillaceae > Paenibacillus > Paenibacillus sp. LPE1-1-1.1. The sequence continues at coordinate 444,548 of NZ_JBEGHY010000044.1, forward strand.
TCTCATTGCGGATAACGCCAACAAAGCGCTCGGACAGCTCACGCTCTTCAAGCGCGCCGTCATTGAGAGCCTCCGCATAGCTCTTAATTGTCGTCAAGGGCGTCCGCAGCTCATGCGATACGTTGGCCACGAACTGACGGCGCGATTGCTCCAGCTTCTCTTGCTCCGTCACATCCTGCAGCACCGCGATCGTTCCCGTTATCCCCTTGTCGCGACGGTGAATCGGCGTAAAGGTTGCCCGCAGATGCCCCTCATCGCCGTCGCTCATATCCTGCTCATCCGCATTGCGCTCAATAAGCAGCGTCTGGCCACGGCCTTGCTGAAGCTCGTCCAAACGCTGCTCCGACAATTCGAACAGCTCGGATAATAAAAGTCCTTCAAAGGTCCGAACATCCAGCAGCTCCAGCGCACGCCTGTTCCATACAATGACCTTGCCGTTCTCGTCAGCCGCGACTACGCCGTCGCTCATATTCGATAAAACGGAAGCAAGCTTCTCATTCTCCTCTTCATTGACCGACAGCGCTTCCTTCAGCCTGATCGTCATATCGTTAAAAGCGACACTCAGGCTGCCGATCTCATCATCGCCAAGCACCGGAACCTGAAGATCGAATTTCCCCTGCGCAATGGCCTCTGCCTGCCGAGTCAATCCCTGAATCGGGCTCGTAATGGTGTGGGCGAGCAAAATGCCGAGCACACCCGTAAGCCCCAGCGCGATCAATGTACCCGAAAAGAAGATTTGATTGACCCGGTTCACCGTTTCATAGAGCTCATTCATAGAGGCTACGACATATACGACGCCGACGACCTTGTTATCGTTGATCGTCACCGGCTGCGCGATCATTTTCTTGCGCGTATTGTCCTCATCGATAATTTCTTGCTCGTTGTCGGTTATGTTCTGAAGCGCCCTGCTCACGGCCAGCGATTTGTTCTTCTGGCCGATATAGGACTGGTTGCCCTGAACCGATGTCGCTACCATCTTGCCGTTCGAATCCAGCACCTGTACCTCGGCGCCGCTGATACTGAACAGATTGCGAACGACAAGGCTAAGATCCTCCGTCGTGCTTTCTGATGAATCGCCTTCAATATCCGGCTTAGCCGCTAAGCTCGGAGCGGCAAATTTCGATAGAATATCGGCCTGCTCTTTTAAATTTTTGGTGAAGCTGTCTATTAAGGAGTTTTTAACCGTGCTGATAAAATAAACGCCAATCAGCTGCATCGCCACGAGTATGAGCAGCAAATAGATAATGACCAGCTTAACCTGAATGGTTCGGAAGAAGCTCTTGCCCTTCATCCTACGCGAAGCCTCCAGACTTGGAATTACGCATCATATAACCGAGTCCGCGCCGGGTCATAATGTACTCCGGACGGCTCGGATCATCCTCGATCTTCTCGCGGAGCCTCCTAATCGTTACGTCGACTGTCCGCACATCCCCGAAGTACTCGAAACCCCATACGGCCTGCAGCAAATGCTCGCGAGTCATAACCTTCCCGCTGTTGCGGGCCATATAATAGACGAGCTCATACTCCCGATGAGTCAGGTCGAGCGGCTCGCCGTCTTTGTATACCACGTACATATCCGTATCGATAAACAGGTTAAACAGCTTAAAGCCCTGCTGCTCCTGCTCGGCAGGCTCTCCTGCAGCATTCGCGCGCTCGCCGCCAGCTGCTCCGGCCGCAGGCTTTTGCTGCCTGCGCAAATGCGCCTTCACCCGCGCAAGCAGTTCCCTTGTGCTGAATGGCTTTGTCACATAATCGTCCGCGCCCAACTCAAGCCCAAGCACCTTATCGATTTCCGTATCCTTGGCTGTGAGCATAATAATCGGCATTTGCAGCTTCGCCCGTACTTCGCGGCAAACATCCATACCGTCCTTTACCGGAAGCATGAGGTCCAGCAAAATCAAATCCGGAAGCTCTTCAAACGCAAGGCGCACCGCCTCTCCGCCATCAAAAGCGCAGATGACCTGATGGCCTTCCTTCTCTAAATTAAATTTTATAATATCGGCTATCGGCTGTTCGTCATCGACCACTAATATTTTTCCGTGCATCGTCACACCCGCCCGTCGCTTGTCCTTAGTCGTTTACGTCTGTAACTTCTATTTTAACACACGTTATCCCTGACTTCACAATGAAACTTCCTTCATGTTAGCAAGGTTTTTCCTGTAACGCTATAGAAGACACCCTTTAGTCAAACAAGCCAGTAGAGCTGCCGATATTATCTGCGGCAAATGTCGAATTTCACGGATATAAATAAAAAAAAGAAGAACCGCTTCGCTATATGCGAGAGTGATTCTTCCTGATCGAATTTGGGTATAAATTATAAGTACTTTAAAGGATTTTGCAAAACGCCGTTCTTGTGCACTTCAAAATGCAAATGAACGCCTGTCGAATTTCCCGTGCTGCCCATAATACCAATCGTATCGCCTTGCTCAACCACAGCGCCTACCTTTGTTTTGTACGAGCTTAGGTGGCCGTAAACCGTGGTATATCCGTTTTTATGATTGATAATAATCGTATTGCCTAGACCTGGCTTCGTTCCGACGAATTCGACGATACCGTTATCGGAAGCATGAATGTTCTTGCTCCCTGTTAAATCGATACCGTTATGCATACGGCCCCATCGCTGGCCGAATTTGCTGGTCAATCTCGAGCCGGATACCGGCATGGCAAAGCGGCCCGTTCCTTCGCCGATAATAACCTTAGTGCCCCGTACGACAATTTTCGGAGTTGCTTCCTTAATGACCTCTTTGGTAAGAAGCTCTTCAGTGACTACATAACCGTTCTGCTTGACGATGCGATAGGTTAGCCGTTTTTGGCCTGATGTTCCTTCAGACAGCGTCTTGGACTCGCCGACACGCATGTCCGCATTTTTCTTAATTTCAACCGGCGGCTCGATGGTTTCAATCTCCACCAGATTTTCCGTCGTCTTCACCGTAAGCTCCGGCTGAAGGACCGTCAAATCCAGCACATCGCCAATCGTAATTTTGTCGTCCTTGATCCATGCATTGTTCTTATAGATAACCTCGGGGGAAATATCGAACTTCTGTGCGATGCAGCCCACGCAGTCACCGGCTTTTACCGTGTATTTGGTTGGCTGAATGCTGCCCTGTACGAGCATCTTGTAAATCGATTCCGCTTCCATGATCTGCTTGGGATCCGTATCAATGGACTCGGTCAAAACCGCTTCAACGAACTCGACCTCCGTAACCTCTCGGCCAGGCGTCTTAGCTGCCGGCTTTGTTTCCGCTGCCGGGGCAGCGGTTTCGCTTGCATTAAAAGAAAGCGACTTGACTTCCTTTGTATCTTTCTTAGCTGCGGCAAGCTCCGGTGCGAACTTGCTCTGCACGCGCAATAAAACCTCATCTGCTGTCTGCTGATCCTTAACAACGCCAACGACTTTTCCATCAACCTTTACTTCGACGCCAACCGCATGGGAAGCAAACAAGCCTTCAAGCTTGTCCAGCGTACCCTCCGTATCCGGCGTACCTTTAAAAGCATGATCCGCTTCGTATGTAATTGTTCCGGTATCCAGCACCATGTTAATGCCAGGATTGGCTTGCTGAACCTCTTCGGTTTCCAGCAGAACGAGCTGCTCTACTTCCTGTGGATCGTTTACGGTTCCAACTGCTGTGCCATTCATATATACGTTATAAAATTCGACTGTGTTTGCTTGGACGTATTGGATTCCGCTAAATCCGGCTACTGTGAGGAGTACGAGAGCCCCGCCCGCCAGCCGTACCGGTTTTTTTCGCCAAAATGGCGCTTTGACCGAGTCGCTTACGGGTTGCTTTGTCTTGCCATTCAAGTGTTGCGATCGATCCTGCCGAAAGTACTGAATCGTTTGATTCCATACCTTCTGAATCCGACCTTGGTCCCTGAAAACGGTCATGATTGTCTCCTTTTCGCGCTAATGCAACTTTTTTTTCCGGTTTCCGACAATAAAAAAAGGCGAATTATCCTGTCGGATCACTCGCCTAATACTTTAACATATGCCCAACAATTGGGGCAACCTTTACACAACATTCAAAATATTAATATTTCTTCAGAATGTCCATCATTTGGGTATATTCTGTTTTGTCGAGATGCTGTGCCATGATTTGTTGAATGGCTGTCAATTCTTGCTCCGTCAGCCCATTTTCAATATATTGAGAGATGGTTTGCCACGATTCCTGAGGCAATTTACTCATTAACAGCCCAAAAAGCTCATCCTTGTCCGCATCGCTCATTTGTTCCTTTACTTCCGTTAATTCCTCTGTCGTCATCGCCGTTTCGGTACCTTCGACTCCCTCGGTTACCTCGGCTCCCTCTGCTCCTGCTGTTCCTTCTTCTGCGTTCCCGGCTCCTTCGGCTCCCGCGGTCCCTTCCTCTACGTTCCCGGTTCCATCCGGCGCAGCGCCGCTGCCCGCCTGCGTGCCGCCGCCGATTCCGATATCGGTAAGCGGAGGATCGGACGCCTGGCTAAAAGCATCTACCGATGCCGGCGGATCGTCTTGCCCGCTCTCATCCGCATTGGTTTGCGGTGCCTTTTCGTCCGTCGTTTTTGTGTCTTCCTTCCCAGCCATATCCGTTGTCACCAGCGGATCTGCTCCCCACAGCTTGCCCCATACGCCTGACATAGCCATTGGCGGCACCTCAAGCGGCAAATTGAATTGTTTTAAGATTGTTTCTACATAACTTGTGACGATATAACCCGTTGTCCAAATACACAAAAAGCTTAATATCAGCCCTGAGGCAACCAATTTAGCCAGCCATCCGAATCGTTTTAACATCCGCTACATTCCCTTCGTACCACAGCTTCTGCCACGCTATACCGCAGCTATATTTACCATAATCTGTTATATACCATTATGGTCAAGAATACGGGCAGACATTCTCTCTTCTCGTATTATATTCCCATTGTCTGCATGTTTTGGGCATCTTCTGCGCAATCTACCTGTTAAGGCTAAGGGGGAGAATGATGTGAAAAAAGAGCCATCTGGACAAGACAAGCAGCAGCCTTATCCTGAGCTGACAGCTATTCTTGCCAAACAGCGCGAGCTGCTTGCCAGCGAACTGAGCGTATCTTTGTCTGCTAATATCAGCGTGCTGCGCCAGCTCTTTCTCGATGGATCAGATCTTATTTTTCATGAATTCCATTCAAAAGACGGACTGGGCATGGCCATCGTGTATATTGAGGGAATGGCCGATATAAAGGAAATTGATTCGCAGCTGCTAGCGCCGCTTCAGAACCACTCCATATCAGATCTAGAGCGCGGCTGGTCGGCCGTGCTTCCGCATATTGCAATTTCTGCCTATCAGACAGTGAATTCCATGCAAGAAGCGGTTGATTATATTTCGGCAGGAAATGCGGTAATGCTCATCGACGGACAAGCCTCCGGGGTTTCCTTCAGCATTCCGCACTGGGTCATGAGAGCCATAGATGAACCGTTAGCGGAAACGGTCGTGCGAGGTCCTCGCGAGGGCTTTGTCGAAACGCTTAGGGTGAACACCTCCATGCTGCGCAGAAGGCTCCAAACGCCTGCTTTTAAGTTAAAGCCCATTACGCTTGGGCGTTATACCAAAACCGCATGTGCCATCGCTTATATAGAAGGAATCGTAGATCCGGGACTCGTTGATGAATTAGAACAACGCTTAAAGAAAATCGACGTAGACGGGATCATTGATTCAAATTTGATCGAAGAAATGATTGAGGATGAGCCCCTGTCGCCGTTTCCGCAGCTCCATGCGACGGAACGGCCCGACGTCGTATGCGCGGGCTTGCTTGAAGGCCGTGTTGCGCTGCTTGTTAACGGCACGCCCTTTTCTTTGATCGCACCGGCGACTTTATTCAGCTTAATGAAGTCTCCGGAGGATTATTACCAGCGGGCGATAGTAGCCACAGGGATTCGATGGCTGCGCTTTTTTCTCGGTTTAATGGCGGTATTCATGCCTTCCATTTATGTAGCCGTGCTATCGTTTCATCAGGAGATGATTCCAACTTCCTTGTTGTTCACGATTTCCAAATCACGGGAGCAGATCCCTTTTCCCGCGCTTGTAGAAGCCCTATTAATGGAAGTGACCTTCGAGGCGCTGCGTGAGGCGGGCATTCGCCTGCCCAAGCAAGTAGGATCTGCCGTTAGCATTGTCGGTGCATTAGTTATTGGTCAAGCTGCCATCTCGGCGGGTATCGTGTCATCCCCCATGATTATGGTTGTCGCCATAACGGGGGTTGCTTCTTTTCTCATTCCTAACTATTCGCTCGCGCTTGCTATGCGGCTTATCCGTTTTCCCATCATGCTCTGCGCGGGTGTGCTCGGCCTTTACGGCATCGTGCTGGCTGCATTGCTGATTGTGATTCATATGCTGACGATTCGCTCGTTCGGTGTGCCGTTTCTTTCGCCTATTGCTCCGATGCAAACGGATCAGCTCAAGGATACGTTGTTGATTAGGTCGCCGCGCTGGGCGATGTCAACGAGACCGCATTTCACCGGATCTTTATGGAATAAATTTCGGATGCGAAAAACTAATTCCAGATAAAAAAAGGGTTGATTCGCATGAAAACGACATTTTCCAGCTATTTCCCGCGTCTCCTGCTCTTATTATTATGCTTGGTATGCCTTTCCGGCTGCTGGGATCGAACGGAGATAAACGATTTAGCCATCGTTACCGGCGCAGGCTTTGACTTGACCGAGGATCGCAAAATAAAGCTGACGATTCAGCTCTTTGTTCCCGGCACCTCCTCAGATTCCCAATCCATGGGCAGCGGGCCTAGCTCGCAGATGAAGCAGTCACTGGTCGAAAGTGCCGTCGGCTTAAATACCTCCGATGCTGCATCCAAATTGCAGGAGCTGCTTTCGCGCAAATTTTTCTGGGGACAGGCTGATGTATTCATATTCGGAGAAAAGCTCGCCCGCTCCGGCATTCAAGACCCTATGGATTTTCTTGCCCGCCATCCCCATCCCAGGGAACGGGCCAATGTATATATCAGCAAAGGCACCGCTGACCAGGTTTTGAATTGGCAGCCGCAAATTGAGCGTAACAGCGCGGAGGTGCTGCGGGAAATGTCCGTCCTTCAGACCGGACTTAATGTAGCCCTGCTCGATGCCATCGTCGAATTTTCCGATGAAGCCCATACGGCTCTCATTCCCTGGATCCGGTTAAAAAAGAGCGGCAATAAAATTAGCCCCTATCTGGCGGGAGCTGCATCCTTCAAGGACTTAAAAATGAACCAGGTCTATGATGTCCAAGAAACGCGCGGCCTTCTCTGGCTCCGCAACGAAATTAAAACGGCAACGCTAACTGCTCATCCCGAAGGGGGGGCTGGTTTTACAACCCTGAACATCTTAGACAGCCGCTGCCAGCTGACGCCCAGCATCCAGGATGGCAAATGGAAGGTTAACATAGCTATTAAAGCAGCAGGCAACCTTATTCAGAATACAGCTGACATCGATGTAGTAAATCCGGCAGTAATCGATCAGCTGGAAACACAGTTTGCCTCCGTTCTCAAAGAAAGAATTCAAATGGCTGTGAAGATCGCGAAGAAGACCAATACCGACGTTCTTGGTTTTTCCGATCAATTTCACCGGCACTATCCGAAGGAATGGAATAAACACAAAAAAAACTGGGATCAAATCTTCCCCGCCATTGAAGTGAACTACAAGGTGAAAATAACCGTTCTGCGTTCCGGGCTTATCGGCAAAAATAAAATGTTCAATAACCCCAAGGGAGATCAGCCATGAGTTTCACCTCTCTTACCTTCATCACCATCGTTGTTGCTGCCATCTTTTCCATTGAATGGCCACGGATCACGGATCGGAAAACAAAAATAATATTTGCCGTCTTTTTAACTGTTCAGTGGGCCCTAGCGCTAGTCATATCGTCGAACCGAGAGATCCTAGGCCCGCAACAGTTTATTGAGTTCGAGATGCACTCGTTATTCGGCTCGTTTATCAAGCCATAGACAAAATGGAGGCAATACAGTTGCGAAAAGAATCGATTTCCGCTGTCCAGCTATGCATGCTTATGTTTACTGCCATAATAGGAACAGCCTTTCTTACCGCGCCTACCTTGGCAGCCAATGCATCCGGGCTCGACATGTGGATTGCCCCGATATGCGGCTTAGCGGGAGGGCTTCTTTGCATGGGGATTTTAATTGCTCTCCACAAGCTTTATCCGGGGCAAACGATTGTGCAATACGCAAATCAGATTGCCGGTAAATTCGCAGGGTCGCTTGTTTCCCTTTTATTTTTGTCGTTTACACTCTATAGTACAGCCTATGTATTACGGCAATTTACTGATTTTGTATGTATGTCTTTCCTGCCTGAAACGCCACCTGTTATTATAGCAGGCAGTTTAATTCTGGTTTGTGCAGCTGCCGTCTATGCAGGAGTGGAGGTCATATGCAGGCTCTCTGCAGCGCTTGTACCGCTTCCCCTATTTTTAGTCGGGCTCATTTTCATCCCGCTGTATACCAAATTCACGCCTGTCTCGCCAATCTTTGAATACGGCTTTCTTCCATCCCTTAAAGGGGGATTTATCATGCAGCTCTGGTTTGGCATTTTTTCTATGGCAGCATTTTATATCCCTTATGTTCATAATCGAAATAAGTTAACGAAGTGGGCCATGCTTTCCGTCGTCTTTTTCTGCGGTATGATGGTTTTGATTAATTGGAATGTCGTTTCCATTCTCGGAAATGCAACCGGCATGTACCATTACCCGTTTATGGTGATTAGCCGGTATGTTTCTTTTAGCGAATTTTTCGAGCATTTGGAGTCCGTGCTCATGATGGTTTGGGCAGCGCTTATCTTTACCCGCCTGACATTTGGCTATTACGCTTTTGTGATCGGTGTCTCCCAGTTCCTGAAGCTGCCTGATCACAAACCAATGGTGCTTCCCGTTGGCATGCTGATCCCTATTATTAGCTTTTGGGGGATAAACAGCTCCCAGCACGGCTCAACAGTGCCCATGCTCATGGCTGTATATTACATTTTGAACGGGATCGCCCTTCCTCTTCTGCTTCTCATTGCCGCTTGGGTGCGTAAGGGATTAAAGCCTTCGGCACGGTAATCCGATGCTTCAACCGAGGAAGAAAGTCCCTCTGTCTAAGCCGGAAAACGATCCCTAAAGATCAAAAAAAGGATGACCCTATACGGGCCATCCTTTTTCAATATTCATTCTATTCGTAAATAGGACGAACGGGATTAGTTTGCTCACGGTTTCGTCCCACGGAGAAGATCGCGATTGGAATACCGGTAAGCTCGGAAACGCGGTTCAAATAGTTGCGCGTATTGACTGGAAGATCCTCAAGCGTTTTTGCGTTTGAAATATCTTCTGACCAGCCTGGGTGTTCCTCGTAAACCGCTTCGCACTCCGAAACCATTTTCAGGCTTGCAGGGTAGGTTTCAATAACTTCGCCGCGCAATTTGTAGCCTGTGCAAATTTTCACGGTTTCAAGGCCTGTAAGCACGTCCAACGAGTTAAGGGAAAGGCCAGTAATCCCGCTGACACGGCGCGCATGGCGAACCACAACCGTATCGAACCAGCCGACGCGACGAGGACGGCCTGTTACCGTACCGTATTCATGGCCTTTGTCACGAATCAATTGGCCGATTTCATTATCCTGCTCCGTTGGGAAAGGACCATCGCCTACGCGAGTCGTGTACGCTTTGGCAACGCCGATTACTTGTTTGATTTTTGAAGGACCAACGCCAGAACCGATACATACGCCGCCAGCCGACGGGTTGGAGGACGTAACGTACGGGTAAGTTCCTTGGTCAATGTCGAGCATAACGCCTTGAGCGCCTTCGAACAATACCTTCTGTCCGGCATCAATCGCGTCGTTAAGAACAACCGATGTATCGGTTACGTATTTACGCAGAATTTCCGCATAACCGAGATAGTCACGCACGATGGAATCCGCATCCAGCTGCGATCCGCCGTATACTTGCTCGATCAATTGGTTTTTCTCAATGATGATGCTGCGAACTCTAGCTTCGAATTCTTCCGCATCCATCAAATCAGCGATACGGATACCGTTGCGCGCTGCTTTATCCATATAGCAAGGGCCGATCCCTTTGCGTGTCGTGCCGATTTTATTATCGCCTTTACGGTCTTCTTCTAGTCCGTCAAGCACGAGGTGGTAAGGCATGATAACATGCGCGCGGTCACTGATTTTCAAGTTGTCCGTCGAGAAGCCGTTATCATGGATATAGTTAATTTCGTCGATCAGCGCTTCCGGATTGATGACCATTCCGTTACCGATGACGCAAGTTTTATTATGGTTGAAAATACCTGATGGAATCATCGTCAATTTATACTTTTTGTTATCAATAAGGATCGTGTGTCCGGCATTGTTTCCTCCTTGGTAACGAGCGACGACGTCGGCTCCCTCTGCCAAGTAATCAGTGATTTTGCCTTTACCTTCGTCTCCCCACTGTGTACCAACAACAACAACCGTAGACATAATTATACCCCCGTCCGGTGTTTATAAGCACCGAAAATTACCGTCAAAATGCTGCAGCACGAGATTTCCTCCGTAAAAAGGATTTCTTTGCATCGTGATACAAGTCAAAAGACAGCATTAATAGTGTAGCAGTCCATCTTCGAGAAGTCAAACTAAAAACGAACAATTGCATAGCTACCCATGCAATTGTTCGGAAATTCAAGATGCCTGCATCGGATCCTGATGCGCACGGTCAATACTTACGAATTTATTGTATTTTTTGAGAAACACCAGCTCAACCGTTCCAACGGGTCCATTCCGCTGCTTGGCTATGATGATCTCGATAATATCTTTTTTCTCGGACTCTTTATCGTAATAGTCATCCCGGTAAAGGAAGGATACGATGTCGGCATCTTGCTCAATCGATCCGGATTCCCGAAGGTCAGACATCATTGGCCGCTTGTCCTGCCGCTGCTCAACGCCCCGGCTAAGCTGCGAAAGCGCGATGACCGGAACCTCGAGCTCACGCGCGATTTGCTTCAACGTACGCGATATCTCAGATACCTCTTGCTGCCTGTTCTCGCCCGCTTTGCCGCGGCCGGAGATGAGCTGCAAGTAATCGATCATAATCATGCCAAGCCCTTTTTCCTTCTTGAGGCGACGGCATTTGGCACGAATCTCAGCTACCGTAATCCCCGGCGTATCATCGATAAAGATTTGTGCTTCGGACAAGGAGCCGATCGCCATCGTCAGTTTTTCCCAATCATCGCCTTCCAGATGGCCTGTACGCATGCGCTGCGCATCAACATTCGCTTCGGCACAGATCATACGTTGAACCAGTTGAGCCGCTGACATCTCCAGACTGAAGATAGCTACCGTCTCCCGGGCGCGAACGCCCACATTTTGCGCAACATTCAGTGCGAATGCTGTTTTACCTACGGAAGGACGGGCAGCAACGATAATCAAGTCGCTTCGTTGGAAGCCGGCGGTCATACGATCCAAATCCGTGAAACCGGACGGGATGCCTGTCGTGCCGCCTTTATCCTGATACAGCTGCTCAACCTTCTCGAATACCTCCATTAATACGTCCCTGATGGAGATAAATCCGCTGCCTGAACGCCGATTGGATATTTCAAGAATTTTTTTCTCGGCATCGCCAAGCAGGACGCCTACATCCTCCGAGTTGGCGTATCCGTCGGATACGATATTCGTTGCGGTGCGGATCAGGCGTCTAAGCATTGATTTCTCTTCAACGATTTGCGCATAGTAGTCAATGTTAGCTGCCGTTGGAACGGAGTTGGCCAGCTTCGCTAAATAGCTGACTCCTCCGATTTCCTCAAGCAGATGCTGATCCTGCAAATGAGCGGTCAAGGTAACGAGATCGACCGGTTGGTTATTTTCGGCGATTTCGACCATCGCTTCATAAATTTGTCTATGGGGACCGCTATAGAAGTCTTCGCTGCGCACCCGCTCCATCGCTGTAATAAGCGCTTCCGCATGCAGCAATATGGCTCCGATGACAGCTTGTTCAGCCTCTAGGTTTTGCGGTGGAACACGGTCAAACATCAGCTCATTACTCATGGGAACCTCCTAAAAGGATTGCAAAGCAATCCTACTTCGTAAACAAAAGCTTTGGTTTGCGGTGCAAACCTAACTTCGTAAGCATAAGCGAAGGCTTGCGTAGCAATGCTGCTTCACAAGCCCAATCGCTTTCTATTCTTCAGCCGCCTGCACGCTCAGCTTTGCTTTTACTTCAGGGTGAAGCTTCACGATAACCTGCGTAACGCCAAGCGTACGGATAGGATCTTCAAGCTCGATTTTGCGTTTGTCGATCTTAATGCCTTGCGCTGCCAATGCTTCGCCGATTTGCTTGCTCGTAATGGCGCCAAACAACCGTCCGCCCTCGCCTGCTTTTGTCTTGATCACGACGGTCATTTCTTCCATCTTCTTGCCAAGCGCCTGCGCGTCTTCTTTTTCCTTCTCTTTGCGCTTCTGTTCGGAAGCGTGCTGAACCTCAAGCGTCTTCAGGTTGCCGTCAGACGCCAGCTTCGCAAGTCCCTGCGGCAATAGAAAATTACGTACATACCCTTCGGAAAGATCCTTTACTTGCCCTTTCTTCCCTTGTCCTTTAACATCCTGCAAAAAGATCACTTTCATTCAAATAACCCCTCTTCCGCTTCAATTTCGTCCAAAACCTGCTTTAGACGTTCTGCTACTTCGACTACGGTCCCCTCAAGCTGTGCGGCTGCATTCGTTAAATGTCCGCCTCCGCCCATTCTTTCCATGACAACCTGTACATTCATATGGCCCAGCGAACGCGCGCTGATGCCAATGAGGCCGTCAGCCCGCTCCCCGATAACGAAGGAAGCTAGGATATCCGTCATATTCAGCAGCGTATCGGCGGATTGCGCGATGAGCAGCTGCGAATATTTTCGGCCGGTTTCTGTTACTGCAATTGCCACATGCTCATAAAGCACTTCGGCATGCTTGATAATTTCCGCCTTGCGTACGTATTCCTCAAGGTCTTCCTTCAGCATCCGCTGAATCATCATCGAATCGGCGCCGTTTCGGCGCAGGAACGATGCCGCTTCAAACGTTCTCGCGCCCGTCCGGAGCGAGAAGCTCTTGGTATCCACCGTAATGCCGGCAAGGAGTGCTGTTGATTCCCTGACATCCAGCACGACGCGATCATGAATATATTGAAGAAGCTCCGTAACGAGCTCGCAAGTTGAAGATGCATAAGGCTCCATGTAGACCAAAATGGCGTTCGCGATAAATTCCTCGCTGCGGCGATGATGGTCGACAACGACGATACGCTCGGTCTGCGTAAGCAGCTTAGGCTCTTTCACCATGGATACCTTATGGGTATCCACGACCACAGCCAGCGACTGCGGAGTAATCAAGGCGGTTGCCTGCTCCGGTGAAACAAACCGTTTGGAAAGCTTCTCGTCTTCCCGGATAAGCTCCATCATTTTCTGAATGGCCGGGTTAACGCCCTCCAGCACGATATAAGCCTCTTTACCGAATAGCTGCGCGGCCTTCATCACCCCGATTGCCGCTCCAATCGCATCCATATCGGGCATTTTATGCCCCATGATGACCACATTGTGGCTCTCTTTGATCAGATCCCGCAGGGCATGGGCAACGACCCGTGCGCGCACCCGCGTCCGCTTCTCCACTGCATTCGACTTGCCCCCGTAAAAGGACTGGCGGCTCCCGACTTTGACCGCAGCCTGATCACCGCCGCGCCCGAGCGCGATATCCAGGCTCGTATGCGCCCACTGGCCAAGCTCCGTGATATGCTCGGCGCCTGCCGCGAAGCCGATGCTGAGCGTGACCGGAATTTTATGATCGCCGGTAATTTCCCTTACCTCGTCCAGAACGACGAACCGGGACTGCTCAAGCTGTTTGAGCGTTCGCTGGTCGGTCACTAGAAGAAACCGGTCCGAGGTGAGCCTTTTCAAATAAATATGATATTTTTGCGCCCATTCGGTAATTTCCGTTGTAACCTTGGCCAGCATCGAGCTGCGCTGGTGATCGTCCAAGCCCTGCGTAACTTCCTCAAGATTATCGATCATCACAACGCCAAGAACGAGTTTCTCATCATCATATTTGCGGCCGAGCTGCCACAGGTCCGTAATGTTTTTGACATACAGGATGCGTTCCTTCGGCTTAAATATCAGCTGGTACACCTGGGAACCGAGCATGGCTTCGATTGTCCCCTCCCGCTCCTTCACCTGCTGCAGCGTAGGAAAGAGCTCCGCCAGCGGCATGCCGATAACCGTTTCACGATCCGCCATGTTTGCAATGTAGGGATTATGCCATTCTACGATTCGATCCTCGTTATATAAAATAATTCCGAAAGGAAGCTCGCTGACAACATCATTGCCCGCTTTCTTCACCCGATAAGACAACGTGCCTAAATACGATTTAAGGTCTTTGCGAAAGGCTCTTTCCGCCATTACCGTATAAAACAAAACCCCGCCGGTAAGCAGCAATCCAAGCAGGCCAAGCAGCCACTCGAACCAGGCAAGCGTCACCGACATCAGCACCATCAGTACAAACGCCCATACCTGATGCATGCCGTGCCAACGTGTAACTAAAAACTTCGGCATTTCCTATCCGCTCCTGTGCTATGGTTTCGTAAACGACTTGCGGATTGGGAAAGCAGTATCCAGCACGCCAATTAAGCTTAACGGCGGGATCAATAACACCGGAATCGCTATGAGAACCGGTACCGCTTTATTCCATCCTCGCTGGTGGGCAAGGAAAAAGAAAAATCCGACAGCCTGAAACGCAAAAACAAAACTAAGCAGAGGAACCAGGTTGAGCAATGCGACTGCAAAAAAAGAATCATTTGTCGTAGATGAGAGCATCTCCATGACGTAGGCAATCAGGTACAGCACAACCAGCAAGCGCGGCAAACGCCACTCCCTAGCGCGCGTAAATCTTGGCACGTCCGGTCCTCCGCTCCGCTTTACCGCCCTGCGGGCCAGAAACTGCCCAATTACGGTGATCATGAAGGAAATCATAATAAAGGTAACCGGAATCGAATTCACCATCGTATGGATCACGATATCGGTCAGCTCCGAATCCCATTGCGTCGAAAGATAGCTCTGCGCCATGAGGTCCTCAACGGAAACGCGTACGAATGTGCTCAGCTCTTTAATAAGCGAAATATCCAAGAACACCTCGAATATAAGCAGCTCCAGCATCATTTGCGCGAGAAAGACAAGGCCGACCGTCCGGACAACCTTTGAGGCGGGCGCTTGCTTCATATACAAGTGGCCCATCACAATTGACGGTATGAGAAAAAATAACCCGATAATAAGCGTGGCCGGTCCACCGATAATGAATGCCAGCACCCATACCGGAAGCAGATGCAGTGCAAAGGCTTTAGGCGACAAGGTCGTATAGAGCACGACATAAGGCACCATAAGCAGCAGCATGGTAATGACGTTTAAGAGCGGTACTAGAAGGGACAATAATAAAAGGAGTGCCGCACAGCTCCACAGCACTGGTTTCAAGCCGGTTCTCAAACCGTTCACCTCTTGCTCATATAATCTGGTTTCTTACGAAACTTTTACAACTCATTATAGCATAAAAGCTAAACATATCACGCACATTCCCGCCTGTGCCAGCATGTCCCGCAAAAACAAAAAGACGGAACAGTCCCTCCATTCCGTCTCCGTTCTTATTAGTTTGCCCTGCCCGGTTTGAAAATAGTACCTGGCAATGCGGATAATGCTTGGAATTCGTTATTAATCCTGCAAAACATTATGCTGCTCCGTAATAATTTTCTGGCAGTAGTCAATAATTTCGCTTCTGCGAACGATTCCGATAAACCGGTTCCGGTCGTCGACGACAGGCACAAAGTTCTGTAGCTTTGCCAGTGAGATGAGATCGTCCATGTTGGCATCGATTCGAACCGTCTTATTGTTCATGCGCAGCGGCACGTCCATAAGCTTCACTTTGTTCGTCTGCTCCAGCGAAAGGTCGGCATGGTCCTTAACGTACCATAACAAATCGCCTTCCGTAACGGTGCCGGCATATCCGCCGTCGTCATTAATAATAGGTACCGCGGTATAGCGGTGATGCTCCATTTTCTCAAGCGTCTGCCTTAAGGTAGCATCCTGTGTCAGGCATACGACCTCTTGTTTCGGCAATAAAAAAAACGCGATATTCATTTTCCCCAACAACTCCGTTCCGTTTGCTCATTCTATTTCCTGTTGGTCGAAGGCAGCAGACGGACCGGAGTAAGCTCCCCAATCACTGCTTGGCGGAATTCCCGCCGCTCGCCAGCGTACCAACCTCTTTTACCTTGTCTTCTGTGTACTTTTCCGGCAATATCAGGCTGGAAGCAGGCGTGTCTGCATCTAACCAGCTCTTAATCATCGTCTGTACCTTCGCCAAATCCTCATCATCGGCAAAATAATACCAAGCGCCCCCGGTTTTCAACCGATGTCCGCTGCCAATCAGCGAGTGGCTGTAGATATGCCGTTCTTTGGTTTGCAGCAAGCCTTGGCCTAAGTCGACCAGCTGCTGCGGCCGCATATCCGTGCTAAAGTTATCACCCATAATATCCATAAGATCAGGAACCTTGGACCATTGATTCATTTGCTTCGCTTTATCCATCAGAAGATTCAAGAAGATTTGATGTCTCTCTGTACGATTTACATCGCCGCCGGCATCCTCCCGGTAACGTACGTAGTTTAGAGTATCTTTACCATTATAAGTGTCTTGGCCTGCTTTAATGACAAACTTCTCGTGGTCGGGATCATCATTGACCATATCCTCTTCAATCGGCAGCGATATTCCGCCGAGCGTGTCGATGGCTTGCCGGAAACCTTCAAAGTTAATGGAGGCATAATATTGAATCGGAGCGTCTAGAAACTTTTCAACGGTATCCATCGCCATTCCTGCTCCTCCGAAAGCGTAGGCATGCGTAATTTTATCCTTTTTGTCTTTCCCTACGATATCTACATACATGTCTCTTGGAATCGAGACCATAAGAAGATCCCCGTCATTCGGACGAACGACCGTATAGATCATGGTGTCGGAGCGTCCGATCTCATTGCCGCGTTGGTCAACGCCAAGCAGCAGCACGGAAAACGGATCCTGCTTCTTATCTATTGTACTAACCGGAATAGGCTCCCGTCCATCTATCGGTTTGTAAGTTTGCTCTAGCTGCTTTGTTACATGGCCTTCAAGAAACCAATCAAAGCCCATCATAGCCAAGGTGCTGCGGTTAAAAAAACCTGCAACGACAATGATAACGACGGCGGCGGATGCCGCGTACAACCATCTGCGTTTATTCATAATATGATAACTTCTCCTATCTGTATCGATTCTTTTATAAATATGCACTCTCATTTTAGACGATATTTTGTCGAAACAGGTTACAAATCTTTTACAATATAATGATACCAATTCTGGATATTATTTTATAAAAGAAAAAGGTCTATGAATAGCAAATGACGAATACAATCATTGCAAGAATATGTAAGTAGAGAAAGGGTGAAACCATTGCAACAACCTCCATCCTTAAAACCGGACAGCTCCTCCACCGGTCTTGACCCTAAGGTAGCAGGCTTGCTTTGTTATCTGGGAGGCTTCATTACGGGCATTATTTTTCTCGTATTAGAAAAGAATAGCCGTTTCGTCAGACTGCATGCGGTTCAATCGATCGTAGTTTCTGTTGCCATCATTGTGCTGAATATCTTATTCGGCTTTATCCCTGTTATCGGCTGGCTTCTAGGCCTGCTGCTTGCACCGATCGGCTTCATCTTATGGATCGGTCTTATGCTGCTGACGCTGCAAGGCAAGCTGAACAAGCTTCCCGTTATCGGCGATTGGTCCGAGCAGCAAGCCAATAAGTTTTAATTGCTTAGCCAAGCGCAAACTTATCATGCTTGTATACCCAAAAAATGGACGGCCTGCTGCCGTTCTTTTTTTGACCCCATAACAAGTTCATAAGAACTATTCATTAAACCATTACGGTTACCGCGATAAATCGAGAGAATGGCTAATATCAATCCGCTATTCTCTTCAAATGGGTAAAATCGACCCTCTACCGCTTCTTAGCCCCTATTGGGCGGTTTGATGAATTGGCAGAAAGTTCGTACTATTAAATGATATAAATCAGATAAGAAGGATTGTGAATATTTCATATGGGTATAGGACTTAATCTACTATTATTTGCTTTACTAATTGTGCTGACTGCTTTTTTCGTTGCTACTGAATTTGCCATTATTAAGCTTCGGACCAGCCGAGTCGACCAATTGGTCGTTGAAGGAAAGAAAAACGCGCTTGCCGTTCAACGTGTAGTCAGTAATTTAGATGGTTACCTATCCGCATGTCAGCTTGGCATAACGATTACGGCGCTCGGCCTCGGCTGGCTTGGAGAGCCCACCGTTGAAAAGCTGCTTCTCCCGCTGTTTGATCACTGGGAGCTGAACAACGATCTCAGCCATATTTTATCGTTTCTGATTGCCTTCATTGGCGTAACCTTTCTCCATGTCGTTATCGGAGAGCTTGCGCCGAAGAGTATCGCGATTCAGAAAGCGGAGCTCGTCAGTTTTGCTGTCGTTAAACCAATCATTTTCTTCTACAAGGTCATGTACCCGTTTATCTGGTTGTTAAACGGTTCTGCTAATGCTTTAGTCCGTTTGTTTGGCTTAAAACCGGCAAAGGAACACGAGAATGCCCATAGCGAAGAAGAAATTCAAATCATACTAAGCGACAGCCTCGAGAGCGGCAAAATCAACAACACCGAGTATGGCTATGTAAACCGGATTTTTGCGTTTGACGAAATTTTGGCCAAAGAAATCATGGTCCCGCGCACGGATATGACCGTCTTGTACAAAAACAACACGCTGCAGCAAAACATGGATATTATCCGCAAGGAGCAGTATACCCGCTTCCCTGTTGCAGGCGACAGCAAAGACAATATCGTAGGCATGATCAATACGAAGCAATTATTTTTGCAATATCATGTGAATAATGATATTGATCTTCAGACGCTGATCCAGCCCGTAATGTCCGTCGCTGAGGTTCTGCCCGTCAAGACGCTCCTGACGCGAATGCAGCAAGAGCGCGTGCATTTTGCGATTGTCGTCGATGAATATGGCGGTACATCCGGACTTGTGACAATTGAGGATATATTAGAAGAAATCGTCGGAGACATCCGGGACGAGTTCGACGCCGATGAGCGTAAAGACATTGAGATGCTTTCCGAAACGTCTTATCTTCTCGATGGCAAGGTGTCACTCACTGAGCTTGGTGACCTGATCGGCACGGAGCTTGCGCATGAAGAAGTAGACACGGTCGGCGGCTGGCTTTACAGCGAAATGGAAGAGGCAAAGCCCGGGAAGCAATTCGGATTCAACCACCTGACCTTTACCATTCGTGAAGTAAGCAAGCACCGTATCAATAAAGTAGAGCTGACAATCGCTCCGCGCACGAGTCTGCTGAAACCGGAAACCAGCTAACATGCTTAAACGTCTGACGACGTTCCTTCCCTAAACGGCTAAGATGCTTATAAAATAAATAAAAACAAGGAAGTTTGCCCTAGCGGCAGCTGCCTTGTTTTTTATTTTGCGTATGCGTAAGCGGGTACGGGGTATCTTAATAAAAAAATGTACAAGAAAGGAATTTGAGATGCATTATGAAATGGTGATTAATCTCATCTGCGGTTTCATTATTCCTTGGCTTGCCGCCATACCTATTGCTGTAAGGAAAATGAAAACCTTGCTGCTCATTTCCCCTATTAGCGCGGTCGTTTCCTTAGTTATCAACTCTTTTGGCTTCCAAATGATGTTTTGGGATTTCACGCCGCTTATCCCAAATGATGAATCGGTTTCGGCTTTGCCTCTCGATATTGGCCTATATCCCGTTTTGGCCAGCTACATGATTTGGTCCATTCAAGCCCACCGGAACAAAACTGCGTTTATTTTATTTTTATTTGTTATATTCACGACCCTGCTTGAATATGTAGGCATACTCGTAGGAAAAGTAAGCTACGGCAACGGCTGGAATGTAGGCTATACCTGCTTATCCTATATATTAGCTTTTAGCATCGTATTTGTTTATTTCAAGCTGCTGGAACGAAACCGAGTATTATAAGGGCTGCTTGTCTCTCTGCTCCTCTTCATAGAGCGATGAATGGCTTCTGAACCATTCGTACGAATGGATGGCGATCACCTTTAAAACAGCATAGCCCGGTACGGCAAGCACAATTCCAGCGAGTCCGAACAAATTGCCAGCCGTTAAAATAACAAAAATAATCGTGATCGGATGGATTTGCAAGCTTTTGCCCATAATTTGCGGTGAAATGAACTTCCCTTCGATAAGCTGCACAATCGTCCAGATGACAACCATCTTCAGCAGCATGACAGGTGAAGTAACCAGCGCTACCACCAATGCCGGCGTAATAGCTATTGCAGGTCCGAGGTATGGAATGACGCTCGTGCAGGCTGCGACGAGGGCGAGCACCAGCGAGTATTCAAGCCCGATCACTAGATAACCTATATACAACAGCATGCCTATACAGAAGCTCACAATAATTTGTCCTCTAATATAACTGCTGATTTGACCGTTCATTTCAGCCATGATCCGCTTCGTTTGCGGCTGCAGCTTATTCGGCAGATACCCGACAATGAATTGCGGCAGCTGCTTTCCGTCCTTTAACATGTAGAATAGAATGAACGGAAGCGTTACGATGGCTAAGATCACTTCCTTTAGTGCCCCAACTAGCGAACCCAAGCTCGATAACGTGCCATTCAGCAGCGAAGTCGCCTGCTCCGTAATATTGCCGGTAAGCTCTTCCGGATTTAAATTAAACCATTCTTGAATTTGCAGAAAGCCCGCGCTTCCCATAAAATCCTCAAAGTTTCTTCGCAGCTGGTCTCCGTATTTAGGAAAATTATTAACGAAGCTTACCGCTTGCTCATTGAGAAAAGGGATGACTGCGACCAGCACGACCGTGACCAGTCCCGCTCCCAGCAGGAAGAGCAAAATAATAGAATATACTCGTTTTACGCCCTTGCTATCCAAATAATCGACAATGGGGTTCAAAAGATAATATGCGATTCCCGCCAAGATGACAGGTAGCAGCAAGGTTTTAAGGAGCACCGTAACCGGCGTGAAAATATACGATATTTTCGTCAGTACCATAATATTCAGTCCAACGAGCAGCAGCACAAGCAGAAACAATACGAATTTGTTATTTAAAATAAATCGTTTGAACCGCTCTGTTCCCGTTTTGGCATTTTCCATCGAGATTTCTCCTTTTCTTCTCCGAAAGGTGCTTCATTTGATTCATTGTAGCATTACTTCAAAGATAAACGCGAATCACGCGATTCCTGAATATTCTTGCAACTAATTGCTTTTATTGAGCGTATCATTATTTATGTGAAACAATCCTAGGAGGGATTAACTTGTCTATATTCAAAAGACTGCGAGACCTTACTTTATCGAATGTTTACTCTTTGATTGAGAAAGCGGAAGATCCAATAAAACTAAGCGATCAATATATTCGCGATATGCAGGAAGACCTTGCTGATGCAGAGAAAGCCGTTGCCGCGCAAATTGCGATCGAGAAAAAATTCAAGCAGCTGTATGAGGAACAATCCCAGCTTGTCGAGAAACGCGGTGAGCAAGCACATCTTGCTGCCCAATCTCAAAATATTGAGCTTGCGCGACGAGCCCTGGAAGAGAAAAAATCGGCCGAACAAAAGGCTTCCGAATACAAAGCCAGCTTTGACCAAAATAAAATGCTCGCTGACAACTTGCGCGGCAAGCTGGATGAAATGCGCAAGCAGCTCGCCGATCTGAAGAACAAGCGTGAAACGCTGGTAGCCCGTTATCAAGCGGCTAAGGCGCAAACGGAAATCAATAAAGCGATGTCGGGCTTTGGCACCGATTCTGCTGCCTCAGGCATGAAACGCATGGAAGAGAAAATGCTGCAAATGGAGGCTCAAGCGGAAGCGAGCAATGAAATCAACGCTAAAGGCAAATCGCTTGATGAGGAATTCGAGAAGCTCGGCAAGGACAAAGCGGTAGAAGACGAGTTAGCCGCGCTGATGAAGCAGTACGAGAAGCAATAGTTCTTCCAATTAATTAGGAAGTATTGTATAGTATGACCGCTGGTGTTAGGACTCGGACTCCCCGGTTTTAACAAAAGGCGGTCATTTTTATAAATTCAAAACCTTGGAGGAATTATCGATGTCATGGATTGATCTTATCCGTATTCCGGTTTGGACTGGCGCAGGAGCCATTTTACTCGTCATTATTATGTTTCTGGACTCCCGGTTTACGAAGTACAATGATTTGCAAGAAATTAAAAACGGAAATACTGCCGTAACGACTCGCTTTGTGCTTAAGCTTTTTGCTCAGGCGTATATTTTATCCCAATCTATCAGCAAATCCAGTGAAATGTGGGAAGCTCTTGTCATCTCCCTCGTCTCTTTCGTCCTCTTGCTCGTGCTGGAGTGGATCGTGGAGAAGGTAGTCATCGCCATAAGCGGGATGAAGCTGGAGCAAGGAATCCATGAAGGCAAGATCGGTTATGCATTGTTTGCCGGATCCCTTCATATTGCCGGTGCGCTGATCATTGGATCTATCTAATTTAATAAAGGAGCATTTCAGATGAGCTTGTTCAAAAGGATCAAAAACCTGCTTACTCCCGCTGAAGCGCCCATTGCTGAGAAAAGTATCATGACGCTTTCGCCTGGCGATGTATGCGAGGTTTCCTTAATTACTTACAACGTAACAGGCCGAACACATAACCGATCCCGCAATGCCATCGTGCTTACGCTTCAGGACGGCATTACCATTCGCTACTTGACTGTAGAGGAACGGGAAAGAACGGTATATGCGCTATATGATCCCATTGACGGGCGGCTGGACTCCATTGATGAGGTCCCGACTATTTTGGAGTTGGATGATCGGAATTACCACATGGAGGAGCAATTCTCCGGCTTAATTATGGCCAGCGGCAAAACGCCTTACATGCAGGGAGGCGAACAGCATGTCTGGCAATACCAATCTGATGATATGAGGCTTCTCCGTATCGAATGGCAGGACGGACGCTTCATGCTTTATGAAGGAGAAAGCGTTCTGCCGGCCGATGTTCGCGTGCTGCGGGGCGGATAGGAGGACATGATGAATAAATGGTGGCATCAATCGATTAAATACCTGCTTCTGCTGAGCTTTATCATCCCTCTTCTCACGGCTTGCGCCGTTTCGGATTCCGTGAAGGATCAATATCCTTTGCAATCGGTCAATGGTTCCGGCAATGAGACCTCTTATGTGTACCGTGCCGATAATATCTCCGTTCCCGATGTGGCCGCTAATTTAGCGGACCAGCGAAAGCCCGAGCAGCAGAGCGAAGTGAGTACGGAACGGATGTTTCTCGTTTATTCGGACGAAGTCATTCAGTTGGATCAAGCTCCTGACGATCCGTCCGACACATTAATCGAGATTAACTCCACCGAATATGTAAGGCAAAATTACAGCTCGAGTTTTCTTCAAGGCTACCTTATTGCCAGTGTTCTTGACGACTTGTTTGATCATGGTAAATATGGCAAAGGGAAATATCGCGGATATACAACCAAGGATATATATAAGCCTAATACCTCATACCGAGTCCCTACGGTAGAGGATAAGAAGCTGGCTCCTCCGTTAACGGTTAATCGAACGGGCTCGGTGTTTAAGCGCTCCAAGGATGCCAATGCTTCAGCTTCCTCACCAAATACAAGCTCAAGCCAAAATAAAGATACCATTACTTCCAAGCCAGCCACTAAGGGGAAAATTGTAAAGGAAGCCAATGAATCAAGCAAATCAAATAAAGTATACACCAAGCCGCGTAAATCCAAACCTTCCGTTAAGGTTGGTAAAAGCAGAGTAACGCGTAGGCGGTAATAGAAACAGAAACGCCCTGCCGCCTCATCAAAGAAAGAGCAGTATCCCGATTAAGGATGCTGCTCTTGTTTTTTTTGGGGGAAAACCATTTTCAACATTGGCGGTGTGACTAGCGTTGTCAAAATTACCACGATGACCACTGCCGTAAAGTACTTCGGAAGCAAGAGCCCCGATTCTAATCCCGATGCCGCAATTATAAGCGCCACCTCTCCCCTGGATACCATGCCGGCGCCAATTGCCAGCGAAGAGTGATTGTTGAACCCGGTTAGCCTTGCACCTAATCCTCCGCCCAGCAGCTTCGTCAGAATCGCAACCAGCGATAACAACAGAATAAAAATGAGCTGATTGCCTACTCCGACAAATGTGATATTTAAACCGATGCTCACGAAGAAAACAGGCACGAATAACGTATAGGCGATCGGCTCCACCTTGGAATCCACATCATGCTTAAACGAGGTTTGCGATATGGCGATTCCAGCCGCAAAAGCGCCTATAATTCCGGCCACACCCATTTTCTCTGCAAAATAAGAAAACGCAAAGCAGGCAATCAACGCTCCGCTCATGGCTGCTTCCGTTACTTTAAACCGAGCGAACTGCTTCATAAAGAATGGAATGACCCATATGGATATGACTACGATAATAACAAAAAATAATAACTTTTTACCAATTAATATCGGTAAGGAAACATCGCCTGATGCACCAAGCAAACTCATCATCACTGCTAAAAGCACAACCACAACGACATCGTCTACAACCGCTGCTCCAAGTATCGTCGTTCCTTCCCTGGAATTAAGCTGATTCATTTCCTTTAGCGTTTGAACCGATATGCTGACGGATGTGGCACAAAGCAGCAAACCAAGAAATAATGCTTCTGTATTTGACAAGCCTAGAGCTACTGCAATGGCGTATCCTCCAACAAACGGAAGGATGATTCCGCCAATGGCAACCGCGAAGGATGCTTTCCAATTTTTTCGAAGCTGCTCCAAGTCCGTTTCCAAACCTGCGATGAACATGAGTAAAAGCACGCCGATTTCCGCAAAATGATCAATGAAATCGTCAGGATGTACCCATCCGAGCAAGGCTGGCCCAAGGATGATACCCGCGAGCAGCTTTCCAAGCACGGCAGGCTGCCCTAATCGAACAGATAAATGCCCTGCAGCCTTTGTAGCAGCGATAATAAGAGCTAGATAAAATATAAATTGCATTCTCGTATACGCCCCCTATATCGATTGAATTAGCATGCAACAAAAAAAAGGCCCGTATTCATACGGGCCCCTAAATAAACAAAAAGAGCCCTTGGTGACAGGCTCCTCCGTTTTGTGCATATTCGCTTATCGACCTATTCAGTCGTGTAAGGAAGCAATGCGATTTGACGTGAACGTTTAACTGCGATTGTAAGCAAGCGTTGGTACTTCGCGCTTGTTCCAGTCACACGACGTGGCAAAATTTTGCCGCGCTCGCTGATAAACTTTTTCAGCAAATCTACATCTTTATAGTCAATTTTAGTGATTTTGTTTACAGTGAAGAAACACACTTTACGGCGTTTGTTGCGTCCGCCTTTACGTCCGCTGAACTTACGTTCTGGACGCTCGTCGCCACCGTTATCTCTTTGCTTGAAAGCCATGATAGGTATCCTCCTTATCGTTGAAAATTTTACAATTACGCAGCTGCTTTATATTGCGATAAAGGCTGCATAACCGTTCCATTGATACGCGAAGTAGAAGCTACTCCGATATCAAAAGGGCAAATCATCCTCTGATATATCAATCGGGCGTCCGTCATCCTGGAAAGGATCACGGCTGTCGTTACGTGAGTTATTGCCAGATGGCCGGTTACCGCTGCTTTGGGAAGCGTTGCCGCCGTAAGATCCGCCGCCGCTGCTTGTACCGCCGCTGTAGCTGCTTCCGCCTTCTTCGCGCGAGCCGCCGCCGTCTTTATTGGATTCCAAGAACCGAACGTTATCCGCGATAACTTCCGTTACGTAGACGCGTTTGCCTTCGTTGTTCTCGTAATTCCGTACTTGAATGCGTCCTTCAACCGCTGTTAAGCGGCCTTTACGCAAGTAGTTGGCGCAAGTCTCGGCCAGTTGACGCCAAGTTACAACCGGAATAAAATCCGCTTCACGCTCGCCTTGACCGCCGCTCGTAAACGGACGATCTACTGCTAGCGTAAATTGTGTAACCGCAACACCTGCAGGCGTATAGCGAAGCTCTGGGTCTCTCGTCAATCTACCAATTAGTATAACACGGTTCAACATCGTTTCTGACCTCCCAATCGAACAATCCAGCGTGGATTAAGCGACGTCTCTGACGATCAACGAACGGATAACTTCATCCGTAATCTTCATGATGCGGTCAAGTTCATTCACAACTTCAGTCGTTGCGTTGAAATGTACCAGTACAAAGTACCCATCACGAAGCTTATTGATCTCATACGCAAGACGACGTTTTCCGCTCACATCTTGCTTTGTGACCTCTCCGCCGTTGGAGATAATGCCATGGAATTTGTCAACGATCGCTTGCAAGGCTTCTTGCTCAACGTCTGGACGAACGATGTACATTACTTCATATTTGCGCATATTGTTTCACCTCCTCTTGGACTAACGGCCCCATAAATGGAGCAAGGAACGAGCTTCTGCTCGCATCTCTATACTATATCAAATTCAATCGCCTATGACAAGCGAAAATAACAGAGGTTTTGCTCGAATACGTTTTTTAGCCGATATCTGCTACTTATGCAAATTAACCTTACTGCAAATACTACCCCAGCGGACAGATGAAGTGAGCTTCTCTTTAACGCGCCAAAATTATGCTGGAGGATGATCATGATGGGTGAAGGTACAATCTTTTCGCCGGGAGACAGAGCTCCGAACGATGGCACTTATATCGAGGATGGAGTGAATTCATTTCACATGGGCATTCAAAATCCGAAAAAAGTTAGGCTTAGCAAGGGAGAACGCTTTCCGGAAACAAGCAACCATGAACGCAAATGGAAGCGTATGGGACATTAGTTTTTCTGTTTTAATGAATGATGAAGGGCTTCCTTGGTCATTCTAATTGTCGACGGTGTAAGAGAGGTGTGGTTCCGTTGAACCATTTTGGCATGCGTAAACGACTGGCCCCGTCTTCTGACGGATCAGCATTCGTTTCGCAAAGAGTACAGCCTCAAGAGGATTTCGTTCACACAGGATAGAAGCGGAGGGTTGTGCCAAAGACACATGTCTGTAACACACGCGCATTCGAGCATCGTTAGGTATAACCGTTCAAGCGGATTCGTAACGTTGTGCTCAAAAGGATATAATGAAGCCCTGGCTGATTTGCTCCGATTGACGAATGAAGACCAAGGTTTCAAATACTTGTCGTGAGAATTAATCGACTCAACCATCAACCATCGTCAAGAAGAGGGCTCGCGAGAGCCCTCTTCTCTTTTCTACTCATGCCAGCTTTTACTTGGGCGATCTGCGGGATAACCATGCTCCGCTCGGTACAACTTCCGTTCCTGCGTAAAGTCCCACCATTGCTTATCGCTCCCTGGATGATTCGCATGGTACACGGCTAGCCTCATCACGTCTTCTACGCATGGATCCATCCAAACACCGTGCAGGCGCTCCAGACGGTCTACAAGCTCGGCTCCGCTCTCTCCACCGCTCTTAATTTGGTCCAACGATAAATAGCCCAGCTCGACTAAATTCATGGAGAGGCTCGGGCCAATCGATGGCACGCTTTGAAAGATAGCAAGCGCAAGCAAATGCGCTGCTCGCTTCTCGGAAACCTCTAATGTGACGCTTAGTTCTTCCGCGGAAAAATTCACTAAATCAATGAGCTTAATCTTTGCTTGTCTTAATCGCTTGCGTTCATCTTCCGTTAAAGGCAGCTTAGGCGCGCTCAATTCACTGGCCTCCCAGCAAAATAATATGTAAATAAAAAAAACGATCCGAATATCGAATCGTTTGACTGTTTAAGTATGGCGGAGAAGGTGGGATTCGAACCCACGCACGGTTTGACCCGCCTAGCTGATTTCGAGTCAGCCCCCTTGGGCCTCTTGGGTACCTCTCCGCATGTAAAAATTATTGTATCATAAGGCTTGTCTTCATGCAAGTGCTTGTTCGGATTTTTTTATTATTGATCATTAAGCATCGGAGACATCTTCCGTTGCACCTTTTGAGCGAAGCACTTTCTTCATGTTTTTTTCGAATTTAGCTCGCGGGATAAGCACGCTGTGTTTACAACCCACGCATTTAATGCGAATATCCATGCCCATTCGAATGATTTCCATTTCATTAGAGCCGCATGGATGCTGTTTTTTCATTTGAACGACATCACCCAGCTCAAATTGCTTACGCTCCACCTTTCACGCCCCCTTTTTCATTCCGGTGATAGGTCACCATTCTCGGATAAGGAATTTCGATTCCGCTGGCATCTAATGCTTTCTTGATCACCATATTTAATTTTCGCGCCACAACCGGATGCGTATTGGGACGGCATTCTGCAATAACGCGAAGGGTCACGCCGGTGGGAGCAATCGTTTGGATACCGAGTACCTCCGGCGCATTAATCAAATTCTCATCCTGCATCGTTATCATCGTATGGCGAACGACCTCAAGGGCACGGTCAACCTCTTCTTCAAAAGCAATCGAAATGTCTACAACGGCGATGCTGTTATTGATCGAGAAGTTCGTGACCTCGTTAATCATGCCGTTTGGCACGATATGGACCTCACCCGTCCAGCTTTGGATTCGCGTTGTCCGAAGGCCGATCACTTCCACGGTTCCTTTAAACTGACCCGTTTGTATGACATCGCCGACGGCAAATTGATCCTCCAACACGATAAAAAATCCTGTAATAATATCCTTAACCAAGCTCTGGGCGCCAAAACCTATCGCTAGTCCCAACACTCCTGCTCCCGCAAGCAAAGGGCCCAGATTAATGCCGAACTCGGACAGAATAAGCATGGTTGATATGAAGTAAACGACATACGAGGCTACATTTTTCATGAGCTTGCCAACCGTTGTCATCCTTCTCGTATGGTTAACCGGCCTCTTGCTCTCACGCTCCAAAATAACCCGATCGATTGTTTTATGTATAATCCATACCACTAATCGCCCAATAAACAAAAACATTACGACACGCAAAGCTGAGCTGCCGAAGGATCCCCAAAATTCATTATCTGTCAACCATGCAACAACTTTATCGTATCGTTCTTTGATTGACATACTACTTCCTCCTCTTTCCAACCCTTATCTAAATTATACGTTTACTTGCTCGTATCCGGATTCGATGGCTTTAAATATGCCTCTAACCTCTACGTTTTCTTGCACAATGACTTCCTTTACCATCAATAAATCCTCTTCCGGAAAATGAATCGATAACGCGCAGCCGGCTGTTATTTCCTTGGGCGTAGGACAAATATCGATTTCGATTTCTGCATATTCCAGCAGCATCTCCGCACGCAATGCCTGCTGCGTGGAGTCAAACGCAATTAGCACGTGCATGACCTCCATTGATTCGAATGACAAACCATTTCGCAAACAAAATATCAAAACTATCTGACGTATAAAATGGTTGTCCCATCCATATACTAGTAACATATCGGTATTATCGGAGGGATTCTATGAAACTTTCATTTATTAAAGAGACGCCTTTGAAGGTACCTTACACGACTGCTAATGTTATTGGCATGCTGGTTAATCGCCTAACCGCCATGCTGGAAGAGATGGCCGGCAACCGCCCCATCGTAGTCGTATGCGTGGGTACGGACCGATCAACGGGCGATGCTTTGGGACCTCTAATCGGAACGAATTTATCCAAATACCGCAGTCCTCATTTCGAGCTGTTTGGCACATTAGAAAACCCTGTCCATGCCATGAATTTGGATGATACGCTTATTGAAATCAATCGCCGCTATCATAAACCTTTTGTTGTCGGTATCGATGCATGCCTTGGTCAAGTTTCCAGCGTAGGCAGTATTCAAGTAGGTGTTGGCCCTGTTCGCCCTGGTGCCGGCGTCAATAAAGATCTCCCTCCGGTTGGCGATATCCATATTACCGGTATCGTTAACGTTGGCGGCTTTATGGAATATTTCGTGCTACAAAACACACGCTTGCATCTTGTAATGAAAATGTCCGATATTATAGCGCTTAGCCTTTTTACGGCGATTGCGAATAACGTTCATCTTACCAACACTGCAATTGAACAAACAGCGGCTTCCGATAATCTTTAATGGGATATCCGGATTTTATTTTGCTTCCAAAATAGCTTTGCGCTCTTCAGGTGTTAATGGATATACGGATTCGCCTTTTTCGACTGGCTTTGCATAGACATAGCTGGTTTCCCTGCTGTGTAAACTCGAGAAAACGGCTCCGTCCTTCGCATCATTAATAATGGCAATTGAAAAGCTAAGATCACTGCCTTGTTCAGCAAAAGCATTATAACGGATAACGCCTATTTTCCCTTTTTGCAAAGGCACAGTTTCTTGTACTGAAGTTAATTGTGATTTCAATTGTTTGTTTTCCTGCTGCAGTTCTGTAAAGCTTTCCTTCAATTCAATAATCACAGATTCAATATTCGTTACTCCCGTATTCCCCATGACCGCTGTATACTGCTTACGCAGCTTTTTCAGCCGCCCGCCAATGATTGAAATCCAAATGAATAATATGATGACAAATAAAGCTAACCCCACCGTAACAGCATTCATCGGATTTGATGTCCAGTCTTCCATCGTTGTTAATCCGCCCCCAATTCATTGCTATACCCCATACTGCTGTGCGATTTCCTTTATGGCCATTGCCAAAGTATCGATTTCCTCGTTTGTCGTAAATACGCCAACACTAGCGCGTATAGCTCCCGTCTCCGCAGTTCCTGCACAAGCATGTGCGAGCGGTGTACAATGAAAGCCAGCTCGCACGGCAATCCGGTAATGCTGATCCAGAATGAATGACAGCTCCGATGGATCAACGCCGGTTAAATTAAAAGCCACAATTCCAGTTCGCTGCTCACCAAGATCAGGCCCCATTAATTTGACTCCAT
Source organism: Paenibacillus sp. LPE1-1-1.1 (assembly GCF_040676435.1). NCBI lineage: Bacteria > Bacillati > Bacillota > Bacilli > Caryophanales > Paenibacillaceae > Paenibacillus > Paenibacillus sp. LPE1-1-1.1. The sequence continues at coordinate 475,412 of NZ_JBEGHY010000044.1, forward strand.
TAACCGATTTTAGTCCTTCCAAAAGCCTCTGCGTCAATGTCCATTCCTTAGTATGGATTTTCTGAACCGTCTCATTCAACACATACTGAACACCTGCTTTAAGCCCTGCCAAGCCTGGTGTATTTTGCGTTCCGGCCTCATAGCGATCAGGCCTAACCTGGGGCTGCTCACGCGCCTCTGATTGACTCCCGGTTCCGCCATGCAATAATGGCACCAAATCAAGCTCAGGATTGATGTATAGGCCTCCTGTGCCCTGTGGGCCAAGCAGTCCCTTATGCCCTGGGAAAGCAAGCATATCAATCCCCATTGCTCTTACATCTACAGGTATTATACCGGCACTTTGAGCTGCGTCTACAAGCAGCTTTATACCATGTTTTTTTGTAAGCTCAGCAATTTCCGCTACGGGCATTATCGTTCCAAGCAGATTAGAACTATGATTAACAACCGCGAGCGTTGTATTGGGACGTATGGCATTGGCAACATCATCTAGATTTAAAAAACCGCGTTCATCCGATTCCACATAGGTCACTTCAATACCAATCGTTTGCTCCAAGTAATATAATGGCCGTCTTACCGAGTTGTGCTCCACTGAAGTTGCAATGACATGATCGCCCGGCTTCAGCCAACCCTTGATCGCCATATTTAACGACATGGTCGTATTTGAGGTGAATGCAATATCATTCGGGTTTTTTATGTTGAAAAGCTTAGCGAGATGCTTACGCGTCTCAAACAAAATACGACTGGCCCGCACTGCCATTGCATGGCTGCCTCTGCCTGGATTAGCGGCGTCATTCAACATAGCGTTAATGACTGCTTCCGTTACTGCCGGCGGTTTTGGCCAAGATGTTGCAGCATGGTCTAAATAAATGACCGATTGTTCGTTGTTAATCACAAATTCACACCTTTCCTAGCTCCCTGTTCACAACAATGGCATACCTTAGTTTAATCTTTCAAAAGCAAGATTACAACTTAGGTATGCCATTGTTTGGTATAGCTTTATGCCATGTATTGAAGCAGTTCTAGCAACCTTTCCAAATCCTGTTTGCTATAGTACTGAAGCTCTATTTTGCCTTTATCTTTCTGCTGCTTAATTTTAACGGTGGTTTTAAATCGTTCACGCAATGATTCCTCAAGATGATCGATATAAGGATCACGTTTCCGCTGGCTCGGCTTAGTTACATCTTCTGGTTGCTTAGAATCAAGCTTCTGAATCGCCTCTTCCAGATCGCGCACGCTCCACTCTTGCGCTACGGTCAGGTCTGCTAATTCCTTCTGTGTTTTATCATCTTTAATTCCAACTAATGCTCTTGCATGGCCCATTGAAATTGTTCCACGTGAAACATTGTCTTTAATTTCGGATGGCAATGATAGCAGTCTTACAAAGTTTGCAATGTGCGAACGTGACTTACCTACCTTCATAGACAACTCTTCTTGCGTGAGCTTGAACTTATCAATAAGCGCTTGATATGCTATAGCAACCTCAATTGCATTCAAATCCTCGCGTTGAAGATTTTCAATCAGTGCAATTTCCATTACCTGTTGGTCTGTGAAAGACCTGACTACGGCAGGAATGGTCGCATTGCCACAAAATTGGGAAGCGCGAAAACGTCTCTCCCCCGCAATGATTTCATAGCCCTTTAATACGGTACGAACGATAATCGGTTGAATAATGCCATGCTGCTTAATGGATTCTGCTAGTTCTTTTATGGAATCCTCATCAAATGTTTTCCTTGGCTGATACGGGTTAGGTCTTAGCTGCGTTAATGAAATTTCAATCACTTTGTCATCGTCATTCACAGAAAGCGATGGGATAAGCGCATCCAGCCCTCTACCTAGCCGCTTGCTCATACATAATCACTTCCTTTGCGAGTTCAAGATAAACTTCCGCACCTTTAGAACGTGGATCATATGTGATAATTGCTTGTCCATGCGATGGAGCCTCACTCAAACGAACGTTACGCGGAATAATGGTTTGGTATACCTTTTGTTGGAAATACTTTTTAACCTCTTCAATAACCTGAATGCCCAAGTTCGTTCTTGCATCCAACATGGTTAGAAGAACACCTTCAATTTGAAGAGATGTATTCAAATGCTTTTGAACGAGTCGAACCGTGTTCAAGAGCTGACTCAATCCTTCAAGCGCATAATATTCACACTGAATAGGAATAAGGACAGAATCCGCTGCAGTTAAGGAGTTAATGGTCAAAATGCCTAGTGAAGGCGGGCAATCAATCAATACATAATCAAAATCATCCTTGACCATGTGTAATGACTTTTTCAAGCGAAGCTCCCTCGATATCGTAGGAACCAACTCAATTTCTGCGCCAGCCAGCTGAATGGTTGCCGGTATGATTTTTAATCCGGGGACTCTTGTTTCAAACATGGCATCCTTCGGATGGACATCATTAATAAGCACATCATAAATACAGTTCGTAACATCACCCTTGTTAATGCCTAATCCACTCGTTGTATTCCCCTGTGGATCAATATCAACCAGCAGCACTTTTTTACCAAGCGATGCTAGACAAGCAGCTAAATTGACAGACGTTGTCGTTTTTCCGACACCGCCCTTCTGATTGGCTATTGCAATAATTTTCGACAAAACCGGCTCACCTCAATGTGTACAACTTTTATGTGCTTTTCTAAGAAGCAAAAATACCCCAATATAATGTAGGAATAAAAATGATATTTTGGTTGGTTTTTATAGTCTACTAAAAATATGACTTCTGCTACAAATGGCATCGCCGCCCTCGGTGAGGGCGGCACAAAATAAACGTTTAATTATTGCAAATGTTTAATTATATTTCTATCGTTTAGGGATTTGGATGACAATTTCGTAATGATCATCGTGATCCTTTTCGTTCGTTTTAATTTGCAGACCTGAGCCGGAGACCATCTCAATCGATTGTCTAATTGTATTTAAAGCCAAACGAACATCCTTTGTAAAAGAAATACGCTTCGCTTTCTTTAATTTAGTCGATTCTTTTAAGAAGGCAATACGAACCTCGGTTTGCTTTACATTTAAATCTTTAGTGATGATCTCTTCTAAAACCTTAAGTTGAAGTTCTTCACTATCTAACGACAATAAAGCACGAGCATGTCGTTCCGTAATTTTGCGTTCCATCAATGCCATCTTAATCGTATCATTTAGCATTAATAATCGCAATTTGTTTGCTATCGTGGATTGGCTTTTTCCGAGTCGCTGAGCTAGGCTTTCTTGTGTTAATTGATGGAGCTCAATCAGCTTTTGATATGCAATCGCTTCCTCAATAGCCGATAAGCCTTCTCTTTGCAGATTTTCAATCAGAGCAATAGAAGCGGTCTGCGAATCATTGAATTCACGAACAATTCCAGGAATGGTATCATAACCAAGCTTGGTAACTGCACGCCAGCGGCGCTCTCCTGCAATTATTTCATATCTGCCATTTCGCATGCGAACAACAATAGGCTGAATTACGCCATGTGTTCTAATTGTCTGGCATAACTCTTCAATTCGATCGTCATCAAAAATGGTACGCGGCTGAAATGGACTTGCGTCAATTTCTTGAATCGGAATTTGTCGAACTTCTTCTTGCGGTATGCGCTGCTCGGACAGGCCGAACAATCGAGAAAATTGTTCTTTCATATCGATAATTACCACCCGATCATGAGATAAACCTTGTTTTTAATCACTTCAAATGAAACCATTTCCCCCAACACTAACGGAATCATGCGTTTCATATTAGATGCAGCCTCTATCTGCTATAAACAAATAGAGCTGCTATTCTATTAAAAAGCAATTACAAGGTTTTTGCAATAAATACGCTTCAGCAGTAAGATTGGTTCATTGCCAATTGGATTATTTCGGTTGCGAGAACCTATCTCAGGTAATAATCGTCAACTGCACGGCGAACATCCATAACAAAATTCATTCGGAAATGATAGGAGAGGCTTTGTTTCAAATATAATCAAGTATAGCTTTGGAACTTATACGATGCTTATATTTATCCGCGCTCTGTGAACAACTGCCTTAACAAGGACAATGCTTTCTGTTCGCAGGCTAACGGTGTCGTCCAGTCTCTTCATCTACTTTAAAGATTCGACTAAAGCTGGACGATCTCCTGCTTGACACTAGTTCTGAATGAATAAATGTTGTATAAATATGGCGGTTATAGGACTTTCAATTGTTTCACGTGGAACAATATCGTTGATTTTACAGAAGCGGTTGTTTAAGTGGTGTGCCCGCTTTTCTAGGGTATTTACGCGGAGTAGCATCCGTCTTTTCTATTAAAACAATGTGACGCTCGGATTGTTCGTTCGGAAGAGACAGTTGATGCTGCGATTTAATTTTCCCCTTAAGCTCTCTTAAGCTAAAAGCTGCCTCTCGTACTTCTTCATCAGATTGTGAACCTTTCATGGCTGCGAATAAACCACCTTTTCTTACGAAAGGTAAACAAAATTCATTTAACACATTCAAACGAGCAACGGCTCTTGCTGTTACTAAATCATAGTTGTCACGATGCTCAGCTAACTGGGCAATATCCTCCGCCCGGCCATGCAAACACAAAACATTCTTTAAACCAAGCTGTTCGGTAAGGTGAGATAAAAATTGAATTCTTTTATTCAAAGAATCAACAATCATCACTTTTAGATGCGGAAAACAAATTTTCAAAGGAATACTTGGAAAACCAGCACCCGAACCAATATCCGCAATATTACGGACGTTATTCATTTTCGTATAAAAGGAAAGCGATATCGAATCATAAAAATGTTTTTCATAAACGGCATCTCTTTCCGTAATTCCCGTCAAATTCATTTTTTCATTCCACTCGACAAGCAACCGGAAGTAAAGCTCGAATTGATCTAGCTGTTCAGAGGAAAGCGGTATGCCGCTCTCCTCCATCCTCTTTGTAAACCAAAGCAATGTTTCATCCATATTAAGAACCTCTCGCTGCAGTCACACGGTTATAATGCTCCAAGTACACAAGCAGTATTGAAATATCAGCCGGGGTTACGCCAGCAATACGAGAAGCTTGCCCAATGGATAGAGGCCGAATAACGGAAAGCTTTTGTTTTGCCTCAGAAGCCAAGCTGCGCACATCATTATATTCAATGTCATCCGGAATCCGTTTTTTCTCCATTTTGTTCAGGCGTTCCACTTGCACCAGCTGCTTTTCAATATATCCTGCGTACTTGATTTGAATTTCAACTTGCTCCTTCATTTCCTCCGTCATTTCCGGAACGGAAGGCACTGCCGTCTCAAGCATCGCATAGGTTACCTCAGGCCGTCTAAGCAAGGAAAGCGCGTCTGTTCCATGCTCCATCGGAGCTGTACCAGCAGCAATCAGCATTTCATTCACTTGATCTGGCTTCACCTTTGTGCCGCGCAGACGTTCAATATCGATTTCAACCAATTCTTTTTTTCTTAAAAATTTATTGTAGCGTTCTTCCGAAATAAGCCCGATTTCATAACCTTTCGGCGTTAAACGTAGATCCGCATTGTCATGGCGAAGCAATAAGCGATATTCCGCTCTTGAGGTAAGCAACCGGTAAGGGTCATTCGTACCTTTCGTAACAAGGTCGTCAATCATTACGCCAATATAGCCCTCTGAACGACCGATGATAATCGGTTCTTTTCCTTGTACTTTACGTGCTGCATTAATTCCCGCCATCACGCCTTGACCCGCGGCTTCCTCGTATCCCGATGTTCCATTAATTTGCCCAGCCGTAAACAAGCTGTCAATCACCTTTGTTTCTAAAGACGGCCACAGCTGCGTAGGAACAACCGCATCATATTCAATAGCATAACCATTGCGCATCATCTCAACTTTTTCCAAACCTGGGATAGATCGCAAAATACCAAGCTGGACATCCTCCGGCATGCTTGTCGATAGTCCTTGCACATAATATTCAGATGTATTTTTGCCTTCCGGCTCTAAAAAGATTTGATGCTTAGGCTTATCGGCAAAACGTACGATTTTATCTTCGATTGACGGACAATACCGTGGCCCCGTACCCTCAATAGCACCAGAGAACATCGGAGCGCGATGCAAATTATCGTTAATAATTTTGTGTGTTGCTTCTGACGTATACGTCAACCAGCAAGGGAGCTGTTCATTATCAGAAGACTCGGTCTCATGAGAGAAAAACTTAGGCTTATCGTCACCCGGCTGAATCTCTGTTTTAGTGAAATCAATGGTGTCTTTATGAACACGCGGCGGAGTGCCTGTTTTAAAACGAACAAGCTCGAGCCCGTTTTCCTTCAAGCTTGCAGAAAGTCTGACCGAAGGCTGTTGATTATTCGGACCACTTTCGTACATTAGCTCGCCCATAATGATTTTTCCGCGCAAATAAGTTCCCGTTGTAACAACAGTCGTGCGTGCACGATATTCTGCTCCTGTTTTTGTAACGATACCTAAGCATTTGCCATCTTCAACGATAAGCTCCTCCGCCATCCCCTGGCGCAGCGTCAAATGCGGTGTTTCCTCAATTGTTTTCTTCATTACATGCTGATAATCAAATTTATCGGCCTGCGCACGTAAGGCATGCACTGCAGGGCCTTTACCCGTATTAAGCATTCTCATTTGAATAAATGTTTTGTCGATATTGCGTCCCATTTCGCCGCCTAAAGCATCAATTTCACGGACAACATGGCCTTTGGCCGGACCGCCGATCGATGGATTGCAAGGCATAAATGCAACCATGTCCAAATTAATCGTAAGCAGCAGCGTTTCGCAGCCCATACGCGCAGCAGCAAGCGCCGCCTCACAGCCCGCATGCCCCGCTCCAATGACTATCACGTCATATTCACCAGCGTTATATCTCATTATTCTTTACCCTCCTAAAGGCTTTCCCAGAAAATCTGCTTCGTTTGCTCTAATTGAGGTTTACGATAAAACAGATCCCTTAATCATTGATCAAGGCTTTCAATAAAAGCCTCGATCATTTTCATCCTTACTGCTTTAGCATTAGATGAACATGTTTATGGTAAACAAACTCGAATTTTGTAATGTTCTGCAGGATATAACCCTTTATTGCAATACTTCTTCCTTCTAAACCGTCATAATCTGCGGATAGCAAAACCACCACTTAACCCTCACCTACATCCAACTATTTCCCTAAGCAGAACTGCGAGAAAATTTGATCAATCAGGGAATCGCCGGCTTCGTCTCCAAGGATTTCGCCAAGCGACTCCCAAGCGGAGCGAGCATCAATCTGGATAAGATCGATTGGAATGCCTGCTTCTGAAGCTTCGATCGCATCGACAAGGGACTGTCTCGCCCTCTTCAGTAAAGCAATATGTCGAACGTTGCTTACATATGTCAAATCGCCGGATTCGAGTTGTCCCTCAAAAAACATCTCGCTAATCGTTTTCTCCAGACGGTCAAGACCGTCCTCTTCAAGAACCGACATTTTTACGATGGAATCCGCAGAAATCGACTCCTCCACCACCTCAATTTCTAATTGACGCGGCAAGTCAGTCTTATTTATGATCGCAATGACCGGGCGACCCTTCATTTGCAGCAAAAGTTCCCGATCATCTGCTTGCAGCGGTTCATTATAATTGAGCACTAGCAAAATGAGATCCGCTTCTTCAAGGGCATTGCGCGATCTTTCTACTCCGATTCGTTCAACCACGTCCGTTGTTTCCCGGATACCTGCTGTGTCGAGCAGCCGGAGCGGTATGCCGTTTAGCGCCACAAACTGCTCAATGACATCACGGGTCGTTCCGGGAATATCCGTAACAATCGCTTTGTTTTCTTGCGTCAGTACATTCATAAGCGACGACTTACCGACATTGGGCCGACCCACAATTGCCGTTACGATGCCCTCTCGTAATATCTTGCCTTCATTTGCGGTTTTTAACAAACGATCTATTTCATCAATAGCAGAATCGCATTGGTCACGAATAAAAGAATTCGTCATTTCCTCCACGTCATGCTCCGGATAATCAATGTTCACTTCGATATGAGCCAGCAGCTCTATGACAGTCTGTCTTAAAGCTTTAATCCGCTTCGATAATACGCCCTCCGCTTGCTTCCGCGCAACGGAAAAAGCACGATCCGATTTGGAACGGATCAAATCAATGACCGCCTCTGCCTGCATAAGATCAATTCGGCCATTTAGAAAAGCACGTTTCGTAAACTCTCCCGGTTCCGCCGTGCGGTATCCCTGCAGCTGCAGCACCACATCTAGGACCTTTTTAACGGCAATGACGCCGCCATGCGCATTGATTTCGACAACATCTTCCGCCGTAAAGGACCGCGGCCCGCGCATGAGCGTAACCAGTACTTCTTCCACCTCTTCACCCGATATCGGGTCAATGATGTGGCCATAATGCAGCGTATGCGTTTCTGCATCTTTTAGATTGATTTTTGAACGAAACACCGTTGCGATTCCGGAAATTGCTTCCGGCCCGCTTATTCTTATTATGGCGATGCCGCCTTCTCCGACTGCTGTCGAAATGGCTGCTATCGTATCATGTACCATTGCTGTCAGCACCTCTCAAATGGAAAAACAGCAATGACCATTATGAGCCATTGCTGCGGATAGCGTATTGATTCGTATTGATTTATGTTGTGCATCTTATTGTCTCAAAGCGATGACGACTCGCCGGTTAGGCTCATCGCCTTTACTGAACGTTTTCACCTTAGGGTGATTCTGCAACTGCGAATGAATGACTTTGCGCTCATGCGGCGACATTGGCTCCAGGACAACTTCTTTCCGGGTGCGAATGACCCGTCCAGCTAAGCGGTCGGATAAATCCGCTAATGTCTTGCGGCGGCGCTCACGAAAATCCTCTGCATCAAGCACGATACGCAGATGGCTGTCAGAGTAACGGTTAGCCACAATATTAACCAAGTACTGTAATGCATCCAACGTTTGTCCGCGACGTCCAATCAGCATACCAAGGTCGCCACTTCCAGTTACGGACAAGTGGGTTCCTTCTCTTGTTTGCTTTCGATCGATGTTTACTTGCAGCCCCATCGTACCAGCTACTTCACGGAGAAATTGCTCCGCTTCCAGCATAGGATCGGGAATAAGCTCAAGCTCGACTTTCGCTTCTTTTGCGCCGAACAATCCAAAAAAACCTTTTGTGGGCTGCTCAAGCACAACTTGTTTAACGCGGTCTTCAGTGACTTGCAATTGTGTTAATCCGTTACGTACAGCATCCTCTACCGTTTTCCCCGATGCGACGATTTTCTTCATTTCGCAGGGACCTCCTTACCCTTGTCAGATGAACGAACGTACAGGAAGTAGTTTTGAACAATCGTGTAAATGTTGCTGTAAACCCAATATAACGGCAGTGCTGCTGGGAAAGAAAGTGCCATTACAAAAATAAGCACAGGGAAGATCGCCAGCATCATGCCCATACCAGGCATCGTTTGCGTTTGCTGCTTTTGCATCATCTTGGACTGAATAAAAGTCGTAGCGGCAGCGAGAATCGGAAGTATGTAATAAGGATCCTTCTCACCTAGTTGAAGCCATAAGAACGTATGCTCACGAATATCCGGGTTTTTGTAGATGGAATTGTACAACGCGATAAAAATCGGCATTTGAACAATAAGCGGCAAACAGCCCGCCATCGGATTTACCTTATGGGTTTGGAAAAGCTTCATCGTCTCTTCTTGCTGCTTCTGCGGATTATCCTTGTGTTTCTTTTTAATTTCAGCCATTTGCGGCTGCAGAGCTTGCATCGCCTTGGAGCTGCGATATTGTTTCAGCGTTAACGGTAAAATTAACGTTCTTACAATAATCGTCAGAAGCAATATAGCAAGTCCGTAGGATTCGTTGAACCAGCCTGCGAACGTATCAAGCGTTAAGGCAAAATAGTAAACAACGTTTTTCTCCCAGAAGTTTCCCTTCAATAAATCGGCAGTCTCCGTCGTCTGGGTTGTTGGAGCACCACATCCTGCAAGCACACCCATAAGCAGGACAAGACCAAGCACTAAAATCCATTTCTTGTTTTTAGTCCAAAACAACAACATTAAAACTCCTCTCTGAGAGCATTTACATCAAGCGTAACAAACGGCTAATACCGTTTTTTCGGCAAAACTCGTTTCGCCAAGAAACATAAGTTATGTATAGAAAAAAAAGCATATACTTTCTTATATCCCAAGCTATAACGGCAATGACCGTACCCTTGCGGCGCAGCATTTGATTCTGATTAAAATATCGGCATTGCATACATGATACAATACTATATTTTCATTCTAGACTATACCATAATTTATGGGACAAAGAAACAATGAGGTGCCCCCTGCATCCGCTTTCTTTACGCATGTTGCAGAAGCTATTTTGAGCATGCGAAGCAAGCCGGCCGAATTACGTCAATCTGCCTGCTTCTCTTTTATATTCGTTGTGGTCTTGTTCTTCAGCAAACCGGCTTTCTTCAATACATGAAGAACGCTTTTCTCCATTTCCTTCATCTTCATCAACGTAGCTGGTTTTCTTACGATTAGAATGAAGTCGGTCCTCGGAACAATCCGATCTGCTTGATGCCGAACAATTTCCTTTATCATTCGGCGCATCCGGTTGCGCACAACCGCATTGCCTATTTTCTTGCTCGCGGACACGCCTAAGCGAAATGGTTCCGCCGATGGCTGCTTAGACCAATAAACGACAAACTGCCCATTCGCAAACGATTTACCGCCCCGATAAATACGGCTAAAGTCTTCACGATTGCGAAGACGCAATTTTCTATGCACGACTGATGGCCACCGTTCCCTCATTGATCTTCTAAGTATCGACAGTAAGCGAGCAGCTTAAGCAGCCGCTCGCCCACACCTCATCGCCAAAAGCAAAAAAAAAAGACCACCGGACGTGGTCTTCTGCTTATGCGCTTAGTACTTTTCTTCCTCTTTGACGACGCGCTGCCAAAACTTTACGTCCGTTCTTCGAGCTCATACGTTTGCGGAATCCATGCACTTTCGCACGTTTGCTAACATTAGGTCTAAATGTAGGTCTCATCGTTCTGCACCTCCTATACTGCGTGTTCCAATTAAGCGTAAACGGCTCTCGCCGTCTTAATGGACGGAGCAGCATCGTTTCGCGGTGAAATATAAGTGGCGATATAAGTGTGCTACTTATAAAGCCTTATATTTAAAAAAACGCTTTTTTTATTAAACCATGTTGGCCGCCAAAAGTCAATGATCCTCTCCCGCTCCGAAATTGTTGATAAATGTTTTTCGGATGACGCTGTGGATAAACGCATGAAATGACTCCTTTTATCAAAAACTAATAACATGTGCACAATCCACAGGCCCCTTGAACGAACTTTGTCGAAATCTTAACAAGATATAAACAATATGTAGTGGTGTAGATAACTTTTATGCACAAGCAGTTGAGAATGTGGATAAAATATGCGAATTCGTTGAAATATAAGGGATCTTTTGCTATGATAATTATGTTTTCATTGTGGATTAGATCATTATTGCCTCAGTTTTATCAACAGCCTGTGGATAACATTGTGAACAAACTCATCCCCTATTTATAACTCATCCGCTTATTATTCTTTATAATGTGGATGTTTTCGTTATAATACCCTGATTTTCGACATTTTTTCTTGCAACTGCGCCATTCGTGGCGATTGGATAAGGAGTGACAGTCTGTGGACAGCCATACCTATGATTTATGGCAGCAAGTGTTGTCGATCATCCAGACTAAATTAAGCAAACCGAGCTTTGACACCTGGTTCAAAGCAACGAGAGCTTCTTTTGTCGATGATTCTATGCTTGAAGTAACAGCGCCGACAACATTTGCGGCCGAATGGCTGGAGGGCCGTTATACGAAACTAATAAGAACAACATTGTTTGAGTTTTTGGGCAGACAGGTTGATGTTCGCTTCTCTATAGAAGAACCGAAGGGTGCGGAACCTGCTTATACGTTCCAGCCGAAAACGGTAAATTCCCCAGTCATGGCCGAGGAAGCGACACCTTCTCATATGCTTAACCCGAAGTACACGTTTGATACATTCGTCATCGGGGCAAACAACCGCTTTGCTCATGCTGCATCGTTAGCGGTAGCCGAAGCACCGGCCAAAGCTTATAATCCATTGTTTTTGTACGGCGGCGTCGGGCTTGGAAAAACCCACTTAATGCACGCGATCGGCCATTACATCATGGATCACAACCCCAATACGAAGGTACTATATATTTCGTCAGAGAAATTTACGAACGAATTCATTAATGCCATTCGTGATAACAGGGGCGAAAGCTTCCGTACGAAATACCGAAATATTGACGTATTGCTGATCGATGATATTCAGTTTCTCGCAGGAAAAGAGCAGACGCAGGAGGAGTTTTTCCACACTTTTAATGCGCTGCATGAGGAACGGAAGCAAATTGTCATCTCGAGTGACCGTCCGCCAAAAGAGATACCGACGCTGGAAGAACGGCTTCGCTCACGCTTTGAATGGGGGCTTATTACCGATATTCAGCCGCCGGACCTGGAGACGCGGATCGCAATCCTGCGGAAGAAAGCCAGAGCGGAAAATCTAGATATTCCTAACGAAGCGATGATCTATATCGCAAATCAAATCGATACGAACATTCGTGAATTGGAGGGCGCCCTAATCAGGGTTGTCGCTTATTCATCCTTAATAAATGCCGACATTACGTCGCATCTTGCGGCAGAAGCGCTTAAGGATATCATTCCGTCCAGCAGGCCGAGAATGATAACGATGCATGACATACAGACGAAGGTTGGAGAGTTCTACGGGCTGCGGCTAGAAGAATTCAAAGCGCGGAAACGGACCAAAGCCGTTGCTTATCCGAGGCAAATCGCCATGTATTTGTCGAGGGAGCTCACCGACTTCTCACTTCCTAAAATCGGTGAAGCATTCGGCGGCCGTGATCATACGACAGTCATTCACGCGCATGAGAAAATTACGCAGCAGCTGAAGATCGATCAGGACCTGTACAAAATCGTCCAAAACCTGACCGAAAAAATCAAAAATCATATGTGAACAACTAAGCAAGCCTATGCACACGCTATGCACATGTGGATAGGCTTGCTTTATCGGTCTTCCAAGGGGTTATCCACATATTCAGGGCCCCTACTACTACGACTACTAAAAATCTTTAAAAAAACATCATCAAATAAGCCTAAACGGCAGATTCCTTCCTTTGGCGGAAATTGTCCTTTTCGCGACGTTATACAAGCTTTGTACAACGTTTGAATGTATACGTCATCTTTTCAAATAAAACGGTTAACACCTCTTCTAACAACAAACATCGTTTCGTGCGAGCTCATACTTTGGATGAATTTATAAGAACGCTAGGAGTGAAACCATGAAATTAACAATCTCAAAAAATGAATTAAACGATGCGATCCAGCAAGTAGCTAAAGCTGCTTCTTCACGTCCTGCCATACCTATTCTCGGCGGTATCAAAATCGAGGTCACCCATCTTGGGGTAACGCTTACCGCAAGCGATACGGACATCTCCATTCAAAGCTTTATCCCTGTGGAAAGAGATCAATTCGTTATTGCACATGTGGATAAACCCGGAAGCGTCGTGCTGCCGGCTAAATTTTTTGTCGAAATCGTAAAAAAGCTTCCTTCGGAGCAAGTCGTTATCGATGTAAGCAATACTTATCAAACCATCATTCGTTCCGGTTCAACTGAAATTCAAATGGTCGGACTTGATCCTGAAGAATTCCCGGTACTGCCTTCCATTGAACAAAATGAAGTATTGCAAATGCCTGGTGATCTATTAAAAGCGATGATTCGTCAGACCGTTCTAGCAGCATCGGCAAGCGAACAAACGCCAATTTTGACAGGTGTGCTTTGGAATTTGCTCGAAGGCGAGCTGAAGTTTGTAGCAACCGACCGTCACCGGCTGGCCAGCCGTACCGCTCAAGTCGATACTGACGCGCAATTCAAGTTCAGCAATGTCGTTATTTCGGCAAAAACGCTGATTGAGCTTTCTAAGCTCGTTCCGGAGCATAACGCTCTTGTAGATATTGTCGTAGCAGACAACCAGGTTCTATTTAAGCTTGGAAACGTATTGTTCTATACGCGTATTCTTGACGGCACCTATCCCGATACTTCTAAGATTATTCCGCAAACCTTCAAAACAGAACTTGTTTTGGATACAAAAAATGTAATGGACGCGATTGACCGTGCCTATCTGATGTCCCGCGAGGAAAAAACCAATATCGTGCGGCTGATGACGCTTGAAGACGGATCCATTGAAATCTCATCCAGCTCGACAGAACTGGGCCGGGTTACAGAGCAGCTTGAAGCAAAAGAATTCAACGGAGAAGCGCTTAGAATCGCATTCAACTCGAAGTATATGCTTGATGTTCTTAAAGTTATTGATAGCGAGCAGTTGTTCATCGGCTTTACTGGGGCTATGAGCCCGATTATTATTCGTCCTATGGATCATGCCTTCAGCATGTATGTCATTCTGCCATACCGTACAACTGGTTAATCACAAGCGCAGAAAAAGAAAGGAATGAGCTTTTCGATGAAAGAAATCGGCATCAAAACAGAATATATTACGCTAGGGCAGTTTCTAAAGCTGTCCGATTGTATTTCAACCGGCGGGCACGCCAAGTTTTTTCTTCAAGAGAGCACTGTGATTATTAACGGAGAAGCGGATAATCGGCGCGGCAGAAAGTTGTATGTTGGGGATAAAGTAGAGGTTGAAGGCTGCGGCGTATTTACAGTAGGTAAAGCGTAACGCACCGATGGACCGGGAGGTCGAAACGTGTTTTTAACGAACATACAGCTGCAAAATTATCGAAACTATAGTGACCTTGATCTGCAAACGCCCAATAAGGTAAATGTGTTTCTTGGGCCCAATGCCCAAGGAAAAACAAACCTGCTGGAAGCCATATTCGTACTGGCTTTAACAAAATCGCATCGTACCTCCAAAGACAAGGAGCTCATTGGCTGGCAAGCCGACGCAGCGCGCATCTCAGGTGAGGTCGATAAGAAATACGGGTCGGTTAAGCTCGATCTCCTCTATTCGGCCCAAGGGAAAAAAGCTAAAATTAACGGACTCGAACAGCGTAAGCTGAGCGATTTTATCGGTTCGGTCAACGTCGTCATGTTTGCGCCGGAGGATCTGGAAATTGTAAAAGGAACGCCGGGTGTGCGAAGACGGTTTCTCGATATGGAAATCGGTCAGGTGCAGCCCGGCTATTTGTATACTCTGCAGCAGTACGGAAAAGTGCTTCAGCAGCGCAATAATTTTCTGAAAGCCTCGTACCCTGGAGGGGCGAATCAGACGATGCTGGATGTATGGAATATGCAGCTTGCAGAGCATGGTGTTAAAATCATGAAAAAAAGGAAACACTTTATACATAAATTACAAACGTTTGCAGAACAAATCCATTCGGGCATAACGAACGGCGCCGAGCAGCTCACAATTGAGTACCGGCCTTCTTTCGATACGGACGCCCAGCAAGATGAATCTGTTTTATTTGATCAATTTATGATAAAGTTAACACAGGTGAAAGATCAGGAGATTCGCAGAGGGGTTACGCTAGTGGGACCGCATCGCGATGATCTGGCGTTTTTTATTAACGGCAAAGAAGCGCAGACATTCGGCTCCCAAGGGCAGCAGCGGACGACTGCCTTATCTTTAAAATTGGCGGAAATAGAGCTCATTAACGAGGAAATCGGTGAATACCCGCTTTTGCTTCTTGACGATGTGCTGTCGGAGCTTGATCAGAACCGTCAAACGCAGCTTATTGAGACATTTCAAAGCAAAGTACAAACCTTTATTACAACGACCGGCCTTGAAAGCGTGAATGTGAGCAGGCTTCAGGATGCCGGCATCTACCATGTGCATGGCGGCCGAGTGACGCGTTAAGGTGCGAATAGGAAAGGTGAGGAAGAGGACATGTACATCCATTTGGGCGGCGAGAAAATAATTCGGGCTGCGGAGCTGGTGGCCATTTTTGATATTTCCATCGAGCAGTCCTCCAAACTTTCCAAGCAATTTGTTGCGGGAGCACGCAAGCGCAAGGACGTTGAAACGATAGGCGAGGAAGAGCCAAAATCGATCGTTGTAACGAAGCAGAAAATATATTATTCGCCTATTTCATCCTCTACGTTGAAGAAACGAGCCCATCATTTTGCGGCGAACGGCTAGAGCGAAGGCGATCAGGAATAGCAGTTGAGAGGAGCAGTGAAATTGCATGTCTTTGGAGCAGCATACGTATGACGAGAGTCAGATACAGGTCTTGGAAGGATTAGAGGCGGTACGCAAACGTCCGGGGATGTATATTGGCTCCACCAGTGGCAAAGGTCTCCACCATCTCGTATGGGAGGTTGTCGATAACAGTATTGACGAGGCTTTGGCCGGTTATTGCTCAAGAATCGAAGTAATCGTTCACGAGAATAACAGCATAACTGTTATCGATAATGGACGCGGCATTCCTGTGGGGGAGAATACGAAACTGAAGAAATCGACTCTTGAGGTCGTAATGACGGTTTTGCATGCCGGAGGTAAATTCGGCGGTGAGGGCTATAAAGTATCCGGCGGCTTGCATGGTGTCGGTATATCTGTCGTAAACGCGCTGTCCGAGCTCGTCATTGTTCAAGTTAAACGTGAAGGACATATCTATCAGCAAGAATACCGTAAAGGCGCTCCGCAATATGATATCAAAATTATCGGAGATACGACGGAAACGGGCACACAGACTACGTTTACGCCGGACAGCGAGATTTTTACGGAAACAACCGTTTTTGATTATGAAACGCTGCAATCGCGGATCCGCGAGCTGGCGTTTTTGAATAAAGGCATCGAAATTGTTCTTACCGATGAGCGTACCGGCGTATCGAATACGTTTATGTACGAGGGCGGTATAATTGAGTTTGTAAAATATTTAAACCGCAATCGCGAAGCGCTTCATGAGCTGCCGATTTATGTCGAAGGGTCGAAGGACCATATCCATGTTGAGGTCGCATTGCAGTATAACGATAACTATACCGAGAATATTTATTCTTTCGCGAACAATATCAACACGCATGAGGGCGGTACGCATGAGTCCGGCTTTAAGAGCGCGCTAACGCGTATTATTAACGACTATGCCCGCAAATCGAACTTGATTAAAGACAATGACTCCAACTTCTCCGGGGACGATGTGCGTGAAGGCTTGACTGCGATTATTTCGGTCAAAATCCCGGAACCGCAATTCGAAGGACAAACAAAGACCAAACTTGGTAACAGTGAGGTTCGCGGTATTGTGGAATCCTTCTTTGCCGAGAAGCTGCAGGAATTCCTCGAGGAGAATCCGGCGGTTTCACGCAAAATCGTAGAGAAAGGCTTACAAGCAGCGCGTGCCCGCGAGGCGGCGCGTAAAGCCCGTGAGCTAACCCGTAGAAAAAGCGCGCTCGAGGTAGGTTCCCTGCCTGGTAAGCTTGCCGATTGCTCCTCGAAGGATGCTTCAATCAGTGAGCTTTACATCGTAGAAGGTGACTCTGCCGGCGGCTCTGCCAAGCAAGGCCGCGATCGTCATTTCCAAGCGATTTTGCCGCTTCGGGGTAAAATTTTGAACGTAGAGAAAGCGCGTTTGGATCGAATTTTGGGCAATGCGGAGATTCGGGCTATCATTACGGCGCTTGGTACCGGCATTAGCGATGACTTTGATCTGGCTAAAGCGCGTTATCACAAAATCATCATTATGACCGATGCCGACGTCGATGGCGCTCATATTCGTACGCTCATGCTGACGTTCTTCTATCGCTATATGCGGCAAATTATAGATGCTGGCTATATCTACATCGCTCAGCCGCCGCTATTTAAAATCGAGCGGAATAAAGTGATTCGATACGCGCAGACCGAGAAGGAGCGCGACCGGATTATTGCTGAATTCGGAGAAGGCGTCAAAGTTAACGTTCAGCGCTATAAAGGACTTGGCGAGATGAATGCCACTCAGCTTTGGGAAACAACGATGGATCCGGAAAGCCGTACGATGCTGCAGGTAACGATCGAGGATGCGATTGAGGCCGATGTCGTTTTTGATACGCTTATGGGAGATAATGTTGAGCCCCGCCGCGAATTCATTCAGAAATACGCTAGATATGTAACGAATCTAGATTTCTAAAGTGCAGTGTACAGGGTAAAGAAGCAGCCTCCTATTATGGACGACTGCTTCTTTTTTTGAAACGGCCATAGGCAACTGCATACCGGTAAACCTTATGGAATACGCTTTGGTCGGGCAGCTTTTGGAAGATAAAGGGGTCGGGCAATGTATTGACCTCCAAAATCCAGGGATGAAGCTTGGCGTCAATCGCAATGTCGACCCCAATTTCTTTTATATTTGGATAGGCAGCCTCGAGGTTTTTAGCAATGGTAATACTTAATTTTCTTAAACGGTTTTTGAACGCGGCAAGTTCTGATGAGGTGGTATGGTCGCTCATAAGACGCTCTATAGACATGGGGGTGCCGCCGCTGTGGTAATTTGTAACGATTTTTGCCGGGTGAGCAAGCCGTCCGATAATTCCTGTAGCTTCCCAATCATTTTTTGGGTTTTTTTGAACCATAACGCGGATGTCGAAGCGGCGCTTCATGTGACGAAGCAGATGGATGCCTTGTTGGACGATATATTGCCGGTCTTTCTTTTGCTTCACCAGCTTTTCGTAAAGCTGTTCGAAAGTCGGAAAGAACAAAATTGTTTTTTCCAGCTGATAGCGGTAACCTAGCTCCGGTTGAGTTGTTCTTTCTATCCGTGTTACACCTTTGCCGAAGGTGCCGTTAATTGGTTTGAAATAAACCATTCCATATTCACTCAGCATAGATTGAAGAGTGGCGCGTCCAAACAACTTTGTTGTAGGCATATATTGTCTCAAATATTCTGACTTAAGCATGATATTTGTTTTAGCCCATTTGCTCTTAACACGTCGAATGCTCAACGTTTTTTCTCCTCTCGCGCTGTTTCTTTTCTACGCATGGAATTCAAATGATGAAGGAGACAGACTTGGAATTGAGTGGTATAATGAAAGTTGGGTCTGTTTATTCTATGGCGGCTTTTCGTGTATGGATAGCGGCGTTTCACCTATTTTTTTCGAAGAATGAAGACAGTTCCCCGGGAATTTCAAAAGCAAGAGCAAAAAAGGTTTATATGCTCGCTTTTTGAGAAAGTAATATAAGAGTTATGTTGATTTAAGAGTAGCTATAGATAGCGTCAGGGAGGTAAATCATGGCGGAAGAAGAACGTATATCTATAAAAGATCGGGATATTGGTACGGAGATGCGGGATTCCTTTATGGATTACGCAATGAGTATCATTGTAAGCCGTGCTCTTCCCGATGTTAGGGATGGTCTAAAGCCTGTGCATCGTCGCATTTTGTTTGC
This sequence comes from Paenibacillus sp. LPE1-1-1.1, assembly GCF_040676435.1. NCBI lineage: Bacteria > Bacillati > Bacillota > Bacilli > Caryophanales > Paenibacillaceae > Paenibacillus > Paenibacillus sp. LPE1-1-1.1. The sequence goes on from NZ_JBEGHY010000044.1 coordinate 494,704, forward strand.
AATGTCCGAGCTAGGCATGTCACCGGACAAGCCCCATAAGAAGTCGGCGAGAATTGTAGGAGAAGTAATCGGTAAGTACCATCCGCATGGTGATTCTGCAGTATATGAATCAATGGTACGGATGGCACAGGATTTCTCCATGCGTTATATGCTCGTTGACGGACACGGCAACTTTGGTTCAATTGATGGCGACTTCGCGGCAGCCATGCGTTATACGGAAGCTCGTCTTTCAAAAATAGCAATGGAACTGTTACGGGACATCAACAAAGAAACGATTGATTTCGCACCCAACTATGACGGTGAAGAATCGGAGCCGGTCGTATTGCCAGCACGTTATCCGAACCTGCTCGTGAACGGGGTTACGGGAATTGCGGTAGGTATGGCCACGAATATTCCTCCTCACAACTTGAACGAGGTTATCGACGGGGTACAGGCTCTGATTGTTAATCCTGATATTACGCCAGTCGAGTTAATGGATTATATAAAAGGTCCGGATTTCCCAACAGCCGCATTTATTATGGGCCGCCAAGGTATTCGCCAAGCTTATTTGACAGGGCGCGGTTCAGTAACGATGCGGGCGCGTGCGACAATCGAGGAGAATAACGGCAAAGCACGTATTATTGTGCATGAGCTGCCATATCAAGTCATTAAAGCCCGTTTGGTAGAGAAGATCGCTGAGCTCGTCCGCGAGAAAAAAATCGAAGGTATTACCGATTTGCGGGATGAATCAGACCGTAACGGCATGCGTGTCGTCATTGAGCTTCGCAGAGACGTTAACCCAAGCATCGTTCTGAATAATTTGTACAAGCAGACGCAGCTGCAGTCCAATTTCGGAATTAACATGCTGGCGCTCGTAAATGGTGAGCCTAAGACGCTTAACATCCGTGATATGCTTTATCATTATTTGCAGCATCAAATTGAGGTTATTCGTCGGCGTACCGAGTTTGAACTGAAAAAAGCCGAAGCTAGGGCGCACATCTTGGAAGGCTTGCGGATTGCGCTTGACCATTTGGATGAGGTTATTGCGTTAATTCGTGCTTCTCAGACCGCTGATCAAGCCCGCGAGGGTTTGATTACAAGATTCTCGCTCTCTCATGAGCAGGCGCAAGCGATTCTGGATATGCGTTTGCAGCGTCTGACTGGTTTGGAAAGAGACAAAATTGAGGCAGAGTACGAAGAGCTTATGCGTAAAATTGCTGAATATAAAGCGATTTTGGCCGACGAGCAGCTTGTGCTCGATATCATCAGCACGGAACTCTCCGAATTAAAAGATCGTTTCGGAGATGAGCGCCGGACAGAGCTTATGGCAAGTGATGAAGAAATTCTGGATGAGGATCTAATTCCTCGCGAGGATGTTATCATTTCGATTACGCACACCGGCTATATCAAGCGTTTGCCGGTTGGTACTTATCGCAGCCAGAAGCGGGGCGGTAAAGGCGTAGTCGGCATGGGAACGAAGGATGATGACTTTGTCGAGCATCTATTCGTTTCGAATACGCATCATTATCTATTGTTCTTTACGAACAAGGGTAAGGTGTACAAGCTGAAAGCCTATGAAATTCCTGATCTTAACCGTACCGCGCGCGGAACACCAATCATTAACCTTATTCAGATTGAACAAGGCGAGACGATTAACGCGGTTATACCAGTGCAGGAGTTCGATTCTGAACACTTCTTGTTCTTTGCTACAAGACAAGGGGTTGTGAAGAAAACGCCGCTGGACGATTACATCAACATCCGGAAGGTCGGTCTCATTGCGATCTCGCTTCGTGAGGATGATGACCTCATTGGCGTGAAGCTGACTGACGGTAATCAAGAAATTATCATGGGTACGGCGCAAGGGATGTCCATCCGATATTCGGAGCAAGATGTTCGCTCCATGGGACGTTCAGCCACAGGCGTTAAAGGTATCCAGCTTGATGATAATGATACGGTTATAGATATGGACGTTATCGTACCGGATAAGGACATTCTGATCGTTACCTCCAAAGGTTACGGCAAACGGACACCTGTGGCCGACTATCGTATCCAGAACCGTGGCGGCAAGGGGATCAAAACCCTTAATGTGACGGATAAGAATGGACCGATCGTCTCACTTAAGGTCGTTGAGAACGATGAGGACCTTATGATCATGACGGCATCGGGCACGATGATTCGGACCAGTATGGAAGGCATCTCTACAATGGGCCGGAATACGCAAGGGGTTAAACTCATTAATACGCGCGAGGATGATACGGTAGCCACAGTTACTCGTGTTGCCCGCAGCGAAGAGAATGACGCGCTGGATGAGAACGAAGAGCAAGACGGTGGCGAAACGCCGGTTGAATAGTGGTAAAAGACACAGCTGATTCCGTTATCGTACGGATCAGCTTGTGTTTTGCGGTTTAAAATGAATTTAGAATATATTCATTTACAGGGGAGAGAACTCTTGTGGCGGCGGTAACGTTATCACATCTTAAATTAGGCGACAAAATTATTGAAGATGTCCTCACCCCGCTTGGCGGTACCCTATTTCAAAAAGGCAAAGTCGTAACGCCTAAAGAACTAGAGATATTGCAAGCCTTCCTTATTGCAAGCGTAGAAATTGAATCAAACCAAGCGGCAAGTAAACCAGGCGCTGATACAGAGGAAGAATCCGCACAGGAAGCAAATCTGGTATACGTCGCATCTCCCCTGCATGAAGAGTATGACAAAATGGTCATTGTATTGCGCCAAGTGTTCAACTCATTTGTGGCTGGGCAAGCAATGCCGGTTATGGACATTCGGAAGCAACTTGAGAAGCTGTTGGAGCATATTAAGAGCTATAACCTGCTGACCTTTGTACCGCGTCAATTTATGGAGAAGGATTATTTGATCCATAATAGTATCACTTGCGCATTAACTTCTTATCTTATCGCGCAATGGACCGGATTTCCTCAAAAGGATTGGATGCAAATCGCATTCGCCGGTTTACTGCATGATATTGGGAACGTTCGGATTGATAAGACGATACTGACCAAGCCCAATTCATTATCAGTGGAAGAAAAGGAAGAAATGATGCGTCACACCGTTCATGGTTATCAATTGCTCAAAAATGTTTCCGCCCTAAATGAAGGGGTGAAAATGGCAGCTTTGCAGCATCATGAGAAGGTTGACGGTACTGGATATCCGCTTGGCATAGATGCTACAAAAATTAATCCGTATGCCAAGATTGTGGCTATCGCAGATATCTTCCACGCCATGACCTTAAATAAGGCATATAGGAAGGCTGCATCCCCATATCTCGTCCTGGAACAAATTCAAAGTGATGCATTCGGCAAGCTGGATCCTACCTATGTGCGTACATTTGTAGAGAAGGCGACTCAATTCCACAACGGAACGATCGTTAAGCTCAGCGATGAACGGGTTGGAGAAATTGTGTTTTCGGATCGCAACTATCCAACGAGGCCTTGGGTGTCCATTGAAGGAGTAATCGTAAATCTAATAAATGAGCGGCATCTTCACATTAAGGAAGTACTGCGTTAAGTGATTTTTATTACAAAAGGACAGTAAGCACGTATACGTCACGCTAAGGCTCATTAATGATTAGCAGCGTAACCTAGTGCTTGCTGTTTTTTTATGCGATGAATGAATAATGAAACAAGAACGGGAAATATTAAAGTTCGTTGCGTATGTACAATGAATTTCTTTATCCTAAATAAATAAAACCTTCCGTAAATAAGATGTATATAAGGAGCAAAATACTAAAGCGAAATCTTTTTCGGAAATAATGAAAAAAAGACTTGCAATGTCATAGGCGAACATGATATATTATCTAAGTCGCCAATGAGAAACACGGCCGACACGGAAGAAAAGATTGCTCTTTGAAAACTGAACAACGAGTAATAACTGCCCTTACGATCCTAACGGATCGTTAGAAAAGCGATAAAAAGTAATGAGCATTTCAAACACCAATTTGGAGAGTTTGATCCTGGCTC
>NZ_JBEGHY010000045.1:0-433087 GCF_040676435.1 Paenibacillus sp. LPE1-1-1.1
AAAGTTTGAGAAGCAAACTTACATCGTAAGCATACGCTTAAGTTTGCCCCGGACCCATACATCCGGCAGACAGCAGCTAAAAAGGTTTCAGCAAACCTACCTTTCGTATCCAGTTTTCAGGGCGCAATTGCCTGCCTGTGCTTAAACTAAAGATCTTAAATAAGATTTATGTTTATGCTTTGGGCCCTTAGCTCAGCTGGTTAGAGCGCACCCCTGATAAGGGTGAGGTCGGTGGTTCGAGTCCACTAGGGCCCACCATATTTTCCCTGATAGCTCAGTTGGTAGAGCACTCGACTGTTAATCGAGTTGTCACAGGTTCGAGTCCTGTTCGGGGAGCCAAGTTTGGAGAGATACCCAAGTGGCTCAAGGGGACCCTCTGCTAAGGGGTTAGACTGCGTAAGTGGTGCGAGGGTTCGAATCCCTCTCTCTCCGTTCTCTTTTTTTCAAGGCCCGTTGGTCAAGTGGTTAAGACACCTCCCTTTCACGGAGGTAACAGGGGTTCGAGTCCCCTACGGGTCACCAATACTTTTTTAACGACGCGGGGTGGAGCAGCCCGGTAGCTCGTCGGGCTCATAACCCGAAGGCCGCAGGTTCAAATCCTGCCCCCGCAACCAATCACCTTTTAAGGGTGAACATCATCCATATGCCGTTGTAGCTCAACTGGTAGAGCAACTGACTTGTAATCAGTAGGTTGGGGGTTCAAGTCCTCTCGACGGCACCACTTTTTCTTTAGATGCTTGATGTTTTCAAAATCAGCATCGCAAACCGCCGCATCATGGCGGACATAATCGATGTGCCGTTGTAGCTCAACTGGTAGAGCAACTGACTTGTAATCAGTAGGTTGGGGGTTCAAGTCCTCTCGACGGCACCATCTTTTCTCGGGACGTAGCTCAGCTTGGTAGAGCACCTGGTTTGGGACCAGGGGGTCGCATGTTCAAATCGTGTCGTCCCGACCATTATTTAAACGAATGAAATACATATAAAGCCGTTATCTTCAAAGTCTAATCGGACTGATGAAGATAACGGTTTTTTTATGCCGCAATGGGGAAATATAATCGCAATATGCCGTCATGCGCCATATATTTCAGTGGAATAAGGAGGGCTTTGCTGTTGAAGCTTAGTATGAGAATGATTGCGACATTTGCCGTGATCCTATGGTGCTTAATTAGTCCGGATGCTGCATTCGGACAGCCAGGCGTGTATCATTTTGGATTTAAGAAAAGCGTGGAAGGCCGATTGCCTTCGATAGATGAAGAAGGCTTCAAAAATATCGTGACGAAGCACGGAGCGCTTTTTTTGGGGGACACAAGCAAGAAGGAGCTATATCTCACGTTCGATAATGGTTACGAGAATGGGTATACGCCTCGAATACTTGATGTTTTAAAGGAGAAGAAAGTGCCGGCGGCTTTTTTTGTCACGGGGCATTATGTGAAGGACCAGCCAGAGCTTATTCAACGAATGGCGGCTGAAGGCCATATCGTAGGCAATCACTCTTGGAGCCATCCGGATATGTCGCAGCTCTCGGAAGGCAATATCAAGACGGAGCTGGATAAGGTGAAAGAGCAGGTAGGGGTCCTGACGGGACAGAAGGAGATGAAATATCTTCGTCCGCCTAGAGGCATTTTTAGCGAACGGGTGCTTGCGGCGAGCAAGCAATTCGGTTATACGAATGTCTTTTGGTCCGTTGCTTATAAAGATTGGGATGTGAATGCGCAAAGAGGCTCCCAATACGCGTACAGTGAGGTCGTGAAGCAGCTGCATCCCGGTGCTATCATTTTGCTGCATTCCGTATCCAAGGACAATACAGAGGCGCTGGGCAGCATCGTTGACGAAGCACGCCGCCAAGGCTATGAATTTAAAAGCTTGGACCAGCTAATCCGAAGCGAGTAACATGAAAAAACAGCAGTATCGACCTTAACCCAAAACCTGGGCTAAGGTTTTTTTTGTTGTTATTCGTCTATCCGCTTGCGGAGCGTTAACGTTTGGTTTAGATGAATTGTTTCGAAGGTATTTAAAATGATGCCCTGAAGCTGCTGAAGCAAAAACTAAAGCTTTCGACCGCGGCGCCAAACACAATAACCATTCGAATATGGTGAGAGGTACATTGAGACAGCTGTATTGGCGCTCATACCACGGCAAACCTTCGGAACGGTTTTTCTTATTCGAGCAAGAAAAATACATCTTGTCTTCTAAAGCTGACCTAGAAGGGCAAGACTAAGTGTGACCGCATAGATTCAAATTCGTGCAAAGGTGATAAATAGAAGTAAACTAAACGGAGAAATAAACAAGGAGTCTTTCCTATGAGAAATATGTCTTTACTGCGTGAGCCGAAGCAAAGGAAGCTGCTGTTCAGCGCCGGGCTGAGCTGGCTGTTCGATGCGATGGAGGTCGGAATGATCTCATTCATTGTGACTGCGCTCGCTGCGGAATGGCAGCTTGGCGCGCAGCAGATTGGTTTGCTGATGGCGATTAATTCAATAGGCATGGCTGCCGGCGCGGCAATAGCAGGCCTAATGGCAGACCGGTACGGACGACGGGCGATCCTGCTGTGGACACTGCTTATTTTCTCCATTGCCAGCGGTCTATCCGCATTGGCAACAGGGTTTATCGCGCTCTGCGTGCTGCGGTTCGCTGCGGGATTCGGGCTGGGTGGCGAGCTGCCGGTCGCTTCAACGCTAGTTTCGGAGTCTGTCCCGATTAAGGAGAGAGGCCGGGCCGTCGTGCTGCTTGAAAGCTTCTGGGCATGCGGCTGGATTGCCGCGGCTTTGATCGCTTACTTCATTATTCCGCATTATGGCTGGAGAATGGCTTTTTTAATTGGAGCAGCGCCCGCTTTGTATGCATTGTACTTAAGGCGGGCCATTCAAGACGCGCCCAGCTACACGGCGCAGCAGAGCAAGAAGCTCCCGTTTACCGAGCGAATATCATCGATTTGGTCGTCAAAGCATCGCCGGGCGACCGTCATGTTATGGATATTATGGTTTACGGTCGTATTTTCTTATTACGGGATGTTTTTGTGGCTGCCATCCGTCATGGTGATAAAAGGCTTCGGATTGGTAAAAAGCTTCCAATACGTACTGATTATGTCGCTCGCCCAGCTGCCTGGCTATTTCACTGCGGCGTATTTTATCGAAAAATTCGGACGGAAGTTCGTGCTCGTCACTTTTCTTTTGCTGACGGCCGGAAGCGCGTTATGGTTTGGCAGCGCCGAAACAGAGGGGATGCTGATTGCGTCCGGCATATGTCTATCCTTTTTTAACCTCGGCGCATGGGGTGGCATGTACGCCTATACGCCGGAGCTTTATCCGGTTGCCGTCCGCGGGACCGGTGTCGGGTTCGCGGCTTCCTTTGGGCGGGTCGGCGGCATTATCGGTCCTTATCTGGTAGGGATGCTGGTAGCAGGCAAGACGGAAATTCATAATATTTTTATGATTTTCTTTGTTACGATCATCATAGGGGCGCTGACCGTTCTGTTTTTTGGCAAAGAAACAAAAGGGACGGACCCGGATAAAGAAGCTGGCGAGCAGGCCGTCTAACAACAGAACACTTCCAACCTAACGATACTTTGAAGCAAAAAAATCCCGTCATGCATAGGCTTTGCATGACGGGATTTGTCTATTAAGCACCGGTCACTTGTTTGGAGAAGAAGGTTTTGAGCGCCTTATAGACCTCACCCTTTTCCTTAATGACCGAGTACATGAATTTTTTATGGTTGATATGCTTATAAGCTGACATCAGCGTGCTGCTGCGGTTGTACTGGTTAACCTCGCCGTAGCCGAACATATTGCTTCGCTCCATGAGCTGACCGATCAGCTTGACGCAACGCTCGTTATCGGAGGTGAGGTTGTCGCCATCCGAGAAATGAAACGGGTAGATGTTCCAATTGGAAGTCGGATAACGGCTGTCGATTACATCAATCGCTTTCTGGTAAGCCGAGGAACAGATCGTGCCGCCGCTTTCGCCGCGGTTGAAGAACTCCTCCTCCGTGACCTCCTTGGCCTCGGTATGATGCGCGATAAACACAATCTCCACATGCTCGTATTTGCGGCGCAGGAAACGGGTCATCCAGAAGAAAAAGCTGCGCGCGCAATATTTCTCGAACGAGCCCATGCTTCCCGAGGTATCCATGAGCGCCAAGATGACGGCGTTGGATTGCGGCTTTACGATTTCATTCCACGTTTTGTAGCGAAGGTCATCAGGCGAAATACCGCCAATCCCCGACTTGCCTGCATTGGCATTACGGCGAAGGTTTTCAATTAATGTCCGTTTCTTATCGATGTTGGACATGATGCCTTTTTTTCGGATATCGTGAAAAACAATTTCCGTCGTTTGAAGCTGATCCTTTTGCTTCTGCTCCAAGTTCGGAAGCTCCAGCTCCTCGAATAGCATATCCTCGAGCTGATCGATGCTTATTTCGGTATCGACGACATCCTCGCCGGGCTGATCGCCTGCATCCTGGCCTTTACCCGGTCCCTTGGCGGCTTGAGGGTCGACGCCAAGCACATCGCCAACCTGAGAATCGCCGTCGCCTTGTCCGACGTGCTGCTTCTTGTTGTAGTTGTATATAAAGTGGGATTCGTCGAGACTCTTAATGGGAACCTTGATCGTACGCCTTCCATCGGACAAAACGATGCTTTCGTCGGAAACCAGATCGGGAAGGTTTTGCTTAATTGCTTCATGTACCTTCTCCTGATGTCGCGCTTGATCCTCATAGCCTTTGCGGTGGAGCGACCAATCCTCTCTTGACACAACAAACAGCGGCTCTGACTCCATTTCCCTCACCTCATTCCAAGAAGTTAACGTTGCGGCATGCAAGCAGCCTAAGCTGCCTTTCACTTTTTTGTTGTCTGTTACTCAATATATTCAAGAGCCGAGCGGTTATGTGAATGAAAATTAGTCCATTTCTAGTAATCTATCAAATAGCTTGAACAGCTCTATTTGACATTGTGTCTATTCCTTTACCCTTTTTTTAACCACTTTGTATAATGCATTTGAAATTTGATGTTATATAATATTACATATATAAACATGAATCTATCTCAAACCTAACATTAAATGACCGAAACAATGAGGAGGGATGACATGGAGCAATCCGAAGCTGCAAAACAAGCTGAAATCATTGTGGATCAAGTGTCGATGCGTTTCGGGAAAAAAGGCCACGAGATAACGGCGCTTCAGCAGGTCAGCTTCGAAATCTACCGAAATGAATTCGTATCGCTCCTTGGTCCATCGGGCTGCGGAAAATCTACGCTGCTTCGGTTAATGGCCGATTTGCTTGAGCCGACGGAAGGCCGCATTACGATTCAAAACGAGCATCCCCGAGAAGTACGTCTCCGCCGAAAGTTCGGCATTGTGTTTCAAAACCCCACCTTGTTCGAATGGAGGACGGTTCAACAAAATATTGAGCTCCCGCTTGAGGTGCTTGGTCAAAAGAAGTCGCAATACCTTGCGCTGACCGAGCAGCTTATCGAATTAGTGGGACTGACCGCCTTCAAACATTCCTATCCCTGGCAGCTTAGCGGCGGAATGCAGCAGCGCGTTGCGATCGCACGGGCGCTTGCCCTGGACCCGCCTATATTATTGATGGATGAACCCTTTTCCGCGCTCGATGAATTTACGAAGGAGAAGCTGCAGCTGGAGCTTCTCGACATCAAGCAAAAAACGAATAAAACCGTCGTATTCGTCACGCACAGCATTCCCGAAGCTGTTTTCCTATCCAATCGTGTCATCGTGCTTTCGGCGCATCCCGGCAAAATTCATTCGATCGTGGAGATACCGCGGGGGGAGAGCGATTCTGCCGGATTTCGCGATACCGAGAAATTCAGCGAAATAACAAGGAAGGTAAGAAAATGCTTCTACGAGGAGAGTGGCTTCCTTGATGAGCAGATGGTTTAGGAGAAACGGCGACGGCACTGCGATTGTACTTTGGAGTGCTGGGATACTTCTGCTCTGGGAGGCTTCAGCTTGGTATATTGCAAACGTTGCGGAGCTGATTAATCCCGCGTCAAAGCTGCCTTATCCGCATCTGGTCATTGGCAGCATGCTGCAGCATTTTCCGACTTTACTGGAGCAAGGCATGGTTACCTTCGGCAATTCGATCACGGGTTTCTTGTTAGGCTCTGCCATTGGTTGTTTGCTTGCCATTCTCATGAGCTTGTCACGAACGGCAGAAAATACGCTTTCGCCCTATATGGTTGCCTCGCAAATGATTCCGATCATTGGGCTTGCGCCTATTATTTACGGCATTATTCATGATGCTGCGTTATCCCGCATCCTCATGGCCGGCTACGTTACTTTTTTTCCAGTCACGATAAATATGCTGCGCGGCCTGCAAAGCATCAAGCCCGAGCAGTTCGAGCTGATGCGCTCCTACGGGGCTGCCCCTTGGACCTCATATACGAAGCTGAAGCTGAAAGCGGCGCTGCCGGGGCTTTTTGCCGGGCTTAAGCTGTCGGCTCCGCTGGCGATCACGGCTTCTATTATCGTAGAGCTGATGGGCGCGCCGGACGGGATAGGCGTTCTCATGATCAGTTCTTTGTATTACGGCACTTCGCAGGTCTACATGTTCTGGTCAACCGTTCTGGTCAGCATGGCCATCGGATTAAGCCTGTTTTTACTGATTTGCTTGCTGGAAAGACGGATTACCCCTTGGCAGCCGGAGTTTCGCTTGAAGGGGAGGGACGACGGTTGAAAGAAATGCTTGCATCCAGATCGATTGACGGCATCCGCTCCAAGCCATCTTTGATGAATACCAAAAGCAGTCTCAAAAGCAAAAGACCGGTGTTTCTGCTCCCGCTTGGATTCGGTTTGCTTTTCCTTGCCGTATGGCAGCTGGAAGGCTTCCACTGGCTGTTTCATTTGGAGCTCTATCAGCTGCCGATCCCCTCTGCGATAGCGAACGCCATCCGCGAAAATTCCGATGTGCTACAGCTTTATTCGCTGTATACGGGAAGCGAGATACTTGGCGGCTGCTTCATCGGATCGTTTCTTGGCTTGTTGGCCGCGGCAGCTGCTTCATCGTTTCCCCGCATGGGCAAAGGCGGAATTACGATTATCGCTTCCTTGAATGCGGTGCCTATCGTTGCGCTTGCACCGGTCATGAATAACTGGTTCGGCGCTGGCATCGCATCCAAAATCGCCATCGTGTCCGTCATGACAATGGCTGCGATGGCAGTCATCGCCTTTAAGGGGCTGCGGTCGATCGAGCCCGCATCGATTGAGCTCATGCATGCGTATGCTGCCGGGAAATTCCAGGTTTTCATGAAGCTCCGTCTGCAGGCCGCGCTTCCGCATCTGTTTACCGCATTGAAAATCAATATGTCGACAAGCATTGTCGGAGCGATCGTCGGGGAATTTTTTATCTCCTCGCGCGGCCTCGGGTTCCTGCTTTCCGATCAAATTAAGCTGGGCAACATGCCCCTTGCTTGGGCCTGCATCGCCATAGCCGCCGTACTAGGCATCCTGCTGTATTACTTGGTCCAATTAGCGGAGCGGTTGATTATCCCATGGCATGCGGCGCAGCGGAAGCATTGAACGATGGGGTGGATATCCCGTAAACCATGCATCACCAGGGGCTGACAGCAGCATTTAAATAGAGATTTGAAATTGGAGAGGAATGGTCTGCATGAAAAAGAGAAGCCTTAAACGGCAAACCGTTTTAACCGTGATACTGGCGCTGGCGTTGTTTGTCGTAGCTGCCTGCGGCAATACCAATGAGCCTGCTGCAGCAACAAGTGAGCCGGCAGACGCCGCTAATGGTTCGGCAGCGACGGATAAGCCGGCGGCAGAGCCGCTCCAGAAAGTGAAAATTCAGCTAAAATGGGTGCCGCAGGCTCAGTTTGCCGGTATTTTCGTGGCGAAGGAAAAAGGCTTTTACGAAGAGGAGGGCCTGGATGTCGAGATTATCCCCGGAGGGCCGGATGTCGTGATTGAGCAGCAGGTCGTAAACGGAGCGGCGGATATCGGGGTGACCAGCTTCGACAGCTTGCTTGTGAACCGCGATAATGGGCTGCCGCTTGTGTCAATAGCACAGGTGCTGCAGAAGAGCTCCTACCGCTTCGTTGCGAGCAAGGAATCCGGCATCGACGAGCCGGCGAAGATGAAGGGCAAGAAGGTCGGAATGTGGACGGGCAGCCAGCAATTCCAGGTGCTTGCATTCATGGAAAAAAACGGACTTGATCCGAAAAAAGATGTTGAGCTGGTGAAGCAAGGCTTTACGATGGATCAATTTTTCAACAAGCAGCTGGATGTTGCCGTCTCCACGATTTATAACGAATATCATGTCGTGCTTGAGAGCGGCGTGAAGGAAGAGGATTTGTATGTCTATGATTTCGAGGAAGCCGGCGTCGGGATGCTGGAGGATACGCTCATCGTGAAGGACGAATGGCTGAAGAGCAACCGCGAGCTTGCCGTGAAAGCGATCAGGGCGACCATGAAGGGCTGGAATTATGCGATTGCGAATCAAGCGGAATCGGTTGATATCGTGATGAGCGCCGTTACGGAGGGAAGCACGACGAAGGAGCATCAGACGACGATGCTGATGGAAATGGCGAAGCTTGTGAAGCCGGAAGGCTTCACGGAGGCGCAGGTAGGTGCGTTTGTTGACGAGGCTGTGCAGCGGACCGTTGAAATCGCGCTTAAATACGAGCTGATTAAGAAGGAACCGGATCTGGCTGCGACGGTCGACAAAACAATTTTGGAAGATGCGGCGAAGTAGCCGCATATGCTAGTCTATAACGATCGCGGATGGTGACATTCGCGGTCTGTTCTACTATAGAAGCGGCAGCCGCGAAGGAGGAGAAGCAGTCTATGGGCGTGGAGGAGACAGCAATGGGTGCCGAAGAGAAGGAAGCGCTGCTCGAGAAGGATCGCCAATATGTATGGCATCATATTTCTCCCCACAATGAGAATCCGATGGTTATTGTATCGGGAGAAGGCAGCTGGATTACGGATATCGACGGAAACCGTTATTTGGACGGGATGTCCGGATTATGGTGCGTGAACGTGGGGCATGGGCGCGCGGAGATCGCCGATGCGGCTGCCGAACAGATGAAGAAACTCGCATACTCCACGCTCGTTCAATCCCATGTTCCCGCTATTATGCTTGCAGCCAAGCTGAATGAGTGGCTGGAGGGAGAGTACCGGATTTTTTTCTCCAACTCGGGCTCGGACGCCAACGAGGTAGCCTTCAAAATTGGCCGTCAGTATCATCACCAGCGGGGAAAACCCTCCAAGCATAAATTTATCGCAAGACATCGCGCTTATCACGGAAATTCAATGGGCGCGCTGGGGGCAACAGGTCAAGCGCAGCGCAAGCTGAAGTACGAGCCGCTCGGAGTCGGCTTTACCCATGTGCCGCCTCCCTATTGCTATCGCTGCCCTTTTGGCCAAACCAAGGGTTCCTGCGAGACGCAGTGCGCGCAAGCCTTCGAGGATGCGATTGTGTGGGAAGGACCGGATTCTGTCGCCGGCATTATCGTCGAGCCGGTCATTACAGGAGGCGGGATGATCGTGCCGCCCGATGATTATTTAACAAAGCTGCGTAAGATTTGCGACAAGCATGATGTGCTGCTTATCGTGGATGAGGTTATTTGCGGCTTTGGCCGTTCGGGAGAGAAATTCGGACATCAGAACTACGGAGTTCGGCCGGATATCGTAACGATGGCCAAAGGACTGACCAGCGCGTATTCCCCTTTATCGGCTACAGCTGTATCGGCTGAAATGTATGAGAGCTTCAAGGATAGCGGCCCGGAGAGCCATTTTCGGCATATAAACACATTTGGCGGCAACCCGGTCTCCTGCGCGGTGGCGCTGAAGAACATTGAAATATTGGAGCGGGAAAATTTAGTCAGCCGCTCTGCACTTATAGGCAAGGAACTGTTGAGCCAGATAAAAACGCTGAAGGCGCATCCGCATGTCGGGGAAATCCGTGTTTTTGGTTCGGCGATCGGCATTGAGCTGGTAGAGGATAAGCTTACGAAAGAGCCTGCTTCTGCTGCGAGAGTGGCGGGAATCCTGGCGGGCTGCAAGCAAAAGGGGCTTTTAATCGGCAAAAATGGCGACACGGTGCCGGGCTATATGAATATTTTGACGCTTAGCCCGCCCTTATCGGCGACGGATGATGAAATTGTATTTATCGCCGATACGCTGCTTCAGGTTTTTGCAGGCTGAGAGCGGAGAGGAGGAGGAGGAGGCGCAATGGAGGCAAAAGGGGAAAGGGGCATTAATTCACAAAGGCTGCACGGGCGTATTTTGGAATTGGCGCAAATCGGAAAAATTGCCGATACTGGCGTATGCCGCTTGGCTTTGTCGCAGGAAGACCGGGCAGGCGTAGAGCTGGTTCGGGGCTGGATGACCGAAGCCGGCCTGAAGGCGCGGATCGACCCGTTCGGCAATTTGATCGGCGTGCTGGAAGGAGCGGATAAGGCAGCTCCCGTGCTGATGCTTGGATCGCATATTGATTCGCAGCCCTATGGCGGCCGATATGACGGCGTTATAGGCGTACTTGGCGCCATCGAGGCGGTTCAGTCCATGGTCGAATCAGGCTTTCGGCCATCGAGGAATATCGAGGTAGTCGCGTTTTGCGATGAAGAGGGCTGCCGGTTCAATAAAGGGCTGTTCGGCGTCAGGGGCATGACGGGGAAGCTGGAGGAGGGCGAGCTGGAGCGGGCGGATAAGAATGGCGTGACGCGCAGGGAAGCATTGCTTGCGTTCGGATGCGATCCCGGCTTGTTCGCCGGCTATGAATTTCAAGAAGGGAGAATCGGTGCTTTCCTGGAGCTGCATATCGAGCAGGGTCCCGTGCTGGAGTCGATCGGTGAGCCGATCGGTATCGTGAGCGGCATTTCCGGCCCGGTCTGGTGGACGGTCGAAATGACCGGATTCGCGGGGCATGCAGGGTCAGTGCCGATGGCGATGCGCCAGGACGCGCTGGTGGGGTGCGCTAAGGTCATTGTGGGACTGAATGCGTTGGCATGCCGTGAGCCCGGAGCCCCGACGGTTGGAACCGTCGGCTCATTGACCGTATTTCCGGATTCGAGGAACATCATTCCCGAGAAGGTGAGCTTTACGGTTGATTTTCGCGACATGGATCTGGCGCGCAGAAACGCGCTGGAGAAAGAGCTGCTCGCCCTCATCGAGGAGACATGCTTGGAGCATGGCTTGACCTATACGATCCGTGAGGATACCAAAAGTGATCCGCGCTATTGCGCGCCGGAACTAAGAGCGCTTATGCGGGAAGGGGCCGCGGAGATGGGTTTCGCTCCGCCGGAGCTGATGAGCGGTCCCTTCCATGATTCCTTAACGATGTCGTATGTGTGCGATTACGGCATGATTTTCGTTCGCTGCAAAGAAGGCATCAGCCACAATCCAAAAGAATATTCAGCGCCGGAGGATATCGAGCTGGGCGTGGAGCTTCTCTACCGGACGGCACTTAAATTAACGGAATAGAAAAGGAGGCTGGGGGATGACCGTCGTAAAGATTGGACTCATTCAAGCGTCGAATGATCTGCATGGGGATGAGCCGGTTGACACCCATAAGCGCTCGGCGATCGAGAAGCATGTCGGGCTCGTTCGCGAGGCAGCGGCCAAAGGAGCACAGATCATCTCCCTGCAGGAAATATTTTATGGGCCATACTTTTGCTCAGAGCAGCAGACGAAATGGTATGCAGCCGCGGAGGAAATACCGAACGGGCCAACAACTAGGCTCTTTCAGGAGCTCGCGGGAGAGCTTGGCGTCGTCATCGTGCTTCCCATTTATGAGAGGGAAGGAATCGCAACCTACTATAACACGGCAGCCGTTATCGATGCAGACGGTACATACCTCGGCAAATACCGCAAGCATCATATTCCGCAAGTAGCGGCTGGCGGCGGCTCCTGCGGCTTTTGGGAGAAATATTACTTCAAGCCGGGCAATCTGGGTTACCCCGTCTTCGATACGGCTTTCGCCAAAGTCGGCGTATACATTTGCTACGACCGCCACTTTCCGGAGGGAGCGAGAGCGCTCGGGTTAAACGGTGCCGAAATCGTCTTTAACCCTTCGGCTACGGTTGCGGGCACATCGGAGTACTTATGGAAGCTCGAGCAGCCGGCGCATGCGGTGGCGAACGGCTATTATGTCGCAGCCATCAACCGGGTGGGAGTGGAAGCCCCATGGAATATGGGCGAATTTTATGGCCAATCTTATCTGGTTGATCCTCGGGGCTCCATTGTGGCTATCGGCAGCAGGGACAAGGACGAGGTCATTATCGGTGAAATGAATAAGGAGCTTATACGCGAGGTTAGGGACGTATGGCAATTTTACCGGGATCGCAGACCGGAAACCTATGACAAAATCGTGAGTCTATAAGGAGGAAAGGGCATGGGCATGACGGTCAATGCGGCGTTTATTCCCGTCGATTCGCTCAGGCGGAACTTTGCCGAGGTGAAGGCGGGAATGCGGCCGAAGGAAGCGATTGAGGAATCTAACCGCTGTTTGTATTGCTATGATGCACCTTGTATCAAGGCGTGCCCGACAGGCATAAATATCCCGTCCTTCATTAAAAAAATCGCTTCCGGCAACATGAAAGGATCGGCGCGCGCCATTATGGACGCGAATCCGGTTGGCGCTACCTGCGCGCGGGTTTGCCCGACGGAGGAGCTTTGCGAGGGCGCATGCGTGCTTAACCACTCCTCTAAGCCGATCATGATCGGACAGCTTCAGCGCTATGCGACGGATTGGGCCATTAAAAATGAACAGAATTTGTTCACGGCCGGTCCAAGCAACGGCCAGTCGGCGGCGATCATCGGAGGCGGCCCTGCCGGGCTGTCGGCGGCGCGGGAGCTTGCCCGGTTCGGCTTTGCGGTCACCTTATATGAAGCGAAGGAGCAGGCAGGCGGCCTGGACACGTATGGCATCGTTTCGTTTCGCTTGCCGCAGCGCATTTCGCTCTGGGAGGTCGAGCAGGTGCAGAAGCTTGGCGTTGAAATTCGGACGGGCACGAAGGTCGGCATTGATGTCGGCGTAGATGATTTATTGGAGCAGCATGACGTTATCGTTCTCGCCATCGGCATGTCCAAGGTACCTAGTCTCGGCATAGAGGGCGAGCAATTAAAAGGCGTGTATGACGCGATTGATTTTGTGGAATCAACCAAAACCGAGATTACGGTAGATTTTATCGGCAAAAGGGTCGCGGTAATCGGAGCAGGAAATACGGCGGTGGATGCTGCGACCTGTTCAGTCAGATTAGGAGCGTCCAACGTGAAGATGGTTTACCGGCGGACGAAAGAAGAGATGACCGCTTACGATTTCGAATTCGAGTTCGCCAAGCAGGACGGCGTGGAGTTTGAGTGGCTGAGCGCTCCGAGCCGGATTATCGGGGATGCGGATGGAAACGTCAAAGCGCTCGAATGCCAAGCGATGAGGCTTGAAGCCGATGAAGCAGGCGGCAGGGCAAGGCCTATCCCGATAGAAGGCTCCGCCTTTCTGCTGGAGGTGGACGCCGTCATCAAGGCCATTGGGCAGACGCGGCATTTGCCGCTGATCGAACAGCTTGGCTTGGAGCATAAGCGGGGGATCGTGACGGTCAATACGGAGACGTATCAAACCTCCAACCCCCGTATATATGCGGCAGGAGACGTGGTTTTTGGCGAGGGGCAAGGGGAAGCCATGGTGGTATCCGCGGCGCAGCAAGGGAAGCTGGCGGCATTCTCCATTTACAATACAATCGGAGCGAGGAGGGAATTGCATGGCTGATCTTAGAATCCAACTGGCAGGCATTTCTTCGCCGAATCCCTTTTGGCTCGCTTCGGCGCCGCCGACGAATACGGGTTACCAGGTACAGCGCGCATTCGAAGCGGGCTGGGGCGGCGCGGTGTGGAAAACGCTGGGCGATCCGATTATTAATACCTCCTCCCGTTTTGCGGCTGTTCATTTTAACGGCCAGCGCGTGGCAGGCTTCAATAATATCGAGCTGATTACGGATCGGCCGCTGGAGGTTAACCTGAAGGAAATTAACGAAACGAAAAAAAGGTTCCCGGGTCATGCGGTTGTCGTATCGTTGATGGTAGAACCGAAGCGAGAGAAATGGCATGAAATTGTAAAAAGGGTCGAGGCGATCGGCGTAGACGGGCTGGAGCTGAACTTCGGCTGCCCGCATGGCATGGCCGAGCGGGGAATGGGCGCCGCTTCCGGGCAGCAGCCGGATTTGGTTGAAATGCAGACGATGTGGGTCAAAGAGGTGGCAAGAACGCCGGTTATCGTTAAGCTTACGCCCAACATTACAGACATTACGGCGACTGCCAAAGCGGCTGTGCGGGGCGGAGCGGATGCGATTTCGCTGATCAATACGATAAACTCGCTGGCAGGGGTAGACATCGATACTTGGAATACGATTCCGCATGTGGGCGGCAAGGGGGCGCATGGCGGCTATTGTGGCCCGGCCGTAAAGCCGATTGCACTCAATATGGTTGCGGAATGCGCTCGAAATCCGCTAGTCGGCGTTCCGATTTCCGGAATCGGAGGCATTTCGAACTGGCGGGACGCGGTCGAGTTTATGCTCATGGGCTCGACAGGCGTACAGGTGTGTACGGCAGCGATGCACCACGGCTTCAGCATTGTGGAGGATATGATCGACGGCTTGAACAATTATCTGGACGATAAGGGTCTCCAATCCGTAAATGAGCTGATTGGCAAATCGGTAGCGCGATATTCGGATTGGGGCGATCTTGATCTGAATTACGCAGTCGTCGCTAGAATCGAGCAGGATACGTGCATCGTATGCAATAAATGCCATATTGCCTGCGAGGATACCTCGCATCAGTGCATTGAACGGCATACGGACGAAAACGGCGCTGCATACCTCAAAGTGCGCGAGGAGGATTGCGTAGGCTGCAACCTTTGTTCGATCGTCTGTCCGGTGGAAGGGGCGATTTCAATGATTGAAATCCCGGCGACCGAGATGCCCCTGAGCTGGAATCAGCGGCAAGCGGCTATTGCTGCAGTAGGGAAAGGGAAGGATTCAGACGGCAGCGATAAAAAGGAGGCGGTGTAGGTGTCTACGAAGCTCATTAAGAATGGGACGATTGTTACGGCATCGGATACGTATACGGCCGATCTGCTGATCAAGAACGGCATGATCGCTCAGATCGGCAAGGAGATTGAAGCGGAAGTTGATGAAATAATTGATGCGTCTGGCAAATTTGTGTTTCCGGGCGGCGTTGACCCGCATACCCATCTCGAAATGCCCTTTGGCGGAACGGTGACGGCCGATGATTTTGCAACCGGAACAACCGCCGCAGCCTTCGGAGGCACGACAACCATCGTCGATTTCTGCTTAACGACCAAAGGAAAGCCGCTCAGCGATTCGATTGCCGCTTGGCATAAGAAAGCCGATGGAAAAGCAGTGATCGATTATGGCTTTCATCTGATGATCGGGGAAATCAATGACGAGGTGTTGGCTGAGCTTCCTTCCATTGTCAAGGAAGAAGGCATTACCTCATTAAAGGTATTCATGGCCTACAAAAACGTATTTCAAGCCGATGACGGCACATTATTCCGGACGATGCTGGCTGCAAAGGAGCTCGGCGCGATGGTGATGGTACATGCCGAGAATGGCGATGTCATTGATTTTCTCATCCAGAAGGCGCTCGAGGAAGGCCATACGGATCCGATTTATCATGCGCTTACGAGACCGTCAGTCCTTGAAGGGGAAGCTACGGGACGGGCGGCAAAGCTGGCGGCGCTTGCCGGTGCAAGACTGTACGTCGTTCACGTGACATGCGCGGAAGCCGTGCAGCAAATCGCGGAAGCACGTCTGCAGGGCGTAGATGTGTGGGGAGAAACCTGTCCGCAATATTTGGTGCTTGACCAGTCCTGCCTGGAGAAGCCGGATTTTGAAGGGGCGAAATACGTATGGTCGCCGCCGCTTCGCGAAAGCTTCCATCAGGAGGTGCTGTGGAACGCGCTGAAGAGCGGCCAGCTGCAAACGCTGGGATCGGATCACTGCTCCTTTAATTTTGACGGACAGAAGGATTTGGGCCTCGGCGATTTCAGTAAAATCCCGAATGGCGGTCCTATTATCGAAGACCGGTTCTCGCTGCTCTATTCGGAGGGCGTAATAAAAGGGCGTATTACGCTTAATCAATTTGTCGACATCGCGGCAACGCGCAGCGCAAAGCTGTTCGGTCTTTTCCCGCAGAAGGGGACGATCGCGATCGGCAGCGATGCGGATATCGTTATTTTTGATCCTTTGGCGCAGCGTGTGCTGTCGGCTGCATCGCATCATATGAACGTGGACTATAATCCGTTTGAAGGGTTGACGGTTACTGGCTTACCGGAGAGCGTACTCTCGCGCGGCGAGTTCGTCGTTCGGGAACGTCAATTCGTTGGCGCCCTTGGAGCAGGCCGTTACTTGAAACGGGCGCCTTACACATCGCTGAATTCAGCGGGACCCGCAGAAATAGCCGACCCGTTGGAAAAGGTAAAGCAGTAACGCAGGGGAGGGACAGCCATGTCCGCTTATGAGCAATATGCCGAAGAAAAAAGCAAGATTGATTCCTATATGAAGCAGCAGTATGTCATTACCGGAGTGCGCGAGGGCTTAAGCGGCGATTGGCTGGAGCTAAAGCATCCGGGTGGCGATGAAGCAACGCTTCTGGTAGAGACGGCGGATGCCCGGAAACATTTTGCCAATCTGCTGCTCAAGCAGTCTCTCGCGCCTTAACGGATCGGGCCATGCATATATTGGTAAGCGCGAAGCGCGAGCTCGATGGTTAACCTTTTTTCCGGCTCCATAAAATCCTTCCCAAGCAGCGCAGCGAGCTTATCCAGCCTGTGATAGAGCGTCTGCCTGGCGATAAAGAGCGCTTTGGCCGTCTCCTGCTTGGAGCCTAAAAGCTGCAAATAGACGTTTAAAGTAAGCAGCAGATGTCCGCCCTTTTCCAGGTCGCTGTTGACCACCGGGCCGATATATTCCTCCATTAAAGCCGGAAGGGCATCTGCCTTTTTGAGCGTATAAATAATTTTGTGAAGATGCAAATCATGGTAGAAGGGGGAAGGAAGCGGGCCGATGTCCTTTTGAATCGCGATCGTTTCCTTGGCTGTCTCGTAGCTTTCCTGCACATTCGTTAATTGGGTGATATAGCTGCCGATGCCGATATGCGAAGAGAAAAAAGCCGGCTCCTGATGGAGCTCTGTCTTCTGCAGACGGCTGATGGACCGCAGCAAGCGCTCCTGATATTGAACGGCGCCGAGCTGGTCGAGGGCGATGAATACAATGTGGCCATGGAGCAAAAGCGGCAGAAGCAGGAATCCTTCCCCTTCGAAAATAGCGCGGGCAACCATATTTTTCTGAATGATAAGGCTGCCGTCATCCTTGTCGGTTAATGCTTTGTAAGCTTCGCCGATGTCGAAGAGGCAAACGGCCGCGCCGGTTAGCTTGGCCGCAGGCTTTAAGGAGCGGATATAGTCCCGGATCTCATTCGCCGAATGCTTGCCGCTGAGCCAATCCACCGACCAAAGATCCTCTTTGTGCCGTCGCCGTTCCTCCATATATTTGGTCCGCATCATTTCCTGGGCAATGGCTGTTGCGGCGCGGTCTAAGGCTAATATTTGAAATTCGCTAAGCTCCTGCTTGCCTTGCAGCAGCAAATCGGCAAACAGATGGTCGAGAGCTAAAATCGGCCGATGGGCGATCAATCGCTTCTGCTGGGGGTCCGCAAACATTTTGCCGTAAATCCACTGCTCGTAGAAGCGGTCAGCCTTGGCTTTTGGCATAGGCGGTATGAAATGGGCTTCGGCGCCTAAAGGGAAGAAGGCGACTTGAGCGCCGGTCATTTGATGAAGCAGCCGCAGGAGAGACATCAAGCCTTTACCGGAGAGTAGAAGCTGGTTAAGCTCAGTCGACAGCGACTCCAGCTCGGAAACCATGCGATGGTGCTGGTGGATGAAGTGGGCATGAAGATCCTGCGTGATATCAATATAGCGGACTTCTTCGTGGAAAAAAATAAGAGGAAAATTTTCGCGCAGCGCAAGCTCTTTCATTTTGTCAAACGGCTGCTTGGCGTAAAGACCCAGCTCAATGCATAGGCCCGAGGCTCCGCTGTCGATCAGCTGCCGGAGGAAAGACAGGCTCAGTGCTTCGTCATCATGCCAGCCTATGCCCGTGCTCAAAATGAGCTCATGGCCGTTTAATAGATGTCCGACTTGGGTTACTTCCATGATATGAACCCATTTTACGGTTCGGTTCAGCGCTTCCTCGCTGGCAATGGCCTCCGCTTTCTGAAATAAGGGACGCTCCAAAATCTCTCTAACCGTTAGCTGCAGCACCGTTTTTACCATAGGCAGTCACCGTCCATACTGGTTTTGAAACGCTTTTTACTGATTATACAAGATGTCCAAATGTCATGTGCGGAAAATTTGAGGAAGCGGGAGCTGAGGGGATGGCCATCGAACCAAACGCAAGGCAGGAAACGCTTAAATTACGCAATTTCATCAACGGCGTATGGGTGGATTCAACGAGCGGGCTAGTAGAAAAAGTGTTAAATCCAGCGACAGGCGAAGTGCTGGCCCATGTTCCGCTGTCGGCTGCGTCGGATGCTGCAGCGGCCGTGCTTGCTGCCGAGCAGGCTTTCCCGGCATGGAGCAAAACCCCCGTTCCGCGCAGGGCAAGGGTGCTGTTCCGCTACTGGCAGCTGCTGCAGGAGCATGCGGAGGAGCTTGCTGAGATCATCACTGCCGAGAATGGAAAAAGCTTCAAGGAAGCCTCCGGCGAGGTGCAGCGGGGCATCGAGAACGTGGAATTTGCTGCCGGAGCTCCCACGCATATGATGGGCGCAGCGTTAGCTAATATCGCGACCGATCTGGATTCAGAGCTCTTTCGTGTACCGCTTGGCGTAGTTTGCGGCATCACGCCGTTTAATTTTCCGATGATGGTGCCCTGCTGGATGTTCCCGCTTGCTATCGCACTGGGAAATACCTTCGTGCTAAAGCCGTCGGAGAGAACGCCGCTTACGGCGAATAGGCTTGCGCAGCTTCTACAGGAGGCCGGCCTGCCGGACGGCGTTCTCAATGTCGTTCATGGCGCTCACGACGTCGTGAATACGTTAACGGGCAGTCCTGGAGTGAAAGCCGTATCTTTTGTCGGCTCGCAGCCGGTCGCCAAATATGTATATGAGCGTGCTTCTTCTTACGGAAAAAGAGTCCAAGCGCTCGCCGGCGCCAAGAACGTCCATATCGTTATGCCCGATGCCCAGGTGGAGAAAACGGTGGAGAACATTATAGCCTCTTCTTTCGGAAGCGCAGGCGAGCGCTGCATGGCCTGCTCGGCCGTCGTTGCGGTCGGCGATTCCAGCGGCTTTATGAAGGCGCTCCAGGCTGCGGCGGAAGCGATGGTTATCGGCTCGGGCATGCGTAACGAGGTTACGCTGACACCGGTAATCCGCGAAGAGCACCGGGCTCGGATAGAGACGTATATTGAGCGCGGATCCGCTGAAGGAGCGGATCTGCTCCTTGACGGCAGGCTGGCAGCCGAGCGCGGCGGGAACGGTTATTTTCTGGGCCCAACGATCTTTGACCTTGTGAAACCGGACATGGCGATTGCGAGGGAAGAAATTTTCGGGCCCGTATTGTCCGTATTGCGCGCCGCCGATCTGGATGAAGCGCTGGCGATCGTCAACAGCTCCAGATTCGGGAACTCGGCGGTTATTTATACCGAGAACGCGAAGGCGGTGCGCCAGTTCCGAGAGGAGGCGGAGGCCGGCATGCTTGGCGTTAACGTTGGCGTACCCGCGCCCATGGCATTTTTTCCTTTTTCGGGATGGAAGGATTCCTTCTACGGAGATTTGCATGCGAACGGCAAGGACGGCGTGGAGTTTTATACGAAGAAAAAAATGATTACGTCCAGATACTTCTAACGGACAAAGGAGGAGAGCGGTGATGGAGATCGGAATTCCGAAGGAGTTGAAAAGCCAAGAGAACCGCATCGCCATTACGCCGGGCGGCGTTCATGAATTATCGCGGCACGGACATCAAGTGTTTATTGAGAGCGGCGCCGGAGTCGGGTCAGGCATTGCAGACGAGCAGTTTGCGGCGGCGGGAGCGGTCGTCGTGCCCTATCCGGAGGATGTTTGGAGCAAGCAGCTGGTGCTGAAGGTGAAGGAGCCGCTGCCGGAGGAGTACCGCTATTTTCACGAGAACATGCTGTTGTTTACCTATCTGCATCTGGCAGCCGAGCCCGAGCTGACAGAGGCGTTAATCCGCCATAAGGTGACGGCCATCGCTTATGAAACGGTGCAGCTTGCCGGAGGGCAGCTGCCGCTCTTGACGCCGATGAGCGATATAGCGGGACGTATGGCCGCGCAGATCGGAGCGCAATTTTTGGAGAAAACCTACGGCGGCCGGGGCATCTTGCTCGGGGGAGTACCGGGCGTCCGCAAAGGACGGGTAACGATCATAGGGGGCGGCGTAGTCGGAACGGGGGCCGCGCAAATTGCGGTGGGCTTAGGCGCCGATGTGACGATTATGGACACCGATGCCCAACGCCTCCGTTATTTAGACGAACGGTTCGGGGGAAGAGTCCATACGCTGGCATCAACCTCTAATCAAGTGGCAGATACGGTGCGGCAATCCGATCTGGTCATTGGCGCGGTGCTCATTCCCGGCGCGCGGGCGCCAAAGCTGGTTAACGAGTCGACTGTCAGCGCAATGGGCAGCGGTTCGGTCATTATTGATGTTGCCATTGATCAAGGAGGCATATTCGAAACGATTGATCGCCTAACAACGCATGCTTCGCCGACTTACGAGAAGTTTGGTGTGCTTCATTACGCCGTAGCCAATATGCCGGGAGCGGTGCCGCAAACCGCAACGGCAGCTTTGACGAATGCTACCTTGCCGTATGTGGTCGCGTTAGCGAATGCCGGATTGAAGACAGCGCTGCATAGCAGCGCTGCGTTAAGCAAAGGAGTCAATACGATATCGGGATTTGTAACCCACGGGGCTGTAGCCGCGGCGCATGGGCTGGACTGCGCGGAGCTGAGCGAATGCCTGCGGGCAATATCGGCGTAATTCCAAAAAAACAGTGACCTTTCGCGCAGCGATCGCAGCAGCGAGGATGGCCACTGTTTTTTTTGCTGTCGGCATCCAGCGTCCGTCCATCCTTGTTGATTCTTTTAACGGGCAAAGGATAGGCGATCACCGTAACTTATAACAGCGTTCAAACCTATCCTGAGTGCCGAACAAGCGGAGGCGAACTCGCTGTACTATGCGATGTGAGGAGTCGAATGGTAATATAAAAGATAGAATCATAGCATGCTTCGATTTTTCGATGTGCGAGGAAAGGATGTTTGGAACGAATGAAGCTATTCCATACGGCGGACTGGCATTTGGGCAAGCTCGTGCAAGGCGTATATATGACGGAAGACCAGCGTTACGCATTGGAGCAGCTGCTGCAGGCCATTGAATCGGAACGTCCGGATGCCGTTATTATTGCAGGCGATCTTTATGACCGGGCCGTACCCCCTACGGAGGCCGTCGAGCTGCTGGACGAGCTGTTGAGCCGTATTGTAATTGATTTGAAAACACCGGTGCTCGCGATATCTGGTAACCATGATAGTCCGGACCGGATCAACTTCGGCACCAAGATGATGGAGAATCAAGGTCTGTACTTGGCCGGACAGCTGCGCGGGAATATGGATCCGGTCATCCTGCGCGACGAGTTTGGGGAGGTCCACTTTCATCTCGTGCCCTATGCCGACCCTGCTCTGGTGCGCTATGAGCTAAACGACGATTCGATTAAATCTCATGATGATGCCATGCGGGCGATTACGAATAAAATTGCAACGACGATGGACCCGGCAGCTAGGCATGTGCTTATCGGCCATGCTTTTGTGACGGCAACCGGCGAGCCGGAGCTTAATACGAGCGATTCCGAACGGCCATTGTCCATTGGCGGCGCCGAGCATGTGAGCGCCGCCTATTTTGAACGATTTCATTATACGGCGCTCGGTCATTTGCACCAGGCGCATTTCGTGCGGGACAATACGATTCGGTATGCGGGCTCTCCGCTTAAATATTCAATCTCAGAGGAAAACCACATTAAGGGTTATTTGGTAATCGAGCTTAACGGGGCCGGCGACGCAGTTGTCGAGAAACGGGAGCTGCAGCCGCTTCGGAATATGCGCCGTATCGCTGCCTCGATAGAGGAAATCGAAAAGCATAAGGTTAACGAGGATTATGTATTCGTTACGCTGCTCAACGATAATCCGGTTTTGTTTCCGATGGAAAAGGTAAGAGCGGTTTATCCGAATGCTCTTCATGTCGAGCGCCGTACGGCGCTTGCGGCCTCCGCTCTCGCAGGCGGCACTTCGGCGGAAGCAGGCAGTGCTGCAAAAAGGCGGGAAGCCGATCCGGTCGAGCTGTTTGCCGCTTTTTATCAAGAGGTCAAAGGACAGCCGCTTTCCGAAACGAAAAAACAGCTGTTCGCGCAAACGTACGCGGAGCTGCTGCGTGAGGAAGGGGGAGCAATATGAGGCCGATAAAGCTAACAATGACGGCATTCGGATCCTACCGCGATACGGAAACGATTGATTTCAGCTTGCTGGAACATCGCCGCTTATTTGTCATCTCAGGTAACACGGGAGCCGGTAAAACTTCGATTTTCGATGCGATATGTTTTGCTTTTTACGGGACTGCCAGCGGTGAGGACCGTGCAGATTCGCGAATGCTGCGCAGCCATTTCGCCGCGGAAGACACGCATACCTCGGTCCAATTCGAATTTGCGGTTGGTCGCAGAAGCTATATGGTAATCAGGCAAATGCCTCACCGCAAAGGCGGGAACAAAAGCGAGACAGGGGGCAAAGCGGAGCTGTATGAAATGACCGGCGGGGAAGCGGTGCCCGCTGTAGACCGTTTTATCGTGTCGGACGTAAATGCGCGGCTCGAGCAAATTATCGGCTTGTCCAAGGAGCAGTTCAGCCAAATCGTGATGCTGCCGCAGGGTGAATTCCGTAAGCTGCTTACTTCGGATACCGATAATAAAGAAGAAATTTTGCGCCGTATTTTTCGAACGGAGCTTTATGAACGGCTGGAGAGCCGCTTTCAACAGAAGCATCGCGGACTGCAGGACCAGCTAAAGGAAGCGAAAGCGACCGAAAATGCCTATCTGAAGCAAGTGCAGGAGGCGCTGCCGGAGCGGGCAAACAGCGCGCTTTCGCTCACCCTCAAGCAGGAGGTTTTCAGCGCCGCGCAGGTGACGGAGGCCTTGGGGCAGGAAGTTGCATTTTACGATGAGCTTGCATCCGAAGCGGGCGAGCAGAAAGCCGCGATCGTTGCACGGTTGGATGCGCAGGAGCTGAAGCTTCGGTTAGCCGCGGCGCTTAACGGCAAGCATGAGGAACATGACCGCAAGCAGGCACAGCTGTTGCAGTTGAATGAGCAGAAGCCGGAGTATGCGGGCAAGGAGCAGCGGCTCGCGCTTGCGGAGAAGGCAGCTGCATTAACGCCGTACAAGGAGCATGCGGAGCGAACAAGGATGGATGCTTCCGCAAAGAAAAACCAGGCTGCCGTCAGACATGCCGAACTTGAAGCAGCCGGGCGCGAGCATGTTCTGGCTGCGGAACGTTATGCTGCGGAGGAGAAGCGCGGAGACGAACGCCGCGAGGCGGAGCGGGAGCTGAGCCGGTTGCTGGAACTGGAGCCTGCGGTAAAGATGCTCGCAAGCCAGCAGCAAGCAATCGTCAAGCTTGAGCAGGAGGAACGGGCATGCGCCGTTAAGCAGGAAGCACTGGAGACTGAGCTGATTCAGCTCCGAGAAAAGCGGCAGGCGGCGAATGCGCAAATTAAAGAAACGGAGCTAGAAACGGCTGAATTGGCCGATAAGCAGGACAAGCTCCGCCTTGTGGAGCAGCAAGGCAAGCAGCTGAAGCGTTTAGTCGACGTAGAGAAGGAAATGGCGCGGATCGCTCAGCTCGAGAAGGCATTCGCGCAATCGTTCGCCAAAGCAAAGGATGAGCATGACCGGCTTGAAGCCGCATGGATTGAAGGGCAGGCAGCGCTGCTTGCCGCCCATTTGCATGATGGCAGGCCATGTCCGGTATGCGGCAGCGAGGAGCATCCGGTTAAGGCGAATAGCCTTGCTGACGTCCCTTCCAGGGAACGGCTTCAAGAGGCGAAGGCTCAGCTTGCAGCGATGGAACGCGAATGGCTTGAAGCGCGAGCGCAGGCCGCGGCCGCACGGGCGACACGGGAAGAAGGGGCAAGGGAGCTGGCTGAATTCGGCTTGCAGCCCGTGAAGCCGGAAGAGCAGCGGACACAGCTTCTGCAGCAGTGGAAAATACTAAAAGAAGAGACCGATAAACTTCTGCTGAAAGCCAAGCAGCTGCCGGACCTGAAGCAGCTCATGGAACGCCAGGAGCAGCTTCTGGATAAACATATGCATGCGAAGGATCAGCTTCAGCAAGAGAGGCAGCGTCTCGTCGTCGAAAGAACCTCCCAGCAGTCGGCGCTGCAGCAGGAGCTGTCGCGCATTCCGGATACGCTTCGAACGCCGGAGAGCCTGAAAGCAAAACTGAATGAGCGGCAAGCAGCCTCGGAACGAATGGCAGCGGCTTGGATCACCGTGCAGGAACAGCTTCAACAAAAGACTACGAAGCTGGCGGAGCAGAGAGCCTACGCAGATCAAACGGAGCGTCAGCTTGCGGAAGCGGAAAGCAATAAGCAGCTTGCCGGGCAGCGGCTGCTGGAGGAGCTTTTGAAAGCGGGCTTTACTACGGTTCAGCATTATGAAGAGGCCGTAATGGGCGAGAACGAGAGAGAGCATCTAAGGAAAGATATCACCTCTTATCAGACGATGCTCTCAGCATTGATGCAGCAATTGGCGGAGCTCCAAAGCGAGCTTGCCGGCAAACCGCGAGTTGCGCTTGTTTCGCTTCAAGACGAGCTATCAGCGCTCAAGCAGCAGCTCGAGCATGTATTGGCTGCGGCACAGACGGCTATGCGTACCGTTCAAGTCGCCCGGCGCCTGACGGAGTCCATCGGACGGGCTAATGCAGAGGTGAAAATGCTGGAGTCTAAGCTTGAGGAAGTTATGGACGTATTCCATATGCTTAAGGGCGATAATGCACTCAAGATTTCGTTCGAGCGGTATATCTTGATCGAGTTTTTAGAACAAATCCTATTTGCCGCAAACGTGCGCCTGCATGACTTATCAAACGGGCAGTTTTCTTTGCAAAGAAGCGATCGTCTTGAAAACCGGGGCAAACAAAGCGGTTTGGGCTTAGACGTCTACGATGCCTATACGGGGCAAAACCGTGATGTCAAAACATTATCCGGCGGCGAGAAATTCAATGCGTCTCTTTGCTTGGCGCTTGGCATGACCGACGTTATTCAGTCCCACATGGGCGGAGTAACGATCGAAATGATGTTTATTGATGAGGGGTTTGGCTCCCTGGATGAGGAATCGCTTCAAAAGGCGATAACGACGCTGGTGGATCTGCAGAAGGCGGGAAGAATGATCGGTGTCATATCGCATGTGCAGGAGCTGAAGGACGCATTCCCGGCTTGCCTTGAGGTCAGCAAGACGAAAGAAGGCTTTAGCCGCACGAAAATGATAGTGAAGTAGGCAGGCAAAACATAAAAAGCCTGCTTCAGGCGCCGAAAAGCGGCTGAAGCAGGCTTCATGAAAAAGGTTTTACAATTAAGCCACGTTGGCTGCTAGGGCGCCGATACCCGCAAAAAACAAGCTGATTGCGCCGACGATTACCAAAACATTAAGCACGATGCCAATCACGCCGAACATTTTGCGGCGTTTGCTGGAGCAAGCAGCAACGATGGATAGGATTAGGGCGATAAACGCGAGGAAGCCTGCCCCAAAGATACAAGCGATGGCTATTACAAAAGAAGCGAGCACGGTTTCCCCAAGCGCTTCGATCGATGCTTGAAAGGCCGCCGTATCCTCCGGATTCGCTAAAGTGAGGTTGGAATCCGCGATTTGGTCAGTGAAGCTGCTGCCTGAAACGAAAGCAATTATTAGCAATACGACCGATACCAACCCAATGATGAAGGCTGCAATGCCCAGCCCGGATTGTTTCTTCGGACCGTTATTGACGATGGGCTCGTTTGAGAAGATCGGCTTCGATCCGAATGGATCGTTCTGAGTCGGCTGGTTGGCGAAGTTATTAGATTCATTTTCCATATTTATCGTCTCCTTTACTAATTACGGTAAAATTATACACAAATTTGAAAGGATTGAAAACCACATGTTTCCAAAATATTTTACAATCGGCGCAATAAACGCTGCAATCGCGATCGCGCTTGGCGCTTTCGGAGCGCACGGATTAGAACAGAAATTGACTGAGCATTATCTTGATATCTTCGAAACGGGCGTTCGCTATCATATGTATAACGCTCTTGGACTTATGCTTATTGCTTTGTTTGCCAAGCAGATCGAAGCAGGAAAGCTGGCATTGAACGGCGGCAGGCTTATCTTGGCGGGCATGGTCATTTTCAGCGGAAGCCTGTATGTCCTTGCGATAAGCGGCTTTAGCAAGCTCGGTATGATTACGCCTATAGGCGGCTTAGCCATTCTTGCGGGCTGGACTTGCGTAATTATTTCGGCATTAAACCAAAATAAAAAATGATAAAATGTCATTTAAAGGAAAGATGGCATTATTCTCGGTCATGCATTGAAATAATAAACTTTAGTAAATATTTCTATACCGGAAGGCATACATCGTTTATAATAAAGCGAACACTCACTTGACTCGAAATAGAGGAAGGACGTTTGTGCGTGACGAAACGGATGGATGGTTTTCCTGAAAAAACAAAACAGTTCAAACAAACATTTAACGGATCGGTGATCATTAGCTGCCTTCTGACTGCTCTTGCTTTGGTTTGGAGCGCCGTCTCCTTTTTGCTTATTTCCGAATCAATGTACAAATGGACCGCTGCGGCCATAGCGGCATCGCTGTTCGTAACCGCGATTATTGTTTATATTAAGCGAAGCGTTACGTTCAACTTCCAAAATTATCATACGGCCATCGTCGAAACCTTGCTTCGATCGGATGCAGTACCCCTGGCGGTTCTCGATAAAGGCGGTATGGTTATAGAGATGAACGAAGCTTCAAGCCGTACGCTTGGCTATCACCGGACAGAGCTTCTTGGCGATCCGATATTACGGATCGTCGATCCCAGTAGCCGGTCATTGCTGAATGAAACGTTCGAGCAGGCTCTCTTAGGCGAAACGAAGCAGATCAATATTAATATTACCCATGGTTCCGGATTTCCGCTGGAGCTTCAAGTCGTTTGTTCCCCGATGATGCAGGAAGATGAGGTTATCGGCACCGTAATCATCAGTCAGGATTTAAGCGACCGTAAACGGAACGTTGAACGGATTCGCTACATGGCTTATTACGATGATATGACCGGTTTGCCGAATCGCACCTTGTTCCAAATGAAGCTGACCGAGACGCTTGCAAGAGCTAAGGAAGAGGAACGGGTGGTCGGCATATGCTACTTGGATTTGGATCGTTTTAAGCTGGTCAACGCGTCCTTCGGCCGCGAATTCGGCGATATCCTATTAATGCAGGTCGCTGAAAGGCTGAACCGGGACTTCTCGGAAAATGATTTTGCAGCCCGAATGGAAGGCGATGAATTCGCCTTGTTGTATTGCAATTTGCAATCGGAGAAGCATCTGCTTGAATTATCCAGACAGCTTCTGAAATCAATCGAGGAACCTTATGAATTAAGCGGGTTTCCGCTGCATATTACGGCTAGTATCGGATTGGTAACCAACCGGGATGAGAACGACGATAGTTATGCGTTGATCAAGAAAGCCGATATGGCGCTGGTGAAGGTAAAGGAAAGCGGTAAAAACGATTGCCTGCTTTATTCGGACAGCTGGAGCAACTCGTCGCTTGAGCGGCTTACGCTTCAACATGAGATGTACCGCGCTATACAGCGGGAAGAGTTTATCCTTCATTATCAGCCGCAATACGATCTCGTATCAGGAACAATGGTTGGCGTCGAAGCACTTGTGCGCTGGAATCATCCGCAAAAGGGGATGATCCCGCCAGGAAACTTTATTCCGTTAGCAGAAGAAAGCGGTATGATCGTACAAATTGGCGATTGGGTGCTGGAAGAAGCATGCCGCCAAAACAAAGCATGGCAAGATGCGGGTTTGCCCTTAATGCCGGTATCCGTAAACTTATCCATTAGGCAATTCGTGCAAAATGATTTGGCAAGCAAGGTATCCGCCGTGCTGGAGAAAACGGGCCTTGATGCTAAATATTTGGATCTTGAAATTACGGAGTCAATGACTATGGATGTGAGCCATGTATCCAGATGTTTATTGGATTTAACGGATTTAGGCGTCAATATCAGCGTCGATGATTTTGGCACGGGTTATAGTTCCTTTCATTATTTAAAAAATTTCCCGATTGACCGCCTGAAAATCGACCGTTCCTTCGTACGCGATATCCAGCAGGACCCGAGTGATGCAGAGATCGTTGCGGCCATTATTGCGATGGCCCACAACCTCAATATACAGGTAATAGCGGAGGGCGTTGAGACTGAAGAGCAAATGGCGTTCTTACGCAAGCACAAATGCGATGAAATGCAAGGCTACTTCTGGAGTCCTCCCGTATCGAGTGAAAATATTGAACAAATGCTAACACCGGGCTATGTATAAAAAAAACCGTTCATTGACGATGAAAACGTCAGTTGAACGGTTTTTTTGTGCTGATGTATTAATATGAAAAGTCTTCGATTTCATTTAACCGGAACGTATACACTTGTTTCTCATCGACATGGTATACGGTAATAATGTGTTCGGATTCATCCAAATTGATGATTCTGCACGGGATGCTGAGCTTTATGCCTAACCCCTTGTTCACGATCAGTCTAATGAGCGTATTATTTTTCATGATCATTTTTATTTTATCGAAATAACTCAGTTCTTCTAACGGCTCTGTTGCAGGCTTGTCTGCCGGTTTATCGTTAAGCTTAACGTTACTTTGAACGGTGTTCTTGCCTGCCTGGTTTGATATGGTAACGTTTTCAGTTCGCGCCGATGGTATGGGGATGTTTTGAACGGACTGTGCATTCGTTTTACGCTGATCGATTTGATCGCCTAACCGGATGCCGGATAAAATGCGAAAATCAATGAGGCCTGAACGATTAAGCGAATGAAGCAATTGTTCCAAAGCTTCAGCATTGTTGTTCCCTTCAACTAGCACCTCGATGTTAAAAACAAAGGAAGATCGGTCTGGGGCTGAGCGATGTTTTTCCATAGTACCTCCGTACTGAATGATGTAGTACTAATATACCACTAATTTAGGCTTTCATGTAGGCTGTAAAAAAGCATTTATTCAACACTGCCCAAATATTTGCTGCATATAATGATGTTGCAGTGCAATTCCTCTTAATTATGTGAAACGAAGGGGGTGGATCCCGTATGATGCGGATGGTACCTTTCATACTTGAGAATGGTGAAACCGTTCTGGGCGTTGAAGTGAAGCTGCCCAAAACAACTTTGCTCGCGATTATGACAGATAAAGGATACATTATGTGCGGAGCGTTAGATGTTGCCCTGCTAAATGAACGTCTCAAGGACAGGGAAATATTGGCCGGCCGCGCCGTCGGCGTACGAACGTTGGAGGAGCTGATGGCAGCCCCTTTGGAGTCGGTTACAACCTCTGCCGAGTCAATCGGAATCGTTGCAGGCATGAAGGGTTCAGAGGCACTCCGGCTGATGCTCTAAAAGACAGGTAAATAGCCCTAATCCTCTGTGCTGGAGAATAAGACTACGCACATCAGATTAGGGCTATTTTTTTATTCGTTATTTATTCGAAAATCTTGCGCAGGTTGACATCGTAAGGGGCTTGAATGATGCCCTTTTCCGTAATAATGGCAGTAACGTATTCATTTGGCGTAACGTCAAAGGCTGGATTGTACACTTTAATGCCTTGAGGCGCCGTACGTTTACCGAAGCCTTCCGTGATTTCTTCGGCATTTCTTTCTTCAATCGGAATTTCTGCACCGGTTGGCGTGTTTAAATCGATGGTCGAAAGCGGACTCGCTACATAAAAAGGAATGCCATGCGCTTTGGCTAATACAGCAACGCTGTAAGTACCGATTTTGTTGGCGACATCGCCATTTGCCGCAACGCGGTCCGTACCGACAATAACGGCGTCCACCCAGCCTTTGGCCATGATCATGCCAGCCATGTTATCGCAGATGAGCGTGACGTCTACGCCGGCCTGTTGTAATTCGAATGCCGTTAATCGGGCACCTTGCAGCACCGGACGCGTCTCATCGGCATATACGCGAAGCGTAATGCCTTGCTCCAAAGCCAAGTAAAACGGGGCAAGCGCCGTACCGTATTTAGCAGTCGCCAAGCCGCCGGCATTGCAATGGGTAAGGACACCCATGTCGTCCTTGAACAACGACAATGCATGCACCCCAATCAATCGATTCGTCTCCTCGTCCTCGCTTTGGATCGCGATCGCTTCCGTCAGCAATGCGGCCTTGCTTTCTTCCAGGGACAAGCCCTGCTCAACATAGGAAGCAGCTGCGGCCTTCATGCGGTCGAGCGCCCAAAACAAATTAACAGCGGTTGGTCTGGATGTAGCAAGATATTCTGCTTGTTTGATAACCTGAGAGAGCCAAGCCTCGGAAGTATTCTCGTCCCGGCTGCCAAGCACAACGCCGTAAGCTGCGGATATTCCGATTGCCGGCGCTCCTCTAACCTTCAGATGGCGAATGGCCTCCCAAACATCCTCTGCGGTCAATAGGGGCAAATATACGATCTCCTCGGGCAAAAGCCGCTGATCAAGCAGATCAACCCTGTCCTTCGTCCAAATCACGGATTGCAAACCAGCGTAATTCGTTGTCATGATGTCAAATCCTCTCTGTTTCAATCAATTATTTGTTTGGGATAAGGCCGCGTCGATAACTTCCTCGATGGATTGCGCCTTGCGGTTGTTCCGGATAAGGGATGTTCCGATTGCTAGAGCCAAACGCTGTGCTTTCTCTTTCGCAGCAGCATCGGGGATGCGGTCAATGTCCGCGACATGCGATAAGCCGACGATTCGGCGTACCATTTTGCAGCCTGCAAACCCAATTGCATCCTGCAGCAAACGGTTCATGTAGTATTCTTGGTATGCCGGCGTGGAAGACGCGATCCGATCCAATCCTTGCTCATTCCAAAGGGCACGGAATTTTTGGTCAAACATATTCCAAACATCGCGAACGGTATCGGTTAGGTACTGACGGAAATCGCTGCGTTTGCCTGCATCTGCAATCCAATGTTCCTGTCCGGCATAGTTTAAAAGCAAATTCGCGATAACGGCTCCAATGTCAAAGCCGATCGGACCGTAATAGGCAAACTCTGGATCAATGACCTTCGTGGATTCTGGCGTTACAAATACACTACCCGTGTGTAGGTCCCCGTGAAGCAGCGCCTGTGCGTTAGTCAAGAACTTATCGCGCAGGATCGCGACCTCCAAATGAAGCTGTTGATCCTGCCACAGCGCTTCGGCAGCATCCCGAATGGCCGGATCAAAGCTGTTATTCGGCGAATCGGTATACGGGTCATCGAAAATAAGATCCTCTGTTATTTTGCACAGCTCGGGATTAACAAAATCTTTTACGCGAAGCTTCTTCTCCTGCTGGTTCATTCCCAGATCGGAAGTGAGAAATAACGTGCGGGCCATAAAGGTTGAGATATCATCCGCGAACTTGGGATAACGCGTGCCGCCGATTAATCCTTGGCGCATAATGATGTGATCGCTTAAATCCTCCATGATGGTCAGATAAAGTTCGGGATCGTATTTAAATACGATCGGAACAAGACCCGGAGCAAGCTCGCCTTCCAAAATCAGCTTCTCGCTCTCGATCCGCGCGCGGTCAAGCGTCAACGGCCAAGACTCGCCAACAACTTTAGCATAAGGCAGCGCTTGTTTCATAATAAGGCTTTTGCCGCTGGCGGGGTCAGTGATGTGAAACACCAGGTTTAAGTTGCCGTCGCCGATCTCACGGCTCGTTAGTGCAGCGCCTTGCGGGAAGAACCCGTCAAGTGACAAGGCTATTTGAATGGCTTCTTGTTCTGTTAATGGATGATATGCAGACATGGCTGTCCACCTCCGGATTTAGTAGTCGGGCAGCAATGCCCAGTATTCATCTCAACATAGTATAATGTATATTATTTCGCCTTGGAATACCTTCGTTTGATATAATGTTATCAAATATAGACAAGTTTATAGACGAGTTGGATGGAGGAATCACAATGACTGCAGAAAACGAGCCGCAAAACATTGCGTTGAAGGAATGGGCCGTCAGCGTTAAAGCCCTAGTCGAGGGAAAGCAAATCATCGTCATGCGCAAAGGCGGGATTATCGAGGAAACGCGCGATTTTCAGCTTTTAAGCCCTAGCTTTTATTTAATGCCTGCGTATGAGCATCAGAAAAAGCATCTTTTAAAGGAGCCGTTCGCGGCTGATTTGGACGAAACGCTTGCAGGCTGGTCTTTGGACGCGGATTCGGTGGCGATTGAGGCTTATGCCGAGGTTGCCACGGATATCGAAATAACCGACCAGGAAACGCTGGACCGTCTGCGTGGTTTGCATATATGGACAGATACGTTTGCGGAAGAAAGATTGCGCTGGAAAAAAACGAAACCGCTGCATGTTTTGGTGCTTCGTGTGTACCGGTTGGAGAACCCATTAGAAATAACGATGCTGCCGGCTTATAACGGATGCAAATCTTGGGTAAGATTGGATGAGGAAATCGGCACGCCGGCAAGGGTACCCGTATTGGACGATGCCGCCTTCCAAGCTGAAGTGGAAAAGATACAGCAAGCGCTTGCCTAAGGAAGCGCTATGGGGATGCATGCTTTCGGCGAAAACCGGGAATGGACGGCAAATTCTCCGTCATTACGGGGAAATTATAGAAGATGAGAGACGAAGAATGTCAGTTTTTTTGCGTGAAAAAAAGACAAAATCAGCGAAACAAGGACATCTCGGATTGATTTATAACAAAAACTATATTAAAATGATTATTGAGAATCATTGAGAATCACTCTATAGTAGCTAGCTATTCTATATAGAAGTGACTGAGCGAATTAAACCAACCTTGGAGGGATCAGCATATCATGGCAACGCATTTTGTCATCGAAGGCCTGAAAGCGGCTATCGACGGAAAAGAAATTTTAAAAGGAATCAACCTCGACATTAAAGGTGGAGAAATTCACGCGATCATGGGCCCTAACGGTACCGGTAAATCCACGCTGGCATCGGCTTTGATGGGACATCCTAAATATGAAGTAACCGAAGGCAAGGCCGTATTGAACGGCGAAGACATTCTTGAAATGGGCGTTGACGAGCGCGCGCTTGCAGGCTTGTTCCTTGCTATGCAATATCCAAGCGAAATTCCTGGCGTAACGAATTCCGATTTTCTTCGCAGCGCATTGAATGCGCGTCTTGGCGAAGGTAACGAAATTTCGTTGATCAAATTCATTCGCAAAATGGAAAGCAAGATGAAGGAACTGGAAATGAACGCTGAGTTTGCTCACCGTTACCTGAACGAAGGTTTCTCGGGCGGCGAGAAAAAACGTAACGAAATTTTGCAAATGATGCTGCTTGATCCTAAAATCGTCGTGCTTGATGAAATTGACTCCGGTCTTGACATCGATGCGCTTCGTATCGTATCGCAAGGCGTAAACGCTATGCGATCGGAAGACCGCGGATTCTTGATTATTACTCACTATCAACGGTTGCTTAACTATATTACTCCGGATTTCGTCCATGTCATGATGCAAGGCCGCATCGTTAAATCCGGCGGTCCAGAGCTTGCAGAGCGTTTGGAAAACGAAGGTTATGATTGGGTTAAAGAAGAACTTGGCATCGTAGATGAAACAGTCGGCCAGGCTTAAGCGGAGAAGGGGGCATAACGGATGAGTACACAACTAACTACTCCGACGAACCGTCAAGCTGCCGAAGCGCTGGCACGCAGCAAAGGCGAGCCGAACTGGCTTGTTGAACTGCGCGGAGAAGCGGCTGAGCTTGCCGGAACACTCGGATGGCCAAAGCCAGAGAAGGTTCGTATTGAACGGTGGAATTTAACGGCAGTAGGCAGCTACGAGCAGCCGTCAACGGTTGGAGCAATCAGCGAACTTCCTGAGGTTGTTCGTGAATTGGTAGCAGAAGGATCGGAAAACTTGCTGGTACAACGCAATTCCGGGATCGTATGGAATCAGTTTTCAAGCGAATATGCGAGCAAAGGCGTTATTTTTACAGACCTGGAGACCGCGTGCAAAGAGCATGGCGAGCTCGTTCAAAAATATTTGTTCCAAGCCGTGGCGAAGAACGAAGATAAACTTACAGCGCTGCATGCAGCCATATGGAACGGCGGAGTCTTCGTCTATGTTCCTAAAAACGTAGAAGTCGAGCTTCCGCTGCAGGCTATTTTCTACAACGACAATGCCGAAGCAACATTTGCTCCGCATATCCTGATCGTTGCGGATAATAATAGCCGAGTGACCTACGTGGATTGCGTAGTTTCGGAACCAGGCGCCAGCAGCGCGCCGTTCGTACATCCTTCTGTCGTTGAAGTGTTCGTTAAGCCGGGCGCTCACGTTCGCTTCAGCTCAATCCATCATATGGGCGAGACTGGCGTCGATATGTCGATCCGTCGTTCGGTGATTGAAAACGACGGTCAAATGGAATGGATTATCGGTGATTTGAACGACGGTAATACGTTGTCCGATACTAAATCCATGCTGAGAGGCACAGGCTCCACTTCCGATGCGAAGGTTATCAGCGTTGGCAAAAACGCGCAGCAAAACAGCTTGACGACGCAAGCCGTGCATTTCGGCAAAAGCTCGGACAGCAACATGGTAACCCGTGCGGTTATGAAAGACTCCGCTTCGGCGATTATTAACGGAATTACGAAGATCGAGAAAGGTGCGACGAAAGCGAACGGTGTACAAACCGAGAAGGTGCTAATGCTTAGCCCGAAAGCGCGCGGCGACGCCAATCCGATTTTGCTTATTGATGAAGATGATGTTACTGCCGGTCATGCGGCAAGCGTTGGGCAAGTTAACCCGGAGCAGGTCTATTACCTGATGTCACGCGGTATATCTAAGCAAGACGCTGAACGTTTAATCATTTACGGCTTTTTGGCACCGGTCGTTTCGGAAATTCCTGTCGAGGCGGTTCGCGGTCAGCTTCAGCGTTTGCTCGAAAGGAAGCTAGAGGGATGAATATAAATGCGATTCGGGAGCAATTCCCGATATTGCATCAAGAAATAAACGGGCATCCGCTCGTTTATCTAGACAGCGCGGCATCTTCGCAGAAGCCGCGCTCCGTCATTGATGCGGTTAATCGGTACTATGAGCTGGATAACGCGAACGTTCATCGCGGCGTGCATTCACTTGGTTCCAGGGCGACTGATGCCTATGAGGGAGCGCGCGAGAAGGTAGCGAAATTTCTGAATGCGGGAGCACCGGAGCAAATCATATTTACCCGGGGCACAACGACGGCGCTGAATTTGGTTGCATCGAGCTACGCACGCTCGATGTGCGGCGAAGGCGACGAAATCGTCATCACGCCGATGGAGCATCACAGCAACTTGATTCCATGGCAGCAAGCAGCGAAAGCGACAGGCGCAACCTTGAAATATATACCGATGCAGCCGGATGGCACGATTTCTTTGGAGGATGTCGAGAAAACGATCACTCCGCAAACGAAGGTCGTATCGGTTACTTATGTTTCGAATGTGCTCGGTCTTATTAATCCGATTAAGGAAATTACGCAGATTGCCCATCGGAATGGCGCTGTTATGGTTGTTGACGGCGCGCAAAGCACACCGCACATGAAAATCGATCTTCAAGATTTGGACGTTGATTTTTATGCATTTTCCGGCCATAAAATGTGTGGTCCTACGGGCATCGGCGCATTGTATGGCAAGAAGGCGCTGCTTAACAAGATGGAGCCGATTGAATTCGGCGGCGAGATGATCGATTTTGTTGATCTATACGAGTCTACCTGGAAAGAGATCCCGTATCGCTTCGAAGGCGGTACGCCGATTATTGCAGGGGCTGTCGGCCTCGGCGCAGCAATCGACTTTTTACAGGAAATCGGGCTCGAAGAAATCGATCAGCACGAGAGACGCCTAGCTGCGTACGCATATGAGAAATTGTCGTCGCTTGATGGCATCACGCTTTACGGACCAAAGCAAAACCGTGTAGGGCTCGTGACCTTCAATTTGGAGGATGTGCATCCGCATGATGTGGCGACCGTGCTTGATTCCAAAGGCATCGCAATCCGTGCAGGCCATCATTGCTGCCAGCCTCTTATGCGTTGGTTGAACGTATCTGCAACGGCGAGAGCGAGCTTTTATTTATATAATACTGAAGATGAAATTGACCGCTTAGCCGATGCCTTATTACAAACAAAGGAGTTCTTCGGTCATGCAATTGGATGATTTATATCGCAGAGTTATAATGGACCATTACAAAAATCCTCGGAATCGCGGTACAATGAATGAAGAATCGGTTACCATTAATCTGAATAACCCGACTTGCGGCGATCGGATATCGCTTCAGCTCCAGGTTGTTGAAGGTAAAGTAACGGATGCGAAGTTTAGCGGCGAAGGCTGTTCGATCAGCATGAGCTCGGCATCGATGATGACAGAGGCGGTTAAAGGCAAAACATTTGACGAGGCGCTTGCCATGGCTGAGAAGTTCTCGGCACTTATGAAGGGCGAACCGGTTGAATTTGATGAATATGAGGAGCTGGATGCACTTTCGGGTGTAAACAAATTCCCAGCACGGATCAAATGCGCGACTCTTGCGTGGAACGCCTTGCGCAAAGGGATCGAGCAGCAGCAAGAATCACATTAAAATGAGATTAATAAGGAGCGTGAATGACCATGGCTAAATCAATGCCGGAAATG
Organism: Paenibacillus sp. LPE1-1-1.1; assembly: GCF_040676435.1. Classification (NCBI taxonomy): domain Bacteria; kingdom Bacillati; phylum Bacillota; class Bacilli; order Caryophanales; family Paenibacillaceae; genus Paenibacillus; species Paenibacillus sp. LPE1-1-1.1. Next base: position 36,922 of record NZ_JBEGHY010000045.1, read on the forward strand.
GAAGATTATAAGTATGGTTTCCGTGACGAGCACAAAGCCGTATTCGAATCAGGCAAAGGGTTAACGGAAGAGATCGTACGCACGATTTCGGAAATTAAAGGCGAGCCTGAGTGGATGCTGGATTTCCGTTTGAAATCGCTAGCGCAGTTTTTCAAAATGCCGATGCCTAAATGGGGCGGCAATATGGATGAGCTCGATTTCGACGACATTCAATATTATGTTCGTGCATCGGATAAGCAAGGCAAGACTTGGGAAGAGGTTCCTTCCGAAATTAAAGAAACGTTTGACAAGCTTGGTATCCCAGAGGCTGAGCAAAAGTTTCTTGCCGGCGTATCGGCTCAATACGAGTCAGAGGTCGTTTACCACAGCATGCAAGAGGATCTTGAGAAGCAAGGCGTAATTTTCACGGATACGGACACTGCGCTTCGTGAGTACCCTGATCTGATGAAAGAATATTTCGGAACGATTATTCCTCCGAATGACAATAAATTTGCAGCTTTGAACAGCGCGGTATGGTCAGGCGGAAGCTTCATCTACGTTCCTAAGGGCGTTAAGTGCGAGGTTCCATTGCAAGCCTATTTCCGTATCAACTCCGAGAACATGGGGCAATTCGAGCGTACGCTAATAATCGCTGATGAAGACAGCTCCGTTCACTATGTTGAAGGCTGTACGGCTCCGGTATACAGCACAAACTCACTGCACAGCGCAGTTGTTGAGATTTTGGTTAAGAAAAATGCACGCGTTCGTTATACGACGATTCAAAACTGGGCTCCGAATATTTATAACCTGGTTACGAAACGTGCAGTAGCGGACGAGAATGCAACGATGGAGTGGGTAGACGGAAACATCGGCTCCAAGCTGACAATGAAGTACCCAGCTGTCGTATTGCGCGGCCGCGGCGCGAAAGGCATGGTATTGTCCATTGCCGTTGCCGGTAAAGGCCAGCATCAGGATGCAGGAGCGAAAATGACTCACCTAGCGCCAGATACGAGCTCTACGATCATTTCGAAATCCATCAGTAAACATGGCGGTAAAGTAACGTACCGCGGTCTTGCTTCCTTCGGACGCAACTCCGACGGCGCGAAAGCGAATATCAAATGCGATACGCTCATTCTTGATAATGAATCGACTTCGGATACGATTCCTTATAACGAAATTCTGAATGACAACATCACGCTTGAGCATGAAGCAACCGTATCAAAGGTTTCTGAGGATCAGTTGTTCTACTTGATGAGCCGTGGTCTTAGCGAAGCAGAAGCTACGCAAATGATCGTTATGGGCTTCATTGAGCCATTTACCAAGGAACTTCCGATGGAGTACGCGGTAGAGATGAACCGTTTGATCAAATTCGAAATGGAAGGCAGTATCGGTTAATAACCGCCTGCCAACTAGAAAAAGCCCCTGCAAAGGGGCTTTTTTCTGTTTTGTTTATTTTAACAACAGCTGCTCAGCAGCTTTAGCGAAGGATGGACCCAATATCGTTTGCTTATCCATGTCGCTGAGGGCCCAGTAGAATAACATGACATTGTTGATTTTATAGATACGCGGGTAAACCAAATCCATTAAAGCGGTTTGCTTGTGGAAATCCTCGAGACCTGCTTCAAGCTGCTTCTCAGATTTGAAAATGTAAACGGAGAGCTGCTCAAGGCTCGCAGGCTTGTTTTCGTTTTTCATAGGGCCAACCGTATACCTGCTTGGTGTAACACCTGTCAGAACCCATTCATTCTCATGACGAATAGGCTTGAGGAGCAATTGCTGCCTGATCAGTTCTTCCTCTACGAGCTTTAAGTAAAAGCTGGATTTATCCAGGCGCGGCTCAAGCAGACGCGCCGTGATCGAGAATCGGATCGGCGGCTTAGACTCCAACTGCTCAGCTGCTGCAATAATAGAAACACGCTGCCCAATGCAGGTTTGGACATAAAACTCTTGGTCTACGGTGTACCATGCAAGTTCATTCGCTTTATAGGAATCCTTGAAAATATCATCCATTGTAATATTAATAGGAGTACGGCCAGTCCAATTGATTGCAACTAAAACGCGAAACGAATTACCTTGAATTTCTTTATCCATAATGAGTCCCTGTACGGGCTTTTGAGGTTCTGACCAAGTTACGATTTCTTTGAGCTTAAAAGTGGCGGATGCGGATAGCCTATACATCGTATGACTGTCTCCCGCGTAAGCAATCATGGCTGTTTTTCCTTCACCAATCCATAAGTCATATTCGTCTTTGTTAATAACGACCTTATAGGAGGGGGGCAATCCTTTCACAATGCCATTTAAAGGCTGGGCGTCCCGAAAGGCTAGTTTAAATACATTGATTAAATCAGTATCGGTGAGCTTCAACTCATTCGAAATGGTTTCACCAGTCTGCTCGCTGTTGTCTTCCAAGCGATAGACGATGACTTTTTCGCCGTCAAGATCGGCAGGCGGCGAAACGACATGCATACTTGGTACATGGCTTGGATTAGCTATTTGGGCAGTGGATGATTCCGTACGACATCCAGAAAGCAATGCAGCGGCGGATAAAATCAAAATAATGCTCTTCACATACGTTCACCTCAAGACGGTTTTGGGTACCGCTGGCAGCCCTTACAGTCTTGACGATATTCCATTGCTATATGTTGCTGAGAGAGTTAAAGACAAAAAACTCAACCGCGTTATTATCGCGATTGAGTTTTTTTGGCTTATTTTTATAAAAACACTTGCTTGATTTCGTATTCGCGTTCAACGGCCATATCGATGAATTTATCTCCGATTTGGATAAGCGGACGGAAAAACTCTGTCGGATGCGTCATCACGATGATTCCGCTTTCTCCGCTCACTAGCTCAACCTGTTTGCCGATGAAATTTGGCATCATGTGTTTAATAAACGTATGGGCCGTATAGGGATCAAGTTCCTTGAAGCTTAGTCTATATAACTCCTTTAGAACGAAAAGCAAATCACGTTTTTGCTGATAGACGCGCTGCGAAATCATCGCGCTGTAAATATCAACGACGGCAATGATTTTGGATACGGGGTGTATTGCGTCTCCGGTGAGACCATGAGGGTAACCCGTACCGTCATTCCGTTCATGATGCTGAAGTGCTCCAAAAGCGACAAAAGGCTCATCGAATGATTTGGAAATAATTTCGTGACCGTATATCGTGTGCTTCTTCACTTCTTCGTATTCTTCAGAAGTAAGCTTGCCTGGCTTATTTAAGATCTGTTCATCAATTCGGCATTTTCCGATATCGTGTAGAAAACCGGCTTTACCAACTTGTATCGCATCTTCGTTCGCATAACCGACCCAAGTTGCAAGGTAGTAGGAGAGCATGCCTACTTGCACGGAATGCTGATAGGTATAATCATCCTGTGTATTGAGTAAAAGAAGCATCGATACGACATCGCGCTCTAGCTGAAGATTGTTAAGCAGAGGCTGGAACATTTGCGATACCTCGTTAACGTCGATATTGCCTTGTGTGGATGCTTGCGTGAACAGTCCTTCAAAGTTTTTGACAGCGTTTTCGTAAAGGGGCTGTACAGTAGGAAGCCATCTTGGATTTATAGTCGATTCAAGCGTCCGTCCCTCGGAAATCTCCGAAACTCTTTGATCGATATCGACATAATCAACCCGATGTTGAAATAATCTTGATATTTCTTGGCTATTGAGAACTGTTCCTTTGGAGAGTACGTGAAGCCCGTATTCGTTAAACGTATCGTTGCTTAGCCGGTCTCCATCTATTAAGTCTGTAACATGAACCCTCATCAAGACACCCCAATTGATTGTAGTAGCGATATATACCTACAATAGTAGCAATGAATGATCGGATTGGCAATAAGAGGATATTATAAAAACGACTAATTACCTAAAATTTCAGCATAAATTGACCTTGCTTTTGTCAATTCATCGGTACCTTGTACGATAGCGCGGCCATCACTGAATAGGACAAAGGTCAATTCAGCGCTTAACTCGATCCGCAGCAAGAAACGATTTGACGTTATGGGACCAACGGAACGCAGTCTTTGGGCAAGCTCATTCAAATTGAGAACAGCAGGTTGGCCGGGCGTAATCTGCACGGAGTTTCTGCCGCAAAGGGTGGCTGCCGAGGCATCTGTTACGCGTTCATCCAAAAATTCGAAAAGCTGCCTGCCGCAGCACGGACAATCGCTTCTTTTTGCATTCGCAACGGCAACCGGCAGCCAAGCATGGTTCCAGAGATCGATTTGAAACAACGTGCCGTGAAGAGCCGCCGCGTTGCCGGAAAGCAGCTTAATCGCCTCCGCAGACTGGATTGAGCCAACGATATCGATAATTGGCGATATCACGCCTGCCGTCTCGCATGTATCGGTCGTGCCCGGCGGTGGAGGCTCATTAAATAAGCATCGGTAGCAGGGGGTTTGGTCTGGAATGATCGTCAAAGTCATGCCGGAAGCTCCTACGGCTCCGCCATAAATCCAAGGAATATTGTGCATCACACTATAATCATTAATTAGGTAACGAACAGAGAAATTATCGCTGCCGTCAATAATGACGTCTACGCCTGCAAGTAAATCTTCCGCATTTGAAGCCGATAAGTCGGCAATAATCGGATCGATCGTTACCGTACTGTTCATTTCACGCAAATGAACCGCGGCAGCCTGAGCCTTTGGCAGCAGAGAGAGGACATCCTGCTCGGTATACAGCATTTGCCTTTGCAGATTGCTCCATTCAATAATATCGCGGTCAATGATCCGGACGTATCCGACGCCCGACCGCACAAGATGCTGGGCGATGACGGAGCCGAGCGCCCCCATGCCGACGACTGCGGCGCGGCTGCTTGCAAGACGCTGCTGGCCGCTCTCCCCAATTGGAGCAAATCTGGATTGTCTCGCATAACGTGCCGAACGATGAAGATCTTGTACTGGAGAATCGATTGCATGTTTATCGTTTTGGTTCATCTTTTAAGTTCTCCTTCGAAGCATGGTAAATGGGATCAGCCGGATCTTTAAAAATCAGTCAGCTGCCCGGTTGGATTCCAAGGTCCAAGCTGATGTCCTTTCCATTCCGAGCCGTCTTCCCATATTTCTTTCTTCCATATAGGTACGATTTGTTTGAGGCGTTCGATCGCGTATCTGCTGGCCTCATAGCAGCTGTCACGGTGAGGGGCGGATACGGCGATAACGACGCTGATCTCAGCCAGGCCGACAACGCCGATCCGGTGGCTGATCGCGCACAACGCATTGGGCCAGCGCTCGGAGATTTCATCGCCGATTTGACGCATCGTAACAACTGCCATTGGTGCGTAGGCCTCGTATTCCAATCTAACCGTACGCTGTCCATGCGTCCATTCGCGCGTCGTGCCGACAAACGAAATGGCGGCTCCGTGCTCGGGTACGATTACTTTTGCAAGCACTTCATCCGAGCTAATAACATCGGAGGTGATCACAAAGCGCTCCGCAAGCTCTTGAACAGGCGGAGAAGGTTCCTCGCCGCCGGAAACAGGAGGAAGCAGCGCAAGCTCGTCTGATGCATGAACAATCGCATCCTCGGCTGCGTAAGCATGGTTTCGCGCGATAAACGCGATTTGAATCAATGCCTTGTGGTCCGGGTACCGGGAAGAGATAACGGTTTTCAATTCAGCGACGCTCATTTGATCGGTATCGGCTTGCAAATTTATGGAAGGGGCTCCCAGCCGCTCGGGAAGACCGGCAAATAATTTAATAGACCAATTACATGTCATGGTATAAAACCTCTCATCATTTAGGCTTAAAGCTGTTTATAGAATATCATAATTCAAAAAAAAATGTTATGCTAATACATAGACAGAAAGGGAGTGAGATTCATGCCTACATTGACGGATCGTTTTGGACGGGTACACGATTATTTACGAATTTCAGTGACGGATCGGTGTAATTTGCGATGTTTGTATTGCATGCCTGAGGAAGGAATGGACTTCACGGAATCCGACAATTTGATGTCGTACGATCAAATTGTCGAAGTCGTTGAAGCCGGTGCGGCTCTCGGAATCACGAAGCTGCGCATCACGGGCGGCGAACCCCTTATTCGGCCGGGACTCGACGGATTAATTAGTAGATTATCCGCTATTGAAGGGATTCGAGATATAGCATTGACGACAAACGGCATTTTTCTGGCCAAGCAAGCCGAGGCGCTAAAAGCAGCGGGCTTGAACCGCGTAAACATAAGCTTGGATACGCTGGATTCCTCCAGATTTAGGTTTATCGCACGGCGCGGCGAATTAAAGCGCGTAATGGAAGGAATCGAAGCGGCGGCAGCCGTAGGGTTCGATCCGATTAAGCTGAACTGCGTACTGCTCAAAGAAGTGAACGAGGACGAAATTGCCGATTTTTTAAAGCTGGCCTACGATCAGCCGATGCATGTCAGATTTATCGAATATATGCCGATCGGGCATGCGGACGAAAACTGGAAAAAGCATTATTTGCCGTTAACCCGGGTGCTTGAAGTTGCAGAGCGGGAAGGTTACGAGATTAGCCGGAGAACGAACGTGCATGGCAACGGGCCGTCCGATGACTGGCAGATGAAAGGTGCCCGCGGATCGTTTGGGCTTATTCATCCGATAAGCGATCACTTTTGCAGCAATTGCAACCGGCTGCGCTTAACGGCGGACGGATCGATCAAGCCGTGTCTGTACTGGGTGGATGAGTTAAATGTGAAGGATGCTTTTGGGCAGCCGGAAGAAATGCAGCGTCTACTGCTTCGGGCGATGGACATTAAGCCGGAAAATCATGAGATGGCGGCTAAGCTGGCAGACGGCGCGCAAACCCACGTCCCTACGGAGCGCCGCATGTCCCAAATAGGAGGCTGACGACAAAAGATGAATGAAATTAAGATCGAACATTTCAAACTGGGCTCTTTCGCAACGAGCCCGGAAGAGATGGCTATGCTGGCAGGTAAAAGCTTCCCCATCGCCCAGAGAGTTCCTGGCGCGTTCGGGGATGCTTTTGATTGGCAGCGTTGGTATTCGGCCTGGCTGGAGAAGGTCGGCGGCGTGGAAGCCGTTCCTGCGCCCTCCCAGCTGATAGTAGAAGCGGCAGATACCTTCGAGGCTTCCATTCCCTGGGAGCAGCTCGGCGAAGCGGCCGTGCTTTACAAGCTAGACGGAGAACCGCTGCAAAAGACAGGGCCTATTCGGCTTTACGTGCCGAACGGGAGCAGCAAATGCTTGAATGTGAAGAGCATCGTCAAGCTTAAGATTGGGCACAATGCATCGAGCGGGACCGAGGAAGCGACTTACGGATTTAAACATACATTTTCTGCCGAAGAATTGCGTAAAAACAAATAGAGTGGCTTGCTGCGCTGGCAATACGGAATAAGGAGGCGTGCATGAATTTGACGGACAGCTTTCGAACACGGGTGGTTCTACTTCATAGCAACGATATACATAGTCGTCTTGAGCATGCCGCCCAAATCGCAACGCTTATCGCAGAGGAGCGGCGCACTTGCGGAAGCGACCTGGTGCTTGCCGTAGACTGCGGCGACCACATGGACCGGATGCGCGTTGAAACGGAAGGCAGCGACGGCGTTGTAAATGTAGAATTGTTGAATAACGCGGGATACGAGGTCATTACGCTAGGGAATAATGAGGGACTTACCTATTCGTCCCAAACCATAGCCAATGCTTATGTGAACCGTGCTAAATTTGCGATCGTATGCGCGAATATGTTGGATTCGGCAACGGGTGAGCCCCCTGAATGGCTGCTGCAGAGCACCATCGTTGACAAAAACGGCTTGCGCATCGGCTTAATCGGCGTAACGGCGCCGTTTACTGACTTTTATTCCCTGCTAGGCTGGCAGGTTATCGATCCCTTCGAAGCCGTGCGCGGGCAATTAGGCGAACTGCGGAGGCAGGTTGACGTATTGGTGGTGATGTCGCATCTGGGACTAACCTCTGATCGCTTGATGGCCGAGAGACTTGAAGGCATCGATCTCATTTTAGGCGCGCATTCGCATCATTTATTAGAGGAGCCGATCATTATCGGCGGCACTACGATTTGCGCAGCCGGAAAATTCGGCGAGTATCTTGGGCGGGTGGAAATCGGGATCGATGACACGACCGCCCGCCCTGTGTTCCGCGCAAGCTGCGTGCCTACGGCCGCATTGGCGGAGCATCCTGAAGCTGCCGCCATTATCGGCAGCTATCTGGAGGCGGGACAGCGGCGCCTGAGCCGGGTCGTTGCCCGGCTCGCTTCGCCGCTGCCCGCCAGGGCCGAGCGGGAATCACCGCTCGGCAATCTGCTGGCCGCTGGCTTGCGCCGCTGGACCAATGCCGAGATCGGCTTGGTCAATACGGGGCAGCTGCTCGGCGGCCTCGCGCAGGGGGACGTGACAGCGGGCGAGCTGCATGCCCTCTGTCCGTCACCGATCAATCCGTGCCTGATGACAATTGCCGGCTCGGATATCCGGACGGCGCTGGAGCAGGCGCTGCTGCCCGAATTCATCCAAAAGCCGATTAAGGGCTACGGCTTCCGAGGCATCGTGCTCGGGACGCTTGCGGTAGACGGCTTATCCGTCACCTATGATTCCGCCAATCCCCCGATGTGCAAGCTCACCCGGGTTCACGTCAATGGAGAGCCGCTGGAGGACGAACGGATGTATAAGCTTGGCACGATTGATATGTTCAGCTTCAAAGCCGGCTACGAGTCATTGGCCAAAGCGGTTCAATACCAATATTACTTGCCTGAATTCATACGGGACGTTATCGAAGATCAGCTTCAGGATCCGTCAGCAATCAGCGAAAGTCGACAGATGCGCTGGAGAAACGAATCGATATAACAAAGAAAATATGTATATTCTCGACAAATCATGTCGAAAAAATAGTATAAAATGGTTGCGATTTTCGTGAATTTCCCGTACATTAACATTACGAACGGCTTTTTCCGATGTAATAGTTAACATATCTTTTTATGGGGAAGGATCGAGAAAATGCGTTTGTTTCCAATTGCGAAATGCAGGCCTGGCATGAAGCTGGCCAAAAAAATATTTTCGCAAGAGGGCCTAGTCCTTCTTGGCGAAAACATAGAGCTGACCGATAGATTAATTTCCCGCTTGGAGCAGTGCGGAATACAATATGTTTATATAGCCGATCCGAAAACGGAAGATATTGTACCGCCCTCCATCATAAGCGAAGAGACGATGCAACTCGCACTTAAAGAAATCCGCACGAATTTCCGTGAGATGATGGATCGCCCTAAGCGTAAGAAGGGGACCACATATCCCTATATAGCGCAGCCGTTAAAACAAATGATGAACATGATTATCGATGATCTATCCAGCCATAAGGATGCGATGATTATGCTGATGGGCATGAGCTCCGTCGACCATTATTTGTTCCAGCATTCCTTGAATGTCTGCGTGTATACGACGCTTCTGGGCATGTCGAACGGTTATACGAAGGATGAGCTGACGACGCTCGGCATGGGGGCGCTGCTGCATGATATCGGCAAAACTCAAATTTCAATCGATGTGCTGAAAAAGCCGGGCTCCCTCTCGAAAGAAGAATTCGAAGCCATGAAGCAGCATGCCAGAATTGGCTATGAGCTGCTGAAGGATGAACCTAACCTCCCGCTTCTCGTAGCCCACTGCGCGTTCCAGCATCATGAGCGCATAGACGGAAGCGGTTATCCGCGCGGGATCAAAGGAAATGAGATTCACGATTATGCCAAATGGATCGGGCTGGTCGATTCGTACGATGCCATGACGACTAATCGCATCTATAGCGCGCCGATGCTTCCGCATCATGCGATTGAACGGCTGTATGCCGGGACGGGAACGCTTTATGAGCAGCAGATGCTTCAGCTGTTTCGCGACAAGGTTGCCATTTATCCAATTGGGATAACCGTTAAGCTGCAAACGGGAGAATCGGGAGTCGTAGCCGACTTGAATCACTCTTATCCGCATCGTCCGATTATTCGCGTCCTATATAATGAAGCGGGCGAAGAATTGAAATTGCCGTATGAGATTGACTTGTCAAGGCAGCTTACGATGATGATCGTCAGCGTAAATGACGATACCAACGAAGTACAGCATGCCGCGAGTATTTAAAGTGTTTTGCGTTTAGGAGCCGCTGAGGCTCCTTTTTGCTTCTTTTTTTCGCCGTTTTATTTGCTTCCTTAGCGGTCGCGCATTACAATAAATAAAGAATGTTTCATTCCAGATCATAAGTCAGGTGCTGAAAAAAATGAACACGATAGATTTGCAGCAAGCTAGAAGAACATTATCCGTACTTTCGCCAACGAATGATCCGTGGGATCCCATTCGTTCGCTGCAGCAATATGGAAGACATCGATTGACAAGCGTTGAAATGACCGTATCCAACCTATGCAATATGAGATGTGAGCATTGTGCCGTTGGGGATACGCTCGTATTATCCGAACCCGCGAAGCTGCCGCTTAAACAGATGCTGGACCGGCTGGACGAAGTGGAGCATCTTGAAACGATCAGCATAACAGGCGGGGAGCCTTCCTTCTCTGACCGAACCGTCCGTGACTATATGGTGCCATTGCTTCAATATGCACGCAGCAGGGGGATCCGCTCCCAAATTAATTCCAATGTGACGCTGCCCTACAGTCGGTATGAGCAGCTCGCTCCCTACCTGGACGTCATGCATATTTCGTTTAACTACACCTCGGCAGAGGATTTCCACCAAATCGGCTTTGCGAGAGCAGGCCATCAAGTTTCGCTTGAAACCGCAGCTAAGCTGTATGAACGAATGATAGAGAATGCGCGTCGGCTTAGCGAGACGGGTGTGCTTGTCTCCGCAGAATCGATGATTAATTACAGAACATATGACAAAATGGATGAGATTCATAGATTGATCGTTGAAATGGGCTGTCAGCGTCATGAGGTGCATCCGATGTACCCAAGCTCCTTTGCCAAGGATTTGCCGATACTCGCCAGAGAGCAGATGCTTGAGGCGATTGAAAGGCTGCTAAAGGCAAGAGACCAATCAGTCTGGATGTTATTCGGTACGCTGCCTTTTTATCAATGCAGCAATAATGAATCCGAGCGCAAGCTGCTAAGAAAATTAGCGAATGAGCCGAATGTGACGGTTCGCAACGACCCTGACGGACGCAACCGTCTAAATGTCAACTTGTTTACGGGCGATGTTTTCGTAACGGACTTTTCGGATGTTCCTGCTTTCGGCAGTATTTATACCTCCAAGCTCGAAGATTTGTTTGACAAATGGTTAGACCACTCCCTCGCCCAAAGCGTGAATTGCCATTGCCCTGCCGCTGCATGCTGCGGACCGAATCTGCTTGTAAAAGATATGTATTACAGGGATGTCAATTTCCATGAGCGCAGCGCAGTGGTTGACTAGCTTACGGGAAGCCTGTTCTTTTCTGCAGGTTTAAGCGCGCAATAAGAAGCATATAAAAATAGAGAGAGGAGGAGAAGCTGTTGTCGATCAAGACAATCGTATTTATAGCTGTAGGGTTGCTGCTGCTCTATTTATGTTTTACGGTAGGTGCTCCGTTTTTGCTGGCGCTTGTCGTAGCTATTTTTCTCGAGCCGCTCAATCAGCTGTTTATGAAAAAATTCCGAACGAATCGGCTCGTGGCCGCCACGATCTCGAGCAGCCTGTTTACGATCATTCTCATTGGTCTCATTGCGCTGCTTGGCGTGAAAGTCGTTGCTGAGCTGATCGCCTTCTTTAAGAAGGTGCCTAATTATTTTGAAAATGCCAACAGCATGGTTGACGATTTGATGATTCAAGCGCAATCGCTTTACCAGAACTTCCCGCCAGATACGATTGAAACACTGGAAAATTGGTTGATGGGGCTTACAAGCACCTTAACGAAAATGGTCGGTACCTTATCGAATACGGTGATTGCGTTCGCTTCCAGCATTCCGGGAATGTTCATCTTTTTCATCGTCTTTTTGGTTGCGGTGTATATGATGAGCTTCAGCCTGAATACGATGAAAACGACCGTGCTTTCTTTGTTCGATGAGAAATCGCAGCCGAAGGTTAACGAGTTATTGAATAATCTCAAGAAGTCCATTTTTGGCTTCTTGCGTTCCCAGTTTATTTTGAGCGCACTTACATACATTATTTCGTTAATCGGCCTTCTGATTTTGGATATTAAATATCCGCTGGCGATTGCGCTGCTTATCATTGTCGTTGATATTATGCCGATCCTTGGAACGGGGTCGGTGCTCGTGCCATGGGGAAGCTATTTGATCCTTACGGGCAATGTCTATATGGGCGTAGGGCTTATCGTGCTGTTTCTCGTCATTACGGTATTCCGCCGCATCGTTGAGCCGAAGATTCTTGGCGATTCCGTCGGCATTGGTTCATTGTCGGCGCTGATAAGCTTATATGTAGGCTTTAAGCTGGTCGGCGTTATCGGCGTATTTATCGGCCCGCTGGTCGTAATCATTTATATGGCGGCGCGAAAGGCTGGATTATTTCAAATGAAATTCAAGGTCTAGACGGGCGGCGGGGAGCCGTGTCAAAGCCATGTTCGGATGCGTATGATACTGCAAAAAAAGCAGATCATTTAGGAGGCATCTCAATAAATGGCACCTACTAAAGTGGCGATTGTCACCCCGGGCTCTTTTCCGATCCCGTCGTCTGGAAGCAGCTCCGTAGAACGGGTGGTAGAGAAATTCGCTCCGCTGCTGAAGCCTTATGCCGAACCGCGGATATTTGGAAGATTAAGTAAGCGGTTGCCCCGGAAGGGACAATTTAACGGCGTTGTTTGTGAGCGTTTTGGAGCTGGCAACAAGCAGCGGTATATTCGAGAAGTAGGACGCGCTGTGCGGCGGTATTCGCCTCAAATCATTGATGTCGAGAACCGGCCGCAGTTTGTCCTAACGATGAAGCGAATGAATCCAGGCAAACGCGTCTGGCTTTATTTGCATTCTTCCACGTTCATTTCATCCCCCTATATTTCATCCTCGCAATTGCATAAATGCTTGCAGGCTGCGGACAAAATCATTGTCAACAGCGAGTTCCTTCGGCGGATCGTCGCGTCCAAAGCACCCGAGGTCGCATCAAAGCTCCGTGTCATCTATCCAGGAGTGGATACGTACCGGTTTCCTTCGCAATACTCGTCCGAGGGCGCTGCAAAAAGAGAAAACCTGAGGCAGAAACGCGGACTGAGCGGGAAAAAGGTCGTGCTATTTATGGGCAGGCTTATTCCGCTTAAAGGCGTCCACCATTTGCTCAACATCGTACCGCAGCTGGCAAAAAGCCATCCTGAGCTTGTCGTTGTCGTAGTGGGTAGCCCGTTTTACGGCTCGCACCGTAAAACGGCGTATGCGCGCAAGCTGGAGCGCTTGGGGCGTAAATGCCCTGGCCATGTCCGATTTGTGCCCTATGTGCCTTATACCCAAGTTCCGAGCTGGATGCTCGTTGCCGATGTCGTAGTCGTCCCCTCCGGAGCCCGTGAGGCATTCGGACTTGTCAATGTCGAGGCGATGTCATGCGGCGTTCCCGTCGTAGCGACGCGTGCCGGCGGAATGAAGGAAATTATTCGAAACGGGGAAACGGGTTATCTGGTGAATCAGTCCAATATAGAGCGTGAGCTGCGAGAAAGGCTCAATGAGCTCCTTCGGGATAAACAGCTTCGACAGAAGCTGGGCCGCCAAAGCCGCGAGCGGGTAGAGCAAACATTCACATGGCGGCATACGGCGGACCGGTGGGTGAAGCTGCTTAAGGAAAGCGGCCTGTAACAAGGTGCTTTTATAAGCTTTTAGGAAATAGAGGGTTGACACATTTCTCCGCAAAACGTTATAGTCAAACAAGGAAATCCACTAGGGGCGCCGTCATGGCTGAGATAAAGCGAAACGCTTTGGTCCCTTTGAACCTGATCTGGGTTATGCCAGCGTAGGAAAGTGGGATTGTGCGTTTATGCTACAGCGCGTGAAAGCTCCGCGGATATCAGCTGCTTGTCAGATAGATATCTAGAATTAGCGGAGTGGATCTGCCCGGGGACTCCTTGGCATGGTCACACTCGCATGACGACACACTTCGACCGCTCCTTCGCTGGAGCGGTTTTTTTTGTTGGGCAGACTGCGGGGCTTCTCCTAAAGGAGACTCCGAAGGAGCCTGGCGCGCTCCAGCGATTGCAGTTCATGCAGCCTTACGATGCGTGCAGAAGCAGCGGTGCTTTAAACTTTCTTATATGCTTGCATATGCCTCCAGGAGAAATTCTAATTTATCCACTTGGGAGGTTTTTTTATGTCAATTATTACTACTCCGCTTCCGGGAAGCCGTAAGGTTTATGTGACTGGCTCGAAGGAAAGCATCCGTGTACCAATGAGGGAAATCGCGCTTGAGGCAAGCTCGGGAAGAAACGGCGAAGAGACGCCGAATGAGCCTATAAGAGTTTATGATGCGAGCGGCCCTTATACCGACGAAGGCCATGAGGCGGATGTCCGCCGCGGGCTGCCGCCTTTCCGCAACGAATGGATTCACGAACGCGGCGATGTCGAGGCCTATGAGGGCCGGGAAATAAAGCCGGAGGACAACGGGTTTATATCGGAGGATAAAGCGAGGGAGCGGGGCGCAGAGCTGTTCCCAGGCTTGTCACGAAAGCCGCTGCGGGCAAAAGCCGGACAAAACGTGACGCAGCTTCATTATGCGCGCAAGGGTATTATTACTTCGGAAATGGAGTATATCGCCATCCGTGAAGGAATGAGCGCGGAATTCGTCCGCAGCGAAATCGCAGCCGGTCGGGCCATCATTCCGACGAACATCAACCATCCTGAGAGTGAACCGATGATTATCGGACGTCATTTTCACGTTAAAATCAATGCGAATATCGGCAATTCCGCCGTTGCATCCTCGATTGAAGAGGAAGTAGAGAAAATGACTTGGGCAACCCGCTGGGGCGCCGATACCATAATGGATTTGTCCACGGGAAAAAATATTCATACGACCAGAGAATGGATCGTCCGCAACTCGCCGGTTCCGGTAGGAACAGTGCCTATCTATCAGGCACTAGAGAAGGTTAACGGCAAAGCGGAGGATCTTTGCTGGGAAGTATTCCGCGATACCCTTATCGAGCAAGCCGAGCAGGGCGTTGATTATTTTACGATTCACGCAGGCGTTCTTCTGCGTTACATACCGCTTACGGCGAAGCGCGTTACGGGCATTGTATCGCGCGGGGGATCGATCATGGCGGCATGGTGCTTGGCTCACCATAAAGAAAACTTCCTGTATACGCATTTTGAAGAGATCTGTGAAATTATGAAGGCATACGACGTGTCGTTCTCGCTTGGCGACGGACTAAGGCCGGGATCGATTGCCGATGCCAACGATGCCGCGCAGTTCGCTGAGCTCGATACGCTGGGAGAGCTGACAAAAATCGCATGGAAGCATGATGTACAGGTCATGATCGAAGGCCCGGGGCATGTGCCTATGCATCTTATTAAAGAAAATATGGACCGTCAGCTGGAGGTTTGCGACGAAGCGCCTTTCTATACGCTAGGACCGCTTACGACGGACATCGCCCCAGGCTATGACCATATTACATCGGCGATCGGCGCCGCGATGATCGGATGGTTTGGAACGGCAATGCTTTGCTACGTAACGCCGAAGGAGCATCTCGGTCTACCGAACAAGGAAGATGTGAAGGAAGGCGTAATTACGTATAAAATCGCCGCCCATGCGGCGGACCTGGCAAAAGGCCATCCAAGGGCGAAGCTGCGCGATGATGCGTTGTCCAAAGCGCGTTTCGAATTCCGGTGGCGCGATCAGTTCCATCTCTCGCTTGATCCAGAGCGTGCGATGGCCTACCACGATGAGACGCTTCCTGCCGATGCCGCGAAATCAGCCCATTTCTGCTCCATGTGTGGCCCGAAATTTTGCAGCATGCGGATAACGCAGGACATTCGGGAGTATGCGGCGCAGAACGGAATGGAAACGACCGAGGCGATTGAAGCGGGCATGAAGGAAAAGTCGGAAGCATTTAAGTCTTCAGGAAGTATGATTTATGGCTGATATCGCCGAGTTCCCCATGACGGACCGCTATTCCAGGCAAACGAGATTTGCTCCGATCGGTGAAGCAGGCCAGCGCAAGCTGGCTGCTGCCACGGTTCTCATTGTCGGTGTCGGCGCGCTCGGCGCATCGCTAGCACAGCATATGGTGCGTGCAGGCGTTGGCGAGGTCAGATTGGTTGACCGGGACTTTGTTGAGCCGAGCAACCTGCAGCGTCAAATGCTGTTTGATGAAGAAGATGCGATCGCTGTTTTGCCGAAGGCAGCCGCAGCGGCCAATAAGCTGAGAAAAATCAACAGCAGCGTAACCGTTTCGGCTGCCGTTGCGGATGTGAATGCGTCGAATATCGAATCGCTGGCGCGGGGCGTAAATCTCGTGCTTGACGGAACGGATAATGCGGCGACAAGGCTGCTGCTCAGCGATATTTGCTTTAAACAAGACATCCCATTTATTTATGGCGGTGTAGCCGGCGCACAGGGCATGCAGGCGGTGCTTATACCCGGCAAGACCTCGTGCCTGCGCTGCTTGATCGGTTCCGAGGATTCTGACAGCGAGGGAGACACCTGCGATACGGTGGGCGTGCTTGCGCCAGCCGTTGAATTCATTGCCTCTTTGCAGGCAGGAGAAGCCGTTAAATGGCTGTCCGGCAATCAAGCAGCGATTCGCGGAACATGGCTAAGCGTTGATTTATGGTCGTTTAGGCTTAGAGAATCGGTTCTGCCGCAAGGAAATTCTCATTGTGCGCATTGCGGCCTGGGACATGTGCGGACCGCGGAGCTTATAGATGAAGAAGCTGATCCAACCGGGGAGGACGCAATCGGCTCAACCGTGTTATGCGGGAGAGATACGGTGCAGGTGACGCTAGGGAGGCCGCTGCTTCTTGGCGATTTGGAGAAGTCGCTAGGCAGAAGGGGATGCCGGCTTACCGTTAATCGCTATTTAGTAAAAGCAGAGCTTCCAAGCGGCGAGCAGCTCATTCTCTTTCCGGATGGGCGTGTGCTCGTGCAAGGTACAGGCGATGCCGAGAATGCAATAAAGCTGTGCAAAACATATTTAATGCAAGGCTGAGACAAGGCTTTGATGTTAGAGAGGTGCGTGGGAGAATGAATAGACCGGCTTGGCGAGATTTTCGGCTGTACGCGATTACAGCGGAACCCAATCATCCTGGAAAATCGGTCGTCGAAGTGATGGAGCAAGCATTGATCGGCGGAGCCCAGATTGTGCAGCTTCGCAATAAGACGGGCAAAAGGGAAGAAGTGCTGGAACAGGCCAAGGCGCTGCGCGAGCTGACGCGGCAATATCAAGTGCCTTTCATTATCAATGACTATCCGGATATCGTACTTGAGGTTGATGCGGACGGCGTTCATTTAGGGCAAGAGGATATGCCGATCAGCGAGGCAAGAGCACTGCTCGGGCCTGACCGCATTATTGGCATTTCCACGCATAACCTGCAGCAGGCGCTGGCAGCCGAACAGGATGGGGCAGACTATATCGGCGTCGGACCGGTGTTTCCAACCGATACGAAGCCTGGCCGCGCCGCTGTCACGACAAGCTATGTTCAGGAGGCCGCACGCCATGTGTCGATCCCGTTCGTCGCGATCGGCGGCATTACGCTAGGCAATGTTGATACTGTGCTTTCTGCGGGCGCCGAGCGGATTTGCGCCGTCTCGGCGATTGTCGGTCATGCTGACCCAGCCGGCGTATGCCGCTCTTTCTTAGAGCGGATTGAAGCCGCGCGCCGCGGCTCTGCCCTTGAACAAAAGAGGCTCAAAATCAATGGCCGCGAAGAGCAGTGCAGCGCAAGAACGGTTGAGGAGCTGGTTATCCAGCTTGGGCAGCAGAACAAGAAGCTTGTCGTTGAGCTTGACGGGGTCATCGTACAGCGCGCTTTATGGGCGCAAACGGAGCTGCAAAACGGTGCATCGATTGAGTTGGTTCATTTTGTCGGAGGGGGCTGAGAGGAATGAAAGATTGGATGAGCGAGGATCCGCTCGTTATCGGCGGTCAAACGCTGAAATCGAGATTTTTGTTCGGAACGGGCCGGTTTCCAAGTCCCGCCGTACTGCAAGAAGCGCTGGAAGCATCGGGCTCGGAGGTCATCACGTTCGCGGTGAGAAGAGTCAATCTTGAAAGCGTGGAAGACGACTCTGTGCTGCAGCACTTTGAGGATAGAAGCATTATTTATTTACCGAATACCTCGGGAGCACGAACTGCTGAAGAGGCCGTACGAATCGCGCACCTGGCACGGGAAGCCGGACTTGGCAATTGGATTAAGGTTGAAATCAGCGGCGATCACCGGACGCTGCTGCCTGATCCGATTGAAACGCTGCGCGCAACGGAAAAGCTGGCCAAAGATGGCTTCACCGTGCTTCCTTATACTTCGGACGACCCGATTTTGTGCAGGCGGCTTGAGGAAGCGGGTGCGTCTGCGATCATGCCCGGAGGTTCCCCGATCGGATCAGGTCTCGGACTTCTCAATCCTTATAATTTAGGTCTAATTACAGAGCAGGCAGGCGTACCCGTTATCATTGATGCGGGCATTGGGTCGGCCAAGGATGCTGCCGAGGCGATGGAGCTGGGAGCAGACGGGATTTTAGCGAATACGCCAATCGCCAAAGCGCAGGACCCGGTCATGATGGCCCGCGCGTTCCGGTTAGCCATAGAAGCGGGACGCCTTGCGAGGCTGGCGGGCCGCATTCCGAAGAAGCGTTATGCCTCGGCAAGCAGCGATTGGGCCGGCTCCCTGTTTGAAGCAGCGGCTGGAAGCGGAGGGGAGCAGTAATGCCGCAAACGGTCATTATCCTCGGAGGCGGCATTATCGGCTTGTCCTGCGCCTTTGAAGCGGCACGAAGAGGGATGCTCGTAACGCTCATCGAGCCGCATGGACTGGGCGGCCAAGCATCCGGCGCAGCGGCGGGCATGCTTGCTCCTTATTCTGAAAACACCGAGCAGCCGGACGATTTCTTTCATCTATGCTTAAGCAGCCTTCAAAGCTACCCGGAGTGGATTAAAGCTGTCGAGGATGGGTCGGGCATGTCGGCGGAGTGGGTGCAAAGCGGCAGCGTGAATGTGTTTATGCATGAGGCGGACGTACTTCCGATACAATCCAGACTGGATTGGCAAAATAGATGGGGGGCCGAGGCCCAGCTTATCGATGCGGCGCAGCTTCGGAAGCTGGAGCCCATGATTGCGCCTTCGGCGGTTGCCGGCGTGTTCACGCCTAAAGAGAGCCATGTGTATGCTCCGAAGCTGGTTACCTCGCTTGAATCGGCCTGCCGCAAGCTTGGCGTTCGCATTCTTGAGCATGCCGGCCAAATAGAGGATGTGCTTGTTCATCAGAGCGGCGGGGTATCGGTACGCGCTCAAGCTTTAAAAAGCCTTGTGCACGCGGATCGGCTGGTTGTATGCGCGGGCGCATGGTCGGGCGCTTATGAAAAATGGTTCGGGTTATCGATTCCGATCCACCCGATTCGCGGTCAGATCTGCTCCTTCGGTCATGATGCCGCCGAAGTTCGCCATATGGTTTTTTCTAGTCAAGCCTATTGGGTCGGCAAAAATAATGCACGCCTGGTTTGCGGCGCTTCCGAGGATGTATCGGGCTTCGAGACGAGCGTGACGGAGCGGGGAATCGGCCGATTGATCCGCAGCAGCAGCCGGTTGTTCCCATTTCTCGTGGGTAGGCAAACGGCACACCGCTGGGCTGGACTGCGCCCCGCCACCAAGGACGGACAGCCGCTTCTTGGGCAAATCGCCGGAATGCCTTCCGTTATTATGGCATCAGGGCATTACCGCAACGGTATTTTGCTCAGCCCGATTACGGCGCTTCTTACCGCTGACATTTTGGAGGGGAAAGAGGCCAAGCCATCCATCAGCCGGTTCGCCCCAGATCGGTTTACGGCCGCAGCGAATAGGGGAATGGCCCGCGCCTTAAGATAGAATGAAGCCATTTCGTCACGAAATGGCTTTATTATTTCATTGAAACTTCATATAAAATCTGCTATATTGAAAACGAGAATCGTTATCAATGAAGCAGGTTTTTTTTTATTCCTCTAAACAGGGCATTAGATATGCCTTGAATTCAATCATAATTTTCATCCAAAGTATACATACAGAAGGGTAGTTAGAAGATGTCTTCTCCATTAAACTCGAAAACGATGGCAGGCAGCAAGCTGCGCGCAAGGCCATTAATGGCCACGATTATTTTGTTTGGCGGAGTCGCGGCGCTTTTATTCTCTTTGGCTCTATCGATCTCGGTCGGCGCAGCGGATATTAATCTCTCGACCGTATGGGATGGCGTATTCCGCTTTGACGCCGATAATGTCCAGCATCAAATTATCAAAGAGCTTCGAATGCCCCGTGCGCTTGCGGCTGCTTTGGTAGGCGCTGCGTTCGCCGTAGCCGGTTCGATTATGCAGGGAATGACTCGGAATCCGCTCGCGGATTCCAGCTTGCTCGGCATAAACGCTGGCGCAGGATTTATGTTGGCGCTATGCTTCGCGTTTTTCCCATCTATTTCCTATATGGGGCTCATGTTTGTATGTTTTGCGGGCGCTGCTGTTTCCATGGGACTCGTTTACGGAATCGGATCGATGGCAAAGGGCGGATTAACGCCGGTTCGGCTAACGTTAGCCGGTGCGGCCGTCGGCGCGCTGCTGCTGGCGCTTACGGAAGGCATAGCGCTCTATTACAAAATCGGACAGGATTTGGCCTTCTGGTATGCAGGCGGCGTCGCAGGCACAAAATGGGAGCAAATTCAAATGGTCTCGCCATGGGTCATCGGCGGGTTGATCGGGGCTATTGCATTGTCCCGTTCGATTACCCTGCTTAGCCTAGGAGAGGACGTAGCCGCAGGTCTTGGCCAGCGAACAGGACTCGTAAAGGCGGCTGGCGTCATTATTGTTTTGCTGCTTGCCGGAACGGCAGTATCCGCGGTAGGCTCCATCGGATTCGTCGGCTTGATCATTCCCCATATTTCACGTTTTTTTGTTGGCGTCGACTATAAATGGATCATTCCATGCTCGGCCGTGCTCGGCAGCCTGCTGATGGTTCTGGCAGACATTGGCGGGCGTATCATTAATCCGCCGCAGGAAGTGGCTATCGGCGTTATTATCGCAGTAATCGGCGTTCCTTTCTTCCTCTATCTTGTAACAAGAATGAAGGGGGAATAAGCGTGAATACTTTATTCGTTTCAGCGACGGAGCAGCGCAGAAGAAAACGCGCGGTTCTGGTGATGACGGTGCTGGGCGCTTTAATCGTAGTATCCTTCATCATAAGCATGAATACGGGCTTGATTCGCTTAGCGCCAATCGACGTAATCAAAACCTTGTTCGGCGCAGGGACAGACAAGCAGGAGCTTATCCTGTTTGATTTCCGTTTGCCGCGAATTGTCATTTCCATCCTGATCGGAGCGGGCTTTGCCGTATCGGGCTGCATTATTCAAGGGTTGTCCCGCAATCCGCTCGCCGATCCTGGTCTGCTTGGCATTAACGCAGGGGCCGGTCTTGCCGTCATTTTGTTTATCTCCTTTTATCCGACAACGGAGAAAGGATCGATTTTCTTAATGCCTTTCCTTGCTTTGGTAGGTGCTTCGCTGACGGCGATCCTTATCTTTGTATTATCCTACAAGCGGCACCGGGGATTATTGCCTACTCGGATGATACTCGTCGGTATAGCGGTCGCAGCGGGCATCACAGCGGCGATGCAAATATTGATTTTGCGTCTTACGCCGGAAAAATACCAGTATTTTGCCGTATGGATGGCTGGCAGCATTTGGGGAACGAACTGGAAATACGTGCTGGCGCTGCTGCCATGGCTGATCATCATTTTTCCGTTTGTGCAATATAAGGCGAAATCGTTGAATGCTTTAAATCTTGGCGACCAAATGGCCATCGGTCTAGGCGCCGCGGTGAATAAGGAGCGCGCATGGCTGCTCGCGGCTTCGGTCGGCTTAGCAGGCTCCTGCGTCGCGGTAGGCGGCGGCATTGGCTTCGTGGGCCTTATCGCTCCGCATTTGGCTAGAAGATTGGTCGGCCCGCAGCATCAGGTGCTGATTCCGGCATCGGCTTTCGTCGGAGCCCTGCTCGTTACCGTAGCGGATACGCTGGCACGGTGGGCGTTTCAGCCGCATGAGATTCCGACCGGCATCGTCGTTGCGGTGATCGGTGCCCCCTATTTCTTATATTTGTTATCCAGATCCAAATAAACAGCTTCTTTAAAACCGCGGAGAGCAGCTTGCTCCCGCGGTTTTTTGTTTGCTTGAAGGCTTTTAACCATATTTGTCGACACTCCGAGTAGCCAGCCCATAGGTACCTGCATATATTACCTATGACATTTCAGGTGGAAGAAGGAGAGGACTATGAAAAGAAACAGAAAAGTGAAAAGCCCCAAGGGGCGAAAGCCGCTTTTTTATGTCGATAATCCGAATACTTCCGAATTAAAGTGGTTGGAGAATGCGAAACCGAAGAAGCCCGCTGCGCTTATTCCGGCAGCAGAGCAAACGATCAAAGCTATAGATGAGAATCAAGTTAGCATTCATGCGGCTAGCGCTACTCTGGAAGTGGAAAGCACCGAAGAAGATTTGTCGGACGACGAGCAGCCTGATTTACTGGAAATCGATGCATCGGAAATCACGGAAATTTATGAAATCGTGGATGAGGAGCAAATGAGTCAGGAAGTGAAGATGGAGCTGCTTGCGGAAAAGAAATATCCGGAGGGACCTACTCCGTTTATTTATACGGATGATTTGGTCGACTTCGCCGTTACCTCTGACAAAATTGCAGCAGGCGCGATCGAAAGCAGCAAGCTCGGAGCGGGCAGCGTCCAATCGGAGGTCATTGCGGATTATGCCGTAGAAAATATCCATATCGCGGAAGGCGCCATAACATCCGCCAAAATCGCGCCGGAATCGGTAACGGGATTCCATTTGACGGATCACTCGATTTCCGGAGATAAAATTTTGGATCACTCGATCAGCGGCAGCAAGCTGCAGGACGGAAGCATTTCGTCAGAGAAGTTGGCAGATCGTACGATCAGCTCACACAAAATAGCCGATGGTTCGATCGAAGCCAGACATTTAAAATCGCTCATTATTACCTCAGAGCTGCTTGAAGACCAATCCATTACGTCGGACAAAATACAAAGCGGCGCGATCCGTGCAGAAAATTTGTCTAATGACATCATTAACAACTCTAAACTGGGCGATGCTGCCGTTACGAGCTCAAAGCTGCGCGATCAGGCGGTTACGGGTGAGAAGATTGCGCCCGCTTCTATTGACGCCATTCATTTGAAAGCAGGCTTAATGCTTGCCGATCATGTTGCGCCCGGCGCTATTAAGGGAAAACATTTAGCCCAGGGGGAAATTACCGCCAATCATCTGGCCGAGGGATCAGTAGGAGCCAGAGAGCTGCGGTCGGATGCCGTCAAAGCCAAGCACCTAGCCTCAGGGTCGGTAGCAGCGGTACATCTTCAAGTGGGAGCCGTTCAGAACGGTCACATCGGTACGGAACAAATCAACAGCAGTAAACTCGCAGACCATTCCGTTACATCCGCAAAGCTGGCAGATCAATCGGTATCAACGATCAAAATCGTCGACCATGCCATTACTTTATCAAAGCTGTCAGACCACAGTGTTAACGGACAAAAACTGTCTAACGATGCGGTGCATAATCGTCATCTAGGACGTTTCAGCGTTACATCAGACAAAATCGCCGAAGCTCAAATTCTGCAATGGCATCTGGCGGACGAATCGATATCGACGGAGCAGATTGCGCCGAATGCCATTATGAGAGAGCATGTGCAGGATGGCATTATAAACGAAGATAAGCTTGCGCTGCAATCCGTACGGAAGGAACATATCGCTAAAGCAGCTGTAGGCGTGACGCAATTAGCCGATGAGTCCGTTACCAAGTCCAAGTTAACCGAAGGCGCAGTGACATCGTCCAGTCTGGCGGACGGGTCAGTGGAGTCGAGACATGTAAAGGATGACAGTATTACGTTTCAAAAAATAGCTCCGGAAGCGTTAAGAGCGTATCATTTTTCAGCAGGCGCCGTGACGGAAGAGTCCATTTCCCCGAAAGCAGTAAAAGGGGAGCATCTTCAGCCCGGCCTGATAGAAAATAGCCATCTGTCGGTTGATGCAATCGACACGGAGAAATTGCAAGACGGAGCGGTAACGAGCAGTAAACTGGCTTACGGTGCCGTGACGGAGCGTTACATCGCCCCGGGCGTCGTATTTTCTCATCATTTGGCCGATCATATCGTCAATTCGCTCAAGCTGTCCCCGGAATCTGTTACGGCCGATAAGCTGGCAGATTTAAGTGTTTTATCCTCGAAGCTTGCGGATGGCAGTGTACTAAGCGCCAAAATTGCTCCAAAAGCGGTGCAATCGGATCATTTAGAGGATGGATCCGTGACCGGTAATCACATTGGGCTTGGTGCGATTGATTCGTCGCATTTGCAGGATCGGGTAATTGGAGCCAATCATCTGATTGCACGATCGATCGGATCAGATGCGCTGGAGGATGGCGCAATAAGCACAGAGAAGCTATCGGCGGGCTCTGTCCAGTCCAAGCAAATCGCGGAGGAAGCCGTAAAAAGCCGTCATTTAGCGGATGCATCCGTGCTTGGAATTCATTTGGGTGAAAATAGCGTGCACGGTTCCCATATTGCAGAAAATGCGATCAACAAGGAAAAGCTGGCTCAAGGCAGCGTTGGTGAAAAACAGCTGCAGAACGGCTCGGTCGGAGCTGCCGCATTGCAGCAAGAGGCGGTGAACACTGCGCATGTAGCGGACGGCGCCATTACGTCGGATAAACTCGCGGAGCTGTCGGTCAGCTCGAAACAATTGCAGCTGGGTGCTGTGAAGGCGGAGAATTTGGATGCGGCGAGCGTAAGCGAGTCAGCCTTGCAGGACGGAGCGGTTACTGGGGCGAAGATTGATTTCGGCGCGGTATCGGCTGAGCATGTGCAGCTTGAATCACTGGCGGGCAAGCATTTTAAGGCTGATTCAATTCAGGGTTACCACATTCGCAAAGGTACGATTACGCTGGGGCATCTGGCTGACGAAGTGCTTGCGTTCGAGAAAATATCGGATGATACGATTCCCGGCAGCAAGATTAAACAACAATCGGTTGGCCAAAAGCAATTAGCCGATAACAGCGTAGGAACGAATCAGCTGGCTGCAGGAACTGTCACGCGTGAAAAGTTGTCAACTGCTGCAGTTGGCAGCGAGCAAATCGAACACGGTGCTATACGGACAGAACAACTGAGCGTGGGCAGCGTAACGAAAGAGAAGCTGGAGCTTGGCAGCGTAGGAACAGCGCAGCTGGAGGATTACAGCGTCACGACAGAAAAACTGGCAATCGGCAGCGTACGAGAAGAACAGCTCGCGGAGGGAAGCGTAACGACTGATAAGCTCGCGATCGAATCCGTTGGCTCTGAACAACTGGAAGCCGGAAGCGTTACGATGGAGAAGCTTGCACTCAGAAGCGTTGGCGAGGAACAGCTCTCTGCAGGCAGCGTAACGACTGAGAAGCTTGCGCTTCGAAGCGTAGGTGAAGAGCAGTTGTCGGCAGAATGCGTAACGGAAGAGAAGCTGGCGCCCCGCAGCGTGAGCACGGGGAAGCTGGCGCAAGGCAGCGTAAGCTCCGAGAAGCTGATGGCCGGCAGCGTGACGACGGAGAAATTGGCGATCGGAAGCGTAGAAACGGAGCATCTTGCCGCAGGCAGCGTATCGAAGGAAAAGCTGGCAATCGGCAGCGTTGGGGAAGAGCAGTTGGATGCTTACAGCGTGACGACAGAGAAGCTCGCGCTTGGCAGTGTACGAGAAGAGCAGCTGTCGGAGGGAAGCGTAACGACAGAAAAGCTGGCCATCGGCAGCGTTGGCGCTGAGCAGCTGGCTAATGGTAGTGTAACGATGCAAAAGCTCGCGCTTGGATGCGTAGGCGAGGAGCATCTGGCGGAAGGAAGCGTAACGAAAGGGAAGCTGGCAACCGGCAGCGTAGGCGTGGAACAGCTCTCGGGCGGCAGCGTGACAACGGAAAAATTGGCGCTTGGGAGCGTTGGGATGGAGCAGCTCTCCGACGGCAGCGTGACGACAGAGAAGCTTGCGATCGGAAGCGTGAAAGCCGGGCAAATCGAACATGGCAGCGTGGGTTCAGAGCAGCTTGCAGCCGGAAGCGTAACGACGGAGAAGCTTGCGCCGGGTAGTATCGGCGCGAAGCAGCTTTCGTTTGGCAGCGTGACATCAGACAAACTGACGTTCGGAAGCGTAGGGACGAAGCAATTGTCGGCCGGCAGCGTAACGTCGGAGAAGCTGGCCATCGGCAGCGTGAGTTCGAAGCAGCTGTCAGATGGCAGCGTAACGACGGAGAAGCTGGCGATTGGGAGCGTAGATACGGAACAGCTGTCGGCAGGCAGCGTAACGACGGAGAAGCTGGCATTTGGGAGTGTAAATACGGAACAGTTGTCGGCAGGAAGCGTAACGACGGATAAGCTGGCGATCGGGAGCATAGGCTCGGAGCAGCTGAACGCGGGCAGCGTAACATCAGAGAAGCTGGCAACCGGAAGTGTAGGGCCAAAGCAGCTGCTGGATGGCAGCGTAACGACGGAGAAGCTTGCGGCCGGCAGCGTAGATACGGAGCAGCTGGCGGCAGGCAGCGTAACGACGGAGAAGCTTGGGATCGGAAGCGTAGATACGGAACAGCTCTCGGCAGGCAGCGTAACGACAGAGAAGCTTGAGATCGGCAGCGTAGATACGGAACAGCTGTCGGATGGCAGTGTAACGACGGAAAAGCTTGCGATTGCTAGCGTAGGTCCGAAACAGCTGTCGGATGGCAGCGTGACGAAGGAAAAGCTTGCGATTGGGAGTGTAGGTTCGGAACAGCTGAGGGATGGCAGCGTAACGACGGAGAAGCTGGCGATTGGGAGCGTAGATACGGAACAGCTGTCGGCAGGCAGCGTAACGACAGAGAAGCTTGAGATCGGCAGCGTAGATACGGAACAGCTGTCGGATGGCAGTGTAACGACGGAAAAGCTTGCGATTGGAAGCGTAGATACGGAACAGCTCTCGGATGGCAGCGTAACGACGAAAAAGCTTGCGTATGGAAGCGTAGGCTCTGAGCAGCTTGCTGAAGGCAGCATCACCGCTGATAAACTGGCGCCTGGCTTGCTGCAGGGGTATGCTGCTGACCAGCCAAATCAGATTGAGCTTGCTGCTTTAAACTTTGCTCCCGTCATCACGACTTCAAGAAGCGGAGCTGCCCTGCAGCAGTTCGGATTAACAACCTTTAACTTCACTTCACAAGAAGAGCAAATCACGGTTGTCATTTCCTTCGAAGAGCCTTTCAAGGATGAGCGTTACGTGCTGACAGCGACGATTGATAATCCTGCATGTTATGCAATCATACAATCCAAACAAGCCGGGCAAGCAGCAATCACCGTTATCCGTACGCGGATCAGCCAAGATCCCAGCGGAGAAATTAACTGGATTGCAATCGGCAGAGCTTAAAAATAAAAGGAGGATTTTGAGCGCTTCATGCGTCAGAATCCTCCTTTATTCATTTCATTCGAGTAGGTTCAGCAAAAATGTCCAGTATTAAACGAGTGCCGTTACGGCAAAAGAAGTCCTACATACAATATGGTGATAAACAGATCGATCATTTGACAGAAATGGAGTGATCGCCAATGAGACGAACGAAAAAGAAAGTCAAACGTCTCAGAAGAAAAAGCGAAGGTCAAACGAATGTGAACAAACGCTTGGAAGGTTATAAACGTGGCTTTGAGGAAGGATACAAGCAAGGATTACAAGCCGGAAATAATAGCTTTGATTCGTTTTTTGAAGGAACAAGCATTATCGTTCCAAGCGATAACGAGGTGGAAAGCGTAAAGCGATGCATCGAAAGCATTGTCAATTATACAGATTTGAGTTACGAAATCATCGTCGTCGACAATAACTCCTCCGATGGAATCGAGAACTATTTGAAGCATCTGAACGGAATGGTAAGATATCGTATTTTACCGCAAAACCAAGGTTTGGCAGGAGCTCTGAACAGGGGCTTGATGATGGCCAAAGGAACGACGATTTTACTTCTTAGCAGTAATGTTGTCTGCACGGATAATTGGCTTCATAACATGCTTAATTGCTTACAAAGCAATTCTAACATTGGCATGGTAGGAGCGGTAACGAATGGCATGAACGGCGGCCAACGGTATGACTTTGATCACACCAGTATGGAAAGCATGCATGAATTTGCAACCATTAATAATGTGAGTGATCCTGCTAGATGGAGCTTTTCAGAGTATTTATCCCCCAAATGCTTGCTGTTTAGCCGACATCTGCTAGAGAAGGTCGGTTTTTTGGATGAAGGCTGCCTTATAGGACCCTTCGTGGAAGAAGATTATTTCATTCGGGTGAAGCTGCAGGGACTTTCATTGGTTTGTGCAGGCGATGCTTTCGTTCATTTCGCTTCTGGAGATGAGAGACTTCCAAGCAGTGAGGAAGAAGCGGAAAACCAACAGGGATTGCTTTATTTTACAAGGAAATGGAATAATCCGTACGAGCTTTTGTATTCTTCGGCAAAGGATCAGGATCATTCAACCGACCGGTCTGGCGTTCTCACGGCGATGGGTTGGGATGGACCGCGGCTTGGCGAAACCGCATTTTACCCGCAAGCGATTGCCGTAAAAGGATTGACTGAAAAAGTCTATTGGATTGAGGACGGAATGCGAAGAGCCATTAAAGGGAATTGGAGAGGACCTGTCATTCCTTTGCCACAAATCGATTTATGGCAATGGACAATCGGCCCGGCACTAAATGAGGAAGAAGCGCAGCTTAAATTGAATTTAGTCCACGGGGACGGGCAGCATTCCATCCTGCATGGGACGGTATGCGTCATAGCGGACGGCGGTATGTATTATATGGAAAGTGGAATGAAACGCGCCATCGTCAGCCGTTTCGCAGCAGAAGCTTGGATCTTGAATGAACGGTTACGAATCACCCTTTCGGATTCAGAGCTTCTTGCTGTTCCCGATGGATTACCCATAATCGGCCCGGTTAATCTTCGGCAAGCTTTATAAATAGGATTTCGCAAAAATCGTCAGGAGGCATAATCAATGGCAGCGGGTAAGAAAAAGTCGCTTCAGCGCAGAAAGCCGGTACAAAGAAAGCGCCTGACTCAAAAAAATAACGAACGCGTGCAATTGGGCCAGGTTTTTAATAATGGCTATAATACGGGTTTTGCAAAAGGCTTTGAAGACGGCCATCAATTGGCCTATGAGCAGCAGCCGTAGAAGCTGGCATGAAAGCAGCCTTATGTCCGCATGGTTTCGGCAGGATTGAAACTAGCGCATATAAGGCTGCAAGACATGCTTAGAGCGACCAACGGATAATGATTCCGGCTTGCGTTAATCCGCCGCCAAAGCCATACAGCAGCATAAGCTGGTCTTGTTTGATCGTACCTGCTTTAACCGCGCCGTCTATGGCGAGCGGGATCGAGGCTGCCGAAGTATTTCCGAATAGCTTGATGCTGGAAAGCGTTTGGTTCAACGAGAAGCCGGTTCTCTCGCAAAGCGCTTCAATGATGCGCATATTCGCGCTGTGCGGAATGAACCAATCGATGTCCGCTGCCGAAAGGCTGCTGCGCGTCATGAGCTGCTTTACCCCTTCCGCTACATGGCTGACAGCCCAGCGGTATACTTCCCGGCCATTTTGCACGATTAATCCGTTCGGTTGAATAACATGATCTCCTATAGCAGAAGCTAAGCTGCTGCGGTAAAGCTGATGCCCGCGGGCACCGTCTGTTTTAGAATACATATGCAATACGTTTCCACTGCCGCTATCCGAGGCTTCCATAAGGAATGCTCCGGCTCCGTCACCAAATAGTATGCATGTTGTCCGGTCAGAATAATCGGTCACTTTAGATAATGTTTCGGCACCAATGACCAGTACCTTGCGATAAGCGCCGGATACCAATAATCCGTTAGCAAGCTGGATGGCAGCCGTAAATCCGGCGCATGCGGCTTGCAAGTCGACGGACCCGCAGTTTTCGATGCCAAAATGGGACTGAACCTGCGAGGCTACGCTTGGAAACACGGCATCGGGAGTAGAGGTGGCTACGATGATATAGTCGATATCGTTTACGTCTTTGTTGTAGCGTTCGATCATATCTTGGACGGCTGCGAAACAGAGATGGCTCGTAAATTGATGATCTGACGCGATATGACGCTCCTGTATGCCCGTTCGCTGCACGATCCATTCATCGCTCGTATCGACGAGCTCCTCTAAATCGGCATTCGTTAATATCCTCTCCGGAACATAGGAGCCAATCGCGGTAATTACGGCATTTGAGCGAATATCGGAATGATTTCTATCGGTCATCCTCGGGACCTCCCTAAAAATTAGTATCAAGTACTAGTACCTGATGCTAATTTACTTCATTGCTGCGCTCTTGTCAACGCCATGAATAGTTCAAAAGTGATTGGCGAACGCTAATAAGGGGCAAAGCCTGATCAAACCGAAATGGAGGATGGCTAAATGCACAAAAAAATTATTGCGATATCCGCAGGCGTGCTGCTTGGCACAATGCTAGCGGGCTGTTCGGAAAATCAAGGGGATTTGGGCAATAAAAATATTCGTTCAAACAGCATAAGATATGATGCTAACGGTAATTTGTTAAAGGACAAGCGCTTTGCCGACGATCAGATGAATGAAATGAACCGAGTAAACGGCCGCAGGCTGAACAGCAATAACGTGATCGGGTCGCATAAAAATTACCGGATGGAAATGAGCGAGAAAATCGCCGAACAAATTACGAAAATGGATGCGGTTAAAGTATCGTACGTCTTGCTCACCGATCAAAATGCCTATGTTGCGGTATCCCTGGACGAGGAAGAGCCTACGGGGGACTCTAAAATGATGAGCCGTACAAATACGGGTTACATGGGCAAAGAAGGCGCCCGTATGAGCAGGCGAATGAGCAGCTTGTCTACGGGACAAGATATGCTTACCGATCAAATAAAAGATGAAATCGCAAACGAGGTCAAGCGTTTGAAGCCAAGCGTGGAGCATGTGTATGTTTCTGCCAATCCGGATTTTGTGGGACGCATGAATGCGTATATGAACGATGTGAAACTCGGGCATCCCATCCAAGGTTTTATTGCTGAATTTAATTCCATGGCGGAGCGAATTTTCCCGGCGTTATCCGGCGACGATAAATTAAAAGGCTCAAGCACTCGAAACAAACGTATGATATACGACTGATATATTCATAGAGCAGATGAAAACCGGTTTAAGGAGCACTCGCTCATTGAACCGGTTTTTTTGCGCATAAATCTGATCGAGTGACAGATTTAAGAGAATCAAAATAGGCTTTAATAGGGGTTTCCTATTAAATTAGGCCCTCATAGGATAAGACATACCTTTAATTAGATTGGGAGGAGTAGCGTGATAATAGGGACGGTTACTAGCGCGGGCGATTTACCGAATGCAATGGCCATGGCAAGATCGGTCAAACAAAATATGCCGGATAGCAAAGTCGTCGTAGGGATCATAGAAGATAAAATTCCGGAATCGGCACTCCGTTTTCCTTGTTTCGATGAAGTCATATTAATGAAAGATCTATCTTCGATCTCCAATTCACATAAATTTTTCTTTCAATATACGGTGCAAGAAGCCATCCGTTCATGCAAAGCGCTGGTGATGAAGTATATTTACGATAAATACACGGCTGAGGAAATAATGGTTTATTTGGATGCAGACATGATGTTATATGGTCCTTTGGAGGAGCTTCCCGCCGTATTGACGGATCATCCTGTTGTGCTTACGGGCCATTTCATTTATCCCGAGACGTTGGATCCGGATCATTTGGAAGATGTGCGAAAAAGCGGCATACATTATTCAGGTTTTGTTGCGTTGAAAAGACACGCTGAGGCTGAGAAATACTTGCTTTGGCGTTCAAAGCTTAGCGCTCATCACGGCTATTACGATCATGAGCAAAATCGGTTTGCGGATCAAGATTGGTTAGATATTTCGCATCATTTTTTTGAAGGAATATATTCCTTGCGTCATGCCGGTTATTCTATTACTTCCTTAAATTTAATCGAGAGATGGAATATTGACCAAATCCGCGAGGACTTCTATGTCATAAATGAGCAGCCACT
Source organism: Paenibacillus sp. LPE1-1-1.1 (assembly GCF_040676435.1). Lineage (NCBI taxonomy): Bacteria > Bacillati > Bacillota > Bacilli > Caryophanales > Paenibacillaceae > Paenibacillus > Paenibacillus sp. LPE1-1-1.1. The sequence continues at coordinate 69,020 of NZ_JBEGHY010000045.1, forward strand.
GCGCTGCCTTCAATTTTCGCCCCAGTTTCAGCTGGCTGCCGCGTGGATCGATCTAGGCAAGGGAGAAATATACAAAGAATTATATAACCGGTACCTTATCGAGGTAAAAGAACTGGAACGGAGCCATCAGCGGTTATCGCAGTGGAGCTACGGATACTTCTCGAGCGGGGAGCCAATCACGGACGAAACGAAAAGGATTTTTCTCAAAAATTATTATGAAAATCCGGTAATTGAAAACCCTTTTTCATTATCCAATGCCTACTTCAGAATGGAGCAAGAAAATACGGACACCGGCATAATGCCCATTCTTGTCCCGCCGGTGAAAAACGCGCCAAAGCTGAGCCGGAAGATTCAGGTCAGAAAAACAAAAGCAAGGCGAAGAAGAGTCCACGCCATCCGTAAAAAGCGTATTCGCCGCAACGGTTAACGCAGAGTTTGATAACGCTTTAATGAAGGCATCTACCATGTAGATGCCTATTTATTTTCTGCAAGACGATACCTCGCTAAGGCAAACCAACCCTATATAATTCCACGCTTTCTCTACTTAATAGTAGTAGAACGTCCAAACCGCTTAATGCATCACCTCATATACTAATCTTAGCTTAGTAACAAACTAGAAAGAAGGCGAGAAAATAGGATATGAGTGATAATCTAAAACCCCAAACCAATAAAGAGCAGCGAACAGTGGCGATCATCGGCCAAGGTTATGTCGGGCTTCCGTTAGCGCTTCTCTTTGTAAAAAAGGGATTTCATGTGCTCGGAATCGATTTGGATCGAAGAAAAATTGAAATGCTGCGCAAAGGAAAGAGCTATATCACTGAGATTCCGGACAGCGATATTCAGGACGCCATAGCCTCCGCAAGGTACACTCCGACCGATCAGTTCAGCTTTATGGAAGCTGCTGAAGCCATTGTTATTTGTGTTCCCACGCCGCTAACCTCGTATGGAACGCCGGATTTGAGTTATTTGACGCAAGCCGCGGCGGAAATCGGCGGCAGATTGCAGAAAGGCCAGCTGGTTATTTTGGAGAGCTCGACTTATCCGGGAACGACCAGGGAAGTGCTGCTGCCTGTCTTGAATAAAACGGGATTGCAGGCGGGTTCAGACTTCTTCGTAGCCTATTCGCCAGAGCGGGTGGATCCAGGGAACGAGGCGTTTCCGGTTGAGAACATTCCGAAAGTAGTCAGCGGAATTACGCCTAACTGCCTAGCCAGAGTAGAAGAGTTATACGGGCAACTGTTTATCAAGGTCCATCCCGTTTCTTCAACAGACGCAGCCGAGATGACGAAACTATTGGAAAACTCGTACAGACTGATCAATATATCATTTATCAATGAATTGGCAATGATTTGCGATGTTCTCCAATTGAATTTATGGGAGATTATCGAAGCAGCTAACAGTAAGCCGTTCGGCTTCAAGGCCTTTTATCCAGGCCCGGGAATCGGCGGTCATTGCATCCCGGTCGATCCTTCTTATTTGTTATGGAAAATAAAACAATATGGCATTAATTCCGATTTTATTCAAATTTCGAATGCGGTAAACCATATGATGCCATTGTATATCACGCGGCAGCTTAAACAACATCTGGAAAAGAAGTCGCTGACGGGCTCACGAATATTAATTTATGGGGCTGCCTACAAACGGGATATAGCTGATTACCGCGAGTCCGCTTCACTTGAGCTCATGCATATGCTTGAGATTGAAGGAGCAGACGTATTTTATCATGATCCGTATATACCTTCCTTGCAGCTTGGCGATAACAAATATGACAGCTTAGAGCTGACCGAAGAAAATGTAAAGAAAATGGATTGCGTCGTCATCGCAACCGATCACTCATCGATGCCTCTGGCTTTCATACTGGAACACGCGCTGCTTGTATATGACACACGGAATGTGACTAAAGACATGACGGGCAAAGCTAGGATCGTGCGGCTAGGCGGAGGTGATTCTTGAAAATGAGATTGTCTACTTTGATTGAAGAACAGAGGTGGGTTCTTTGAAAATAGTGACGGTTATTGGGGCTAGGCCGTAATTTCAGAGCTGCGTTGAAGAAATCATCGTTCATACCGGACAGAATTATGATGACCAGGTCAGCCATCTTTTTTAAGCAGTTAGAGCTTCCGACACCGAAATACCATTTGGGCATTGGATCTGATACGCACGGCAATCAAACAGGTTGAATGATTAAAGCGATTGAGTCTGTTTCGTAAATCGAACAGCCTCAATTGCTGTTAGTTTATGGTGATACCTATTCCACCAACTGATTCTTACCAAATATGGGGATGGAACACCATCGGAGAAAATTTCCCGAATTCTAGCTTCTTTTAAATAGGGGGGAGCGAGTGATGAATTATAAAATTAAGTTGATGTTTTTGGCAATTGCAGATAGTGTCATATTAGCTTTGAGCTTAATATTTTCTGTTTACTTGACTGACGAAAAAATTCTTCAGATGGATTGGTCCTCGATAAACTTGCTGTCTGGTATCATCTTTATTGCATCTAGTAACGTCATTCTTGCTGTTAATAAATCGTATAAAGCTTTAAGACAATATACAGGGATTAGGGAAATAGTTAAAGTATTTCAATCGATCCTTATGTCGACGATATTGTATGCGGTAACCGATCAGCTTTTTATGATAAACCCCCGTCCGATTCCCGAATATCTTATTCTAGGCGCAATGGCTATTTTAATGCTTTGTTTATTTAGAGTTGAAGCAATAGTCTGGAAATACAAGTTTAAGACACAACCCAAAATGAATAGAAAAGCGTTAATTATTGGAGCGGGCGATGCTGGAACTATCGTCTCAAAACAGCTGATTTTAACGGATAGAGAAGAATTATATCCTTTTGGCTTTATCGATGATGACCCTAGGAAGCTGTACTTTGAAATAAACGGATTACCCGTTTTGGGGGATAGAACCGCTATCACTCGGATCGTGGCTGAGTATGGAATAACAGACATAATTGTCGCAATTCCCTCCGCCACAAAGAAGACAATAAAAGAAATCGTAGAAATCTGCAAGGCAACAACGGCAAATATCAGAATATTACCTCGTATGTATGATGTGATCCTTGGCCAGATTTCTGCGGATGAAATACGCGATATTGATGTTAAAGATTTGCTGGGAAGAGACTTGGTAATCAGCTCTATGGCTAATATGGAGCATTTTTTAAAAGACAAGATTATTCTAATTACCGGTGCAGGCGGCTCAATAGGTGGTGAACTCGTCTACCAAACCGCTCAATTTAACCCGAGCCGTTTGATTATGTTCGGACATGGTGAAAACAGCATTCATCAGATTGAAATGAATGTACGAGAACGTTTTCCACATGTGGCGGTTGAAAGTGTTATTGGGGATATTCAAAATCTTGATGATGTAGAACTAGCATTTCAACAGTATCAGCCCCATGTTGTCTTTCATGCAGCAGCGCATAAACATGTCCCCTTAATGGAGCATAACCCGGGATCCGCAGTGAAAAATAATGTGTTCGGAACAATTAATATGGCTGAGAGTGCGATTAAATTCGGAGTAGATCGTTTTGTATATATTTCTACTGATAAAGCAGTGAATCCCATTAACATTATGGGTTTGACCAAACGGGTGTCTGAAATGATGATTCAATATTTTTCATTGAAAGGTACGACAAAATTTTCGATTGTCCGATTTGGTAATGTATTGGAGAGTCGCGGAAGCGTTATTCCGATATTTAAGAAACAAATTGCTAAGGGGGGGCCGGTAACGGTCACGCATCCGGATATGATCAGGTATTTTATGACTATTCCTGAGGCCGTTCATCTTGTTATGCAAGCTGGAGCTTTATCCAAAGGGGGAGAGGTATTTGTATTGGACATGGGGGAACCGGTAAAAATTTCTGATTTGGCGAAGTCACTGATTCTGTTGGCTGGATATGTACCTGAACGTGACATCAAGATTGAGTATACGGGGGTAAGGCCGGGAGAAAAGCTGGCGGAAGCACTTTTTTACAATGAGGAACGGAGTATGCCGAGCTCACATCCGCATATTTTTATCGCTACCCCACAACCGATTCAATGGGAACTTTTGCTATTGGACATGAAACGTCTTGAATTGGCAATTAGTCAACAAGATCAATCCCAATTGAAACGGTGTCTTGATATCATAATACGAAACGAAGCAACTCATCTACCGGAGCGGGACGCTGGTAATTAATATCTTTCCTGAAGTTACCGATGTAAGAGACAGAAAAGATTCCTACAATTAGCTAGAAGCAGCCCATCCTCGCAAGCAGAATGGGCTGTTTTTTGTTATGATATTTTTCGGTAAGTGAATGCAAAATGCAAAATAGGAGGCGGATAGTTTAGGAGAAGTTTGTTAGATCTGTAATGGTTATTGGATCAGAGGTATAAAGAATAAAGACCACTGTCTTCATACAATCGAAGAGCGGTGGTCTGTGAACGAAGAACGTTTAATTAGCTGCTTTATCATTGATATAGAACGCTAACGCGTGATGATGGATAACATCTTCGCTTGTGCGTACAGTCTGCGAGTACGTTTCACTACTTATTCCAAATTACATGATTAACTATCTTCGCATAACTCTGAATAATCTTAACAATCTTTACGGAGACATTGTCATCGATATAATCAGGTGCAACAAAAGATGTTTCACCGTTGATCCACATTGAACGTGATAAATTAACAGATTGTACAATGTCGTTCTCAGTAGTGCCACCAATCACAACCGTTCCTTTATCTAATACCTCTGGTCGTTCAGTAGATGTTCTTATTAATACACCTGGAAACCCAAGTATAGCTGACTCCTCAGATAAAGTGCCGCTATCTGATAAAGTACAGAATGAATTTATTTGCAGTTTATTATAGTCATAGAATCCAAACGGTTTAAGCTTTCTTATCAATGGATGGAAATTAAAACCGGTTTCTTCTATTTTTCTCCAGCTTCGGGGATGGGTTGAATAAATAATTGGCAGTTGATAGGTGTCAGCAATTTTGTTAAGAGCATTCATTAGTGAGAAGAAGATTTTATCATGATCAATGTTTTCTTCTCTATGAGCTGAGACCAAAAAATATCTGCCATCTTCAAGACCAAGCTCATCTAATACTTGGCTTTGGTGAATGTAATCTATATTTTTGCGTAGTACTTCCGTCATGGGGGATCCCGTAACAAATATATGCTCTTTTCTTATACCTTCTGATAATAAATACCTTCTACTATGTTCAGTATAGGGTAAGTTAATATCTGAGATATGATCGACTATTTTCCTATTTATTTCTTCTGGCACATTCTGATCAAAACATCTGTTTCCCGCTTCCATATGAAAAATAGGCACCTTAAGTCTCTTTGCTGAGATTGCGCATAATGCCGAGTTTGTGTCTCCTAAGATTAATAAAGCATCTGGTTTTTCTTTTGCAAGAATATTAAAGGATTCTGTTATAATATTTCCTATTGTTTTGCCGAGATTATCTCCAACCGCATTTAAATAATGATCGGGTTTACGTAACCCTAACTCATCAAAGAATACTTGGTTTAAAGTATAATCCCAGTTTTGTCCTGTATGAACCAAAATATGGTCAAAGTATTTATCACATGCTTTAATGCACTCCGATAGCCTAATGATCTCAGGGCGAGTACCTATAATTGTCATTACCTTTAACTTTTCCACGTATTAAACCTCCAGGAAATAAGTGTCCGCCCTTTCCGGATCAAATATCTCATTTGCCCAGAAAAGTGTAATTACATCGGTTTTTCCTACGTTTTCTATTGAATGTGTATATCCCGGGGGGATATCTAACACCATGAGGTTTTCTCCAGACACCTTATAATCAATGATGTGATCATTATGAATATGACGAAGCCGTATTACTGCCTCACCAACAATGACAAGAAATTTTTCAACCTTAGTATGATGCCAGTGATTACCGCGGGTGATTCCCGGTTTGGTGCGGGATATAAAAATTTGCCCCGCATTTTCCGATTTTATAACTTCAGCAAGCCAACCGCGGTTATCATGTTTCATGTCAAGATCATACCCAAACTCATCTTGAGGAAGATAGGATACATAGGTTGAATATAAATACCGTTCAAAATCACCCGCTAGATTAGTCATCGTAAGCGTCGTCCTGCTATCTTTAAAGAATTGTAATCTCTGTGCCAGTTCCTTTAGCGATACAGTAAATAGTTTTTTAATCTCGCAATAACCATATATGCCTTCATTCTGTCTTCCATGCAAGGCATTTATAAACTCTTGAACAACATCGTCTATATAAACAAGGCTTAACTGGCTGTCAGGATTATTTATTGTAATGGGCAGATTACGAGAAATGTTATAACACCAAGTGGCAATAACCGAATTGTAATTCGGCCTGCACCACTTCCCAAACACATTTGGCAAACGATAAACATAAACCCTCGCTCCAGATTCCCTACCGTATTTCTCTACAGCTTCCTCAGCCCCCTTCTTGCTAATTCCATAGGAGCTAGCAAGACCTGCTTGAGTCGAAGAAGAAATTAGTAACGGTGTTTTACGACCAGTTTCATTAAGAATCTGAATTAATTGTTCCGTGAAATCTGTGTTTCCGGTTTTAAAATCTGTCGGGTTCTTTGGACGGTTAACACCGGCAAGATGAAAAACAAAATCCACCTTTGAAGCATATTCTCTCAAATGCTGTATCGTATGATTAGAATGTAGTTTATAAAGTTGATATCCCTGAATCTCAAGTGTTGCAGCTAGATTTTTACCAATAAAACCGTTTGCTCCCGTTATCAAGATTTTCTTCACCTTGTTTCCTTCAACTCCTCCCGAGAACCATGTTGAAAACGTTATTAGCAGAAACCGCCTGATTTTAACATTTCTTCAATTTCTGCTTCAGACAATAAACTAGAGTCGGATGAATAGCTGCTAAAACTAACCTTTGGCAATTGATTGTATTTGTTAGATAGAGCAGTGGATGGAGTTGATGGAAGAATGACATAATAATCTTCCCCATAATAATATGTTCTTTCAGTTTCATAACGGGATATAAGATCCTCATGGAGCTTCTCACCGGGACGAATCCCTTTTTCCACAATTTGAATCGAATTTTTAGTGATATTCTTACAAAGTACATTTGTCAAATCTAGAATACGACAAGCTTTCATTTTCATTACAAAGATTTCTCCGCCGACCGCATCATGGGATGCTTTTATTAATAAAGTAATGGCTTCTGTGATGGTTAGAAAAAAACGAGTCATTTCAGTGGAAGTTAACGGAATTTCTTTGTTTTCCAGAATAAGCTGTTTGAAGAAGGGTACTACGCTACCTCGAGTACCAAGAACATTTCCGCCACGTATACAAACGAATCGAGTGGTTTCACTTAACTCATTCGCGCGTATCATTAATCTTTCACCGTAAACTTTAGTCAATCCATAAAAGTTGGCCGCATCGACAGCCTTATCGGTTGAAACATCCATCACTTTTTTTACATCCTGTTGAATGCTGGCTCGAATCACGTTCTCTGTACCAAGAACATTTGTTTTTAGTGCTTCGTCCGGTTGTAATTCACATATCGGAACATGCTTTAGGGCAGCTAAATGATACACATAGTCAACGCCTTTACAGGCATTTAGTACAGCGTCATAATCTCTTACATCTCCGATAATAAATTTGATAGAGGGATGATTATTAAAATCTCTCTGCATTTGAACCTGACTAAATTCACTGCGGGAGAAGATTCGTATCTCTCTTGGATTATAAGATAACAGCACGCGAGTAAGTTCCTGGCCCCAAGACCCTGTCCCACCGGTAATTAGTATTGTACGACTATTAAACATTGTGCAGTCCTCCTAAAACTATTCTTACTTATTTTGGCTATTCAATATAGTATATTCTTGTCGAAAAAAACCGCTTAGACTTATTCAGTAGTTTTTATAAAAATAGGTGATATAAGGTATTTGCCGTTTCCATATAAATCCTTCCGCATACTATGAATATTAGGTGGATGAAAAAAAATACAATTTCAAGTCTCGGTAACAATCATTCAAAGACATAAATTCCAATTTTGGATATTTAGTTCTGTTTAATTGAAAGGAGTTGTTGGATGAAAAAGATTTTATTGATAAGTTACTTTTTCCCCCCTTCAGTAGATCAAAGGAGTCTTAAGTTCGCTAAGTATTTACCTCAATATGGATGGCTGCCTTGGGTTCTTTCCCCTAAGCATTCTGAATATCGGCGTTTTGATTCCACGCTTCTAAAGGAGATTCCTCCAAATTGTAAAGTAATTAATACTCCTTCCTCTGAGAAGGTACCAAGACCGGTTATCCATCCGAATGACTTTAGGTCGGGATGGTTTACCGAGGCCATTATAGAAGGGGTTCGTATAATAGAGGAACAAAATATTGATGTTATATTCACCACAGCATCTCCTAATCTATCGCACTTAATTGGACTTACATTGAAACGAATGACTAAAAAACCATGGATAGCAGATTTTAGAGATGAGTGGACAACAAATCCGTATATTCAAGGTCTTTATCCAAGTAAACAGATGAATTATAATGCTAAACTCGAACAACTCGTATTAAAACAGGCAGATGCTGTTGTTTCAGGGGGTGAAAAAATGTCGGACATTCTATTTCGATTATCCGGCACTTCATCGAAGAAAAAGTTTCATACGATCCATGAGGGATTTGATCCTCTTGATTTTCCAAATAAAAGCGTCTCTAAAGAAAACAACAGGTTTACACTCACGTATATGGGGGCTTTATATGGATTAAGAAAATCTTTGGCGGATCGTTTTTTTGAAGAAATCGTGATGGCTGTTAGTAACAGGCGATTGATGCCAAAAGACTTTGAGCTATTAATGGTCGGCAGCAGCCTAACGCTTCCCGTGAAAAAAAGGATTTTTCAAATAAGAAATGCAGGGTACATGAATCATCATGAAGCGCTTGAACGTACAGGCTCTGCTGACCTACTCTTGTTATTTATCGACCCCAAAGAAGGGGCACAGACGATTCCCAGTAAATTATTTGAATATATAAATTTAAAAAAACCTATATTTGCTCTTATTCCTCCGAACAGTGAGGTTGCCCATATTATCAGGGCTACCCGGACGGGTATAGTGGTCGATTCCAATAACCCTGCTGAAGGAATAAAAACGTTAGCTTTGTACTTGAGAAGCTGGAAGAACAAATCATTGAAATTCAACCCTTGTTTAGAAGAAATAGAGAAATATGACCGCAAATTGTTAACTGGCAAGTTAGCTAAAGTATTGAATGAAATCTAATAAATTCTGAAATGCATTTCCATGTGGCTAGGAGCTAGCTTGGGTTTAGGAATTAATCAAGGAAAGGCGGGAAACGCGATGGCTTTCAAAAAAAGACGAGGTTTGCGTGTACAAGTTTTAAAAAGAAAAGGGAGAATTAAACTAAGGAAAAAAATAAAAATAAAAACGAAGAGAAAAATGAAAAGAAAAATAAACAATTCCAAATTAAAAGTAAGAAAAGCAAGGACGAGGACAAGAACAAGACAAAATAAAATACGAAAAACAAGAAAAATAAAATACGTGAAACCAAAAAGTATACAAAAAAAACAAAGTGAGAATATAACGGTGATGGATTCTAATTTACTAGCCCCCTCTAATCTACATGGCAAAGTGAAAGTATGTATGCTAGTTATTCAGCATCCATTTGTTGACGCCCGTATATTCAAAAAAGAAGCTAAGAGCTTACTGAAAGCAGGTTACGATGTTACGTTAGTCGTTCCCCGCAACAAGAAGGGTTTTTTATACGACATCGAGGGTACTTCTTATACCAATAAATTCCTTGAAAAAAAATTCGTATATGAAGGAATAAAAATTGTAACCTATCAGCCAGTCGTACCTTCCTTCGATTATATGAAAAATGCAGTCCATTCCGGTAATTTCAAGGCATTCAAGGATCCACTTTATTTAGCGGGTTTAGCTGAAAAGGCTGATATATATCATGTGCACGAGGTTTTCTCCTTATACTCTGGTATCGGAATTAAGCGTACACTCAAATCTATGTATGGCAAATCCGTTAAACTAATATACGACAGTCACGAGATTACAGAAGGTTCAGAACAGTATGTATCGTTGTTCAAGCAAATGATTAAAGAAACCGATAGTGTAATCACGGTATCCGATTCGATGAAAGATTGGTATAAACGAGCATTCCCTTTGTTACCAGTTGAGGTTATATATAATTCACCGCATTTAGACAACGATTTTGAACCCAAAAAATATACGAGCAAAGGTCTCGTTGCGGGATTCATCGGTTGGATGACGAAGGAAAAGGCAAATAAAGATAAGATGCTCAAAATTACGGAGCTGTGCAGAAAGCATATGGATTTTAAATTTAAGATCCTCGGTGGAGTCAGGGGCTCGAAGATCGACTTTCCCGATAGCATGAAAAACTACATTATACAATGCGGATGGGTTAAATTCGAGCGGATTCCACAACATCTGAAAGACGTTGACATCGGTTGGATTGACTTTGACATGAATACACCTGTTCACCCCTTAAACTATCGAGTTGCGTTACCTAATAAATTTTTCAGTTTTCTCAATAGTGGTATTCCGATACTTGTGAATAACTGTTCTGAAATGGCTAACTTTGTTCGGTACAACCAATGCGGACTTGTTGTCGATGGCGAGAATCCTTCTGCTGAAGATTACGAGAAAGCTATTTTGTACCTGCAAACGCACCGAAGAAAGTTAGTGGAAATGAGCAAAAATGCTCGCAGGATCATGGTGGAAACCTATTCATGGGAGCATATGGAAAATAGAATGGTACAACTATATGAAAATCTCTGCAAGGTGCAACTATGATAACAAGAAAATTGAAAACTAAAGCGCACAGAACAAAACAACTAAAACGTAGTAAACTTAAATGGGAAAAGAAACGGTTAGGAAAAAAATCAGGAATAAAAAGAAGAGTAGGCCGCAAAAGACCAAGAATTATAAAAAAGGGTCGTAAGATACTAAAAAGAAAAAAAATTAGGAACAATAAAATAAGCAGTAAAAGAGGAAGAAGCAAAAGAGTAGGGAGCAAAAGAAAAGTAATTAAGAGAAAAGAAATTAAGAGACAAGGGACTAGAAAAATAAGTAACAAAAGAAATAATAACTCAAGACTGAGAACGAGAGAAAATAATAGTCCAGTGGCCAAAGTGAAAAACCCGCCTGCACCACTCCCTTTAAGACCTATTCGCTTTAACATCGCATATCCAAACTTGCAGAGTACATTAATTACACCCACGCCGGTAACTAATAAAAAAATCCCTAAATCAATGAGTATCATTCACGCGCCATATAACCCTGCGGGACAGATGAGTACGCAAGTACTTGCTTTACGCAAATTAGGTGTGAAATCCTCTTTCTGCACTTATTTCAATTCCAATTATCAATATCCTTCAGATATACCCTCACCTTTAAAAGATACCCGATCTAATAGGGACTTGACGATGGATTTTGCCATAAACTGTGCAGATAAATATGATGTTTTTCATTTTCATGGCGGCCAAACGTTTACTCTTAATGCATATACGGATTTGGCTTACCTTAAAATGTTGAACAAAAAAGTGGTGATGAATTATTGGGGTTCTGAAGTTCGGAGACTATCGATTGCTAGAGCGAAAAATCCCTTTGTCAAGGTCAAGGTTCTCGATGAGAAGTTAATACTTCAGTTACTCAACGTTATTTCACGTTTTGCAGATGCGGTTATTGTGCCTGATCACGAGCTTTACGAGTACGTAAAAACATTCTTTGATAAAGTATACCTGGTACGTGCAGCTGTCGATCATAAAAAGTTTGTTCCCAGGTATCCGGTTATTCAATGTAAAAGACCATTGGTCGTTCATGCACCAAGTGATCCGTCGCTTAAAGGAACGGACATAATTGTGCAGGCAGTCAATCGTCTTAAAAGCATTGTGGATTTTGATTACGTACAAATAGAAAATATGAAAAACGAAGAGGCTCTCGCATGGATGGCTAGAGCTGATATAATTGTCGATCAGCTTAAGTTAGGGATATATGGAACGGTTTCCATTGAGGGTATGTTAATGGGAAAACCGGTCATCTGTTATGTCAGAGACGATTTAGTAAGTAAGTATCCTCCAGGTTTGCCGGTAGTGAATGCGAACCCAAACACAATTGAACAGGTGCTGCACAACCTCATCTTAGATCCTAAACGACGCCATGAATTGGGAATGAAAGGGCGAGTCTATGCAGTTGACCATCACGATCCTGAGAAAATCGCCCGACAGTTAATTACGATTTATAACGGTTTATAATTAAAAAATGTGGGGATTCATATAGAACCCCCACATTTATTGATTTTTGAACCTCTCTGCTAAATCATGATCATTATTTGGATGGGACAAGATGTCTTAAGCTTTCTGGTTGCATATTGTAAAGGAAAACTTCAAGAGGAGGTATATCTATGAAAAGCCTGATCATCATTGGAATGGGTGGGCATAGTAAAGTTGCAGCTGATGTTGCCTTGAGACAAGGGTACAACATTATTGGATATGTGGATGATAATTCCCACGAAGGGAATCCATCGTATCTTTGTTCTCTCAATGACTTTATAAATAGAGTAGATTGTCACATTCATGAGGTGTTTATTGCGATCGGAAACAACAAAATTAGGGAAGAAATTGTTAAACAATTTAATTCGCTTTCGATTAGATATGCAACATTAATAGATCCTTCGGCAATCACAAGTCCTTCTGCTGTGATTAAGGAAGGTACTTTGGTGATGCCGGGATCTGCTATTAATGCCAATTCGATGATTGGAAGCCATTCCATTGTTAACACTTCATCCTCAGTCGATCACGACTGCATCATTGAAGACTTCGTTCATTTATCGCCTGGTGTTCATCTTGCTGGCGGAGTTACCGTAAAGAAAGGGGCGCATCTTGGTATAGGTTGTGTAGTCATACCTTCCATTAGAATCGGCGAAAGAGCAATTATAGGAGCAGGCGCGGCAGTAGTAAAGGATGTTCCTTCAAAAGTTACGGCTGTTGGGGTGCCAGCCAAAATTATTGAAAAACAAGGATAATTTTTCTGTAGTTAATCCCCAAGACTCTTATACACGGTTATCAGCTGTCGGGCTATCTTCATGGGGTCATGGTGCTCGGAAGCGTAGGCCCGACCTCTAATACCAAGTTCATGTCGTAGCTCGGGATTCGTTATCAAATTATGAAGCACTTTTTCAAACGTTTGAGGGTTAGCAGGGACAACTGGCATATTAGCCGGATACTTAGTGAGAAGGTCTTCCCTAATATGTGAAATAACGGGCTTACCGAATAACATAGCTTCTATGGCCACGGTACCGTATATCCCTAAATGAAGTTGGTCGATCAATAAATCCGCTTTTTGTATCCATTTAAGGACGTTTGCATTAGTCGTGTTCTCAACTTGAACGTAGTCGAAATCTACTTTTTGTTTCAAAGACTGAACAACCCTGGCAATATGATCTGTCCCTTTGATAAAACGGTTGCTTGGAGCATGCACGACAAGCGGTCTTTGGTTGTTTACATCGGGATAAAGAGGACTGAATTTTCTATGGTCCACCACAGCTCGAACAAGAAATACTTTTTTGAAATAACCTCTAACGTATTCATACAGCTCATGGTCAGGGACAATGACGGCATCAACGTATTGCGATAAGACATTTAACCTTCGATGAATCTCGTTTTCGTCGGTAAGCTTTACTCTTGCATAGGGATTCATGAGATTGGCGATTGAAGTTTTTCTAACTTCGGATCCCCAAAAGGACATAACGATTTTATTTTTCGCTTGACTCAGATACGGCAAGTCCGTGTATTTGTATTTGGTGAATGTTTCTCCGCCATGAAAATGCAGTATTTTATATATTTTTGAACTTTTTATAGCAAAATCAATCTTTGCATATTCATGAAGGGATTTGGAAAGTTTTTCAATGGGCGAAGGCAGGCCTTCGGGATATGAAAAGCGACCTTGTTTTCTATAGCTACAAAATGACACGGGAACCCCAAGTTTTCGAAGAGAGGTAGCTTGTGTACTCATTTGTCCGGCTGGGTTCGTCGGAGTATGCAATATCCTCCCCAGCTTTAGGGCGGACTCCATATGATCAGGCGCGGGTTCAATAAGTATAGTATCTAAATTAGGAGGAGGTATATTGAAACGAAGAGGCTTTAACTTAATGATCCGACTGATGATTTTATTCTTTGGATTTGCTTTCTTTGGTTTTGCTTTCTTTTTTTTCATAAATGGTCTCTTATTTATTTTTTTTTTTAAATCCGACTTCTTTTTTAAAAACTTTCTCTTTTTTGGAGATTGTTTTTTTTTCTTTTTCTTAATAGGGTAAGACGATTTTTTTATTGGCTTTAACTTTTTATTCATCGTTTAACCTGCATCCTTCCTATAAACTTAGAGGACTTCAAAGTATTGTATGGGAGTGGATGTAAACGGACACGGCTTGCGTCCATAGCTTGGCAAAGGTTTTGTTTCAAACGCGCAATCAGAGAATGAGCTTCCTGCATATATCGTTACTAAAGGTAGAAAAAATAATTGCCATGGGAGATGGGGAAAATGACTAAACAGGTAAAGCGGATTTATCTTTCTTCTCCCCACATGAGCGGTAAAGAACAACAATTTGTAGATGACGCATTTCAATCGAATTGGATTGCTCCGTTAGGTCCTCATGTGGATGCCTTTGAAAAGGAAATTGCTAATTATGTTAAGTGTGCGGGAGCAGTAGCCATGTGTTCAGGAACAGCGGCGATTCATTTATCTTTGAAGCTGCTGGGGGTCGGTAAAGGCGATACAGTTTTTTGTTCAACTTTAACTTTTGTTGCCAGCGCGAACCCCATTTTATATCAAGATGCTGATCCCGTTTTTATTGATTCTGAACCTTTGTCTTGGAACATGTCACCCGCTGCGTTAAAGAAAGCTTTGATCCACGCTAATAGTATGGGAAAACTTCCTAAGGCTGTTATTGTTGTAAACCTCTATGGCCAAAATGCTGATATGGATTCATTGTTAGCAATCTGTAACGAATATAACGTACCGGTGATTGAAGATGCAGCTGAGTCCTTAGGTGCCAATTACCGTCATAAGGCAAGCGGAACTTTAGGGAAATTTGGGATCTACTCTTTTAACGGGAACAAAATGATTACAACCTCAGGCGGCGGCATCTTGGTATCGGATGATCTCGATGCGTTGGAGAAGGCACGGTTCTGGGCTACGCAAGCCC
Organism: Paenibacillus sp. LPE1-1-1.1; assembly: GCF_040676435.1. Lineage (NCBI taxonomy): Bacteria > Bacillati > Bacillota > Bacilli > Caryophanales > Paenibacillaceae > Paenibacillus > Paenibacillus sp. LPE1-1-1.1. The sequence goes on from NZ_JBEGHY010000045.1 coordinate 84,251, forward strand.
GTGATCCAGCTCGACATTATGAACATATTGAAATGGGTTACAACTATCGATTAAGCAATATATTAGCGGCAATCGGAAGGGCTCAATTGCAGGTGTTGGACGAACGCGTCACCGCACGGCGTGCTGTTTTCGAACGTTATGATTCAGAGTTGGGACATCTTGACGGAATTCAATTTATACCTGAAGCGTCCTACGGTCGTTGTACTCGTTGGCTTACTGCTTTAACCATAGACCCAACGAAGGTTGGAGTATCAGCTAATCAAGTCATCGACGAACTTGCTTTATACAATATTGAGGCGCGCCCCGTTTGGAAGCCGATGCATTTGCAACCATTATTCAAACAATATCCTTATTTCATACACGGTGATAGCAGTATTTCAGATGCTTTGTTCAAAAATGGAATTTGTTTGCCGTCGGGATCAAACTTAACGCAAGAAGATCAGAGTTTTGTAATCGATTGTTTTAAACGGGCAATTGGGAGTGATAAATGAAGCAAAGGACTGCCGAGTGCGGTCCTTTTTTTCTTTTGTGAGGTTTCTACTTATATGTGAGATGACAGCTGGGGGATGTTTTTACTAATTTGCAAATATCAATACATTGTCCATACCAGCCTCAACGTTCTCTCATATACTATTATGTACATGAAATAAATTCAGAGAGACTTGCTTAACTGAAAGGGGGGACTTTATGCAGCCTTTAAGAGTCGCGATAATAGGCTGCGGCTTTATTGCACAAAAGCATGTGCGGTCCTTATTGGAAATAGGGGAAGATGTGGAATTGGTAGCTCTGTGCGATATTGATAAACATCGATTAGAACGTTTTGCTGAAGATGTATGCAGGCCGCATTATCCGAATCTACGACTTTATACGACCATTGAAGAGTGCATGAGCAGAAATGATGTTGACCTGATAGCCATTACAACCAGCAGTCATACTCATGCAAGCCTTGCCATTGCGGCTCTTCAAGCGGGTAAACATGTTCTTGTCGAGAAACCGCTCGCCTTATCAATTCAAGATGCCCGAACAGCAGCGGCAGAGGCGAAGCATCGTGGCCTTATTCTTGCTGTTTCGTTGCAAACCAGATATTTGTCACAAACGCAAGCGATAAAAAAGGCCGTCGACGAAGGGCGCTTCGGTAGTTTGATTCACGGTGTCGTTTCGATGCGCTGGAACCGGGATATGGATTATTATTACGCAAGTCCGTGGCGGGATTCATGGGTTACAGGGGGCGGATTGTTCATGAATCAATGTATTCATTACATCGATCTTCTCCAATGGCTAATGGGACCTGTTGTATCGGTATTCGGAGAGGCCGGCACGTTCATGCAACCCTTGCACATTGAAAATATGGGAGTCGCCGTATTGAAATTCGCAAACGGTGCTACCGGTATTGTTGAAGCCTCATCCTGTGTCTATCCCAAAAGCCTCCTAACCTCACTTAGTATATTCGGTGAGAGAGGATCGGTTTCACTCGAAGGCGTAAGATTAAATGAATTAAAACACTGGAGTTTTGCAAATGAACAGACGGAGGATGAAAGTGTATTTGTACACACGGATGAAATATCTCATACTCCGTTATATGAAGATCTTATACAAGCGATTAGGACTGGAACCCCACCCTTAGTATCAGTAGAAACATCGCTAGATTCCTTGGAAGTCATTCTAGCAATTTACAAGTCCATAATGGAAGGGAAATCCGTTCAACTGCCGCTCGATGATTTTGACATGAAAAATATGGCGCTAAAAAGTTAAGGAGGGGAAATGCGTTGATTATTCCTTTAATCGATTTGCATGCCCAATACTTGGAGCTGAAGAAGGATATCTTAGAAGCGACAGAGCGGGTATTCGATAGCGGGGGTTATATCGGGGGGCCTGAAGTGGAGGCTTTGGAGAAAGACATCGCATCCCTTACGCAGTCTCAATATGCGGTTTCCACGGCGAATGGCACGGACGCGTTAATCTTGGCTTTGGAGGCATGCGGGGTTGGACCTGGCGATGAGGTCATCACAACGCCTTACACGTTTTTTGCATCGGCTGAGGCCATCGCACGCCGAGGCGCCATTCCCGTTTTCGCCGATATCGACGAGCGAACCTATAACCTGTCTCCCGAGGAGACAGAAAAGAAAATTACCTCAAAAACGAAAGCGATCATCCCGGTTCATATTTTCGGCCAACCGGCAGACATGGATGCTTTTAACGATATGGCTAAACGGTACAATATTGCGATTATCGAGGATGCTTGCCAAGCATTGGGGGCCGGATACAAAAATAAACCGATCGGCGCTCTTGGCCATGTCGGTTGCATCTCCTTTTTTCCTACGAAAAATTTAGGAGGCTACGGTGACGGCGGCATTGTCGTTACCAATGACGAGGAAATGGCAGACCGGATTAAGCTTCTCGGTCACCACGGAAGCAAACGCAAATATTACCATGATGTAGTCGGCTATAACAGCAGATTGGATTCCTTGCAAGCCGCGATCCTTCGGGTGAAACTAAGCAAGCTGCAGGAATGGAATGCCAAACGTAAGCAGAAAGCCTCAATCTATGCGGAGCAGCTTAAACATACCGCACTCTCCGTTCCAACCGTCGATGCCCATGTTGATCACGTGTTTCATTTATTTGCTGTTGAATGCGATCGTCGCGATCATATTGCGGCTCAATTACAGCAGGCCGGTATTTCCACAGGACACTACTATCCTTGCCCACTGCATCTCCAAAAGGCGCTTGCCTATCTCGGATATAAGCGAGGGGATTTCAAGGTAGCGGAGAAAGTATGCGAACGCTCCTTGGCCTTGCCGATGTCCCCTCACTTAACGGAAGAACAACAAACCTATATCATCGAAAAAGTCCAACAATTGACAAAGGGTTGAGGTGCATGATGAATCAAAATGTAAGAATTGGACAATACGCAGTGATTGGAGAAAACGTAACGATTGGCGAGGATGTGGTGATCGGCCATCACGTTGTCATCTATGACGGTACGATCATTGGAAACCAAGTCGTTATTCACGATCACGCCATAATCGGCAAAAAACCGATGAAAGCACATAATTCCGCGACAACGACCAATCATGTCTATCTGCTTCCGGCAATTATCGCTGACCGCTGCATCATCGGGAGCTCCTCTGTCATTTATGCGAATGCCTTCATGGAGAATGATGTTTTCGTTGCCGATTTGGCAACCATTCGGGAGCGGGTCGTTATCGGAGAGAAAACGATCATAGGTCGCGGGGTGGCGGTAGAGAACGATTGTACGATCGGGTCAAACTGTAAGCTTGAAACTAACTGTTATATTTGCGCTTTCTCAACATTGGAAGATGATGTCTTTGTCGCTCCGTGTGTTGTTACAACGAATGATAATTATTTGGGCCGTACGAAGGAACGCTTTGGCAAGTTTAAAGGAGTGACGATCAAAAAAGGAGGGAGAATAGGCGCGAATGCAACAATTCTGCCAGGCAAAATTATTGAGGAAGAAGGCGTTGTCGCTGCCGGAAGCATCGTCACGAAAAACGTCAAATCCAAAGAACTTGTAGCGGGTTCACCAGCCCGCAAAATTAGGGATGTCCCACCTGAGCAATGGCTGGAAAACCAATAGAAAAATGAAGATAAGATGTACATTTCTTTGGAGAAGCAGGTGAAATTTTGAGAGGAAAGCGCAAAGGGGCACAGAAGGCTCGAATATCAAAAAGTGCGAAAAAAAAACGAGTTAAATTAGTAAAAACATCAAAAAGAAGCGGTAAAAAAACGTTACGTAGATATGAAGTATTAAAGAAAAAACCATTGTTAAAAGAAGCGAGTATAACGAACGAGAACAAATTGAAAATACTAGTACTGACACAGCCTTTGGAAAACATGAGATCGGATCATAATTTTCAAACCATCCGTACGATGGAACTATATGCGGACATTTGTTATTGGTCTAACGGTGGAAGTTTGCTGGAAATATTGAAACAGATCAATATGAAACCGGACTTTATTCTACATTATAATTTAACAAATGAAAGTAGTTTTATGTATGTTGTTAAGATAGGGGAGGAAGGCGGAATTCCATCAGGGTATTATTTGGCTAATGAGCATATAAGTGAAATAGACCAAATAGCTTACATCCAAAATGGGAAGATCGATCTTATTTTCACTGAAAATCATAGTTCCTTCGCGATGAGACGCCCTGAGTATGAAGGAAGAGCGAGACTACTGTCCGCTGCTAGTAATGAACCCCAAGTGAGAGCGCAACAAATCATTGAATATATAAAATTGTTTATTGAAAATACAACAAAGAACGCTGATGTACCACAGGAAAAGAAATTAAAAGTACTGATCCTTGTAAAACCATTCAACCAAACGATGCCCAAACATCAGCATAAATATGATTTTATCCAGGCAATTGAAAAGGTTGCGGATGTTCGATATTGGCATAGTAATGGAAATATTTTAGAAATTTTAAAAAAAATGAATATGAAACCAGATTTTATATTCCATTATGATATTGCTTGGAACTTTGCGTTTGCTCCTCAAATTACGAACCTTGATAAGGTGAAAATACCAGTTGGGTGTTATGTAATGGATGTTCACTGGCGTAAGGAGGCCAGAAGAGAATATTTTAGTCACACAGCGAAACCTGATTTAATCTTCTCAGCAAGCAAATATCCATTTCTTAAATTTTTTCCCGAATGTTTACCCAGATTTAGATGGTCGCCGTTTGCGATCAATCCCAAAGTGATCAAAGACTATAAGCTAAAGAAAAATATTAAGTTCTCCCTTTTGGGCTTGATTAAACCGCGCTATAAATTCAGAACTGCTGTTCTGAAAAGAATGCGGAAAGTAAAAGGATTTATAAACTTTAAGCACCCAGGTCACCGTGTTCGGGCTAGAAGAGGTCTTCTCATAAAAAATAATTATGCCAAAGTCATTAACCGATCCCTCATGTCATTTACTTGTGGGAGTGACTTAAAGATTCCTGTAGCTAAATTTTTCGAGCTTCCGGGATGCAAAACTTTGATGTTGGCGGAGCCGAATCGTGATCTCAAAGACTTGGGATTTAAGGATAAAGTGAATTATGTAGCATGCGATAGGAAGAATTTTTATAAAAAAGCATTGTATTATCAAAAAAATAAACGTGAAAGAGAACGAATCACGCAAAAAGGTTACGATTTTATTCACAAATACCATACGAATCAAATTCGAGCACAGCAATTTATAGCAGAAGTTAAAAAGGTTCTATAACCTAATGCGCATGATTGAAATAGTAAAGTTATCATTCAGATTTTCCAAGAAAAAAACAGCGAGATTGACTAGTGATGAATAGTCGATCTCGCTGTTTTATATTTTCTTGACTATGCTTTATATTTTTCTCATTCGTTCGAGTTAATTCATGATTTTCTTCTGCGTTTCCATTTCCATCTCTTTTTCTTGAAAACTACAAGATGTCCTTTTCCGAAATCAATTGCTACTTTGCCGGTTAAACGGGCTATTTCGGGTGCGAGTACTACGGAATTCACGCCGCAGGAAATTAAAGCAATATCAAATTGATTTTTCATTTCCTCTGTCTGCTTTAACGCTTTGCCCATTTGCTTGTAATCGGAAAATACGATCGTGCCGGCAATGTCCATTCGATAGGGGTCCTTTTGGAGAATTTTTTTCAATTTCCCGGCTTCCCGTGTGATGATCAGGACTCTTCGGCCTCTCAGCACATCCCAAAACTCCTTCCGCCCCGCCAAAAATCGGTTCACGACGGCATCGCAGGTTTTGCGGGGCTTCAGCTTATAATATCGGAATATTTTATTCGTGAGCGGCCGCTTCACTCTTGGATGAGCAACCGTCCTCGTATCCCCGGGAACAAGTACCCCGACAATATTTGCTTTCTTAATTGAACGGACCATTTCATTTCTCAGCTTTAAATTAGGCAGCCTGACGCCCTTTTTTCCTCTATTGGCTTTCTTTGCCCAAAGTTCCTTGAGTACTTTCCGGATACTCCACACCGACTTTTGCGCCATCACAATATTTTCACCGTCACCGATTCTCACCATGGAGAAAGGCTGATGATTATCCAAAGCATGCTTTATGCTTCTCAATACCTGCTTCCATTTCAAATTCGCCACAATCATTCCCTCTCCTTATTGTTTTTTCACTACTTCACTATATGAATGATGCCGCAGTAGTTCTTGTGCCACTCCCCTTTCTTTATCTCAGAGAACGTCCATTTTCGTTTATATGATATGCCTGAAACAAAATGTGCTTCAAAAAGGGCTATCGCATAGGGCGGAGAGTAAACCTGCACAAGAGCATCAACACGAACATTCATATAATGTCGCAGTGAGGACATTTTCTGGAGGGGAAATGGTGCAATGAATTTAAATTGGGAGAAAGTGCTGCATAAAATTAAACATGCGCTAGATCACCGCCAGCCGTTCTCCATCGTGAGAATTGGAGACGGAGAGAATATTGTCATGGCGCAGAGATCCGTTTGGAGAATGAGAACCGTACTCAAGGAGCCTTGGGCGATCAGGGCCAACCGCGGAGAAAAAGGCGTCAGGCTTCCGAATCTTACGCTGCGGAACCAAATGATCCGATCGATAAAAATGGCTGACATCGTAGGGATTCTTCCGCCGGGAGATCGAAGAACGTATGCTCCGGGAAGGTTGAAGCGTCCGCTTACAAATAAAATATTCCGGCATTATAAGCTAAAGCCCCGCTACACCTGCGATGCCGTCGTGAACCGTTTTCTGGCAGGGCGGAAGGAATTTTGGGATGTGCTCAGAGGCCGAAGGATTCTTATTATTACGCGGCAAGCCGAGAGACTCAAGAGGAGCCTTCAAAGAGATCCGTATCGAATGGAAATTGCCGGGACGATCGCTTTTTCGAATAATAAGCAAATGGGCAGCGCGTTAAAAAAAGCATATGAGATGAGAGACAAGTTTGATATTGCCTTAATCTCCTGTGGGGTCAATACGGTCGTGCTGGCGCCCGAAATTGCCCGTTTAACCGGTAAAGTGGCGATGGATTTCGGGAAAGGCCATCATGTCGTTTTTAGAAAAAAGATGACAAAAAGCAACGCTAAATTCGAAAACAAACATGGAACCGACGCGGCAGAGAATGACCTGAAGATGCTCACCTCGCAGTATATTCCGGGGAGGGTCTCTGTCGTCGTCTTAAATCACAACAGCTTGAAATCCACGAAAGCATGCATCGAAAGCATCAAACAGCACTCACCGGTCAATACTCAGCTCGTTCTCGTTGATAACGGTTCAACGGATGGAACCGCGGATTATATCCAAACGATTTCAGGGTCTACGCTCATTAGGAATAAGGCAGCGAAAGAACGCTGCGAAGCGTTGAATCAAGGCGTAATTGCAGCAAGCGGTGAATTTGTCGTCCTCCTTAATGAGAATACGGAAGTCACGAAAAACTGGCTGCAAGGCATGCTTTGTAGGCTGCAGGCAGACCCGACTATCGGAATCGTGGGTGTCCGGAGGAATTTAGCGGACGGTACGCAGAAGGTAGAAATCATACCGTATGAAACCATGCAGGAGATGAACGGCTTTTCTGCGTATTTATCTGAAATTTATAATCGGCAGGGGCATCGAATGGATGACTTGCGTGATCTTTGCATCATGTTTCATCATGATTTAGCTCTCCAAATGGGCAGCCTTGACGAAGAACAACAAGATCTGCTTCTCGGCTAAAATGATTCTTTACTCCAAACCATCTTCAAACAAAGGAGCGGTTGTTTTTGAGCGCAGAGCCAAAACCTCTATTTACGGTTGTCATTCCTTTATATAATCGGCAAGCCTATATCGCCAAAGCGATTAAAAGCGTCATTCGTCAAACGTATAAAGGTTGGAAAATACTGATTATCAATGACGCTTCTACAGATAGATCCGCATCCATTGCATCGGCTTTTACTTCAGACGAAGCTATTAGCCTCATTAATTTAAATGCCAATGTAGGCATTTCAAAAGTATTGAACGTTGCTTTAAACCATGTAACGACACCTTATATGGTCCAATTGGATTCGGATGACTGGCTTGAACCCCGTGCGCTTGAAATTTTGGCAAAAACCTGCGGGAAGTATCCGGAAGCCGCGTTAATCTACGGGAACTCCAAGCTGTGGCTCGAAAGCAAAGGGAAATTGCGGCTGAAGAAAAAAATAAAACATAGACAATACAGCAAAATGAAATTCCTCATCACGTTCGATTTTATGTTAACGCCGAGATGCTATAAAACCTCAGCCCTTAGAGCAGCGGGAGGCTGGGACGTAAATGATCCTTACGACGGCCGGGTCATGGAAGATCGGCGCATGTGCATGAAGCTGATTGACCGTTATCCGCATCGCTGGGTAAACCAGAATCTTTATAACGCATTAAAGCACGGACGCCAGCTTACAAACGCGGCAAACATCAAGAAACGCAACGTACTCCGAAAAAGGCTCGTGCTCACGTATTTGAAAAAATGGGGGAACAAACATCAGCCCGTTTTTGGCCATACAAGCAGCGGTTATCTCATTGTAAAGAAATTAAAAAAGCGTAAAACCAGGTAAGGAGAGGAGAATGAAGGGCATGGCTAATCTGAATGGCGAGCAGGTGCTTGCAAGAATTAAAGAAGCTTTGGATCATGTGCGGCCTTTCTCGCTCATCCGAATCGGTGACGGGGAAAACGTGATCATGGCGCAAAAATCGGTGTGGAGCCTGAGGGCAGTATTAAATACACCGTGGGCGAGACGGGCAAACCATCCGGTCAGAACACGCAGCGCGCGCCTTGGGCATAAAGAAAAAGGAGTCACGCTTCCCAATTTGAAGCTAAGAAACCAAATGGTCCGTTCCATTAGGAAAGCCGATATTGTCGGGATATTGCCCATTAAGGATAAGATCAAAGCCCCGAAAAGAGTCAGGCGTCCTTTAACGAATAAAATATTCCGCTATTACAAGCTCAAGCCGCGTTTTACTTGCGATGCGTTTATTAACCGCGAGTTTGCAAGCAAACCGGAATTTTGGGATGTGCTGAGAGGCAAAAGAATTCTCATCATTACCGAACACGCCAAAAAATTAAAAGAAGTGCTTCAAAGCGAACCTTACAATATGGCGATCGCAGGCACGATCATATTTAGGCACTATAAGCAAATAAGCAGAACGTTGAAGAAAGCGGAAGGAATGAAAGACCAGTTCGATATCGCTCTCATATCCTGCGGGGTTAATGCTGTCGTTATGGCGCCCGAAGTGGCACGGTTAACGGGAAAAGTGGCGATTGATTTCGGGAAGGGGCCTAAGGTTGTTTTCAACAAACCGAAGACTCCGACTTAACGGAGAGAAAGATAAAGACTATTTTGACGTCAAGAGTATATCGTCCATACCGAATCGAAATGATAGCCATATACTGTTTATGTGAAATGGGTTGGTCTTGATAGATTCGACTGGATACTAGGTTCTGTTAGGAGGTTTTTTTTTGAAGGGTGTGATACTTGCTGGAGGTACGGGAACGCGCCTCTGGCCGTTAACCAAAATTTTAAACAAGCATTTGATACCTGTCGGGAAATATCCAATGATCTATTACGCAGTAGACAAAATGCGAAGCGCTGGAATCAAAGACATACTCATCGTAACGGGCAAACAATCAGCTGGGCTTTTTACCGATTTATTAGGAAGCGGCAAAGATTGGGGAGTAAAGATCACCTATAAGATTCAGGAGGAAGCCGGCGGAATCGCGCAAGCGCTCATGACCGCGGAGGATTTCGTTCAGCCGCAGGAAAAGTTTATCGTGCTGCTGGGAGATAATTTGTTCGATGAATCGCTTGTGAAGCTGGTAAACGATTTTGGCAAGCAAGAGAAGGGCGCTAAAGTATTCCTCAAGCAGGTTGCCGATCCGCGCAGGTACGGAGTGCCGATCATTGATGAGAACAAAATCATACAAATCGAAGAAAAACCGGCTGATCCCAAATCCTCCTTCTCGGTTACCGGTATTTATATGTATCATGGCAGCGTGTTTGAGGTCATCAAGCGCATCAAGCCTTCTGCCCGGGGAGAGCTGGAAATTACGGATGTGAACAACGTGTACGCCTCGGAAGGAACGCTTACTTTCAGCATCATGAACGGCTGGTGGATTGATGCCGGAACCTTTGAATCGCTCCACGAAGCTAATGTGATGCTGAAGGATTTCAAAAGCGAAGCGAACGGACCGGGAAATTAATTTTGAGCGTATCGGCGTTTATGGGAGGGATGGGAGTTGTTAACGAAAAGGATCGTCTTCGGGATCGAATTCAACTCGAGATCGACGAGACCTGCTTGGAAAATCGGACTAACGGCAGGCTGGATCCATTATAGAATGTCCGTCTTTATGAAATATACGATGAAGAGCTTAAAGAAGCAGACCAATCAAGATTTTGTAGCCCTTATTCAATATGCGGATTGCACGGAATTCTTGATTAAGCAGGAGCTTGGCAAGTATGAACCGCTTCCGGAAAACATTCAGTTTGTTCCGGCCAGCAAATACCAGGAAAATATTGCGCAGCTGATCACCGGATTCGACCGTTTATATCTGGTTCGTTTGGACTGTGACGATATGTACCATAAATCTATCGTGCAGCAGTTAAGAGATTTCCGTCCTAAATCAAGCACGCAAGCATTAATTAATCAAAAAGGGTATATCTATGATGCTGTCCGGCAGCGGTTTACGGCAACTCGCCATCAATCTCCGCCATTTTATACGTTAATTTACAAATCGGAGGAGTACTTGAAAGGAAAGAGGCATGCGATTCCTGGCGGACATCGGTACGTCATTAAGCTAAAGCATGAAATCTTGACGAAAAAAGGGAACCGGAACTATATGATCGTTGTTCATAAGCGCAACACGTTGAATCAAAATTTGCTGCGCAAGGCCGTATTCCACTCGAATCGGATCAAGCTGGATCTAATTCTTAAAAACTTCTGCAAAGAGACGGCGGCCGAAATCGGTTTAGAGCCGCATCAACCCGTCAATACCACTCAGGACATGGTATCGCAGTGACCGTTCTGTTATTACACGATTAACGAGAATGCAAGGAGGCACTAGAGATGTCTAGCAAAAAAATTATTATTGGAATTGAATTCAATAACCGGTCGAAGCCTAATAATCGATGGAAAATCGGCCTGACGAAACAATGGATTGAATACAGAATGTCCATTTTTATGAAATACACCTTACAGAGCCTCAAAAATCAAACCAACCAGAACTTTACGGTCCTCGTACGCTACGCAAAATCTTCGGAGTCCACGATTTTACAAACGCTAAACAAACACGCTCCGCTTCCCGGTAACGTTCGATTTATTTCAGACGGGCAATATCTTAAAGTTCAACGACAGCTGACACGCGGATTTAAGTATTTGTACCTTGTCCGCTTGGATTGCGATGATACGTACCATAAAAACTTTATCAAGCAATTGCATAACCATGAGCCAAAGCGGAAAACCCGCGCGCTCATCAACCAAACGGGATACGTGTACGACAGCTTGCGCCATCGCGTGGCCACGGTCAAGAAGCCTTCCCCGCCTTTCTATACGTTCATCTATAAGACTGCCGATTATTTCAAAGGACTACGGTATAAAACGCCGCGCGGACATAGTTCCGTTATTAATCTTAAACATGAAATCCTGACTAAGAATGGAAAACGCAATTATATGGTCGTTGTTCATGAAAGAAATACCTTGAATCAAAGATTATTGAAAAAGACGAACTTCGTATCGAAGCGCACGAAAGTTAACGCGATTTTGAAAAAGTTTATAGGTTAACCGCGATTCGCATAAAGCGGACCGTGACGAAAGCCGTTCCTGGATGAAGAGCTGCCACGTACAATGCAAATGTAGATTTCAAATAATGAGGTGCTGTACGATGCTTGAGAAGCCGGATATGCTTGAAAAGGCAATGACAATGGAAACGATAGAATCAACGGATTTGCCGGTACCGCCGGAGCAAACGGAGTCTCAGGAGTTGATGGATACGATACAGTCGATAGAAGCAGGGGCACAGATAGCGAAGCTCCTTCCGAAGGGAGTATCCATCATTACGGCTACCAATAAACCGGAATATATGAAGCAATTGTTTAGGAACTACAGCCGCCAGCGCTGGAAAGCAAAAGAGCTTATTATTCTATTGAACAATAACCGCATGAGCATAGGCAGATATAGAAAATATGCGAAGTATTTTGATCAAGTGTCGGTCTATCGGGTGCCGCAGAGACTCCCTCTCGGAAAATGCCTAAACTACGGCATCAGCAAAGCGAAATACGAGATTATTGCTAAATTCGATGATGACGACTACTACTCGCCGCATTATTTGCCGGAAGCCATGGCGGAATTTGAACGGTCCGGCGCAAACGTGATCGGGAAAAACAAGTTTTATATGTACTTCCTCAGAGGCTCCAAGCTTATGTATGCCAGCATGCCCTCTAAAAGGCAGGTAGCCGGTGCGACCATTATGTTCGAGAAAAAGATATATCCTGCTGTTGTATTTTCCAACCTGCGTAAAGGCTCGGATATGAGGTTTCTGAGCGACTGCTTGAGAAAAGGGTTTAAGATCGGTTCGACCAGCCGCTTCAATTTTGCCGCGATCAGGAGAGGGAACCAAAAGAAGCATACGTGGAAGGTTACGCCCCGAACTTTCCGGATCCTTAGAGCGAAGACAGTGGCGCGAACCAGCCGATACCGCCCCATCGTAAACAAGGCAATTCCAAAAGTTTGAACAAGCGCCGCATAGGCGTCTTTTTTTTGGGGCTATGGCATAGAAGAGAGGCTAAATCAGCCTTAATCCACCGTCATTAGCCCTATTGTTTTATGGTATAATTTTCTTTGGGCGCATCGATTATATTCCTGCCATAAGGCAGGCAGCCGCCACTGCGTTAGTTGATATTCTATTGTAAAAGCTGTTACCAATGCCGATATGAGGTGAATAATAGAACGATGATCAAACTGTATTTCCGTGCCGTTGCAGCAATTCTTTTCCTGACGCTATTAGGTCCTGCCGTTCCCTTGTTTGCTGCAAGCAATCTATTAACAAATGCCGGTTTCGAAAACGTATCGGAGGGCGCCCCGGCTGAATGGCAGCATAACGCCTATTTGAAAGAAGAGCATATTACCTCGTACACGATTTCGGATACAGAGGCCCATACGGGCGCTTATTCCGCGGTGCTCGAGAATAAGGAAGCCAACCATTCGCGCTGGACGCAGACGATCACAGTAAAACCGAAATCCATTTATAAATTATCCGGCTACATAAAAGCGGAACAAATCGGCCCGGACGCGACCGGCGCTCATTTTTTCGTAGACGGCGTTGCCGTTTCCTATCCCGAAACGAAGGATACGGACGGGAAATGGGCCTACGTGCATTTTTACGCGAAAACGGGCAGCGATCAGAAGAGTATTACGTTTGGCGCAAGTCTCGGCGGCTATGGAGCCATCAACACCGGAAAAGCCTATTTCGACGATGTCAGCATAGAGAAGGTCTCGAAAGCTCCCGCGGGCGCGGAGGTATTCAGCTTGACCCAGGCGGAAACCGGGCAATCTTCCGAGGCTGCCGCCGAGGGCGGATCCGTGCTTCCTCTAATTATATTTGCGGCATTGTTTAGTCTGGCCTTTGCCCTTATTTATAAGAAATTGCTGCGGGAGAGAAGCTGGCTGGACGGGAAACAGCATATACATAAGCTAATTATAGCCATGGTTTTTATCGGCGCTCTAGCGGTGAGGTGTTGGCTTGCGGTTACGAATACGGGCTATGCGAACGATATCGCATTATTTATGGCCTGGGCTGACCAAGCCGCAAAGGAAGGTCTTTCCGGATTTTACCATACCGGCATGTTTGTCGATTACCCGCCGGGCTATATCTATATTCTGTACATATTAGGCTTAATAAAAGCTATGCTCTCATTAGACGGAGCATCGAAGGCAGCGCTCCTGTTGTTCAAGCTGCCAGCGATATTGGCTGATCTTGCAGCCGCTTATTTTATTTTCCGAACAGGCATAAGAAAAGCAGGCTTTTCCGTATCTCTGGGACTTGCTTTGCTCTATTTATTCAATCCCGCGGTTATTGTGGACTCCGCCGTATGGGGCCAGGTCGACTCCGTTTTTGCTTTGGTACTCGTGCTGTCCATCCATGGGCTTGCGGAAAATAAGATCGAGCGAGCATCCGTCTGGTATGCCATTGCGGCGCTCATTAAGCCGCAGGCTTTCATTTTCATGCCGGTGCTGCTGCTTTGGTTTGTTTATCGCAGGGACTGGAAGAAGGCGGCGGTTAGTGCCGCGTATGGCTTTACGACGTTTATTTTGCTCGCTCTCCCTTTCTTTTGGGGCAACGGCGGATTATCGGGATTGTTTCATTTGTACAAAGGAACCTTATCATCCTATCCCTACGCCACTTTAAATGCATTTAACTTTTATGCGCTAAGCAATGATAATTGGAAGCCGATTACCGAAACCTGGCTGCTGTTCCCGTTCCAAGCCTGGGGTGCGTTCTTCATTTTGGCTGCCGTGGCTTTAGCCGCATTTTTCGCTCTGCGCAAGAAGGACAGCGATTCTTCCAAACGGGTCTATTTTATTGCCATGGTGCTTATCGTTGTCGTATTTATGGGCGTAACCAAAATGCATGAGCGCTACTTGTTCCCGGTTCTGCTGCTTGGAATCTTCGCGTTCCTGCAATCGCTTGACCGGAGGATGCTGGCCCTATTCTATGGCTTCAGCATTACCAGCTTCATTAATATTGCCTATGTACTGGATTACAGCAAAACAACGACGAACGTCCCATTTAACGGCATCGTTTTGTTATGCTCGTTAGCAAATATTGGGCTGATGCTTTACCTGCTTTATATCGGATATGATAAATATATACGCGGCAGGGAGCTGCTGGTAGAGCCGCTTGCGGAGAACGACCTTACGGATGCGGATCACAAGACGCTGTCGGCTTTCAAGCCCGATTCCATTTCGAGAATGAAGCAAACCTCAAATCGCTTCGTCCGCAAGGATTGGCTGATAATGGGGGCAATAACACTCGTGTATGCGATGGTTGCCTTGTTCCAGCTCGGCGATATGAAAGGTCCGCAATCGGCATGGCAGCCTGCCGCAGCCGGTCAAAGCTTTTACGTCGATTTGGGCGCAGTCAAACAGCTTGAGCGAATCAACAGCTTTGGCGGTGTCGGAACAGGGAAATTTAAATATGAATTTAGCCAGAACGGTACCGATTGGGACAATGTAATGGAAATAGACAGCAACCACGTTGCTGTATTTACTTGGACAACGCAGCCCGCAGCGCTTCCTGCGCGTTATGTTAAGGTCACGACCGTTCAAACGGGCTTTTCGATGCATGAGCTTGCGATCTACGAGCAGGGCAGCAAATTACCGCTGCAGATCGTCGGTATAAACGATGAGCTGGCGAAGGATGCCAAAAGAGGCAGCGTGCAGTTGCTCTTCGACGAACAGCAGCTGGCCGAATATGACGCTACCTTTATGAACGGCTCTTATTTCGATGAAATTTACCATGCCCGTACGGCCTATGAGCATTTGGAGCATATCGTGGCTTACGAGAATACGCATCCGCCGCTGGGCAAAATCATTATTGCGATCGGCATCAAGCTGTTCGGGCTGAATCCGTTTGGCTGGCGCATAGCGGGCACGCTCTTTGGCATAGCGATGCTGCCTCTGATGTATGTTTTCGCTAGAAGGCTGTTCAAAACAAGCGTGTACGCCGGGCTTGCCACGGCGCTGTTTGCTGCCGATTTCATGCACTTCACGCAAACAAGAATCGCGACAATCGACGTTTACGGCGTGTTTTTTATCATGTTGATGTTTTATTTCATGCACAAATATGTTTCTCTCAGCTTTTACAAAGTCAAGCTTGGCGCTACCCTTGTGCCGCTGTTTCTAGCGGGATTGTTTTTCGGTATAGGCGTGGCGTCCAAATGGATCGTGCTTTACGGCGGCGCAGGCTTAGCCATTATGCTCGGGATATTATTATATGACCGCTATAAGGAGTATGCAGCCGCTAAGCGCATTCTGCGCGGCGGGAAGGCAGCTAATGAGAGCTTTAGCATAGAAAAGCTGCTGCATATCGTTAACGTTTTTCCGCGCTATACGTTGATCACGCTTGCCGTATGTCTTGTGTTTTATATTGCCATACCGCTTGCGATCTATGCTGCGTCCTATATCCCGGTACTTACCGTCATGGATGAAGGATATACCTTAAAGAGTCTAATCGATTATCAGAAGCATATGTTCAGCTATCACAGCCAGCTCGTATCGACGCATCCGTTCTCCTCATCCTGGTGGGAGTGGCCGTTCATGAAAAGACCGGTGTGGTATTATTCCGGGGATAATATGGCCGAAGGCTTCAAGTCTACGATCGTCGCAATGGGCAATCCGCTCATTTGGTGGACGGGTATCTTCGCAATGGCCGCGACGATCTGGATCAGTATCAAACGAAGAGACAAAGCTATGTATACGATATGGATCGCCTTCTTGGCTCAGTACGTACCGTGGATGCTGGTTACCCGGCTCACATTCCTCTATCATTATTTTGCGATGGTGCCGTTTATTATCTTGAGCTTGGTTTATCTATTTAAAGTGATCGAAGAGAAGCGGCCGGGCTTTAAGCTCGCGCGCAGCATTTTTCTGGCTGCAGCCATTCTGCTGTTTATTGCCTACTATCCGGCGCTTTCCGGCATGACGGTGAGAACCTGGTATGTGGAGCATATACTGCGATGGTTTCCAAGCTGGTTATTTTAATAAGGTTTGGCCAGAAAGGGCAGCGACAGCCGACTACGCTTGCGAAAGGAGCATATAGATGAAGCAATCCGTTGTAAAATATAGCGTTATCGTTCCAATGTTCAACGAAGAAGAGGTTATCGAGCATACGTATGAGCGGCTGAAGCTGGTGATGGATCATGCGGAAGAGCCGTATGAGCTCATATTCGTCAATGACGGGAGCAAAGACCGAACGGTTGAATTAGTGTCCATGATTTGCGATTTCGACCCTAATGTCCGGTTAATCAATTTCTCCCGCAATTTTGGCCATCAGATCGCGATATCCGCCGGTATGGACTATGCCCAGGGGGATGCTATCGTCGTGATTGACGCGGATCTTCAGGATCCGCCCGAGGTCATTCTCGATATGATCGCCAAGTGGAAGGAAGGGTATGAGGTCGTATACGGCAAACGGCTGAAGCGCAAGGGCGAGACGGTATTCAAGAAGCTGACCGCAAAAATGTTCTATCGCACCCTGCGCAGCTTGACCAATGTTGAAATCCCGGTTGACACAGGTGATTTTCGCTTAATTGACCGCAAAGTGTGCGACGTGCTGCGGGGCTTGAAGGAAAAAAACCGTTTTGTGCGGGGTTTGGTCAGCTGGATCGGCTTCCGGCAGACGATGGTTGAATATGAGCGTGAGGAACGTTTTGCGGGGGAAACCAAGTATCCGTTAAAAAAAATGATCGCTTTTGCCATCGACGGGATTACCTCTTTCTCTTACAAGCCGCTAAAAATCGCAAGCTATATCGGCTTTGCCTTGTCTTTTACGAGTTTCCTGTACCTGCTGGTCGTTATTTTCCAGAAGCTGTTCACAGGCAGCACGATTGCGGGCTGGGCTTCCATCGTTGCGGTTAATCTGTTGTTTAATGGCATTATATTGATGCTCTTAGGCATTATCGGCGAATATATCGGACGGATATATGAAGAATCCAAAAACAGGCCGCTTTATATCATTCGCGAGGTCCAGGGCTATTCGGACAAAGATGCAAATCAACCGGAGAAAGCAAACGGCTCTGACCGGGTTAAAGAGTATGGTTAAATGGGTTTCCAAAAAGGTTATCGTTCAATTCATAACCTTTAATTTGGTTGGTCTGCTCAACACCGCAATCGATTTCATGCTGTACACCCTCCTTCTATGGTTCGGAACCTACTATTTAATCGCGCAGATCATCGCTTACGGAGCGGGAATGATTAACAGCTTCTTGCTGAACAGCCGATATACTTTTCATAAGGGAGACACCCTCGTTTCCAAACCGCGGCAGTTGAATAGAGGAGTAAGGTTCGTTGTATGGAATGCCCTCTTGCTCGGATTGACACTGCTGCTGCTTGCCGCTTTTACGGAGTGGTGGGGTGTGGGCGAGGTCATCTCCAAGGTTATCGTAACGGTGGTTACGGTGGCGCTGAATTTTTATGGAAGCAAGAAATGGGTATTTGCAGCGAGCGGGTCGAGGGCTTAGAGCAGCTAACGGAAGGCGGGAAAGATGAAAAAAATATTGTCTTATACATTAGTAATCGTGGGTCTTTTAATTTTACTCTATCCAAAAGCGAATGAATGGTATGACAACCGCCAGCAGGATAAGTTGATGGCGGATTGGGAGGAAGCCAGCTTCGATGTAACCGCTGAGCAGCAGGCACAGCAGCAGTATGAGGAGTTGACGGAGCTGTTTAACGAGGAATCGGCGGCGGTAGCCGATGAACCGACAAGTACCCCTACGACAGCTCCTTCTGCGGCTCCAACGGCATCTGCGTCGCAGAAGATCATACCGATCGCTACCATTAAAATTGACAAGATAAAGCTGAAGCTGCCTGTCCTCGAAGGGGCTACGCAGAAAAACATGAAATCCGCTGCCGCCCATTTGAAAGAAACGACAGCGATCGGTCAGGTCGGTAACGCGGCAATCGCCGGTCACCGCATGCGGTCGAAGGGAAAGCTGTTCAACCGGCTTGGCGAGTTGGAGGTTGGCGATAAGATCGTGGTGGATACAAAGGAAAAATCCTATACGTATACGGTCTATAAAGTATCTGTCGTTAAGCCGACGGACGTGTCCGTGCTTAATTACAACAACAAAGACAAGCTGCTGACCCTAATCACCTGCGACCCGATCGTGAACCCGACCCACCGTTTAATCATCCACGCAAAATTGTAAGCGATAGAGCCCATTTTCTCCGCTTAACAGCACCAATGGTATCGCCCTTTCATAGTATAAGTTGACTGTATCCCTTAACCTTGTTAAACCATAAAAACCCGCGCAAGGAGGGGTGACAAACATTGAAGGGTAGCGACCATAAGAGCAAGTTTTTATTGACGCATCGTGAACGCGAGGTATTCGAGCTGTTGGTACAGGATAAGACAACAAGAGATATTGCACAACAACTATTCATCAGCGAAAAGACCGTCCGCAACCATATTTCTAATGTCATGCAAAAGCTGAACGTCAAAGGTCGTTCACAAGCGGTTGTCGAGCTAATTAAGCTTGGTGAATTACAAATCTAACATAGCACTAGGATCGGACAGCATAGGGATATGCTGTCTTATTTTTGTTTTCGCAGACGTTTTCAATTCATTATACGCCAGCGCAAAAAAACGATTGCTTCAGTTAAGAAGCAATCGATTATAAATTCGGAGCAAAAGCAGACATGCAGAAAAATTATAGAAAAAGGTTTGCTTATTAAGCTTGTTAAATAACAAATCTGATGTAGTATTATATTCAGACCGCATATCGCTATGCTGTCTGATTTTTTTGTTTATTATATCATGTTTAAAAGAATTCATCCGATACGAATTTTTAACGACAAGAGGAAAAGAGACTATTTCAAAGATGAAAATACGTTTATCGACTAAAAAAAGAATGATTTATTTTATCATCATATCCATAGCGGTATTAAGCGTGCTGACAGGAATCAAATTGTATTTTTCATACCATTCCACGAGCAAGTCGGCGGAGATTACGTTAGCGAAGCAATATACGGAAATAGCCGAAGATATCGCTGAAGGGCTGGATAAAGAGACGTATAAGCAGTTTCTCCTAACCAAAGAGGATGATGGTCACCGAAAGAAGCTGAAGCTTTACTTGGAGGAATATCATAAACGAATAAATGCCCTCTATGTGTATATTTTGCTTCTCGATGATACGGATGTGTCCAAAGTGATGGTTTCCGCGTTGCCGCCGGACTTTAAGGATGTGCCAATCGGTTTTCCTTGTACGGTCCCTGCTGCCCAGGTACGTCTGGCCAAGCAGGGTTCTACATACAATACGGATATCATCCATGATGAGCTGACAGGGTCGTATTTATCTATAGGCGTTCCGTTTTTTGACGATAACGGTGAGGTTCTGGGCGTTTTAGGGATAGATATTTCTACCAAGGAATTGGAGAGCATCAGCAAACAGGTGATCCGGAACAATTTGTTTATTTTTGGAATGGACATCTTGTTTGCTTTCGTTTTGGTAGCCGTCGTCTTTTTCTTGAACAAATGGTATAAGGCTCGTCTCGACCGGGACTTGCAGGAATCGGAGAAGATGTATATATCCGAGCTGGGGAAAGTGGTAGACACGATCAAATCAAGCCGGCATGATTTGATGAACCATTTTCAGGTGCTAAATGGATTAATGGACATTGGAAAGTACGAACAAGCGCATGTGTATTTGAAGCAGCTGACCGAGGAATCCAAAACGCTGCATTTATCCTTAAGCGTAAAAAATCCAATGCTGCTGGTGCTTTTCAAGAGTAAATGGGAGCTCGCGCATTCCAAAAATATTAGGATCAGCTACGATACGGATTTTCATTCGTTTGACCGCTTGGCATCGATGGATTTGGTTAAGCTTTTCTCGAATCTGCTCGATAACGCGATTGAGGCGGCAGAAATCTATGAAGGCGAGCATCCGCGCGACATTTATGTGAGCTGTAAAGCGCTGAAAGGCAGCTACCATTTTGTCGTTGAAAATCCGGCAGTCCTATCTGAACTCGAGCTTCGCAGCTTCCTTCAATCCGGCTTCACGACCAAGGACGATGGTCAAGGGATACACGGGAACGGACTTTCGATCGTGAATAGAACCGTCGAGAAGTATAAGGGGAAAATGGATTACCTTTACGAGGATGGCAAGCTGCGGATGCAGATTGTGATCTGACTGCGTCTTAGCTTGATTGAAATGCCGCTAAGGAAGGAGACGGTTGCTATCCGGAAGAAGAGGTACATTTTTATCGTTATCGCGCTGTTTCTGATTGTCACGAAGTCCTCGACGCCCAGCACAAAGGATTATCATGATTACCTAAGAAACGAACATGGCTTGTCGGATCAAATGATTTCGTCGGAGCATATCCGTCATATACCGATCTACATGACGGCGGAAACCTATATTGATGGCGATCAAAACAATAAAATACGTGTTCTGGGTATGTTTAATCATTTTTTTGTATTGGAAAATAAATTGAAACTGCCCGTGGAAGCAGATGCAGACGGACAATAGACAGATCCGCAATAAAAACCGGCCGCCGGCCGCATTTCGGCGTAATATTACAGCAAAGCTGCTTCAGCATACCTACAAAAAAGGCCCGGATCTGGATCCGGGCCTTTATGCATGTTAGCCTATGGCAGGCACATGCGCTTCAATATACGCGCGAACTTCTTCCGCGGTGCTTAGCTCGAGTACGGCCTGAGCGACCTGTTTCATGTCTTGCTGCGACAGCTTGGCCAGCAGGGCACGCGCAGGGAGAACAGCGCTCGCGCTCATGCTGAATTCATCGAGGCCTAGACCGAGCAGGATAGGCAGGGCATGCTTTTGTCCTGCCATTTCACCGCACATGCCTGCCCATTTGCCGTTGGCATGGGCAGCTGTGATCACACGCTCGATAAGCTGCAGGACAGCAGGGTGGAGCGGGTCATTCAAGTAACCGAGCTTCGGATTCATGCGGTCGGCTGCAAGCGTGTACTGCACTAAATCATTTGTTCCGATGCTGAAGAAATCAACTTCCCGCGCGAATTTATCGGCAAGCAGCGCGGCTGCGGGAATTTCAATCATAATGCCGGTTTCAATACCGGGATTATAAGCTATCCCTGCCGCGCTGAACTCTTGCTTCGTTTCCTCGAGCAATGCCTTAGCTTGCCGCCACTCGCCGAGCGTCGCGATCATTGGGAACATGATTTTCAAATTGCCGAAGGCGCTGGCCCGCAGGATCGCCCGGAGCTGCGTCTTGAACATTTCCGGCCGGTCCAAGCAAATACGGATCGCACGGAAGCCGAGGAAGGGATTGTCTTCTTTCGGGAGTTTAAGATAAGGAATCTCTTTATCCCCGCCAATATCTATCGTCCTTATGACGATGGGGGCATCGCTGCCGAATGCTTCGGCCGCTTTGCAGTAAGCCTCGAATTGCACGTCCTCTGAAGGAAGCTGATCCGCATCCATATAAAGAAATTCGGTGCGAAATAATCCGATCCCCTCCGCTCCGGCAGAAGCAGCGAGCTCCGCATCCTTTACGAGTCCGATATTTGCAACCAGCTCGACTTGAACGCCGTCGCTGCTCGCGGAGGGCTGATTTAAATAGCTTTGATGCCGTTTCTTTATTTCGAGCTGGTCCTGCTGCAATTGCGAATACCGTGCAAGCGTCGCTTCATCCGGCTGGATATAAATTTTCCCATCCGTGCCGTCGATAATGACGGATTGACCGTTCTTCACGGTATTTTCCATTGCGCTGCCGACGCCGACGATCGCGGGAATGCCTATGGACCGGGCGATAATGGCGGAATGGGAGGTGCTTCCGCCGGCCTGCGTCGCAAAGCCAATCACCTTTGCCGGATCCAGCTGCGCGGTGTCCGATGGCGTCAAGTCCTCTGCGAACAGGATGATTGGGCCTGAAGCATCGTTTAAATCCTCGTCTGTAATGCCCAACAGTTTATTTAGGACGCGCCGGCTCACATCGCGGATGTCGGCAGCGCGCTCCTTGAGATAAGGATCATCGAGTCCGCCGATCATCTCCGCGATTTCCTCGGATACGCTGTGGAATGCGAACTCGATATTTATTTTCTCCGTTCGAACGAGCTCTTTGGAACGATCGATGAGCTCCTCATCCTCCAGCAGCATAAGATGCGCTTCAAAAATCTCAGCCTCATGCTCTTTTTTTTGCTCCAGCAGCTGGGCATGAATCGCCTCAAGCTCGGCGCGGGTTGCGGCTACCGCAGCTTCAAAGCGGGTGATTTCGGTATCCAACCGATCGTTCTCAAGCGGCATCTTCGAAATTTGAGCAGTCTTCGCTGCCAATACTTTTGCCACGCCGACCGCATAGCCGGGCGAAGCGGCAATTCCTTGAAGCAGCATCATTTATTGCCCCTTTTCCGCATGCTGTTCTACCGAAACAAGAATGGCGCCGATAGCTGCAACCACTTCTTCGGCTTGTTCGCCTTCAGCGTTAACGGTAATGCTGTCACCTTGCTTCGCTCCTGCTGAAATAACATGCACGAGGCTTTTGGCATTAAAGCTTTTGCCTTCTTTCTCCAGCATAACGGTTCCGGAGAAAGCTTTCGCAGCTTCCACGATTTTTCGGGCAGGTCTTGCGTGTATGCCGAATGGATTTTGTATGACAAAGCTGTTTTGCATCGGATTTCCACTCCTATTTTCTGTATGTTTACAGTATTTTTTTGATTTCGTCTTTTAGCTGCTCGGATTGCGTTCCGAATATGACCTGTACGGCGCCTTTGCCCAGACGGATAATGCCTGCAGCACCCAAACCCTTGAGTTTTGTGTCATTGACGATGGTTTCATCCTTGACGACTAAACGAAGCCGTGTGATACATGCGTCCAAGCCTACGATATTCGATGAACCGCCGAGTGCCTGCAGGACGTTTTCTGCTTTGTTGCCGGCTTTCGCATCCGATTTAACCGTGTCTTTGCTTTCGTCCTCCGCAAGATCGTCCTCGCGTCCAGGCGTCTTGATGTTGAATTTCAAGATCATAAAGCGGAACAGGAAATAGTACACGACAGCAAACGCAAGCCCGACAGGCAGGATAAGCAGCGGATTCGTAGCGAGCTGATAGTTGACCGCGTAATCAATAAAGCCTGCCGAGAATCCGAAGCCGTGCTTAACGTCCAGCTGGTAAAGGATCAAGCCGGATAAGCCGGTTAACAATGCGTGAATGACAAACAAAAACGGAGCAGCGAACATAAAAGCAAATTCAAGCGGCTCGGTGATACCGGTTAGGAAGGAAGCGAAAGCGGTTCCGATAAATATGGAGGCAACCATCTTTCGTTTTTCCTTGCGGGCCGTTCGGATAATCGCGAGCGCCCCGGCTGGCAGCGCAAACATCATAATCGGGAAAAATCCGGTCATGAACATGCCAGCTGTTTTGTCGCCGGCGAAGAAACGAGTCAAATCGCCATGGACGACCTTGCCCGCTGCATCTGTGTAATCGCCGATCTGGAACCATGCGATGGAATTGATCACATGATGCAGGCCGGTAGGGATGAGCAGTCGGTTCGCTGTAAGGAAAACGAAGGAGCCGATGCCGCCAAAGCCGACGACCCAGCGCCCGAATGTATCCAAAGCAGCCTGGACAGGTCCCCACACTAGGCCAAGCAGGAGCGCGACAATGACCATAATCAGCGAGGTGATAATCGGCACGAAGCGTTTGCCGCTGAAGAAGCCCAGCCAATCCGGCAGTTTAATGTTATGGAATCGTTTATATAAGTAAGCGGAAATAAGTCCCGCGATAATACCGCCGAGCACACCCATGTTAAGAACGACATCCTTGCCGACAATGCCGGTAAAGACCAAGGGAACTTTAAGCTGAACGGTAATAAGCACTTGGTATGCGATAACCGCAGCAAGCGCGGCGACCGCATCTCCTGCAAGGCCGATGGCTACGCCGACCGCAAAGATGAGCGGTAAATGATCGAAGATTGCGGAGCCCCCGGCGGCAAGAAACGGCGCGATGTATTGGTTAATGAATTCGCCTGCGCCGCCCATATGGAAATCCTTCACATAATCGATATTGCCAAAACGAAGCAGGATGGAAGCCGCGGGAAGAGCGGCAACCGGAAGCATTAATGCTTTACCTATTTTTTGCAGGAAGGCCAGCATAATTAATCGTCCTCTTTTCTTATCAAAATGGGTTTAGCCGTTCATCTCCGCTTTAAGTATGATTTCATTTCCGGCTGTTACCTCTCCGCCGGCAACGATATGCTCAAGCAGCTTCACATCATCCTCGTTTGCTACAACAATAGGCGTGATCGTCGGATAGCCGGCGGCAATGATTTTGGCGCTGTCGAACGTAATAAGCGTATCGCCTGCTTTAAAGCTGTCGCCAGAGCTGACATGGGGAATGAAGCCGTCACCGCTTAACGCTACCGTGTTAATGCCGATGTGAATAAGCAGCTGCAACCCCGATGCATGCTCTACGATAATGGCGTGGTTGGTATGAATGAGATGGGAAACGGTTCCGTCAAAGGGAGCAGCTACTTTGCCTTCTGTCGGTTCGATTGCGAGCCCGTCGCCCATATGCTTGCCGGCAAAAGCCTCGTCCGGCACAGCGCTTAAAGGAACAACGTTTCCTGATAGCGGAGCGGTAATATCGATCGTTTTTTGTTTTGATTTTCCGAAAAGTTTGGATAGCATCATGATGTCCTCCTATTGTTGGTCTGATTGTTTAATTAACTGCCCCACGGGTACATTGTGAATGCCGGAGTAGACATGGAATGCAAGAAATCCGATTTCATCCTCCGGGATCTCCACTTGGAAATGGGCCTTGAGCCTTTCAGCCAATTGAGCGGCAATGCCATACTCCAATGGAAAGTTTTTTTTCGTCTCTGCGAGAAAGGGATTTACAATATCCATGCCATTACGGAGCCGGTAAACAGCAAATTGGATGTGGCTCGGCAAAGCAAAATAAAATTTCGGAGTGACTTCGGCGCCCGTTGTTTGCTTAATGTAATCGGCAATCCGTTCCGTCATTTCAATGATGGCAGGATCGATCTCTTCCAAATACGAATGGTATTGCTTCATCTGCCCGGTATCGTCTAACCGAAAACGTTTTTCGATACGGGTGTCCGTGCTTTCAATCGTTTGGCCAGCCTTAAGCGCGAACCCTAGTCCTTTGCCCAAAATGACGTATTCTCTCCCGGTTTGCGGCTCAACCGTCAATAAAACATTGTTGCCGATGGCGCGTTCTACCCGAAATGCGCGAGCCATGCTTGAAATCCCTCCTTTGACATTAAGATGCCCATTTGGCAAAAAAAGAGCCAAGAAGAGACTGCCGTTCTAATGTAAATTAGAAGGTAATCTTTTCTTGGCTCATGCCTCAAAAAAATGAGTAACACGCCAATAGTATATGATTGATCGTTGGCATCATTTAAATGATTTATTAAATCACCCGAATGAATATTAACATCATATAAATTTAAAGCGCTTTCGTCAAGAGGATATTCGCTTGAAAAATTACACACAACGAATTTTAATATCCGTCGGTTGAATGGCCTAGCTCGCTGGAAATCTCCATGCCTTCATTGGCCGGATTCGTACCTACGTGGTCCGGATCCTTCATTCGTTGATCGGCTTGGGCCAAGCCATCCGCTACCCTTTTACCGTAATCGCTGTCTGCTTCCGTAAAATGCCGCATCATTTGCTCGCGAATGATGGTGCTGCAGGTACTAAGCGCCCCGACTAAATTTTCGATGAGCTCGTCGCGCTCCCATTGCTCGAATTTCCGGTAGGTTTCGCCGGCTTGTTTAAAGTCATTTTTACGGTCAATCGGTTCCTTAACCAGCTTGGCATTATAGGACGGCTCATGCGGTTCGCCCGAACGCGCGGCTTCCTTTAATCCGCCTATTGTGGAAGGTTCGTAATTGATATGCGGATTTTGTCCGGGTGCAATATCGATATAGAAAGCCATTTGGCCGTCGCGCTGATTGGTGGCAACTCTCTTTTTTGGCGCATTGATCGGCAATTGAAGATAATTCGTACCCACGCGGTGACGCTGCGTATCGGAGTACGAGAAGGTGCGGCCTTGCAGCATCTTATCGTCGGAGAAATCAAGCCCATCGACTAATACCCCGGTGCCGAACGCGGCTTGCTCCACCTCGGCGAAGTAGTTTTCCGGGTTTTTATTCAAAATCATTTTGCCCACAGGCAGCATAGGGAACAGCTCCGGGTCCCACAGCTTGGTATCATCCAGCGGGTCGAAATCGAGTTCGTCATGCCGATCATCGCTCATCCACTGCACCTGAAGCTCCCAAGCCGGATAATCTCCGCGTTCGATTGCCTCGTACAAATCCTGCGTGGCATGGTTGAAGTTTTTTCCTTGGATCTGCTCCGCTTCTTGCTGCTTCAGGTTTTTTATGCCCTGCAGAGGCTCCCAATGGTATTTGACGAGTATTCCTTTGCCTTCGGAATTGACCCATTTATAGGTATTGACGCCGGAGCCTTGCATCTGCCTGTAATTTGCGGGAATTCCCCAGGGCGAGAACAGGAACGTAATCATATGGGTAGCCTCCGGCGATTGGGAAACAAAATCAAAGAAGCGCTCCATGCTCTGTACATTCGTAACCGGATCTGGCTTGAACGCATGCACCATATCAGGGAATTTCATCGCATCGCGGATGAAAAAGATTTTTAAATTATTGCCTACCAAATCCCAATTGCCGTCCTCGGTGTAAAATTTAGTGGCAAAGCCGCGCGGATCGCGCAGCGTCTCTGGAGAATGGCCGCCGTGGATAACGCTGGAGAAGCGAACGAATACGGGTGTGCGTTTACCGGGCTCCTGAAAGAGCTTGGCTCTGGTATACTTCGCAATCGGCTCATCACCCAGCTTGCCGTAGGCTTCGAAGTAGCCGTGGGCGCCTGCCCCGCGGCCGTGAACAACGCGCTCAGGGACCCGTTCACGGTCAAAATGCGAGATTTTCTCGATAAAATGATAATTCTCCAGCGTCGAAGGTCCGCGGTTGCCGATTGTCCGGATGTTCTGATTGTCCGAGATGGGATGTCCTTGCCGGTCCGTGAGTGTCTGATTATCCGTTTCATGAGATGACATGCTGCTGAAGCCTCCAAATTTTATGTAATTTTTATTTCCAGCGCGTAGTTTGTCTCGGTTTGCTTATTAGTATACCTGTAATAGATATAGTAATGTATTGCTAGTTTTGATCATTAATCCGTAGAATTATGGTATAATAGAACCATATTTGTACAATAAATCGCATATCTATTTACAAATAGTATCGTTTTGCATTAATCGTTCAGGAGGATAAGATGTTAAAATTTAGTCTTTTCGTATTTTTGTTTTGGTTGATCGGCAACCCGTTTGTCGCCATTCTTGTGATGCTTATCCTGCTGTATTTACTGGACCGCCGATTTGTCGGGTTGACGCCGAGTGTCTTTAAACCCCTTAAAAGAATGTCGAGAATTAAAAAACTGAGGCAGCAAATAAATTTTTCACCTAACGATGTATCGTCCAAGCATGAACTGGCGCGTCTGTTAATCGAGCGCAAAAAATACAGCGAAGCCCTTCACTGGCTTGTGCCTTTGCAGCCTGTGTTTGAGGATTCGGCGGAGTATTGGGACGACTTGGGTATCTGCTATTTGAACGGCGGAGATGAGGAAAAGGGCGTGGCAAGCACGCTGCACGCATTAGAGCTAAATCCCCGCGTGAAATACGGAGCGCCTTATTTGCGCCTTGCGGCGCATTTCGCAAATGGCCGTACAGACCAAGCGCTTGCGTATCTGCAAGCCTTCCAAGAAATTAACTCATCCTCCTGCGAAGCGTTTGACCAACAAGCCTCTATTTATAAGCAGCTGGGCAATGCGCAAGAAGCGCGTCGCTCAACGGAAGAAGGACTTCGTATTTACAGTATGCTTCCGCGTTATAAGAAACGCCAAGAGCGCAAATGGGCCGTAAGGTTATTGTTTAAGAAGCTGCTCAAATAGTTGGATTTGTTATCATTTGTTAGTGTTTTCTGTATTGTCGTTTAGGGTCGGATGTTACATAATGAAAGCTATAATAGACAGAAGGGCAAGATGCATGAGATGCAACGCAACATTTGGCTGGCGGCCATTGGTATTATCGTCGTTTTGGTTTTATTGAATAATACGGCTTATTATTTCCTCACGAAAAAAACACTGGAGGATTCCTTTGATGAAGAGCTTCTAAATGCCGCCAACCGGCTGCAGATTTCATTGGAGCAATCCCGCGAAGGATCCGAGCAGTTCCAAAATCAAATCGGACGGGAGCTGCGAGCCGCCTCTATTGCCATTCAATATGCATTAGATCCCGACGTCGAGAAGGTAACGTCAGAGCAATTAATAGAGCTTCGGGATAAGCTCGGGCTCAGCCATATTACCCTGCTCAAGAAACTTCCCGACGACATCATATTGTACAAATCATCCAATCCGAGTCAGGTTAACAAGAGCACGAAAACCTGGAAGCCTTGGTACGAGGTGTTCAACCAGTTGTTTGACATAAAAAATGCTTCGGTGGAATGGCTTGGCCAATCGCTGCCTAACTTCTGGAGCGGGCCTTTCGAGGTATCCTCCACGAATGTGGATCAAATTAACAAATGGGGCTATTACTACGACGGCGCGACAAATTATATGATCGATCCCTACGTGAATTACGAGCGCCAGGAACAATATGAGATTGCGACGGGCGTTCACCGCATGATCGAAAATTCAGTGCAAACCAGCGATTCTCTTAAAGAAATTGCCTTCATTAACCCGGAGACGTTCCCGGACGGGAAAGAGACGATAAACCCGGAGGGAAATGTTCAAGGACATAAAGTGCAAGAGCCTATCTTCTACGGCTCCTATACGATCAAGTCGGCTAAGGATACGGAGCTGGTGCGCGAAGCTTATTTTTCGAAGAAAACCGTCACGCACCGCGAAAATATTAACGGCCAAGAAATTTACAAAATGTATATCCCGACCTTCGTCAACGAAAATGGCATCAACATCACGGACCGTGACGGCCAGCCAATGAACAGCTACGTGCTGATGCTGACCTCCGACTACCATGTGATTCAAGAAAAGCTGGATTCGCAGTTTTTGAATTTAGGGATTATTATTATTATCGTCACGGGTTTCAGCTTGCTTATTGCGGTCGTCGCCATGCGCTACTACAGACAATCGCGCGACAAGGTCGTACGCGTAACGCAAGAAACCTATGTAGACGAAATCAATCAAATGTTCCAGTCGATTCGGGCGCAAAGGCATGACTTCTTGAACCATGTGCAGACCATCCATTCCTTGGCGGAGCTGAACAAATCGCAGGAGCTCGTAGCCTATACAAAGGAATTGACCGGCGATATCCGTCTGATGAACGATATTATCAATATCGGCAATCCGGCAATCGCCGCATTGGTACGCTCGAAGATCTCGCAGGCCGAAATCCACAAGATTCAATTCAGTTGTTCCTTTACCGGATTGAACATGCAGGAGATGGGCATCCGGACGCTCGACGTCAATCGCATGCTCGGAAATTTAATCGACAATGCTTTTGATGAAGTTATGAAGTATGCGGAGGATCGGCGTCATGTGACGTTAGTGGGCAAGCAGACAAGCGATTCTTTGGAATTCACAGTGACGAACACTTGCGAAAATGCGGCTGAAGCCGTAGCGATGCCGATATTCGAGGCGGGCTACTCCACCAAGCAGCAGGATCATCAAGGGTTAGGGCTTTCGATCGTAAAATCGATTGCCAAACAGTACAAAGGCGATGTCTATGTCACGGCGGAGCCTGCCGGTAAATTAACCTTTATCGTTAAAATGCCATTATAAAAGCTTTTATGCCTTACCGGATGAACTCTTTCATTCGGTAAGGCTTTTTTATTGCGAGCCTTATTCATCCATTCAAAGGATATTGAGCTTTTGCCTCCAAATGATGGCACCAGCCGTATCCGCTTGGTATAATAGTAAGAATGCAACTGAACGGAAAGGAAGCGGGTGAATGTCTGTAATGCACCTCAATGAAAAGCTGCACGCGCTGATTGAACAACAGCTTAACGTCCATGTCGAGACGACGATCATGAAACGGGGCTGGCAATACTATATGGAAGGCAAAGTAAACAGCGCCAACGAAGGCAGCCAGGATCATCTTTATGGCGTTGTGCAGGGATCGGATCTGTACGCCGTTATCCTTGATGCAGGTAATTTGCGGTACAGCTCATGTACCTGTCCCTATACAGGATTTTGCAAGCATATGGCGGCGGTTTATTTTCAATATTGCAGCCAGCAGGAAGGCGGGCACACCCTGGCGGAACGTTCTTATTTTCGCCTGCTCGGACTTTCGTCCGCGAGTGCGCTGCTTAAGAATAAGCCGGCTGAGCCGGTTATGCCCCAAGCAGCGCCAATACCGTCTCCACCCCGCGATCCCGGCGAATCGGCATCTGCGCTAGAGTGGCTGGAATGGATGGAAGCGACGCATGGCGAAGTTTGGCAGAAATGCCGGCATTCACTCCACGCGCTCCAACCCTTGTTATCCTCATTAAAGGGATTATCCAAAGATTGGGAGAAGCCGATGCAGCGTTTGCATTGGTCTACGGCCATTATCTTTGTTCTTGAGCAAGCGGAGCGGGCGATCAATACGGTTGATTCGTTCAGCCGCTATTATCACGAAATGTCGTTCCTCCGAATGGCTGAGCCATGGGTTGAGCATTTATATACACTCGTTTCAGAACTTGCTCCTGCTGCGATGGAGCCAAAGGAAGAAGCTTGGGCGGACGCTCTAATAACACGCGTAAAGCAATGGGCCTCCGGCACCGAGCGTCAGCTCTTTGATTGGGAATACATGTACTTGGCTTTTTGCGAGAAGCTTGCTGAAAACCGGGGTTGGTTTGAAGGGGAGCTGGCTGCAATGGTCCGGCAGGCGAATACCGAGGAACCGGAAAGCGTCAACCTGGCTTTTTTGCACACCGCAATCGGCATTATGTACTTTTTGGATCAGCAGGATAAGCAGGCTATCGAGCATTTTTCCATGGCGACCTTTGAGCGCGCGCAAAAGGTAATGTATCCTTGCGCGGCACAACGAATGGAAGAAGGGAAATGGGAGCTTGTCGAGCAGTGGATGAGCTTTTTGTTTGAGCGGGTAAATAAAGTAAAGAACGGCCGATCGGTCGGACCGTTCGTGACGTTATGCCGCAGAGCGGATCTTGATCGCCCTGAAATACCGACATGGACGGATTACATGACGCAATTGCTGCCCCATTCCTATTCAGAATTATCAGATCATTGGCTCGATCAGAAGCGTTACGATGAATGGGCAGATTTGCAAATGCTTGTAGGCGCGCGTCCTGAAGATGTCGGCGCCCATGCGCTGCGCGAAATTGCAAAGCTCGCTCCGCGTGCTTTAATGCCGATGTACCATCAGTCGGTCGAAGCGTCGATTCAGACCCGTAACCGCCAAGGTTACCGCGTGGCTGTCAAGCAGTTGAAGAAGCTGGAGAGATTATATAAAGCAGATAAGGATCCGGGCAGATGGGATCAATATATAGACGCACTCGTGCGTAAGCATCAGCGTCTTAGAGCGTTTCAGGAAGAGCTGTGGAAAGGGAAAATCGTTACATGAGAACATACATTGGCGCGCGCAAGTTGATGATAGACGGGTTTTGGAACGAAGACGAAAGCGGAACCTCTGTTTTATTAAGCGCCGTTGATCGGAAGGATGCGGCGGAGGGAAAGCTGCGCCCTTTATTGTTTGCTTGGCACAAAGCATCCTGGTACGGGGCGGATGTCGAAGAAATCAGCGTTGGCGAACGAAAGCTGCTGAAGATCCCGCCGCTTCTCGCCATCGATTATTTATCCTCGCCGCAGCCCGTGCGTTTGCTGCAAGTAGAGTGGACGGATCGGGTTTCTCTCATCATGCAGATGGCTGAGCAAGTCAGAACGGCGCTTCTTAAGGGCTGGTTTGAGCCTGATTGGGATCGTTGGAGCGACGACCAGCGCAGCTGGCGCATGGCTATCCCGGAGCAGGAGCTGGATTATAGACTGCAATGGGAGAGAAACGTTGCCGCAGCGCATCGAAATGGCGATAAGGGCATCGAATATTGGATTAGCGGTGCCGTTGAACAAATGATCATCGAAAACGAACAGGCTGCGGGGGCATGGAGAGCTATTGGTACGGCCTCCGGCGAGGCTGTGCTGAGAAGAAAGTCGGCCGATGAGGAAGACTGGTTTATTGCCATTGGGCTTCGTAAGGATTTGCTTCCGTTCCGTATCGCACTTCAGCTGGTTGAGCCAGTAGAATCATCCGTTTGGCGTCTGCGGCCCGCGCTGCAGGACCGCGACGGAGGCCCGTGGCTCCCGATTCGTCCTGCCATCCGGGAAGATGGCTGGGAATCAGACTCCGAAGATGAACGGGCGATTCCGGAGGAGTGGCTGCCGCTGCTTAGCGGTAAGCTTGCAAAGGGACAGCTGAAATGGACAACGGCCTTGCCGGAGCTAAAAGATCCTTCGGATGAAAGCAAGCTTCGCGATAAGTTGTCCGACAACGAAGCCTGGAGCTTTTTGGAGCATGCCAGCGTTAAGCTGCTGGAGGCTGGATGTCCGGTGCTGCTCCCTGGCTGGTGGGAGACGGTTCGTACGCGCAAGCTGCGTTTGAAGGCGAAAATGAAGTCGTCGGTAGGGTCGGCGGCGCAGCCGATGTTCGGACTGGACCAAATCGTTCAATTCGATTGGAAGCTTGCCCTTGGCGATGTTAATTTATCGGAGGCCGAATTTCTTCATCTTGCCGAGCAGAACCGCCGTCTCTTCCATATTGGCGGCGAATGGGTCCATTTGGACCCGCAGGATGTCACGCAAATCAAACAATGGCTGAAACGGATGGGCAAACGCAAAGGACTTTCCTTCCGGGACGTGCTGGAGATGCATTTAAGAGGAGGCATTCCGCTGGATGACAGCGGCGAGCTGGACTCGGAACTGGAAGCAGAGGTCGAGCTGAACGAGCATTTAACGTCATGGCTCACGCAGCTTCAGCAAATCTCGCAAATTCCGCCTGCCGAAATTCCGCCTTCGTTTCTGGGCGAGCTGCGCCCATATCAGCATGAAGGCGTATCATGGCTTTTGTTTCTGAGAAAATTCGGGCTTGGCGGCGTGCTCGCCGACGATATGGGACTAGGTAAAACCATTCAATTTATGGCTTACCTTGCCTATATCAAGGAATATAAGCAGCAGAAAAACGGCCCTTCGCTGCTGATTTGCCCCACCTCCGTAATCGGGAACTGGGAGAAAGAGCTTGAACGGTTTGCACCGTCCTTGCGCGTGATGCTGCATTACGGGAACAAGCGGGACAAAGGAGAGTCATTCCGTGATTCGGTGGCGGACGCGGATTTGGTGATTACGTCTTATTCGCTCGCCCAGCTGGACGAGGAGGATTTATGCTTGGTCGATTGGGATGCGCTCTGCCTTGACGAAGCGCAAAACATCAAGAACGTCTATACGAAGCAATCGACGGCCATAAGGCGCCTGCCGGCAGAGCATCGCATTGCGCTAACGGGAACGCCGATGGAGAATAGGCTGACGGAGCTGTGGTCGATCTATGATTTTATAAATCCAGGGTACTTAGGCAATATTAGCGATTTCCGGAAGGAAGTCGTTGCGCCGATCGAGAAAACCCGCGACGAGAAAATGATCGCGGGCCTGCAGCGCTGGGTGAAGCCGTTTATGCTGCGCAGAATCAAAAAGGATCCTTCGATCCAGCTATCGCTGCCGGATAAGAATGAGACCAAAACCTATATGACATTAACCGCGGAACAGGGCGCGATGTATGAGAATTTTGTAGCCGACCTTCTGGAAAATCTCGATAAGCTGGGACCGATGCAGCGAAGGGGACTTATTCTTGCCGCGTTAACGAAGCTAAAGCAGTTATGCGACCATCCGTCTTTGCTCGGCAATGAGGATAAAACGGCTTTATGGGAAATCGAACGGTCAAACAAAGTAGCCCGGCTGTTGGAAATGTGCGAGGAAATCGCCGCGGAAGGCGAACGCTGCCTCATCTTTACGCAGTATATCGACATGGGGCATCAGCTCAAGCAATTGCTTGAGGAAAAGCTTGGTTTGCCTGTCCCTTATTTGCATGGAGGCGTTCCGAAGGCGAAGCGGGATCAAATGATCGAACAGTTCCAGAATGCCGAGGAGCCGTGCTGCGCGTTCGTGCTTTCGCTTAAGGCCGGCGGAACCGGGCTTAACCTGACGGCAGCGAACCATGTGTTTCATTTCGACCGTTGGTGGAACCCGGCCGTGGAAAATCAAGCGACCGACCGGGCGTTCCGAATCGGGCAGACGAAGCAGGTTCAGGTGCATAAGTTTATCACGCTCGGCACGCTTGAGGAGAAGATCGACGAGATGATCGAACGGAAGCAGTCGCTGAATGACCAAGTAGTCGGCCAGTCGGAGCAATGGATTACCGAAATGTCTACCGATGATCTTAGAGAGCTTTTTGCACTGCGAAAAGGCTGGTTAAAGGGATGAGGGATATAAATGTCAGATGGCAGCCTGCGGGCGAAGCAGGAGAAATTACAGCTTGAAAGCAAGAAAATGATTCATGCAGAGCTAGCTTCGCATTCAGAAGAGGGAAGTCTGGGTGAAAACCGCAAGAAAGAGGGGGCTAACCCGGAGTGGCAGCGGTTTTATGAGGTTATCAAGGAAATAACGCAGGATATGCGTTACTAATACGAGATGTAAATAAACATAGCCTGTCGGGGATTATAACCCTGGCGGGCTATAAAATTTTATCCCTCTTTTCAAAAATAAGCGAATTGTATCCCTAACTCATCGTTTTTTGGACCTCCTTACATAGCAAAGGACCCGACTATAATAAAGGTGCGAGGCAAACAAGCAACACCATAAACGAGGAGGTCTTCCCAATGAAAAAGAGAGCTACACTTCTTGGCACCCTATTAGTATCGATCATGCTGGTCGTATCTGCATGCGGCTCTAACGGCAACGCGGAGACGAACAAAAACGCCGGCACGAACAACAGCACCAATACTCCCGCCGAAGCAACGGAACCGCCTGCTGAAGCGAAGGATGTAACCTTGTCGCTGCGCCATACCCAAATTAAAGAAACGAGCAAAACCCGTTTGAAAATTCTTGAAGATGTCGTTGCAAAAACACAAGAAGAAAACAAAGGCTTAACCTTCAAGCTTGAAGGCATCGACGAGATCGTTAACCGCGACCAGAAGCTGAAGGCTGAAATGGCTGCCGGCAATCCTCCCGATATTTTTGAAGTATTCGGCGGCGCGGATCTCAATCTTTACGTAAAAGCAAACCGCATGCTGGACTTGACTCCTATCATCGAAGAACTTGGCATTAAAGACAAGTTCGCCAGCTTGGATGAGTTCACGATCGACGGTAAAGTATACGGCCTTCCTTTCGGCGGCTATAGCGAAGCGATTTTCTACAACAAGAAAATCTTCTCCGAGCTGGGCTTGGAAATTCCTACGACATGGGCGCAGCTGCTTGACGTCTCCGAAAAAATTAAAGCAGCGGGCTACACGCCGTTCGGTTTGGCAGCCAAAGACGGCTGGGTTAACGGTATGTTGTGGAACACGGTGATGGAACGCAACGTAGGGATCGATGCCTTCAGCAAAGTCGTATCCGGGGAAGCGAAATGGACGGACGAAAACTTCGTAAAAGGTTTTGCTTCCTATGCTGAGCTTGTGAACAAGGATTATTTTACAAAAGGCGCGCTAGGCCTTGCTTATGCCGACCAAGGCGCACAATTGCTCTCGGGTAAAGCCGCAATGGTATTTACCGGAACCTGGGATGCCAACCGCTTCTCCGGCGACGAAGCTGGCGAACTGAAAGGCCAAATCGGTTACTTCGCATTCCCGTCCATCGACGGCGGGGCAGGCGACCAAACTTCAATCAATGCTTCGTACTCGAACGGCTTTGGTTTCTCAGCAAACCTGAACGAAGATCAAGTAGCGGCAGCCAAGAAATTCATCGCTAATTTCTACACGGAAGAAGTTCAAAAACGTACGTTGGTTGAAGACAAATTGCTGCCTTCCATGAAGCTTAGCGACCTATCCGGCGTTGATCCGCTCACGACTGAAATTTTGACGGTCATGGCGAATGCATCAACCTCTTGGAAAGCATACGACGCCATCGTTCAACCGGCGGTTGGCGCGGATGTAAACGTTGGAATCCAAGAGCTTATCGGTAAAGTAAGCACACCGGAAAAAGTAGCGGAAAAAATTCAAGCGTCGCAGGACAAAGCTAACGCAGCTAAGTAATCGCGAGACATGACAATCGATCCTGATGGGCGAGAGGGTGTTCTTCCTTCCAGGAGGACACCCTCTTCTTATGCCGGGATAAAAGGAGGACATTATGAACAGAGCTCTCAAAAATCCGATTACTTACGTGGCGTTCATTATTCCGACGCTTGCTTTATACGCTTTATTTTTCGTATACCCGGTCATCGTTTCCTTTTTTTACGGCTTCTTTCGTTGGGACGGCATTACCGAAAAGGTATTTATCGGTTTCGATAACTTTACGAGACTTTGGCAGGATGAGGTTTTTCGAAAAGCACTCATGAACAATTTTTACTTTATGGCGTTTTCCTTAATCGTGAACATTCCGCTCGTCTTCTTGATTTCGATTATCATCAGCAAAGTAAGACGGATGCGTGACTTTTACAAATCGGCCGTATTCGTACCGGTTGTTATATCGACAGCGACGGTAGCGATTTTGTTCGGGGTGCTGTACAACTATGACTCGGGCATGATCAACCAGTTTATCCGCCTCGTTGCGCCGGAGGACTGGGCGCGCGAATGGTTGTCCGATCCAAAGCTAGCCATGCTGTCGATTCTGATAGCAAACGCCTGGCAAAATATCGGCTTCTTCATTGTCCTATGTTTGGCAGCGATACTAAACATTCCGAAAGAGATTGTCGAAGCCTCCAAGCTGGACGGCGTAAACGGCTGGCAGGAAACATGGTCCATTACGCTGCCGCTCGTTAGGCCGATCCTGTTCGTTATGCTGCTTCTCACGGTTTCGGGAACGATGAAGGTGCTTGATATCGTGCAAATTATGACCAACGGCGGTCCGTTTCAATCCACGGAGGTTATGTCGACCTATATGCTTAAGGTAGGCTTCCGTTCGCTGGAGCTTGGTTACGGCAGCGCGATCGGAGTCGCGATGTTCATTATTATTTTAGTGCTAACCGGTATTTTGCAACGCATCACGAAAAGCGAAGAGGTGCAGTACTGATGGAACGTGCCCGTAATTCCCAATGGTGGATGCATACTTTTTTATTTGGTTATGTCATCGTATTGCTTTTCCCGCTGCTGTGGCTGTTCATGTCCTCCTTTAAAACGAACCGTGAAATTACGGTCAATACTTGGGCGCTGCCGAAAAGCTTCAATTTCGATAACTATGCTGCCGCATGGCAGACGGCGAATATCGGAAAATACGCTTGGAATAGTACGTTTGTTACGGTTATCGCCTGTGTTCTGACGCTGCTG
Organism: Paenibacillus sp. LPE1-1-1.1; assembly: GCF_040676435.1. Lineage (NCBI taxonomy): Bacteria > Bacillati > Bacillota > Bacilli > Caryophanales > Paenibacillaceae > Paenibacillus > Paenibacillus sp. LPE1-1-1.1. The sequence goes on from NZ_JBEGHY010000045.1 coordinate 122,436, forward strand.
TTCGCAGCCATGACCTCGTTCGCAATCGCGCGTATGAAATACAAGAAAACGAATAAAGCGATCTATCAATTTATTCTACTCGGATTAATCGTTCCGCCGGGCGCTTTATTTATTCCGTTGTATCGGCTGGTGCAGGGGATTAAAGTATTCGGACATCCGTTGTACGATACGCATTGGTCCTTAATTTTGGTATACTGCACATATGCGCTGCCTATAACCGTTTTCATTATTTATGCCTTTATGCTCTCGATACCGAATGAGCTGGAGGAAGCGGGCATTGTGGATGGGCTGGGCGCCACTGGACTTTTCTTCAAGGTCATTATTCCGATCTCTTTGCCGGCGCTTGTTACTGTGTTTATTTTGAATTTCATTTCCAATTGGAACGAATATATTTTATCCCAGCTATTTATCACGTCTGAATCCCTCAAAACGCTGCCTACGGGGATGGCGACCTTTAATGACGGCTACCGCACGAACTTTGCCTCGCTTTCGGCAGCTGTCATCATAAGCATTATTCCGGTTCTTGCCGTGTATGTATTTTTGCAGCGCCAAATCATTGAAGGCATGACGGCTGGAAGCGTGAAAGGGTAAAAAGAAGAAGGAGCCTGCTGGATGAACCTGAGACCGAAATTGATGCTTGCTTTTATATTCCTGATCGTCATTCCGATGATTGGACTCGGCATGTTCTCTTTCCTTCATTCAGAGACGCTGCTCGAGAAAAAATATAGCGAGCAAACGGAAATTTCCCTCAGGGCGGTAGGCGGGAATATCCGATATTTCTTCCGAGAGCTGGATCAGCTCTCCGACGGCAACCTGACGAGCTCAGAGGTCCAGGATACGCTTAAGTACAGCACGTATACGTCAAACGATGCCAGTACGATGATCGCGATCAACCAAGCTGAAAAAGAAATGAAACGGATATTGTTCCAGCATCCCGCCGTTAGCTTCGTTGTGCTGTACGCGAAGGACGGCACCATGTTCCGCTCGTACCGGAACGATCCGACGACGTTCAAGCCGATTTCATTCGATATGCTGAAGGCGCATTCCACCTATAAGGAAGTGCAAAAACTTGGAGGCCGGCCGCTTTGGATCGGTCCGTATGAGCAGCGGGAGCTTACTGGCGTTGAACCGCCGCTGTTCACGCAAATGCGCGTGGTTAAGGATATCGAGACGTTCAATGATCTCGGCGTTATGATTACGCAGTACAAAACCGAAGAGATATCTGACATGCTTAAAGCTTTCCAAAATCCGAAGGCGGATGCGGCTGAAACCAGATATCTGATCGTGAATAAAACGGGTCTCATCATGCTGGACAGCAAAAGCGAGTTTGACGGCCGCAACATTAATGAACAGACCGATTCGCTGCCGCAGCTTACGAATAGTTACAACAGCTCTAGAGTGAAGTTTGAGGGGGTAGACAGCTTAGTCTCCTCCTATCAATTGGACCGCAATGAGTGGATTCTCGTATCGGTAAAGCCATGGAATTCATTAACGAATGAAAATGTAAGGTTTGTGCAGTGGATCGGCATGATTACGGTGCTTGGCTTGCTGTCAGCGGTGCTGTTTAACGTCTTTTTTGTCAATCGCGTGGCCAAATCGATCATTAAGGTTGTTCGCAAAATGAGATTGGTCGAGCAGGGGCTGCTTGATATTCGCGTAACGGCCCATGGCAAGGATGAAACGGTACTGCTTGCCAACAGCTTCAATAGCATGGTTGAGAGAATCGGCAGCCTCCTTAGCGAGGTGAGAAGAGAGCAGGCACGCAAGCAGCATGCGGAAATGATGCTGATGCAGGCTCAAATCAAGCCTCATTTTTTATTTAATACGCTGGAGTCGATTAATGCGCTTGCCGCGCAAAACGAAGGCGCAAAGATCATGCTTATGGTTCGCAGATTAAGCAATCTGCTCCGCACAAGCATGCACCATACCGAAGAAATAAGAATAAACCAAGAAATTGAACATGTGCGAAGCTATTTGGAAATTCAAAAATATCGTTTTGAGGAGCTATTTTCATATGAGCTGAATGTTCCCGCCGAGGCGTTGGATTATACGATAATGAAGCTTACGCTTCAGCCTCTCGTCGAAAACAGCATTCAGCACGGCTTTGACGGCTATGAAGACGGGCAAGGGAAGATCGAAATAGATGTCATAACGGAACCTTATCAAATCGTTATTATGGTTCGTGATAACGGACTGGGCATGAGCGCGAATGTGCTGCATCAGCTAGCTGCGGGCTCTGACTCATCCGGTAAGCTGTCAAATGCTGCGGAGATTGGGGAAAGAAGAGGGCTCGGACTGCGAAATGTTGCAGATCGCCTGCGTATACATTACGGTCCGGCTTTTGGTTTATGGATTTGCAGCCAAGAGGGCAGCGGTACCGTTATTCGTTGTGTAATTCCGAAGAGCAGAGGTGATCAGCCATGATGGGTAAAGTGCTCTTAGTTGACGATGAGGCACATATAACGAGAAATTTAGAGAAGGTTATTCCCTGGGAAATGCTAGGGCTAACCGTCGGCGGCACGGCCAAAAACGGGGTGGAAGCGCTGGAGCTTATGGAGCAGCAGGCCTTTGATTTGTTGCTGTGCGATATTCGAATGCCGGTGATGGACGGCTTGGAGCTGGTGCGTCATATCCGTGATAAAGCAATGCCTTGCGATATCATTATGCTGTCAGGCTATCAGGATTTTGCCTATACGCGAACGGCTATTCAATTCGGGGTCAATGATTATATTCTGAAGCCGATTCCGTACGATGAATTGACCGGAGTCATTGCGAGGGTCATGTCCAGTCAGCGGAGCAAGCAGAAGCAGCTGCAGGAAGAGAAGCAGAAACTGGGCCGCATGATCGATTTGGCAAGCGAGAAAATTTTATATGACATTATTATGGATTATACCGACGTTACGGCAGACCACTTCCTGCTGACCGGAGACGAACAGCAGCTGAAGCAGCAGCAGTTCGTCTTAATCGTGCTTGATCTCGATGTAAGCTCCGAGAAAACGAAGGACTGGCGGGACTGGTCCGATAAAGAACGGAAGCTGTGGAATTTTGCCGTCTGCAATGTGCTGAGAGAGAGGCTGCAGCAAAATGGGCTGCATCACGCGGTCATTCAGATCCGTGACGGTGAATGGTGCGTGCTGATCGAAATGGAAAAAACGGCAGCCTATGATTTAACCAAGATTAAAGAATGGGCAGAGATGCTGCTGGCGGCGATTAAGAGCCATGTTAAGCTGTCTTTGTTTGCAGGGATATATAGGGAGTTTGCTGCGGTTGCTGAATTGTCCCAAGCTTATAAGCTTGTCCAGCAGGGCATGCAGCTGACGCCGGTTCATGACCTTATCGCTGTATATCCGTCGGAGCAGCAAAAATCATCGCAAGCAGATCAGGCTTTTTGGGATACCGCCGAGAAAATGATCGGCGCGGTAAAGCGCGGCGACTCGATCGGCGTAGATAACGAGCTTCAAAGGATAACGCTGCTTTTGCAGCGCATGAATGAGCCTTCGTTAAACCGCGTCAAGCAGCTGCTGCATTTCTTCGTGCTGCATCTAATGCGGGAAATGAAGGAGATGGGCGTTTTCTCGCGCGAGCAGGAGGATATGCTGTGGCGCCGATTGGATCGCCGCTTCGGCATTAAGGACTTGTTATCGTTCATTCGCCAGGTCACGAATGCGGTATCGGAGAAATCGTTGGACAAGAAAAAACAATCGGAGCGCTCGATGACGGAGGCGAAGGCCTTTCTCGACCGAAATCTGTATAGAGATCTTAGTGTGGAGGAGACGGCGACCCATGTCGGTTTGAGCACCTCTTACTTTAGTCTTTTGTTTAAACAAACATTTGGCGAAACGTTTATTGAATATGTAACGCGGCAGCGGATGGAACGCGCGAAGGCAATGCTTGCGGAAACGGCCAAGAGCGTGGCTCAAATCGCCAAGGAAGTCGGTTATGCGGAGCGGCGGTATTTTACAAAAGTATTCATGAAATATACCGGTGAGAATCCGACCGACTACCGGAGCAGGCGACAAGAAGGCTCGCAATCCGCCGAGGATTTGACTGAGCCGAAGCAATAAGGTTTGAACTACGGAAGGGATGGAGAAGGCATTGACAAGTGGGCGTGAGTGGCAAAGCTGGAGTTTGAAGAAAAAAATCGGGCAATTATTCGTATTTGGATTCCATGGTTATGAGCCGACTGAGCAAATCAAGCAGCTTATTGCAGCAAACGGCATTGGCGGAACGATCTATTTCTCGCGCAATGTGAAAAATGCAAAGCAGGTGCATAAGCTGGGCGGAGAGCTTCAAAGCCTCGCAAAGCAAGCAGGCTGTCCGCCTTTATTCGTTGCCATTGACCAAGAAGGCGGCATGGTCGCGAGACTGGTCGACGGCGTAACGCTTATGCCCGGCAATATGGCGCTCGGTGCGGCTGGTGTTGCGGAGGGAGCTCAAGAAACGGCGCGTATTTGCGGTGAAGAGCTTCGGCAATTAGGCATAACGATGAACTATGCGCCTTGTATCGACGTGAATAACAATCCGGACAATCCGGTTATTAATGTCCGCTCCTATAGCGACCGTTCGGATGTGGTTGCAGTGCTTGGCGCAGCCGCCGTTGTGGGTTATCAGTCTGCCGGGATAGCGGCGACCGTCAAACATTTTCCGGGACATGGCGATACGGCGGTCGATTCCCACCATGCCTTACCGGTGCTGCTTCATGGCCGGGAGCGTCTGGAGGCGATTGAGCTGAGGCCGTTCCGGGCGGCCATAGAAGCAGGCACGGATTGTATCATGACCGCGCATGTTTGCTTGCCGGCACTTGATCCTTCCGGCGTGCCATCTACCTTGTCGGAGAAAGTCATAAGCGGCTTGCTGCGCAAGGAGCTGGGCTATGACGGGGTTGTCGTAACGGATTGTTTGGAGATGGATGCCATTGATAAAAACTATGGACCGGAGCAGGGAGCGATCATGGCGATTCGAGCAGGCGCGGACATGGTGCTGATCAGCCATACGTTTGAGAAGCAATGGGCCGCGCTGGAAGCCGTTGCGGACGCGGTTGAGAAGGGTGAGCTTGCCGAGGCGCGCATCAATGAGGCACTTGACCGGATTATGACGCTCAAGGAGAAGCTTGCGCTGGATGAGCCGCAGCTGACTTGGACGGAGGTGGAAGCGGCGATCGGTACCGAAGCGAATAAAGCGGTTGCGAAACGCTGGAGCGAGGCCTCCATAACCTTAGTTAAAAATGAGGGCGGCTTGCTGCCGATCAGCCGCAGCGAAGCCACGCTTGTGCTATGGCCGGAAATTGTCCCGGTATCGGTTGCGGATGAGATGCTTTCTGGCGAAGGTTCCCTGGGCAGCTTCCTTTCGGAGCTTGGCGCTAAGGTGGTTGAGCGTAAGATGAATGCGGTCAATCCGCTTGCTGATCTGAACAGCTTCTCGCAGATCATTGTTGTGACCTACGACGCTTCAAAACATCCTCTCGAGCGCGAAATCGCTTGCGAGGCCGTACGGCTTGCGCCGGATCGCACCATAGCGGTATCGGTGAGAAACCCGTTGGATTTGTTGCTGTACCCAGACGTGAAAGCTTATCTGGCTGTGTATGAATGCAGACCGCTAGCGCTTGCGGCAGTTGCAAAAGCTCTGCTTGGCGACCTCGAGCCGGCGGGCAAGCTGCCTTTAGAAATTTCGGCAGCATATCCTTTTGGCTGGAGTGCGGCGGTTGACGGATAATGATTGCCATTCCTTATAGCTTTGGATGTTTAGACTGCCGAGAAATTCGGCAGTCTTTTTTTTGCGCAGCTGGATGCTGCTGCTGGAGAAACTGCGCTATAGCTCAACGGATGCAGGTTTTTCGCGCCGTACGCTGGAGGAACTGCACTGCAATTCAACGGAAGCAGCTTTTCGCGCCATACGTTGCAGAAACTGCACTGTAGTTCAACGGAAGCAGCTTTTCGCATCATACGCTGCAGAAACTGCATGATAGCTCAATGGATGCAGGCTTTTCGCGCCATACGCTGCAGAAAATGCACTGTAGTTCAACGGAAGCAGCTTTTCGCATCATACGACGCCAAAAATGCACTGTAGTTTAGTTCAACAAATGTACGCTCAACGTTCCATACGCTGCATTATTTGCTGAATAGGTGCGTGATGGTTTGCTGCCGAACGAAGGAGGCTGTTCAGCGGGCGTACTAGGTTGACGTGGAGGCATGCCGATGTCGTACGTTGTACTTTGTGCAACGGAAACCTTACATGGGTTGCAAACGATGGGGTTACGCTGCACTAAATGCAATAGAATCAAAGAATTAACGGGTTAAATGGGAGTCTCCCAGCGATTCTATTGCAGAAACTGCACTGTAGGCAGACACAAGCATGCTTTTGGCATCATACGTTGCAGAAACTGCACTGTAGACCGGCAGAAGCAAGTTTTACGCTTCATCCGTTGCAGTAACTGTACTGCAGCTCAATGAAAGCATGCATTTCGCGCCATATGTTGCAGTAACTGTACTGCAGCTCAATGAAAGCATGCATTTCGCGCCATCCGTTGCAGAAACTGCACTGTAGCTCAACGAAAGCAAGCTCTACGCATCAATCATTGCAGGAACTACACTGTAGGCCAACAGAAGCAAGTTTTACGCTTCATCCGTTGCAGTAACTGTACTGCACCTCAATGAAAGCAAGCATTTCGCCATATGTTGCAGAAACTGCAATGCAGCTCAACGAGAGCACGCTCCACGCGCCATACACTGAAGTAACTGCACCAGAGGTGTTTTAGAAGCCTGCAGCAGAAAAGGTAACTGAAGCTGCATAGCTTTGCAGTGAGTTACCTTCGCTACTGTCCAATCAGATTAGAATAGGTGAGATCATGCAGGATATACGCAAGGAAGAAAATAACGCAGGGATTTTCAAACCGATGCTGTACCCTTACTAGCTGATTATAGTAGGTGTCCGCGTAATGGGGATTATTGCGCATCTCCAGGCTAGCTTTAATGAGGGCGTCCAGCTTATCCGCGATATCGACCATTTCTCCGACATAATCATCGGATTTGCTGTGCGCAATGAATTCGAACATCTCCGCGTGGAAAAGCTCAGGCAGCTTGTTAATCATAAGATGAGCGGTTTCCTTCTCATATTGTTCGAAAGCCAGCTTGATTTCCGGATTATTGTGTTTAAAGTTCGATACGACATCGCCGGACAGCGCCTCGGGCAGGTCATGGAGCGTGGCCTTTGCCAAAAGCGTATAAAGATCGATGCTTTTGTTGCCAAAGCGCTCGATTTCGAGCAGCCCGTTAAACAAAGCCAGCGAAGCTACGCGGAAGGAATGCGTCGCATCATTGTCGGGTACGAGGTTATAGCTGCCGTTCCATCTTTTTACGGTGTCCAGGCTGACGATGTATTGGATAAATTCATATAGGCCTGCGTGCTTATTATACTCGTCCAGCAGCCAGCGAATAGAGCGGAGCTCGGTATTTTGGAGGATTTGCTCGAGCTCCTTATGCTTGGCATGGAAGAAGGGATTCGTATCATGACGCGATTCCCGGTGGCAATAAAGATAGGCATCAAATGTATCGATCGCATCGACCAAACGGCCGATATGCGTATCATCCTGCGCATTGACGATATAATCGAATGCTTGGGCTTGAAGGGATTTGGAGAGATAGGAAACGATTTCCTTGCTGAGCTCCACTTCAAAATCCCGAATATGGTTCATGACGAGCGATTCTTTTTTGGTAACATGCTTAATAGAGCCGGTTCCGGTATTTTTAAGATCGCCCCAGAGGCATCTCCCGAGAAGCTTTAGCTTATCGAGCGGTTCATGGAATACCTTCTCCTCAATGATGCCTACCATGATAGATAATGCGGCGCATCTGAAGCTATGAGCGGAGGCGTTGTCTTCAAAACGAGGAGCATGCTCGCTCCATCTCGGTACGTATTGCATGCGGATGATCGTATTGGTGAATTTTCCATTTTTCATAAATCGGCTCCTTAGCTAATCGAAGTGCAAGAGATTCCGTTCATGTGCAGGATTGTCTATGTTATTATATAGCTTATGTATAGAAACGACTAGTTGAGGTAAATGAGGGAATGAAAATGCGTGAATTCGGTTTGGCCTTTAATCGATATTTCGAGAAATGGATGTTTATTATTATCCCTAGCTCCTTGGTACTTGGTTTTATATTTGCATCGCAGCTTCAACCCTACATCAAATCCGTTCCGTATTTATTCGCGTATGTCACGCTGACGATGGCCATTGGCTGCGGCCTGGGCCAATTGCGGGCGGTGATGAAGCGGCCGGGGATTATGGCGCTAACCTTTTTAATTGCCCATGTGCTCTCGCCTTTGGTTGCCTATGCTCTTGGCGCGCTCGCTTTTGGTGCGGATTCTCCTTATGTCGTGGGACTCGTGCTGTTTACCATAATACCGATCGGCGTCTCGACGGTGCTGTGGGTAGGGATGTCGGGCGGCAGCGTTCCGCTCATGCTGGCGATGGTGGTGCTGGATTCCGCGCTAAGCCCGTTAGTTGTGCCTGCCGGCATTCATTTGTTTTTCGATTCGGCGGTTGAGGTAAAGGCAGGCCCTATTATTATGGATTTGCTCGTCATTATCGTGCTTCCTACCATTATCGGGGTCGGGCTGAATCAGATGAGCCGCGGCCGCATTCAACATGCCGTGGCACCTTATACGTCGCCGCTCTCCAAGTTTTGTTTCGTTGCCGTTGTCTCGCTGAATGCATCGGCGATCGCGCCGCATCTGGACAAGCTAAAGCAGGATATGGCGCTGCTCGTGCCGGTTGTCATCGTGCTTGTCGGCATATGTTATGCCTTCGGTTATATCGGTACGGCTGGTCTTCGCAATTACGAGCAGCAGGTGACGGTATCGTATGCAACAGGGATGCGCAACATTTCGCTCGGTATCGTATTGGCGCTCGGTTATTTCAGTCCGCTTGCGGCTGTGCCTGTCGTATTATCGATTCTCATTCAGCAGCCGCTCGCTACGGTGCATCATTATGTTTTACAAAAACTTAACAAAAACAAGACTGGCGTAAGTACGGCGACGCATGTACGATAAACGTTGTATGTTAGGTCAGGGGTTGTATGACGTTAGCAGCCTGTGCTTGAAAAAACGTAGGGAGTGAACCGGATGAACAGCTTTCGCACCAGGCTGACGCTCATTATGATCTCGATGATCGCATTATCGGTCATTGCGGCAGGGCTATTCATGGTCAAAACATTTAAAGAAAACCATATTAATGCGCTTGAAGATAATATGGTTCGCGAGATGCAGATCATTTCGGCAAAAATGGAATGGAAGACAGGCGAGCTTCCTTTGCTTTACGGTTATTTTTCGGACGAAGCAAAAGAGCTTAAGCATTATACCGGCGCACGGGTTACTTTTATTCGAAATGACGGCGTGGTGCTTGGGGACTCGGATGGAGATCCGAAGGAAATGGATAATCATCTTGACCGCGTGGAAATAAAGGAGGCGCTCCAGTTAGGTAAGGGGAGAGCGATCCGGAAAAGCGAAACGGTCAAGCAAAATATGATGTACGTGGCGATCCCTGTGGAGGTCATGCCGAATCAAGCGCCGGATGTTATTCGTTTGGCGATGAGCCTAGAAGAGGTGGAGGCAAGCATTCGCCAATTGACGGGCCTGCTTTTTGCCGGATTGCTGGTGCTGTTCCTGATTGCCGCATTAATCAGCTATCGTCTTGCGCTTAGCTTGACGAGGCCGCTCGAGCAAATAACGAAGGTAGCCAAGCGGATCAAAAACATGGATTACCGGGCAAGGGTAAAGGTTGCGAAACAGGATGAGATCGGGGAACTCGGCAATGCTATTAATGCAATGGCAGACAGCCTGCAGGTTCAAATGACGCGTATCCAGCAAAATGAGAATCAACTCGAGAGCGTTCTCGATAATATGATAAACGGAATTGTGATGATTGATCGCAATGGAATAATCGTATTGATGAACAGGCGCGCAGAGGAAGTGCTGGGATTTTCCGCGCGCGAGCTAGTCGGACGCCATTTTGCAGAAGCGAAGCAGCAATATGAGCTGTCACAAATGATTCAAGAAGGCCTGAAGAGCAAAGAGCATTTGCGCGAGGAAATTACGTTTTATTTTCCGGAAGAGCGTCTGCTTGAGCTGAATCTGGTTCCGATTCATCCGGAAGGCAATGATTTCTCAGGCGTGCTTCTTGTCCTGCAGGATGTATCCGCTATCCGAAGATTAGAGCGTATGCGCAGCGAATTTGTCGCGAACGTCTCCCATGAGCTGAAGACTCCGATTACCGCCGTAAAGGGGTTCGCGGAGACGCTGCTTGGCGGTGCAGTGAATGATGCAGAAACGGCACGTTCTTTTTTGCAAATCATATATGATGAGAGCGACCGGCTCAACCGGCTGATCGGCGATATTTTGGAGCTGTCTAAAATCGAATCCCGCCGCGTTCCGCTTGTATTTTCACCGGTAGAAGTCGATACCTTTGCGGAGAAGTCGGTTAAGCTCATGGAATCTGAGGCATCCCGCAAAAATATTGAGCTCAGCATGACTATCGAGCCAGGCTTATATGTGGAAGCGGATGAGGATCGGCTGAGGCAAATAATCATGAATTTACTTTCGAACGGCATTAACTATACGCCTGAAGGCGGCCGTGTATCCTTAAAGATTGAGGGTCTCGGCGATGATTACATCCGCGTCCAAATCGCTGATTCGGGAATCGGCATTCCGAAAAAGGATTTACCGCGAATTTTTGAACGGTTTTACCGCGTGGACAAGGCGCGTTCGCGAAGTTCAGGCGGCACGGGGCTTGGCTTGTCCATCGTTAAGCATCTCGTTGAGCTGCACAAAGGAACGATCTCGGTTACAAGCTCGGTAGGAGTGGGAACTACGTTTACAATTGAGCTTCCGGTTCTGCAATAGAAAAAAAGATTTACCTATTCTTCATGAAACCATGATAAACTAAGATTAAACGTCTTAAATATGCGGATGCGGCGTCTTTGGGCGCTGCCATTCGCCAGGTTGGAGGTAACATGTCGCATAAAGTGCTCGTAATTGAAGATGAACCGACATTAGCAAGGCTTCTGTCGTACAATTTGACCCAAGAGGGCTATGAAACGACCGTTATCGATCATGGCGGAGAAGGCTTGCAAACCGCTTTGCAGCGTACTTTCGACTTGGTCATCCTCGACATCATGCTTCCAGGCATGAACGGCTTTGAAATTTTGAACCGTCTGCGCCAAAACGGCGTTAGAACGCCCGTCATTATTTTAACCGCCCGCAATGCGGAGGAAGAGGTTGTACAAGGACTGAAGCATGGGGCCGATGATTACATCACGAAGCCATTTGGCGTAGCTGAGCTTCTAGCGCGCGTGTCAGCTGTGCTTCGCCGGACGCAGCTTGATGACAGCAAGCCAATTGAATCAACGGAGAAGATTATTACAGCCGGTGATTTATCGATTTACCCAGAGAAATACGAGGTTATTTTGAACGGAGATACGATTCCGCTCAGACCTAAGGAATTTGAGGTTCTGCTGTATCTCGTACAGCGCCCAGGTATGGTTATTACGCGGGATGATCTGATGAATGTCGTATGGGGCTTCGATTATATCGGCGGCCAACGTACGGTAGATGTTCATGTAAGTTCTTTGCGGAAGAAGCTGGAACTTGGTCAGCAATCGGTCCAGATTGAATCTATCCGCGGCGTAGGTTATAAACTCGTAATGCCAAAAAAGCTCGTTACCCCGAAAGTGTAGGGTGGACGAGCTTTTTTGATTCCAGGGCTACTGCCGGTTCCATACGAGCATTTTACGCTGGTATTGCTTGGGCGAGCAGTCATTGTATTTTTTGAACATCTTGTAAAAATGAGCCATATTCGGCATGCCAATCCGTTCGCCTACCTCGGAAATGCTCAAATCCTTCGTCAGCAATATCCGCTCCGCCCATTTCACCTTGCGATAATTCACATATTCCGTAAAAGATAGTCCAATCGTCTTTTTGAAATATTTGACGAAGTAGTAGTAGCTCATATTGGCGATTTTGCAAACCTCTTCGACCTGGATGCGGTCCGTCAGATGATTCTCGATATAATCGAGCACCGGCTTCAGGCGGATGCGGTCGAAATTGTCCTGCTCAATAAGCACCTTCCGGCTGTCATGGCGAAGCAGCAGCAGCAATATTTGCTTAATGAGCACGCTGACCGCCAGCTCGTAGCCGGTTTCCTTACGGGTAGCTTCATTTAACATTTGCTGGATGCAGGAAGCGGTTTGCTGCTTGACGTTACTGTTTTCTTGGAAAATGTAATTCGCTTTGCTTAGCGGCATTTGGGTTTCCGAGAAATAACGCATATAAGGAATCGTGCTCTGGTCAAAAAACGGTTCCAAATCAAATTGGAGCACGATGTAATCGAGCAGGCTATGGCTGCGGTCGCGGTGCAGCTCGGAGGCTCCGATGAGCATGACATCTCCCGTCGTCAGATGAAAGCTTTCCTCATCGATATAAACGTCCAGATTGCCTTCAAGAATGAGCAGCAGCTCAAGCTGTTTATGATAATGCCAGTTTGTAAATCCATCAAGATCGCGTATCGTCTGAAAAATCCGCAGCGACAGCAATGGGTTTTCGTATGCGACTTTCTCGTTTATGACTTCCAATGTATTGCTTCCCCCTTGGCGCTGCATGACAATATCTTTATTGTATTGAAAGCGTTGGTCATTAGCAATAAGGAGGATAGATATTAAAATGTATTTTATCTATTAACGGAAGAGAAGATGCATGAATGCGCAATTACCGTTAAAATAGATTATAAAGCAAATAAGCGGAACGAAAAGCAGGAGAGGGCTGGACGACGACAAATGGGATGGGATGAGCTTAAGGATTTAGGACTTGAAAATGTATGGATATTGGACCGTCGGGATGATCTGTCCCAGGCAGATGTGCTTTATTCTTTTGCGCTGGACGAGCTGCTATGCCGGAAAACAGGGCAGGGCGGACCGTCCATTTGTCATATTTGGCGTCATCCGAAGGGCTTTGTAATGGGCTTGCGGGATAGTCGTTTGCCTAGGGCCGCTGACGCGGAACAAGCGCTTCAATCAGATGGCTGGGCGACTGCCGTCCGCAATTCGGGCGGCGCGGCGGTTCCGCTTGATACAGGGGTGATCAATCTTTCATTGATTATGCCTAAGCCAAGTGTAGAGTCTTTCCATTTCCATGATGATTTTGAACGGATGTACGGACTGATCCGCTATGCCTTGCAGGAAACGGGCTGCCAGGTCGACAAAGGAGAAATAAAGGGGGCGTACTGTCCCGGTGATTTTGATTTAAGCATTAACGGATATAAATTTTGCGGCATAGCGCAGCGCAGGCAGACGCATGCCTACATTGTGCAAGCATTCATTGTTGCAGAGGGATCCGGACAGGAGCGGGCCCGCTTTGTCCGTGAATTTTATGACCAAGCTGCAGGCGGAGCGGATACGAAGGAATATCCTTTGGTCCATGCAGACAGCACTGCCAGCTTGGAGCAGCTGACAGGACTCGGCCAGGATGCGGGGAAACGTTTCGTCGAAGCCGTGAAACGGATTATCGGGTCGCAGCAAACGGAAGCGGGCATGAGAGACGCAAAGGCAAAGTTCGAGATGCCTTCCCGCGAGCAAATAGAGGCTATGGCAGAGGTCATGCGAGCCAGGTATGCTATCCAAACGGAATAAGCTGCAAGTCTTATAGAAATTCCGCGATTTGTCGGAGGTTTGATCTTGTTTCGATATACTGCTGCTCTAATTGGTTAAGAGGCCATATCCCTTTGTTGGCGCGGATATCGCTAGCGATCAGCCTCAGCATCCATAGCGAGTATAGGGAAGCAAACAAATAATAGCCGTGCTTGAACGAGAGCGGCTCAATCCGCTTACCGTATTGCGCCGATAATTCGATGTAATGATCCAGCAGGCGCTCGCGGATGGCAGTTGTCATGTCCTTAGGGAATAACGGATGTGAAAGATCGATAACATGATACAGATCCCAATACCTAAGATTAAGGTGGGCGTGCTCCCAATCGAGCACCTTGATCTGACCGTTTACGCGGGCGTAATTGCCAAGATGCAGATCGCCATGCGAGATCACGAGCTCGTCCGCTGCAAAGCTTTCCTTCTGGAGCGTGGCAAGCAGATGCCTGCACAACGAAGAGGGGATCCCCGGCCATAGCTGTTCGGGCTCCTCGGATTGCCAGAGCTGGAGCAGCTCTGCACGGATGGCTTCAACGGTAGGCTTCGGTCCTCTAAGCGGAGCATGCTGCAAATGGCTGCTCGGCAGGGCATGCCATTTCGCCATATAGGATATAAGCCCGATTGCAGTCTTTTCCTCAAAAACATGAGTCAATTCGCCTAAATCCTCATACAAAATCCAATTCAAGCTGGGATTTGTACTTACGGAATGAGCAATGATTCGCGGATAAATAGGGGGGAAAGCAGTTAGGATATGCTCATTAACCCAGATTTCCTTGCCCAGCTGCTCGTTGTTTGTCAGCGGTTTAAAAACGAGCGATTCGGAAGCCGTCACGTAAACCCGTTCGACGCAGTTTCCGTTCATCCCCTGATACAGCAGCTCTCTCCGCCATATCTTCCCGTCATTGATCCGGCCGTCAGGCTTTATGATGGAATGCATGATGAATTCTCCTCTCCCAGCTAATCTAACCGCGTTCTTCTAACGTTCGGTTTTGCGAATGATCTGATTGATGACCTCCGAGAATACAAGTCCAATGGCGATCGCTCCCGAGATCATGAATGCCTTCACGGCGAGCTGTACCGCAATATCATAATTATCCTCAACGACATTCCTCATCGCATCGTAGGCAAGACCTCCCGGAACTAACGGGATGATTCCCGATACGCTAAATACGATAATAGGGGTTTTGTACAGCTTGGAGAACAGCTGGCTTATAACCGTGACGATAAAAGCAGCAATCAAGGTAGCCGGTATCGTATCCATATCAAGCTGCGTGCAAACCACATAGATCATCCAGCCAATCATGCCGACAGCACCGCAGTGCAGCAGCGTACGCTTCGGCACGTTGAAGATGAGCCCGAAGGCAGCTGTCGCTATGAAGCTTGTTAATAGCTGTTCAAGCATCATCAAGATGATACACCTCCAGGCAGCGATTTTAATAAAAGGACAGCACGGCGGCTATGCCGGCTCCGATAGCGAATGCGGTGAGAAAGGCCTCTGCCCCTTTTGACAGACCCGATACGAGATGGCCGGCCATTAAGTCGCGGACAGCCGCGGTAATGTGAAGGCCGGGAACCAAGGGCATGACCGACCCGATAATGATTTTATCTAAATCAAAACCAAAGCCTTGATGTACAAAAAGCACGGACAAGGTACCGATCAGCAGGGCGGTGATGAACTCGGCGAAAAACTTAATCGGCACGATCCGGTGCAGCTGAAGCAGAAATCCGAAGCCGATGCCGCCGATCAGCATGACCGGGAGGAAGTCGTTCCAGCTTCCTTGAAACATGATGAGGAAGCATCCGCTGGCGATTGCCGCTGCAACGATTTTCAGCCAGGAAGGATATTCGAAAGCATTTGTATCAATTTCTTGAAGCAAACGATGCGCGTCGCCTGCGGCAAGCTTGCCCGTGCTTATTTTTCGGGAGATATCGTTTACAAGGGATACTTTAAGCAAATTCGTTGACCGCTCGGATATCCGAATGAGCCTTGTCATCTGAGAGGAACCGTCGATAGCAAAAATAATTCCCGTCGGCGTCACGAAGCTATGCGAGTTTTCAATGCCGTAAGCCGCGGCAATACGGACCATCGTATCTTCGACCCGGTAGGTTTCGCCGCCGTTTTGCAAAATGATTTTGCCGGCCAATAAGCAAATTTGCGTGATTTCATGGCTGTTAATTATACTTCTATTCAATTTGGCGAGCCTCCTTGTCCGAGCGAAGTATCGTTAATTGCCGATTTTCGTTTGCTGCGCGAATTCTGCTCGAATTCGCGATTGTAAGGCGGGATCTGCAAAAACGTCGTATGCGGTGGCAGCCAGCATTTTAGCGCCGAATAACATCCCGTCGAGCGCATAATCGGTCATGGCGGCATCGCGGAAGGCTTCGGTGTGAAGCAGCAGGCGATCTTGAACGACCTTGACGAAGGGATGGATTGCCGGGCAGCGAACCGAAACGTTGCCAAGATCCAGGGAGCCGTGATCTTTGCCGATCTCGATTTGTTCGGGGCGAATGCCGGCTTCTATGAGATTCGCGTTAAATTGTTCGGACAGCGCTTCGTTGGTGACCAGCTCGTCATAGGAGAACTCAAACCGGTTAGTCGCCAGCGTGCAGCCGGTTTGCAGCGCGGCCCCTTCCGCACAGCGCAGCACCTTGGCGGTTAGCTCGTCCGTATAAGTGCGGGAGGCCGAGCGGATATAAAATTTGGCTGAAGCGTAGTCGGGAATGATATTTGGCGCTTTGCCGCCGTTGTCGATAATACCGTGAATACGCGCATCGCTGCGTGTCTGCTGACGAAGCGCATTGATGCTGTTAAACAGCTGGAGCACCGCGTCGAGCGCGTTTATGCCTTCATAGGGACTTGCCGCTGCATGTGCGGCCACGCCGCTGTATTCAAATTGGATAGCATCCATCGCCAGCGATTCGCCAGATTTCTCGAAGGTATGGTAAGGATGCGCCATAAGCGCAAAGTCGCAGTCATCGAATAAGCCGGCTGCTGCCATCGGTACTTTCGCGCCGCGGGTTTCTTCGGCAGGCGTGCCGTAGATGCGGATTTTACCGCCAAGTCCGCTCGCCAGCAGCGCCGCTTTGAGTCCGACGGCCGCTGCGACGCTCATGGAGCAAATGAGATGATGCCCGCAGGCATGCCCAATTTCCGGCAGCGCGTCGTATTCGCAAAGGAAGCCAACTGTTGGTCCGGGTTTAGCCGTATCGAACGAAGCGATAAAAGACGTTTCGATATCAAGGATGCCCCGTTCCACCTCGAAGCCGTATTTGGAGAGCTCGGCACATAACAGGCCGGATGCGAAAAACTCTTCGAGGCCAAGCTCCGGCCGACTGCCAACGGACCGCGAGATGTCGCGGAATAAGTCGGCGTATTGATCAATCTCTGTGAAAATAAGCTTTTTATCGGTCATATGTTATTAAACCTCCTAAAGATTCTCGAAGCATGTATATGTATGAAGAGCACTGGTATGTTCTAAAGGTAATATGATTAGAGCGCTTGTAAGAACGTATGCGTTCTTATAGAGCAACTTGGTCGGGTGCATACGGGAATTTGTAGGCTGTAAGCGCACAGGTGTGCTTATAGCAGCAAGAGTAACTAGTTTGAGCGCGTGTAAGAACGTGTGTGTTCTTACAGAGTAGCTTGGCCGTGTGTACACGCGAAATCGTGGGCTGTAAGAACACAGGTGCGCTTACAGCAGCAAGAGTAACTAGTTTGAGCGCATGTAAGAACGTATGTGTTCTTACAGAGCAGTTTGGCCGTGTGTACACGCGAAATCGTAGGCTGTAAGCGCACAGGTGTGCTTACAGAAGCAAAAGTAACTGGTTGAACGTATGTAAGAACGTATGCGTTCGTATATGGTTTTTCAGCAGTGTGCACACGTGAAATCGTAGGCTGTAAGAACACAGGTGCGCTTACAGAAGCAAGAGTAACTAGTTTGAGCACCTGTAAGAACGTATGTGTTCTTACAGAGCAGTTTGGCCGTGTGTACACGCGAAATCGTAGGCTGTAAGCGCACAGGTGTGCTTATAGCAGCAAGAGTAACTAGTTTGAGCACCTGTAAGAACGTATGCGTTCTTACAGTGCTGCTTGGCCGTGTGTACACGCGAAATCGTAGGCTGTAAGTGCACAGGTGTGCTTACAGCAGCAAGAGTAACTAGTTTGAGCGCATGTAAGAACGTATGTGTTCTTACAGAGCAGCTTGGCCGTGTGTACATGCGAAATCGTAAGCTGTAAGGCGATTCGCTAACGCATGCCATGTATTTTCTTGAATTGCTCGGGGCTGAGCCCTTCAAGCCGCCTGAAAACGGAGCTGAAGTAGCTTGGGGAGTCGAAGCCGACGCGGCGGGCGATTTCATGCATCTTTATTTCACCCTCGCGGAACATAAGCTCCTTGCTGCGATTGACGCGCTCCCGGTTGACGTATTCCATCGGCCGCAACTTCAAAGCCTTCTTAAACAGCAGGCATAAATACTGCGGCGTTACATCAATACAGCCTGCCATATCCTTTATCGTAATGAGCTCGCTGTAATGCGCTTCAATATATTGTAGGACTGGCTGCAGCTTTAAGTAGTTCTGCTCCACGGAATGCGAGCTCACAAGAATAACCTTCATCAAATCGAGCAAAAACATGTAAACCAGCTTCGAGCATTCGAGCCCGAGAAAAGCACGGCCGGATTGCGTCATTGCGTAAATGTTTTTCATATGGGTAACAATCATATCATGATCGGCAGTCGAATAGACACCGGATTGCGTTATTCCAGCCTGCTTGAACAGCTTGTCGGATAAATCTCCGCGAAAGCTCATCCAAATCACATCCCACGGCTCTTGGATCGAAAAATATTGATGCTGCTCGTTTGGGAATAAGCAGAACCCTTGACCTGCGCGCACCGTTATTTTTTGATCGCCGACATGCAGCTCGCCGGAGCCGTCAATGACCTGCAGCCATTGAAAATGAGGATACCCGTTCGGACGGTCGATCGGCTCCTGATTGCTCCAATGCCCGATGCTTGTAAGATAGACGGGCAGCGTCGTGTCCGTTTCGGTCAAAATCGGAAAAACCATCGTATCGATAATCGCAGCCTCCAGTTTCATATTTTTAAAGTAATGCGAAAATACTATTATTTTGTTACTCATTTTAACGAGTTATAATATGAATATCATTATAGTATATCCAATAATGGCTGCAATCAAGATAAAACTGGAGGTCGCTGAGATGAGTTTGAAATTTCCGCCGATTAGTTCGAAAATCCCGCAAATGCTGCATGGTGCAGATTATAATCCCGATCAATGGCAGAAATACCCCGAGGTGCTGGAGGAAGACATCCGGCTCATGAAGCTTGCGCACTGCAACGTGATGTCGGTAGGTATTTTTGCCTGGATGGCCATAGAGCCGGAGGAAGGCGTATTTACGTTTGATTGGCTGGATACGCTGCTTGATAAGTTTGCAGCAAACGGCATCTATGCGCTGCTAGCAACCCCAAGCGGGGCGCGTCCGGTATGGATGTCTCAAAAATATCCTGAGGTGCTTCGCGTAGCGCCGAACGGCATCCGCAATTTGCATGGCGCACGCCATAACCACTGCTTCAGCTCGCCTGTTTACCGCGAGAAAGTAACCATTATGAACACGAAGCTGGCTGAGCGTTATTCCGATCATCCTGCCGTCATTGGCTGGCATATTTCGAATGAATACGGCGGCGAATGCCACTGCTCGTATTGCGAGGAAGCTTTCCGCGGCTGGCTGCAAAATAAATACGGTTCCCTCGAAGCGCTTAACGATGCTTGGTGGACGACATTCTGGAGCCATACGTATACGGATTGGAGCCAAGTTGAGTCTCCGACGGAGCGCGGCGAGAAAGCCGTTCATGGTCAAAATGTGGACTGGAGAAGATTCGTCACGGATCAGACGGTTGATTTCTGCCGTAACGAGATCGAACCGCTGCGCGCTGCAAACAGCGAGCTGCCGATTACGACAAATTTCATGCTTGATTTTGAGCCGCTTAACTATTGGAAGTTCACGGATCTTCTCGACATGATTTCATGGGATGCTTACCCGACATGGCATGACAACGGCGGAGACGACAGCGAGCAGGCGGCTTGGATCGGCTTTAACCATGATGTATTCCGTTCCTTGGGCGGCGGTAAGCCGTTTATGCTGATGGAGAGCACGCCGAGCATGACGAACTGGCAGCCGATCAGCAAAGTGAAGCGACCAGGCATGCATATGCTGTCCTCGCTTCAAGCCGTCGCGCATGGTTCGGACACCGTTCAATATTTCCAGTGGCGCAAGAGCAGAGGCTCAAGCGAGAAGCTTCACGGCGCGGTAGTCGATCATGTTGGTCATGAGAATACCCGTGTATTCCGTGATGTTGCCGAGCTGGGCGAGACGCTTGAGAAGCTGACTGAAGTTGTCGGCACGACGGTGAAGCCGGAGGTTGCGCTCATTTACGATTGGGAGAACCGCTGGGCGGTGAAGGATTCGCAAGGTCCTCGCAACGGCGGCCTGCATTATGAGGAAACGGCGAAGCGCCATTACCGTCCTTTCTGGGATCTAGGCGTACCCGTGGACATTATCGATTCCGAATGCTCGTTCGAATCCTATAAAGTGCTGGTTGCGCCAATGCTTTATATGGTTCGTCCCGGCGTTGGCGAGCGCATCGAGCGCTTTGTTGAAAATGGCGGGACCTTCGTTGCCACTTACTGGACAGGTATCGTCGACGAGAATGATCTATGCTTCCTGACGGGTTTCCCGGGACCGCTGCGGAAGACACTGGGCATTTGGTCCGAGGAAATCGACTCGCTTCATGATCATGATTCCAACCGCGTCGTCCTGAAGGACGGCAATGCGCTTGGCCTAAGCGGCGAGTACACGGCGCGTGAATTATGCGATCTGATCCATCTGGAGGGTGCAGAGGCGCTTGCCGTATACGGCGAAGACTTCTACGCCGGACGTCCGGCGTTGACGGTTAACCGTCTGGGAGCAGGCAAGGCTTACTATATCGCTTCCCGCAACGAGGCAGCATTTACAAATGATCTGCTGGCGCGTATTGTCGAGCAAGAGGGCATCAAGCGCGTGCTGGATACGGAGCTTCCGCAAGGCGTAACCGCGCAGCTTCGTACGGATGGTGAAAACGATTATGTATTCGTGTCTAATTTTAGCGCGAATGAAGCTGCCGTTGCGCTGGACGGACGGACCTATACCGATTTGTTAACGGGGGCCGCGGCGGGCGAGAGCGTTGCTTTGGGCGCTTACAGCTGCCGGATTTTGAAAAGGGCTTCGGAATAAGCGTAACGATAATTAAAAAGCTGTGTGTAACGTACAAGTTCCCGTACGCTGCGCACAGCTTTTTTTTGCGTCTATACGTCTGAATAAGTTTTCACACTCGCTCCGAAGCGCTGATATTGATTTGTAGTCATAAAGACATGTCTTCAGCATGTTCAGAAAATCCATTTTACAACATATCAAAAAAAAATTGTCGAATTTAACATTCCGAAAACATTTCTGCTTATTCCTGTTGATGCTTCCGACCTATAGTGGGTGAATAAGGAAATAGAAGGAAGGGTGATGAGGAGTGACAGCGACTGTACTAGATCAACTAAAACCATCGGTGAACGAAAAAAATGAGAGTATTAATCCGAAAGCACCACTTAACGGAAACGATCAACGGCAGGTTAGAGAAGAAAAGCCGTCTGCGGGACAAGCCAGTGCCCACAAGGCTCGGCGGCCCGAAGAAAAGTCTTTGAAGGAATCTAAGCCAGCCGTATCCGAGTCTGCAGCCTTGAGGCATTATTTACGTCAAGCGCCGACAATCGGGGCAGATCGGACATGCCGGGAGACGATAGCGGTATTCAAAAAGCACCCGGATAGCGAATGTATCATTGTGACTGACGAGCATGGGGCTCCTATCGGATTAATGATGCGAAATCGTTTCTTCTTGAAGCTAGGACATCGTTTTAGCGCCGATTTGTACGATGATAAGCCGATTGCCAAGCTGATGGATGCAGAACCATTGCTGGTGGATCATGAGGATGAGCCCCAGCAGTTGATCGACAGCGCCTTAAGCCGTCATGACAGCGTCCTTTACGACTGCGTCATCGTCACGGAGAACAACCGGTTAGCAGGCGTTTTGACCGTGTCCGATATGCTTAAGCTGTCCAGCAAGCTGCGGCAGGAAGCAGTAGCTGCCCAAATGAACACCATCCTCTCGGCAGAGATCCGCGTGAAGGAAATTGAACAAGCTGTCAGCAGCGTTCGCGTGTCTACGGAGCAGGGCGAGTCCTTGTCGGTGGAGATGGTTGATTTAACGCTTACGGGCAAAAACGAGCTGGATAAGGTCACGAAAGCATTTGAGGCGATTGCGGTAAATTCGCAGCTGCAAGAAAAACGCATGAACGAGCTGCAGACGGAAGCGGGCTCCATCAGCAAAGTGTCCTTGTTAATCAAAGAGCTTGCGGAGCAAAGCAATTTGCTTGCGCTTAATGCTTCTATAGAAGCAGCGCGCGCAGGGGAGCATGGGCTCGGCTTTGCGGTGGTAGCCGGCGAAGTGATGAAGCTCGCTGGCCAAACGAAAAAATTCGCCAATGAAATCACAACTTTAACAAGAACCATCGTAGAAGCTATTTCGCATACGGCGACCTTGGCGCAAACCGGCCGTACGGAGACGGTTGCGAGCGAGGCCCATGTCAATGAGGCAGTAGAAGCATTTAACCGTTTGTTCCGGGCAGCTGCGGATAATCGAAACAGCGCCCAGCTGATCGGCTCTTTGACGGAGCAAGCGCATCAGCAATCCGTACATGTAGCCGGCGAAATGGAAAAATTGCAGCAATCGTATTTTTAACATGGAGTTTACAAAAACAGAATACGAGGTTTACAAACGGCTAGTAGTATAAGAGGCACAGGGGCTGACCCTAAGAGAAAAATAAGAGGAGTGGTAGTGTTGTTGAAGAAAAAGGGCTTTAAGGGGATCTTGATGTTGTCGATGGTGGTGCTGCTCGCATTTGCGGCTGCATGCGGTAATAATACAAACGGCGGAAATACAGGTTCAGAAAATACAGGCACTTCGAACAACGCAACAAACGCTCCAACAGAAGAAGCGGTTAAATTGTCAGGCGAAATTAAAATCGACGGTTCAAGCACGGTTTTCCCATTAACGGAAGCTGCGGCTGAAGAATTCAACAAAGAGCATCCGGATGTACGCGTTCCAGTCGGCGTATCCGGCACAGGCGGCGGCTTCAAGCAATTTTGCGCAGGCGAGATCGCAATCGCAGATGCTTCCCGTCCAATCAAAGAAGAAGAAGCAACGGCTTGTAAGGATGCAGGCATCGAGTACACTGAGCTTTCGGTAGCCTTTGACGGTTTGTCGGTTGTTGTTAGCAAAGACAATGATTTCATCGACCACTTGACGGTTGAAGAGTTGAACAAAATTTTCCTAACAGGCAGCACGGTTGCAACTTGGAAAGATGTTCGCGATACTTTCCCTGCTGAACCAATCGTAATGTTCTCGCCAGGCGCTGATTCCGGCACTTATGACTATTTCAATGAAGCTATTCTAGATAAAGCAGGCATTCGCAATGATAAAGCAATCAGCTTCTCCGAAGATGACAATGCTCTCGTTCAAGGCGTATCCGGCAGCAAATACGGTATCGGCTACTTCGGCTTTGCTTACTATGAAGAAAACCAAGACAAATTGAAAGTTGTTCCGATTGACGGCGGCAGCGGTGCAATCACACCGTCTTATGACACGATCAAAGACGGAAGCTACGCTCCATTGTCCCGTCCGCTTTACATCTATGCAAACAATAAAGAGCTAGAGCGTCCAGAAGTAAAAGAATTTGTGAAATACTACATCAACAACATTGGAACATTTGCTGGCGAAGTTGGTTATGTTGCCCTTCCAGATGAGCAGTACGCTACTGAAGCAGCAAAAGTCCAATAATCAGTAAATAGGCTGAGTGAAAAAAATGTGGTGTCTCGAGGGACATCACATTTTTCTCGGCACATATGTAAACGAATTGTAAAGGCAAGAAGGAGGACGCTGCAATGTCAAAGCAAGGGCTGCAAACGGTCGATAAGGCTCAAACATTAAGCAAAGAAATCTATGATTTCAAAAATAAACGCGTAAGCATCATGAATACAGTGATGCCGATCCTATTGTTTCTGTGCGCATCCGTTTCCGTACTTACAACGATAGGAATCGTCGTCACACTCATCTCAGAAACCTATCAGTTTTTTCAGAAAGTACCTATTTTTGATTTCTTGTTTGGGACCAAGTGGTCACCGTTAATCGCGCCAAAAAGCTTCGGCGTTCTTCCGCTCTTGTCCGGCACGCTTATGATTACGTTTATCGCCTGTTTAGTTGCTATTCCGCTTGGACTTGCGAGTGCCATTTATTTGTCGGAATACGCGCCGAAACGGGTTCGCAAAATCGTAAAGCCTATTCTAGAGGTGCTTGCAGGTGTGCCGACAATCGTATACGGCTATTTCGCGCTAAGCTTAGTAACGCCTCTTATCCAAAGCATATTCAACAGCGCCGGTATTTTTAACGCGCTAAGCGCAGGTATCGTAGTCGGTATTATGATCATTCCGATGGTGAGCTCGTTAAGCGAGGATGCGATGTCAGCGGTTCCGCGCAGCCTGCGTGACGGTGCATATGCCCTGGGAGCTACAAGGTTCGAAGTTGCCTTGAAAATCGTCGTGCCTGCCGCTTTTTCAGGTATCGTGGCTTCAGCGGTTCTCGCTTTCTCGCGTGCGATCGGCGAGACGATGATCGTTACGGTAGCAGCGGGTTCCACGCCTAATATGACTGCTAATCCGCTCGATAGTATCCAGACCATGACCGCTTATATCGTTCAGGTCAGCCTTGGGGATACGCCGCACGGAACGGTTGAGTACGGATCGATCTTTGCGGTCGGCATGACGCTGTTCGTCATTACGTTCCTGCTCAATATTCTTGCCCAATATATCGCAAGAAAATTCAGAGAGGAGTACTAAGATGAACATATTCCAAGATGCGAACCGCAAGCAAATCGCGGGTCGGCGGAAAACGGACTGGTTGCTCCATTTGCTGTTCGTCGTAGCCACCTCCATCGGCGTGCTCGCGTTATGCGCGCTAATCATAGACATTTTAATCGACGGCATTTCGCGGCTTCAGCCTGATTTATTCACGAACTTTCCATCACGCAAAGCCGATGGCTCTGGCATGAAGTCCGCGCTTGTCGGCACGATCTATATGCTGCTAATTATGGCGCCAATCTCATTTATTTTCGGTGTCGGAGCGGCCATTTATCTCGAAGAATATGCGAAGAAGGGCCGGCTCACCCGGATGATTCAGCTTAATATCAGTACGCTTGCTGGGGTTCCGTCCATCGTGTACGGCATTTTGGGTTTGACCTTGTTTGTCCGTTTGCTTGCGCTTGACCGCAGTCTCATTGCCGGCGCGCTCACGATGACGCTGCTCGTGCTTCCTATTATTATCGTTTCGGCGCAGGAAGCGATTCGCGCCGTTCCGAAATCACGCCGCGATGCTTCGTTTGCGCTTGGCGCGACGAAATGGCAAACCGTTTCCCGTTCGGTCATGCCTTCCGCACTGCCGGGCGTTCTGACTGGCGTTATTCTTGCCATGTCGCGGGCAATTGGCGAGACGGCTCCGCTTGTCATGATCGGGGCATTGACGTATGTCGCATTTTTGCCGAATGGAATCAAGGATTCGTTTACGGTTATTCCGATTCAAGTGTACAACTGGTTGTCTAAGCCCCAGCTTGAGTTTAAGGAGCTTGCGGCCAGCGGTATTATCGTTTTGCTAGCGCTGCTGCTGCTGATGAATTTCTCAGCCATCTTGCTTCGCAACAAATATCAGAAGAACGTTTAATATGTTGCTGGCATAAGCATACCATTTTAGGAGGAAAACGATATGGAAGCACTTATTAATATTAACAAGCTGAATTTGTTTTACGGCGCTTTCCACGCTTTGAAGGACGTAACGCTGACGATTCCGGAGAAAGCGATCACGGCTTTCATCGGGCCTTCCGGCTGCGGCAAATCAACGCTGCTTCGTACGTTGAACCGCATGAATGACATGATTCCGGGCACTCGCATCGAGGGCGGCATCGCCATCGGCGGAACCGAGATTTATTCCAATGAAGTGGACGTAGAGACCCTTCGCAAAAAGGTAGGCATGGTGTTCCAGCAGCCAAACCCGTTCCCGAAATCGATTTATGATAATGTCGCATACGGTCCCCGCTTGCATGGGATTACAAGCAAACGGGAGCTTGACGAGATCGTAGAAACGAGCTTGAAATCCGCTGTGCTCTGGGATGAAGTAAAGGATCATTTGAAACGTTCGGCCTTCGGTCTATCCGGCGGACAGCAGCAGCGTTTGTGCATTGCCCGCGCGCTTGCCGTGAATCCGAATATTTTGCTCATGGATGAAGCGACCTCTGCCCTTGATCCGATTTCCACGCTCAAAATTGAAGAACTTGCCCAAGAGCTGAAGGATAAATATACGATCGTGATGGTTACTCACAACATGCATCAGGCTGCCCGCGTATCGAACCAAACCGTGTTTTTCTTAAACGGGGAAGTCGTTGAATACTCGGAAACAGAGAAGCTGTTCTCGAATCCAACGGATCAACGCACGGAAGATTACATTAGCGGTCGCTTCGGCTAAGCCGGGGTCAGCCATAGAAATAACATAATAGTAGGAGGAATGCCGTTGTGATGGCCACGCGTAAAGAATTTGATTTGGGACTTGAGCATCTTCATAACCTGTTGATCGAAATGGGTACATTTGTGGAACAGGCGCTGGTAGAATCGATGGAGGCATTAAAGACCATTGATGTAGCCCGTGCCAAAACGGTCATCGAGAAGGATCCTAAGTTAAATCAAATGGAAGAGAAAATCACGGAAATCGGCTCGAAGCTTATTGCCACGCAGCAGCCGGTAGCCAAGGATTTGCGCCGGATATTGTCCGCATTCAAGATCGCCAGCGATTTGGAGCGGATGGGCGATCTTGCTGTAGACATCGCTAAAGTTGTACTTCGCCTAGAAGGACAGACGCTCATTAAACCGTTGATCGATCTGCCGCGCATGGCAGAAATCGTTCAATTGATGACATATGAATCCATTCAATCCTTTATTCAAGAAAACGTGGATTTGGCGTACAAAATGGCGAAGGACGACGATCAAGTCGACGCCCTTTACGGACAAATTACACGCGAGCTCTATTCGCTTATGATGGAAAATCCCCGCAACATCACGCAATCGTCATTGCTAAGCTTTGTCGGACGTTATTTGGAGCGGTTCGGCGACCATGCAACAAACATTGGCGAAAGCGTCGTTTATCTCGTTACCGGCAGCAGACCGGATTTGAACGTATAATATGACGTAAAAGATACGCTAAACCGTCGAAGCCAAAGCGCTTGGGCGGTTTTTTTTGTACAAAGGACAAAAGAACTAAAAAATGTCGAATTTTACCGAAATTTAATCATTTGATGCATCTCCATTCACAATTGACTGCTAAAGTTAGAAAAAAGGAACAGAAATAGAAGCAAATCGATCGAGGGGAAAGTCATGAATGGAGTCGGGGTTGGTTTTTTCAATCGAGATATGCTCCGCAGCATCAAAGAGCGCTGGCATGAGGGCGGCATCGGTGTGATATATGTCCGTTTCCGGCTGGGAAATGCCTTGTCAGAAGCTGCATTGCAGCTTTGGGAGAGCAGAGAGCAAAGACTCTTTTGGCGTCAGCGGCTAGAATGGGACTACTTTTTTTTGTTTGACCGGCAGCACAAGGATGAGCCGATCGACAAGGTCATTGAAAAAGCCTTGGAGCGGTTGTACGTCAGTTTACGGAAAAGCTGGGCAGCTGGAGGGAAGGAGAACGCAGAAGAATGCGAGATGGAAGTCAGCATGGGGATATCTACTGCATATCCGCCCGCGACCGGACGTTCCTCGGAATCGGTCGTATACCGGATGATGCTGGATGCGATGGAGCTGAGCGCCTATCATCATCCGCTTGACAGGGAGCATAAGGAATCCGGCGCGAATAGCCGATTGGATAAGGCGGGCTTCGGTCAGCTTGCGGCAGCAAGCCAGACTTCGCACCTTCATGATATAGCAGGGCTTCACGGCAGATCCGTTAGAATTGGTACGCTCGCTGTTCCGTTTCCGATATTTCCTGCCCGGGCGAAAGTATCGGAGGTCGCTTACTTATTTGATACGAATGCAAAGGCGCAGGGTGTTGTGATTGTCGACCAAGGAAGACCGATCGGAATTCTAATGAAGGAGAAGCTGCATCAGATGCTTGCCGGGCAATTCGGGCAGCCGCTTTATTGGAATAAGCCGGTCGTGCGAATCATGAACGATCAGCCGCTCATCGTGGATGAACAGCTGACTGTCGAGCATGTATCGCAGCTGGCAATGGCGCGGGATTTTTCGCAGCTTTACGATGTGGTTCTCATTACGAAGGATGGGCAGATGGCGGGAGCGGCTTCGATTAGATCCATACTGGAATGCATGACGATGCTCCGGACAGAGGCAGCGCGCACGGCTAATCCGCTTACGGGGCTGCCGGGGAACGAGGAAATCCAGCTTGAGCTGCGGCGTCGAATCGCTCAAGCGGAACCGTTTGCGGTCATCTATGCGGATCTCGATTATTTTAAATGGTATAACGATTGTTTTGGCTTCGGCATGGGTGATAATCTGATTCGCTACCTGGGCGAATTGCTGCGCGGAGAGCTTGATCAACTTGGCGGCAGCGCTGATTTTATCGGGCATATCGGCGGGGATGATTTTATCGCGGTGACGAAGGCGTCCATTGCGGAGAGCTTATGCAAAGCATTGATCGCGCATTTCGATCACGGCATTAAAGCGTTTTACGGCGGTGCCGAGATCAGTACGGTCGAGGATCGACACGGCAACCTTATTGAACACGAGGGCGTAACGCTCTCCTTATCGCTGATGCTGTGGGATGGGGAAGTGCCGCTAACGACAGAGGAGATCCCTAGATTGGCCGCTAAGCTGAAAAAGCAGGCGAAGGCCCTGAAAGGCAGCGTTTGTGTCATCGATCAAATATCAGGAATGCACCATGGAGAGGAACGAAAGTAATTGAGACATCTTAGGGAGATATGGCGGCTAAAAAGCGGAAAAAACGCAAGCGCAGACCATCTTGGTATTATATATTTGTCCTGGCAGCTTCCGACTGGCAGTCAGAGAAGCCGTGATTCCTCCTTGCAGGAGCAATGGCGCTATTTTGCGGAGCGCGAGATAGAAGCAGCATTCGGCAGTTCCTTGCTTTATGAGGGGTTGCAATGGATGAAGGAGGATTTATTCATTCATTTGCGAATGCCGGCAGGAAGCCAGCGGCTGCTTGAGGGCTGGCTGCTTGAGCTTGCCCATAAGCATACCACGGAGTGGGAGCGGCGTTTTGTTGAAGGACTAAGCAGCGAGGAGCAGCTTTACTTAGAGAGAAAGCTGCATGCGGGGGTAGCCGTTTCTTCGAATGATTCGCATGCTGCAGACGGTTTGGTTTGGTATGAGGTGATGAAAACGGCGATTTTGCACGGTCAATCGGCAGGGGCCATGGAGCGCAGCTTGAAGCGGCGGGAAATCGACCGCGTGATTGGCGAGCGGCTGATCAAGCCCGTATACCAGCCTATCGTCTCGCTGCAGCGCGAGGGGGAGGTATTTGGCTACGAGGCGCTGACACGAACGGAGGATATGACTTGGTTCGGGGGCCCGCTGGAGCTGTTTCTTTTTGCCGAACAGCAAGGATTGACCTACTCGCTGGACCGCTTGGCTCGGGAGAAGGCAATCGACGGCTGCATCCCGCTCAAGCCAAACCAGAAGCTGTTCATAAACGTAATGGCGCAAATTATGGAAGACCCAAGCTTCTCGCCGGGACAAACGCTGACCCTGCTGGAGCAGCATCACTTGTCACCGCATCATGTCGTCTTCGAGATTACGGAACGGAGCGCCATTGCGGATTTCGGCACGGTAAAAAAAGCGCTTGAGCATTATCGCAGCCAAGGCTACCAGATCGCA
Source organism: Paenibacillus sp. LPE1-1-1.1 (assembly GCF_040676435.1). NCBI lineage: Bacteria > Bacillati > Bacillota > Bacilli > Caryophanales > Paenibacillaceae > Paenibacillus > Paenibacillus sp. LPE1-1-1.1. Next base: position 152,161 of record NZ_JBEGHY010000045.1, read on the forward strand.
ATCGATGACGTTGGGGCAGGTTACTCCTCCCTGCAGTCCGTCGTGGAGCTGCGTCCCGACTATTTGAAGGTGGACCGTTCCATCATTCAGAACATTCATCTCGATGAGATGAAGGAACATATTTTGTATACATTGATCCAGCTTGCGGCCAAAATGGATATTTCGATTATCGCCGAAGGCATTGAACTCGAAGAGGAACTCGCGAAGGTGCGGGAAATGGGCGTAGCGTATGCGCAAGGGTATTTGCTGGGCAGACCTAAAGCTTTTGATTCGCAAAGGCAATAAATGACCGTAATGGGCTTTCCTAACGCAGCGATGCTTGGGACAAGCCCATTTTGTGGTATACTGGGAGGTATGAATGCTACATAAAGAAGGTGTTGATTCCATATGGAAAAATGGATGCTCATTGATGGAAATAGTATAATTTACCGCGCGTTCTTCGCGATTCCGCCGCTGACGAATTCGTCCGGCAGCCATACGAACGCGGTATTTGGTTTTACGACGATGCTTCTTAAGCTGCTTGAGCAAGAAAAGCCGACACATGTGCTGGTTGCTTTTGATGCCGGCAAAATTACGTTCCGGCATGAAGGTTATGCGGATTACAAAGGCGGAAGGCAAAAGACGCCGCCTGAGCTGTCCGAGCAATTTCCGGTGCTTAAGGAGCTGCTGAACGCCTTCAATATTTCCCAATTCGAGCTGTCAGGCTATGAAGCGGATGATATTATCGGAACGCTTACGAAAGCGGCTGACGAACAGGGCGTCGAGACGTTTGTCGTTACCGGAGACAAAGATATGCTGCAGCTGGCATCCGATAAGGTAACCATAGCGGTTACGCGCAAAGGCGTCAGCGAGGTGGATCTGTACACGCCTGAAGCGATTCAAGAGAAATACGGCCTTGTTCCGATGCAAATTATCGATCTAAAGGGTCTAATGGGCGATGTGTCCGACAATATCCCAGGCGTGCCCGGCGTCGGCGAGAAGACGGCGCTTAAGCTGCTGCACGAGCATGGATCGGTTGAAAGCGTGCTGGACAATTTGGACAAGCTCAAAGGCAAGCTCAAGGAAAATATCGAGAATCACAAGGAAGACGCCGCCATGAGCAAGAAGCTGGCGACTATTTTCCGTGAGGTTCCCATTGAGAAGAGCATGGACGAGATTCGCTATGCGGGCTATGACGGTTCGAAGCTTGCCGAAGCGTTCCGCAAGCTTGAATTCAAATCATTGATCGAACGGCTTCAGCTCGGCGCGGAAGCCGGGGATATGGAAGAGGAAGCGCAGGCGGCGGCAGCTGATTTGAATATCCAAGTTATCGAGTCTGATCATGACGCGGAGAAACTGGCTAAGCTGGTCGAGCTGCTTGGGAAATCGGACAAAAACGGCCTATATATCGAAGCCATAGGCGAGAATCCGCATCACGCGGTACTGATTGGCCTCGCTGTTGCCACGGAGGAAGCGGTGTTTGCCCTTCCGTTCCAGGTGCTTAAGCAGCCTTTCGCTGCGAAGCTCCGGGATTGGCTGGAGCAAGCGGATAAGCCGAAATACGGCTTTGACCTGCATAAGGTTGAGCTTGCGCTTAAGTGGAGCGGAATTAACTTCGAGGGTTCGGCATTCGACGTTCAGCTCGCTGCCTACTTGCTTGATCCAACTGAAGCGAGCCAAACGCTGAGCGGCATCAACGAGAAGCAAGGGCTGTCTATGCTGCCGCCGGATGAAGCTGTATACGGGAAGGGCGCGAAGTTCAAAGTGCCAGATTCGGATACGTTGTACCGGCATTTGTCATTGAAGGCAGAAGCGGTTCGGAAGCTGGTGCCGCTGTTAACCGAAGAGCTAAGCAATACGGGGATGAGCAAGCTTTATTTTGACATGGAGCACCCATTGTCACGTATCCTCGCCGGTATGGAGTTTCAGGGCATTAAGGTGAAATCCGAGGAGCTGGAGGCGCTTGGGCGCAATCTGGAGGGACAGCTTACGACCATTATTAGCAATGTGTACAAGCTCGCCGGCATGGAATTCAATATTGGTTCTCCAAAGCAGCTTGGCGAGGTTTTGTTCGAGAAGCTTGGATTGCCCGCCAAGAAAAAGACGAAAACAGGCTATTCAACGGATGCAGAGGTGCTCGAGGAGCTCGCTCCTTATCATGACATTATCCCGCTAATCCTGCATTACCGCCAGCTCTCCAAGCTGCAGTCCACTTATGTGGAAGGGCTGCTGAAGGAGGTACGCAAGGAAACGGGCAAAATCCATACCTATTACCGCCAGACGATTGCAGCTACGGGTCGTCTAAGCAGTCAGTTCCCGAACCTGCAGAATATTCCGATCCGCTTGGAAGAAGGCCGCCAAATCCGCAAGGCATTCGTTCCGTCTGAGCCCGGCTGGTCTATTGTCGCAGCCGACTATTCGCAGATAGAGCTTCGGGTGCTTGCGCATATCGCCGACGATACGAATATGAAGGAAGCTTTTATCAAGGACATGGACATTCATACAAAAACCGCGATGGACGTATTCGGGGTACCGGCTGATCAAGTCGATTCCAATATGCGCCGCTCGGCTAAGGCGGTCAACTTCGGGATCGTATATGGAATCAGCGATTTCGGACTTTCACAGAATCTGGGCATTACACGTAAAGAGGCTGGGAAATTCATCGAGGATTATAAAGAAGTATTCAAAGGCGTCCGTCAATATATGAGCGACATCGTCCTGCAAGCCAAGCGTGACGGCTATGTGGCGACGCTCCTGGAGCGGAGACGCTATTTGAATGACATCAACGCTTCGAACTTCAATCTGCGTTCCTTCGCGGAGAGGACAGCAATGAATACGCCGATCCAGGGCACGGCTGCCGACATTATTAAATTGGCGATGGTGCACATGGATGCTACGCTGCGCGAGCGCAAGCTGAAGAGCCGCATGCTCCTTCAGGTACACGATGAGCTCGTATTCGAGGTGCCTGAAGATGAACTTGAGCTGATGAAGACGCTTGTGCCGGAGGTTATGGCAGGAGCGCTCCAGCTCGATGTTCCGCTTAAAGCAGATATGAGCTACGGTGACAATTGGTATGAAGCAAAGTAGCCCATTGGCGCGCAGTTTCGGGTATAATGGTTGTTGAGGTGAGGAGAAATGCCTGAATTGCCAGAGGTAGAAACCGTAAGACGAACATTAATTGAACTTGTAGCGGGAAAAAGGATTCAATCCGTATCCGTCAGACTCCCGCGTATTATACAGCGTCCCGCAGAGCCGGAGCAATTTGCCGACGCCTTAGTTGGACATACGATTCAAACCGTAGAGCGGCGCGGCAAATTTTTGAGAATCCTATTGGACGGACTGGTCCTTGTATCCCATTTGCGCATGGAAGGCCGTTACGGCGTGTTTGCGTCAGATGAACCGATCGAGCTGCATACGCATGTGATTTTCCATTTCGAGGATGGAACGGATCTTCGCTATAAGGATGTGCGCCAATTCGGCACGATGCATTTGTTCCAAGCCGGACAGGAGATGGAGCTTCCCCCGCTTAACAAGCTGGGCATAGAGCCGCTTGAGCCGTCCTTTACGCTGGAAGCGCTGCGCGGCAAGCTGGAGAAGCGTACGACAAAAATAAAGCCGCTGCTGCTCAATCAGGAGCATATTGTCGGTTTGGGCAATATTTATGTGGATGAAGCCTTGTTTCAAGCCCGCATTCATCCCGAACGCACGCCGAATACGCTCAAGCCGGCGGAGTGGAAGCGGCTGTACGAAGCCATTCGTTCGACGCTTGCGCATGCCGTCGAGGCGGGCGGCTCATCGATTAAATCCTATGTAAACGGGCAAGGCGAGATGGGAATGTTCCAGCATCAGCTGCTCGTATACGGCAAGAAGGACGAGCCTTGCCCGACCTGCGCCAAACCGATTCATAAATTTGTCGTAGGGGGCAGGGGCACGCATATTTGCAGTAAATGCCAGCCATTATCCGCATCAGGGAAAGGCGCGGCGCAATAGCATTTCTTTATCGACATGCACAGACAAATACTCCCCGCATATGATAGGTGTGTTACGAACAATAGGCGGATGACTACTCACAGCGTTAACGTGAGCCGGATAACCGCCGTGCGGGGAGGGACTTTACGATTGTTCGCGCATGTTGCTTCGCTGTTAGTTCTTGCTTTTGCGGTTAGTTTAGACGGATTTGGTGTTGGTGTTACCTATGGCTTGCGGAGAATCCGCATCCCGTTGCTGTCGGTTATTATCATTGCTTGCTGCTCCGGTCTGATTATTTATTTATCCATGCAGGTAGGAGGCTGGCTGACCGGTTTTCTATCCGAATTCGTAGCGCGACTCATTGGCGCATGCGTGCTGATATTAATCGGAGGCTGGGCGCTGCTGCAGCTTAGGCGAGGAAAGCGTAACGATGAAACAAACGGTACGGCTGACGCGTCTGCCGGAGAGAGCGCAGGTGCTGCTGAAAACACTGCGAGATCGCATGCCGGAGAGATCGCAAGCGCGGCGCTTGTCGTTATGGTGGAGCTGAAGCGTCTTGGGCTGGTCATTCAAATTTTGCGAACGCCGCAAGCAGCGGATGTCGACAAATCGGGCACCATCTCAGCTTCGGAAGCGGTCATGCTCGGCGTAGCTCTATCACTCGATGCTTTCGGAGCGGGACTTGGCGCTGCGTTGATCGGTTTGCCAGCGCTGCTGACGGCATTAACGATAGCGGCTGCGAGTGCGATTTTCTTAGTCGGCGGCATCCGTTTCGGTTTTCGCTTCTCTGCCTGGAGGGGAATGCAGACATTATCTTTACTGCCAGGCATATTATTAATCATGATGGGAATCATGAAGTTGTTATAATTTGAGGTGAAATGGATGAAAATCGGATTAACCGGCGGTATTGCCAGCGGTAAAAGCACTATCGCGAGCTTGCTCGTGGAACGCGGTGCGCTGCTGGTCGATGCCGATCAAGTCGCAAGAGAGGTTGTGCTTCCCGGTGAACCGGCACTGGAGGCAATAGCCTCTACGTTCGGACAAGCCATCCTCGAGTCGGACGGTTCGCTCAACCGGAAGGCACTCGGTGAAATTGTATTTCGGGACAAAGACTCGCTTGCCAAGCTAGAAGCGATTACGCACCCGGCAATCCGCTCGCGCATGCAGGAAAAAATACATACCTATGCCGAGCAGTATCCCGAACGTTTAATTGTAGCGGACATCCCGCTATTGTATGAAACCAAGCAGGAGCATCTCTACGATGGAATAATGGTCGTTTACGTGCCTGCGGAATTGCAGAAGGTTCGTTTAATGGAAAGAAACCATGTTTCGGAAGAAGAAGCCGTTCGCCGGGTCTCACTGCAGATGGATATCGAGCAAAAGCGAAGAAATGCCGATTGGGTCATTGATAACAGCGGTTCACTCGCGGAGACGAAGCGTCAGCTGGACGAATTTTGGAAAAGCCAGTGCCTGCCATGAGAGTGCTGCTGAAGAAGAGAGTATTGCTGTTGCTGCTGCTTGGATTAATGACTATTTTGTTTCTAAAATCCGACTGGCTTGCCGCATGGATGTACCCCGTTAAATTTAAAGATGATATTCGGGCAAGCGCGTCAAATTACGGAGTCGAACCCCATTTGGTTGCTGCGATCATACGCAGTGAAACCAATTATCGGACAGGCCAGGATTCGAAGAAGGGCGCTTTGGGCTTAATGCAAATTATGCCGGATACGGCCAAGTGGGTCGTTCAGAAGGCGGGATTTGAAGATGTAACGGAGGATATGCTTCGTCATCGAGCAGATGTCAGTATCGAGGTCGGTTCATGGTATTTACAATCTTTGAATCAACAATTCGATGAAAATAAGATTGCAGCCGTTGCTGCGTACAACGCAGGCCCGGGTAATGTTCGGAAATGGCTGGATACCGGCGTATGGGATGGAACGATCGAATCGGTGAAGGAAATACCTTTTGGAGAGACGAGACACTATGTACAGCGGGTCATTTACTATTATAATAAGTATAAGGATTTATATCCGACCTTCTGATGGACGAGCATTTGCGGATTCGAAAATACAATGAAGCCTTGGAGGCCCGTCTCTTCGTGGACAGGCCCAGCCAAAGCTTCCGTTATTCATACAACTTTTAATGAATCATTATTTGTATTGACCAGCAAGGGATTGCTCGGCAATTTGCACTAGGCGACGGGTAATGTATCCCCCGATGGAGCCTGCGTCTTTTGTAGCCATGTTGCCGTAGTATCCGTCTTGCGGAATCGCGATGCCTAGCTCTTGAGCAACTTCAAATTTCATTTGATCAAGGGCAGCTGTCGCTTGTGGCACTACCAGTTGGTTACTGCTGCGGGATGCGCTCATGTATGTTCACCTCCTTGCGGTTGGTAAAAGTATTATGTGCAAAAATCAAAACTTCATTACAGGAATTTGATGGAAATTAAAATTATTTTTGAAGAGCTGATTTTCAAAGGCTTTTCGATGTAGAAAGGAGGCCAAACGCATCATGAAATGCCCATACTGCGACTATGCCGGCACGAAAGTATTAGATTCGAGGCCAGCCAACGAGAACAAATCGATTCGCCGCCGCCGTGAATGCGAAAAGTGCAGCCGCCGCTTCACGACATTCGAAATGATTGAAGAAACGCCTCTAATCGTCATCAAGAAGGATGGCAGCCGCGAAGAATTCAGCCGCGACAAAATATTACGAGGTCTTATTCGGGCCTGCGAGAAGCGTCCAGTGCCCGTAGAGCGACTGGAAGTTATCGTATCCGAGGTGGAGAAGGAGCTTCGCACGACGGCACACGCCGAAGTCGACAGCAGCGATATCGGTTCGATCGTAATGAATGAGCTGTATCCGGTTGACGAGGTAGCCTATGTCCGCTTCGCATCCGTATATCGCCAATTCAAAGATATCGACATGTTTATGAAGGAGCTCAACAACCTGCTCTCCAAACATCCGCTCAACAGTATGATAGATAAAGATTGACAGATCTTAGCACCTTATGCTAAGATCAATCTTGTCGTCATTTGGGGCCTTAGCTCAGCTGGGAGAGCGCATCGCTGGCAGCGATGAGGTCAGGGGTTCGATCCCCCTAGGCTCCACCAAATACAAACTTCCAAAACCCTTGATAATCAAGGGTTTTTTTGTTTTTATAATGTCCTAAGCAGAAATTAAAGTATTAATTTTTTGAACTTTGGGGACGGATTGGGGACGAAAAAATAAAAAATGAAAACTTGTGTTTGCGACTTGCGGGGATAAATATGTACTGTTAATGAAGTTGTTTAAAAAAAGAGTCCCCATCAGCAATAGATGTGGAGCTATGTAAGAACAAAAAAAACGGCGCCTTTTTACGCACCGTTTGATTCATTAATTAGTCTAATTCAAGATTTTTCATAAAGCTCACAATATTAATGGGTTTTAACTCATCTAGTCGTTTGTTACCGAAGACAGGGGAGATATGGTTTTTCAATAAGTGGTTGTAATTTTCGAGGGTCTTATCTTCTAGATGTTTGATTCCGTATTTGCTTTTCCATTCTTCAACAAATTTATTGAAAGTCATTTTCTCCGGAGCAATATATTCACCAGCTTCGACTTCATCTTGGAATTTAGCTAGTTCTTTTTCTGCTTCCCTTATGCCTGATGCTTTAATCGTTTTTTTTTGATCTTTTTATACGTTTTCCTTCATTGTCGTAGCCTGTTTCAACAATTAACCGATATGAGTTTTTACTTTGCTTTTCAATACTGGCCATTTTTATCCTCCTATAAGTTCACTTATAGGAAATTATTTCCTATAAGTGATTACATGAATACTAATTAATTCAAGTATTATCTGGTGTGATAATGGAACCGGCCGCCAACACAGGTACCTTACCGTTTGCTCTTTCAAGAATCAATTAATTCAAGCCTTGTTTTCTCATCTTGACTATTTATAGGCTTGGAAGACACATGATCTAATGAAGCATGTATATAATCTAAATTTTGTTCAACAAGGAAATCAATTAATTTATATGTGTCTTCCATACGTAATCCGTCCACTTTAGAGGATTCTTCTGGGGACAAACGATACCCTAACATAAATGGTTTTGTAGCATGCTTTTCAATTACCTTTTTGATTTCTTCAATAATTGCCAATGGAAAACGTAGTCGATTCTCAAGGGTTCCCCCCCCAGTGGTCTGTCTGTTTATTGGTTGCTGGGGACCAGAAGTTTTGAATTAAAAATCCATGAGCCCCATGAATTTCGACGCCATCAAATCCAGCTTCAATCGCTCTTCTCGTTGTGTCGCCAAAAGCACGTATAGTCGACAGGATTTCCTCATGTGATAGCTCTCTTGTTTTTGCAAGTGGGCCAAATGGAGTAGCCTCAGGCTGATAGACACTCGCACTAACTGCATCTAATCCAGGCAAGGATTTATCGCCTGCATGAAAAATCTGCAGTACAGCAGGAAGCAAGGCACAGTTCGAGAGGTTGCTTATCCGGTAAATAATTATATTAACCAGTCGCGGCAATTCGTGACGGATCGCCCTATCGATGCCGGGGAAGCGGGAAGAGCCACGGTTAGTGGAGAGGCGATCATGAAATCCTGCAGTGTCTATCTCCCAGCGGGTTATGACGAGTGTGATCCGGATACCCTTTACAATGTGTTGTACTTGCTTCACGGTGTAGGCGGAGACGAATACGAATGGTTACGCGGAAGCGGGAGTGAGGGCGGCAATCATATCTTGTGCAATATGTTAGACAAACTCGTAGCGAACCGTGATATCGATCCGGTCATTGCCGTTATGCCGAATGGAAGAAGCTCGCATGACTGGACGGATCGAACTTTCAATTCCGAAGGGACCAACATGCTTGGGTTCTACTATTTCGATTATGAGCTAAGATACGACTTGATCCCTTTCATTGAATCCGCATTCAAGACGTATGCGAATATACGAGAGACGTCTCCGGAAGCAGTCGAATACAACCGTACGCATAGGGCCATCGCGGGTTTATCCATGGGTGGCATGCCAAGCATTGAATCTGATCCTTGGCGGTTATCGATGCGATTCCGCGACGGCGTATCGATCGATTGCTACAGGCAATCGATCAACGGGCTCGCGGACATTGCAGGGGATTATCTCGATGTGTATTACCAAGTCTCGATCAAAGGCGGTGTTCATGATTTCAACGTGTGGAACAAAGGTGCGTACCATTTTACCCGTCTGTCATTCGGGAATGGTTTGAAGCTAGACTGAATAGTAGACTCAGAGTACATAGATGAAATGAAGCGAAATCGGAGGAAGGTGTCGAAATGAAAAAGCCCCTGTATGACGAGAACGTACAAGTGAAAGACGGTCTAAGGATAGATGAAGAAGTATGGCGGCGTGTAGATCTCCGAACGCACGGTAACTCGGATCATGAAAAAGCAACAATGAAGGTCTAGAACGGACAAGTGTGCCCATCTCGAACTGGCCTCCAATTATTGTGTGAAATTTTATAAAAAACAGATTGAGTTTGTTTATAGTCCTTACTTAATTTCATAGGATAAACTGTTGTAGTCAAATCGTATAAGTTGAGGGAGTGGGACGTTGGAGTTACGGCATCCGGTTGGTCGACAAGGCAAGGCTGTATAGTTAGATTGGAGGTATCACGCCGTGATTGAGCTGAAGGGGAAACATGTCATCGTTCACGATGGCGAATTAAAACGCAGGGAAAATGCAAACCGGGCGTATCTGATGAAGCTGAACAGCGATCATCTATTATTAAATTACAAGCTGGAGGCAGGAAGATTCTCGGGCAGAGAAATTCCTAAAGGAGCGCACGGAGGCTGGGAGACGCCCGTCTGTCAGATTCGCGGCCATTTCCTTGGCCACTGGATGTCCGCTGCGGCACTCCACTATCAAGAGACCGGCGACCCCGAATTGAAAGTCAAGCTCGACATTATCATCAGTGAGTTGTCAGCATGCCAAAAGGATAATGGGGGGAAGTGGGTCGGTCCCATTCCGGAAAAATATCTCCACTGGATCGCGAGCGGAAAAGAGATCTGGGCGCCTCAATATAATGTTCACAAGATTCTTATGGGACTTGTTGATGCGTATTTGTATGCCGGAAATCGACAGGCGCTCGATATTGCGGAAAATTTCGCGGACTGGTTTGTCGAATGGAGCGGGGAATTTTCCAGGGAAAAATTCGATGACATTCTGGACGTGGAGACTGGCGGCATGATTGAAGTCTGGGCAGAGCTCCTACACCTAACCGGCAAAGATAAATACAAAACGCTGTTGGAGCGTTATTATCGCAGAAGGCTCTTTCAGCCATTGCTGGAAGGAAAAGATCCGCTAACGAATATGCATGCAAATACGACCATCCCAGAAGTACTGGGCTGTGCGAGGGCTTATGAGGTAACCGGGGAAGACAGATGGATGGATATCGTCAAAGCCTATTGGAATTGCGCTGTTACGGAGAGAGGTTATCTAGCGACGGGCGGCCAGACAGCCGGCGAAGTCTGGATGCCGAAGATGAAAATGAAAGCTCGTTTGGGGGACAAAAATCAAGAGCATTGTACGGTATACAACATGATGCGTATGGCCGAGTTTTTATTCAGGCATTCCAGCGACCCGGCTTACGCGCAATATATCGAATACAACCTGTACAACGGCATCATGGCGCAATCCTATTACCAGGAGTACAGCTTGACCGGAAGTCAGCATACCCATCCCCGAACAGGGTTGCTGACATATTTCCTTCCCATGAAGGCCGGATTGCGCAAGGACTGGAGTACGGAGACGGAAAGCTTCTTCTGCTGTCACGGCACGATGGTTCAGGCGAACGCCGCCTGGAACAGAAGTATTTACTACAAGGATCGGAACGATATTTACGTATGCCAATATTTTGATTCTGAGGTGGAAGCGGAAATCGACGGCGATGACTTCCGGATCATCCAACGCAGGGACAACATGAGCGGAAGTATGCTAACCTCTTCAAACACCGCGGGATATCAGAAGTTGAGCGAGATGACTGCACGTCATGAGAATATTCCTCCATACCGAAAGTATGATCTCACCGTGAGCTCGTCCGCTCAGAAGGAGTTTACGATCAGTTGCCGGATTCCGGAATGGATTCTGTCGGAGGCAGTCATATACGTCAACAATGAGCTCCATGGAAGAACTGCAAACAGCAATACGTTCTATAAGATCCGTCGTACATGGAAGGATGGAGACAGGATCAGTATCATCCTGCCCATAGGAATCCGCTTCATCCCGCTTCCCGATGACGAGAATATAGGTGCTTTCCGTTACGGAGCTGAGGTGCTGGCAGGTGTGTCCGAGACGGAAAGAATGCTGGTAGTTGAGAATGGCGACGTCGCTTCCGAAGTGGAGATGGAGAACGAGCGGGAGTGGGGAAGCTGGCGGTTCTTCTTTAAGACGAAAAATCAGAACCCGGTCATCGAGCTGAGGAGAATCCGGGATATCGGATATGAACCCTATCAAATCTATTTTAAAGTGAAAAATGCAAGGTAGGATCCTCATACGTGGTTGGAATCAAAAACCACAAACAGACCCAATCTCGAAATCGATTGGGTCTGTTCGTGGTTCAACCGGCAGAAACGGATAGACCAGAATAATCGGCACGCTGGCAACGATCGTCATCGTCGCGCGAACCGATGTCGGCGTAACCATCGTTACATTGCCCTGCGCAATAGCAAGCCGAGCTCTTTGGTCAGCAGGTAGCTCGGAATCAAGCCGCCACTGAAATACATCGTAAAAATGAAGGTAATGGTTACAAACTTTTTCAATGCATATTCAGGACGGCTGATTGTATAGGCCAGCATTGCCGTACAAAACACGGAGATGATTGTTCCGATGATCGTCTGCGCTGCGGAAATGAAGGTCGCATAAAATACCGGGTCTGAACTGACCTCTACATTCGTTCCGTCTGTCTCGGTGTTGCTTCCTCCTGGGTCATTATTCGAGTAGCCAGCAAGGAGGATTGTCGCAACCGTTAGAACGACCAGGCGGATAATTGTAAGAAATTGCATAACGGGAGGGAATGGAAGGCCAATCGCGGGTTCGGGATGGGCAACGGAAGAATAGGGATCGTTCCATATAAAAGAAGCTGCTCATGATCGAGCGGCTTATTCATTAAGTAAACCACGGCTGCTACTCTACGATGATTTCTACAACACAACAGGCGGGCAGATTAATTGAAAAGCAATTGTCCTTTACCACTATATCCGGCATCGTTTTAATTTCTACTTGAGGAGGCTGCCGGAATCGGTTATGGCTGTTCATATCGCCGCTGATCAAGTGAACAGAGGCGGAAGAGAACGCCTTTCCCTCAAGCATGATCTGTGCCAGTCGAGGCTCGTCTGCCGACAGGTTTACAACCGTTACATGAATTCTGCCATCAACTCTCTCGGAGGCACTAACTAACGTGCAGTGAGGGGACGGAAGCCTCCTCTGTCCCCGTAAGGTCCTGCTGTACGTAGCTTTCAATTAACGTGGAATTCTTATGCCCCTTAAACAGATCAAATACGTGATAAGTGGGAGTAAGTATCATCTCGTCTCCTTCAGTTAGAATAACCGATTGGAGCACATTTACCATTTGTGCAAGGTTGGCCATATGCACCCGGTCGCTGTGGGCATTGAAAATGTTCACGAAGGACTTGTGGAGCAATGGAAAGGGCTGGATGGTAAAATCGATGTAAACCGCTTCACGAGCGTGGCTTAAGGAGCAGTCCGAGCATGCGGCGGAATGGCGGGATGTCGTGAATACGTACTTTTTCCGAAAGTCAGGCATTCCTGATTCGCACAATCGAAAGATCCATTAGATCGACATATGCCTATCATTCCATCAAAACGGAGCCGCGCATGTTTGCGGACTCCGTTTTTTGAATAAGACTTCTATACTATTTTCTCTTATTTTTATGGCATATATCTACTTATTTGGAGGTAAAAAGTAATTCAATGACTTATATACGTTGCTGAAATACGATAAATCGTAGAAACCGCATCGTTCCGCTGCTTGAGTTACGGTGTCAGCCTATTTAATAATTACAAATATTGCTTCAAATACACATAGATCATGAAAACGCTTTAGTATTATAATGTTCTTAAAACGAATCTCTCAGGAAATTGGCTGGGGAGGATTGGAAGGTTAGAGAAAAGTATTTTGAGGAACTGAGGGGATCAGGATGAGGATGAACTGGTATTACCGTATGATGTTGTCTTATACGCCCATCTTTTTTGTCGTCATATCATCCGTCATCGTTGTCTTCTTCACCACGTTGAACCATGCAACGGAAAATCGATACATCGAGACGAATAAGGCGATCGTCGAACAAATCATGCAAAATACGGAGGCCAACCTGAAACTGATTGAGCGCAATGCGGTCAGCGCTTTGATTACCGACCGATCGATTAAGGATTTTTTCTCCGATCGGCCGAAAACCATCTACGATCATTACATCATTCAAGAAAAGCTGCTTGATCTGAAATCATCCTTGCCGCTCACCAGTTCAATTTATCTTTACGACGAAGCGAACAGGCGCATTCTGTCCGATTCGAATGCCTATAATTTGGATGTTTTTGCCGACAAGACCTTTCTGTCCGAGTCTTACACCGAGCCGATGCGTTCCGAATGGACATCGCCCCGCGATTATACGTTGTCGACGATTGATCGCAACAAGCAGAAGGTCGTATCGATCGTTAAAGTGTTCCCATATTCCAAGGACCAGAAGGGAACCATGGTGATTAACGTCTATGTCAGCTCACTTATGGAATCGCTCAATCAGTACAGTCAAGAGGATCGCGGAACCGTCCATATCGTAGACGCGGAGAATCGAGTGTTCCAAACGACGAAAGAAAGCCCGACCAACTCGCGTCTACGCGCGGTATCGGAATATACGGGCTGGACCTATTACGCCGACAGCGTCAATGCCGCAGGGTACTCCGCGCTGTCTCTTCTTTCCAATGCATGGGTCATATTGGTCATGGTCATCATCGTGCTGGCACTTGTTTGGTTTACGATTATTACTCATGTCCATTATAAGCCGATTCAGGCTTTGGTCGAGAAAATCAATAGGTATACGGCAAGAAAGAGCGGTGTACTTGGAATTAAAAAGCCCCTCAACGAGTTTAATTTCATTGAATCCGCGATCGACCAATTGCTCGCAAAATCAGTTGATTACGATAGCCTCCATGAGGCAGATACGCTTCACCGCAAGCGTATCCTGTTACAGGAATTGCTTGAAGGCCATCGAACGATGAACGATGCCGAATGGCAACAGAAAGCCGGTCCGATCGGTCTCCCTGGCGAGTATGATCGGATTGGCGTCGTATCGATCGAAATCGACCGTTATCCATCATTTGTCGAGACGTACAAGCCAAGCGATCAGCATTTGCTGAAATATTTCCTCGAGAGCGCCTTTCGAGAGCTTGCGCAGGAGCGCGGAATGCCTCAGAGCCATATCTGGACGGAGCCGCAGCAGATGACTTTTATTTTGTTTCTGACGGAACCCCACAAGCCGTATTCTGACGCTCTCTTCCGGTTATGCGAGGATTATAGAAGCTGGATTCACGACAATCTGCAGATAACGGTGTCTATAGGAATCGGCGCCGTATCCGATACGATGGAGACGATCGCGGAGTCGTACCGAAATGCCATCAACAACGTATCTTACAAGGTAGTGTTCGGTACGAACGCCGTGATCGATAACCAGAAAGCAGCGGCTAAGTCGGATAATAACGCTTATTCGTCATTCGGCTCCATCCCGGAGCTGGTACATCTATATCTGAAAGGAGACGGGCAATGGCTAAACAAATTATCGAGAATCATCGAAGAGTTGAAGCTGAGAAAAATGGGCAGAATGGAGATCACGAGTCTTGCCGCCAGTATCACCCAGTATTTAGAGAAGGAGATCTGCAGCATATCGCCTGAATTGAAGCGGGCTTGGCATGAAAGTTATCGCGATCGGTTCAATGCGATGGCAGACAAAGCGGAAACGCTTGGAGAGCTGAATGCCGAACTGGTCGCCGCCTTGAACGATCTGGCGGTCGATCTCAAGGTAGAACGCGAAAGCTCCAGCAACCATGCCATTGCGATGCGGATAAAAGCCTATATCGATGATCATTATTCGGACCCCGATTTATCTCTCTCCAGCGTTTGCGATAAGTTCGGGCTGCCCGTCAGCAATGCCAGCATTCTGTTCAAGGAGGAGAGCGGAGAGAAGTTCATTGACTATGTCATGAGGATTCGTCTCGATCACGGACGCCGCATGCTGGTGGAAACCGATGAATCGATTCAATCCATCGCGGAAAAGGTCGGGTATACGCACGTCATTTCCTTTCACCGCGCCTTCAAAAAGCAGTTCGAGTTCCCGCCGGGCGAGTATAGGAATATTTATCGGTTACAACGTTAATGAGTTGAAATCTGCTGGTTTCCAGCAGATTTTTTTTTTGAAGTTAAGCCGTAAAACCAGGTTAAGCATGCCACTAATTCCGCAGTAGACCTGGAATTAAGTCCAAAAATCATGTAAATGTACATCGAGCAATCCCGAATGATACATTATGACGTGTAAGGAGCGCTCGAACATACATGGAGCGATGAATAATTAGAAGGAGGGTGACCATGGCGATCTCAACGAAGCCTAACGCCCGGGAAGCATCACGATGGAAGGTACTGGCCCTAGTCCGCGACTGGCAGCTCTACACATTGCTTCTGCTCCCCGTGCTGTATTTTCTAACATTTAAGTATGTACCTATGCTCGGAGTCGTCATCGCATTTAAAGACTACAACATCTTTAATGGAATTTGGGCGAGTCCATGGGTAGGGTTCGAGACCTTCCAAGAAGTATTTAAAATGGATGGATTCTATCGCGCGCTGAGGAATACGTTTTTGCTGAACCTGCTGGATCTCGTCATCAGCTTTCCGATTCCGATTATTTTGGCCATCCTTTTAAATGAATTGCGCCTGAAATGGTTCAAGAAGGGGGCACAGATGATCCTCTATCTCCCGCACTTTATATCATGGGTAATTATAGGCGGCATGGCGATCCAGTTGCTTGCGACCAATACGGGTATCGTGAATACGGTGCTCAAAAATTTTGGAATGGAAGCGATCCCGTTTTTGACGGAGCCCTTGTATTGGGTGTTGACCTATCTCGGTATAGGGATTTGGCAAAGCGCCGGATGGGGGACCATCATTTATTTAGCCGCTTTAACGGGGATCAATAAGGACCTCTATGAAGCCGCGGAAGTGGACGGGGCCAATCGAATGCGGAAAATTTGGCACATTACGCTGCCCGGCATCAAACCGACCATTATTATTTTGTTAATCATTAACATCGGGCACATGGCCAGCATTGGATTCGATCGCCCGTTCGTTCTCAGCAATCCGCTCGTGACCGACGTCTCCGAGGTGATCAGCACTTACGTATACAGTATTGGGATCCAGTCGGCCAGGTACACAATCGCGACGGCGATCGGCTTATTCCAGGCGGTTGTCGGCCTGATTTTTCTGCTAACTGCCGATTTTATATCCCGCAAAGTAAATGACCAAGGCATCTGGTAAGGAGGAGAGGACATGAAAAGCATGGAACACGCAGCAAAGCTTGCGAATCGCAAAATAAATCTTTTGGACGCCTTTATTATCGGTATCATTACGATCGCCGGCGTGTTCTGCTTAGTGCCGATGCTCCATATTTTGGCGCTCTCGCTAAGCGGCAACAGCGCGATCCTCGCAGGCAAAGTAACCCTGATTCCGTTGGAGATGGATATGACGGCGTACAAGGCCGTGTTCGGAAACACGCAGATGCTTAGGTCTCTAGCGTTCACGGTATTTCTGGTGCTGTTATTTACGGCGATTTCCATGGCGATGACCGTAATGGCCGCCTATCCTTTGACTAAATCGAATTTGAGGGGACGAAATCTATTCCTGCTTATAATCGTAATGACGATGTTTTTCAGCGGAGGGATGATCCCGGAATATTTGCTGGTTAAAAATTTGCACCTGCTGGATTCCGTGTGGGCATTAGTATTACCGGGCGCCGTCAACGCTTTTTATCTCTTGATTATGAAATCATTTTTCTCTTCCATCCCGGTAGAGCTCGAGGAATCCGCCCGTATGGACGGCGCAAGTCATTACCGTATATTGTTCGGTATTGTGCTTCCGCTTTCGTTGCCGGTGTTAGCGACGTTAAGCCTGTTCTATGCAGTGGGCCGCTGGAACGGTTTTATGGATGCGCTGCTCTATATCACCGACTCGAAGCTCTATCCGCTGCAGTTGCGTTTGTACGAGATGGTCATGAACAGCCAGGTCGCCGACATCGCCGAGGGGCTAAGCACGACGGCTCCGGTGCCCGAAAGCCTTAAGGCGGCGTCCATTATGTTCGCGACTGTTCCGATTCTGCTGGTATACCCGTGGCTGCAACGTTACTTCGTATCCGGGATGATGATCGGAGCCGTTAAGGGATAATATCCAATATAGGCACGGTAGTCTCTTCCGTCGGGCACGTTATGCCGGGAGTTACTATATAAGCAATCCAATTTTTTGAAAAAGGGGAGAGGTATGATGAAATTCATCGCCAAATCAAGCAGATGGTACATCGGTTTCCTTCTGGCCGTTATCTTTATGACGGCCGCGCTATCGGGCTGCAGCGGCGGCAATTCAAGCGGCAACGAAGGAAACCAATCGCCGGACAATACGTCTGGAGAAGAGACGGGAGCGCCTAAGGGAGATCCCATTACGCTCCGCATCGAGCTGTTCGACCGCAACAATACGCCGACGGGGGCGCCGCCGATTACGGACAACTTCATGACGCAATACATTCAGAAAAACTTCGGCGACCCCAATAACATCAAGGTCGAATTCGTAACCGTTCCGCGGACGCAGGAAGTCGAAAAGTTGAACGTGCTGATGGCCTCGAACCAAGCGCCGGATCTCGTATACACGTACGACAACCCGACCGTGCAGAACTATGTGAGAAGCGGCGGATTGACCGATCTCGGTCCTCTGATCGAGAAATACGGTCAAAATTTAAAAACGGTTCTGGGCGAAGACGTGCTTAAATACGGCGTGTTCGAGGGCAAACAGTACACGATTCCGGCGCGCCGCGTATTGCTGCCTCAGAGCACGACGCTTATCCGTCAGGACTGGCTGGACGAGCTCGGCTTGCCGGTACCGAAGACGACGGAGGAATTCTACAATACGTTGAAAGCGTTTAAGGAAAAGCAGCCCGGCAAATCCGGAGCGAACGTCATACCGTACAGCAATATCGACCCCTTCCATATGAAACCGCTTATGTACTCGTTCTGGGAGTGGGATAAAATTTCGGATGAAGTCCTTTACGCGACACCTGAATGGCTGATGCCGGGCCATAAGGAAGCGCTGCGCTTCCTGAACAAAATGTACAACGAAGGGTTAATCGACCCGGATTTCCCGCTGACGATGAACAAGGATCCTCAGAAATTCCAAAAGGATCTGATCAACGGCTTGGTTGGGGCGGGTACCGCCAATACGAACGAGCCGGTCTACCAGGCGTATCTGGCAGAAGTCTACAAAGCGGATCCCAAAGCCAACCTTGTCCCGATCGATCCTTTCTCCACGCCAGACGGGAAGCATCCTAAGCCACTATATTCGCCGAACGGATTGCATATGTTCGTGCCGAAATCGAGCAAAAACGCGGAAGCCGTCGTGAAATATTTGGACTGGATGGCGCAGCCGGAAAACTTCATCGCCCTTCAGAACGGCACGGAAGGCAAATCCTACGAAATGCAGGACGGTATCCCGGTAACATTGGATAACGATGAAGCCAAAAATACTCTGTACAACTATTCGGATTATGCAATCATCCTCAACGGCAAATACGTCAGCACGACGGATGAAGAATTGAACATCGCCGCGAACGCGTCCGACCCGAAATTTAAAGATTTTACGATTTCGAGTATCGAGTTGGGTTCGTCCGACGGCGTTCTCATCCCGAATGTGAGTACGCCGGTCGAATCCGAGATCAAGTACGCGGTGACGCTTAAGGAGAAAACCGACGAAATTTTCGTCAAGGCCATTACGGCAAAGCCGGCTGACTTCGATAGCGTGTACGACAAAGAAGTTCAGGATTATATGAAAATTGGCGGCCAAGAGGTTATGGACGAGAAGCTCAAAGTGTTCCAAGCTGAGAAGAAGTAAGACGCAGAAGGTGAAACCGATTCTCCGTTCGCGGTAATGGAGAGTCGGCTTCCAAGCGAGATCGGAGGATTATGTGATGAACGTCGTCATATCGGCACGAAACAAGCAGAAGCAGAATATGGACTATACGGAACTCTCCATCCACGGATTAAGCGCAACGGTTGATGTTAGCGGCGGCATCGGAAGTCCCGACCAGCCTTACCGGGCTGCCTTAATTGTACGTAATGATAACCGTGAAGTCTGGAGCGGCGTGATCCGCGTGGAGCTTCCTTTCGCCAAAACGAATCCCCGCTTTTTCCTTCCCGCATTTATGTATGGCAGAAATCGCGGCGAAAGCCCCCAGAATGTATTGAACGAGTTTCCAAGGCTGCGAGAGGGCCATTCTTCCCGCCCTTCGTCTTCCTGGTGGATGACAAGGAGCGACCGTTTGTCTCATCCGGCGGCTCTTGTCTACGACTCCGGCAGAATTACGGGTATTTGCGCCAGTCCGTATTTTATGCTCAAGAATGGAACCAAGCAGCAATGGATGCCGGGCAAAGTAGGGGAGTTCTATCAATATGGGGGATTCACTTGCTCGTTGTCCAAAGGGACAGTCGGCTATACGCTTGGTTACGAGAATGCGCCGTGGATGTTCATCAAGTCCAAGCAGGTTGCGGAAAGGGCGCCTCTGTCGGAAAATGTCTTTGAGCTCGCGGCGGGCGAAAGCGTAAGCTTCGAGATAGACATCTACGATTACGAAGCCGAGTCGCCACTCGGCATCAACGCGGCTTTGGAACAGATTTATTACCGGTATCACGAGAAGCCGAGAAAGGGCAGTGCCGTGCAAATTGCCGCTGCCGATCTGTCGAAGGCTGTGTCCCAATATGCATGGCTGCCGGAGGAATTGAGTTATTCCGGCTTTGTCTTTGAGGATGAGCCCGGCTCCGGCAAGTTCCGGTACAACAAGCTATTTTCGATCAGCTGGACGAACGGCTTGTCCGTGGCCACACCCGTTCTGATAGCCGCACTGAGGCTTGACGACGAAGACATGCGGCAACAGGCGCTCTCCTGCATAACCAACATCGTGGAAAATTCGATCAATCCGGCTTCTGGGCTGCCGTATGAGACCTACGGCAACGGCCAATGGAGCATTAAGGGCTGGTGGTTCGACGGCATTCATACGCCCGGTCATTCTTCTTATTTGGCATGTCAAGCCATGTACTACATCTTGAAAGCTTACGAATACGAAAAGCGGCTGAAAACATGTACGCATGACGAATGGCTGCCTTTCGTACATCGGGTGCTTATGCAAATGGAGCGAACCAAAAATACGGATGGCGAATATCCATATATTTTGTCCGAAGAAACGGGCGCCGGTCTGGAATACGATTCATTTGGCGGGGCGTGGGCTATGACCGCTCTGGCTTATTACTGCTGGTTAACGGAAGAGCACTCGCACCTCGAGAGCCTGCGGCTAAGCGAAGCCCACTATTATAACCGCTTCGTGAAACGGATGGAATGTTACGGAGCACCGCTCGATACGGACAAAACCATCGATTCGGAAGGGATATTGGCTTATATTAAAGCCGTCCGTTATCTGCACGCCATGACGGGAGAGCAACACTATTTGGACAATATGAGGGATGCCATCTGCTATGAATCCACCTTCAAGTTCGTCTACAATTCTCCTATCAAAGTACCTCCGCTCAGTCGAATAGGCTGGTCGAGCAGCGGTGGAAGCGTCACTTCCGTGTCTAATCCCCATATTCATCCGATGTCGAACAATAGCGTGGACGAACTGCTCTATTATGTCGAGCAAACCGATGATGCCTATGTGAGAGAGCGCATGCTCGATACGGTCGGTTGGGGATGCCAAACCTATAACCGGTTTGACCTTGAATTCGATTACGGCAGGAGGGGATGGATGTCGGAGCGATTCTGCCATTCGGAGGGACTGCTTACACAGAAATACAGCGACGGCTCTCCGGCGAGCACCTGGTTCTGTCTGATGCCGTGGGCGAGCGGAAGTATCATCGAAGGCCTCGTTGGCGATTTTTGGGATAGCGGCTTTGCATGAAGGTTGATGGCTATGAAACCGAATTATCTTGTCATAATTCGGTCTATTTTTTGACATTATGAAGCGCATACATTTCGCGATGGCAAATTGGAATGCAAGAGATGATTGACGGTTATGTTGGCCTGACTTTGAAAAATGCTCTTGAGCCAAGCTGCAATTTCGACACAAAAGGGGTCAAGCAGTCGGTTGTTATTTATATTGAATAATTACAAAAAGTATTTAATCCCTCTATGGTTAGTTTACATGAGGAATTATATCATTTTGTATATGGTAGCTGCATCGCTTCGGACTTCCCGGCTTCTAAAAACTTACGCGAACCGGCAACCATTGGAAGTAAAAAGAAGGTTTTTTGAAAGCGTTACATTTTTGGTGTAGCCAAATCCTAAGGGGGTATTTACATGAGGTTGCGCAAGTCCATGCTGGTATTCTGTACTCTGGTTTTGGTGCTCATGGCGGCATGCAGCGGTGGTTCAGGCGAAGGTGCGACTAAGAATGGAACCGGCAATGCGGGCAAAAATGCCGAGAACACGCCTGCCGCGTCAAATTCAACCGATGGTAACGAATCGACTGAAGAAGAAGTGAGCGGCACGCCTGAAATGGACTTCGATATGGGAGGCCGTACGATCAAATGGGTCTCTTGGTACGACGAGTCGATTTTGGAAGACAATCCGGATAATATCAAGAAGAAAGGAAATTTGGACGCGTTAATGAAGAAACATAATTTTAAAATAGAATACGTCGTTGTCGATTACGGAGAATATCAGAATAAGGTAACGGCTTCGCTGGTTGCGGGAGAGCCGCTAGGCGATATTATCCGGGTAGCCAGACCGTGGATGATTCCAACGCTGGTCAATCAGGACTTGTTCTGGCCGGTCGATGAATACACGAAAAACGAGAAAGTATTTATTCAGCAATATACGAACGAATACTCTCAATACGAAGGCAGAGGCTACGGTTTCAGGACAGGCATCAACGGTGCTTCAGGCGGCTTTTTCTATAACCGTACTTTGATGAATCAATTGGGCCTCAAGCCATTGCAGGAATATGTGAATGAAGAAGACTGGAATTGGGAGACGCTCATTCAGGTTGCTAAAGAGGCGAACAAAGATACGAATAACGATGGGAAGCTGGATACATGGGGGCTTGCCAGCGATTCGCTTCTTGTACCGGCCATGGCGTCGAATGAAGCGAATCTGGTCGCCCAGGATAAGCAAAACCTCGAGGACCCCAAAACGATAGAAGTGTTGAACTTCTTATCTCGACTAGCAACCGAGGACATCGCCAGACCTACGGAAGGTGGAGATTGGACCGAGCCCGGTCAATTTTTCCGCCAAGGCAACACGTTGATGTATGCAGGCCAGGATTATGAAATGGATGGTTTCAAAAAAGATATGCCAGATCATGACATCGGTTTCCTGCCTTTCCCCAAAGGGCCTAGCGCTACACAATATCATTCTTCCAACACAATACCAAACTACTTGACGATTCCTAGTGCAGTCGAACATCCGGAGCAATTGGTATACCTCTATGAGAAGATCAACGATATTGATTCAATCTACGAATATCCGAAACAAGCCTCACTTGAAGCGTTATTCAGCAACGAGGACGATATCAATAATGCAAAGATGGCCGGAGAGAGCATTAAAGTGGTCGATATTAATAATGGATATCCGTCCATGCCTTATTACGAGCTTACCGGGGAAATTCAGGAAGGAATTTCGGTATCGACCGTCGTCGAGAAATATAAAGGGCCTTTCCAAACGGCGATTGATGAGGTGTGGAAAAAATAAGATTTAATTTAGTGTATCAAACAGTCCCCGAAACGTATGCGGGGACTGTTTCCTTCCTATCGTTACAGCTGCGATAAGTTGCTGGAATGAAATGGATTCTATTTACTGCGAGAGAGGGATGTTTCAATGAGTACATTTATTTTATCCGCGTTTGCTGATGAAATTGATTCTGATTTAACAACTCAAATGGACGTATTGGATGAGCATGGGATTAAGTACATTGAAATGAGAGGAGTAAACGGGAAACTGCTCGTTTCCTATAGCTTGGACGAAATACGCGAGATTAAGCGGCAAATCGACGGAAGAGGGTTCAAGCTGTCGGCAGTAGGGTCTCCGATAGGGAAAATCAAGATTACGGATGATTTTGAACCCCATTTCGAGCTTTTCAAGCATACGGTGGAGATTGCCAAAATTATGGAATGCAAGTATATAAGGATGTTTAGTTTTTATATTCCAAGAGTGGAAGATCCATCAACCTATCGAACCGACGTGATTGATCGATGGGCGAAGTTTGCTGAATTCGCGGAAGAAAATGACGTCATTCTCCTTCACGAAAACGAAAGTGGAATATATGGAGATACGGCTGAACGTTGTCTGGATCTTCTGGCATCGTTGCGTTCCGATCATGTGAGAGGCATATTTGATTTTGCCAACTTTGTACAATGCGGCGTTACCAATTATCCGGACGCTTATGAACTGCTTAAGAACGATATCGAGTATGTGCATATCAAAGACGCCTTAAGAAACGGTGGTCACGTTGTGCCGGCAGGAGAAGGAGACGGCAACGTAAGAGAGATTCTTCACGCATTGCATAATCGGGGATATGAAGGTTTTTTATCACTCGAACCCCATCTCGAAAATTATACGGACTTTTCTACCCTTGAGCCCGATTCCCCCGGTTATAACCTGCCGGCAGGCGGAGCCAAACGCTTCGCTGTTGCAGTTCAAGCGATTAAGAAAGTGCTGAAAGAAATTGAAAACTAGGTGGAATCGATATAGAAAAGGTTCGGTTCATTTATTGCGAAAAACAATTCTTACGAGACTATTATTTACTTCTCTCTTCGTAACTTTTCCCATTATAATTCTAGGCTTGTATATGTATACCTGGAGTTATTCAAATGCAAGCCAAGAAATTTCCAGAAATACGCCGGCTCAGTTGTCTTCCTATATAAAGGATTTGCATCGCGAAATCGAATGGTTGGAAGTTCAACAGCTCGATATGCTTCAGGATATCGATTTGAATAAAATAGCTGTCGCATGGGACAAGATGGATAGGATCGAGCAAAGCCAAAGCATGAATGAGGTGTTGAATCGGCTAACTTCCATTAAAAACAATAGTACATACACGAAAGATATATTTATTCATTGTAACTTCTTAAATAAAACCGTCTCAACCCTGAATGGCGTCAGTACATATGATTATGAAAAGTTTGATTATTTTCTGCACAATGCAGGCAAAAATAAAAGTCGACTGATCAACTGGAACGATTCCCTTCATCTTGGCAGTGCTAAATTTGGCGGGAAAAATGGAGTGGAGCCGCTGTACATTGTTCAGATTGAATTAGATATGGAAAAACTGCAGGAATCCTTGCATCAAGTCAATTTATATCCTGAAAGCCGAGTCTTCTTACGATCCGAAGCGTTAGGTTTTACATTGTCCGGCGATGAAGAAGCCAATCTAGTCGAAGGCAGGAGTTATCAATTATATCAAGCATCATACGATGAACAAGGACTTTCCGTCGTTACGTATGTCCCTGAAGAACAGGTAAAAAAAACGATGAGAAAATTCAATTTATGGGCTTGGCTATTTTCCCTCGCGTCCATTGTCGCCGTGGTGAGCTATTCCTATTCTTCTTATAAGCTCGTCTATCAACCAATGCAGCTTCTCGTTCAGCGTTTTAGAAAAATGGAAGAAGGCGCGCCGGTTACGCCGATTGAGCACGAAAAAAAGGACGAGTTTGGGTTTTTGTATAACAAATTTAACCAGGCGCTTCTACAGATGCAAACGCTTATCGATCAGGACCATAAACAAAAGCTAATGATGAATAAGGCGGAGCTTAAACAGCTTCAATCTCAAATGAACCCGCAATTTATGTATAATAGCTTTTTTATTTTAAACGCTTTGGCGAAAACCGGAGACTTCGAGAGAATCGAACGGTTCGCGAATTTACTTGGCGAGTACTTTCGATTTGTTACCCGTAATGGGGAAGACAGCGTATTGCTGTCAGAAGAAATAAGGCACAGCCGTTTGTATACAGAGATTCAAGATTTCAGATTTTCGAGACGACTACGAGTAGAATTTAATGACTTGCCCAAGGAAATGGGGCAGATGTTGGTACCTAGATTGACTGTTCGTCTGATCATTGAGAGCGCTTACGAGCATAGCCTCGAGAAGATGCCGGCGGACGGACTGCTTCGCGTATCTTTCGAGATGAAGCAGGACGAGGCGTTAGTTATCGTTGAGGATAATGGGAACATCAACGATAACGAAATCGAAGCGTTAAAAAGTAGATTGGCTGGCACGGCCGAATCCTATGAAATAACGGGCAAGATCAATATTCTTCGTCGAATTCTCTTAACGTATGGGGATGGCATCGGTTTATTTGTTTCTAGGAGCGAGCTCAATGGGCTAAAGTTCGTTATTCGAATTAAGCTGCCGGAGATGAAGCCGGTAGGATGATCAGCTTCTTTGAAGTATCGATCACCCCCGATGCACCTTAAGTGTAGCGTTTTCATTTCATGACAACAACCTGCCGATCGTTCATTTATTACCTGTGAAATCATAGTTCTATTATTGTTTCTTAGCGGCAGAAGGAGAGTAGCCCTTCATTTCCTTGAACGCATTGCTGAAATAGGAAATATCGTAAAAGCCGCAGCGTTCAGCGGCTTCTGTCACCGTAAAGTCACCCGCCGACAGCATCATTTCGGCGTTGTTGATGCGAATGCGGTTAACATATTCTTTGTAGGTCGAGCCGGTGTTTTGTTTAAATAACTTGCCTAAATATACGGGATGAAGGTTTACCCTTTCCGCCAATTCGCCAATTGTAATATTTTCAGAATAATGGTCTGTAATGAATGCGATCAGCTTTTTAATCCGCGGATCGATTTGCGTTGCTGATCGCCGGTTATAGTTGCTGAGCAGTCGGTATAGGATGAGTTCGAACAAAGCCCGCGCTTGGATCATATAGAATGGTTGTTTACTCATCCACACCTGGTTGAATTCACGGATATAGCCAAGAATCTCTTTGGTGATCACATTCTTCGTTACGACCCCGAACGGCAGACGGATATGATTATGCGGTTCAGCCCAGAAGAAGTTGAAAGGATAGGAATGCATCGGGGTCTCCTTAAATGTGTGGGCTTCCCGAACGCTGCCACCAGGGACGTAGATAAGATCTCCCTCCTCGGCGGTGAATTTCTCTCCGTTAATGTAATAGCTGGCCTTGCCCTCAACTACGAACGTGAGATCGTGGAAACCGATTCTCGTCTTTTGGATCGTCCAATCCGGATAACATCTGCGATCGACGAATAGAAAGATATTCGGCACTAGGTGCGGATGATACTCAAGCTCCATAAAGAATCGCCTCCTCTATGAAAATATTAGATAATCCCTAAAATATTTTCAACTTTATGTTAAAAAACCATTTCACAAAGGATGTTCAGCATCAGATCGCCAAAAGGGATCTTCACATCCATATGATCCATGTGAATGGGAGGGAAATTCATAGTTGTGGCCTCCGTTTCCTTTCTTCCATCATAGCTTTGCCTGCATGCATCCGCAATGGATGAACCGCCGTTGCGATTATTTTGAAGAAGGCTGGTATGCCAAAGTTGAAAGTAGTCTTTAAAAATTACAACAAATAGCTAGTAATTATATAGACTCGAAATGTGACTCGATATTATGATTTAGGGAAACATGCGGCTGCCGTTTTGTGCGGGGCATGGTCAGAGGCTGAAGGGAGGATTATGATGATTTCGTAAGGCTAAGGGGCTTGTCAACGAATGATGTGCCGGGTTGATGGAAGAAGTTTTGTAAACGGTTACAAACCAAATGCTTTGCGAAGATAGAGGTTAAGAAATTGAATAGGGAGATGAGACCAATATGATTTCACGTATGAGAAAATCTATTTGCGTATCATTGGCATGCGTGGTTGCGCTGCCGCTATTTTTCGTGCCGGGGTCTACTAAAGCCTTAGCCGATCCGGCAACAACCGACGTTATCGTAAATTTATCGGCGGAAAATCAAGTGATCCGCGGTTTTGGAGGAATGAACCACTCCGTTTGGATTGGAGATTTGACACCAGCACAAAGAGAAACCGCTTTTGGCAATGGAGAGAACCAGTTAGGTTTTTCTGTGCTAAGAATTCCTATTGATGAAAATAAAGAAAATTGGCAAAGAGAAGTGGAAACGGCAAAAAAAGCGATTGAACACGGAGCCATCGTATTTGCCTCACCATGGAATCCCCCAAGTGAAATGGTCGAGACCTTCACGCTTGGCAAAAGCTCTGGCAGCGGTACCACTTATGAAGCGGAGACGGGTACAACTCTGACCAACACTGTTGTGCAAAACACCAATTCGGGCTACACCGGTACCGGATATGTCGAGTTTCAAGCTGCATCCGATGCGGCCACTCAGTGGAATAACATCGTCATTGGCAGCACGGGAACGAAAAATTTTCGAATCCGTTATGCGCTGCAGACGGGGACAAGTTATCTGGATGTATATGTGAACGGAACGAAAGTAATTGACGATGTGACCTTTGAAGCAACCGGCAGCCTTGCAACTTGGGGCGAGAAATCGATCCAGATTCCCATGAGCGTCGGCAACAATAATACGTTAAAACTGGTAACTACCGGTACAGGAGGACCGAATATCGATCATATCAACGCTACCGCATATGTTGAAGATCCAAACGCAAGACGGCTTAAGCACGATATGTACGATGATTATGCGCAGTACCTGAACGAGTTCGATTCGTTCATGAAGAGCAATGGCGTGGAGCTGTATGCGATATCGATTCAAAACGAACCGGACTATGCGCATGATTGGACGTGGTGGAGTTCGGAGGAAATCGTTCGTTTTATGAAAGAAAATGCCGGCTCCATCCATAACAGGGTCATCGCGCCGGAGTCGTTTTCTTACGTCAAACAAATGTCGGACCCTATTTTGAATGACCCGGAAGCGCTAGCAAACATGGATATTCTCGGCGCTCACACGTACGGCACTAGTTATAGTAATTTCCCTTACCCGCTATTCGAACAAAAAGGAGCGGGAAAAGAACTGTGGATGACGGAAGTGTACTATCCGAACAGCGAGACGAACTCGGCGGATCGCTGGCCCGAAGCATTGGGTGTTGCGGAACATATGTACAATGCCATGGTAGAAGGGAATTTCCAGACCTACGTATGGTGGTACATCCGCAGGCATTACGGTCCGTTGAAAGATGACAATACGATAAGCAAGCGCGGGTACAGCATGGCGCATTACTCGAAATTTGTCCGTCCCGGCTATGTAAGGGTTGACGCAACCAAAAATCCCGACCCTGAAGTATTCGTATCCGCCTATAAAGGTGACGACAATAAGGTAGTGATTGTCGTCATCAACAAAGGAGATTCAGCGGTGAGCCAAAATTTTGCTTTGCAAAACGGTACGGGGGCCGCTTCGCAAGTCTCTTCATGGGTAACGGACAGCAACAGGAATCTTGCGGTCGGAGCGTCTATTCAAGTGTCGAACGGTTCCTTTACGGCGGAGCTGCCTGCCCAAAGCGTTACGACTTTTGTAGCTGAGATTGCAAGCGACTTGGCGGCGCCCGTCACCACGCCTGCCTACGAAGGGGAAGGCCGGAACGGATGGTACCGCACACCCGTAAATGTAACCTTGACTGCCGAAGATGAGGGCGCGGGCGTTGCGCGCACGTTCTTCAAACTGAACGACGGAGCGGTAGCGGAAGGAACCTCTATCCGCATGCCGTATGAAGGGGAGAACAGCCTGCGCTATTGGAGCAAGGACAAGGCGGGCAACGTGGAGGAAGAAAAGGCCGCTACGGTGAACATTGACCTGACAGCGCCTACGGTCTCGTTCACCGTGCAAGACGGTACCGTTTATGGCATCGACCAAAACGTGGTTATCGGATGTTCGGCCGATGATGCGTTGTCGGGCGTGGTTTCCTCGGATTGCGACGAAATAGCGGCTGAAGCATACGAGCTTGAAACAGGCTTGCATACCTTCACGGCTACTGCGGAAGACGCGGCCGGCAACATTGCGAATCAATCGATTACTATATCCGTTACCGTGGATTTCGACAGCCTGTCCGAGCTGGTGGCACGGTTTGTGAACGCTGATAACGGCATCCGGCACGCTTTGGTTAAAAAACTTGACCAAGCGAAGTATTCGGCATCCAAAGGCAATTTGAAAGCCATGCATGGTCAACTCACTGCGTTTATCCATCAGGTGAACGCGCAGTGCGGAAAAGCGCTCACGGAAGAACAGGCGCAAGTTTTGAACGAATTGGCGAATTCGCTGAAATAATTGCAGAATATAGACGAATTTGTCTATATGTGACGAGAAACATGATGTTGTGTCCTAGGCTCCAAAAAATAACAAATGCCAAAACCCTTGAGAAATCAAGGGTTTTTTATATTTTTCACTTCTAAGCTTAGCCTTTTTCTAGTTCCACAAAATTGTAGCAATTAGGGATCTTCATGAAAGAATAAATTGTACGCCTTCCATTGCAATATATTTCGAATGGCGTTATTTACTACTCATGAAAATAAATCGGATAAGTGGAAATGGGACGATTACGATGAAGTGGATTAAGGGGAAAGGCGAGCATCAGGAAGCATGGGGGTCATTGACGCACGGTTATTGTCCAAAAAACGTAGTAAAGTTCATGTTCTCCCTTTCCCGTTACCGCTATAATCCAAGTTGATACTATTGAAAGCGCTTTATCTTTGTTGGGTCGTTGTTCGAGACAACTTTCATACATGTTGTTCTAACCAATTTATCTGGTGATGATGTAGCGCAGCTCGATCTATTTGAAGACGACTCTAGAGAGCGACAACTTATGTCAGCGATGGATGAGATCCGAAATAAGTACGGTACCGCATCAGTTGTATGGGCACACTCAAGTAGCTCTATTTATCGAATATATGTGCGGTGATGTTTTTCTCCGGTTAGCAATTACAGAAATAATCTCCAAAACGAACGTTACTGAAGATTTATTTAATAAGTATATCGAAGATATTGTAGATTTGTTTAATGTGTTTTTAAGAAAATTTGTAGAATATCTAGAGGAAAATGAAAAATTTGATAACTTCATAAATGACAAGAAGCTGAAAGATTTAATACCAAGAGTATATTATATTGCTAATGACAAGAGAGTAAAGGATAGATTGAAGATAGATTATACTATTGAAGATATATTATTTCACTTTCCAAAATTAAGAGATGGTTTGAGAAAGTATAATGTTGTTGAGGGGCTATCTGAGAAAGTAGAGAGTGAGTATCCACAATGGTCGACTATTTCAGAAGAAGCTAATGAACTTCATAATGGATTTTTTGAGGGTCAGACAACTCCTTTAAATCAGGAGTGGGAAAATGCCTTCAGAAAGTTGGAGGCAAACGTTTCGTTTATTGAGTATTTTAGTTATAAATTTTCTTGGAATTCCGTCAATAATGTAAGAGACTCTTTAATCGATATACTTGCGGCTATTCAGTATCGGTTTAGTTATATGAGAAATTTATCACGTATCTATGAAGACAATCCAATAATATTTAGAAAATTATCTAGAGATAGAGATAGACAGCGCTATGTTTCAATGTTCAATGAAAGAATGCCTGAAGCTTCAGAATGGAATAAAACATTGGACAACATAGTAACACATTTGCAATTTACTATTACAAGCGTTTGGACTATTGGCAGCATATTGTCTAGATATAAGCAAAAGTGTGAAGAATATGGGGTTGAACGTTTAAAACGACAGCTCGAAGTTTTTGACCTTTGGGGACGGATTGGGGACGTAAAAAATAAAATAAAAAATTGTGTTTCTGTATTTGCGACTTGCGGCGACAAATATGTACTGCTAATGAAGCTGTTTTAAATAAAGAGTCCTCATCATCAAAAGATGTGGAGCTATGTAAGAACAAAAAAACGGCACGTCTTTACGCACCGTTTGATTCAGTAATTTGAATTGTTTTCGGGGACAAGAGTGAATTGAATGAATTCACTGCACATGACAAGAACATGCTTACATTGCCGAGCTGTGACTAGAACCTACATACATAGCCGCGACTCACCTTAGCCAGCTGTGAAATTTACAATCTCACTGACGACTGAGGACAAGAGCTTGCAATGTTTGCCGACAAACGGATACGATAGTGTAAAATTCACCTTCGATCAGTCGTTCGACGGATTGTACAGCAGTATTAATCCCAAAATAATACGTCAAATACGCCATGACAACAGAACGATCTTGATATACAACGATGACTATAGACTTCTATCTAACAAAGCCCCGACTTGTTTGGCCATGACTTTAGGCGAATACGGCATTCCATTCCTGATCCACCATTCGATTACCCCTACATAAGCCGTCCCGGCATATTGCAGCATTACATCTTCATTTAGATCCGTATTTCTGCCGCTTTCTTTGTCGATCTCCTCTTTGAATCCTATCATGACAAAATCAATAAGCCGATTTCTGAATGACGGTGCTCCTTTGCTCGCTAGCATGGTCGAAAAAAACAAATAATTCTTCTCGAAGTATTCAAAAAAGGGTACGAGAGCGTTGCTCCAATCCAGCTTACATGCCCAATCACCCATCTCACTTAATTCATTGATATGTGCCGCAATGAGTTTATCCAATAAATCAAATTTATCTTGGTAATGAAGATAAATGGTTCCTCGATTTATATTTGCCCGATCGGCAATATCCTGAATTGTAATGTCGTCGAAATTCTTTTCCGTCATCAGCTCAATAACCGCTTTTTTCATGGATTCCTGCGATTTAAGAATTCTCCGATCCACTTTTGCCATCTTAAAGATCCACCAGACTTTCTTGGATAATTGACATTATCGAGTGTTATGTTGAGATATCAACAAATCACGTGTCTTTAACCATTGAATTTACGTACTTAATTAAATAATAATAGACATAAGTTGATTAATCAATTTATTTTGATTAGAGAACACATATCGATTTATGGAAAAGGAGACAAGCCCATGTGCAAAACTCACGTTCTAAGTGTTCCATCTGCCAAAGCGGCATTTGAAAAGAGCACAATTGAAAGGAGACCATTACGATCGGATGACGTCTCGATCGATATTAAGTTTAGCGGCATTTGCCATTCCGATATTCATAGTGCCTACGGGGACTGGAAAGGCGGAATTTTCCCTATGGTGCCTGGTCATGAAATCACCGGGGTTATAACGGCAGTAGGGGAGAAGGTCACGAAATTTGCTGTAGGTGATCGAGTTGGCGTAGGCTGTTATGTGGACTCTTGCGGCGAGTGCGAATACTGCATCCGAGGAGAAGAACAGCATTGTACAAAAGGCTTTGTAGCCACCTATAACTCCTTGGACTACGATGGCAATCCAACCTATGGCGGTTACAGCCAAAAAATCGTTGTTACCGAAAGATTCGTTGTGCATATCCCGGATCGTCTGGAGCTAGACGCAGCCAGTCCGCTTTTGTGCGCCGGTATTACCACGTACTCCCCATTGAAACGCTGGAATGCCGGTCCAGGAAAAAAGGTAGCGATTCTGGGAATGGGTGGTCTTGGCCACGTTGCGATACAGTTCGCGCATGCGATGGGTGCCGAAGTTACAGTCTTAAGCCGGGCGAAAGATAAGGAAAACGAAGCGTTGAGCTTTGGCGCGGATCATTACTTTGCAACTCTTGATCCTGAAACTTTCAACACGTTAGCCGGCCGTTTCGACCTGATTCTAAACACCGTGTCCGCCAATATTGACGTAGATTCGTATTTATCGCTACTTCGCGTAGACGGAACGCTTGTTAATGTCGGCGCGCCAGCGGAACCAAGTCCATACAACGTGTTCTCCCTAATCATGAGTCGCCGCAGTATTGCGGGGTCCTTGGTTGGCGGACTTCCGGAAACGCAAGAGATGCTTAATTTTGCTGCCGCCCATGGCATTACTCCTCAAATCGAGGTCATTCGTGCCGAGCAAGTAGACGAAGCCTATGAACGAATTCTGCGCAGTGACGTACGGTACCGATTCGTTATCGACATATCCACTTTATAGACCCGAATGGACGATAAACTTAAAAACCATTCACTCCGATTGGCTCTGATACTGGCCGCATTTTCCGCGTTGGGGCCATTTACTGTTGATATGTATCTCGCGTCGTTTCCGCAGATCATGGATTTTTTCGGAACTAACGCATCCATGATTCAAGCGAGTTTAACCGCCAGCCTATTAGGATTAGGCTTAGGCCAAATGGTTATGGGACCTTTAAGCGATAATTATGGAAGACGTACGCCATTGCTGATCTCCATGATTCTGTATATCGTTGCATCGCTGGGTTGTGCTTTTGTACCCAATATTGAATGCTTCATCGTTTTACGCTTCATCCAAGGGGTTGCCGCATCGGCCGGACTCGTGATTTCCCGTGCTATTGCTCGCGATAGATATAGCGGAGTCGAAATGACGAAATTTATCTCTCTGCTTACTATGATCAGCAATGTGGCTCCATTAGTTTCCCCAAATGCCGGAAGTGCCGTCACATCGTACAGCTCGTGGGTTGGCGTGTTTATTTTTTTGGGGCTGTTAGGAATACTATTAACGGGGATCACAACATGGGGGTTAGAGGAAAGCTTGCCTGTAGAGCATCGTGTCCCAAGCAACTTCATGGCATTAATGAGGAACTACAATCGATTGTTTCGTGATCGAACGTTTATGGGATATGCCCTTGTAAATGGTATTTTGTTCGCCGGTGTATTTGCCTTTGTTGCCGGCACTCCATTTATCTATCAGAACATTTTTGGTGTTTCGCCGCATCTATTTTCGATCCTGTTTGCAATGAACGGTCTCGCTATTATGATTGGATCGCAAGTTGTCAAACGAGTGGCTGGTCGGCTGACGGAACAAAGTATATTTCGGATTGGATTATCGTTGTCCTTTGTTTCTACTTCCGCTATCCTGATTGCGGTTCTTTCTAATGGCTCATTATCGGCGATATTTGTTTCTACCTTCTTATTCGCTGTATCCATCGGAATCATTGGACCTGTTTCTTTTACCTTAGCGATGGAGCCGCATGGACAAATTGCGGGGAGTGCGTCTGCCGTGCTCGGCACTTTTCAATTTGCATTAGGTGCAGTTACTTCTCCGCTTGTGGGAATTGCGGGCGAGAATTCGGCCATCCCTTTCGGAATCGTTATTTTTACAACCAGTCTACTGGCTATCGTTTCCTATATCGTCCTCATTAGGAAGGTGAAGACCGTAAGCGGTAGACACAACAACGTGGAAACAAATACCTAACTCAATCGGAGGGACTTAGAAAATGGAAATTAGAAGAGTTGGATCCCAACCTTCCGGCAAAGGACCGTCTGAATATTTTACCGGCACGGTTCGCATCGATCCACTGTTTGAAGCAACAGATCCTGCACGCGTAGCTGGAGCCAGCGTTACGTTCGAACCGGGCGCACGAACAGCATGGCATACTCATCCGCTGGGTCAGACGCTGATCGTAACGGCAGGCAGAGGACGAGTTCAACGCTGGGGAGGTCAGATCGAGGAAATTAGTCCCGGTGACGTGGTCTGGTTCCCGCCGGGCGAGAAACATTGGCATGGAGCTTCATCCACCACAGCTATGACGCATATTGCCATTCAAGAACGCCTTGACGGCAAAGCGGTCGAATGGATGGAAAAAGTCAGTGACGATCAATACCAGTCCTAAGACGACGAGTGCGACATATATGCCCATCATTGCAACAAGTACAGCAGCGCAGGTCTATCAGTATCATATGTAATGTTATCCTCTGGAACCGCCGTATACGGCCTCGCATGTACGGCGGTATGAGAGGAAGGAGGCTAGCCGCCTCCTCCTACTCGATTTATTAATGGGATACAAGGAGCAGTTTGCCGCGGCAGCTGCTTCTTTACTTTATTAAGCTAACGGGCAGGTTCGCTCAGTAAGAACCCGACGCAACTTCAGGATTTACTTAGGCTGCATAGGATCGCTAGGGAACTATGCAGTGACGGAGTTCGACTCGAACCATGGTTTTTAATGCGATTAATGATAGCGGGAAATCAAAAAAGAACCTGAGTAGCTTTATCAGGTTCTTGTATATTGCATATAAACAGACACGATGATATAATCAGATTACGACTTTCAATAACTAAATGAACATAATTACTTCATCTTACAATTAAAGTGTACCATGCCGGTAAACTCTTGTCAAATGTTTTTCTCAATTTAATGGTTAGGAGTGATATTGAATGAGTTCTTTGGTTCTTGGTTTTCAGGAAATGGAAAAAACGCAGCTTTTGCTCGTTGGCGGAAAAGGGTTGAATTTAGGGGAATTATCAAAAATTGAAGGAATACAAGTACCGGAAGGATTTTGTGTTACAACAGTGGGATATCAAAAAGCCCTCGAACAAAACGAAACGTATCATGCTTTGTTGGATCGACTAACCATGCTAAAAGTAGAAGATCGAGATCAAATTGGTGAAATCTGCAGGAAGATTCGACAAATCATTTTGGAAGTAGAAATTCCATCCGATGTTGTGGAAGCAGTTACTCACTATCTCTCCCAGTTTGGTGATGAACATGCATATGCAGTGCGATCTAGTGCGACCGCTGAAGATTTACCACATGCCTCTTTTGCTGGTCAACAAGACACCTATTTAAATATCATCGGCAAAGAAGCAATCATGCAGCATATCAGCAAATGTTGGGCTTCTTTATTTACGGATCGAGCGGTAATCTACCGTATGCATAATGGATTTGACCACTGTCAAGTTTATTTGTCCGTTATCGTTCAAAGGATGGTTTTCCCACAGGCTTCCGGGATTTTATTTACCGCTGATCCGATTACTTCTAACCGAAAGCTGCTATCCATCGATGCCAGTTTTGGACTTGGAGAAGCGCTGGTCTCTGGCTTGGTATCTGCCGATTGTTATAAAGTACAGGAAGAGGAAATCGTCGATAAGATGATAGCAACCAAAAAATTGGCTATCTATGGACTAAAAGAAGGCGGAACAGAGACACAGGAGATCGATCCTGATCAGCAAAAGACTCAAACACTTACTGAACCACAAATTTTACAACTGGCACGCATCGGAAGACAGATCGAAGCTTATTTCGACCGCCCCCAGGACATCGAATGGTGTTTGGTTGATGATACATTTTATATTGTCCAGAGTCGGCCAATCACTACTTTATACCCGATCCCTGAAGCGAATGATCAAGAAAATCACGTCTATGTATCGGTCGGTCATCAACAAATGATGACCGACCCCATGAAACCACTGGGACTGTCTTTTTACCTGTTAACGACTCCTGCACCCATGCGTAAATCTGGTGGAAGGTTGTTTGTTGATGTTACACATATGCTGGCTTCACCTGTCAGCAGAGAAACTTTCTTAAATACCCTGGGAAACTCCGATCCGCTCATAAAAGACGCATTTATGACCCTAATAGAGCGAAATTTTATAAAATCGTTACCAGATGATAGAAAAGAACTGAGTCCCGGTAATAGCAGTAAAGGTTGGTCGTCTGCAGGTTTTCAAGCACTAATCGAAAACGATCCGGCAATCGTTTCTGATTTGATTAAGAACAGTCAAACATCGATAGAAGAATTAAAACAAAACATCCAAACGAAATCAGGAGCAGATTTATTTGATTTTATTCTGGAAGATCTCCAGGAATTAAAGAAGATCTTATTTGACCCACAAAGTTCAAAAGTTTTTATGTCTGCTATGAATGCTTCGTCATGGATCAATGAAAAAATGTACGAGTGGTTAGGTGAAAAAAACGCAGCAGATACGCTTTCTCAATCTGTACAAAACAACATCACTTCGGAGATGGGTCTGGCGCTATTGGATGTCGCAGATGTGATTCGTCCTTATCCGGAAGTAATTGAGTATTTAAAACACGTAAAAGATGATAATTTTTTGGATGAACTGGTTAAGTTTGATGGTGGACAGGAAACTCAAGACGCTATCTATGCTTATCTCAACAAATACGGAATGCGATGTGCCGGTGAAATCGATATTTCGAGAACTCGTTGGAGTGAAAAACCAATTACACTTGTCCCCATGATTCTCAGTAATATCAAAAACTTTGAGCCTAATGCCGGCAATCGGAAATTTGAGCAAGGGCGACAGGAAGCTTTAGAAAAAGAACAAGAACTATTAGATCGATTGAAGCAATTACCGGATGGTGAACAAAAAGCTGAAGAGACAAAACGAGTGATCAGCTTAATCCGGAATTTCATCGGTTATCGTGAATATCCAAAATACGGCATGATTAATCGCTACTTCGTTTATAAGCAGGCTTTACTGAAAGAAGCCGAACAACTTGTACAAGCTAGCCTTATTCATGAAAAAGAAGATATATACTATCTCACTTTTGAAGAACTTCACGAAGTCGTACGCACAAATAAACTGGATTATCAGATCATCAGTAAACGAAAAGACGATTACAAATTTTTTGAAAAACTAGCTCCCCCACGTGTAATCACGTCTGATGGTGAAATCATTGCGGGTAAGTACAAACGAGAAAATCTGCCAGACAAAGCGATTGTAGGTCTACCTGTTTCTACCGGAGTTATAGAGGGACGAGCACGTGTCATCTTAAACATGGAAGATGCTGATCTGGAAGATGGAGATATATTAGTCACCGCCTTTACTGACCCTGGCTGGACATCATTGTTTGTATCCATTAAAGGCCTGGTCACCGAAGTTGGCGGACTGATGACCCATGGAGCCGTTATCGCTCGTGAATATGGCTTACCAGCAGTTGTCGGAGTGGAGAATGCTACCAAACTGATAAAAGATGGGCAACGTATTCGCGTGCATGGAACAGAAGGATATATCGAAATTTTGTAATGGCTTGTTGAACTAGCGGATAACGAAAGTGGAATGAAGCAGATTGCAGTGGCAGTCTGCTTTTTTCATTGAAGTAACGGGCAGGATAACGCAGTTACTCTCCAGAATTAAGAAAGAATTAACTTATAGGCAAGGGGTCGTTATTTTGAAATCATGCTTTGTTCACAATCAGGTTGAACATGAAACCAATTGTCCATTTTGTAGTAAATATTATTGCTCTAACTGTTTGAAGCTTGTCGGCAAGCGGAAAACAGTTATATGTAAAACCTGTTATGACCACTTTTTACGAAAAATTAAAAGGTCTAGTTTAAGAAGGTATTTGTTCATTTTGGCTGGTGCTTTTATAGCATTTCCATCGTTTTATATGGGTTTTCAGTCACTCGAAAACGATATTGACACCACTATACTTTATATTATAAGTGGCGGATTAGGATTGTTTTCTATTGTATTTAGCGCAGTCCGACTCCATCAATATAAGAACTGGGAAGTAGTAGACGAGTACCCTAGGCGAAATAAAACGTTGAACTAATGGGACATCATATTTAACATAGTGGCAGCTTGCTGCTGAACTGTAACCCTATTTGTAGACACAAAATTAAACTCAAGCAATTTAATCTGTATTGTTGTAAATAGGCGATTGGACATGGTGTAGGTTTACATTAGTGATAAGGAACATCACTTTAACGAATTTATGTTTGCTCATAAGATTGTTGAGATACAAAAAGCAGTTATTCGAGGTCTTATCTCCTAGGCTCCAACTAAACAAAAACCTTGTAGCACCGGGATTTCTCGGTGCTTTTTGATTTTTTGTAAGGCATTGAACTGCGGAGAATACTGCCGTAGTCACAGTGCGGATCATGCAGTCCTGACACGAGACAAAACTTAGGCATGATTAATAGCTTCGGTAATTTGCGTACTGAGGCTTTTTAACATGTTGAGCTTAAAAATGATGTTGACACGACACTAAAAGGTGTCCTATAATAAAAATGACACTAAATGGTGTCTTATTAGTGGGTAGTCATTTGAAAAGCTTTGAATCTAAATAAGTTCACTTGAAACCATTATGAGGAGGATGAGTATGATTATCGGTGCGGAAACAACCGCGAAAGTAGAAACCCAGCCCCGAGGAAAAATGATTGCTTATTGGACAGTCACATTACTACTTGCAGCAGCTGTTATGTTAAGCGGTATCGGGCAATTGATGCAATATGGGGGAAACGTCGAGTTAGTGACGAATCTTGGTTACCCATTATACGTCATGACCATTCTCGGGATTTGGAAAGTGCTTGGAGCCATCGCTCTCGTCATGCCAGGTTTTCCTCGGCTTAAAGAATGGGTTCACGCTGGCATCTTCTTTTTAATGACTGGTGCGGCTTTATCTCATGCGTTTGCTAATGATTATGGTGATAGCGGGTTTAATATTATCCTTCCGCTTTCATATGCTGCACTAAATATCGCTTCGTGGGCGCTACGTCCTAAGAGTCGCAAGCTTTAAGGAGTTGGGGGAATTAACGGATTTCCCTTCGTTTAATCTAATCCAGAAAACAATAATTTTGGAGGGAGAATGCTATGAGTGAGAACAATCAGTTGCGGGATGTGTTTGACGCGATTGCAGATCCAACTAGGCGCCGATTAATTCGTCTGTTAGCAGAGGCAGAGGAAGTACCGCTTCATGAATTAACGGAACAATTTCAAATGGGCCGTACAGCGGTATCCAAGCATTTGACAATCCTTAAAGAGGCCGGACTGGTACTTGACCGAAAAGTCGGCAGAGAAACGCGATTTAGGCTAAATGCCTCGCCGCTCAGAGAAATTCAAGATTGGGTGGCTTCCTATAGCAAGTTCTGGAGTATGAATATGTTGCGCTTGAACCAACTATTAGAGGAGGAAGAAGAATGAACTTAACATTATCCTTGGATTTTCAGTATACGACATCAATCGAGAAGCTCTGGTCCGCTTTAACCGATTCAAATAAGCTATCCAAGTGGGTGGCCAATATCCACACTGGTCAAGCGATGGAAAATGATTTTAAGCCTGTCGTAGGACATCGGTTTCAGTTTCGCACGCAGCCGACCGAATGGTGGGATGGAATTATTGACGGCGAAGTTCTTTTTGTTGATGCGCCAAACCAGGTGTCCTATACTTGGGTCAGCGGAGGAGAGAAGCACACGGTCAACTGGAAGCTGCAGGATTTAGGCGACGGAAAGGTTAACCTTCATCTCGAACAAACCGGACTCTCAAATGCTCAAGCTCTTAATGGAGCTAAGTATGGATGGAGTAAATGGTGCGGCCAGCTTGAAACGGTGTTGGAACAATAACCGCATTCGGCAAATTGGCCGTTACAGAAAGAATTGATGAAATTGAAAATGATCATACTTGACTATTAGCCGATGAGGAGTGTTCCTTTATGACGACAAGTAAAATGAATCCTAAGGTTGACGGATTTTTAAGAAAGGCTAAAAATTGGAAGGAAGAATTCGAGGAGTTGAGAAAAATCGTTCTTGACTGCGAGCTGACTGAAGATTTCAAGTGGATGCATCCTTGTTACACGTTTCAAGGTAAAAACATCGTTTTAATACACGGGTTTAAAAATTACTGCGCGCTTCTGTTTCACAAAGGCGCCTTGTTAAAAGATCCCCATGGGATTCTAGTCCAACAAACGGAAAATGTGCAGGCGGCTCGCCAAATTCGGTTCACCAGTGTTCAAGAAATAGATGAGATGCAGCTGATCTTGAAAGCTTATATTGATGAAGCCATTGAAGTTGAAAAAGCCGGCTTGCAAGTGGACTTTAAAGAGCATACAGAATACATCATCCCTGAAGAATTGCAAAATAAATTCGTTGAAATCCCTGATTTGAAAACGGCTTTTGAAGCATTGACGCCGGGACGGCAAAGAGCGTACATTTTTCATTTTTCTGAACCCAAACAATCCAAAACTCGAGAGTCAAGGGTTGAAAAATATTTGCCGCATATTCTGGATGGAAAGGGGTTAAATGATTAATATCTTTTTTTGTAAAATTCGATGAACGCCCGCCAAAATACCGAACAAGTACAAATCAAGTTGTCGCAATCCTCCTAACTTTGAGGGTAAGATTCGTTAAGAGGGTTGTGATGAAAAAATTCGTACGGAGCAAGCGTATCCTATTCTATCGGATGCGCTTTTCTTGTTATTCCTGTATCCCGTTCTTGTCGAAATATGGTATAAATGATAGAGATGACAAACTTCCGATAGGGACGATTTAGTTATGAAAAAGAGATTTAGTAGTTCTATAGTACTACTACTCATTCTGCTTCTGTTATCCGGCTGCTCCGCCACAGCTTCTATGCCGGAAGCAGAGAGGGGTAGGATCGACTTGAGCCGCTGGCATTTTGCCCAGAATGGCAGCGTGAAGCTGAACGGGGAATGGTCGCATTACCCAGGGCAGCTGCTAAGTCCGGACGAGCTGCAGGAGGGGCAAGGCGGCGATTACATCAAGGTGCCGGGATTCTGGAAAAACCATGGTTACCTGAAGGCTGGCCACGGCTATGCCACCTACAGACTGATCGTGCAGGTGGATGCGCCTGCGCCGAACCAGCTGTTAGCCCTTTATTTGCCGTTCGGGATCGAGTCGGCTTATAAACTTTGGATTAACGGGGAAGAAAAGGCATCGGCCGGCAAGGTTGGAAAGTCAAAGGCGGAGATGGAAGCGAAGTATCTCCCCCAAACCGTTATTTTTCCGGCGGATGATGAGGTGGAGATCGTTATTCAGGTGTCCAACTATGTCCAGCGGACAGGCGGCATTTGGGACGAGCTGCGGCTGGGCGAAGCCGGGGAAGTGACGGAATTTACGACGATGCGACTCGCGCAGGAGCTGTTCGTGGCAGGCGGGATCGTTATTATGGGCCTGTACCATTTGGGGCTTTATTTTATCAGGCGGAAGGATTTAACGCCGCTTTACTTTGGCGGTTTCTGTCTCTTGTTCGGCCTGCGGTCGCTGTTTCTGGGCGAGGTGATCATCAATCATATTTTTCCGGACATGAGCTTTGAAATCTATAAGAAATTTGAATATATCGGGCAATATTTCGGTCCGGCGTTATTCCTGTTATATGTGAAGCAGCTGTTTCCTAAGGAAACGCATAAGGGAATGGTCCGGTTCGGAACGACTGTATACGGGGTGCTTGGCGTCGTCGTTTTGGCGGCCCCGACCACGATTTTCACGCCTACGCTGGTGCTGACCCACGTGCTGCTGCTTATTCTCGCGCCTTATGTCGTTGGCGTCTTTATCCGCGCTGCGATAAGGAAGAGGGATGGCGCCTTGTTTTGCTGCATCCTGTTTTTAATTATGGCGCTCACTATTTTTAACGATCTGCTGTACTACAACAACATCATTCCGACCTTTGATATGGCGAAGTTCGGGGTGTTCGTGTTTATTTTCGCACAGGCGTTCATGCTGTCCAGAAAATTTTCGAAGGCGTTCTACGCGGTAGAGGATCTGTCGAACAAGCAGGCCAGATGGTCACAGGAGTTGGAGATGACGGTCGATGAGCGCACCAAGGCTCTTAAAAAGACGCTCGGCGACCTGAAGGATGCGCAAAGGCAGCTGGTCGAATCGGAGAAAATGGCGGCGCTGGGGGCTCTCGTAGCGGGGATAGCCCATGAAATCAATACGCCCGTTGGCGTCAGCGTGACGGCGGCTTCGCACTTAAATCAGAAGACAGGCGATTTCTCCGCTATCCTGCAGAGCAATAAACTGAAGAAGTCCGATCTGGATAACTATATCAAGCTGGCCGACGAGTCCTCACATATTATCTCTTATAACTTGAAGCGGGCATCGGAGTTGATCAATGGCTTCAAGCTCGTCGCGGTCGATCAATCCCACGAGAACAAACGGCAGTTCAACGTGAAGCAGTACCTGCAGGAGGTGCTGATCAGCCTGGGACCGAAGCTGAATCAAACGAAACTGGATGTGCAGCTCGAGTGCCCGGATGATATAGACATTACCAGCTATCCGGGAGCCTTCTCGCAGATACTAACCAATTTTCTGATGAATTCATTGATTCATGCCTATGATCCGGGCGAGAGCGGGACGATCCGGCTGACGGTACGGAAGGAAACCACGGGATTGTGGCTGAAGTACCGGGATAACGGCAAAGGAATGCCGCCGGAAGTGAAGGACAAAATATTCGATCCGTTCTTTACGACAAACCGAGGCGGCGGAGGCACCGGTCTCGGTATGCATATTATCTACAACCTGGTCACGCAGTCGCTCGGCGGTAAGATCGAATGCGAGAGCGAGCCGGGCCAAGGCACTGCCTTTATTATTAATATACCTCTAGAGGAGTAATTAACATGATATCTCGGACAGATGAAGAGCTGCGATTATCAGAGGATGAGGATGAACTCGTCTTTCTGGATGAGGGGGAGGACTCGGAGCAGGATGACCCTCTTGATTCCTGGCCCATATTAATCGTCGACGATCACGAGGAAGTTCACAAGGTGACCTCGTTAGTTCTTGGCGGCTTCGAATTCGAAGGGAAGGGGCTGCGGCTTCTTCATGCCTATTCCGGGGATGAAGCAAAAGCCATGCTGCGTGCTGAGCCGGATATTGCGGTCGTGCTGCTCGACGTCGTCATGGAGAAGGATGAGTCCGGACTTGAGGTCATCGAATTCATCCGCCGCGAGCTGCGGAACAGTGCGGTCCGCATCATCTTGCGGACGGGTCAGCCGGGGCAGGCCCCGGAACAGGAAGTCATTGTGAAATACGATATTAACGATTATAAGGAGAAAACGGAGCTGACGGCGCAGAAGCTTTTTACGACAATCATATCGTCACTGCGTTCTTATCGGGATCTTCGAATGATTCAAAGCAATAAGAAGGGGCTGGAGGACGTGGTGCGCTCCTCTTCTTCCATATTGAACGTTTATTCGCCCCAGGAGCTTGCGAGCGAAGTGCTTGTCCAGTTAAACACCATCCTTGATGCAGAGAACAGCTCAGAGGGTTTAGTCCTGCAGAAGGAAAATGACGGTTGGAGCATTCTGGCAGGCAGCGGAAAATTTGCGTCTGCTGACTATCTGCAGAAGCTGCCGCCCGAAGTATTGACCGAAGCCGATAGCGCGGCCGTGTCGAGCGTACGCTTCATGCTTGAGGATGGCTTCACCTGCTATTACCGGAACAGTACGGGTACGGAGAAAATGATCTATTTTAAGCGCGGGAAGCCTTTATCGGAATGGGACCGCTATTTGATTGAGGTCTACTGCGCCAATATATTGGCGGCTTTCGAGAATGTGGCACTAAACCGGGAGATCGAAAGCACCCAGAAGGAGATCATTTATACGCTTGGGGAGATAGCGGAGACCAGATCGAAGGAAACGGGCTTCCACGTTAAGCGCGTTGCCGAATATACGAAGCTGCTCGCGCTGAAATACGGGCTGCCGGACGAAGAGGCCGAGCTGATCAGCCTTGCAAGCCCGATGCATGACATCGGCAAGGTCGGAATCAGCGATGCGATTCTGAATAAGCCGGGTAAGCTGACCGCCGAGGAATACGAGATCATGAAGACGCACGCGCAATCCGGCTATGAGATGCTGAAGCATTCCGGCAGACCGATTATGAAAACAGCGTGCATCATTGCCCTGCAGCATCACGAGAAATATAACGGCAGCGGGTATCCGCAAGGGCTTAAAGGGGATCAAATACATATATATGGGC
Source organism: Paenibacillus sp. LPE1-1-1.1 (assembly GCF_040676435.1). NCBI lineage: Bacteria > Bacillati > Bacillota > Bacilli > Caryophanales > Paenibacillaceae > Paenibacillus > Paenibacillus sp. LPE1-1-1.1. The sequence goes on from NZ_JBEGHY010000045.1 coordinate 196,885, forward strand.
GTCTGACAGCCCTCGCAGACGTATTTGACGCGCTTGCCAGCGACCGAGTCTACAAGAAAGCATGGGCGCTTACCGATATTATCGGTTTTTTGCAGGAGCAGAGGGGAGAGCATTTCGACCCTGTTCTCACCGATTTGTTTATTAAGCACATCGATGAGTTTCTGGTAATCAGAGAAAAGTACGCGGACGAAAAAATATTTTAAGGCAAAGCTTGCAGCAATAGTCTTCCTTAAACGCTGGAGGAGGCGCAATAGTTGAAGTAACGCTTTCCGTACATAGACTTGCGTGAGCTGTATCCCGCTAGGTCCATCAAATATGAACTTCAACGCAACCTGATAGGGGTTGCGTTTTTTTATTTGGTGGGTTGCCTAAGGGGAGATGAACCCCTACAGGTTTATCCGCGCGTACGAGATGATGTAACGACTGCAGCGTGCGTAGGAGCATCATGGGAGAAAAATCGTTTCTAAGACCGTGCTCGAAGCCATTTCTTTATTTCCAATAGCAGCACTAATTGAACAAACCGTCGGATGAAAAGGAAACGATTTAGAGTGACACCGCATTATCAAAGGACAAGAACATACTTCCAAGAAGCTCCGCGCATAGCGCGGCTTTTTTATTTTTGTGATTCCTCATTGAGGACGGCCTAAGAGCTTTCACTTATAGGCAAAGTAATCAATTATAAATACTACATTGACAGTCATAGTAATGTGGCGTATTATACAAACATGGAGGTTGATTACATGAGCGAGAACAAAATTACATCCGACCTGCTGCGCGGACATACCGATACGATGATTTTACGGCTCTTATCCGAAGCTGACCGTTACGGCTACGAGATCGTAAAACTGATTGCCGAGCGCTCGGATGGCGAGTATGAATTAAAGGAAGCCACGATGTACTCGAGCGTCCGGAGGCTTGAGGCCGACGGTGATATCGAGTGGTATTGGGGCGATGAATCACAGGGTGGTCGGCGTAAATATTTTAGGATTACCGGAAAGGGTATGACTGCTTACGCCCGCAACAAAAGCAATTGGGAGTACGCAAAGCGCGTTCTTGAAAACTTATTATAAGGAGAGATGATGTTATGAATCAGAAATTGACGAATTATTTGAACGGCGTATTTACGCCATACGATGGAGTAAAAAGCGTCACCGAATTAAAGGCCGACCTGCACTCCGATTTACAGGAGCGGTTCCGTGAACTCAAAGCTGAGGGCAAGGACGATGAAACAGCGTTTAATATAACCATTGAAAGTATCGGTGACATTGAGCAAACGGTACGGGAGGTCGCTAACCTCTCCCGCTCACTGGAGCGGCAGGTGGTGACGAACTTTAGCGCGAGTAACCTGTCGAAGAGCGACTTTGCGGGCGTTACCGCGCATAAGGGGAAATTTACATCAAGCGTGCTGCGAGGCTCCGACTTCACGAACGCGGACTTGACCGGCAGCTCGTTTGCCAGCAGCGACGTGCGATATGCCCGTTTCGACGGCGCAAACCTGACCGACTGTAACCTGTCCGTCCTTGACCTTACGAATGCGAGCTTCAATAAATCCATCCTTGTGCGTACCAACTTCAGCAAGTCGGGACTATTCGGAACTACATTTATTGATGCAAAACTGACCGACGTCAACCTGACTATGACCGATCTCAGAAAAACCGTATTTGAAAACTGTATTTTCGACGGGGTGGACTTCACAAATACCGATCTGACAGGGCTGCGTCTTGACGGCCAAACCTTCATCGGCGTCAAGTTCGACAAAGCGGCCTTGAACGAAGTTTCGTTCAAGGGCGCGACACTCAAGAATGCGTCTTTCCAAGGGTCTTTGTTGTCCAAGAAGTACTACCGTGCCATCAAAACCGTCTGTTTTGACGGCGCGATGATGGATAAGTTGACCTATGCTGCGCTCAAAGGCATAGAGGCCGATTTGTCAAAGGTTACGGTTATATAAGGACGGGAAAATATGCCAAACAAATCAATTCAAGTAAAAGGACTGCAAAAATCCTAGATTTGAACGCAGGGCAAATTATAAAAAAAATCGTGATTGTGGCCACAGTCCCATTGCTTGCCGGCTAACAACTTGCGTTTTAGTTGAAATTCATTATAACAACAACAGATTAGAACAAGCGCAATTGACAAACCAACTACTACGTGTTACTTTATAGCAGTAGTAAGTAATACTGAATATCAGTCATACGGAATAGCGAGGGGTGATTGCGCTGGAAAACCTAACGGAAATGCTCAAAGGCGTGCTTGAGGGCTGCGTCCTTGAAATTATAAGCCGCAAAGAAACCTACGGCTACGAAATCACGCGGCGGCTGAACGCCCTCGGCTTCCCAGATGTTGTTGAGGGAACGGTGTACACTATCCTGATCCGGCTTGAAAAAAGCAAGCTGGTAGAGATCACCAAAATACCCTCCGACATGGGGCCGCCGCGAAAGTTTTTCGCACTCAACGACGCGGGGCGTGAGGAGCTGCGGAGGTTCTGGGAAAAATGGGGATTTGTTTCGTCTAAAATCAATCAATTAAAGTATGTTTACGGACTTAGTGGATTTATTTGAATCAAGCGCTGCGGATGGCAAGCAGGTTCTTGACGTCATAGGCAGCGACGCCGGCAGGTTTTGTGATGAGTTTATGCGTGCGTCGGTTAATACTGAAAATACTGAAAAGCTGCGGGAAAAACTAAACAATGAGGTTATGGAAAAATTTAAAAAGGAGGGGCAATAACGATGCTGGAGCTTATCAAAAAAATGATCGGGGACAAAAAAGAGTATAAGGGGCAAATGGCAAGGGTAGAAGCGCTGCCTGAAGACTATAGGTTCGTATTTGAAAAAATCCAGGGATACATGTGGAGTTTTGCGGGAGGAGACGGCTCTGACATGTTGAAAACTCAGCACGAGTTGATTGAGTTGTTTGAAGCCAGCGCGGCGGACGGCAAGCACGTTCTCGACGTGACGGGAGAAGATGTTGTCGGGTTCGGCGACGAGTTTTTGCGCGATACAAAAAAGTGGACCGATAACTTTCGCAAAAAATTAAACCGCGACATGATGAACAAATTCGGAAGGGGGAACGATTCTAAATGAAAGACATCGCAATTCAAGTAAAAGGACTGCAAAAATCCTACAAGCAGCATCAAGTCTTAAAGGGCGTGGATTTCGAGGTGGAAAAGGGCAGTATTTTCGCCCTGCTCGGGTCCAACGGGGCAGGTAAGACTACAGTTGTCAAAATCCTCACCACGCTGCTCAAACAAGATGGCGGATCCGTTACCGTAAACGGATTCGATGTTGCTTCAAAACCCGAGGATGTGCGACAAGCGATCAGTCTGACCGGTCAATTTGCCGCCGTTGACGAATTATTGACCGGACGGGAAAATCTTATCTTGATTGCCAAGCTACGATACCTTAAAAACCCACGGCAGGTTGCAGACGATTTGCTAAAAAGCTTCGGCCTGACAGAAGCCGCTGACCGCAGAGTATCCACTTATTCGGGTGGTATGCGCCGCAGGCTAGACATCGCCTTGAGCCTTGTGGGCAAACCAAAGATCATATTCCTCGACGAGCCGACCACAGGTCTCGACCCTGAGGCACGTATCGAGGTATGGAACATTGTCAAAGAGCTTGCGAAGGGCGGTACGACGGTTCTTTTAACCACGCAGTATCTGGAAGAAGCAGAGCAGCTTGCCGACAAAATTGCCATTCTGCATGAGGGTAAGATTATTGCCAGCGGCACGCTTTCGGAGCTGAAAAAGCTGTTCCCGCTCGCAAAGGTGGAGTATGTTGAAAAACAGCCGACATTAGAGGATATTTTCCTCGCAATCGTCGGCAAAAGGGAGGGAAAGTAAATGGAGAGAGTACAGAAACATTTCTTCAGAGATATGAGCATTCTGCTAGGACGTTCTATGCGTCATATTTCTCGCAGCATGGATACCATCATTACGGTCGCCATCACGCCGATTGCGTTGATGCTGCTGTTCGTCTATGTGTTCGGCGGTGCCATTCAAACCGGAACGGATAACTATGTGAATTACCTGCTGCCAGGTATACTTCTAATTGCCATTGCTAGCGGAATATCCTACACGTCTTTTCGACTGTTTAACGATGTGCAGAAGGGCATATTCGAGCGGTTTCAATCCATGCCCATTTCACGTTCCGCATTTCTTTGGGGACATGTTCTGACCTCACTAGTATCGAACGCTATATCCCTTATCGTAATCATTCTCATCGCTTTGATTATGGGCTTTCATTCGTCTGCGGGGATACTGTCGTGGCTTGCGGTTGTCGGCATACTCGCGCTGTTTACGCTGGCATTAACTTGGGTAGCTGCGATTGCAGGTCTGTCTGCTAAAACGGTCGAGGGCGCAAGCGCCTTTTCCTACCCGCTTATCTTCCTGCCGTTTATCAGCTCGGCGTTTGTGCCGACCGAGTCGATGCCTTCGGTCGTTCGCGCCTTCGCTGAAAATCAGCCGGTAACCTCGATCGTGGAAGCCATTCGTGCACTGCTGTCGGATCAGCCGGTGGGCAATGATATATGGGTCGCTCTTGCTTGGTGCGTCGGAATTTTGATCGTAGCCTACTTCTTTGCAATGAAGGTATATAAAAAGAAAGTTTGAAAAGGACAGCTGAATAACAACACCGCGGCAGCCGGCCAAATACGACCGGTAGCTTTTTTGTTGAGCTAACGGGCAGATTAATGCAACTTTCCAATATTTGGTGTCGTTTTAGAAGTTAAACAGACGGGACAACGGCTATAGAGAGAAGAGCGAGAAAAGTTTTAGGAGTGAACAAATGTGAGGATGTATTCTAAAGGCATTAGAATATTGTATGAATAGTTTGAATATATAATACGTTGATAGACTTGGAGGAATGGGGAATGTCATTTATTAAAGGAATAGAATTATGCCGTCGATTTCATTTGGAAATCGTTGAGCCTGTAATGACGGGAAATTACTCTTTCTTGTCATATTCATCGGCTCTAATTGGTCCCGGAAGCGAAGTGCTCGGATATGATACGGATATGTCGACTGATCACGATTGGGTGCCCCGGGTATATCTTTTTCTTAACCAATTAGATAGCGGGTATTCAGAACAAATACAATCAACTCTGCACGAGCAAGCTCCGGAACGGTTCTATGGCTTCCCCATCGATATAAGGAAGAGCGTAATTACAACGGTGCCGAGGTTCCTAGAAAGTTACTTGGCTGTTAATAGCGATGAACGACTAGAATCAGTAGATTGGTTAACGTTTCCTTCGCAGTCACTTCTCGAAATAACTCAGGGAGAAGTTTATAGGGACGATAATGGTCAACTTTCCACATTACGCAAACAATTCGAATATTACCCTCACGATATATGGCTGTATCTATTGGCATCTAGTTGGCAACGAATCGGTCAAGAAGAACATCTGATGCTTCGTTCGGGTTTTATAGGCGACGAACTTGGATCGGCTATTATCGCTTCACGTCTTGTCCGCGATATCATCAATCTCTGTTTTCTCATGGAGCGTCAATATGCACCTTATCCCAAATGGTTTGGTACTGCATTTAAACGTTTGAAATGTTCTGATCAAATAATGACTTATCTTTGGACAGCTCAAACGGCAGTTACATGGAGAGAACGCGAGCATGCTTTGAATAATGCTTACAAACATCTATCAAGTATGCACAACGGACTAGGGCTCACTGAAAAGATTCCTGATGACGTTTCAACCTTTTTTGATCGTCCCTTTAGAGTCATGAACGGTGAAGAAATTGCTAGCCTCATTGTAAATCAAATTGTGGATACCGACATTCAACAGTTATCCAAAAAACGTTTGATTGGTAACATAGACCAGATTACAGACAACACGGATTTCAGAAAAATGAATAAGTGGACTGAGGGAGAAGGAGAAAATACAAGAAAAGCTTTGAAAAATCTATTTAAATCCAGTTTGTTAACTAAAAGGGACTAATAGCTCAGACTTTGAAAGGCTGCTAAGGCAGCTGCTCCGTTTTTTTGTTAAGCCAACAAATGTCTAACCATTCTCGTCTGTAAATTTACTTAGGAATAATTGGGAGTAAGGGGTTGCGATTATGCGAAACTTACTGTTTGTGCTTATTGTTATCGTGTTTGTATCTGGTTGTACGCAGAGTCTTACTAAAGATACTGCAACAAGCAATGTTTTGGACAATGTACCTAAATGCGGCGAGAACTTGGAAACAATTAATAAAGTTATGGAAGCAAATAAAACTGAAGATGGCTTTATTATTAAAATCCAACAAGACTGTGAACCGAAAAATGGAGAAGGACCAGAAATACGTTCAACTTTTACTTATGCTGTAACTGCCGATGAAATAAAATTAATTGGCGAGAATGATTCATCTAACGGGTAACGATAGTTGAACAAACAAGGAGCAGTTTGCTATGAACTGCTCCCTCTCTATATTAAGCATGCTTGGTGTTTGCAATCAAGCCATCTCGATCGCCGGCTTCGTCGTGTATACGACTGGGAAATGGTCGCCCTGAAGAATTTCATAGGCCTTCACGTTCACATAATCATGCATCGGATGGTCCGCAGAGGGTTCGTATCTGGTATGACCCGGCATGTAGTGGACCGCAATTGCCCGACGATGCAATTCGGAACGGTTATGCGGGCTACCATGCCAAGTCATACAGTGGTGATAGCCGACTTGACCCTTCTTGATCTCGAATGGTACGGCCTTTACTTCGACACCCTCCGGCAGCAACTCGGGCTGCTTATGGTACGGCATGAAATTTTTGTCACTGGCCAAATATTTCTGATGGTTACCCCACTTGTGGCTGCCGGGAACCATCCACATACAGCCGTTCTCGATTACTGCATCGTCCAGCGCCACCCATGCACTGACAAGATCGGCTGGTTGTATGATCGGCCACAGAGGATGATCCTGGTGCCATCCGGTCGGTCCGCCTGATACCGGGGGCTTGTATTGGACCTGGTCGTGCCAGATGCGCACGGTGTCGGTGCCGGAAAGCTGGGCGATCTCCTCGCAAATCCGTCTGTTCGACGCATGCTTGAAGTAGGCATCGCTCGCCATCCAGATGTTTACGATTTGCACGACGCGCTCGCTGACCGTCATTTTCATATTGTCGTAGAGCGACCCTGCATCCACCATGTTATGATTCATAACCGGCTTGTTGACTGTCTTCCCTGCCATCACATCCTGCAGCTCGCGTCGGAGCACCTCAACCTCCTCATCGCTTAATATCACATCCCCTTTAAGAAAACCGTCCTGCTCGAACTGATTCACTTGCGCTTCCGTTAACATGTCCCAACACCTCTCCATTAAAATGAAGTTGATTTTGTATGCGCTTTAAATATACATTAGGAGCAATGAGTCGTATTTAGACAAATAACGGAGAGATTTACGTTTTTTCAAGATTTCGATCACAGGGGGACTGATCCGTATGCATTTGGGGTCGCTATTCGACTGCAACCCCGCGGTGAATTTCGCTAGCCGCGACGTCGCCAATCCGAACGTGCAGTGGGGTCCGCGCTTTATCCCTGACTGGCAGTTCTTTTATGTTATTTCCGGTGAAGGCATTCTGCGTTTGGGACCGAGCCGATACCGTATCTCGCCTGGCGAATGCGTGTTTTTAGGACCGAACGGTGTCCATTTGCTCACGACGACGAAGGCGACCGAATATTACAGCGTTCATTTCACGTTCCACAGTGATTCACCTATACCCGTTCACCCGGCCTACTTAATCCGGGGAGCATCTGCGGTGCAGCTCGATGCGGAGCCGGAGCGGTTCTGCATTGCAATCCCAGGCGCAGCTGATATCGAATTACCGAACCACTTTTCGATCGTTCACGTGGAGGCATTGTTCGCCCGTATCGTCAAGGAGTATGTCAGAGAGAATGCGGCATATCCGTTCGCGCTGCGCGCTCTGATGATGGAGTTGCTAACGCTGGTCGTTCGCTCGAATTTGAGTGCGCAGGCGGACAAACCAGCCAGTAAGATCGGGCCTGCGCTAGACGCGATGCGTGAACAGCCAGGCAGACAGTGGACAGTAGCTGAGCTGGCCGATCTGTGCTGCTATCATCCGAGCTATTTCACCGTTATATTCCACCAGGAGGTGGGACAGAATCCGAAGCAGTACCTGATCTCCGAGCGGATCAAACAGGCGAAGCAGTCGCTACTGCGGGGTAAGCCCATCGATGCGATCGCAACCGGACTCGGTTATGCGAGCATACACTACTTCAGCAACAACTTTAAGAAAGAGACGGGCCTCTCGCCGAGCGAATTCAGACAGCGGCCCTATGCCGCCAAAACAACGGAAAATGAGGGATAGGCATGCCACTCATATTCCATATGGCGCAGGAAGACGACACCTTTTTGGAGATGTTGGTAAATAATAATACAAGGTTACCGATAGAGAGCAAAATTGATCAACTCTACGCTTGTTTCCAAAATATCACACAAAATCCGTTTAAAAACGAAAGCAGACGAAAGTAACTACACTTTAATTAACGAAACTGTCTAAAAAATATGAAAACCGAACAAAAACGAAAGTCCACGAAAGACAACATCAAATGGGCGGCATGATGTAACCACATCATCAAAACCCTTGATATACTAGTGTTTAGAGGACCCTTCTGAGTCCTTTTTTTATATATGGTAACGAAAAGGTAACATTCATTTCAAAACAATTAGCTAAATATTCAGGGAGCAGTTCATGCGGCCTCTGCTCCCTTTCTTTGTTAAACTAACGTGCAGGATAGTTAAAGAACAGAATGAGATTTACTTATAGAAATCTTATTAAAATAACTGAAATAATGTTTAAAGAAAAACAGAAACACTGACATACCATTGTCAGTTACGGTTGCTTATAATCGTAATAGAAACCAGTACTAAAAATCATCTTAGGAGGAATTTGAGTATGAGCAAAATACAAACATTACGAGGATTTGCGACTATCAGTTATTGGGCGGATGATATGGAGGCGGCAAAGGCATGGTACTCGGAGCTGCTGGGCAGTGCGCCTTACTTCGAACGCTCAGGGCCAGATGGTCAACTAGTTTATGCCGAGTTTCGCCTTGGAGACTACCAGCACGAACTGGGTCTGATCGATCGCCGTTTTGCTCCTGCGCGTGGAACGGCTGGCCCCGGTGGTGCCATTATGTATTGGCATGTTGATGATATAGAAGCTGCACTTAACAATTTAAAGGCCATGGGAGCGGAAGAGTACGAGCCGCTCGTACACCGTGGGGAGGGATTCATCACGGCTTCCGTAACTGATCCATTCGGTAACGTGCTGGGTATTATGTACAACTCCCACTATTTGGAGATGCTGAATTTCAGAATTCAAGGGTAAACTAACGGGTACGATAGCTCAATAAATTAGACAACGAGGCTGCCGCGGATTCAACGGCAGCCTCGTTACGCTAACGGGCAGGTTAGTTCCAATATGTGTTAATATAGTTTATGTAAGACCAATAAATTAACACGGGTAAACCAGGTGATTTGTATTAGTTTAACCCGCGGATTTTTCCTTCTAAGCAACGATTTTGATTTGAATAACAGATATGAGATTATACGGGGTGTTAAAAAACGCCGGTGACCTTAAGCAGGTGACCGGCGTTTCCATATTAGCGTTTCGGCATTTTGCTCTCATCCATGTACAGCAGGTTCCAGCGGTGACCGTCCAGGTCGGCAAATCCTGCGCCGTACATCCAGCCGTCAATTTCACTCGGCTTGCCAAAGATGCTTCCTCCGGCAAACTCTACTTTTTGAATAAAGGCATCTACTTCTTCTCTGCTTCCAGCGCCAATGGAAAATATTACTTCTGCGCTATGGGAAGTATCTGCGGTTTTTGAACCTGTAAATTTCTCAAACGCCGCATCCGGAAACAGCAGAATCGTTGTTTGGCCTATGGCAAGCTTGGCTCTCTCGTTACCAACGTTCACCGCATGGAATCCAATCTCATTGAAAAAGGCAGTTGACCTCACAACATCTTTGACCGGCAGGTTAATCCAAATCTCCTGTGACATGGCTGTAGCCTCCTGGAATATATTTTCAACTACTCCTACTATACTCTACTTCTGGCAGCAGAAGCGAATCTTATAAAAGAAACCGCAAAGTATGACATTCCTGTCATGCATCCTGCGGTTTCCTTAGTAAACTTATTTACTTGTCTGCTCCAGCATCAGGGGGAAACGTTCGACTATATGCGGCCATTGTCAGAAGAAAATAAAGTATTAGACTGACGTTACTTCATTAAGCTAACGGGCAGGATAGTTCAATAACATAGGCTCTTAAAACAAGGTAGAAATCACTTGAATAGCGAATGTAGTAACAAACGGAGGGGTGAAAATCATGAAAAATGACTATGACAAGTTTTGGGATGAATCAGATTATTATACAAGTCCGAATCAAGTTACGGACACTATGATTTGTGAAACAGAAAAACTCCTTGGTTATAAACTACCGAATACATATATTGAACTCATAAAATTAAAAAATGGAGGTACCCCAGTTAATACATGTTTCCCCACAAATACGGCCACCTCATGGGCAAAAGACCATATTGCCATTACCGCCATTCTTGGAATAGGAGGTATGTAGGGGATTGACTCTATTGAACTCGGGAGTAAGTTTATGATTGAAGAATGGGGATACCCTGACATAGGTATCCTTGTATGCTCATGCCCCTCTGGCGGTCATGATGCTATTATGATGGATTATAGCGAATGTGGAATTAATGGAAATCCAAAAGTAATACATGTTGATGTAGAGACATTTGATGAACCTAATATTACAATACTTGCGGAGAATTTTGAAACTTTCATAAAAGGTTTGGTTCATGAAAAAGTATTCGCCCCATCTGAAGAAGAATTGAATAGTTAAGAAGTATCGGATGCTTGGATTGAGACTAATTTTTAGAATCAAATGAAGAAGGAAAATAAAGACTAGTAAGATTAAGCTAACGGGTAACGTTAGTTCAATATATCTTAATAAACACAATGAAAAGCCAGCCGGACATTCCAGCTACTTTTTCCACGTAACTGCAAATACTGGACTAAATACTTTTTCCGTACCTCCGGAACAAGGTGCACATCAAGGGCTTTTCCTTCCAACCGCAGAATCGGTCTTTGAGCATAATGCAGTGGAGGCATGCGATCGCATTTATGGGGATTCCTTTCTTGTTCAGGAACATAGCGTTGAGGGCTCGGCAATAACGTTTCTTTGGAGTTCGAACAAATGGATTTTGGGGGCGAAGGTGCCAAGCTTGTCGTTACGGCAGATCACCGATTGAGAAGAACACGATTCAACTTCGCTTCACGAGTCCGGAAGGAAAACGACAGCAATTGGTCGAATTCGTAAGGACCGAGGGATATGAGGAGCAATCCTTTGCATTCGACACATGTGACGGGGATGCAGAAGGTGACCTTTCTCTTCCTGCCGGGCTCGAATTTCGATTTTGGCTGGTTCCGATTTACAAAGTAGGCTGGAGCCGTGCTGTATGGGAGGTTGTAACGTGTGAAGCTATCGGTATGTATCGATTCCGTGTTTCGCGAGCAAGGATTGGAAGACAGTCTTCGTAAGGTGAAGGAAGAGGGCTTCCGGGCCTTCGAGTTCTGGGGCTGGGAGAAGAAGGACTTAGGTCTGATGACGAAGCTGGCACAGGAACTGGATTTATCGCTCAGTGCCTTCTGTGTGAAGCAAGCGAATCTGACAGAGCCCTCCGCACGTTCGGCTTATCTGGATGGATTGAAAGAAACGCTGGAGGTGGCGAAGCGACTGCAGTGCCGAACGCTCATCTTGACAGTGGGCAGTGAGCAAGCCGGTGTACCCCGGGAGGAGCAGCGGCGGAGCTTAGTAGAAGGACTCCGTGCGAGCCTTCCTCTGCTAGAGGGGACCGGTGTGACGCTGGCCGTAGAACCGCTGAATACCCTTATCGATCATCCCGGCTATTTTTTGTCCTACTCCCAGGAGGCTTGGGATATTCTGCAGGAAGTCCGTCATCCGCAAGTGCAAATGCTCTTCGATATTTACCATCAACAGATTACCGAAGGGCATGTGACGACGAATCTGCTCCGTATGCTGGAGCGGGTCGGGCATATTCATTCGGCGGGCAATCCGGGCCGAGGTGAGCTCGGTGAGGGTGAGCTTCATTACCCGTACATTTTTAGGCGGTTGACAGAAGCCGGGTATCAAGGGTATGTAGGCCTGGAGTATTTTACGGCAGGAGATCCGGTGGAAAGTTTGCAGCGAATGGCTGCTGCGTATAGTGAATGGCTATAAGCCTGTAGGCCTGCCGTGGCGGCGGGCTTTTTTATATGGCGAAAAGGAAATCAGCGGAAGTGTAACCATCATAAATTGCCCCATCCCTCATAAGCGGGAAGCTGGCAGTTTTATATATCGGCATCTTCTCGTTAAAGCACTATCTCTGCCGGCCCCGCTTGGCGAATTGCCTCCGCACGTGATACTGAACAAGAATGGGGGATGTCAATATTTGACAGCTTACCGGAGTTTAACCTTTAATTTGAAATTCAACAACTAGGACTGGCTGGAATGTCACTAAACAAACGGGTACGATAGTTGAATAACACATGGTTGAGCAGGTGCTATTGAAACTTTGAAGCACGAATAAACGGTTTAATAATATAATAAATCTAGGTCCTTACAATAGCCTGACAGATGATTCATGCTGCTTAGGCGAAGCGAAGAATGATTAGCAGCGTTACGGCAAAATATTAGGAAGAAGTGAGCAGCGAAATATGAAGCGATTGGTTCTGTCCTATCCGCTTAGCATAACTACACCGGTGTATAAAGACAATCCTCCTGTTGAGATCCGGCAACAATTCAGTATAAACAAGGGCGATTTATTCAATCAATTTTTCATAAATACCATTAATCATAACGGCACGCACATTGACGGTCCGTGGCACTTCAACCCACAAGGTAAAAAGCTCAGCGAGCTGCCCATTGATAATTTCATCTTCACCCGTATGAAGACCCTCGACATTCCCAAATCGGATGATGAATTGATTACAAAAGAAGATCTCGAGCCATTTGCGAATCGGATCGCAGGTTCAGATCTGCTGCTTATACGAACAGGGTTCGGTAAAATCCGAGATTCGGATTCAGTTCGCTACGGTAATCGTAACCCTGGTTTTTCAGCATCTGCAGCTCAGTACTTAATGATATTTGAATCATTGCGTGCCATAGGCTTTGATTTCATTTCCGCCTCAGCGGCACAAACGCTGGATGAAGGTATCGCTTTTCATCAAATAGTTGCCGGGACAGGCCGTAAGGATGGCAGATTTCTATTGATTATTGAGGATATGAATTTAAACTGCGACTTGTCCGGATTGAACATCGTTTACGCTGTACCTTTGTTTATCGAAGGCATCGACAGCAGTTTTAGTACGGTTTTCGCAGAAAAACGTTAATCATGATTCTGGCACTAATCGATGAGTTGCATGCTCGATGTCTCATCGATCACGATAGCGGCTCTCTATGAACAGACAGTCACAGAGACGCGAACGACACCGGTAGAGTCGGTGTCGTTCATCGTTGTTATGAGACGCGGCGTTCAATTAATCATTAAGCTAACGGGCAGGATAGTTTAATTCACTTCGCGAATACTCAAAAATAGAAAATTTGCAAAGTTTGTAATAAGACGTTGCTTAATATTCTGTTAAAACAATATGTAGGAGTGGTTCTATTGCAGAATTATCAAGACCTTTTTAAGTTGGAATTGTACGAAAACGAGGAACCAATTGATTTTTATAGAGTTCTTAATCAGGAACAGAAGGCTGATCCTGATCTGTTTCAAATTCCAATATCAATTGTAAGTAGAATTGTTCACATAGGATATGGATATCAACTAAAATACTGTTCACTGATGATGTGTACGGAGAAATTGATTTAGGACCGATGCAACTAGAAACTTTGAATGAGGAACTATCTCTAATTATTGATTTGGTCAATGATAGCGTGTTACGACACTATCTAGTCCCACTAATTGAATTTATAAAGCCATGCCTAAATAATAAAAACAACAACATAGTAATAAGAATTGTGGGTGCGTAATAAAGGGTGCTGAACGAACTTCATACACGCATCGAATTTATGTATTGGGGCATGCGACCATCGGACCTCCTGAGGACTTACGAGGAAGGAATTTAGGCGGAATACGCTGCGAGACTTTGTTCGTCGGATAGCAGTAAATGGTTAAGCTAAACATTCCTGTTAAGGCTAAGAAATAGCCTTTGTCAAAAAAGGAGCGCCTCGGTATGATGGGTTTGTCGACAACACATCAAGGAGGCGCTCTCACTATGAAGTTTAAGCAATCAGACGCACAAAATCAACGGATTGAACGAATTACCACCTCGCATCTCGTCGTAGGAATTGACATGGCCAAAGAAACTCACGTGGCACAAGCTACGAATTTCCGAGGAATCGTGGTTTCCAAGCGACATCTCTCATTCTCAAATAGCATTGAAGGTTTTGAAAAATTGAACCGCTGGATGACGGAGTTACAGCAGAAATACCGATTAAAGAAGCTCATCATCGGCATGGAGCCAACCGGCCATTACTGGTTTAACCTGGCCAACTGGTTATCAGATAAGGAATTACACGTGGTTATGGTTAACCCTGCTACGACCAAGAGAAACAAAGAAAACCGTGATAACAGTCCATCAAAAAATGATCCCAAAGATGCTCTTGTCATCGCAGACTCTGTCAGCCTTGGCTTCTACTACGAGTACACGCGTCAATCGGTTGTGTTTCAACGATTACGGACGATAATGAGTGATCGCGAATTCTGGGTGTCGAACAGTGTACGCCTGCAGAATCGAATCATACGTTGGCTGGACATTCGTTTTCCTGAGTATCCATCTGTATTCAAAGACTGGACCTGTAAGCGATCATTGGCGACCCTCAAGATATTCCCTTGCCCACAGGATTTGGAGACGTATGCAGTACCGGATGTAATCCATGCTTGGAGAACCCATATGCAGCGCGCTGGGGGTTCTACGGGAATGGAGAAGGCTGCACAGCTCATCGCGCATGCTAAACACAGTGTCGGAGATCGAGCCGCGGTAGAAGAATCGAAGGCAGATTTAGTACGGCTTCTTGAAGAATATGAACGCGTTACCAGCATGCTTGAACAGATTGAAAAGGACATCGAAGCTCTTCTTTCTGAGATTCCAATGGCACAGCAGCTTCGCACCATAAAAGGTCTCGGGAAGATCTTCACCGCGGCCATACTAGCAGGCACAGGAGACTTAAGACAGTATGCACATGGACGTCAGGTATTACGGAAGGCTGGCCTGAATTTGGCTGAAAGTACGTCAGGAAAGCGAAAAGGACGAATTGTTCTTTCGAAACGAGGAGACTCAGCCCTGCGAAAATATCTCTATCTCGCGACGGTTCAGCTCGTTTGGAATAACCCTGTATTCCGCCATCTGCATGAGCATAATGTGCAAGAAAAGAAGATGAAAAAACAGCAATCCATAGTTAAGTTAATAGGAAAGCTGGCACGAATTCTAGTTGGTATTGTTCAACGAGGAGAAAAGTTCACGCCAGAGAAAACCGTACTTGCATGGGCAGAAGCAGCTTAAGTTAAGTAGCAATCACGTATATTGACTCATTCACAGGATTTCACAAAGAAAGCACGGAGGACCGAGTTCGTTTCCCAAAAGGGCTCTGACCCATCCGCTAAACGCTATCGGTCTCCACACCTTGGACAGGTATAACGAAGGAATGTAAGGGCATTGACCCGTTGAGTTGTGGGAGGGTGAACCTCCAGGGATCATGTGGAGTATGCGTGCAGTAGAGATCGACTGGGGAATATTTCCTGAGTGTTCCTCTATTTCCGCATGCCCAGCCCACCACCTCAACCGGCATCGACTGCGTTGCTATCAGAGATGGAATTGATCCAAGGTGACGAAATCCTGCGAATGAGTGAGTATATGTGAGATAAATCCTTAAAACCGAGGGACGGATAACGATAGCGCAATAACAACAGGCAGGACAGCACAATGATTTCGAGAATACTTAAAAGAATAATAATTGCGAGCATTCTTATATTGTTTGCAGGTGAATTAGGAGGGGAAATGCTGAGAATACTGGTCACTGGAATGTCCGGAACTGGAAAGTCGACAGCCTTGGAGAAACTTGGTGAACGAGGTCACCGCGTTGTGGATACCGACAGCGATGTATGGAGCCGTTGGGTTCATTTTCCAGACGGCTCCACCGACTGGGTCTGGCGTGAAGAGGCAATTATTGAACTTCTGACCAATCACCAGGAAGGTAAACTCTTCGTTGCTGGTTGCAAGTCAAATCAGGGAAAGTTCTACCCATTCTTCGATCATTTGGTTTTGCTTAGCGCGCCTGCCGATGTAATACTCGCACGGATAGCTGGCCGGGTGAACAACAACTACGGGAAAAACCCCGAAGAGCGAGAGCGTATCTTATGTCATCTCACTGAAGTCGAACCCCTATTAAGGGCCACAGCAACTACTGAGGTTGACGCTTCTAGACCATTAGACGAGGTCGTTCTGCAACTCGAATTACTGGATTAAGAAACCAGACACCAGCGTGTTGAACTAACGGGTAACATTAGTTCAATAAAACAGCGGCAGTCTAGGATTTTATTTTCTCGTCCAAGACTACCGCTGTTTTTATTGTTGGAGCCAGTCTAATACTTTTTTTGCGAAAATTAATTAATGTGACAAGGCCAGACCCGAGCAGTGCCGATCTCCATCAAGGTATATGGGGCTCTGAGCATTATCGTGTATCATGAATTAGATCAGCGTTACAATCTTAAAACAGGGTGATGAAAAAACGTAATTCGTTTTAAATATTCCTTTACAGGAATATTCCTGATGTGGTATATTGATTTCAGAGGAAAATACAAACTCCCAACACTAACGAAGGACGCGTACGACTACAGCAAGAGAACGGATGATGACTATGAATACTAACGTCATGAGTGCCTTGGCAGAGCCTAACCGCATGCAGATTGTTGATCTTTTGCGCGAACGTCCGCTCACTGTAGGGGAAATCGCCGAACGGCTCCAACTGCGCCAGCCTCAAGCATCCAAGCATTTACGTGTTCTAAGTGAGGCGGGCATCGTGGAGGCCCAAGTTGACGCGAATCGCCGGATCTACAGGCTGCGTCCAGATCCTTTCCGGGAGCTGGACGATTGGTTGGAGAGCTACCGCGTAATCTGGGAGGATCGGTTCGACCGCCTGGATGACTATTTGCAGAAGTTGCAGGGAAAGGAAATACGGAAAGAGCAGCAAGACTGAGCTTAGGATAATGAATGAGTGGCGTGAACGCTGTGGTGAACTATTTTGACCAAATAATGAAATCGAGGAGGAAGTTAAAAATGACAAATCAAATGGTATCCAAAGTAGAGGAAAAGGTGCTTATTCTGGAGCGTGAATTCAATGCCCCTCGCGAGCTGGTGTTCCAGGCATTCTCGCAAGCCGAGCATCTGAAGCATTGGTGGGGGCCGAGAGGCTGGACGCTTCCGGTTTGCAACATCGATTTCCGAGTCGGCGGCGTGTGGCATTATTGCATGAAATGCGAGGACAAGAATCAGGGCGATTTCTACGGCATGGAATCTTGGGGCAAGGGTGTATATAGCGAGATCCAGGCGCCGGAGAAGATTGTGTATACGGACTATTTCTCCGATGCGGAGGGTAATATTGCGGAAACGATGCCAGCCACAATCAGCACACTGACCTTCATCGAGGTCGAAGGCGGAACCAAAGTCATCAACACCGCCGAATATGCAACGGCTGAAGGCTTGAAGCAGGTGCTGGATATGGGCATGCTGGAGGGCATTACGGATACCTGGAACAGACTGGTTGAGCATCTTGAGTCGATCCAGAAGAACGGTTAAAGTGGAGAGTATCTTACGCAAACGTGAAGTTGCATGAATCAAGGAACTGAGAAAAAGATCATTCCTCTTAGAGGATTGACCTTTTTTCTGATCAATTGTATATGAAATGATCAGACGTACACGATAATACGAAATTCAATCTTGAAACTTCCATTGGAGTGCGGCAACTGGCTGCAAAGCGGGGCGGAAGTTGCCTCTCAGACCTTGGACCATGCAAAGTAAAACGACGCATGCTGCAAGGTCTCATATTGGTAACAGTACTTCCTTTCCCGCATGCGATCTTGTTCTCCATAACAAGACTAATGAAAGAATCACAATCACCAGACACATCCAATAAACCGATCGATATCCTGTAAACTGGGCAATGATACCACTGCCGAGCATTCCTGCCAGCCTACCGATAGTAGATGCGTTGGTATAGAGCGTTGTGGCTACTCCCGGTGAATCCGGCAGCATATTCGTGAAATAGCTGAGTCCATTGCCCATGACGATCGCCACAAACGTTGCCTGCAGAAGCTGTGCTATAATCAGCTGCATCGGATCATTCGATACACTCAAGATAACGAAATAGAAGACCGCGATAATACTGCCTATCATCAAGAGAGTATGATTTGATATCCTTCTGCCAAACGCACCCAGCACCAGCATAATGGGGATTTCAAGGCCGGCGCAAATACCTACCACTAACCCGACATCCGTATGCGTGCCTTGAAGCTCGTTCACAATAAAGAGCGGCGTGTTGACTAAGTTCATCGCGTTAACCATGAACAGAAGGATAAAGGCGATAAACGGCTGCCTGATCTGCATGCTGCTGAGCGACGAGGTACCCGCTGCGTTGCTCTTCCCAGGATTTCTCGGATTTGCTTTCCGACTTGCGAGAAACAGGAATACTAGCGATGCGGTTGTTAGATAAATGGCGGATGTCACCAGAAAGAGACCTCTATACCCGGCGGCCGCCAAAAGGAGAGTCCCTGCCAATGGTCCGATTAAGAATCCTAGAGAGATCAGGGAACGCAATGCAGACATCGCAAACGTTTTGTCGTCGGATTGGCTTGCATTGGCAGATTCTTGCGCGTAAGCATAAATTTGCGGTATGGCGGCGGCTCCTAGTCCACTCAAAATACTTACCACAATCATCAGAATAAAGAAACTATCGAAAGCCAAATACGAAGCATACCCCAAAGCGGATGAAAGCAGCGCTGCAATCAACAGCCATTTCCGGTCCAGACCGCTATCCGAGCGTTTGGCAATGAGAGAGTTCACTGCCACACCGCTTAACAAACTTACCGCCATGAACACGCCGAACGCTCCCGTGCTCATCCCTAATTCTTCCGTGAAATAAAGGGAGAGATAAGGCATTGTAATCGATATTCCGATCCCGATCATCAGCATGCAGAGGACGAATGTACGGTACCCTTTGATCTCGAATATCTTTTTTATTCTCGCGAGCAACCGCTATTCCTCCTTCTATCCGATTCATTACTTTGCCTTATTTGATCGACACTGCCCAAGATATTTAAATATCGAGTTTACGGGTACCGATCCATTTCACCATGTCAGGATCGCGATGGGAAAAGAACAGGCTCTGTTTTGTATCTAGCTCAGTAATCGATTCCATATCCTCTTGGCTTAACTCAAAGTCAAAGATGTTAAAGTTTTCGATCATTCTTTCTTTACGAGCAGACTTCGGAATCACAACAACTTCTCTTTGTGACAACCAACGTAAAACCACCTGAGCAACGGATTTATTATACTTTTCAGCAATGGATACCAATACCTCATTCTGGAACAAGTTATTTTTCCCTTCAGCAAAAGGCGCCCAGGATTCGATCTGAACATTATTCTCTTTCATGAATTTTGCATTTTCGATTTGCTGATTGAATGGGTGCGTTTCAACCTGGTTTACGGCAGGAATTACTTCATTATGAATAATTAAATCGATCAGTCGATCCTCGTGGAAGTTACTAACGCCAATTGCTCGGACCTTTCCTTCACGATACAATTCCTCCATAGCACGCCAAGAACCAAACACATCTCCATATGGCTGATGAATTAAATACAAATCCAAATAATCCAATTGCAATCGTTCCAGTGAATTTTCAAATGCCTTTTTTGTGCGCTCATATCCAGTATCCTGAACCCAAAGTTTCGTAGTTATAAACAACTCCTCTCTTGCCACGCCACTACGTTTAATCGCTCTGCCAACCGCTTCTTCGTTTAGATAAGAAGCAGCGGTATCAATCAGGCGATAGCCTACAGAAATTGCATCATAAACACTTTGTTCGCATTGATCTGCATCAGCAATTTGGAACACTCCGAAACCAAGGATTGGCATTTTTACCCCGTTGTTTAAAGTCACGTTTTGCATCTATATTCCTCCCAATAGTAATTGATCTGTCTTACTCTGCCACATAAGAACTTCTTGGCTATGACTTCATTATGCAATTTTTTAATAAAGAACCGATATCAAAATTGTCTCAAATTATTGCCTAATCCTCCTATGACCCTTATATTCGGAATTGTCTGTCGTATGAAGAAAAGAATCTAAAGTTAGGACAGGTGACATAGGAAAGGCAGCCGACCTAAGTCCGCTGCCTCTCTTAACATTATAAACGAATTGGCTCAGTTGACTGCGTTTTGTCCTCAAATTTGTCCCTTAATTGTTTGATGTCTGTTTTTGGAGGAGAACCAAACATACGGGCATATTCACGGCTAAATTGTGAAGCACTCTCATAACCGACGCGGAATGCTGCATCAGCGGCATCCGCGGATTCTGATAATAATAATCGTCGGGCTTCTTGCAATCGAATTTGTTTTTGAAATTGAATCGGACTCATTGCAGTAACATCCTTGAACACGCGATGGAATGTTGATATCCCCATTTTAGCCGCATCTGCAAGTTCTTCAATTCGTAGAGGCTTATCAAAATTATTAATAATTTCTTCAATGCTTTCCTGAATACGATACGAGCTGCTTCCTTCCAAAGCGATTTGGGCAAGAGTGGAACCATACTGACTTTGGAGAAGTCTATACAGCACCTCTTTTAGATAGATCGGAGCCAAATAGGGTATCTCCTTGGGGTTGTCTAATAATCGAGCTAAACGGAGAGTTGCATCTAACAATGAGAGCTCGATCTCTCCTACGAACAGGGCTCTTCTTGCATCCTCGGACGCTGTCATTTGAAATCCTGATTCATTTAATACTTCTAAAATCTGATTCTGTGTGAATTCAAGTTTTAAACTTAGATAAGGTACAGCATTAGATGCTTTTATAATTTGTCCAATTACAGGCAGATTCATCGATGAAACAAGAAAATCCGCCGGATCATACTCAAAGCGCTCTTTGGCTAGCCAAACTTCTTTCAATCCTTGTGCTATAAAGCAATATGAAGGATTGTAAACTCTGTAACCCTTCTCCGACGAATAGGAGTATCGAATAAAAAACAATGATGGAATTGCCGTTTGGATAACTCCGTCATTAATGGTGTGACGCTCAATTAGGCTTGTGAGCTCGCTGCGTTTATTCTCAGTATCTTCAGTCATAGGTTCCCCTCAAACGATAATTTATTTTTTTCAAAGTATACCGCATTTATTCTTTATTCGTAAGTAACTGCGAGAGGATTAGGCAAACATTCGAGACGATTGAGATAACGATTCAACCATGACATCGGACATAATGAAAAGAGCACTTTCTCTTGTGCGTATTCCTTAGACATCATAACGTTTTGGATGTGAAATCAGTTCTACTGAAAAATCGAGGAACCAAATACAGCAGGGGAAAAGCAAATGGTTGAAAATGAATGATGAATTAGGAAAGAGGGAGCCCGATTGAATCCTAAAATGATCATCAGACTGTTCATTGACGTGACAATGACTGTTCTTATGTTAGTGGCTATGGCTTACCAAATGACTGGGATTCTAATCCACGAAGTTGTTGGTGTCATCCTTTTGGTTTTATTTATTGCCCATAACATTTTAAACCGTAGGTGGTATAAGACTCTTTTAAAGGGGAAGTTCGATCTTCGACGCATACTCAGCATCATGGTAAATTTGTTATTTCTAGTTTCAATGGCTGCAGTGTTAATCAGTTCAATACCAATTTCCCGTGAAGTTCTTACTTTCATTCCGATCAAAAATGACACGATCTTCATGCAAATCCATGTCATGACTTCTTATTGGGGTTTTATTATCATGGCTGTTCATATTGGAATGTCGTGGGGGACGATAATTAATGCCATGCGAAGAATGACCGGAATAACGGGTTCAAGCACAGTCCGAACTTTCTTATTGCGCATATTGGCAGTATTTATTGTTGTTTTTGGAGTTCAGACTTCGTTCGAAAGAAATCTAGGTACAAAACTCGTTGTATATGATCCATTCGGATCCTTTGGTTTCGATGATTCCGCCATTATCTTTATTATGGATTACCTTTCAATTAAGGGAATCTATATCTGTGGAACACATTATGCTGTGAAGTTTATACAAAAGCAAAAACAACGTATATAGTGACGGATAAATTATTAAAGGAGGAATTACGAATGAAAAAAGTATTTGTATTATTGACTTTCTTAACTACAGTTATCTTGTCTGGGTGCGGAGAAGGAATTAACAATCAAGTTGATAACATGACTGGCGAACAATCTGAGCAACCAGAACAACCAACACAACCAGAACAACCAACACAACCAGAACAACCAACACAACCAGAACAACCAACACAACCAGAAGAACCAGAACAAACTGTTGAAAATGGTACTGCAATTGTTGATTTACCAGATAATTATACCGATCAAATCATTTATACGACTGTTGATCGTGGGAATGCACATGAAAAGCTATACGCAAGTCCGGAAACCATTAAAGCAGTTCAAAACGGAGAGCCAATTCCACAAGGAACGGTATTAACTCTTGAAATCTACAGAGATGAAATTTTATCGGATATTTTTGTCATGGAAAAACGCTTAGACTGGGGCGATCAACCAACCGAAGAGCAAAATGGAGATTGGCGCTTCCAGGCTTACAATGCAGACCAATCATTAAATACCAAAAGGGATGTAGCAAGCTGCATATCATGCCATGCTTCTCAGGAGAGGGATGATTTCACTTATACACTCGATGAATTGAAAACATTCCGACTTGAGGATTTTACAGCTGCTACCGATTTAATGAATGATACGGCCTTAGAGGAGTGGAAGATCAAAGCATTAGCTGATCATCTGGCTAAAATACCTAACGCATAAGATCAAATGTAATAATTGATCTATCATCGATTTAGTTACAATTCGAAATGGGAAGGGAGTACTGGAGCCAAGAACGGTCGAAGTTATTAAAGCGCTCGGAATCCAAGACGGAGATTGAGGGAATGATTAAGGATGATCCTTTCCATAAAGAAAAACCCGCTGAATATACCGTTATTCCGTTCACGCCATCCATTTACGCCGAGTCTCTGGCATTTTTGCCTGGCGGAGGTATATGATATGGATATAAATTGAAAGGGAGGATGAAATCACCGATGAGTTATGAAACCTATTTTCAAAACTTAAGGGAACAGCAGTTGGACGAGCTGAAGCAATGGTTGTCCATTCCGAGCGTATCTGCCCTGTCCGCGCATAAAGCGGATATGAACAAAGCGGCCGAATGGCTCGCGGATGCGCTCACTCGCGCGGGCCTCGAGAACGTGGAAGTGCATCAAACCGACGGCCATCCGATCGTGTATGCCGATCATCTTCATGCTCCTGGCAAACCTACCGTGCTTGTTTACGGCCATTACGACGTGCAACCAGTCGATCCGCTTCATTTGTGGACGACGCCTCCCTTCGAGCCGGACATCCGGGACGGCAAGCTGTACGCGCGGGGCGCGACGGACGATAAAGGCCAGGTGTTTCTGCATATCAAAGCGATAGAAGCCATATTGAAGCAGGAAGAGCGGCTTCCGGTCAATATCAAGCTGTGCATCGAGGGCGAAGAAGAAGTTTCCAGCCGGAGCCTCCCTCCTTTCTTGACGACGAATCGGGACAAGCTGGCCACTGACGTCGTCCTGATTTCGGACACGTCGCTGCTCGAGCCGGGCAAGCCCGCCATCAGTACGGGACTTCGGGGATTGTGTTCTCTTGAGGTCACCGTGAACACCGCGAATACCGATTTGCACTCCGGAACATACGGCGGGGGCGTTCCCAACGCGCTTCATGCCCTTGTCTCATTGCTTGCGACTTTGCACGATGATCGGGGCCGCGTAAGCGTCGACGGATTCTATGAAGGCGTGCCGGAGCTTTCGCTGCTTATGAGAGAAGAGTTCGCCAAGCAGATGCTGGATGAAGATCAACTGAAGGCAAGTCTAGGTCTTGACGCGTTGTACGGCGAAGAAGGTTTCTCCTTTGTGGAACGCGTCGGAGCGAGGCCGACGCTTGAACTGAACGGCGTTTACGGCGGATTTCAGGGCGAAGGCACCAAGACGGTCATTCCGAAGGAGGCGCATGCCAAGATCACCTGCCGCCTAGTTGGAGACCAGGATCCGCAGGACATTCTGGACAAGATCAAACGGCATTTGCAGAAGCATGTTCAGCCCGGCGCGAAGCTGCAAGTAAAAGACGGCGAGAAGGCCCGCGCTTTCAACATCGATCCTTCCGACCGGATGCTGCAGTTGGCTGCGGATGCTTACGAAGACGTCTACGGCACTCGAGCGCTGTTCACGAAAGACGGAGGATCGATTCCGATCGTCGCAACCTTCTCCCGTGAACTGGCGGCTCCTGTCGTTATGATGGGCTTTGGTCTTCCGGACGAGAATCTGCATGCGCCGAACGAACATTTTAATCTGTACAATTTCGACAAAGGGCTTCTGACGATTGTATCGTTCCTGAAGCGGTTATAGGTATGAAAAATCGCGAAGCGGCTGGCTTCGCGATTTTTTTTGAGCATTAGGCTGTTCAACGAAAATAAAGTATTTTCTTAGTGCTTAGGTTAAGATAAGTCCCCTGTTTAAGCACTACTTGCTACCCGCGTACGTTCTTTAATAGGTGATTGGAAATGAAATATAATGAGGAGGACGTAGCCCAAGCGAAGGCGCGGGAGCGTTCTTTTTATTGAACTAACGGGCATTTTAACTGAATAAGAAGGAGAAGGCATAAAAGAGACGAAATGACTATTCAATATTCATAAAAAGGAGAGAATTATCGTGGAGATAACGCCAGTAGAACTGATAGGAGAAAGGGTTAAGATACTTCCTATGGAAGTTGATCACGTACAGGAATTATTTGATGCGGGAAACTATCCAGATATATGGGCGTATATGCCAATGAAAATAAATTCAATTGAAGATATGAAATGTCTTGTGGATGGAGCGCTTCAAGCAAAAGTACAAGGAACTGAATTTCCTTTCGTTATCTATGATAATGATTCAGGAAAAGTTGTGGGAAGCACTCGTTTTCTTGATATATCCATACCTAATCGGAGTTTGGAAATTGGTTGGACATGGCTGTCTCCGACAGTTTGGCGAACAAGTATAAATACTGAGTGTAAGTATCTTCTTTTGAAGCATTGCTTTGAAACACTAGGGACAATTCGTGTACAAATAAAAACAGATGGTCGTAATCTTAGGTCTCAACAGGCAATTGAAAGATTAGGTGCTGTTAAGGAAGGAGTGCTTCGTCGGCATCGCATCATGTATGATGGATATGTGCGAGACTCTGTGTATTACAGTGTAATCGATGAAGAATGGCTTTTCGTGAAGGACAGATTAGAGAGTATGCTACGACAATAGCGTAAGTTCTTGATTATTAAACGAAGGGATTCGATTGTTCGATAAGATGGGCTGCGTTCGGCAGCCCTTTTTTTTTGAAGTGATATGTTTCATCATTAATGATTCCAACCTAACTCTTTTTATGCCCCTTTGTGAATATACATTTCAATGGGGGGGGATTTAATGGAGTTACAAGGGAAGATAAGTTTAAGTGTTGGTTGGATAACTTTGTTTCTTATGGGTACTGACTTATTTGTGGTGTCTCCGTTATTACCGTTCATTTCGGAAGCATATCAGGTTAGTACATCGACCACTGGATGGATGGTAACAGTTTTTGCAGTTACATATGCTTTTTCAGCTCCTTTTTTTGGTTGGTTTTCAGATAAAAAGGGACGGAGATTATTTATTACGTTTGGTTTATTGCTGTTTGCTATTTCTAATACACTAACCGCTTTTACTCCTTCTTTTTTATGGTTAATTATAAGCCGTATTTTAGCTGGTTTGTCCGTCGCTTCAATTACCCCTTTGATTTATGCAATCATTAGTGATATTGCACCACCAAATCGGAGGGGAACATGGCTTTCAATTGTTGTTTCAGGACACTTAACGGCTCTTTGGGCAGGAGCGCCGTTCGGTACGTTATTGGAGCATTTTCTAGGTTGGCGTTCAGTATTTGTTGTAATGGCTGCCATAGGAGCAATATTGGCAGTAGTGAATTTCAAAATATGGGTTTCTATTCCAAGAAGTGATTCAACTATAAATCTACTACAAGGAAATCTTCTTCGAATATTAGGTTCTGTAAGTGTTACTACCATTTGGGCAATTTCGATGTACACTCTTTATGTTTATTTGGGAGCAGCTCTTTACTCCGAAAATAGATTCTCGTCATCAGAAATCGCATTAGCTGTTACTTTTTATGGTATCGGAGCGGTTTTAGGAAGCCTTACAAGTGGACAATTAACAGATAAGTTTGGAGAAAGAAAAATTTCAAAGGCTACACTAATTTTCTTGACTCTTATACTCATTTGTTTAGGGATATTCTTCTCATCTGGCGATTGGGTTTATTTCTTTCTGTTTATATGGGCTTTGGTTGGTTATGCAGGATTCACATCATATCAAGCAAGATTAGCAATGGAATATTCAAAAGAACGAGGAATTGCAATGGCATGGAATAATACAGCTTTATATATAGGTATCACGATTGGTTCAATGATTGGAGGTTATGTCATATCTAATTGGGGATATTCACTGCTCCCTTATGTTTGTAGCGGCGCAGCAATCGTTAGTTTTATACTCAGTACCCAAAAGGTACAAGAAGCCAAAAAAGAATATGTTTTTTCAGAAGATAGATGACCTCAGAACGAGGTCTTGTTATTTAGCTAACGGAAAACGTTAGTTCAATAAATAGGCTTTTACCACTTTTGAGCAACATGCTAAAATACCTTAGTACCAGTTAACCTCTGGGTCTAATGTGGAGCTTAGAAAGACTTCTTTAAAGTATTTGTGGTAACTGGTACCGTATTAGAAGGAATTAGCCCTTAATAGGCGTATATATAATTGTGCAGTGACCTCTCAGGGAACAACCGCCCAGAATAGGTTTGGAGCCGGCAGGACATCCTCCTGGACTTCTTTAACAGAAATGAGGCGCTCCATGTTTTTGGCGCTGCACATTTGATGATTATTCAACCTGTCGATATGACAGGTTTTTTTGCATAGAAAAATAAAGAACTTAACAGAGAAATCAGGAAATTATTCCCTTCTGTCGAAAGAACTTAACAGAAGCCCTTTAAAGTTATTGAGGCGGATTCTCGACCTCTCAGTTTATTATGGGTAATGCACCGAATCTAAAACCTGACATGCTACATTGGGCCCATTGTGGAGCTCTTAAGAAAACTTGGTTAATCTGGTGCAAATGATTCGAATAGGTGATCATAAGTTGAATAATTTTATGCTTACGGATACGAGCATTATTGAAGACCGAGACAACCCAAGAGCTTTTTATCCCTTCTATGTTGGAATAGATATTGGTTCGGATTTCCATGTTGCTGCTTGCATTCCATTTGATAAGTTCCGCAGTGAGAAGGAATGGAAACGCAGTAAAACAATGAAGTTTAACTCGGATAGCCAAGGAATTACAAAGTTTATCCATGCTTTAGAAGATATTCAAGCACAATTCGGGTATGAACCTCAGGATTTCTTTGTATTACTGGAACCAACTGGTGGGCATTATTCATATTTAATTGTTCGAGTTCTATTAGATCGAGGCTATTCTATATATCAGGTTGAAAATAAAGCTGTAAAGGATTTTCGTGAACGCCAGCTAGGACTTAATGAAAAATCCGATGAAATTGATGCTAGAATCATGGCCTATATGGGATGGCACAAAACCATTCATCCTGATATGCGTTCGGTTCGAATAGTTCGTCCTGCAAGTGCAGAGCAGGTTCTATACCGCACATTAACTAGGGATCGCTGGTTACTTACTACTCAATTAACGAGACGTAAGAATCAAGTCCAGCAATTATTTTCTGTTACCAATCCTGAACTTAAACGAGCTTTTAAAAAAACAGGTGCGTTAAGTGTCCTCAAATTAGCGCTGAAGTATCCTACAGCGCAAGAAATGGCCAAGGTAACTCAGGATGAACTTAGGCAAACGCTAATAACAATTGGTGCAAAAACTACAGCTACGAAAGCCTCTATGACCTTGGCAGAACTGTTACCTAACACATTAGCCAAGCGGCAAGATTGCCCAAGTATTATACTCATGCCTTAAAAACAATGAACCGTATGATCCTTTCAAACACGCGAGCAAAATGGGAGTAATCCTTGATGGTGATAAAGTAAGATTAAAGATCCCAGCTAATTTAGAAGATTACGAACGCCAAGCGGATGAGTTAGCTGATGACGATGTCTTATAAACGACAGTATCTTACACTGCCTTACATTTAACATAAATAGCCCATTGCCATGTGAAATTGGAAATAAGAAGCATCCAAAGTTACGGGGGTGGGCTCATTTAATTTTCCTAAGCGCTACACTACATTAGTCCTATATAGTTGCAGACTAGGAAAATAAAGGATTAGACTGAAGATGGCATTGAACTCCCTTGGTACGATATGTTTTTCTCATGAATGATGTTGGATGAAGCGGGAAAAGCTTCGGTGCATCTGGATTTTTTTTACATATTGGTTAGCGCAATATAACCACCTGCATGCCCTGCCCCCTTGCGGTCAGGGCTATTTTTAATTTATGGTAGGTACGTTGGGAAGCGCTTTATCGTAAGCTAAGCGAGCCAGAACCTCATACACAAAGGCGAGCGCCGGCAAGATGCGTTCGCGGGCTCACAGGATTCAAGCGGTTCTCGGTAACTCAACAAGGCGGGAGAGAAACTGGATGAAGATGACCACCTATCGGAAAGTGATTGCTCTTATCATTGGCCTGCTCGTGCCAATCATGCTGCTCTACAGTTATTCAAATCATGTCAGCATTCAGGTGGTAAGGTCCACGATTGAGGATCAGAACCGTAACCGTTTGGCGTTCTTCATGAATCAGATGGATGCGATGGTCGATCAGCTCACGAAGCATTCGATTACGGTCAGCCGCGATTATAGCGTGAGGGAGTATTTGAACGGGCGGGGCGAGTCGGACCCGCTTACACAGCTCAAGCGGCATCTGCGGATAGTGGACATGCTGAATATGCAGACGTCGACGAGCGCTTGGAGCAATCAAATTATTTTTTACCTGCGGGATTCGAAGGAAGCGATAGCGACCGATTATTCGGCGGTATACAACGACGCGGAGCTGAATGACCAGAAGCTTGGGGAGTGGGAGCATGCGAGCAAGCTGACGTTCGGCAACAAGGAGCTGCTATTCTCGCGCATTCAGGAGGCGGATACGCCGGAGCTGCTTGTGGAGGTGAGGTTCACGGACGTGAACCTGAAGAATATGCTGAACTCGTTGCAGCAAGGCCAGTCCAGGGAGCCGTTCCTTTATTCTCCCGGTCAGGAGCCGATTATTAATTACGGTGCCAACTACCAGCTCATTACGCGGATGGTGCAGGAGTTGGGCGATCAAGCGCTGTCAGACAGCGGCAGTCTGAACGTAGCGATCGCGAATCAGCAATACATTGTCAACTATATCCGCTCGGAGACGATTGGCTGGTATTTGATCGATATCGTGCCACTAGAGAGCGTGTTCGCTCCGATTCATACGAGCCGGAATTTGTTCTACGTTTCTATCGGTCTGCTGCTCGCGCTTGGCCTGCTGGCGACGTTCCTGCTGTACCGCAATGTGCAGCGCCCGATCCAGCTGCTGCTGCGCGGCGTTCAGCGACTGAAGGACGGGCAATTCTCGGTGCGGCTGAAGCAGAGGCCCCATAACGAGTTTGAGTATTTATTCGATCGGTTTAATGAGATGGCGGAGCAGATCGAAGAATTGATCGACAAGGTGTACAAGGAGACGCTGCGCTCGAAGGAAGCAACGCTGAAGCAGCTGCAATCGCAGATTAATCCGCATTTTCTGTACAATTGTCTGTTTTATATCAAAAATATGGCCAACCTCGGCGACAAGGATGCCGTAGTGGCGATGGCGCTTAATCTCGGCGAATATTACCGTTATACGACCCGGTTGGAGAAGACGATGACGACGCTGAGGGAGGAACTGACGCTGATAGAAAATTATCTGAACATCCAGACGCTGCGCATACAACGCTTCCGTTTCGAGATCGACATGCCGGAATCGATGCTGGAACTGGAAATTCCGCGCCTGTTGCTTCAGCCGCTGGCCGAAAATGCGGTTATTCATGGTGTAGAGCGTTCCTTGCAATTTGGCGTTATTAGCATACGGGGCGAGTCGGCCGGCGGAGTGCACCGCGTCATTGTGGACGATACGGGGCCGGGACTATCTGAGCCTGAACGGTTTGAGCTGCAGAGCAGGGTGGCGATTCCGATGGACGAGCAGTCCGGCTGCGGACTGTGGAATATACACCAGCGCCTGGTCCATCTGTATGAGGGGAAATCGGGCCTGCAATTCTCGGAGTCGCCGCTTGGGGGATTCCGGGTTGAATTAATTTGGGTGCAAAAGGAGAGCTGGGGATGAGCGAGCAAGGACGATTTCAACTGTTGTTGGTGGATGACGAGGCAAGCGTTGTCGACAGCTTGGCGGATACTCTCCCCTGGCAGGATATTGGCGTGACGGGAGTGCACAAGGCTTATTCGGGATACGAGGCGCTGGACATTCTGCGAACCCATTCGATCGATATCGTCATTTCGGATATTCAGATGCCGGGGATGTCGGGATTGGAGTTGCTGTCGCAGGTGCGGCGAAGCTGGAAGCGGGTGAAATGCTTGCTGCTGTCCGGCCACGCCGAGTTTGCTTACGCGCAGCAGGCGATTGCCCACGAAGCGTTCGACTACATGCTTAAGCCGATTAGCGACGGAGTGATTATGGCGAAGGTGGAGCAAGCATTAAAGGCGCTGCGAGAGGAGCTTGACGAGACTCGATTCCGGCAGCGGCTGGCACAGGCGTTCCAGGAGAATCTGCCCAAGCTGCAGGGGGAACTGCTGAGCGAGTTGCTTCAGGGCTTCAAGTATGCGCCGGGACGGCTGGCGGAGAAGTTGGAGTCGCTCAAAGTACAAGTGGCGCATGAGCAGCGGTTCGCGGTGATGCTCGTCCGGCTGGAGGGACAGATGACGGAGATGGATTTCTACAGCCTGTCGCTTATGGAGTATGCCGTCGTCAACATGGCCGTGGAGCTGTTCGAGGATACGTTTAAACTGTGGTCCTGCAAAAGCGTACACGGATATTTGGTGTTCCTAATTACCGTAGCCGAAGAACGAAACGAGCGTACTTCACCAGAGGCGTTTACAGGAGCATTGCTTGAAGAGCTTCATTTAAAGGCGACGCAACTGCAGCTTAGCGTGAAACGTTACTTGAAGGGCTCAGCTTCGGTCGTCGTGGATAAATGGGGCGTGTTCCCGCATGACGTGAAGCCGCTGTACGAGGACATGCTGCTGACGCTGCGCAGACGTGTTGGCAATCAAAGCGATCTGTTCGTGGAGGTATCGTCCTCGGATCAGGCGCAGCCGTCGGTCCATGCGCTGCAATCGCTTTACGAGCCGCCGCTGCTCGTGCATTTGCTGGAATCGGGTAATTTCGACCTGGTAGAGGTGAAGCTAACGGCAATCTGGCAGGAGCTGAATCCGAAGTGGGCCGATTCGCCCGAGCATCTGATCGAGGCTTTCTTCGCGATCTATGCCTCCTTCAGCTCCTTCGCACACAAAAACGGTCGTGAGCTGGCGGATATTATCGGGGGCAGCCTCACGGACGTAGCCGGACAACTGCCCGCCCGCTCGGCAGCTGCTCTGCATAACTGGATTACGCAGTCATTCGCCGCGCTGCGCGCATGCATGGAGAACGAGACGCGCAACGAGCGCGAACTCACGGTGCAAAGGATGAAGCAGTTCATTCGCAAGCACCTAGTCGAGGATGTGTCGCTGCAAGCCATCGCAGATCACATGTATATGCATCCGGTCCATGTGTCGCGTATTTTCAAGCTGGAGACGGGGGACAATTTAAGCGACTATGTGCTGCGGCTAAAGATGGAGCAAGCGGCGGTGATGCTCGCGAATCCCGCGCTCAAAAGCTACGAAATCGCTTCGCAGCTTGGCTATCAGAACCCGAATTATTTCAACAAAGTGTTCAAAAAATATTACTCCCTCACCCCGCAGGAGTATCGCCATAAGCAGCTTGACGGAGGCAGCCCTTGACCTAGGCGCTGTCTTTTTTTACGGCGGGAGCTTCGGTCCCATGATGTAGTTACGATAACGGAATTCCTTTTTTACTAGATGCGATTAGCGGAGTTGATGGCTGACAGGTCCTGTTATCGCATTTGCAAGATGTTAATTTAGTATCATCCAGATTAAATTGTTGCTATAGGAACGCTCGGTAAAGCGCTTTACAATAAGGACATAGCAAGCCGGAGCGCTTGATCGGAGGCTGCTACATTACATCATACGGAGGTCACCCGCTTATGAAAACCTGGATCAAGAAGGCAACAGCGGTTACATTGCTTACGGTGCTTGTCGCTGGCTGCAGCGGCGGCAACGGCAGCGCGACAGACGGTCAGACCAATTCTGGCGCCGGATCGAATGCCGGAGAGAAGCCAACGCTGACGTTCTGGATGAAGAAGCAATTATTCGAGGATCAGAATAAGTCAATCGAGGAGCGCGCCAAGCAGTTCGGCGAAGAGAACAATGCGAATGTCAATGTCGAATTGATTGCATACGAGGATTTCTATCCGAAATGGACGGCGGCGATAGAATCGAAGCAGGTTCCCGACGTATCCTTCTTCGGTTATCAGGAAATCGGACAGTTCTACGGCAAGGATGTGCTGGAGGATGTGAGCGATGTCGTCGCCGATATCGAAACCGCCAACAGTCCGATCGGGGACAATACGAAAAAAGCGATTACGTTCGGCGGCAAGCAATATGGCGTGCCATTCTGGACGGAGACACAGGTGCTGTACTATCGCAAGGATCTGCTGGAGGCCGCAGGCTATAACACTCCGCCGAAGACCTGGGAGCAGTTCCGCGAGATGGCGGCGAAGCTGACCGATAAGAGCAAGGGCTTGTACGGCGCAGGGATGGGCTACGGTAAAGGCAATTCGGATGCAGAGTTTCTGACGCGCGGCATCATCTGGTCGTTCGGCGGCTCGGTCGACACCGAGGACGGCAGCAAGGTGATTGCGGATTCGCCGGAAACCGTTGCGGCGGCGAAGTTTATTCGCGATATTTTTCTCACGGACAAGAGCACTCCGCCTAGTGCCATCGGTTGGGATGACAGCGGCAACAACAAGGCTTACCTGAGCGGACAAGCTGCGATGATCTTCAATACAGGCAGCGTGCTTGCCTCCATCAAGAAGGACAACCCGGACCTTTACGAGAAAACGGGCATCGCGCCTTATCCGGAAGGTCCGAAGGGACAGTTTATTCCGGGCATCAGCAACAATTTAGGGATTTTCAAGGACTCCAAAAACAAGGATCTTGCAAAAAAATTCATCGCTTACATGCTCGATGAGAATTGGTACAAAACATGGGTTGAAAAGGGAGCTCCGCTCACGGCGCCGGTATACGGCGACTTGATGAAGGAAGCGGTATGGCAGGACGAGAAAAACAAGGCGTTCGTCGATTCGGTAGCAGGCTTCTACTTCCTCGGCCATCCAGGCGAATATAATCCGAAGGCGGGCGAGGTATTCAATCTGAGGATCGTCAACGATTCCTTCCAGAAGCTGCTGCTGGAGACGAGCTTTACGCCAGAAGTGGCGATGAAGGAGCTAAGCGCCAAAATCCAGGAAGTGTACGCGAAGTAAGCACGAACGGTCTAAGCCGTTCCCGGCAGTTAAGGTTTCCGCATCGACGTACAAGTTGTTCGCAGGCGAGACCTTAGGACCTTATATTTGCAAAAAAATGATCGTGGCGGGGTGCGGATGTCTGGTGTCCGTATCCTCGTCCTACAGTAAGGCGGGATGAGGCTTGAGAACAAAGAACGACACTAAACTTGCATATGCGCTTATGAGCCCCGTACTGATCTATTTGCTGGCCATAATGGTACTGCCGTTCGGCTGGGCGCTCTACTTAAGCTTTACGAACAAGGTCGTCGGGATGCCGGCCGTGTTCACCGGACTTTCGAATTATTTGGACCTAGTCAAGGATTCATTGTTCTGGAAAGCGGCCTTTAACACGCTGATGTTCACGGTCATCGCCGTCTTCTTCAAAACGGTATTCGGCATGATTATGGGTCTTGTCCTGAATGAGAAAATTATTTTCCGAAACGTATTTCGCGTACTGCTGTTTCTGCCATGGACGATTCCGACGATCGTGTCGGTGTTCACCTGGCAGTGGATCTATTCCGATGTCGGCGGCGTGCTCAATTTCATTCTCCAGAAGCTGCATCTGATTGACGCGCCCGTAGGTTGGCTAGCTGCGCCGGATCTGGCAATGTTCTCGGTTATTCTAGTGAATGTGTGGCGCGGCATTCCGTTCATGGGCATCGCGATTCTGGCAGGTCTCCAGACGATTTCGAAGGATATTTATGAAGCAGCAATGCTCGATGGAGCGGGGGCGGTTAAGCGGTTTATTCATATGACGCTGCCTTCGGTGAGGGAAGTTACGATCATGGCTGCGGTTATGACGACGATCTGGACACTGAATGACTTCGAAATTATTTGGCTGCTGACCCGCGGGGGACCCTCAAACGGCACACAGGTGCTGTCCACGCTGAGCTATACGATCGGATTTTTGAATATGAGCCTTGGGAAAGCGATTGCTATCGCCATTATGACGATGCCGCCACTGATTCTTCTGATCAACTATGTGACGAAGCGCTCGCTAACATCCAGAGATTAGGTGATGCCAAATGGAAAATAAAACGATAGGCAAACAATTTGTGGTTTACGGAACCCTGGCGGTGCTGCTAATATTCGCACTGTTCCCGCTGTACTGGATGCTGAATACATCCTTCAAGTCGCAAGGAGAAATCTATAATTTGACGCCAAGTTTCTGGCCGAAGGTTTTCAGCACGGATGCTTACGTCAAACTGATTACGGAGAAGGGCTTCCTGAACAATATCAAGAACAGCATGTTTGTCTCGCTGGCCGTGTCGTTTTTCTCCATTTCGGTTAGCATGTTCGCGGCCTATGCGATTTCCAAGCTGAAGTTTAAAGGACGGGGCATCATCTCAAAAGGTATCTTGTACGCGTACCTGATGCCGCGCGCGGTACTGTTCATTCCGCTGTATATGCTCGTATCGTCCATCGGCCTTAGCAATTCGATCTACGGGCTGATGCTGATTTATCCGACGATTACGGTTCCTTACGCGACGTGGATGCTCATCTCGTATTTCAAGTCGATTCCGGTTGAAATCGAGGAAGCGGCCATGATCGACGGCTGCAGCAGGGCGCGGACGCTGCGGAGCATTATTTTTCCGCTGGCTGCTCCGGGGCTGGCCGCGACGTTTATCTTCTCGTTCACTTTGTGCTGGAGTGAATACTTGTACGCGCTGGTCGTCGTGACCAAAAGCGCGGACAAGACGATTACGTTAGGCCTGTCCGAGATGATCGTAGGCGATGTATTTGCCTGGGGCCCGCTAATGGGCGGCTCTATCGTCGCATCCATTCCTGTAATTATTATGTATCTGTTCACATCCAAATATATGGTTAGCGGTATGACCGTTGGAGGCGTTAAATAATGGCTAATAAATATAAGGTGCTCGTAACGGCAACCAATTATTCCGTCCTGTGCACGGAGGCAAAGCATCTGCTGGAGGCAGCGGGCTGCGAGATCGTGGAAAACCGGGTTGGCAGGCCGCATACGTATGATGAACTTGTGCCCCTTGTTGCCGATATCGACGGCGTCGTTGCCGGCGTAGACACATGGAATGAAGAGGTGTTCAAGTTGGCTCCGAAGCTGAAGGGCATTGCAAGGTTCGGTGTTGGCGTGGACAATATCGATCTGGCGCAAGCTGAGGAGCGGGGCATTCAGGTTACGAATGTGCCGGGCGGAAACGCCAATGCGGTTGCTGAGCTGGCGGTCGGCTTGATCCTGTCGCAGCTGCGCAATATTCCAGCGCTGGAGCAGTCGGCGAAGCGGGGCTATTGGGATCGGCGCGTAGGCGAGGAGCTGGCGGGCAAGACGATTGGCCTGCTGGGCTTCGGTCACATTGCGCAGATGGTCGCGCGCAAACTGCAAGGCTTCGATGTATCGCTGATCGCGTTCGATAAATATCCGAATGAGGTGAAAGCGGCTGAGCTTGGCGTATCGCTGGTGAGCTCAGAGGAAGTGCTGCGCGGCAGCGATATTGTCAGCATGCATCTGCCTAGCTTGAAGGAAACGTATCATATGATGAGCGATGCGCAGTTTGGGATGATGAAGCGTACGGCTTATTTCGTCAATACGGCGAGAGGGGCGCTCGTTGACGAGCGTGCGCTGTATGCGGCGCTGAAGGAAGGTCGGATCGCCGGTGCCGCGATCGATGTCTTCGAATCCGAGCCGGTATCGGCGGACAACCCGCTGTTTACGCTGGACAACCTGCTGGCAACGCCGCATACGGCGGCCGAGACGGCCGAGACGTACCACCGTGTCGGACTGGTTACGGCGCAAGCGCTGCTCGATGTATTCGCCGGAATAGAGCCAGCGAATACGGTGCGGTCGTCCTAATGGCGCGGGAAGTGGGTCAGATGGACGGCAGGGACAGGCCAGGCTTTTATCACGGTCGATGAAGCTGGGGGAAAGTGGTTGCTGCTATACCGATAGCAAGGGGAGCGTATTCTATGAAGCCTGCAAGGTAGAGGCGCAGGACACGACCGCTGCCGGAGACAGCTTTATAGGCGGATTTGCAACAGCCTATGCACAATGAGCAGCCGTCAGCCGGTCGATCGGGCAGGCGATCAAGACGGCGGCGATTACCGTAACGAGGCAAGGGGCGCAGAGCTCATTGCCTACGGCGGAGGAAGTAGCGGTTTTTCCATACGAGGAAAAGAAGAGGGAGTGGCAGGGATGAAACGGTTGTATGGTATTACGACAGCGATGGTGACGCCTTTTGACGAGCAAGAGCAGATTGATCTGCAGCGGGTGGAGCAGTTGACGGAATTTCTGATTGGGAAAGGCGTTCACTGTCTGTTCCCTCTAGGTACGACAGGCGAAATGATTCGTCTTACGGTAGCCGAGCGGAAAGCGATAGCAGAGACGATTGTGAAAACGGCGGCAGGCCGCGTCACGGTGTACATCCATGCGGGAACGACGACGCTGGCGGACACGATTGAGCTTGCGCGGCACGCTCATGCGATTGAAGCGGACGGCATAGGGGTCGTCACACCGATCTTCCTGGGAGCGAACGCTGACGAGCTCGAGCAGTATTACGTGACGGTATCCGCAAGCATTCCGGATGATTTCCCTATGTATTTGTACAACATTCCGCAATGCGCGTCCAACGATCTGCCTACAGCGGTGGCAGAGCGAGTACAGCAGAGATGCGCCAATGTCGTGGGCATCAAATACAGCTATCCGGATTTTCTGCGGACGAATGAGTATTTGGCGATCAATGATGGCCAGTTCTCCGTAATGCAAGGAGCGGACCGTCTGCTTTTGCCAGCGCTTGCAATGGGCTGCGACGGCGTCATCTCCGGCGTGTCCTGCGTCTATCCGGAGCCGTTCGTTGCAGTATATAACGCTTACCAGCGCAACGATCTGGACGAAGCGAGAAGACTGCAGCGGATAGCCATTCGCTACTGCGAGGTGCTGCGCAGCGGCAGCAATATGTCCTACTTCAAGGAAGCTCTGAAACTTCGCGGCATCGATGTCGGCTTTATGCGCGCTCCGCAGCTGGATCTGCCGGAGGCTGAAGTGTTGGAGTTGAAGCGGCAGCTGGCTGAGCTTCCTATGCTGGGGTAAGATATTATTATGTACCTTAATAGATTCAAGTTTATATGTACGTATAGGGGAAGCACTCCGTCTCAGGCTATTCAGCCTGTTTCGGGGTGCTTCTTATTTTATTTGTAAGGAATGCTGGAGATGTAAAGTCATCACACTTTCTGAAGAAATGGGAGTTATCATTCGAAACCATTGTTCGTAGCCAATTGCTGAGTCAGAATAAATGGATATATAGTTAATTTATACTCAGACATTTTCGGAGGTGGAACTATTCCTCTATCCACTCTGTGCTTGGTAGGATGGTTATGTATGGCATTGTAAAACATTGATTTTTCAGCACTCTCGACATGTAGAGTGCTGTCTGTCGGTGGTGAGAAAATATTGATTTAACGCCACATTCACTGAATTTGAATTTGGATACGAGAACGCTCCGATTAGCTCAATTCATTA
Organism: Paenibacillus sp. LPE1-1-1.1; assembly: GCF_040676435.1. Classification (NCBI taxonomy): domain Bacteria; kingdom Bacillati; phylum Bacillota; class Bacilli; order Caryophanales; family Paenibacillaceae; genus Paenibacillus; species Paenibacillus sp. LPE1-1-1.1. The sequence goes on from NZ_JBEGHY010000045.1 coordinate 235,371, forward strand.
TTGAAGATGCATTCTTTTAATAGTATCGCCATATCCCGGCGTCATATTTTGTAAGGGCTTGGCATGTCGCTTATTAAGAATCCAAACCGCCCAATGGAGAAGGTTGCCACCAAATACATCAAAATAATTGCTTTACAGGACACGTAATGGTGTTATATTATGAATTAGGACACTGAATGGTGTCGGATAATAATAAATGAATAAGGAAGTGGATTCAAATGCATATACTAACCATCGTTCTTCAAAGTTGGCTGCTTTTCTCCATGGCCTTCTTTGGCGGAAGCAAGATTGCAGGAGCCAAGCATCAGGTCGAACTGTTTGATTCGATTAAGCTTCCTCAATGGTTCCGCGTCATTACGGGCTACGTTCAAATTGTTGGATGCATAGGACTCATTATCGGTTACTGGTATCCAAGTGTTGCCGCATGGACCGGAATATTGATAGGCATAATGATGCTATTGGCGTGCCTCTCGCATTTCAGAGTCAAACATCCGATCGGAAAAGTGATACCGGCCTTATTGAATCTCTTGATAGCTATTGCAGTAGTAATCTTATATGCAGACGAACTGCCCCATCTTTTTGGGTAAGTTCATATCTATGGTAGTGAAATACCTAATGGTGGAAGAGCGCAGCGATGAGGTCAGGGCTTTGATCCCCTAGGCTCCACCAAAACAATCATTTAAGCCACTTCATCCGAAGTGGTTTTTTTATTGTCAAGTTAGAACCCAAGATGGGGGCGATTCACGGGGTTCAGTCTTTGCGGACGAAAAGAGAGAGTATCTTTGGTGGTCTTTGGTGGACTAGCAACAAATGGAGGAGCATGGCTGCACTTGAACATGATTATAGCTGTTCAATTAAAAAAGGAAGTGGTTCTTCAATGTCGAATGAAAGGGTATACAATCTGCTGAAAAGAGGCTAACAACACGTATGCTGCAAAATTGGAAAAAAATATTGCTTCTAGCCATTCCGTCACTGGTGTCCTTCGCCACCGCTACCGTGACGGGGACGATCAATCTGATTTTGGTAGGTGATCTCGGTTTCCTGATTATCGCCATCGTCGGCGTATCCAACATTATTATGTATAACGCTTTTGCAATCTTCTCCGGGATCGGACATACGGTGAATTATCTGGTTGCCCAGAATTACGGTTCGAACGATATGCAAAAAGGAATCCAGCGGACGTATCTCGCTTTTTATTTGTGCATTATCTTTGCGGTGTTGACTGCCGTCGCGGGCTTATTTCTCTCCGATGATATCCTGCGGTTGACCGGAGGCTCATCAGATCTCGTCAGGGAAGGCGCTGATTATCTTGAACTCCGTTTCTTTGCGATGTCCTTTGGTATCATTAACTTTGTATTTCACGGATTTCTGAGAGGGATCGGCGCGACTAGGCTGTCTATGGTCATCGCACTGATTAGCAATTTGATGATGATCTTTCTGACGTACACGCTAACATTCGGGAAATGGGGTTTTCCTGAACTCGGTCTGACCGGGGCTGGAGCAGCAGTGCTGGTCGGTGAAGCGGTTCAACTGCTGGTGTGTGTGATCGTCTTTTATTTCGTACTGCATAAGCCGTTCAACACAAGGCAACTTGTGAAGTTTAACTGGCCGGAAATGAAGCTGCTGCTGCAGGAAAGCGGCAAGCTGGGCGCGCAGGAGTTCTCGCTCAGCCTATCGATGTTCATCTTTACCGCTTTTGTAGCCCGGCTGGGTGATACGGCGTTGGCGGCGAACGAGGTTGCGCTCAGCGTCATGGCGTTCGGCTTCATGCCGGCATTCGCCTTCGGTGCAACCGCGACGATTCTGGTCGGCCAATACGTTGGGCAGGGCAAGGCCCACCTAGGCAGGAGGGCCGGAACGGATACGGCGATCCTAGGAACGATTTTCCTGGTCATACTCGGTACGGTAGAGACATTCCTGGCCGAACCGATTGCGCGGTTATATTCCTCCGATCCGGCCGTTTATGAAGTGGCAGCTTTTCTTATTATGATCTCGGCGTATCTGCAAATTTTCGACGGACTGCTGAATTTCTACGCGGGCGGATTGCGTGGGCTCGGGGATACGACATTTTTGCTCAAAATATCGCTGGCCGCCAGCTGGCTGCTGTTCGTGCCACTTGCTTATATCTTCATCAACGTGCTGGAATGGGGAAGTGTGGGCGCATGGCTGGCATTATACACGTTCCTAATGGTCATGGGGCTGTCGATCATGCTCCGGTTTTACCGGACAGATTGGTCGGCGGTCAGGCTGAAAGAAGCGTCACACGGTTAATGATCCCTGTCGGGAAGCAAATGGCAAACCGCCTGTCGGATTGGATTTATCCTAACCTGCCGGAAGACTTATGTTTTTTGAAAGAAGGTGGCGGAGACGCACTTGCGAATCTTGGACATAGGAATGTGTTTGATCAATCGAAAGCCTGATTTCCTCTATGGTATGAAGCAGCTGAAATACATTAATGTGTCACAGGATTCGTTATGGGAAACGAATGAATCAGAACAGTAGCTTAAATAACGGACAAATGTAAAAGAAAAGGGAAGAACACGATCTCCCGGGGAGGACAAATGAACAACAAACGTAAAATGGACACCTCGAACAAGGCTTTGATAATGAGTGTTAAAAAAGACGGCGGAACGCCCACGGAGCAGAATGTAGCCAGTCAGGAACATCCTGCATTTCTGTTGAAGCCCTTGGTTTCAACTAAGTATGGAAAACTCAACGGGATTAGGAACACAGATGTCGGTGTTATCCAATGGTTGGGCGTTCCTTATGCCAAAGCGCCGGTCGGGGAGCTGCGTTGGAGAGCACCGCGTGAATTGGAGGCATGGGATAGTATCGTGGAGACCACACAATACGGGAACAGTTGCGTGCAATTAGCAAATGGCTCGATGGTCGGCAACGAGGATTGCCTGTATATGAATATCTGGCGACCGGACAGCACGAGCTCAAAGCTTCCAGTTCTCGTGTTTGCGCACGGGGGCGGCAATTTGACTGGCTCGGGCCAGGACTTTAAAGGAGATCAGTTATCTAAGGAGACTAACAGCATCGTCATTTCAGTAAATTACCGATTAGGAGCGATGGGCTTCTTTCGCCACCCAACCCTGCGAACCGGAGATGCGATCGACGATTCCGGTAACTACGGCTTACTTGACATTCTGTATTCCTTACAATGGGTACAGGGAAATATAGATCAATTCGGCGGGGACCCGGAAAATGTGACTTTGTCAGGACAATCGGCAGGGGCTAGAAATGTGTTGGCAGCATTAATTTCGCCCCTTGCGGAAGGGTTGTTTCATAAAGCGATCATATTGAGCGGTGGCATGACGACAGCCGGCTCAGCGGCAGGCGACGCAAAGTCGGAGGATGTATTGCGAAGGTTACTCGTCAGAACGGGAAAGGTAGGTACAGAAGAGGAAGCTAGGATGTGGGCCGCTTCTCATAACCCAGAAACGATCGCTGCATTCTTGCGAAATCAGGATGCAAAGCTTTACGCGCAGGCGTACGATCAAGTTGCTATTCAAATGGAACCGTTTCCCCATTTGTTCGAGGACGGCACAGTAATCCCAGAAGGCGGATTCCAAAGCATCAAGGATGGAAGCTATCACAAATTTCCAACCATACTGGGAAGCACATCCAACGAATTCTCGGGGTTCGCGCTCTCTGATCCAGAGTTTATTCCTTCAGTCATGGACGGCAGCTTGCTTACGGACCAAGATAAAATGAAGTTGTATACGGCAGCGGCGAAATATGGAAGCGATCTATATGCAGGTTTTAACGTCGAAGAGGTCGCAAAAGCATTAACTATACACCCGGATCAGCCCCCTGTCTATGCATATCGACTCAGTTGGGGAACGAGAGATGGCGTCATTGATCCCGGTTTGCGTGCGCTTTTAGGGGCTCCACACGGGGCAGATATGATGTTTTATACGGGAGACTATACGACAGCGATGCAGAATTACCCTAGCGGATATATAACGGATGAGAACGAGCCGGGACGTAAAGCGCTGAGTTCCACCCTTCGGGAGTACGTAAGACTGTTTCTTTACACGGGGAACCCGAATGGCGAAGGTTCCGTTGCCTGGAAAGAGTGGACGGCTGAAAGCGATGTTAAGAGAACCCTTAAACTAGATGCGGATGCCAAGCAGGCGAGCAATGAGATGTCTCCCGAATATTTAGGGAAAGAGGATACGCTTGCCAAGATGGAGAGTGATCCCAGTTTAACGGCGGAGCAGAGAGACTGGATTAAGGAAAAACTATTTATCGGACGGTTCTTTTGGAATTCTAATAAAGGTGGACGACTTTAAATCGATCAAACTATAGTGAGGGTTGAACCCATACTAACCAGGATGGAGTATTCATTTTGAGAAAATTAAAAGTTCTGCTCTTATTGATCTTTATAATTGTTACAGGTTGCTCTAACTCTCAAAACTTTTCAATTACGTATTCAGACGTGAAATCTGCAGATGGAAACATTCAGAAATGGATGGAAAAAAATAGAAAGAAGAATGGGATATATCTAGGAAAGAATATTACTAATAACCAGGAAGAGATATACTATCTGTATATTAATTATTCAAATCCTGTTGCTGATAAGTATTCTTCTATTAATGCTGTTTCAATGAATTCAAACTCCAGTAGCTCAATAAACATAAATGTTAGTCCAAAACCATCAGATCAAAAAAGTGAAAGTGAAAAAATATTTTATATTGCGGTAAAAGAGTCATCTTTAAAAAAGATTAACCTTAATGGTGAGGTTATGAAAACTTCATCAATCCCTTCTATACAATAAGAAATGGAAAAACGTACGTATTTTGCTGAGCGGTCAGATTAATGGAGGGACAAATGGCAAGATTGAACTAACGAGACCGATAGTTGAATAACATACATAGATGAGCAGGCGCTGCGGTGGCCTGCTCATTTTATTAAGATAACGGGCAGAATAGCGCAACATTGTCTATTTCATTGAATTACAGTGCTGATCTGTTTATTGCTGGCTCAGTATGGATTAAAATAGGGAAATGGGTCCGTCGGCGAAAATAAATGCCAAAAAAACAAGGAGAAGATGGTTATGAATCCAGATTGGAAACAAGCTGAGGAAGCATTGAGGTCTATTGAGGTCGTTGGTCATGAAAACAATAAACCTGTCTCCGTCATCGGTTTTTCGGAAGATTTGCGCTGCATCGGCATCGGAACGGATGCCGCGGTCTTTTATTCCCCGGACACCCCTAATTACGCATATAAAGTGTATTCCGCTCAGGCATTAGAGAAAAAAGAAGTGGAAGAAGGTATATACAAACGCTTAAAAGGATCGCAGTATTTCGCCCAATGTTATGGAGCAGGATCTAACTATCTGGTTTTAAGTTTCGAACAAGGAGTTACCTTATACGATTGTCTTCTACAAGGTGTCCGTGTTCCAGAGCAAGTGATCCAAGACGTAGAGGAGGCCCGCGAGTTTGTCCGAAGTCAGGGGCTGAACCCGAGGGATATTCATCTAAAAAATGTTCTTTTGCAAGAGGGAAGAGGAAAAGTTCTTGATGTATCGGAGTATATCAAGGAAGGAAACGATAGTCGTTGGGAACACTTGGTGTGGACATACAAACATTTTTATCCTCTGATAAGCGAGGTACAGGTACCTTTATGGATCTTGGAAACGATAACGAACTGGTATAACCGGCTCGATAAGGGAAACTTTGGAATTGAAGACTTCTCTAAACGAGTGAGTCGGCTTTTCTTTGGGGAACGCAAATGAACGGGGACAATAGGATAAGAAACTTTTTCCAATGAAATCACCCTAAATATGCATATTATTTAATGAATACATCCAAAATAACTTGAATTTAAAAAAGAATGGAGGTTGAATCCTTATGAAACAAGATCAGCTAAGCAACTCCAAAATTGAGAAGCAGCCGGTTGCCTTTACCAATTTAAATCACTCGGGAACAAGCTATGCGCAGAATGCGATAGAGCATGTACCGGCGGTGAATTCCATTAACGAAGAAGCGTCAGAAAATTTGGTGAAACAGGTTCTGCAAAATAAAGATAATGACATTAAAAAATGATAACGAAGCATGTGTACTAATAAAACGCTCCATAGGTACCTAAGAAAAAAATCTTGAATTCCGCTTTTTTTTAAGCGGATTTTTTTATGAGATAAACAACTAACCGGCAGGTTAGTTTAACTATTTGCTTCACTTTCCCTTTAATTTATGAAAAGCATCATTTACTATAGAATTAATAATAATGTCTCTTGAAAGGATGGCTTGGGATGATAGCAAAAAAATGTCTTATCCATGAAATTCAATATCTATTTGAAGAATACATCCAAGGGCTATCTTCACCTTTTGATTCTTTCTTGGAGGAGCATATTTTAGAATCGGCTTATTACATGCTTCAAGAGGGATCAAAAGCAGTGGGTTACTATGCCATTCATAATAACGAACTTCTTACCCAGTTCTATATCAGTCGCCCTTACCAAATGCACTCGCAGAAGATGTTTAGCCATGTGCTTGAACATCACACGGTGAACTCACTTTTCGTTCCGACCTGCGATGAACTATTTATAAGCCTAGCTTTAGATAAGGACTTTACGATTAACAAACAAGCTTACTTTTTCCAAGACAATCAAGTAGAAATAATAGAGAGTAATGTTACAGGTGATGAATCATTTCGGCCTGCTAATTTAGAAGATCTGCAACAAATACAACAAATCTGCGGAGAATTTCTTGACCACTATGAACGGCGGATTGAAAGTGGAGAACTCTTTACCTATTATAGGGGGGCTGAGTTGCTTGGAATCGGAGTAGTTGGAAAGTCTAAGTTGTTCAAAGGATTAGCAAGCATAGGCATGTTTACTAATGAGGCATATAGAAAACAAGGAATTGGGAGAGTTATCATTTTAGAATTAAGGAAATGGTGTCATAAGCAGGACATTAAGCCTATAAGTGGATGCTGGTACTATAATGAAGCTTCTAAGAGGACTCTGGAGAGTGCGGGGATGGTTACGAAAACCAGACTATTGAGAATCAATGTAACTTAAGAATGTAGACGCAGATAGTTTCCGAAAGTGGTGAACATCAATGGAGGTTTTGGAATACCGCATCACCGACGAATGGAATGAAGCACAGTGGAGCGCAGCAGAGCAAATCTACGAACAAGCGTTTCCCCTTGATGGCAAGAAAAGCCGCGATATCGTTCACCGCATGTTTGAAAAACGTATGTGCCAACTACACATAATTGCCCAGGGATCAGAAATTTTTGGGATGGCGTTGACAGGAATCGATCAGAAAGCGGGAGCTTTGCTAATTGATTATATAGCGGTTCGTAAAGAGCTTCGCGGCAAGGGATACGGCCGACAATTGCTTGACCGTATCAAAAATTGGGCGCGTACAGTCGCGAACTGCAAAGGGATCATCGTCGAAGTGGAATCCGAACCAACGGAGGGAAATAGCCGGCGAATTCATTTCTGGGAAACAAACGAATTCCAACTCACTGCTTATGTTCATCAGTACATTTGGGTGACGGAGCCCTATCAGGCGATGTATTTTAACTTCGAAGAGAGTGATCGGTTGCCGGACGATGGGAAGTTGCTGTTCCGCAGCATCATTCAATTCCATGAAAAAGCATATCGTCGTTCTAATGGAGATCGAAAGAACAAATAAACTTCACAACGAGGCTGCCATAGGATCTAGTGGCAGCCTCGTTCCATTAACGGCAGGTAGCTTTTCTACATTCTTTCAAATGGTTGATGCTGGGCAGGGGCCCCAAACGCGGTTCTTTTTCTTCTCTTATAAATCCACAGACCGGTTAGACCGGTCAAAGCGATGGCGAGGATTCCTTCAGGACTCGGCATGGCAATATAGCCGAACTCTTCATGTACGTGAATGAATTTTTTCAAAATCAGCGTATCGACGAAGGCATTTCCCATCGTATGCATAACGACGGCCGGCCAGACGCTTTTGGTTATCAACAGAATCTCGCCATACAAAATGGACAAGGCGATCACACCGATCATCATGCGGGGGATATAGGTGATCATGCTTTCCGTGGTGTCCACGAATAAAAACATATAGGGAAAATGCCAGGCCCCCCAAATGATCCCGACGGCAATGTGGACGAAAAAGCGGCTATACCCGAGCGAGAATAGCTTCGGAGCGAGATAACCCCTCCATGCAAATTCCTCGAAAATGTTTTTGAACAAGCTCGGTAGGAGAGCCAGGCCGAATGCCGCCAGATAGGGAGTAGACGACTGGAGCATATCCGTCCACCTAAGTCCCATACCGACACCGACGATCACCGTTGTCATCAAAGGAAAGAATAAGATACTGAACAAATACGGAAGCATGTTTCCCTTAATACGAAGCTTGGCGCCGAAATCTTTCCAGCCGTCTCCCATCCAACTGCGCAAAACCACCATACAAAGGAGCGGTGACACGATCCAAATCAGCTGTCCGAGGCTCCCGTTCTCATCCGTTCCTGCTTGCAGGTCCACCAGACGTCCGATCCACCCGCAGCTTAACGCAATGAGCGAAAAAATAATCGCGTTCCTAAGCGTTTTGTTTTTCTTTACCTTCACCGCTCCAGCTCCTCTTTTATGTTTTTTAAGTACCTCCCGTACCAATCCTTCAAGAACGCATAATATTCCGCTCCAAATTCCAATGTATCCAGCCTGCTTTTCCATTTCGGATTATTCAAAAGCTCACTGTTATTCCCGATCTTTTCGCGATTCATTTGCTGAATCATTTTCAAGGTTGTCTCGACCGTCTCGATTTCACGCAAGTATGCTTCAACGAGTTCAAGTTTTCTGTGACCGTCGACATAGTTAAAGAAAAACATTTTGACGAGCGCGGGATCTCTCGGTTTTTCCAACGCGATCGGATCACTAGCCCAGCTCAGGAACTCCTTTTCTCCCTTCTCCGTGATCGAGAAAATCTTCTTGATGATTGCCCCGCGACGCTCCTCCGTTACCTGGACATGGCCATTCTGGATGAGCTTTTTTAAGGCTGGTTGTATGCTGCCTTGACTGGAATTATAAAAGAACCCGGTACTTGATTCCATGCTCTTCTTCATATCGTAGGATGACTTATCCCCGTCTAGCAATAAGCCAAGTATGATTTTGTCCTGCAAGCTGCATTCCCCCCCATCATTAACTAATATCTAATAGACATGTCTATTAGAACTATTTATTATAAAATGAGCATAACATCTTTGGTTTGATCTGTAAACAATTGCTAATTATTTGTTCATCCTGGCATTTAGGCATGGGGTTTTAAAAAAGAGCCTATACAACCACCGGAAAGGTGACAGGTTCTGTCTCCTTTCCATGTTATTTTTAGTTTAGGAGGAATGGCATTCTAACAGTAACCTCCACGAAGGAGAATAATATGAGACATGGCTTCCCGGCAAAAGGACAGCAAGGAGTAAGGTTTCTTTATCAAGCCGACCATCAGGCTAAGGTTATTTCAGTAGCAGGAACCTTTAATTCCTGGGATCATACCAAACATAAAATGGACCAAAAGGGGAGCAATCGCTGGGAGCTTGAACTGAGCTTACCGAAAGGAAGGCATCTTTACAAAATCGTTGTAGACGATAAAGAGTGGATAACCGACCCTCTGAACTCGAATATTTCCGAGGATGGGCAGAATAATTCGGCCATAACGGTAACCGAAAATGGAGATGTACTCATTAGAACGACTGATATTACAGAACACAGCCCCGGATACATGTATGAAAATTTTCAAGCAATAGAAAGCCCGGAATGGTTAAAGAAGGCTGTTATTTATGAGCTGCATATGAGAGCTTTTAATGATAACGGCTTTAATGGCCTTGCAGATAAAATGGATTATTTGAAAGAGCTCGGAGTGAATACGCTATGGATTATGCCGTTTCATGAGGTTGGCGAGGAAAAGAGAATGGGGAAATACGGCGATCCCTATGCGGTGAAAGACTATTATTCCATTGACGGCAGTTATGGCAAAGCTGAAGAATTAAAGGCATTGATTGCTAAGGCGCATGCTAATGGAATGAAGGTCATTATGGATTGGGTGATGAATCGCGGAAGCGTAGATCACATCCAGACCAAAAGCCATCCGGAATATTTTACACGAAATGAGAGTAACGAAGTTTATTATGAAGTTCCGAATCGGGACTATTTTGCCGGATTAAACTTTGATAACAGGGATATGAGAGCATACGTTATGAAAGCGATGGCTTATTGGATCGCCGAATTTGATTTTGACGGCTTTCGATTAGATGATTCGGATATCACTCCTTTTGATTTTTTATCGGAAATTAGGCAGGAGCTCCATAAAGTGAAGGACGATATCGTCCTGATTTCACAATCCTACGATGAATATCATCATCTGGAATCATGTAATTTAACTTATGATGGCAGCCTAAGATTAGCGATTAAAGATTTGGCAGACAGCAAGATAACAAGGATCGATTTTATTTGGATTTATAAGTCCTATAAATACAGCTTTCCAAAAGGCGCTTTACGCATGAGATGGCTGGAAGAAAAGGAATGCTCAAGAATATGGGCCTTCCTGGGGGAAGAAATAGCGATGCCTGCAGCCTCTATATTGATGACGGTTGAAGGCGTGCCTTTTATCATGATGGGGCAAGAATTTAACGAGCGAACTTTAAATACCTGGACCTCTTTATTTGAAGATTACCAGTTGGACTGGACTCATTTTGACGAAAAGATGTTTCGGCATTATAAATCCCTTATCCATCTTAGAACGAACCATGCTGCTTTGTGGAATGGAGAGCTGCAATTTATTCATCATTCCGAAGAAATGGTTTTGTCTTATATTCAAAGAAACGAGAAAGAGGAATTGCTGATCGTCGTTAATTTATCCGGCAATCCGCTCACTGTAAGCTTTGAAGAGAGTATGGATGCGATGAAATATTTCGGAAAAAATAAAAATTTGATCTATCGATCCGGGGAAGATGAAATCAGTACCCAGATGGGGAAACATGATCTGTATATTCATGACTTTGAAACTCAAATTTATCAAATGTCTAGATGATTCTATAAAATTTAGAGAGAAGCGTTGTAAAGATTTAATATCTCTTTCGTGCGTTTGATGATCAACTCTCTAATCATTGGCGGCTCCATCACAACGGCATCCGTCCCCCATTGCATAATGGTATCGACTACGCAGGGCACATCGGAAGCCTGTATTGTTTTTATTATCGTTCCAGTCTCATCTTCATGGATGGTCATTCCTTGGGACATCCAAAAATCGGATTTACATTGCCATACTCCGCGTTTGTTCAATTCGACCTTTAGCGTCAGGCCTTGTCCTAATTCTGATTCCGCTTTATCAGGAAATACCCAGTCGATTACATGATGGTTGCTTAAGTCCAGCTTTTCAACGGTTTCTGTTGATACAGCAAAGGAGAGGATACGGTCTACGCGGAAAGTTCTGTAATCCTGCGATTTATAACAATAAGCCGGACAATACCAGAAGCCGTTCATGGTATATACCCCAATCACCTGGATATCCCTGCATGAAACGCCATTCTGTGATTCATAGGAGACGGAGATCCTGCTCTGATGGAGCGCGGCTTCTAGCAAATCAGATAAAAAGGGGGTTTTCAATGGGCGGTTGGGGACCCAGAAAAGGATTTTTGAACGCATCTGATCTATTTTGATCTTAATGCCAGAAGGCAGGTGATGGTAAAATTTCTTCAAAGCAGCTTGCGTTTCTGATTCGAAAGGCAGCTGGTTATAGTATTTTAATGATTCAGCGATGAAAAATAAGGCTATAGCTTCGTTCTCGGTAAAACGGACCGCAGGCAAGGTGTGATCTTTAAGGATATGATATCCTCCATTGATGCCTAATTCGGAGTATAAAGGTACCCCCAGCTCAGAGAGTTCCTGCAAATCTCTTAGAATCGTTCTTTTGGAAACGTGAAACTCCTCGGTTAGATCCTTTATATTAAATTTCTTCTTGGAACTGACCGTCATGAGTATGTTTAATATCCGCTGAGATTTATTCAATGGAGCCCTCCGCTCATTCGGGCAGAACCGAAGGAGCTTCCGGTCTGCCCTATACCTGTTTAGATATGATCCTGTCCTTGCTCGTTCTCTGCGTAGATGGAGATAAGCACGATAGCCGTGTTCTCCCCAATGTTTCTCACGAGATGGGGCGTGCACGCGTTCCAACTGAAGGAATCGCCCTCTGCAAATTCAGCCGCATCTTCCCCCTGCACTGCATAGATCCTCCCTTTAATGACAATATGGACCTCCTCGCCTTCATGCGCATGTGGCACGTTCCCCGTTGAAGCACCGGGAGGGAACTCTACGAGCATCATCTTTACGTTCTTGGTGGAGCTCAGGTGCTCCACCTTTAATTTCTCGAAACCGCTTGTCGTAATTTTTCGTTCTTCCCTCCGAACAACATTCATTCGCTCCTCTTTCTTTAAGAGCAAATAAGCTAAAGGAACCTTCAAAGCCTGCGCGATATTTTCCAGCGTAGCTATGGAGGGGGAGGTTTTATTGGTTTCAACCTGACTCATAAAGCCTTGGGACAGGCCTGTTTCTTCGCAAATTTGAGCGATGGTGATATTCTTTCGCTTCCGTATCGCCCGTATGGTAGAGCCGATATCCATCTGATTACACCTCTAGAATATTTGTAATACGAAACATAATTTCATATTAGCAATTTTCCAGTTGACAAGTCAATGTGGTTTGCTATAAATTACACATATAAAATTTATTTTATTATAACTTATATTTTGTGGAGGAGAGAATTTGAATGACAAAGACAGCAGCTGTATCGATTATTATGCGCGTGGTGATGGGAATCATATTTGTATTTCACGGAATCGCTAAGTTTCAAATGGGACTAAGCAATGTAGATGCATGGTTCAGTTCAATCGGTATTCCGGGATTTTTGGCCTATTTCGTGGCCCTGCTTGAGCTTGTCGGCGGCATCATGCTGATTGTGGGATTGTTTACTCGTTACGTATCGGGATTGTTTGTCGTCATGCTCATCGGCGCAATTGTCACGACGAAGCTTTCGGCCGGACTTCTTGGCAATGCACAATCGACCGGTTATGAGTTGGATCTCGGATTTATGTTGGTTTCGTTGTATCTGGTAGTTGCGGAGCAAACGAGTCTCTCGGTTGACCGTCTTATTATGAACAGACGCACTGCATAACTTACAAGGATGGAGGTTTATTATGAATCCGGTTTATCAATATGACATTCATTTGCCGGTCAATCTGGACCCGGACAAAAAATATCCGACCCTCTTTACGCTGCACGGCAAAGGCTCGAATGAAAGCAATATGTTCGGTTTGGTCGCATCGTTGGCCGATGATTTCATCATCATCGGAATCCGCGGCAATTTGCCGCTTGGCGCCGGTTACCAGTATTATGATTTAAAAAGCCTGGGCAATCCAATCCGAGAAATGTTTGACAAAGCGGCTAACCAGCTCGAAGCATTCATTCATTATGCGACGGAAAAGTATCCGATCGATCCAAGAAAACGTTATTTGCTCGGCTTTAGCCAAGGCGCCATTCTGTCCATGACGCTGGCGCTTACGATGGGCGATCAATTAAAGGGAATCGTTGCGCTGAACGGGTACGTTCCTGACTTTGTAAAGACGGAGTATCTGCTTCGAAGCGTAAAGGATGTTTCGGTATTTATTACGCATGGAGAGTATGATTCGGTATTCCCGGTTCGGATCGGCCGCGAGACTGCGGCTTATTTCGAGGATAAGACGCAGCGTTTGACATTCAAAATATATCCGACCGACCACGGCGTATCGGAGGAGAACCAGCTTGATGCTCTGCATTGGCTGAAGCAGGATGCCGGATTGATGATAAATAAGGAGTGAGAAGCCGAATGATGCCTTCCTATTTTTTCGCGCACGGCGCCCCGTCGATCGTGCTTGAGGATAACGAGTATACACAACTGCTAAAGACCTTTAAGGATCATACGCCTAAACCGAAAGCGATCGTGCTCTTTTCGGCTCATTGGGAGGAGGAAGTCCAGACAGTCAGCGCTGCTGAAACGTATGAAACGATTTATGATTTTGGCGGGTTTCAAGATGAACTTTACGAGATGACCTATCCGGCCCAAAGCGATCGCCAGCTCATTGAGCAGATTCAATCGATGTTTGCGAAGCAAGGCATTCAGAGCGTTCTGAATGAGAGAAGAGGACTGGACCATGGAGCTTGGGCGGTTCTGAAGCTGTTATATCCGGATGCGGATATTCCGGTTATCGCTCTTTCCGTGAACCGAAACTTGTCCAATGCGCAGCAGTATCAGATTGGCAAGGCATTGACGGAGCTTAGGGAGCAGGATATTCTTATCATTGGAAGCGGTGGAACCGTTCATAATTTAAGAGGATTAAAATGGCAATCCGATAGCGCTGATGAGTGGGCGGAGAAGTTCGACAACTGGCTCCAGAGTAAGCTCGAGTTATGGGATACGGAGGCGCTTTTTCAATATCGCGAGCAAGCTCCTCATGCCGAAGAGGCCGTACCAACGAATGAACATTTTATTCCACTTCTTCTTGCGATGGGAACCGGTGACGCTAACCGTGAGGCGAAGCTGATTCATCGCAGCTATCAGTACGGCAATCTAAGCTTAAGCTGCTGGCAATTTAATTAATAATGAAAAGTGAAAGAGGGCGGATCGGATGACATCCGCGGTGAAGACGGCAATGGAGAGGACGATCATATTCTCCATTGCCGTAGTTTATATTGTACAGCAGTTGACGCAGCTGAAGATGCTTTCTCCTTTGCTGGGAAGCTTGGTCTTTATTGCAATCGCCTTGCTGCTTCCAAAGCTTAAGGGGATGACGCGTTGGCTTACCGCATTTTTTATGGCAGCCGGGGCGATCCTTTTGTTGCTGCAGAAAGCGGAAGCCGCGGTTTGGTTCGAGGCGGCTGAAATAAACGTGACGATCGTTACGCTGTTCCTATTCGCGCCTTTGTTTGGGATTCCTGTTCGGCTTCCCGAGTATATTGAAGCCTTGAAGCGGTTTTACGAAGCGAATCTTCGCAGCAATGCAGCTTTATTCCTGGGAACGCAGTTGCTGACCCAAATCATGGGTGTATTCATCAACGTTGGTTCGATCCCTGTCGTCTATCAAATGGTCTTTGTAAAGCCTCAGCCCGGTATGGCGCTACTGCTTGGCAATGCGCTAAACCGGGGATTTGCAGGAGCGATCCTTTGGTCGCCGTATTTCGCCGCGATGGCGCTCGTGACCTCGGCTCTTGGGCTGCCCTGGACGTCCATTCTGCCTTATTTGCTCGGATTGGCAATCCTAAGTCTCGCCGTAAGCTGGGCGGTCGATCTGCGTAAATTGCGTCACGCCGAAATAGAGGCGCCTCCACTACCCGTGGAAAACAAGGAGAGAGCCGCTTTTCCGTTCGGACTCGGGCTATATTTAATAGCTGCCATTATTGTCATCTTAGCGATGGAGCAGCTGATCGAGCTGCCAATGGTCATGTTAATCTGTATGGCGGCTGTATTATTTCCTCTGATCTGGTGCTTGGCAAAGGGGGCTATGGCCGTATACAAGCAAGGAGTTAAGAATCATGTTACGGTCACTTTACCTGCTTTGCAGAAGGAGATTACGCTGTTTCTGGCCGCAGGTTTCTTCAGCGGGTCAATCGGCGCAACGAAGTTCGGTTCTGCTGTTCCCGTCCTGCTGGGGCATATCCCGCTGCCTGAATCCTTAACATTTTCGGTTTTGACGGTGGTTTTAATTGGGGGATCATCCTTGATCGGTCTTCATCCAATCGTGCCGGTGACTATCCTTGCTGGCGGCATTGATCCTTTGAGCGTGCAGATTAGCCCGATTTATTTCGCAGTGTTGCTGCTCGGAAGCTGGGCCTTGTCCAATCCTATATCGCCGGCCTCGGCCGTGAACAACTTGCTGGCTGGTCTCTTTAAGAAGCCGGTGTTTGAGATGGCCGGATCGAATTATAAATATGCCGGTTGTATGGCGGTCGTGCTGCTAATTTATTTAATGGTTATAGGTGAACTAGTCCCCATTTTTGGGGATTAATTAACGAAGCGTTTTGTAGGTTTAAGGTTGGCAGGAATGATATCGTACAATGTTTACATAAAAAATGTTTGGAAAAACAGCGACGCTTAGGACGATTGAAGTCCCTGGAAGTCGCTGTTTTTGTTGCGGCGATTGACTGGATGGTCATTCAATAAGCTATCACACAATAATTCTTGTTGACCTGGAGTTAACTCCTAGTAGTATACTCCATTCGAGCTTCTATCCATGCAAGATTAAATCAAGGGGGTTGATTACTAACGGTCTTAATTTTACTGAACAATTGCGGCTTCTTCGTTCATTAATTAACAAATCGCGTTCAATTAACAATTGAAAGCATTGTGTACGCCTGTATAATAATAATCAAGTGTACATTAATAGGTTGGTGTACATTAAAATTAACGGCTGGGTACAAGTTATCGAATCAAGTGTTTCTAATTTTACTGAGCCGAGCTATTTCCCAGCGAAAAGGAGTAGAGTGAAGATATGTGTAAAACGCATGCTTTAAGTGTTGCAAGTGCGAAAGCGCCATTTGAAAAGACCACGATTGAGCGGAGAGAACTACGACCGAACGATATCTTGATCGATATTAAGTTTAGCGGGATTTGCCATTCCGACATCCACAATGCATTCGGTGAATGGGGAGGCGGGATCTTTCCAATGGTTCCCGGCCACGAAATCGCAGGGGTTGTGGAAGCAGTAGGACCGTCTGTTACGGAATTTGCCATTGGCGATCGCGTTGGCGTAGGTTGTTTTATTGATTCCTGCGGAGAATGCGAATACTGCCTCAAGGGTGAAGAGCAATTTTGTACGAAGGGTTATGTCGGAACCTATAATTCGTTAGACTACGATGGCAATCCAACTTACGGCGGATATAGCCAAAAAATCGTCGTCACCGAAAGATTTGTTGTCCGCATTCCCGACAGTCTGGAGTTGGATGCTGCTAGCCCCCTTTTATGTGCTGGCATCACAACATATTCTCCGTTGAAGCACTGGAACGCCGGCCCGGGCAAGAAAGTTGCCATTGTGGGAATGGGGGGTCTTGGCCACCTGGCAGTACAATACGCGCATGCGTTAGGTGCGGAAGTAACGGTCTTAAGTCAGTCCATGAATAAGAAAAGCGAAGCTTTCGAATTGGGCGCGGACCATTATTTTGCAACGAGCGATCCCGCTGTGTTCACGGAGCTTGCAAATCGTTTCGATCTCATTTTAAATACCGTTGCCGCAAATCTTGACGTCGATGCGTACCTATCCTTGCTTCGCGTGGACGGAACGCTTGTGAATGTCGGTGCGCCGGCCGAGTCGGACAAGTACCATGTCTTTTCCTTGATCATGAAACGCCGCAACCTTGCCGGTTCGCTCGTTGGCGGGATTCGGGAAACCCAAGAGATGCTTGATTTTTCCGCTCAGCACGGTATCGTTCCCAAGATTGAGTTAATCCGTGCCGACCAAGTCGATGAGGCGTATAAGCGCGTGCTACGCAGCGATGTGCGTTATCGCTTCGTCATTGACATGTCTACTTTGTAAGCTTAATAAACGGACCACTGAGGATACGGTGGTCCGTTTTTTATAAAGTAGAAGCTGGAGACACAAAGTCGTATGTCGTATCGGGCAAAAGCTAAGCTCCAGAAATAAGGCTTTAGCTTTAGCTTCTATCGATTGAAATGATACAAAACAGTAAATTCTAATCATGGTGGGTTTCCGAGGCCTAATTACAGATTCTTTCCAGCAATGTCCCTAGCTGTTCGGCCAAAACATGATGGGGGAACGGCCTGTCGTTCGTGAACCAGTACTCTACTACGCCGACGTAAGCCGATGCAACGAACCGAACGACAACATCTTTATTTAATCCTTCGTTTATGCCTTTGGTTATATCAACCTCATCCTGGAACTCTTCGACAAGAAAGTCGAGAAAACGATTGCGAAAATATGGAGCGCCTTTACTCGTTAGCATCATCGCAAAGAACGTGTAATTCTGGTCGAAGTACTCGGTCCAAATCAGTGACCCGTCTATGAAATCCATGTCGGCTGCCGCTTTGCACATTTCGCGGAGTTCATTGATATGGGTCTCGATAAGCTTATCGAGCAAGTCGTATTTATCCAAGTAATGAAGATAGATCGTTCCTCGGCTTACATTAGCCCTGTCAGATAGCTCTTGTATCGTAATGTCATCGAATTTTTTTTCTGACATGAGTTCGATAACGGCTTTTTTTAATGCTTCCTGTGTCTTGAGAATTCTTCGATCCACTTTAGTCATAAAGGTCACCTGCGTTCCGTAATATTTTATAATTATATACAACTGTTCATTATTATATCAAGGTTTAATAATGATCCGATTTTTCAATGATTTTGAGTATAAGACAATTGTTACAATTGAAGGAGAAGAGTATGGCTAACGAATACGGGATCAACGATATTGAAGCCTCGCAGGCTGATGCCAGTGTAAGAACGCGTTCGTATCAAAAGGCTGTTCTAGCGATCATTCTGATTAGCTACTTGATGATTGTTCTCGATATTTCGATTGTCATCACTGCACTTCCGGAGATCCAAGCAGACCTGGGCTTCTCAGACACCGGCCTGTCCTGGGTTCAGAGCGCTTATACACTTGCCTTCGGCGGATTGCTGCTGCTCGGCGCTCGAGTAGGAGATATCCTCGGCCGGCGCCGTATGTTCATCGCCGGAATCGCGCTTTTCACGGCAGCGTCGCTTGCCATTGGTTTGGCACAGTCCGTCTCCTGGCTGATCGGAAGCCGGGTATTGCAGGGGATTGGCGCCGCGATTTTGGCACCGTCGACTCTCGCGCAGCTGACGGCGAATTTCCCTGAAGGGGAAGAGCGCACGCGAGCGGTTGCATACTATGGCGCCGTTGCCGGCATCGGGGCTAGCCTTGGGCTTGTGCTCGGCGGAATTCTTACCGACTGGCTTTCGTGGCGCGTTGGTTTCTTTATTAATCTGCCTATAGGGATTGCCATGATGCTGGCCACCCCGCGCTACCTTGCCGAGACTGAACATCGGCCGGGACGGTTTGACCTGGCAGGAGCTATGGGTTCAACACTCGGGATGACCGCCCTCGTCTACGGTATTGTTCACTCCGCCTCTGCGGGCTGGGGTGATTCTGTCACGGTTGCGGCCCTCGCCGCCGGCATGCTCCTGCTCGGCTTCTTCGTTTTGAACGAGTGGCGCGCTGAGCAGCCGATCATGCCGCTGCGCCTGTTCGCGAGTCGGGATCGCGTGGGGGCTTACGCTGCACGCTTCCTCTTTCTTGGAGCTATGATGGGGTTCTGGTTTTTCATTACCCAGTTCCTCCAAAGCGTCAGAAACTATAACCCGCTTGAGGCTGGACTCGCCTTTTTACCAATGACGATTACCAACTTCGTAATCGCGATCAATGTCCCGAAGTTTACTCGGCGGTTCGGTAACGCGCGTCTGCTTGCCGGCGGTCTGCTTGTTACGCTAATCGGAATGGCTTGGCTTAGCCGCCTATCCGCTGATACTTCTTACCTCATTGGTATCGCGCTGCCGATGGTCCTAATTGGCATTGGCCAAGGAGCATCCCTTGGTCCCCTGACCGCCGCTGGTATCGCAGGGGTAGATCCAAAAGACGCCGGTGCCGCCTCCGGGCTCGTAAATGTCACCCACCAACTCGGTGGATCCATGGGTCTCAGCATACTCGTTACGATATTCGCAGCCGCCGGCTCCGCCACCATGGGTGAGCAAGATCTACTCGCCCATCGGATCTCGTTTGCGCTTGCTGCCGGTACCGCAATGCTAACGTTAGCCTTTATTTTCGTTTGGCTGCTTATTGTACGACCGGGCCGGGTAAGACCGCTAAAGTAAAGCGTAAGTAAAATAGCATTAATATTGCTTAATATTAATTTATCCGTAATCCGTATTGACTTGGAGTTAACTCCAGGCTGTAAGCTTATCTTAGCAGTGCTTTTCCTAATTAAAGACAGAGGAGCGAATGACGAATGGACTATGTCAAACTTGGCCGTACCGGCTTGGATGTTTCGCGTATTTGCCTTGGTTGTATGAGCTATGGAGTGCCCGAACGCGGGAACGCCCCATGGTCGCTGAATGAAGAGGAAAGCAGATCGTTTATTAAACAAGCGCTGGAGCTCGGAATTAACTTTTTTGATACGGCGAATATGTATTCGGATGGTACAAGCGAGGAGTTTGTCGGACGCGCACTTAAGAGCTTCGCCCGTCGAGAGGAAATCGTGCTTGCGACCAAAGTTCGTTTCCGTATGCACCCGGGCCCGAATGGCGAGGGACTGTCCCGTAAGGCGATCATGAATGAAATCGACAACAGCCTGCGGCGGCTGGGTACGGATTACGTGGATTTATGCCAGATCCACCGTTGGGACTACGGGACGCCGATAGAAGAAACGATGGAAGCACTGCATGACGTCGTGAAAGCAGGCAAGGCAAGATATATAGGGGCTTCCTCCATGTACGCTTGGCAGTTTTTGAAGGCGCAGCATGCCGCGGAACGGAACGGGTGGACAAAGTTTATTTCCATGCAGAATCACTTGAATCTCCTGTATAGGGAAGAAGAGAGGGAGATGCTGCCGCTCTGCCGTGAAGATGGAATCGGTGTTATCCCATGGAGTCCGCTTGCGAAAGGGCTATTGACCCGGGATTGGAATGAGCAAACAGCCCGTTCCTCGAATGACCAAGTCTCAAAAGCGTTCTATTCGAAAACGGCAGACGCTGATCGTAAAGTCGTGGAAAGAGTTGCAGAGGTTGCGGCGAAGCGCGGCATCCCTCGCGCGCAAGTCGCGCTGGCGTGGGTGCTCCAGAAGGAGCCGGTAACGGCGCCGATCGTCGGTGCAACTAAGCCGCATCATTTGGAGGATGCAGTGGCTGCTTTATCGGTGAAGCTGGATGAAAACGAAATTGCGAGCTTGGAAGAGGCTTACGTACCGCATCCGATTTCCGGCTTTTAATCATAGTAAGACGGATCGCTGAGAATTAATTGATCCTTTTTCATTCCTATTTGTGTTAGATCAAGTACAATGTCGGAATTAGGAGGGTAAACGTATGAGGATGGCAGAAGTCAGTACCAAATTTGAACTTTCACAGGATACGCTCCGCTATTACGAACGGATTGGATTGCTTCCTCCCGTGAATCGCAATAAAAGCGGTATTAGGGACTATACGGAAGAAAACCTTCGATGGGTTGAATTCATTAAATGTATGCGAAACGCCGGTCTTCCCATTGAAGCCTTGATCGATTATGTCGGGTTGTTTCAACAAGGCGATGAAACGCTTGAGGCAAGAAAAGAGCTGTTAATTGAGCAGCGTGATCAGCTGATCATAAGAATGGAAGACATGAAGTCTACGCTGGAACGGCTTAATGATAAAATTACAAGATATGAACAGACTGTACGTGAAAAAGAAAAAACACTAACAAGGCTCGAAAATGAGTACGATGAGGAGAATCGAAAATGAATTTATCCAATTATTTGACTGAAGGCGTCATCTTCCCGAAAGGCGATAAAATTACGAATAACTATTTCATCGGTACAGCGTGGCTCGAAATGATTGTTCCTTTGGATTCTACATTTAATTGCCCGATCGGCAATGTAACATTCGAACCAGGCGCAAGAAATAATTGGCATAAGCACCCTGGCGGACAGATTCTGCTTGTTACTGGCGGTACAGGTTATTACCAGGAGGAAGGCAAACCGGTCGAGATTCTTCATGAAGGGGATGTCGTCAAGATCGATCCGGATGTGAAACATTGGCATGGGGCAACGCCGGACAGCTGGTTTGCGCATATTGCGATAAGCACGAATGTCCAAAAGGGCGATACCGAATGGTTGGAACCCGTAACGGATGAGCAATATAACAACGGTTTTCAGCGATAACAGCAGGGATATCCTAATCAAGAACAGCTAGAACTGGAATAGGCTGCGAAATAGGCATTAGCCTCAATCAATAAAAGCCATGGGCACATACACTATCTCGGTAAGGATTTAATTATCGGGAGGAATATTTCATGAATTACGTGGTGCAGCCCGGCGATACGCTTTGGTCGATCGCTTCGAGGTTTGGAACTTCCGTTCAAGCCATCATGCAGGCGAACGGCCTGACAAACCCCAACTATATTTATGTCGGGTTAACGATATACATCCCTATACCCGGGCCGCCGTTTCCGCCTAGCCCGCCCGCACCGGATAACCTAGAGCGCAGGGTAACGCGCTTGGAACGTCAAGTGGAACGTTTGTCCAATGAATTTGAGCGTCTTCGCAGGCGCGTAGATCGTCTGGAGCAGCAATCATAAAAGGGTCCGCCGCGGCGGATCTTTTTTCTTTTACAAGGTAATCCATGTGACGGAAACACTGCAAAATCGATATTTAAGAATATGGTAAACGTTTTCTTTTTATCTGTCAATGCATTACGTAATCGTTTTTCTGTAAATTGTTGTTGCCATAATCCGTTCAAAAAAAGAGGATTGACAGAGAATGGAACTCCAAACTATAATCAAACCAAATCACAAACGGTCAAATATGAATGTAAACGGTCATTGATATAGTCAAAATCAATCATTTGGATAAGTGAAGCTGGAGGCTGTGCATATGTACGAATTAGAGCGGAAGAGAAGAATACTGGACATATTAAACGAATGTTATCGCGTAGACGTGCAAGGATTGATACAGGAGCTCCAGGTTTCGGAATCTACGATTCGCCGCGATCTGAAGGAATTGGAAGAGAGCAATCATCTCAAGCGGACGCATGGCGGAGCCATTCCTTTGTACAACGTCCATTTTGAGCCTTCTTTTATTGAAAAGGAAATTAGCAACTGCGAACAAAAGAAAGCGATTGCGGAAGGGGCCGTGCAGTACATAGAGGACGGTGACGTTATTTTGCTGGATTCCGGCACAACAATGCTTTATCTGGCCAAGGAATTGAAGCGATTCAAAAAGCTGACGATCGTAACGAACGCAGTGCCTTTGGCACAAGAGCTCCAGGCTTATAACGGCATCGAGCTGATATTTTTGGGCGGTTCATTGCGCAAAGAGGTTATGTCTCTTGTCGGTCCGTTCGCTGAACATATTCTCAGCATGATTCACGTAGATAAAGCATTCATCGCGACAAATGGCATTCATCCGGTTGAAGGCATCAGTACGCCGAACATAGACGAGGCGAGTATCAAGCGCAAAATGATTGCGAGCGCGAAAGAAGTGATCCTGCTGGCCGATTCATCCAAGATTGATGAAGTTAAACATGTGAAGTTTGCCAAGTTATCTGACATTCAATTATTCGTGACGGATGACGGTATATCGGAAGAAAGCAGAGACGCATTCAAACAAAGTGGATTAATGCTCCATGTGGTACCATGCAGTGCCAGGAAGGATGAAGCTGGGAACAGCTAATCTTTCATCCGATGCTTTGTAAGCGATTTCTTATAGTCGAAATGTTAAGGAGGTGATGCTTTAGAGGAGACAGGATAAAACCATAGCAAGCGCTTCAAGGGGAGTTTGTTTCAGTTTGCGGCTCGCATAACCGATTGGAGCCAAAAGGAGTTGATCTCAGTCAAAACAAGAATCATAAAAGAACGAGTGTAAACAACGGCTTAGTCCACGGCGAATGGTTGCAGCCCAGTTGTTCACACCCGTATTTGAGCATGCTTAAAAAATCGTGAAGATTTAAAAAGCAAGTCTATTTGTATTGTCTTAAATTTGACGGAATAAATCAAGTGTAGCCGGTGCGTATATTTTCTCAAAAAATATTGGAGGGTACTCAATGAAATCATATAAAACGTTTGGTCTTATCCTATTGGCTCTGGTGTTCGTCCTTTCCGGCTGCTCAGGTAGTAACGGAGGCAGCAAAACAGGCTCGAATAATACGTCGGCTGCGACCAATGAGGCGGCGAATAAAGAAACGGATTCGGGTAAAACGGATGACCAGCCGGAACAGAAAAAAATGAAAATCGGATTGACGGTTCCAACGCTGGGTAACCCGTTCTTTGTTGCCATGTCTAAGGGTGCTCAAGAAGTGGCTGCCAAGCACAACGCGGAAGTCATCGTCGTATCGGCGGATCACGATCTGGCGAAGCAAACCCAGCAATTTGAAGATTTTATTACGCAAAAGGTGGATCTGATTCTGCTCAGCCCTTTTGATTCCAAAGGAATTGCCGGCGCGGTACAGCAAGCGAAAGCTGCGGGCATTCCGGTCGTTGCGCTGGACGGAAGCGCAGAAGGCGGCATCGATACCGTCGTCATGTCCGATAATGTGCAAGCAGGACGCCTTGCCGGCCAATATTTGGCTGACCGTTTGGAAGGTAAAGGGAACATCGTCGTTATCGATGGACCTCCGGTATCTGCCGTTACCGACCGGATCAAAGGCTTCGAAGAAGTATTGGCCAAATACCCGGACATTAAAGTAGTGGCTAATCAGAACGGCGAAGGTAACCGTGAAAAAGCGCTGACGCTGATGGAAGGCATTCTTCAGGCGAATAAACAGATCGATGCCGTATTCTGTATCAATGACGAAGAAGGCGTAGGCGTCAAGATCGCACAAGAGCAAGCTGGACGTTCGGATGAATTTTTCATCGTAGGCGTCGATGGCGCGCCAAGCGCGGCAGACGCTTTGAAAGAAAAGAAAAGCTATGCGGCGACATCTGCTCAATTCCCGAACCAGATGGCTATTCAAGGGATCGAGCTCGCGATAAAGGTTCTGGGCGGCGAGACGGTAGAGCCGCAAGTGCTGATCCCGACGGAATTGATTACGCAGGATAATGTAGATGCCTACAAAGGCTGGTAATATCTAGGGGACGAGATGCGTGATCTGATTCAGACAACGCATCTCGTCCAAATTTTGACCGCGTGTTGTAATCAGGTAACAAGGAGTAAGGAGTGGCCAAATGGAGACTGTACTAGCAACAAAACGCGCTGCGGAACCGAATGCCGGGTTGAAGCCTGTCATGAAGATGGAGTCCGTAAATAAATCCTTTTCAGGCGTCCAAGTTCTTCATAATGTCAATATCGAGTTGTATAAGGGAGAGGTTCATGCCCTTATGGGGGAGAATGGGGCAGGGAAATCAACCTTGATGAAAATCATGGCCGGCGTGTACCGTCCGGATTCCGGCCATATTCTGTATAAAAATGAATCGGCGGACTGGCCAAGTCCGATGGCGGCGAGAGACGAGGGTATTAGCGTCATCCATCAAGAAATCAGCCTGTCCCCCAACCTGTCGATCGGCGAAAATATTCTGATGGGTACGAAATTTCCGAGAAATAAGCTGGGGTTTATTCAATGGAGCCTCATTTATGAGAAAGCGGAAGCGATTTTAAGATCGATCGGCTCGACTCTGGATCCGAAGGCAAAGGTATCCTCGCTTAGCATTGCTCAGCAGCAAATGGTGGAAATCGCCAGAGCCTTGTCCTTTCAGTCTGAAATTTTGATTATGGACGAACCTACGGCGTCATTAACCGATAAAGAAATCGAAAAGCTGTTCGTTATTATAGACGGTCTTAAGCGCAAGGGCGTCGCGATCGTTTATATATCCCATCGCATGGATGAAATCTTCCGTATTTCCGACCGGTTCACTGTACTGCGCGACGGGAAATGGATTGCAAGCGGCCCGATTTCGGATACGAATCCGGATAACCTGGTAAAGCTTATGGTCGGCAGGGAAATTAAGGACCTTTTTCAAAGAAAATATGCGGAGACTGCTGTAGCAGCAAAGCGGGAGCCCGTTCTGGAATTACATGATATTTCCGATAAAAAAACGGTAAAGGGTATTTCGCTTTGCTTGTATCCGGGTGAAATCGTCGGCTTGGCCGGTTTGGTGGGAGCGGGCAGGACGGAGCTCCTGCGGGCTATATTCGGTATATCGGCGCTTAGCGGCGGCCAAGTCATCATCGAAGGGAAGCCTGTGAACATCCAGTCGCCCTCCGACGCCATCCGTTACGGTATTGCCCATGTTCCGGAAAGCAGGAAGGAGCAAGGTTTATTTCCGAATCTGTCTGTTCAGGAAAATATTTTGATGGCCCAAATGCATAGCTACCGCAATAGCGGCATCTTGCAGTATGAGCGAATGAATAAGGATGCCGAACAATTTATTCAGGACTTAGGGGTAAAAGCCGCATCCAAGAACCAGAACGTAATGGGGCTCAGCGGCGGAAATCAGCAAAAGGTCGTCATTGCAAGATGGCTGTCAACCTTGCCTAAGGTACTCCTGCTTGATGAACCGACCCGTGGCGTTGACATTGGGGCCAAAACGGAAATTCATAAAATAATTAGCAAGCTTGCGGAGGAAGGTCTTGCTGTGCTGGTCGTTTCCTCCGAGCTGCCGGAGATATTAGGCATTAGCGACCGCATTTTGGTCATGCATGAAGGTAAGATCAAGGCGGAGCTGCCTAGGCAGGAAGCGACGCAGGAAAAAATCATGTATTACGCAACAGGGGAGATTAATTAAATGCAGACTAACCTTCAACCTTCTGTGGGCAAAGACCAGTTGATCAATAAAAAATTCAGCCATGTCTTTAATCAATTGGGCATGGTCATCATATTGCTGCTGTTGACTGCGGGAATGGCGGTCTTCGCACCCCACTTTCTGGAAATGAGCAATATGCTGAACATCTTTAAACAGGTATCGATTACGGCAATTCTCGCGGCAGGGATGACGCTTGTCATTTTGACGGGCGGCATTGATCTTTCCGTCGGTTCTACGGTTGCCTTGTCGGGCGTCATCTCGATCATGATTACGAACGCCGGCGTCAATCCCATTATCTCCATGCTGGCTGGAGCGGCAATCGGGCTTGCCGCGGGCGCAATCAACGGATATTTAACTGCCGTTCCCAAGCTGCCGTCCTTTATCGTCACGCTTGGCAGCATGACCTATTTAAGAGGCTTGGCGCTTGTGATAAGCGGAGGATACCCGCTTGTACTGACGAACGAGACGTTCAAATTTATCGGAGCAGGTAAAATACTCGGCATTCCAACGCCGATCTACATTATGACACTGGTATACATCATTATGTTTTTCGTATTGAAATACACGATGTTCGGTCGTCATGTCTATGCGGTGGGAGGCAATGAAGAGGCCGCTAGGCTAACGGGGATCAAGGTTGAGCGAACGCTTATCAAGGTTTATTCCATCAGCGGGCTGTTAGCCGGAATTGCAGGTGTCGTACTTGCCGGCAGGCTTTTCTCAGGGCAGCCTACTGCTGGAAATATGGCGGAATTAGACGCTATTGCAGCGGTGATTCTCGGGGGAACCAGCTTTGTCGGAGGCTTCGGCCGCATCCAGGGTACGATCATCGGCGTTTTAATTATTGCTGTGTTAAACAACGGATTGACTCTCTTAAACGTGGATTCCTATTGGCAAAAGGTTATCATGGGCTGCGTTATCGTTGCGGCCGTGCTGCTGGACCGCATTCGCAATCGCAGACGAGGTTAATGAATGATCCTCTCCCTAGGCACCAACGTATACAAATGTTAAACACGCTGAAACAGGCGTGTTTTTTTTTGTGCTTCGCGGAGACCAAATGCAAATCATTACGATGAAAATCCAATCATCGTTATATAGTTAACGCTTTTGAATCCCCTTACAATGAATAGTAGAAGGAGGGACGCGACATCATGTTAGCAAGCCTATACAAATATCGTTGGCAATACGTAATGATTTTGCCGGCCGTTTTGCTTTTGTTTTTATTCAATTATGTTCCTATGGCAGGGATCCAAATCGCATTTCGGGATTTTCAGATCGGGTCATCGATTTGGGACAGCACATGGGTAGGGTTGGACAATTTTTCATTTTTGCAGGAGTCGCAATTTTGGATCGTTGTGAAAAATACGCTGTTTATTTCGGTATTGAAATTTGTATTCGGTTTTCCGGCCCCGATTGTATTGGCCATCATGATTAATGAATTGGTTCATTCCGGCTTCAAAAGATTCGTACAGTCCGTGAGCTATTTGCCGCATTTCTTCTCTTGGATTGTCGTAGCTTACATTTTGCAATCCTTTCTAACGTTAGACGGCGGTTTGGCTAACGACTTGATTACCAAAATGGGCGGAGAGCCGATATTTTTCCTTGGATCGGAGGCATGGTTCCGGCCAATGGTTGTTTCCAGCGGTCTGTGGAAGGAAGTAGGCTGGAATACGATTTTGTATCTTGCAGCCATTTCGGCAATTGATCCGCAGCTCTATGAAGCAGCCAAAGTGGAAGGCGCGGGGAAGTGGGCTCAGATTCGGCATGTAACGCTGCCTGGCATTATGCCGACCGTATCCATCGTTCTTATTCTCAGCATCCCGAGTTTAATCGCCGTAGGCATGGATCAGATTTATCCGCTTATGAATCCGGCGAATATGCAGGTGGCGGATGTTCTGGACACGTATGTCCTTCGAAGCGGGCTGCAGCAGGGTTATTTTGGAATGGCTACCGCTATTGGACTGCTGTCCTCGCTTATTAGCCTTGTGCTGGTCGTTCTCACCAACCAGATATCCAGAAAATTGAATGGCGAGGGGTTATGGTAATTGAAGAAACGTTCAACCGGAGAAATGCTCTCTCAAAGTATTATCGTCATTTTAATGCTGCTGCTTTGCTTATCCGTGCTCTATCCATTCGCCTACATGCTGTCGATTTCGTTGAACGAGGGGACCGATGCGGCGAAGGGCGGGGTGTATTTATGGCCTAGAGCATTTACACTTATAAATTATGAAATCGTGTTAGGCAATGAAGTCATCCAGCATGCTTATCTGATTACGATTGCGCGGACAGTTCTCGGTACGATCGCCGGACTTCTGGTCACGCTGATGGTTGCTTTCGGCTTATCTTATCAACGGATTCCGTTCCGGAAGTCGATTCTCAGCTATATTCTTATTACCATGCTCTTTAGCGGCGGACTTGTACCACTGTATATCCAATTATATAACCTGGGTCTTATAAACAATTTTATGGTCTATATTATTCCGGGCCTATTCTCTGCATGGAACATGTTCGTTATGCTGAAGTTTATTCAAGGCATTCCGGAAGCGCTTATAGAGTCGGCTGAGCTAGACGGTGCGGGACCTTTTCGAATTCTTATTCAGATTATCGTCCCATTATCGAAGCCGATGCTGGCGGCGATTGGTTTATTCACGGCAGTCGGGCACTGGAATGATTGGTTCGCCGGAGCATTCTACGTCACCGAGCAGAATCTAATCCCTGTCCAAACCTTCCTTCAGCAGCTGCTTTCAGCGCAGGATATGTCGGCTATATTGGGGTCGAACTCGAATCAGGAAGCACTGGCAAGAGGGTCGCAAATGCAAAACGTGACTTTGATGTCAATCAAAATGGCAACCGTTATGGTAAGCGCGATTCCGATCCTATGCGTGTATCCATTTCTCCAGAAGTATTTTGTAAAAGGTGTGCTCATTGGCTCGGTCAAAGGGTAACAGCCAACAATGCGAGGGTATCGGGATTAACCATATACCAGGACTAATGAAACGAAAAAGGGGAGAAAAAAGAATGAAGAAGGGTAAGTGGCTCAGAAATAGCGGACTTGGAGCGTTGGCAATCTTCCTACTGCTTACGGCTGCCGTTGGATGTTCGGATTCGAATTCTTCGAACAACAATACAAAGAACGCCGTAGAAGAGAAAGACAATGAAGAAGCGGCAGCGGGCTCGCAAAAGTTTAATTTATGGCTGGGATGGTCAGCGACAGTCAACAATGACAGCCTTGTACAAAAATATTGGAAAGAAGAAGAGCCGGGCATCGAAGTAGAACTTGAAGCTACGCAGGGCGACGCGGTAACGGCGCTTAACCTGAAGCTGAACACCGGCGGCTTTGAAGATGCAGCCGTATTTGGCCGCAGCGAAATCGTAAAAGCAGCAATGATCCGCTCCAATAAAGTCCTTCCGGTTGAGCAATATTTTGATATGCCGGATAAGTATCCCAGCCTAGCTGCCATTCCAAAAGAATATTTGGAAGAGATGAAGGATGCCGATGGCCATATTTGGTCGATACCCACATGGTTTGATCAAAATCCGGATAACCCATGGCCGGGCTGGGCGTCGCAGACATGGCTCGTTCGTACGGATGTGCTGGAGAAAGCAGGCATGACCGTTGCGGATTTGGCTACCATAGAAGGGGTGGAAGCGTATCTGAAGAAAGCGGCAGAGCAGAAAGACGATTCCGGCAAGCCGTTGCTGCCGCTTAGTTTCTTGATGGACCCTAATGACACAGCAACCTGGAACGATGAAAACGCAATTCTGAGCACGTTCGGAGTTACAACAGGCGGCGGCATCATTCCGGCCGAGAAAAAAGGCGACGAGCTGGTTCTCTTATATGATGATCCGCAATATAAAGCTGCTTATCAATGGATGAACAAGATGTATCGTGAGAATCTGGTTGATCCCGAGGTTGTAACCGACAAGAAGGAACGCTACAAGGAGAAGAACAAAGCTGGACGGGTAGCGATGAACGTAGGAAGCTTCTTTAATGTAGATGCGTCCCTATGGGAACAACTGGACGGACCGACTGAACCGGGCTGGTTCTATCAAGTCGTGCCGTTCCCTAAAGTACAAGGCGTGGAAAAGCTTGGAGCGAATACCGTGATTAATCCTTACCCGGGTTATGATGTATACATCAGCAAGGGCTCCAAAAACATAGAGTCGATTTTGAAGTTTCTAGATTATACCCTGCAGCCAAAAGCGGAACAACAAAATGTCATCAATGAAGGTCCGGAAGGCAAGTTCTGGGGTTGGATTGACCAGCCGCTCGGACAATGGAAATACATTGACGCAGAATACGAAAAAGCACGCAATTCGGGCGAGCCTGCACAAAAAGCAAAAGTAACGCCTGAACTCTATATGATTTCTTCCTATAACAACGACTGGTATCCGTGGTGGAACTACGGCCAAAGCGATAAGGCCGGCAGCAAGAAAACATCGGAATTCACCGAAGCGGTTGGCCAGATGGGCGGCGTTCGCAGCTCGCAACCCCATGATCTCGTGAAGGCTAAAACAGGCGGACTGCTGGAGAAATACTTGCCTGAGCTGGAAAATATCCGTAAGGAATACCGCGCGAAGCTTATCATGTCAAAAAGCGAAGAGCAGTTTGAAGACACTTGGCTGGCATTCCGCGATGCGCTGGAAAAACGAAGCCACTGGACCGAGGTCAAGCAAGAATGGCTTGAGCAATATGAGGCTTTAATCAAAGCACAAGGCGAATGATAAATGCCGATGGAGCAACCTTGCAATAAGGTTGCTCCCTTTTCCATTGGACGTATAATGAGTAGAATGATGGGAAGGGGGGATTATAATGCGCTTACGCCGCAGCATTGAAAGAATCGTTATCCGTTTTACAAGCAGCATGAACCTCCGGCGAAAGGTCTTGATTCTTTACGTCGCCATTATTTTCATTCCTACGATCCTGCTTGGAATTGTTGCCGGTTATCTAGCGCTTGAAAGCTTCCGCGCGAATTATTTGGTTACGATTAACGAAGCGATGCGCCAAACGGTGCAGAATATAGAATTTCGCAAACAGAGCTATGATGTGCTTGCTATAAGGACGGCTACAGACGGAGAACTGATATCCAGGTTAAGCCGGGATTATTCGGACATGTTTGAGCAATTAAATACGGTAGAGTACGTTGACCGGTCTTTTGTGTTCACGAGTAAATATTTGCCGGGCATTGACGATTTTCGAATCTATCACACAAATCCAATGCTTGTGCAGGACGGACGGCTGCTTTGGAAATCCGAAGGGCGTATTTTGCTGCCGGGCTTAAGCGAAACGGAATGGTTTGCGAAAGCAAAGCAAGCCTCAAGTTCGTATATTTGGAGCAACGTTAACAAAGACAAGCTTATTATTTCCCATAAAATCAATGCTCCATCAGGCCATTTACTAGGAATCATCTATATGCTGCTCGATTATAAGACGGTTTTTGGGAATTTATTCGACCGTCCATTCAGCGGTACCGGCGAATTATCGATTATTGACGAGAGCAGAAACATTATCGTTTCTTCGGATCCTCAGAAAATCGGTTTAAAGCTTCAAAACACCTCGTTATCGGAGAATTATGAAGAAGCAAGCGTGGCCGGCGGTCTTATGGTAAATGGAAATCTGTTTATGGTGAAGGCCATTGATTCGAAATGGCAAGTTGCCGCGGTGATTCATATGGATCAGCTGGAAAAGCAGTCCAAGACGATTTTATACGGCATCATTTTAGTTGTGTTCTTTTTTCTGTTATTTTCAACCTTTTTAATGATGACCGTTCTCAAAAATGTCGTATGGCGCATTCGCAAGCTCGGCACCCGAATGTATGATGTCAGTCAAGGCCAGTTCGATGTCAGCATTCGGAATACGGAAAAGGATGAGCTTGGCGAGCTCGAAATTTTATTCAATTCGATGTCCGGCCGCTTAGGCAGGCTTGTTGAAGATATTACGCAAGCGAACCTCAAGGAACGTGAGCAATCATTCAAAGCTTTGCAAGCGCAGATCAATCCGCATTTCATTTACAATTCGTTAAGCTTGCTTAGATGGCGGGCACTCGACTTACAGGATGAGACGCAGCTTAAGACGATCGATGCATTAACCGCTTTTTACCGATTGGCGTTAGATAACAAAATTAATGTGACGCAAATTCAAGGCGAGCTTGAGCATGTAAAGGCATATCTGGAAATACAAGAGATGCGCTATCCGGGGAGAGTAAGGCTAGAGTGGAATATCGATCAGGAATTATTGCATTTTTATACGATTAAACTGCTTCTGCAGCCCATTGTAGAGAATTGTTATATGCATGGCAACATTACGGGCAGGAAAGAAGCTTTCATTCGAATAACGCTTGAAAGGAAACACGAAAACGTTCGGTTCGAGGTATATGACAACGGCAGAGGCATACCAGCCGAGGTGCTGGAACAACTACGGTCAGGACAACGGGTGGGGAACGGAAACGGATTTGGCACCGCGAATATTCGGGAGCGGCTCCAGCTGTACTTCGAGGATCAACATGAATTCACAATTGAAAGCAAAGAAAATGAATGGACGGCGGTTAGTATCACTATCCCGGCATATGCACAAAGGCCACAGATCAGGAAGGATGTGTGATGTTGTTAAAAGCATTGATCGTTGATGACGAACCCTCTCATATTCAAGGGCTGGTTCGTTACATTAAATGGAAGGAGCTTGGATTCGAGGCCCCTTTCACGGCAGAGTCGGGACAAGAGGCATTGGATTTGCTCGGAAAATCCGAGTTTGACGTGCTTATTTCCGATGTTTCGATGCCCGTCATGAACGGGATTGATCTTGTTGCAAAATGCAAAGCATCTCATCCTCAGCTTCAGGTTCTTATGATTAGCGGTTATAACGAATTTGAATTTGTTCAGGAAGCGATGAATGTCGGGGCTCAGGCGTACGTACTGAAGCCTATAAAAGTAGAAGAAGTAGAGAGTAAATTAACCGAGTTTCGCACGACGCTCGAAAAACTGGAGCAAATGAAGAATCAAACCCTCGAGCTTCAGAAGAAAGTAACCGGCAGCCTGGACGTCGTGAGAGAGCGTTTTGTGACGGATGTGATCGAAGAAGGCGGAGTCAATCCTGAGATGCTGCATTCCTGGGGGCGCCTGCTTGAACTTCCGATGCACCATCCAAAGATCGGATTAATTGTGTTCGGCTTCGATGATTACCATTCTTCAGGACAGGAAGCGAGAGAGCGTGTCGTCATTGGAGCCGGGCTGTTGAAAGCGGTTCATATTGGACTTCATGAATATAAACAAGTATTTGTTGCCAAGGTCGGTGCGGATGAGGTCGCGGCTTTGCATATTGATTTAATTCCAAGAGAACGTGCTGCGATCGACAAGCAGCTGACCTTTGTACAAAGCGTCATGCAGGAGCAGTACGGAACAACCGTCACCATCGGAATCAGCAGGGTATGCGAATCTTGGGGAGAGGTTCCGTCGCTTTATAAGGAAGTTAAATTCATGATTGCCAGATCCCGGCTGGTCGAAGGCGGTCAAATCTTGCACTACGACCATCTGGATGAGTCAGACTTTCAACAATTTCGACTGCGCGAAGAGGTAATACCCGAAATTATTCAGCTGACGGAAACCTCGGCGGATTCCCATAAGGTTGTCGCATACGTAAACAATGTATTTGATTTGCTGTTATCGCAGCCATCGATGCATTTTACCTATATCCAAGCGTTCGGCATGGCAATCCTGAGCGAGCTGGCCCGCAAGCGGAAATGGAATAACGATCTGGGCGGAGAAATGAATCTGCAAATGTGGCAAAGTCTGATCCATTGCCGAAACGAAACGCAAATACGAGACACGGTGCTCGATTACATTCACCGCTATATGGCCATTGAAACAAAGGGCGAGGCGAGCCAGCGGCATAATTTAATCGGCAAGGTTATCGAGTATATGGAGAAGCACTTCCAGGAGCATGTGACCGTCAAGCAAATTGCAGGAATCTACCATTTGAATGCCAGTTACCTAAGCGTGCTTTTCAAAAAAGACACGGGCAAAACCATCTCAGACTTTTTACAGGAAACGCGGATGAATAAAGCGAAGGAGCTCCTGCGAGATCCGAGTATCAAGGTATATGAGGTATCCGAGCAAGTCGGATTTCAAACTCCTGCTTATTTTGCTTATTTGTTCAAGAAGACAACGGGATATACCCCGCAAGAATTTAGGGACTATTATTAACGCCGCTAGGCAATTTAATAACGGAGGTTAACCGATATGATCAAGGAGTCTATCGCAGGCACGTGGAGATTTAGTTTGGACGACGCTAAGCAAGGAATTAGAAATGAATTTTTTAACGGCATGCTATCGGATGAGATTCAGCTGCCGGGGACGACCGCCGAGAACAAAAAAGGCATTTTTAACACGGCAAGAGAGATTGCCCATCTAACAGAAACCTACCCTCTGCTCGGTTATGCCTGGTATCAAAGAGAGATTGAGATCAAAGGAGAATGGAGCGGTAAACAAATCCGGCTGTATATGGAACGGACAAGAGTATCGCAGGTTTGGATCGGCGAGGAGTGGAAAGGAACCCGGAATAGCGTAAGCGCTCCTCATGTTTATGAGCTTGGTCCCATGAATGCCGGAACCTATACGCTTACGGTTTTGGTTGATAACAGCGGGTTGCCGGTAAAAGGCGGGCATATGACTTCGCCAGACACGCAAACGAACTGGAACGGTTTGCTTGGAAGACTTGAAATTCAGGTCATTGAGCCAATCCGCATGGAGAACATACAAGCCTATCCGGACATCGCCAATAAATCCGTTCGTCTAACGTTTCAGTTGATAAATGATACAGCGGATGATGCGGATGCCAAAATTGCCATTTCGCAGGCGGAGCATGCAAAGTTAGGCAAGGCAGAAGTACCGTTTGCCGGAAAAACGTATCAGATCCGTGTGAGATCGGGCAGTCAAAAGGCAGAGCTTGATTATGCCATGGGTGAAGATGTTGCATTATGGGATGAATTCACGCCTATTCTGTATCATTTGCAGATGACTCTTGAGGCGAGCAATGGCGGAACGGAATACCGGGACGATCAGGCGGTCTGCTTCGGTATGCGTGAATTCGGGACCGAAGGAACGCAGTTTACGAACAATGGGCGCAAAGTTTTTTTGAGGGGAAAACACGATGCGTTGGCCTTTCCTTTGACGGGCTATTCACCGATGACGGTGAATGAGTGGGTGAAGGTGTTAACGGTTGCCAAGTCCTATGGGATTAACCATTATCGCTTCCATACCTGCTGCCCGCCCGAAGCGGGATTTATGGCAGCCGACCTGTTAGGCATATATTTTGAACCGGAGCTGCCCTATTGGGGGGCGTTTCAGGACCCGGAGGATGAAAGCTACGATGAGGCGATGGCCGAATACTTGCGGAATGAAGGATTGCGCATATTAAACGCTTACGGAAATCACCCTTCTTTTGCCTTGTTTACGCTTGGCAACGAACTGCATGGAAGCCGCAAAGCCATGTCTAGCCTCCTGAAAGAGTATCGGGAACAAGATAATAGGCGCTTATACGCCGAAGGGGCAAACAACTATTTCTGGGCACCATCGTTCTCCGAAGATTCCGATTTTTGGGTAACGATGCGGACAGGCCATGGCGGCTCGATCGTACGCGCTTCTTTCTCTCATGCCGACTTGCCACTTGGGCATGTGCAGGCGAACTATCCGTCAACGCTAACGGATTACAGGGATAACTTGCCGGAAATAAACGTGCCTACGATAAGCCATGAAATCGGACAATATCAATCCTTTCCTAACTTCCGAGAGATAGACAAGTATACGGGTGTCCTGCAAGCACGGAATTTCGAAGTGTTCAGCGAAAGGCTAAGCAGCATGGGAATGCTTGAGCAAGCGGATGATTTCTTCCGGGCATCCGGTCAACTCGCCGTTATTTGCTACCGCGAAGAAATCGAGGCTGCCTTGCGGACGCCGGGCTTTGGCGGTTTTCAGCTTCTTGATTTGCAGGACTTCCCTGGCCAAGGTACGGCCCTAGTTGGCATGCTGGACGCATTTATGGAATCAAAGGGTTTTATCGAGCCTGAACAATGGCGCGAGTTTTGCTCAGAGATCGTATTGCTGGCCCGTTTTCCCCGGTATACCTATGCTTCAAATGAAAGATTCAAAGCGCAATTGGAGATCGCTAATTTTGGCCCCATTGCGCTTTCCGCAGTTAAGCTTGTTTGGTCGATCAAACAAGGCGATCTTGTAATCGGTGCCGGGGAAACCGAGTCAAAGGATGTCGAGCAAGGCGTTCTCAAGTTCATGGGGACGATCGAGCTTGATCTTTCGGAGGCCAAGGTTCCTGATAAACTGATGTTAGAAGTGAAATGGAAGGGCAATGAAACCGCAAATCATTATCCGATTTGGGTGTATCCGGAAATGGTTGAGACGCAGCCATCGAATAACGTTTATTTGCGCCAATCGTTCGATCAGGAGGTTTCCGGCCTATTGGACGCTGGCGGCCGCGTGCTCTTGCTTCCTAAACAGGAGGAGCTGTCCACTCATATTAAGGGTGTATTCGCTTCGGATTTCTGGTGTTATCCGATGTTCCGCTCCATCTGTGAAGGCAAACAAGCAGAGCCTGCGCCGGGGACGCTCGGAATTTTTTGCGATGAACAGCATCCGGCTTTTCATTCGTTCCCGACGGAGTTTCACAGCAATTGGCAGTGGTGGCCAATAGTCATGAACTCGCATTCGCTTATTCTTGATGACTTGCCGGAGAGCTTCTGTCCGATCGTGCAAGTCATTGACAACTTTGAACGAAACCATAAGCTGGCTCTCATTTTTGAAGCTAAAGTCGGTAAAGGGAGCCTGCTTGTATGCGCAAGCGATCTCTTGGGGCAGCAGGATAAACCGGAGGTGCGGCAGCTGCTCCATAGCTTGCTGAACTATGCCGCCTCAGAGGATTTCAAGCCATCTGACGAGTTGAGCATAGAACAAATTCGGGGCATCTTAGACCCAAATGCACTAACCAACCGTGCAGCAACTCGTGGACAAGCAGTCATCAATCCTTCCTACCCTAACTAGCAGGCTATTGGAATATTAAACGGGGACTCTCCCCAGTCATTCACGATGACTGGGGAGAGTCTTTTATTTAGGCTTTGCATTCGGAGGATGCTTGCAGGGGATTCGGCGCCTCTTAAAAAAAGTCGTAAAAGTGTTAATCAAATAGTCGACATAGGTATAGTCAACCGTATGCGGGTTGCAATATAATTAAGAAAGATTTGCTTGAATTGAAATTGGAAGTTAAATGCTGCAGGCAGTTTATTTCCATAAGGGAGGTCGAGAATGGAAGCAGAAAGATCGGTTGCGCTGGAGCTCAGAACGTTAAGAAATATGTTGAAAAGACAGATTGACGGGTTCATTCATCACAAGTACGGCGATCAATTGACCGGCATGCACGGATGGGCGCTGAAGTTCTTTGTCGATAACAAGGATAAGGAGATTTTCCAACGCGACTTCGAGAATCATTTCTCGATCAGGCGTTCGACCGCGAGCAAGATTTTGCAGCTAATGGAGAAAAATAACCTCATCACAAGACAATCCGTTCCTTACGACGCAAGGTTGAAGCAGATTATTCTTACACCGATGGCCATTGAGTACTGTGAAGCCATTTTCGGGAAGTACGTCGAATTGGAGCGTGAGTTGAAGAAGGGCTTGTCGCGGGAGGAGCTGGATACGTTCTTCAACGTTTTGGATAAAATCAAAAGCAATTTGGAGTAGCAGTCGTCACAGTTGTCGGGACGGCTTTTATTAAAGTATTATTGTTAGTAGACTTACAGTTCTATAGCTAACAACAGGGAGAAGGGGCGTTCGGTAGATGCTTAAGATTTTGAAGTATTTTAATCCGAAAAATGTGTGGTTTATTATCATCAGTACTGCGTTTATCGTGCTCCAGGTATGGCTCGACTTGAAGCTTCCCGATTATTTGGCGGAAATTACGAAGCTGGTGCAGACCGAAGGCAATTCCTTGAGCGAGGTGTGGGAGCCCGGCGCTTATATGGTGATGTGCGCGATCGGGAGCTTGCTCGCTTCCTTCATCGTCGTCTATCTCGTCGCGCAGAGCGCCGCGTCGCTTGCTAAGAGACTAAGGGGCCTGCTCTTCGACAAGGTCGAATCGTTCTCGATGGCCGAGATGAACAAATTCTCGACGGCGAGTCTCATTACGCGCTCCACGAACGATATTACGCAAGTGCAAACGATCGTGGCGATGGGTCTGCAGGTTATGATCAAAGCGCCTATTTTGGCAGTCTGGGCCGTTGTGAAGATCTCCAGCAAGAGCTGGCAATGGACGCTCTCATCCGGCATTTCGGTTGCGCTGCTTCTGCTCATGATCGCGATCGTCATTTTGTTCGCCATGCCGAAGTTCAGAGCGATTCAAGGATTAACGGATCAATTGAACCGGGTAACGAGAGAAAGCTTGACTGGCCTGCGCGTTATCCGCGCCTATAATGCAGCTCCGAGTCAGGAAGCGAAGTTCGAACACGCGAACAAGGAACTGACCGACGCGAATCTGTTCACGAGCCGTTTAATGGCGTTAATGATGCCGGTTATGAGTCTCATCATGAGCGGATTAAGCTTGGCGATCTATTGGATCGGCGCTTATCTGATCAATGGGGCGGATACGGCTGCAAGGCTCGGCTTGTTCAGCGACATGGTCATCTTCTCTTCCTATGCGATGCAGATCGTCATGGCCTTCATGATGCTGTCGATGGTATTCTTCATGCTGCCGCGGGCGTCGGTATCCGCCAAGCGCGTCATGGAAGTATTGAATACGGAACCTAGCATCAAGGACGGCAGCTCGAAATCGAAATTTTCAAACAGTGCCAAGGCAGGAGAGATAGAATTCCGAAATGTCAGCTTCAAGTATGCGGATTCGGATGAATATGTGCTTCAAGACATCAGCTTCGTTGCGCGTAGGGGCCAGACGGTTGCGTTCATCGGCTCGACGGGGAGCGGCAAGAGTACGCTCATGAACTTGATTCCAAGATTTTACGACGTGACGGACGGAGAGGTGCTCGTAGGGGGCATGAATGTCAAGGATTACACGCTCCGGGATCTGCACAACAAGCTGGGCTACGTTCCTCAGAAAGCGGTATTGTTCACGGGAACCGTGACATCCAACGTCGCTTATGGCGATAACGGGCAAGCGGCAGGCTCGGCGGACGATGTGAAGAAAGCGGTAGCGATCGCCAAGGGCACAGAGTTCGTCGAGAAGCTCGAGGGTGGATACGAGGGCAGCGTCTCGCAAGGCGGAACGAACTTGTCTGGCGGTCAGAAGCAGAGGCTATCCATCGCTAGGGCGGTGTTCCGCAAACCGGACATTTACATTTTCGACGATTCCTTCTCTGCGCTTGATTACAAGACAGACCGTCAGCTGCGCTCCATGCTGAAGCAAGAAACATCAGACGCTACCAACCTGATTGTGGGACAGCGAATCGGAACGATCAAGGATGCGGATCTTATCCTCGTTCTCGACGAAGGCAGGATCGTAGGAAGAGGTACGCATCAAGAGCTGCTGCAGACCTGCGAGGTCTATCGTCAAATCGCTAACTCTCAGTTGTCGAAGGAGGAGCTCGAAATTGGCTAAACAACAGATTGCATCGAAACCAAACATTGATTTCAAAGGCACAATGGGCAAGCTGGTCGCGTATTGCAGGCCGTACCTTCCTCTTATTGCCGTAGCTTTACTGCTGTCCGTCGTGGGCACGATATTTACGATTATCGGACCAAGTCAGCTGGAAGCTATGACCGATCACATCACCGCGGGCTTAATGGGCGAGCTCGACATGGACGCGGTTGCCCGCATCGGCATTCTGCTCTCCGTCCTGTACGGATTAAGCGTTGTCTTCTCGTACTTCCAAGGCTTCATCATGGCTACGGTAACGCAGAAGGTATCGAGAGGGTTGCGTACTCGCATATCGCAGAAGATCAATAAGCTTCCGCTCAAGTATTTCGACTCCAATAGCAACGGCGACGTGCTGAGCCGCGTGACGAACGACATCGATACGATTGGGCAAACGATGAATCAGAGCGTCGGGATGCTTGTAACATCTGTTACGATGCTGGTCGGCTCCTTGGTTATGATGTTCTACACGAATGTATGGATGACGATCACGGCGATCTTGTCGACCTTCCTGGGATTTGCCTTCATGACCGTGATGATCAAAAAATCGCAAACGCATTTCGTCCACCAACAAGCGAACTTGGGAGCGATGAACGGCCACGTCGAGGAAATCTTCTCGGGCTACGATGTCGTTAAGGTCTATAATGGGGAGCGGAAGGCGAAGGAAACCTTTAACGAAATTAACGATAAATTATATGAAAGCTCTTGGAAGTCGCAATTTCTATCCGGCTTGACGATGCCGCTCATGATGTTCGTCGGCAACTTCAGCTATGTGGCGGTTTGTATTGTCGGTGGCGCATTAGCGATGAACGATCACATTTCGTTCGGAGTCATCGTCGCCTTCATGCTTTATGTCCGGCTGTTCTCGCAGCCTCTAGGGCAGATCGCGCAGGCAGCAACAACACTGCAATCGACTGCTGCAGCATCCGCGCGCGTATTCGAATTTCTGGAGGAGAAAGAGCTCGAGGACGAAATCAGCAAATCGAAGGTGCTTAAGGATGTTAAGGGACAAGTCGAGTTCCGGAACGTGGCCTTCGGGTATGATCCCGAAAAGCTGATCATCCATGATTTCTCCGCGCGGGCACTGCCCGGCCAGAAGATTGCCATCGTTGGCCCAACGGGTGCGGGGAAGACGACGATCGTCAACCTGCTCATGCGGTTCTATGAGTTGAACGGAGGAGAAATCGCCATCGACGGCGTTCCGATCCATGAGCTTCCTCGGGAAAACGTGCATGAGCAGTTCTGCATGGTGCTGCAGGATACGTGGCTGTTCGAGGGGACGATCAAAGAAAATATCGTCTTCAACAAACAAGGCGTTACCGATGCCATGGTGAAGGACGTCTGCAAGGCTGTCGGCATTGACCATTTTATCCGGACGTTGACGCACGGCTATGACACGGTATTGAACGAGCAAGTGAACTTATCCGCCGGGCAGAAGCAGCTGATTACAATTGCCAGGGCTTTGATCGCGAATGCGCCGCTGCTCATCCTCGACGAAGCGACAAGCTCCGTCGATACAAGAACGGAGCTGCTAATACAGGAAGCGATGGACCGGCTGATGGCGGGACGAACCTCATTCGTTATCGCACACAGGCTGTCTACGATCAAGAATGCCGACATCATTCTCGTCATGAAGGACGGGGATATTATCGAAAGCGGCAATCACCGGGACCTGCTTGCGGCAAACGGCTTCTACGCCGATTTGTACAACAGCCAGTTCGAGAATGCGGAAGCGGCTCTGTAACGAAGACATTTGATCAAAAACTGAAAGAGACGGCAGCCGGCTACAAGGCTGCCTTTTTTCTTTGTTTAGGAAAATACGCAACATTTCGAATTACAGATAAGTGCGGCGACATCATCGAGAGCGGCAATCACCGGGAGCTGCTCACGGCGAATGGCTTCTATGCCGAAAATTAAGTGCCTATGGTTGTAAATGAAAGAGCCGGACTCATAGCTCATGTCCAGTTAAAAAGTTTGGTTATGTCCGATCATGAAGCAAGTTAACATGGCACAAGCGAGCATATGAAGATACTGAATAGTTGAAAAGAGACCGCCGATTATATCGGCGGCCTCTTCTTGTTGTTGGAAAGCGATGATTTCTCTCTTATAATTTAGAGCCTTTCGCTAACGATTCAATGCTCCAGCTCTTTGCTTGTTGAAGGAGACGAAAACGGCAAATAGCAGCAGGATGACTCCTGTGAACGTAAACCCTTCAATTATGGTGAACGGCAGCCAGCCTAACACGGAAGAGCCGGCAACAACACCAAGAGAGAAGAAGGCATAGAAGTAACCATAAGCTTTCCCGCGCAGCTCTGCAGGCGTGGCGTTAATGAGCATCGTATTAATAGATGGAAACAAGAAGGCAAAGCCTACTCCATAAAGGCCTAACACAGAGTATAGTGCTAATGTCGTCGTTGATTGGCTAATAAGCAGCTGACTCAATCCCATTAAACCGATTCCTATGGCCATCGTTTTTGATGAGGCCACACGATCGAAGATACGATTAGTAGGAAGTGCGAATATGAGGACGGCGATGATCCCAAAAGTGCTCATTAAGGTGCCGCTTAATTTCGAGTCATAGCCAAGCGACTGAATATGCAAGGGTAATAAATAAGCGATCACGCCTTGTGAGAACATTAAGAAAAAGGCGCCGCCATAAGCCTTTATTACACCTGCATTAAAAATCGAGCCCGATGACGGAACGATAGTTTCGTTTTTCTCTTTCTCCAATATTTTATACTTGCTGAGAAAAATGGCAGACAGGACGGAAAGTGAAAAACCCATTGCAGCTACCCATGTAAAAACGACAGGTACAGAGGTTTTGCTTGCCATAATTCCGCTGAATGCAGGGCCTATAATAGCGGCTAGCCCAACAAATGTGCCGGTGAAGGCAACCTTTTTCCCCTGCTGATCATCTATCGTTGTATTTGCTGAGAACGTAAACGCAGCTGGAACAATTAATCCGGAGACAAAACCATGTATGATTCGAACGATGATCAAGAATGAAGGTTGGTCGACAAAATGATAAAGCAGCAGAGCGCTGCTTGATAACAGCAATCCGACCATTAGAATTTTGAAAGGCCCGACCTTGTCGGTCATAATACCGGATAAAATATTGCCAAACGTATTGGCTAACGAATATAGCCCGATGACAAAACCTACAATAAACGAGCTGGCGCCGACGGAAGTCGCAAAAGTGCTCATGACCGGCAGCTGCGCGAACAAATCAAAAAAAGAAAAAAATACGATGCTGTAAACGAGCAGGGCATAGTTAAACGGCTTTACGCTGTATTTGACCTGCGCCTTCTTCAGCTTCCAGTCCAGCAAGAAGTTGCCGAATGGTACAAACGCTGCAATTAATGCGGCAGCAGACCAAAGTGGGCTCCATTTCACTCGAATTGCCGCATAAAGGATGGTTAATGCATATAAACTGAAAATCCCGCCGTGAATGCTGCCTACAATCGTTACTGCTATGTCTATCCCCCAAATATATTTCAAGGGCATGGCAATGCCTAGTAAGGCTAATAACGAAATACCATCAAAAAGACCTGCTATACGTAAAATGTAGATCGGATGTAATCTCACTTGTGCTGCTCCTAATATATATTTTGAATCGATTACTCCATTCTAACATTTTATTAAGCAAGTAAAATAG
Organism: Paenibacillus sp. LPE1-1-1.1; assembly: GCF_040676435.1. Lineage (NCBI taxonomy): Bacteria > Bacillati > Bacillota > Bacilli > Caryophanales > Paenibacillaceae > Paenibacillus > Paenibacillus sp. LPE1-1-1.1. Next base: position 279,141 of record NZ_JBEGHY010000045.1, read on the forward strand.
GAGGGTTAAGGCAAGTGTATGAATAAAAAAATTAATTAACACCAATGAATTAGGGCTGGCAAAGACGCTATTTTACCGCGTCTTAGCCAGCTCTTTTTATATTAAGTTCTTGAGTCTTGCAAAAATATTGCCGTACGAGAAATTGTCGGTTACCACGCCCGCTTCAATGGAAACATCAATGGCCCAAATAAATACTTGTGAGCGGTCCTATAAGTCTGACAATGATTTGAAAAAGGGGGGATCTTATATAGCCAGGCGCGGTGGGAAGCGTGGTTTTATGTGCTGTTTCCATTACTGCTGCTAATCATCACTGAGGTTATAAGTAAACGCTTGTCCGATGGAGCAATCGCTGGAAAGCAGCGATCAGCTGCCGTTTTTTCAACAACCGGGCAGGATAGTTCCGATGAGCGAGTGGTTCAAGTAAGATTATTACTTGAGATAACGCATTGTAAACATGGAGGATGTGAAAATTTGTATATAGACTTATGATTAAGGTCGTCAATGAATAAAAAATTTGCCGGAAAATAGTCGCCCTGATGACACGCGAAAGTCGACATCCGAGTAGTGACTGTAAATGAGATGGTTTATGATCAGAGGAGACATTTCGAAATTTGGACTAAGCGATGATTCCCAATCATTCAGAACGGATTCGCTTGTCCGATACAAATATAGAAGCGAGGTAATCTAGATGATGCAAATCAACGCTCTAAACGATGACTGGACGTTCTCGAAACACAATGACCCCTCGTTTGCGACCCAATCCATACCGGAGGGGCAATCCGTAAAGCTGCCCCACACGTGGAACCAAGCCGATGGGCAAGGCGGCAGCGAATCCTATTTTAGAGGGAAATGCTGGTATCAGCGGAAGTTAACAATTTCAGAAGAAGATTTGACGAAAAGGTTATACCTAGAATTCGGGGCTGCAGGAAATATCGGTCGGGTGTACATCAACGGTTCGCTGTCTGGAGAGAGCCGGTGCGGGTATGCGATGTTCCGCGTAGCCTTGAATCCATACCTGAAGGAAGGAGAAAATTTGATTGCCGTATTGGTAGATAACAGTTATGACAACGAGGTATTACCGCTTTTGGCAGATTTCACGTTTTACGGCGGTCTGTACAGGGAAGTGAATCTTCTGGTCATGGACGATGTCCATTTTGATGTCCTGGACAACGGTCGGGACGGCGTTTATTTGTCGCAACGCAAAACCAGTGAAACTACTTTCGAGTTGTCTGTTCACGGTCAAGTCGTCAATGAATCCCAGGTGCTGCATGAGGGAGAAGTGTTGTTGCAGCTTAAGGATCAAGAGGGACAAGTCGTCATCGAAGCGAAAGCCCCATTGATGCTTGACGGCGTAAGTAAGTTCGAGTTCCGGAACGAGATCGACAGTCCGATCCTTTGGAACGGCATCATTCATCCGTATCTGTATACTGCTGCTATATCCGTCATCGGTGATGGACAGGTGCGCGATACGCGTAATATCCCCATCGGGTTCCGGACGATCGAGGCTACGGCCGAGCAGGGATTGATCTTAAACGGCAAACCGATCAAGCTTAACGGCGTATGCCGCCATCAAGATTACGGCAATATTGGAAACGCTATTACGAAAATGCACATGGATGAAGATATGGCGATGATTCGGGAAATTGGAGCAAACAGCATTCGTCTCGCGCATTATCAGCATGACGATTATTTCTATAGCTTGTGCGACCGTTATGGTTTGCTTGTATGGGCTGAAATTCCTTACATTAGCATTCCTTCCACCAAGGACCCTGAAAATCATAACGCAGTCGAACAGTTGGAAAGGCTCATCAAACAGGCATACAATCATTGCTCGATCTATTGCTGGGGCGTACAGAATGAAATTACGATTGCCGTTGAGACAGAACATACCCATAACACAATCAAGAAGCTGGCGGCATTGGCCAAACAGTTGGATCCCAATCGATTGACCGCACAAGCAAACATCAACGGAGTCGAAGACGATAGCATCATTAACATGTATACCGATATTGTTGGTTATAATCTATATTATGGCTGGTATTACGGTGAAATAAAGGAACTCGGTGAACGATTTGATGCGTTTCATCACACGAACCCGAACACACCGCTTATTCTTTCCGAATACGGAGTGGATACGAATCCGAAGTTTCATTCGTATGAACCTAAGGTTCAAGACTATACGGAAGAATATCAACTGTTGTTCCATCATAACGCGTTAGAATCGATCAATTCTAGACCTTTCGTCCAAGGCGGTTACGTATGGAATATGTTCGACTTCGGGAGTGCCAATCGAAGAGAAGGCGGCGAAACAGGGAAAAACTTGAAAGGGCTTGTAACGATCGACCGCAAACTAAAAAAAGATGCATTCTATCTGTATAAGGCCTATTGGTCTCAGGAACCTTTCGTCTATTTGACCGGACGTCGTTTCGTCAATCGGCACCAAGAAATGAATGACATTGTTATTCTGACTAATCTACCACGAGTCAAAGTTTGTAAAAACGGCGTTTTTCTTGTCGAAATCGAAAGCAATGAGTCAATGAAAATTTTGAAAAACGTAGCGCTTGCTCGCGGAGAGCATCACTTGACGGTTGAAGGCTTTGACGACCATGGCAACGTCTTTACGGATGAAATGACGCTTCATCGTGTATCCGAACGCGATTCCGGCTATGTGCTCGAAAACACGAAGAAAGTATTTAACGTCGTCAATTGGTTCGAAAAATTCGATCTGACGAATGCGGAAGCAAGCCCAATCAAAGAAGGATATTATTCAACGTTCGACACGATCGAAGTTTTGTATGGCAATGAAGCGGCCAAAGCAGTATTTCTCAAATATTTCGAAGCCTATACGAACAACCCATTCTTCGAGGTGACGATGGGTGTTATGTCCATACAGAAAATGTCTCAAATCGTACAATACAATATTCCTCCGGAATTATTAGCCGTCATTAACCGGGAGTTGAACACCATACAGAAGGATTAAATTCAGCTTGGCAAATTTGCATAACGAATAAGAAGAGAGACGGTGGGTCAAGGATATCCTTGATCGACCGTTTCTTTGTGAATCATGTTCTTGTTAGAATGATGTACAATAGTATGATCATACTTGCCTATGTATACAACTAGAGGGGGTCTGACATGAAAGGCCAATTGTTTCGAATCTCATGGAATTCAATCCGTTTAAAGCTGGTCTTAAGCGTGTTGCTTATTACGGTCCCGATGATCGCATTTCTGATTTATAACAATTTATACGCCATCACCGTCGTGCGCCATCAAGTGGCCGAATCGAATCGGAACCTTATCTCCCTGTACATGGACCAGATTGATGACAACTTGAATGATCTCGACGCCTATATGACGAACTTGATCGTAAACGACAAGGATCTCCAAATGATGAGTTACATGAATCGCGATCAGCGCGTGCTCGCCAAGGTCAGGCTTGATGCTAAAATGACGGCCGATATCGGCACGCTGAAGACGGTCGATTCCATCTTCGTTTATTCAATCGCCGATCAGGACTACTTCGATGTATTCCGGGGTTTCGGCAACGACACGCAGGAAAGAAATAATATCAGGGCTTATATTCGAAATCTCATTACAGAGCTGGAGGAAACGAAGGAATTCGATAAGCGCAGCTGGTACGTCGAACGGATCGGTGAAACGTACTACTTTTTCCGTATCTTACAGACGAGTGACGCCTATGTCGGCGCGTGGGTCAATATCGAAAGGCTTTCGGTTCCGCTCAACCTGCTGGAGTTGGGCGAACGTGGTTTATCGTTGTTCGCGACGGAAAACGGAGTGCCGATGACACATGAAGAGACGGTGGCCGACTTCGGCATCGACTTGAACCGCGACTTGAGCAGCTATTATTTATCGGGGACCCAAGTGAAACATCTTGTCGTCGGTGAACGATCTTCCAAGGGCGAATTCAGCTTGATCGCGCTCATTCCGGACGATCAAATACTGGGAAACCTGCCTTATTTACGGCGGATTGTGGCGATTATATCGATCGGTGCCGTTATTTTAGTCCCTTTATGTCTGCTGCTGCTTCGAAAAATGGTACTGCGACCGTTGAACCGGATCATGGCGGCTATGCGGCGAATTGGCGATGGCAACTTGAACGCACGGATCGAACCGTTCCCTACTTCTGATGAGTTCCGTATGGTGAACCATACATTCAACGGCATGATGGAACAGATTCAGGAACTTCGTATTCATGTGTACGAGGAGCAGCTGAATAAACAGAAGGCGGAGCTGCAGCATCTGCAGTTGCAAATCAATCCGCACTTCTTCATGAATTCACTGAATATCGTTTATAATTTGGCTCTGGTAAAAAATTATGCTCTTATTCAGGAGATGGCGATTAGTCTCGTTCAATACTTCCGTTACATGTTCCGCAGCAATCTAACGTTCTTGCCGCTTAAGGACGAGCTGCAGCATATCCGGAATTACATCCGCATCCAGGAGCTGCGATTCCCAGATCAGCTGACGTTCGAAATAACAGCTCCCGAATTTTTGTTAAGCGCGCGAATACCGCCGCTTGTTATTCAGACTTTCGTCGAGAACTCAATTAAGCATGCTGTATCATCGGAAGGACCCGTCGCGATTGCCGTTCGAGTCGATCTTGATGACAACCGCGAAGCACCGATGATCGAAATCGTGGTACGAGACTGGGGCAGCGGGTTCACTGAAGAGGTTTTACGAGAAATTCGTACCGGGAACCGCATCGTGGACGCGCAAGGCGGGGAACATATCGGAATCTGGAACGTAAAGCGCCGGCTGGGTTTGTTATATGGCGACCGGGCGCACATCCAATTCTCAAATGCGCCCGAAGGCGGAGCAGAGATACGTATGCGGCTGCCACTGCATTTGGGTACATAGAGAGGGGAAATGATTCATGGTAAGTGTTCTGCTCGTAGACGATGAGATTCATGCCGTGGAAGGAGTCAAGAGCGCCGTTGATTGGGAGAGGATTGGCGTTTCAGAAGTACATACAGCTTATAATGTTCAAGATGCGAAACACGTTTTCGCCCGATATTCGATAGACCTCTTGTTATGCGACATCGAAATGCCGCAAGGAAGCGGCTTAGAGCTGCTCTCATGGGTTAAGGAAAATCATCCCACTACGGAATCAATCTTCCTTACCTGTCATGCAGATTTCCATTATGCCAAACAAGCGGTCCAGCTCGGAAGTTTCGATTATTTACTGAAGCCCTTACCGATTCCCGAGCTCGAGGGCGTTATTGGCCGTGCGATCGCAAAGAGAGACGAATCATCCAAGAAAGAAGAGTACAGCCGATATGGCCAATACTGGGTGCAGCATCAGCCGTTATTGATCGAACGGTTCTGGCTGGATATTCTGAACCGGTCTATTCCGACGCATCCTGAGGCAATCCGGCAAGCGGCGGAAGAAAGGAATATTCCGTACTCCGAGCATATGCAATTTGTGCCGGTCTTAATTGTCGTAAAGCGATGGCATAAAGAACTGAGCCTGCGCGACGAGAAAATATTGGAGTATGCGATCCGCAATTCAGCAGAGGAGACGCTGCTCACAGTAGGGGATTACGGCCAATTGTTGCCAATCGGCCAAAGGGCACTTTTAGCAATCCTATCCTGCGATTCGCTCGCGAATGAGGAAATGGCGCGTTTGATTCATTGCTGCGAAGGCTTCATCGCGTCGTCCCACAATTATTTCTACTGTGACCTATCTTGTTATGTCGGCGACCCGGCATACCCGCATAATCTGCCGACAATGACAGATCGACTATTCATGCTAGACCGCGACAACGTCGCGCGAGACAATCTAGTTATACGGCTGGACGGGCTTTCTTCTGTTACGACTGCCTATAAAACCATAAATTCCCACTTATGGACGATGCTGCTGAAGGAAGGCGACGCAGGCAAGCTTGCGGAAGAAGCGGCCGAGAGCCTGGAGAAGCTCTCCCGCCTAGGCGGATTGGATGCCAAGAAGTTGCATCAGTTTCATCAGGATTTCCTGCAGTTGGTCTATGGCTACTTGCATTCGAAGGGCATACAGGCGCATCAATTATTCGGTGATGATCGGTCGGTCGAGATGTCGGTCTCTGCTGCACGGTCAGTCAAGGACATGACAGCCTGGGTCCGCCATGTCGCAATGAAAGCGACTGAATATGTCATTTCGGTGGAACAATCCGAATCCGTTGTCGATCGTGTGATCGCATTCGTCACGAAGCATATCGGAACGACTCTCTTAAGGGAAGATATCGCTAAGCATGTATTTCTGAATCCCGACTATTTGGACAGGGTTTTTAAGAAGGAGAAGGGAATTTCTGTTACGGAATTCGTCACCCGGGAAAGGATGGCAGTCGCACAGGAACTTTTGCTCAAGACGTCGCTGCCGGTCAACGTCGTTGCCGCGCAGGTTGGGTATTCCAATTTTTCTCATTTCTCCCGAATGTTCAGGAAGTATTCCAATAAAAATCCGATTGAATTCCGCATGAAGGGGCAAGCCGAACTGATTAATTGATGGACATGGAGTGCGAATCGACCGGACATAGGAGAGCTGAGGAGCGGCCATTGGCCCTCCTCTTTCTCATTACGCTCACTAGTGGTCGATATCCTCATATGCAATAGTCGACATCTTGGTAGAGCGTGTTTATTCCGATGCTGTAAGATGAACTCAAGATCTTCGGCGGTACGATTATCAGCTATCGCAGAAGCATCAAAAATATTTACATTACGGGGGGAGTAAAAGATGAAACGGAAATTTTCTTGGTTGACTGCTTTGCTTGTCGTCATGATGCTGGTTACGGCCTGCAGCTCGAATGGCGGCAATACTCAAGGCAACAAAGCTTCGGACAATGCAGGGGCAGCGAACAATACCGATCAGGGTGACAAGGAAGAACCGCCTTATGAACTGACCATGGCATACTTCAGCTTTGGCAGCGTTCCGAAAGACCTTCTACTCGTACAGGATGAGATCAACAAAATTACAGAGGCGAAAATCAACGTTAAAGTAAAAATGCTGCCGATTAGCTTCAGCGCTTGGACTAACCAGATCAACTTGATGTTGACGAGCAACGAGAAGCTTGATTTGTTCCCGCTGTTCGGAACCACCTACGCGAATCAAGTAGCCAAAGGCCAGTTAGTCGAACTGGACGAGCTGCTAGCCAGCAAAGGCCAAGGGATTACCGAGGCGCTCGGTCCTGACTATTCGAAAGCGGCGATGATCGGTGGAAAATCTTACGCCGTACCGAGCATCCGCGACCTTGCCCAAAGTTACGGCTTCCTAATGAGGAAGGATATTGCCGACAAGAATCAGATCGATCTGGGCAGTGTAAAAAAGATCGAAGATCTCGAGCCTGTGCTTGAAGCAATCAAGTCGAATGAGCCGAACATGACCGCTCTTGTGAACGGTGTCGGAGCTTCAGCGTTCAGCTCGTTCGTCACTCGCGATTCGCTAGGCGACGACTTCGGCGTTCTGCTTAATTACGGTCAAGGTGATTTGAAGGTTGTCAACTGGTTCGAAACGGAAGAATATGCAAACAACTTGAAATTGATGCGGAAATGGTATGAGGCCGGATACATTGCGAAAGATGCTGTTACCATTAAAGAGTCGTCGGCAGACATAATCAAGGCTGGTAAAGGCGCTGGCAACTTGGCTTCGATGAAGCCTGGCTTCGCCCATCAAGAGACGCGCAACTCCGGTACGGAAATGATTACGGTTGAGATGCAGCCGCCATTCGCAAGCACAAGCACGGTTTCCAAGATCATGTGGGGGATTGCTAGTAACTCTAAAAAGCCAGAGAAAGTAATGGAGTTCCTCAACCTTATGTATACCGACAAGGATATTGTAAATCTATTCGACTGGGGCATCGAAGGCAAACACTATGTGAAGGTATCGGATAACGTAATCGATTATCCGAATGGTGTTGAATCGAGCAACGTTGGTTACACGGGATTAGGTTGGTTGTTCGGCAATCAATTCTTGTCTTATACCTTTAAAGGAGACGACGAGAAGCAGTGGGATGATATGAAAGCATTCAACGATCGCGCGATCAAGTCGAAAGCGCTCGGCTTTATGTTCGATTCCACTTCTGTCAAGACGGAATTCGCCGCGGTGACCAACGTCGCAAGTCAATACCGTATCGCTCTCGAATCCGGCGTGATTGATCCTGAGAAGGAACTTCCAGAGTTTATAGCAAAACTGAAAGATGCGGGTATCGACAAGATTATCGCAGAGAAGCAGAAACAATTGGACGAGTGGGCGGCCGCCAACAAATAAACGGATCGCTTGAGCTCGCAAGTATGTAAGCGCAATCCAGTTAACTATGTTGTTGATTGGGTTGCGCTATCTCCAAACTACCAGTCTTAGCAAGGAAGTGATTGTAAATGTACACGAGAGCGAAATGGAAAAAATACGCGCCACTATTTCTGTTAATGGTACCGGGGCTGGCTTACCTTATCATTAACAATTACTTGCCAATGTTCGGTATGATCATCGCGTTCAAAGATATCAATTACGCGAAGGGGATATTGGGAAGCGATTGGATCGGATTTAAAAATTTCGAATATTTGTTCAAAACAACGGATGCTTATATTATTACCAGAAATACAATCCTCTACAACGTACTGTTCATACTAATCAACACAGTTGGTGCGATTGCGACTGCAATCCTGCTAAACGAGGTCCGCAAAAAGTTTTTTCAGCGTTTTTACCAAAGCATCATCATATTGCCGCATTTAATATCTATGGTTATCGTCAGTTATCTCGTTTACGCCATGCTCAGCAGCGATACGGGATTCATCAATAATACGATATTGCCGATTTTCGGGATGGATAACATTTCGTGGTATTCCGAGAAACAATACTGGCCATACATTCTTACGATCGTTAACATTTGGAAAGGTGTCGGCTTCCTTAGTGTCGTTTATCTGGCCTCGATCATCAGCATCGACCCGGAATATTACGAAGCGGCTACACTGGACGGCGCATCGCGCTGGCAGCAGATCCGTACGATTACCCTTCCGTTGATTATGCCTGTTATTACGATGATGACTCTTCTTGCCATTGGACGCATTTTCTATTCCGACTTTGGACTCTTCTATCAGGTACCAATGGATTCGGGAGTTCTCGCAGAGACGACGAACGTTATCGACACGTATGTATACCGCGCATTAATGAACCTTGGGGATGTGGGGATGTCGTCTGCGGCAGGCGTTTATCAGTCGATTGTTGGCTTCGTGCTCGTCATCGTCTCAAACTATATCGTACGCAAATATAACAAAGAAAACGCATTATTCTAGGAGTGACAACTGATGACTCATGAAAGTAATCTGACAAAATGGATTCCCCATGTCGTGCTGATGGGTTTCGCGCTGGCCTGCATTGTGCCGTTCTTGCTTCTCATCATTTCATCCGTCACGAGCGAAGACAGTATCGTGCGAAACGGTTATTCCTATTTCCCGGAACAACTAAGTCTGACCGCTTATGAGTATTTGTGGTCGCACTGGAATGAACTTGGCCGCGCATACGGCATTACCATCTTCATAACGGTCGTGGGCACGGTCACGAGTCTCGCGATTACGTCCATGCTCGCTTATCCGATGTCGCGTACAGATTTGCCGTTACGAAACTTCTGGGCGTTTCTCGTCTTCTTCACCTTGCTGTTCAACGGCGGGCTCGTCCCGACCTATCTGATCTATACGCTTGTATTCGACATTAAGAACACGATTTGGGCGCTGCTCATTCCTGGACTGCTTATGAATGGCTTCAACGTCTTGCTTGTCCGCACGTTCTTCATCACCTCGATTCCCCCTGCACTGGTTGAGGCCGCAAGCATCGACGGCGCAGGCGAGATCAAGATCTTCTACAAAATCGTTCTGCCGCTCTCCATGCCGATTATGGCAACGATTGGACTATTTGAAGCGATTCTGTACTGGAATGACTGGTTTAACGGCTTAACGTATGTTACAGATCCGAGCCTGTTCAGCATCCAAAACATTCTGAACCGGATCATTTCGGATATTCAATTTCTGTCGAATAACAGCAGCTTGGCCTCGTCTGCGAACGAAACAATGGCTGAATTGCCGAGCACTTCGGTCCGGATGGCCATTGCAGTTGTCGGTGTCCTGCCGCTTCTGATTGCCTATCCGTTCTTCCAAAAGTATTTCATAAAAGGGATTACAATTGGTGCCGTCAAATAATGAAATTTGTGTCGAAGGAGCGTCTGATAACATGATCGGAATATGGCATGCAAGCAAGACGGTTAACGGGTCCGTCTTCAAATTGTTATTCTCCATAACGGAAAACGACGGTTATAAGCTCGCGATAAATAGTGAACCTACGCCAGCATTCATTCTGCCAATGGATGCCCAAATCGAAGGGAATAATCTTCGCGCGGAGGGGCGTTCATTCTTCACCCCGGATCCGGTGTGCGTAACGCTAGTGTTCGAAGGCGATACGTTCCGAGGAACGGTCACGCTACCATTCATGGGGGAACTGCAAATCGAAGGTGAACGTGGGCGCGGCCGTTCGCTTAGCGAGGATCTCATTCCGAAGGTGATGCCGTACCGGAAAACGGGTGTCAATTTGCGTTCGGACGCGGACATACGCCAAGAGGTCGAGAAGCTGCTCGATCGAATGACACTTCTCGACAAGATCGGTCAGATGTCCCAGAGCGGTGCTTCCGATTTCTCCTTTGGCAGCGACGTTGAATCAGAGCCGACGGAGAAGCTGGTCGCCGAAGGGAAAGTAGGCTCGATTCTAGGAGCTTTCGATATTAACCGCGTATTCGAGCTTCAGAAGATTGCGGTGGAACAGTCGCCGCATCGCATCCCATTGCTGTTTAACGCGGACATCATTCACGGTTTCCAGACGATATTCCCTGTGCCCCTTGCCTGGTCATGTAGTTGGGATCTCGAAGCGATCAAACGTGCTTGCGCTATCTCCGCGAAGGAAGCGGCCGCTTCGGGAACGACATTCAACCATGGCCCTATGGTCGACATTACCCGTGACCCTCGTTGGGGCAGGGTCGTTGAGGGGGCAGGGGAGGATCCTTATCTTGGAGCGCTCATTGCTAGGGCGCAGGTGGAAGGCTTCCAAGGTGACAACTTGTTCGACAACGAGACTATAATCGCATGCCTTAAGCATTTCATCGCATATGGCGCGGCTGAAGGAGGCCGGGACTACAACACGGTCGACATTTCCGAAGGGACGCTGCGCAATGTCTTTCTTCCGCCTTTCAAAGAAGGGATAGAAGCCGGGGCCGGATCGGTGATGAATGCTTTCAACATCTATCAGAGCATGCCCGTCGCGGGCAGCCGATATTTGCTAAATGACCTGCTTCGGGATGAACTCGGCTTCGACGGAATGTTGATTTCTGATTACGGCGCAATCGAAGAGATTCATATCCACGGCGCGGCCAAGGACGGAAAGGAAGCAGCGAAGCTGGCGCTGGAAGCCACCATGGATATCGAGATGGTGACACGACTATATTTCCGCTATTTGCCAGAGCTCATCAAGGAAGGCGTTATAAAGGAAGAGCAGATCGACGAGGCCGTAAGACGCATTCTAACGTTCAAGTTTAAGATTGGCATCATGGACGATCCGTTCCGCTATGTGCAGCCGGAGAAGGAGATGGAATACCACTTCAATACCGCGCATCTTGAAGCGAGTCGGGATCTGGCACGCAAATCGATCGTGCTGCTCAAGAACGACGGAGTGTTGCCGCTCCGGAATGACGGGCGAACGGTTGCGCTGATCGGCCCGTTTGCAGCAAGTCAAGACCTGCTCGGGCCGTGGCAGTTTTCCCGTTATGGGATGGAGACAGTCACGCTGCGTGACGGTCTGGTCGCCAAAGGATTCACAAGCGAACGGTTGCTTGTCGCATCGGGGTGTGGTGTCGACAGCGAAATCGAAGGTGGCTTTGACAAAGCACTTGCTGCCGCAACCCGTGCGGACGTTGTCGTGCTGGCGCTCGGCGAAGACAGCAACATGTCGGGCGAAGCGGCATCTCGGGCCGATATTGAGCTGCCCGCCGTTCAACGAAAACTTGCGGAAGCGATTGTTGGCCTCGGCAAGCCGACGGTGCTTGTGCTGACGAACGGCCGTCCGCTAATTTTGGATTGGTTTGATCAGCACGTCAATGCCATCGTCGAAACTTGGTTTGCCGGATCGCAAGCCGGTCATGCTATTACGGACGTACTGCTAGGCGAATACAATCCGTCAGGCCGTCTTACGATGAGCTTCCCTCATCATGCGGGACAAGTGCCAATCTACTACAATCATTTCAATACAGGTCGCCCGGTCACACCTGAAAATGCGCATATGAAGTTCAACTCTAAGTATCTGGACAGCCCGAACGAGCCGCTCTATCCGTTTGGTTTCGGCTTGAGTTATTCCGCTGTTGAATATACGGAGCCTCTGTTAGACAAGTGTGTCATGTCCCGGACGGAGTCCTTGTCGGCCAGCGTCGAAGTGAAGAATATCGGAGATCTTACATGCGAAGAAACGGTTCAGCTTTATATACAAGACCTCCATGGCAGCGTCGTTAGGCCGGTCAAGGAGTTGAAGGGGTTCCGTAAAATCAAGTTGGAGCCGGGTGAGACACAAGTCGTGACATTCGATGTCATGGAAAAAGATTTGGAATATTATTTGCCGGACAATAGCTTCAAGGCCGAAGCTGGATTGTTTAAGCTATTCATCGGACCAAACGCAAGAGTCGTTAAGGAAGCGTCTTTCGAGCTGACCGATTAAGAAGGCGCGGTTAATGATCGAGTGGAAGGTATTACCCGGATTGGAGCTCGGCATGCCGTCTGATCGCGGCATAAGTGCCACTCTCATCGCTAAGCGGTGCGAAGCGTGAGAAGGAGCTGCAGGGGTTCGAAAAAATTGAACTGGAGCATTGCGAATCGGGGAAATATTTGGATTAAAGGACGTACTCCGTTTGGGGTGCGTCCTATTGTCATTTAAGGTGGTTTGTCCGTTCATTTTGGAGCTAAAATTAGAATTTTCTAAACCGCAACTCAGGCATCAAATTTCCGCCACCGAAATCGAAAAACGCAAGTTTTGAATAAAAAAGTGCACTATTTTGGAGCGCATGCTTAAAGAGCCAAAAAATTTAAAGGGAAACCGAAAGAGCCTCCGTATATCGACGATATGAAAGCGGTTTATAATTGCCCTACACCAGCGATGGTGATAACGAAAGGGGATGAAAGAAGAAATGAAAAGGTACAGAAAACTAGGAGCGACTGTCGCTCTATCACTCATGATGATTTTTAGCGCTGCTTGCGGGAGTAATGCAAATAACGGTAATTCAGGCGGGGAGAACGCGGGTACGAATGCAGCGGCTGGAGCTGCTGCTAACGATAATGCCGTAAAAGCAAGCGGGGACAAAAAAATTACGCTTGGTTTCTCGCAAGTAGGTGCTGAGAGCGGTTGGCGCTCAGCAAACACCAAATCGATACAAGAGTCTGCAGGTGAAGTGGGCTATGATCTGAAATTTTCCGATGCGCAGCAAAAACAGGAAAACCAAATTAAAGCCATTCGTTCGTTTATCCAACAAAAAGTTGATGTAATCGGCTTCTCCCCCGTAGTTGAATCGGGTTGGGACACGGTTCTTAAAGAAGCGAAAGATGCGGGCATCCCGGTCGTCTTGACCGATCGCGCCGTTGATTCGCAGGATAAATCGCTTTATGTTACATTCATTGGCTCCGATTTCGTGGAAGAAGGCCGTAAAGCCGGACAATGGTTGGTAGATCAGTACAAGGATGCACAGGAACCGGTCAATATCGTAGAACTTCAAGGTACGACTGGCTCCGCGCCGGCGAATGACCGCAAAGCGGGCTTCGAGGAATTGATTAAGTCAAATCCTAACTTAAAGGTTATCGCATCGCAAACAGGTGATTTCACTCGTGCGAAAGGCAAAGAAGTTATGCAAGCCTTTTTGAAAGCCCATAAAGATATCGATGTTCTTTATGCGCACAATGACGACATGGCACTTGGAGCCATTCAGGCAATCGAAGCTGCCGGCCTAAAGCCAGGCGTAGATATTAAAATTATTTCTGTAGATGCGGTTAAGGACGGTATGCAGGCAGCAAGCGAAGGGAAAATCAATTTTATCGTTGAGTGTAATCCTCTGCTAGGGCCTCAATTGATGGAAGCCGTACAAAATATTATGGACGGAAAAGAGATTCCGGCTCGCATTGTGACGGTAGAGTCGACATTCACGTCCGAGCAAGCGAAAGAGGCTTTGCCGACACGGGCTTATTAATTCAAACTTATTTTAAATCAAGCGAGAAAGTCACTCGATCCAGCCGAATGCTGCCTCCAGAGTGGCTTTCTCATTTGAAAAGGAGAGATATCCAGTGAGTGAGATTCAACCTGTTCTGCAAATGACGGGCATTCATAAAGGGTTTCCTGGCGTTCGTGCATTATCAAACGTGAATTTTCGTTTATTCCCGGGCGAGGTTCACGCTTTGATGGGGGAGAACGGAGCAGGTAAATCAACGCTGATTAAAGTGCTGACAGGCGTTTATTCCATCGATAAGGGAACGGTTCTTTTGAACAATAATCAAATTTCGGTTCAAAACCCGCATGAATCACAAGAAGCCGGTATCAGCACCGTATACCAAGAGGTTAATTTATGCACGAATCTTACGGTGGCGGAAAACATCTTTATTGGAAGGGAACCAAGAAGATTGGGCCGAATTCTTTGGAAGGAAATGAACCGGAGGGCAGAAGAACTTCTGCGCGACCGTCTTCATTTGCAAATCGATGTGACGCAGCCTCTGCATGCTTATTCGGTTGCTATTCAGCAGTTAATAGCCATTGCGCGGGCACTCAACATATCGGCCAAGGTGCTCATTCTCGACGAGCCAACCTCAAGCTTGGACAGCAATGAAGTAAAGCAATTGTTCACCATCATGAGAAAGCTGAAAAACGAAGGTCTAGCCATCCTTTTCGTCACGCACTTTCTAGACCAGGTCTATGAAATTTCAGATCGGATAACGATTCTTCGTAACGGCGAATTCATTGGAGAGTATCCGGCTAATAAACTGCCTCGAATCGAACTCGTTTCAAAGATGATTGGCAAAGAACTTCATTTGCTCGAGGACCTTCCGAAATTATCTAATGAGGTAGAGTACCATAGGAATGAATTAGTAGCAGAAGCAACTGGGGCAGGGAGAAAGGGAGCGATAGAGCCCTTTGATTTGAAACTCCATAAAGGAGAAGTTGTTGGACTCGCGGGGTTGCTAGGGTCAGGCCGTACGGAAGCCGCGCGTTTATTTTTCGGAGCTGACAGACCCGACGTGGGATCGGTCGTTGTCTCGGGGACGAAGCAAGCGGTTCATTCCCCTAGGAAAGCAATCGATCAAGGGATAGCATTTTGTTCGGAAAACCGCAAGACCGAGGGCATAATCGATGATTTAACGATTAGAGAAAACATTATTTTGGCTCTCCAAGCGACTCGCGGCTGGCATAAGCCAATTTCCCGCAAGCGACAGGATGAAATCGCCAACGAATATATTAAGCTTTTGAATATTAATCCTCCTAATCCGGAGCATCTCATTAAAAACCTAAGCGGTGGCAATCAACAAAAGGTGCTGCTTGCAAGGTGGCTGCTGACGGATCCTAAATTGCTGATATTGGACGAACCGACAAGGGGAATTGACGTAGGCGCTAAGGCGGAAATTCAGAAGCTTGTGCTATCGCTCGCAAAGAAGGGAATGTCGGTCCTCTTTATTTCCTCAGAACTGGAGGAAGTGCTGCGGGTTAGCAATCGCATAGCCGTATTGCGGGACAGACGCAAGGTAAAGGAAATTACGGACGAAAAATTCAGTCAGCAAGAAATTATGCAGACCATCGCAGGAGGATAAACATGATGAAAAGGGTGTTCAAACACCATCTATTTTGGCCTTTGAGTGTTTTAGGCGGATTGCTTTTATTTAATTTATTATATTCTCCTGACTTTTTCTCAATTGTCATGAGAGACGGACATTTGTACGGCAGTTTGATCGATATTTTAAATTTCGGAGCTCCTTTGATGCTCGTTTCCATTGGAATGACCATTGTCATTGCAACGAAAGGCATAGACTTGTCCGTTGGCTCCATTGTGGCCATCGCAGGAGCAGTTACCTGCATGACAATAAGCAAGGGGGCTGATCAAAATGCGCTTTCGCTTGTGTTAACAGGAATTGGAATGTCTCTCATCCTGTCTTTAGTATTAGGAGTTTGGAACGGCATCCTCGTTGCCGGAGCAGGCATACAGCCAATTATTGCAACTCTTATCCTTATGGTTGCCGGCCGGGGGATCGCACAGTTAATTACAAGCGGCCAAATTATTACGGTTTCCAGTCCGACATATGCGTATATAGGAACAGGTGCGTTAGCTTCTCTTCCGTTTTCTATATTTGTAGTCCTATTTATATTCGTTATCGCTGCTTTGTTAACAAGAAAAACGGCGTTAGGCATATTTATTGAGTCAGTCGGCTCTAATCCGAATGCAAGCCGTTTAGCCGGTATCCGTTCCAATTTCGTTATCATTTCAGTTTATGTGTTTTGCGGTTTATGCGCGGGTATTGCGGGTTTGCTGCTCAGTTCCAACGTTTCCAGCGCCGACGGCAACAATGCAGGTCTCTGGTATGAGCTGGATGCGATCCTGGCAGTCGTTATCGGAGGAACCTCACTGAATGGAGGACGTTTTTACCTGATGGGTACAATCATCGGCGCGTTGATTATCCAGACGTTGACGACAACGATATACATGATCGGGGTACCGCCAGAAATTACACTCGTCGTTAAAGCCTTTGTTGTACTCGCCGTTTGCCTGATTCAATCGGAAACGTTCCGGCAGACGATCGTCAAGAGATGGAAAACGAGGCATTACCCCGCAGAAAAGGAGATCGTACGCCATGCTTCTTAACCGTAGATACATCCCTATTTTAGTTACGTTTGGTTTGTTCATTATTATGTTTGCGGCAGGATCCTTTCGATATACGGGCTTTTTTTCTCTTCAGGTGCTGCTAAATCTTCTCATTGATAACTCATTTCTTCTTATTGTTGCAGTAGGAATGTCATTCGTTATCTTATCGGGGGGCATTGATTTGTCCGTCGGTTCGGTCATCGCTTTAACGACCATGATTTCCGCTAGTCTGATCCAGCAGCAGGGATGGCCGCCTGCAGTGGTCATTACTCTTGTCTTAATTATCGGTTCCCTCTTCGGTTACGCGATGGGCGCCATTATTCATTATTTCAAAATCCAGCCTTTTATCGTAACGTTGGCTGGGATGTTTTTGGCAAGAGGTCTTTGTTATATGATAAGCATTAATACCATTACGATTGATAATCCTTTCTACACAGCAGTCGCGCAAACCAAAATCCCATTGCCCGGCGGAAGTTTTGTATCCATTAGCGTAATCATTGCCATCGTCGTCGTTATCGCTGCTATCTACGTCGCGCATTATACCCGCTTCGGACGCAATGTTTATGCAGTCGGCGGCAGCGAGCAATCTTCTTTGCTCATGGGCTTGCCCGTAGCCAAAACAAAAATAATGGTGTATACGTTAAGCGGATTCTGTTCTGCCCTTGCCGGTGTTGTCTTTACATTCTATATGCTTTCGGGTTACGGGCTGCACGCAGTAGGACTTGAGCTCGACACGATCGCTGCGGTTGTAATCGGGGGGACACTGCTTTCTGGAGGTGTCGGTTATATTGCGGGAACCTTCTTTGGCGTATTGATTCAGGGGGTTATCCAAACTATAATTAGCTTCGAAGGAACGTTGAGCTCTTGGTGGACGAAGATCGTTATCGGTCTGCTGCTTTGCGTTTTCATTCTTCTACAGAAGGTTCTCAGCGCAAGACGCTCCACGATAAAAGCTTAAAAGATTGAGGGGGACTTATGCGTAGTATCTTAAAATGGATGAGTATCCCCATGCTTGTTATTTTTCTCGGCGGCTGCTGGTGGGGAGTCCAATCGGAACAAACGGTATCGATGGATGAATCGTTAACAGAAACGGACCTGTGGACACCTCCGATTACACCCACTGACGGATTGGGGGAGAGAATTAAGCTGGGCTTCTCTCAGCTCGGAAGCGAAAGTGATTGGCGAAGGGCGAATACGGCTTCAATCACCGAAGCGGCTGAAGAAGCGGGAATCACACTAATGATGGAAAACGCCGAGCAGTCCCAGGAAAAACAGTTTGAGGCCATTCGAGCCTTTATTAAGCAAAAAGTGGATGTCATTGCAATAGCTCCGGTTGTGCAATCCGGCTGGGAAGCTATTCTGAAAGAGGTTAAGGAGGCTGGCATTCCGGTCGTCGTCTTGGATCGATCCGTTAACGTAGAGGATACATCCCTTTATGTTACATTTATCGGACCGGATTTTTACGAGGAAGGAATCAAGGCGGCCAAGTATGCTATTGATAAAATGCGCAATCATCCGGGACCTATCCGCATTGCCGAGTTAGAAGGTACGGTAGGATCCACGCCTTCAATCGACCGCGGGAGAGGTTTTAGGGATGCCATTGCGGGTAGAGAAGGCATGAATATTATCTGGAGCAGTCCGGCGGATTTTACCGTAAAAGAAGGAACCAGAGTGATGAGGGAGTTTCTAAAGGAAGCAGGAAGCGAACGGCCTCAACTTTTATTTTCACATAATGACGACATGGCGATTGGGGCAATTGAAGCCATTGAACAATCAGGACTTATTCCTGGCGAGGATATTATTATCATATCCGTAGATGGCACGCGGCAAGCATTCGAAATGATGGTAGAAGGAAAAATCAATGCGGTCGTGGAATGTAACCCGCTGCTAGGTCCATTGCTTATGCAGGCTACTAAGGAAATCATGGCGGGAAGAACTTTACCAAAAAGGATGATTCCGCCCGAAGATATCTTTACCCAGGAGAATGCTGCGACAGAAGTGAATAAAAGGAAATATTAGACCGATCATCACAAAGGCGAAACTGCTGAATCTCAAATTCAGCGGTTTTTTGTTGTTTGCAGCTAAGGGAAGACCCTAAGATGATAAAAAAGGAACCCAGGCTCACTTTTGATCATCTTGGGGTCCTTTTCCAAGTTTTAAAATCCCTGTATCAATCATTTCGGGAATCGTTTCGCCTCCGCTTACTTTTATAAGGGCTTCTATGATCTTTTGACCCCATTGATTTTCGTATTGCGAAATAATAGAGGTCACTTGGCCATTAAGCAGTGCTTCTTCGATTTTCGGCGTAGCTCCTATACTGAGGACATGCCTATTTAACCCATATGCTTTCCAGATCAAAATGGAAGCAGAGCTGGACACGAAATCAAGGCTGAGGAAGGCATTGAAATGCGGGTGCGCGTTAATCATTTCCTCTTGTTCCGTTATGGCGAGATCTTCACGGCCGTCATTGTAACGGACCTCCAACACTTCTATTTCCGTCTCATCATTTAAATAGTTGAGAAGTCCTTCAAGCCTTTCCTTTAGGCTATCCATTTCCGGCATTCCCGTCCCTACCAAAACCATCCCTTTTCCATTAAGCAATAGATCCGTTGCTTTACCGAGTTGTCGGCCTGTTTCGTAGTTGTCGGCGCCGATATAGCTGAGCCTTTTGCTGCCAGGCGAGTCTGTCTCGAAGCAGATGACGGGTATGCCTTGTTCTACCGCTTTATTGATAACGGGGGCAAGTGCATCGGGGTTCACGGGCGCGATAGCGATTCCGTCAACCTTCTGTTTAATCATCGATTCCATAATGCGAATTTGCTGCTCCAGGTTGGCTTCATCGGGAGCTGAGACTAATAGGCGTATATTGGCCGCTTTTGCGGTCTCCTCCGCATTCTCGGTTATTTTCTCATAGGCTGGAAAGGCCATAGGGAAGATGATTCCGAATACACGGTCCCTATCGGACGGTATGGTGCTGGGCTCTGATGAGTTCACCAGGCTTGTTGGAGGAGCCGACTGGCAGCTCACTATAAACAGTGCAAGGAGCAAGAGCATAAAAACCCAACTGCGTCGTTTATGGAGCAGCATGTTATTTTCCTCCGTCTTCCATAACATGCAGCTTCTCATTTGTGCTGCCTTGACGCCTAAACTCCATGGGCGTCATACCCGTTACTTTTTTGAAAATATTAGAGAAGTAATGCTGATCGTGGTAACCGACTTCAAACGCGATTTCAAACGTTTTTCTGCGAGTCGTTTTAAGCAGCTCCTTCGCTTTGCGGATTCGGGATTGCGTTAAATACTCGGTTAGCGTTTGGCTCGTTTCTTGACTGAACACTTTGCTTAAGTGACTGGGACTGACCCCTACATGTTTAGATACGACATGAAGTGACAATTGATCATCGTTGTAATGCTCATTAATGAATTGCTTGACGCTGGCGATCAGCGCACCGTATTGATCGGAGCCTTTCGAACGCCACAGCCACAAACGGTCCAGTAAAATAAGCAGATACCGAACGCAATCTTCCCAGCATGAAATCTCTCTAATCTGCTGTTGGAGCTCTTTTATCGTGTCAGAAGTATGATTGGAAGCCGTGAAGCTTTGCTTTGCGACACGGAAAGCCTCCAGTGTAATATCGTTTAGCAAATAGCAGCCATACATGGATGATTGCCAATCAAGACTCCTAAGCTCGGCTGCGAATTCATTTACGAATGGTTCAGCCTTTACGGAACTTCCTATCTTCATGAAATCAACGAAGAGATTGCGATCCAATAAGATATTGCTGATAGAAGAAGCTTTAATAAAGTCTTTAAATGCCAATTTGTTTTGATTGGAAAGCCGTTGCAGGTTTTTATCGTCATCTGCCTCCAAGAATGAGCTGTGTATGCCTTGGAGTCGGTCTTGAATGCTTCCTACCCCTATGGACAGATCGCAGTTGAATAGTTCCTGCAGCTCATATCGGAGCTTATTGACAATGATGTTCATGGCTTCGGATATGGCCGTTTTATCGTTTTCTTTGATAATCCAAATCATTTCCGATCGGTTGCGTTTGTAAGAAAAGCCGGTAATCAAGCTTTCCATTCGTTCTTTAAGGACATGCTCCACTTGCTCAGTACGTAACGATTCTTCGGATTCATGAACTCGAATGTCAATGATCGCAACCGCATAGTAGCGGGCAATTAAGTTAATTGAAATATTGCCTGAGGTTTCAATGGCATCGGAGGTACCGATCAGGCCACCGCATAGGTCGGAAAGCAATTTATCACTCGTATAAGTTAACTTTTTCTTATCCTGCCGTTCTTTGTCGATTCTTCTGCTAATCTTATGCAGCATTTCTATCAAATCCGACGCACCGACAGGCTTGAGGCAATAATCCTCAACGCCAATGCGAAGAGCGGACTGGGCATAATGGAATTCGTCATGTCCCGTAAGAATAATTATTTTGATATCCGGCATACGCTGACGAACGATCGTGCTAAGCTCGAGTCCGTTCATAAAGGGCATCTTTATATCGGTAATTAATATATCCGGCATCCGCTCTTCGATTAGAGGCAGCGCCATTTCCCCATCGGGTGCATCGCCGCAGTAGATAAAGCCCTCTTGCTCCCAATCTACGCAATTTCTAATGCTTTCCCTAATTAAGATTTCGTCATCAATCAACATCACTTTTTTCATGGTGCTGCCTCCTTATTTCTTTGGTATACGGAGGGAGATACGAGCCCCTTCTCCTTCGATGCTATCTAATTGCAGGCCGTAATGATCGCCGAAATAAAGACGAAGCCTTTGATGCACATTATTTAAACCAAACCCTCCTTCGCCAGGTTTATCAGGCAGTTCGGCGTCTTTGGGCAGTTCAAGCTGACGTCTTAGCTCGGCTAACCGTTCGGGATTTATGCCTATCCCGTTATCCTCGACGTTCAATATAATATTTCTCTCATTCTCGACATACCCGGTTATTCGAATATGTCCCATGCCTCTTTTGTTTTTGATGCCGTGATACAAAGCATTCTCCACAAGAGGCTGCAGCGTCATGCCAAGCATCGGATATACCTGCAGTTCCGCTGGTACGTCAATTTCATAGGAGAGGATGTCCCGGTACCGCATTTGCTGAATCGTTAAATAACTTTGTACATGCTCAAGTTCCGTCTTTAACGATATCCATTCTCTCCCTTTATTGAGCGTAAGCCGAAAAAAGCGAGCCAGCGCTTTCACTAATTTGATTACGCTTTCATTTTTGCCTGATTCAGCCATCCAGATGATGGATTCCAGCGTGTTATATAAAAAATGAGGATTAATTTGCGCCTGCAGCGTACGCAGCTCTGCTTTCTGAACTTGTTCCTGCTCGCGAATGCTTTTTTCTAGAAGCAGCTTAATGTTTTCCAGCATGATATTAAAGCTGTTGCTAAGATCCGTAATCTCATCATGGCCGGCAGGCTTTACCTTTGCTTCCAGATAGCCGCTCGCGGCTTGCTTCATTTTATTTTTCAGGATCTGGATGGGCCGAGTCAGCCGTTGTGTCAGGGATATATAAATGGCAATTGCAAAAACGGCGCTAAGGATCACGCTGGCAATGATTAGAAGCCTAATTTCATTCGCCTCGAAAATGATTTCCCGCAAAGGTGCCATGCCAATGATGGTCCAATCCGTTGTTTGCGATTTTACATGAACGACGAGTTTCTTATTTCCATCAATCGTTTGGACGAAACTGCCAGAAGCATTAGTGAATGTATTTGGCATTCCATTCCCCGCAGGAATGTTGATCTGTTCACCGGCGGAAGGCTTGAAAATCGGAACTCCTTGCGGATCCAGCACATAGAAGAAGCCTGTTTTGCCAATGGTGACATTATCGCAAAATTGTTCAATAATAGAGTCATCAAGGTCGATGACGATAAAACCAATCACTTCGTTTGTAATACGCTGCTGGATTGGCGCAATAATGGAAATGACGCTTTTGTCAGGGTAAGTAAAGCCGTCCAACCGATCGAACTCGGAGGAAGAGGACGGAGGTACCTTTAATACAAGACCCGGATCATTCGTCAATTGCACAAAATGCGGATTTCTGAGAGGATTATGGTCAAGTTGAAAAAGTCCTCTACGCTCGCTGATTCCTTTACCGTAGAGATTGACCATTTGAATGTTCAGTACGCTATCATATTTGTATGTATCACGGTACATCTCAAAGGTACGTACGATTTCTTTGGCCTCCGCGTTTGTTTCGGATTGCGAGATCAGAAAATGAAGAACCTTCGGATTATTTCCGAGCTCCAGCAGCTTAAGCGTATCCTGAAATAGCACATCGATGTTTCGGACCAGTTGATCCGCAACAAGTATGGTGGAGGCCTTGCTGTGATCGGATACGGTATGGTAAGACTTTTGATAGGATACAAGACCAACCACCAGCAGCGGGATTGATGTCAAAATAATAAACATCACCAGCAGCTTTGCACGCAGGCTCGATGTAATGCGTCGTATGAGCTTCATACTTTTTTTCCTTTCTATTAGGCCTTAACTCATATTGCAATTACATCATATATCAAAATCAGTGAGTTGAGAGTAAGAAATGGAATCGTCGATAAAAAATACAACTTTTAAATAAAATTGTACACTTTCCATTACACTCCAAAGAAGAGGGCCAAATCTATATGAGTTCAAGAACGATCGATTGCTCAACTACTGAAAAATGCCTTTGTGGGAAATTATTTTTGAAAAAATCAGTAAAGATCGGGTAACGAAATAAAGATATGTGTCTTGTATGATCAGAATGCAATTTGGATAATTGTAATGTTACGGTTGTCGCAATCATTATATGTGAAATGGGGTAAGAACTGTTGCGGGTACCTATAATGAATAAGGCCAAGCTCATGCTGACTGCATTATTGTCTGTTCAAATTTTATCGGCATGCAGTCAAAGCGACAGTACGAATAATCAAATTCCTGATGGGAACGATCACGTGACCGAGTATCAAGACCTAGGATTAAGCAAGTATAATCCGCCGATAGAAGTTACCTTTGTGAGGGAAACCAGCGTCGGTATGGAAAACTTAATAGGATTACTGCCGGGACAAACGTTGGAGGACAACACTTGGAGCCGTTTTTATGAACAGGTGCTCGGCATTAAAATAAAGTATGATTGGATCGCCAAAGGCGATCTCTATCATCAAAAATTAGGCGTTGCGCTTGCTTCGGGAGATATACCCGAAGTAGTAAGGGTCAATGCGCAGCAGCTCAGACTGCTCAGTAATGCAGGATTAATTCAAGATTTATCCGAGGTTTACGAGAAATACGCCACTCCGCTTACCAAGCGAATCCTTAGTCAGGAAGGAAACGGTCCTTTCGATGCGGCGACGATCGATGGAAAGCTGATGGGAATTCCGGAAACGGGCTCCTCTATTGAAGGAGCCCAGTATATATGGATCCGAACGGATTGGTTGGATCAGCTTGGTATTAAACCGCCCCAAACCATGGATGACGTTTTGGCGATTTCGAAAGCGTTTACAGAAAAGGATCCGGACCAAAACGGCGACAATGACACGTTTGGGCTTGCGATCACGCAATATTTGTGGGATCCCGTTATGGGAATAACGGCATTTATGGCAGGTTATAATGCGTTCCCGAATATTTGGATTGAGGATGATTCCGGTAAACTCGCCTATGGAGGAATTCAACCGGAAGTGAAAGAGGCGTTAAAAGTACTGCAGGTCATGTATCGAAAGGGTCAAATCGATAGCGAATTCGGGTTTAAAGACGGCAATAAAGTGAAGGAGCAAGTCGCTGCCGGGAAGATCGGAATGCTGTACGGGCAGCAATGGGGGTCGTTTTTGGTTCAAGTGAGCCGCGATAACAATATTAATGCCCAGTGGCAGGCATTTCCGATCGTTTCTTTATCGGGAGTAGCGCCGAAGGTACCGCTCAGTTTCAGCACAAATCAGTTCCTTGCGGTGAGGAAGGACTTTAAACATCCCGAAGCCATCGTTAAGCTTTTTAATTTACACCTGGAGAAAAATTGGGGAGAAACGGCCGAATATGAAACTTACTATATCTCTCCGCTCCCTATATGGCAGCTATCCCCTGTAACCCCTTATCCGGCAAGGAAAAACCTGGAGGCGTTTCGGCAACTAGACGAGGCCCGCCGCACCGGGGATACTTCCGTGTTAAAGGACGAAGCCAAAGCCATACAGAAGAACATTGATACCTATCTGTCCGGAGATAAGAATAAGGAATCAGGGTGGGGATGGGAACGAACATACGGTCCCTCAGGAGCCTTTGCGATCCTTGACCAATACGAAAAGAATAACCAGCTATTGTATGAGAGTTTTGTCGGAGCCCCCACGGAAACGATGATTGAGAAACAAGCCATTCTGGATAATCTTCAACACGAGACTTTTGTTGATATCATTCTTGGCAGGCCCATCGACGAATTCGATCAATTTGTTGAAGAATGGCATAAGTTGGGCGGAGAAAAGATGACAACAGAGGTAAATCAGTGGTTTGCAGGAAGAGACAGCAAGTGAAGATAAGGTGGACAACCTCTGGCTTTGTCTGCTAACAGCTTAAACATTTTAAACATACTTTAAAGCGGCTACGGAGGCGTTTTCTTGCTTAAATTTCCCGCCATATCCATACGAAATACAATCTTCGTCCGGCTGGTCTTTACTTACCTTCTCGTTATACTCCCCATCATTTTACTTGGGGCGTATTTGTATAACTGGAGCTACAAAAATGCTAGCCAGGATATATCGAGAGCAACCGTTAAACAGTTGACTTATTATTTAGAAGGATTAAACCGTGAACTCGAGTGGATGGAGCTTCAGCAATTCGATATTTTGGAGGATAGCGAACTAAATAAGCTTGCAGCCACTTGGGGGATGATGGATAACGCAGAAAGAAGATCAGGTTTGAACTACCTGCTGCATCAGCTTACCTCTTTCCAAAATAGCAGCCCCTATATCAAAGATATTTATGTGCATATCCGTACCATTAACAAAACGGTCTCGACGGCTAAAGCGATCTATGATTTTGATTCGGAAAGGTTCGATTATTTTCGCTCCACTGCCGGAGGAAATGAGAATCGGCTTATTAATTGGAATAACACGCTTTATATGAGTGCTTCTAAACAAAGCGGGAAAAAGGGAGAGGAACCTTTATTCCTTGTCGAAATCGAATTGGACACGGAGAAGCTAAGGGATTCTTTGCATCAGATCAACATTTATCCGGATAGCGGCTCTTTTCTGATCTCGGTTACGACGGGCTTTACGTTAATGAGCCAAGGGAACTCTAACCCTATTAACCAGGACTACATGAGGGTAGCGAATGCATCAAGCGGCAGCACTTTTTTATTGAATATGAATGGCAAAAAGTATCATTTCAATAAAGCCAATTCCGAGAAACTGGGACTTACCGTCGTTACCTATTTACCCGAAGAAACGGTCAAAAGACCACTGAGCATTTTTTATAGATGGGCTTGGGTGTTCGCCATAACGTCATTTTTTGCCGTTGTTATCTTTTCCTATTCTTCTTATAAGATTATCCATAAACCGCTGCTGTCTCTCGTTCAGAGCTTTAAACGGATGGAAGGAGGTGCATTGAACATTCGAATCGAACACGAACAGAAAGATGAATTTGGCTATTTGTATACAAGATTCAACCATATGCTTACGAAATTGCAAAGCCTTATTGATCAGGATTTCAAACAAAAAATGATGATGCAAAAGGCAGAGCTAAAGCAGCTGCAATCCCAGATTAACCCGCATTTTCTGTATAACAGCTTCTTCATTCTGAACTCATTGGCCAAAACCGGGGATGTCGATCGGATCGAACAATTTACCAATATGCTTGGCGAGTATTTCAGGTTTATTACCCGAAACGGGGAAGACCATGTTTTATTGTCGGAAGAAACGAGACACTCCCAAATGTATACGGAAATACAAAAACTCCGATTCTCAAGACGCATTCGAGTGCAATTTGATGACTTACCGAAGGAAATGGAACAAATCAAGGTACCAAGATTAATCATTCAGCCCATTATCGAGAACGCTTACGAGCATAGTCTCGAGAAAATGACAGAGGAAGGTTTGCTTCGCGTTTCGTTCGAGATGGATTATGCCGAGGCTCGAATCATTGTAGAGGATAACGGAGATAGCATTAGCGATTCCGAGATTGAAGCGTTAAGGGATCGGCTGGATCCTACCGCCGAATCCTATGAAATGACGGGCGTGATCAACATTCATCGCCGCCTTGTTTTAACATACGGGGAAGGCAGCGGCTTGAATCTATCAAGGAGCGAGCTGAACGGCTTGAAAGTCATCATTAGAATCAAGCTGCAGGAGGCGGTTTGGGATGTATAGACTGTTAATCGTCGATGATGAAGAAATAATTACGGATGGTCTATACGAAGTGTTTAATCAGCTCATGCCGGAAGAGATGGATATTTGCAGAGCCTACTCCGGCAAAGAAGCGCTAAATTGGATGTCCCGTACGAGAATCGATATCGTTCTAACCGACATTCGCATGCCCGGGATGAGCGGTTTGGAACTAACCGAAGAAATTCAAACCTATTGGCCAAGATGCAGAATCATTTTTCTCACCGGATACAGTGAATTCGACTATGCCTATAAAGCCATTCAAATGTCAAATGTCCGGTATTTGTTGAAAACGGAAGGGTACGCGAAGGTAACCCAAACCGTGCAAGAAGTCATGCAGGAATTAAATCACGGCATTCAATTGAATGAATTATTGGAGCAATCCCGCGAACAGAAGGATACGCTTGAATTTATGGCGCAAGGGGATTACTTTAGGCATTTCCTGCAAGAGAGCCATGGTTTTTATGGAAATCAAGAAGCGTTAGTCCAAGATTTTGACAAATTAAATATTAGTGTGGATCCTAAAGCGCCGGTCGTGCTGGCCCTTGGCCGCTTATCGTATGCCGCTGCTGCTTCCTATACCGAAAGAAGCCAAATCCTTGCTTCCTCTAGAATTATATGGAATTCATTTATGAAGGATCAGACACGAAGCATTGGAATCGTGGATAAGTACGGTGACATCGTATGGTTCATTCAGACTTCGATGCACTCCGAGGAAAAGTTCAACAATCATTTCATGCGTTATTTGGAGGGAACGCTGGAGCTGATCCAAGAAGCCTGTCTCGCATCCCTTGGTTTGACGATAGGTTTTACGATAAGCGGCGCTTCCTGTGAGTGGGGAAACGTAACCCCGCAGTATGAGAGGCTTAGACAGCTTCAGCAGTTAAAAATCGGAGACGGCATTTCCATGATTTTAATGGACCGTTCCGATCAATTCAATAGTTCTTCTATTAAAGAAGGATTTGTACCGAGCCATAAAGCCGAGGTCATGGAGGCGCATCTTGAGGCAGGCAGGGCGGCGGAATTTTTCGATGATTTAGAAGAAATGTCGAGATCCATGCTGCAGGCTAGCGGAAAAGTCCAGCGAACGATCGAAGGGTATTATTCAATCGCGCTTGTTCTGCTGTCTTACATCAACCGAATGGGGCTGCACAGTCAAATCGAGGATAACGGAAAGCTTATGCGATTGGATGACCATGCCTCCATGAAAGAGGGATTCCTTTATCTTAAACAAATCGCGGACGAGATATTTAAATTCAAACACAAGGATGAACGAGACAGAGCTTCGCATGTGATCGAGCGGATATGCCAATTTATCGAGGAGCATTTAAGCGAGGACTTGTCTTTGGTTCGACTCGCGGAAATCCACTATTTTAATCCGTCATACTTATCCCGCTTTTTCAAACAGGAACGCGGAATTAATTTATCCGAGTATATCGATAAATGCCGATTAAGAAAAGCAAAGGATCTTCTTAGAGACGGAGATTTGAAGGTGCGGGAAGTGGCTTCGTTCGTAGGTTACGAGGCAGCCCATTCTTTTACCCGTTTTTTCAAAAAAGCAACGGCATTGACACCCCAAGAATACCGCGACAGTTTATCCGTAATTGAATGAGTTATGTTCATGGTGAGTATGAATAGTCTTTTTTTCAATGAGTTCGTGATAGGTTCGTAAGTTCTGTTCTTATTAATGCGAGTTCATATAACCTTTAGACAACCTTAACCCCGGATTAACAACAAACCTATACACTTAGATAAGGAGACAAAACGAGGAGGGTCGAAGGTTGAACTTATACCTTTATTTTTGACAGTTTTCGGTGGCAGCCCAATGACAGTAGTCCAATTATATTATTATTTTGAATGGAGGTATCCGTATGTTTCAAGTACAAGCGTCGAGCCTTATTAAAAGGCAATTAAAACTACTCACAATTGTTGTTCTCACCATTCTTATTTGGGGGATGTCTGTTTTGCCGATATATGCGGCAACACCAGTGAAAACAGTGAACGCTTCGGCAACGCTTGCATACAATCTCAAAGGACTTAATCACAATGTGGCTGTTCAGAAAGCATACATTGCTTCAACGTATCTTTACGTAACCCAGCGTTCTGGGGGAACATGCTATCTTTCAAGGCTGCTCATAAACGGAAGTGATGCAACATACGTTGATGAAATGACCATCACTAATGCCGGGCATTGCCAAACCTTGGACATGTACACCTACAATGGTATAAATTATTTTTATTTCAGTTCAAAATCGGATCCTTCAACATCGTATTACTGGTCGCTCCAGGCAGCAAGGCTTCAATACTCGCCCGGCGCGACATATGATTATACGGATCTTCATCGGTTTACCTATATGAATTACGCCAATAAGACCGGTACAAGATTAGGCGAGACATACCGCGTTGATGCCGGCGGCAACAGTACCCATACTGTCTTCCGCATACAAACGGTAGAAGGAACCGTAACTTGGTCCATTTATGACACGGTAAAATTGAACCAGCTTCTTGACAGCAATGAACAGGTACGAATGGACAGTGCGGCGGCGGTAGGAGCCTGCATTACCAGCTTTACGCAGTCGGGCAGTGCTATAGTCAGACCGAACGGATCTTTCCAGGGTGCTGATATGCTCGATAATACGGAAATCTATACGTCAGGCGGGGCAGAAGGCGATACTCCGCAGATTGCTATGATGTCAAACACAGGGTCATACAAAACTCTTGTGAATATTACAAATGTGGGAACCCATGAAATCGAGGGAGTACAGACAAAAAACGGTAACGTTTATTTTACTATAGTTACAGACCCAGTAAACAAAACAAACACGCAGAAAGTTTATTTCGTTCCTGATAGCCTATTTGCCTAACCGCCAAACCGGTCTGCCCCCGAAAACTGTACCAAGCCTAAAAGTAAGAGTAGTCATAGCTGGAAAGAGCGATTGAAAAGGTCGGCAAGATGAGAGCCTGTTGAGAAACCTCAACAGGTTTTCTTTATGCTCATACCTAAAAACCTATAAATTGACAGGTAATTTATCAGCAATCGGCAGGTTGTTGCCTCTATGTGTAAGCGTTACACTTTTTACATATAGGAAGGGCAGGAGGCTGGCGGAACATGCTTGTCAAAAGGAAGCCATTTCTATTACTGGCTGCGGCTTTGGTCGTAGCAGCAGCCCTGATCTATATTCTAATTCGTCCGTTTGATTCCAATCCCAATTCGGATAGGAACACGGGCGATAGCAGTCATGAAGCAGCGGGAAGCGAAACGCCATCCGTGTTAAAGGCCTATTTGAAAGAAGACGCTGTAGTGCTTAGCAACGAAAAGGGAATTGTTTATGATTTTCCACTATTAATAGATGAATTTCCGGATGATAGGGAAGTTCATCGAATCAACGCAGCCGTTCGTATACCAGCAGCATTCGAGGTCGTTAGCATTGTTCCGAATTCAACTAATCTAAAGGCAACGAATGTAGATTTTAATTCGGTTAACGGAGGGTTGGAGCTTCATATTCATAACGCGGATGATTCTGCTATTTCATTTGCGAATTCGGACGCAAGCAGGGAATTGGCGACCATTAGTTTAAAACTTAATCGGGAGTTGACAGCAGTCATGAATGAAGAAATTAAAGTGAGCAGCATGGAGATCGGTTACTCCGACAACAAAACGGACTCGTATGACGTTAGCGGCGCCGTTTCCAAAGTGAGCTTCATTCCGCTTGCCGGGGCGATCGGGAAGCTTCCTCCGAACGGAAACCCGGTTGTCAGCCATAAATTCGGCGCGGATCCGTATGCACTGGTATTCAAGGATCGGGTATATCTGTACAATACGAACGACGTGCTGGAATATGACGGGGATGGCAACGTTAAAGACAATAGTTACGGCAACATTAACAAGCTGTCGGTCATTTCCTCCGATGACTTGGTGAACTGGACGGATCACGGCGAGATCAACGCTGCAGGCCCGGAAGGGGCGGCAAAATGGGCGACGCAGTCATGGGCGCCTGCGGCCGCCCACAAAGTCATTAACGGACAAGATAAATTTTTCTTATACTTTGCCAATAATGCCAGCGGCATTGGCGTTTTATCAAGCGACAGTCCGATCGGACCGTGGGTGGACCCGATCGGTAATCCGCTTATATCGAGATCCATGCCAGCCGCTGCGGATGTAACCTGGCTCTTCGACCCTGCCGTGCTGGTAGACGACGATGGCAAAGCCTATATCTACTTCGGCGGGGGCGTTCCGGAAGGGAAAGATGAAATGCCGAATACCGCGCGCGTCATGCAGCTCGGCGACGATATGATCAGCGTAGTCGGCGAAGCGGCTTCAATACCGGCACCCTTTATGTTCGAGGATGCCGGAATCAATAAATACAATGGAGTTTATTACTATACCTATTGTTCGAATTTCTACAATGGCGTCCGCCCGGAAGGAAGCCCGCCAGCTGGTGAGATTGCCTATATGACGAGCGACAATCCAATGGGACCATGGACGTACCAAGGAACGATATTAAAGAACCCCGGTCACTTCTTCGGGGTTGGCGGCAATAACCATCATGTTATTTTCCAATTCCATGATGCTTGGTACATTGCCTACCATGCGCAGACCTTATCCAAAGCGATGGGTGTTCCAAAGGGCTATCGTTCGACTCATCTGAACAAGGTTCTCTTTAGCGAGGACGGTTCCATTGGGGAAATCGCCGCAGATATGAAAGGCGTAGAGCAAATCAAGAATTTCAATCCGTTTGTCCGCGTTGAAGCGGAGACGATAGCATGGAGCGCTGGGATTAACACGCAGCCGCTCTTGACGGATGACAAAGAGCAAGCGTCCGTGAAGTTGGCTGTCTCCGATATTGGCAGCGGGGATTGGACGGCGGTTTCAAAAGTAAATTTCGGCAACGGAGCATCCTCGTTTATGGCATTGGTTGCTAGCACGGAGGACGGCGGCAGCATAGAGCTGCGCTTGGATGATCCAGATGGCAAGCTGATCGGAACGATTGCCGTGCCTTCGACGGAAGGATGGAGTCAATGGGTCGAAGCGAAAACGGAAGTCTCGGGTGCCAAGGGTATTCACGATCTATATTTCGTGTTTAATGGAAAGCCGGGTACGGAGTTATTTAAATTTGGCGCCTGGCAGTTTAGTAAATAAGCTGCCTGAACCAATAGCGAGCGTGGAAGGCGCCAGCCGGAAGATCCGACTGGCGCCGGACTGCAACAATCGAAAAACAAGCGTGGACGCAGGGCATTGAAAACCGAAAACCACCGATAGGCTTGAGGGACTGCGCTCACACGGCGCAGTTTTTTTATTCGCTGGGCGGTAGGCGTCCATTTGGCCAAACGGACCATTGCGCTCACGAGATGAGCCCCCAAAGGACGGCGTCTGCAATTTTTCGCTCATTAAACCTATTATTTGTAAGGTGAATAAACAAGAAACGAACGGGTATTGTTCGCTAAATGAAAGCGCTAAAATGAGGAGTGTTAGTATCGGATCGGCTTTAAATCCATGGTGGCATGACTTTACTGCATCAACAATTAGATGACTGGAGGGGGGATCGCGATGTCTACGAAGGTAGAGAGAATAATAGAAGCAAGCAGCGAAACGATCCTGCAGGCAACCGGCATTAAACGAGTCTTTGGCAGAGGCAATACCGCCGTCACCGCGCTGGCGGACATTCATCTGACCATACCGGCCGGGTCTATGGTGGCGCTCAAAGGCCGGTCGGGTTCCGGCAAGACGACACTGCTGAATATTCTCAGCACGCTTGACGAGCCGACGGAGGGCCAAGTGTTCCTCCGGGGACGGGAGATTAGCGGGCTTTCCGGTTCGCAGCGCAGCGCGCTGCGGCGCAAGGAGATTGGCCTGGTGTTCCAGTCGTTCGGCCTGATTCCGTTAATGTCTGCTTACGAGAACGTGGAGTTCGGGCTGCGTATCGCGGGAACCCCGGTCAATGGCAACCGCGAGGCCGCGGAGCGTGCGCTGGATCGCGTCGGCATGCGGGAGAGGATGAAGCACCGGCCGACGGAGCTGTCCGGCGGCGAACAGCAGCGCGTGGCGATCGCCCGTGCGATTGCGCACGAGCCTTCGCTGCTGATCGCGGACGAGCCAACCGCGGAGCTGGACACCAAGATGGGACTGCAGGTCATCCGCGTATTCCGTGATCTTGTGAATAGGTCGGGCATGACGATCGTTCTGACGACGCACGACCCGGGCATTATGGAGCTTGCCGATTACGTTATCGCATTGGAGGATGGAAAAATTGTATCGCAGACGACTCATGAAACAACCGTTGTTTAGTCTGATACCCCGCGTCAAGCACGTTGCCGTAATGCTCGCCGCAACGCTGGCGCTTACGGGCTGCTCGCTGCTCCCCATGGAGGAGGCGTCGCTTCAGCCGCCGCTTGTCCAGCCGGCCGAGGAAGAATTAGACATCGTGGACGCAGCCAAAGGAAACATTCAGACGTTTCTCAAAGGAACGGCGAATTTCGTGTCCTCCAGCATGGATACGCTCTCTTTCAAGGAATCCGGCGGGCGGTTGAAATCCATCAACGTGACGGTCGGCCAAGAAGTGAAAGCCGGCGACCTGATCGCCCAGCTAGAGACTGGCGACCTAGACCTTCAAATCCGCCTACAGAGGCTGAGCGTCGAGCGCGCCCGTCTGCAGTATGAACAGGCTCGGGCTTCCGGCGCGAACGCTACCGATCTGCGCTTGCGGGAGATCGATTTGGAACGGGAATCGCTGATGCGGGATTCCATGGAGAAGCGACTCGGCCAATCGCAGCTGTACGCGCCGATTGCAGGGATCGTAACCTTCGCCGAATCACTGAATGCAGGCGACTTTATCAACGCTTACCAACCCATCGTAACCATCGCGGATCCGTCCAAAATGCAGCTGACTTATAAAGCAGCAAATTCGAAGGACCTGCTTCCGGTAGAAGCGGGCATGCCCGTCAGCCTGAAGTATAAGGGCAAGGACTATAAAGGGAAAGTGCTGCAATCTCCTTCTAACGTGCCCCTCGGCGCTGACGATGCGAAGGCCGAGCGCAATTCGGTGACCATCATTATCGGCATGAACGATAAGCCTGAGGGGGTACAGATTGGCCATAGCGCAGAGCTCAATATCGAGCTGCAGAAGCGCGAGAACGTCATCTTGCTTCCGCGATCGGCGATCCGCTCCTATATGGGCCGCAGCTATGTGCAGGTCGCGGAGGGCGATCGGCGCAAGGAGGTAGACGTTGAGGTGGGATTAACGACACCGACCGAAGTGGAGATCGTCCGCGGGCTGGAGGAAGGCGAGAAGGTCATCCTGAACAATTAAACGCAGAGCGTAAACGGCTGATGCCGTATTTTGAAGGCTCAGCCTACGTTTCAAGGTGAATTCTAAGCGCAAATAAAATTGGAACTTTATTAATTCTTAGAATCGAACAATAATGCCCGGACTGACCGGGCGCAAGAATGGGGTATACGTATGGCCTTATGGACGATGATTCTCCGCAAAATGGCAAATAACAAATGGCTGCAGCTGAATCTGTGGTTTGGCCTTACCGTATGCGTGGCCCTGTTCAGCTCTATGCCGCTTTATTCCGAAGCCATTCTGCAGCAGACATTGTTGAAAGAGCTCCAGCAGGTGCAGAGTCAAAGCGCCGTTTACCCGGGCTTTGTCCGGGTTAGTACGACCGTTTCTTCATCAAAAATGGATAAAGAGACTTCTGAGGCGCTTGTACGGGCTGACCGTTTCGTGCAGACGATCCCGGACAGGGCGGGACTTGCGGCGATGTCATTCTACCAGCAGCGTTTCACGCAAAAAATGAAGGTGTACGGTGCCGACGCCTCGGATCAAGAGAAGCAGTCGCAAAAAACGGCAGGCAGCTTTAAATCCCTGTCCGGTATGGAGAAGCGGTTGCGGCTGATAGACGGACGGATGCCGGTTGACCGAACGGACGGCGTTTTCGAAGCGCTTGTAACCCAGAAATTTCTGTTTGCAACGAAGCGCGGTCTCGGAGAAGAGCTGGTGGCGGAATCGCCTGAAGGGGACCGGAGCCGCTTTCGCGTCATTCCGGTCGGCATCATCGAGACGGATCCTGCCGGCGACCCCTATTTGCCGTATTTGACAACGGATGCCGAAGACGGATTTATTATCCCGTTCGAGCAGTTCGAGCGCGAATTTACGAAAGGCGGCAAGGCGAGGTTAACCGACTTGGAATGGCGCTTCGCCCTTAATTATGAACAGATGAATGTCGACAATATCGACCAATTCATCGCAGCCAACACGGATATCCGGCGCTATTTCCGAGGACGGCTCGGAGTTGAAGAGATTAATATCCCGGCAATTGAGACGGTCGGATCTTATCGGGGGAAACAAGCGAAGCTCGACGTAATGATGCTGTCCCTTTACTCCCCCGTCATGCTCATGCTGGCCTTCTATTTGTATATGGCTGCCAATCTCATCATCGAACGGCAAAAGACGGAAATTTCCGTTCTCCGCAGCCGTGGAGCCAGCCGATTGCAGATCATGATGGCCTACGCGCTGGAGAGCCTGTTCCTTGGTTTGAGCGCACTGGCCGTGGGACCTTTCCTCGGCGTTTCGTTCACGAAGGTGCTGGGCGCCTCGAGCGGTTTCCTGGAGTTCGTCCAGCGATCGGCGCTTGAAGTCAGCCTGACCAGCACCGCCTATAAGATCTCGGCGATTGCTGTGGGCGTGGCGATTGTGCTTATTCTGATTCCGGCTTTCCTGGCGACAAGGACAAGCATTGTGGGTCACAAGCAGCAAATGGCACGCCTGACCAGGATGTCGTTCTGGCATAAGACCGGTCTCGATGTCATACTCGTCAGTCTGGCGGTCTATCTGCTGTACAATTTCAACAAAAGGCAGGAGGATTTGAAGCGGCTGGCACTCGATTCCGACGCCATGCAGCTTGATCCGCTGCTGTTCCTAATGCCTGCACTATTTGCTCTCGGAGGCGGTCTGCTGGTGCTGCGCGTGTACCCGTGGTTTATCCGCCTCATCTACTGGGCGGGCCGCAGATGGTGGTCGCCGGCGCTATACAATACGCTGGTTCAAATCAGCCGATCGTCCGGTCAGTATTTGACCATCAAGGTGTTTCTGATCATGACGGTGGCGACCGGCCTCTTCAGCGCGAATGCGGCCCGGACGATCAACGACAATATGGAAAGCAAGATCCAGTACGCCGTCGGCGCCGACATGGCGTTGACCATGCGGTGGAAGAGCGACGCGCCTCCTCCGATGTCATCAGGCTCTACGCAGCAGCCGCCAACCGAAACGGGCATCGCGGAAACGAGGCGGATCCAGTATACCGAGCCTCCGTTCCAGCCAATTCAGGTACTGGAGGGGGTAGAAGCGGTTGCTAGAGTGTTCAAGAAGGAAGCGGCCAGGTTCAGTGCAGGCAGCAACGGCACGACCGGAAAGACCGTGCTATTCGGCATCGATACGTTGGATTTCGGCAAGACGGCCTGGATGAAGAACGGGCTGCTTGAATATCCCATCAACAGCTATCTGAATCTGATAGCGCCGAATCCGAAGGCGGTACTGATCTCAAGGTCGCTCGCCGATGCGGCAGCAATCAAGCCAGGCGATCCGATCCGTGTCTCCTGGGATGGACTCGACCAGGCACAGTTCACTGTTTACGGGATTATCGACTACTGGCCTGGCTGGAATCCGCTTCCGACAAGCGGAGACGCGAAAGACGGGCAGGCAGCAGAGTCTCATCTGATCGTCGGACATCTGGGCACGATCCAGAACCGGCTTGCGGTCGAGCCCTATGAGGTATGGCTTAAGCTGAATGACGGCGTATCCAGCCAGGTGATCTATGACCAACTGGCTGAGAAAAAAGTGCCGGTTGCCGGCCTTCGCGATGCGATACAGGAGCTGATTTTGTCAAAGAACGATCCTTTCCGGCTGGCAATCAACGGCGTTATGACGCTGGGCTTTGTGATCTCCATGCTGATCAGCTTCTTCGGCTTCTTGCTGTTCTGGGTGCTGACCCTATCGGGAAGGACGCTCCAATACGGGGTGCTGAGGGCCATGGGCCTTCCATTCCGGCAGATTATTGGCATGCTAGTCAGCGAACAATTGTTCACCTCGGGTGCGGCAGTCATCATCGGCGTGTTTATCGGCAACTTGATCAGCGAAATGTTTGTTCCCCTGTTCGAAATGTCTTTCTCGACCGCCGAGCAGGTGCCGCCGTTCGAGATCACTTATCAGCTCAGCGATTACGTGCAGCTTTACAGCATCGTCGGGGTCATGCTAACGATCGGCCTGCTGATTCTCGGCTACCGCCTGTCGAGGACCCGGATTGCCCAAGCGCTGAAGCTGGGAGAGGAGTAACCTATGATTCAATGTGAAGGACTCGTCAAAATTTATAAAACCGCGGATCTTGAGGTCGTCGCCCTGCAAGGGCTCGATATGAAGATCGAAGACGGCGAGCTGATGGCCATCATCGGCAATTCCGGCAGCGGCAAGTCAACGCTGCTCAATATGTTGGGCGGATTGGACAAGCCGTCAGCCGGCAAGCTGCTTGTGGACGGGAAGGATCTGCTGACGTTTGGCGAGAAGGACCTGGTGAAGTACAAGCGGGATACGGTCGGTTTCGTATGGCAGAACAATGCGCGAAACCTGATTCCGTACCTGACCGCAAGGGAAAATGTCGAGCTGCCGATGCTGCTGCGCGGCAAACGCCGCCGGGCACGGGCGTTCGAGCTTCTCGAAGCAGTTGGACTCGGCCACCGAATGATGAATCGGCTGAGCGAGCTATCCGGCGGGGAACAGCAGCGGGTGGCGATTGCCATCGCCCTCGCGAACGAGCCGAGGCTGCTGTTAGCCGATGAGCCGACAGGCTCACTGGACACGAAAACGTCCAATCAGGTGCTGGATCTGTTCCGCACGCTGAATCGGACGATCGGCATTACGATTGTCATCGTGACGCATGATCCGCTGCTGGCGCGCAAGGTGGATCGAGTCGTTCAAATCCGTGACGGCAAGACGTCGGCGGAGATGATTCGCCGGGTATCGTATGCGGAAGAAATTGCGCTGCTGGACGCAGAGAGCGCCCGGCACGGGACTGAGAGCCATATTGAGTATGCCGTTGTCGATAAGGCGGGCCGGTTACAGATTCCGGCTGGCTACCTCGACCTCGAGGGCTTCAAGGACAGCAACAAAGTGCGCGTGGAGATGGAGGACGGCCGCATCATTCTTTATCCGCCGGAGGCCAAGAGGACGGGCTGAACGATTCAAGAACAAACTAAAAAGCCGCTTGCTTTGACATACAAAGCAAGCGGCTTTCTTTTCTGATGATTAAAGGATTCCACGATCAAATGAGCTTATGCCGATATCGCAATCCATTACGGGTCATGCCGTAATCGAGATCATCTTCCTGTACTCGTTAGCGCTTACACCAGTGTACGACTTGAATTTTTTGTAGAACCAATCCATTTCGGTGTATCCGACTTCGTTAGCGATTTTATAAACTTTCATGTCGGTATGTTCGAGTAGGGATTTGGCTTTCTCCATTCGCTGTTGCAGCAGGTATTCGTTAAAGGTCATTTTCTCGTGGTATTTGAATTTTTGTCCCAGGTAAGAGCAGTTGAAGTGCAAAATATTGGATATTTCTTTCAAGGTAATGTTCTGATGCAACGTTTCTCCCACGTATTCCTTCACTTTATCGATAATGTTGCCCTGCGGGGAAGAATCATTTTCGGATAAGGACAAAGAATGCTCGTGATCATCCGTTGAAAGGGCGGAGTCGAGCTCCCGCTTCAAATTTTGCATGCTTGCCATTAACTCATCGATTGACAAGGGATCGGGTAAATAGTCGCTGACTTGATAGTACATCGCCTTTCTTGCGAGCTGGAAGTCATTTCCACCGCCAATGAGCATTATCGGCAGGCGGCTTTTGCTGCGGATCTGGTCGCACAGCTCGAGCCCCTCTGCGTGAGCGCCTTTCATATTGATCGCGATAAGCGAGAAACGATGCTTGGCGAATAAAGACATGGCGGCTGCGGAAGCGTCGGCAAAACCCTCCAAGGCAAAACCCAAGCTGTTCCAATCAAGCGTATATAGTGTCTTATCTTCCGAATGATCATTCAGATCGACAACCAGTACCTTATACACAATGTTTACCTCCCATTGTATTCGCGGCACGCCTGACTCCCTCATGCCTGCAAAAGATTACGCTTTCATTATGTAAAATACACGAATGATTAACAATGTGCTTTTCTTTATATCGTTAGCCGTTGTTTACTACTTGTCTTTCCTAGCCCTATTGGATTCGAAATGTCAGCTCCAGACCTATAATTTGACAGGTGGAATAGCTGGTTTTCGACAGGTTGTTGCTGCAAAATGTAAGCGCTACACTTTTAATGTGTTCACAAATCTTAAGGGGGATAAAGTATGCAGGTTCGCAAAATGATGATTCTGTTATGCGCAATGGTTCTGGTTCTCGCAGCATGCGGCAGCGGTTCAAACAGCAGCAATAACACCGGCAACAACAAGGGAACGAACGTTAGTACGAACACCAGCGCGACCGAGACGCCGGACAATGCGGCTGGGAACGATGCGGAAGAAGTGAACAGCACGCCGGAGATGGATTTCGATCTGGGCGGCAAAACGATCAAAATCGTTTCGTGGTGGGATATGACGATTCCGGAGGACAATCCGGACAATATTCAGCGCAAGAAAAACCTGGATGCGTTAATGGAGAAGCATAATTTCAAAGTGGAATATGTCGCTATCGATTACGGCGAGTACCAGCAGAAAGTTACCGCATCCTTGCTGGCGGGCGAGCCGATCGGCGATATCGTCCGATTGGGCAAAACGTACACGGTTCCAACGCTTGTGAAACAAGATCTGTTGTGGCCAATCGACGAGTACACGAAGAACCCTAGGGCATTCAATCAGAAGGTCACGAATGAATATTACACGTATGAGGGCAAAGGTTACGGCTTTAGCGAGGGTCAGGCTAATCTGGTTCAGGGCATATTCTACAACCGTACGCTTATGAATCAGCTAGGCGCGAAAGCACTGCAAGAGTATGTGAACGAAGACAACTGGAATTGGGAAACGTTCATTCAAGTTGCCAAAGAGGCCAATAAAGATACGAATAACGATGGCAAGCTGGATACATGGGGTCTCGCGAATTCTTCGCTTATGGACCAGGCTCTGTATTCCAACAATACAGGACTCACCAAAGGAGACAAGCAAAATCTAGAGGATCCTGCGACGCTTGATGCGCTTAATTTCGTTTCCCGCTTGGCTACGGAGCAAATAGCGAGACCGACGGAAGGCGGCGATTGGACGGAGCCTGGTCAGTTCTTCCGACAAGGCAATACGCTTATGTATGCAGGCGCTTTGTGGGAGCTAAGCGGCTTCCAGACGGATATGCCTGATTATGAGCTCGGTTTCATTCCGTTTCCGAAGGGACCGAATGCTACGACCTATCATTCCGCGGAAGCGCTCTTCCAAGCTTTGACGATTCCGAAATCGGTCAAGAATCCCGAGCAGCTCTTGTATATTTGGGAAAAGATTAACGATATCGATTCCATGTATGATTATCCGGATCAAGGCTGGTATGAGACTTTGTTTAAAAATGAGGATGACATCAACAACGCCAAAATGGTTGCGCCGAATATGATCGTCCTCGACCACAATACGTTCCCGAATCTGAAGTTTTATGATTTCGTCGGCGAACTGAATAGCGGGGTTTCGGTATCCACAGTCGTCGAAAAGTATAAATCGACATTTCAAGCGGCGATTGACGAAGTATTTGGCTCGTAACCATTAATAGCGATTGCCTTGCAGTCCCCATTTAGAAATTTTCTATAATGGGGACTGTTATTGGATTAAATACTTCATGCTGCAGGAGGGGAGAAAAATTGAACATCAGAAAGAAGAAGTATGTAATCGTCATCCTTGTTCTTGCCGTATTTGTATTGTCCATTTGGGCTTTTTACCCTTCAAATCAGACAAGTAACGGGCAGGTTCGGGCCATGGCTGATTTTGAAGCGGAATCGGCTGGAGCAGAAGGTTATGACGAATATATAAATTCCCACTCGACAGCGAAGCGGCCTGAAGGGGTGATTCGAATTGAGGGGGAGAATTATGCCGAAACCGTCGGGGACGGTTTTGAAGTCGCAGAGAAGCTGCATGGTTTGGAAGGGAAAGCGGTAATTACACCGGAGACGGGATCTATTAATTGGGATGTTCAAATGGATCAGCCTGGTTTGTACAACGTTAGAATTCATTATTATCCGATCGAGGGAAAGAGCTCTGCCATTGAAAGACAATTTGCCATTAATCAGGAAGTCCCCTTTAAGGGCGCTGATATTATTTTGTTTGACCGGGTATGGGGAGATCGGAATGAAGAGATCAAGAGAGACGACAGAGGAAACGACCTGCGTCCGAGACAGGTTGAGAAGCCTGAATGGCAAATCACCGCGCTCACCGACAGATACGGTTATTATGATGAGCCTTATTCCTTCTATTTCGACAAAGGCATGCAAAGGCTTTCCTTGACGGCGTTAAGAGAACCCATGGCGATTGATTATATTGAGCTATACCAAGATCAGGAGTTGAAGACTTACGAAGAGCTGAAGAGCGAGTATACAGCCGGAGGCATAAAGCCTGTCAAGGATCAATATATCCTCATCCAAGCGGAAGACGCAGAGTTCAAGTCTTCCCCGACCTTATATCCGATGTCCGACAGGTCTAGTCCAACGGTTATTCCATATGACGTTTCAAAAATCAGAATCAACACCATCGGAGGACTGAACTGGAAGCTGCCCGGGCAGTGGATCGAGTGGGAATTCGAGGTAGAAGAGGACGGTTTGTATCAAATTGCGTTAAAACAAAAGCAGGACCAGCTTCGCGGCGTCTACGCCACGCGCAGTCTTATGATCGACGGAAAATATCCGTTTGAGGAGATGAAGCGAATTCGCTTTAACTTTGAAAGGGATTGGCAGATGAATGTGCTGGGCGGCGATGAGCCCTACTCGTACCATTTGACCAAAGGCTCGCATCGTATTCGAATGATGGTCTCCCTCGGCGAAATCGCGCCTTTGCTTCAGACGATCGAGTCGAGCGTGCTGCAGTTGAATGAGATGTACCGGAAAATCTTAATGATTACATCGAATAAGCCTGATCCGTTTCGCGATTATCAATTGGAGAAGCGGATTCCTGATATGGTAGAGGTTTTCACGGAACAAGCCGAAACGATTCAAAGCGTAGCGGACTATCTCGAGCAGGCGACAGGTGAACGAAGCGACAAGGTAGCCGTCCTTCACTCGATGGTTCGCCAACTGAAGGATTTGGCGGCATATCCTGAGACGGTTGCCAAGCGATTGGATGCATACAAGGTCAATGTCGGCGGTCTGGGAACGTGGATCCTGACCGTGCGGGAGCAGCCGCTTTCGCTTGATTATCTTGTTGTCTCTTCGCCAGGCCGCGAACTTCCGAGAGCGGAAGCCACATTGCTGGAAGAGGTAGGACATGAGCTCGGAGCCTATGCGGCCTCTTATACAGAAGATTATGACAACATCGGAAATACCGAAGAGAAAAATCGTGCGGTCACGGTGTGGATTACCACC
The DNA here is from genome assembly GCF_040676435.1 of Paenibacillus sp. LPE1-1-1.1. Lineage (NCBI taxonomy): Bacteria > Bacillati > Bacillota > Bacilli > Caryophanales > Paenibacillaceae > Paenibacillus > Paenibacillus sp. LPE1-1-1.1. The sequence continues at coordinate 321,984 of NZ_JBEGHY010000045.1, forward strand.
GGTCGCGATCAGGCGCAAGTATTGAAGGGACTGATTGACGATTCCTTTACGCCGGATACGGATATTTCCGTTCAGCTGAAGCTCGTTCCGGGCAACATCCTTCTGCCGGCTACGCTTGCCGGCGAGGGGCCGGACGTGGCCATGCAGATCGGCGAAGATGTTCCGGTGAACTATGCGATGAGGGGCGCTGCGGCCGACTTGTCGCGCTTTGCGGATTACGATGAAGTCGCTTCAAGGTTCCGCGACAGCGGACTTACGCCTTACAAATACGATGATGGAGTATTTGCCCTCCCGGAGCAGCAGACATTCCCGATGTTGTTCTATCGCAAAGATATCCTCAAGGAGCTGAATTTGACTCCGCCGAAAACCTGGCAGGATATCTATAACATGATTTCGGTTCTTCAGAAGCACAACATGGAGTTTTATTTGCCGCTTGAGGCCACGAATGCGAGTTTGGTTCCGAATGCGACATTCTCCATGCTGCTTTACCAGAACGGCGGCGAATTTTATCGTGGTGACGATAAGAAGAGCGCACTCGATTCCGAAATTTCGATGAGCGCATTTAAAAAATGGACGCAATTTTATACAAGCTATAAGTTCCCGTTGCAAGCGGACTTCCCGAACCGGTTCAGAACGGGCGAGATGCCGATTGGCATTGCGGACTATACGACGTACAACATGCTGACGGTCATGGCTCCGGAGATCAAAGGCCTATGGGACTTCACCGTTGTTCCGGGCACGAAGCTTGCGGACGGCACGATTAACAATGAAGTAGCCAGCCACACAACCGGCGTCATGATGCTGGAAAATTCGGATGATAAAGAGTCGTCTTGGCAATTTATGAAATGGTGGACGGACAAGGAAACCCAAATTGCTTACGGACGTGAAATGGAAGGTCTTATGGGCGAGGCGGCCCGGTATCCGACGGCTAATATTGAGGCGCTTGAAGAGCTGCCTTGGCCGGTCAAGGATTACAACAACTTAGAGAGCCAGTGGCAGTGGGTCAGAGGCATTCCGCAGGTTCCAGGCGGGTACTTTACGGGCAGGCATTTGGACAATGCCTTCCGAAAAGTCGTTAATGCCAATGAGAATCCCCGTGAAGCCTTCTCGGATTATATCCTCTATATTAACGATGAAATTGAGATTAAGCGGAAAGAATTTAATTTACCGCATTAGTTAGGGGGAGGAAGCCGGGTGCAAGCAGAAACAACCGCTCAAGCCATGAAGGGCTCCATTCGTCCGAAGAAGAGATCCAAGTTGGCTTATGTCGTGAATGAGTTGAAACGAAACAAGCATTACTACCTATTGATGAGTCCTTACATGATTATTTTTTTCTTATTTACCGTTATTCCGGTAGTTTTCTCGCTCTGCTTAAGTTTCTTCTATTTTAATATGCTTGAATTTCCGCGTTTTGTGGGCTGGCAAAACTATTCCAGGCTGTTTCTAAACGATGATGTTTTTATGATCGCCTTGAAGAACACGTTTATGTTCGCGGTCATTACCGGTCCTATCAGCTATATCGCCTGCTTCCTGTTTGCATGGATCATCAACGAGCTTTCGCCCAAGGTGCGCGCATTCATGACGTTGATTTTTTATGCGCCGGCGATTTCAGGAAATGTATTTTTTATTTGGCTGATCGTATTCTCCGGTGACAGCTACGGCTATTTGAACGGTTTCCTGATGAAAATCGGGTTTATATTGGAACCGATTCAATGGCTGCTGGACGAGAAATATATTTTGACCATTGTCATGATCGTTCAGCTTTGGCTCAGTCTGGGAACCAGCTTCTTGGCCTTTATCGCCGGTCTGCAAACGATCGATAAAACGCTGGTTGAAGCAGGGGCGGTAGACGGGATTAAGAACCGCTGGCAGGAGCTTTGGTTCATTACGCTGCCTTCCATGAGGCCGCAGCTTCTGTTCGGCGCGGTCATGCAGATTACCGGTTCGTTTGCCGTTGCTGACATATCGATCGCGCTTGCGGGATTTCCAAGCGTCAATTACGCGGCGCATACCGTCGTAACGCATCTGATGGATTATGGCACCATCCGTTTCGAGATGGGCTACGCGTCCGCGATCGCAACGGTTCTCTTCGGGCTTATGATCGGGACCAACATGCTGACGCAAAAAATGTTGAGAAAGATAGGTGAGTGACGACATGAAAATGATGGCGGCCTTTCGAACGCCCAAAAAGCTCAATCGCTCCTTTACCGTCAGCTTTTTGCTGTTCGTTCTCCTTGCCTTATTCGGGTCCTTTATGGCTCTGCCGTTAATTTATGCGGTGAACAATGCCTTTAAGCCGCTTGACGAATTGTTCATATTCCCGCCGCGGTTTTTCGTGAACAATCCGACATTGGATAACTTTTATGATCTGCTGTCCTTGATGGGGAATTCGTGGGTGCCGCTATCGCGCTATATCGCCAATACGCTGCTGATTACGGTTGTCGGCACCGTGGGGCATATCTTATTGGCATCCGCTGCGGCTTATCCGCTGGCCAAATACCGATTCATGGGATCAAAAACGCTTTTCTCCATCGTCGTGCTGTCCTTAATGTTTTCTCCGCATGTAACGGCCATTCCCAACTATATGGTGATGTCCTGGCTGGGATGGATCAATACGCATGCGTCCATCATTGTGCCGTCATTGGCTTTCCCGTTAGGGCTCTTCCTAATGAAGCAATTTATGGAACAAATTCCGGATGCCCTGCTGGAAGCGGCCAAAATAGACGGAGCTAACGAGTACCGGATTTACTGGAGTATCGTTATGCCCAATGTTAAGCCTGCATGGCTAACGCTCATGATTTTGCAATTTCCGATGCTGTGGGGAACCGATGGAGGCAGCTTTATCTACAGTGAGAATCTAAAGACGCTTCACTTTGCATTGGGGCAGATTACGCTTGGGGGAATTGCCAGAGCAGGGGTTGGAGCGGCGGTCGCGCTGCTCTTGATGATTGTTCCGATTTCGCTCTTTATTATTTCCCAGAGCAGCGTCATTCAGACGATGGCGACTTCCGGGATGAAGGATTAGAAGGGAGCCGTGCACGATGTTTAAAAGCATACAAAAAGGGAGAGCACACCTCCTTATTGCGCTTTGTTGTTTACTGGGCGTAAGTATGGGAGGAGCGCTTGTCCAGGCTGAAGACGGAGCCGCCGCTTCCTATAATTACTCATTCTGGGGAGATACCGTGGCTTCGCCCGCCGCTTACCAGGCGACGACTTTATTGAGCGGGCTTGGTCTCGGTGTGGGACCGTTCAAAGATCCGAGCGATTTTTACGTCACGCCGGACAAACAAATCTATGTGCTGGATTCCGGCAATAACCGGATTGTCATTCTGGATGAGACATTCAAGCCGGCAGCCACGATCGATTCCTTTGAAAGGGATGGGCAAGCCGACAATTTCCAAAATCCGCAAGGCCTCTTCGTAACGGATCAGAAGCATGTGCTTGTTGCCGATACGGGCCATAATCGCATCGTTCATCTCGACTCGGATTTTAAGCTGGTGAAGGTTATCGAAGCTCCTGAATCCGAGCTGCTGCAAGCTAATTTTCAGTTCCAACCCGTCCGGGTCATTATGGACAAGGCGCAGCGGACTTATGTGATGGCGACTGGCGTATTCGACGGCTTCATGGAATTTAATGCGGACGGGGCGTTCACTTCATTTATCGGCGCTAACCGCGTTTATGTCGATCCAGTTGAATACTTCTGGAAGCGGATGTCGACAAAGGCGCAGCGGAGCCAGATGGTTATGTTTACGCCGACGGAATTTACGAACCTGGATATGGATAACGAAGGGTTCATTTATGCAACCAATGGGGATCTTTGGGGAGACAATATCAAAAAACTGAATGCGCAGGGCAACGATATATTGCGCAGAACCGGGTATTACAATCCGCAAGGAGATATTCGTTATTCGAGCGATATCGGCCCCTCTAGACTTGTGGATATCGATGTCGCGGACAGCGAGATGTATTCCGTTCTCGATGCCAAGCGGGGCCGGGTTTTCACCTACAGCGGCGACGGGCATTTTATGTACGTTTTCGGGGGGATGGGCAACCAACTGGGCGAATTCAATACGCCTGTGGCGATTGAACGGGTCGGAGACGATTTCCTCGTTTTGGATAAGGCGCTCGGCGAGATTACGGTATTCCAAACGACGGAGTATGGCCGGACGCTCAACGAAGCTGTTAGAAGCTATTACAGAGGCGAGGAAGAGAAAGCCTTTCAATTGTTCAATCAGACGATCAACATGAATGCGAACCTTGAATTCGCTTATGCCGGCATCGGCAAGTCGCTTCTAAGGCAAGGCGATTACGAAGAGGCGATGAAGCATTTTAAACGGAGCATGGATCAAAAGAATTATTCGAAGGCTTTCCTGCTCTTCCGGAAACAAGTAATGAGAGAGCATTTCACGGCGATCATGACCGTTATCGTCTTACTTGCAGCCGGTGCACTAGCGGCGAGAAAGTATCGGAAAACGTCGGGAAGAAAGAGGGGTGTCTCTATTGAGTAAAGAGTGGATTAAATATCCGTTAAATCTCATCGTCCATCCTTTTAACGGCTACTGGGACCTGAAATATGATCGCAGTCAGAAGCTCAATTTAATCATTGCATTTGCGGTTGTGTTCCTGCTGGCCGTTACCAATATTTTAAGCAGCCAATACAGCGGTTTCCTCGTTCATTTATTCAATCCGAACGAGATGAACAGCTTCATGGAAATCATGTACGTGGTTGTGCCGGTATTATTCTGGTGCGTGGCCAATTGGTCGCTCACAACCTTGCTGGACGGGGAAGGGAAGTTTGTCGAAATCTTTACCTCCACTTGTTTTGCCTTGATTCCGCTGGTCGTTATTAACTTCCCGTGGATCTGGCTAAGCAACGTCATTTCGCTGCAAGAAACGACATTTTATTATTTTTCGAATAGCGTTGCGGTTATTTGGTTTATTTTTCTATTATTTGTCGCGAATATGACGGTGCATCAATTTACGCCGTCCAAAACGATCGGGATCATCATTCTGACGGTCGTAGCGATGGGCTTTATGGCTTTTATCGGTTTACTGTTCTTCAGCTTGGTCCAACAGATCATCGCCTTCATATCCGTTATCTATCAAGAATTGGTTATGAGGAACTAAGGAAGGAGGAGGAGAGATGAACAAAGCTGCAAGGTACGTACTGCTTACCTCATGTTTATTGGTAGGGCTGCTCGTTGCCGGCTGCTCGGATGGGGGCACGGTTAATCAGGCGGAGGATAGCGCACAGCTTGCCGAGGCATTTACGCAAGGAAAGGCTCTGAGCGTTTCCTTCACGGATGCCCGCGTGGCCGGTATGAAAGGGATAGCTGAAAATGATTTATTGAAATTGTTTGTGGACGATAAGACAGGCGCTGTTGCGGTCATTCATAAGCAAAGCGGCGAAATATGGCACAGCAATCCGCCTGAACGCGAATCGGATCCGTTAGCCGCAGGGGTTAACAAGGGAGTATTGTCTTCGCAATTGAAAATCGATTTTTATAATTTGTTCGGACAGCTGAGCGCAGTCAATTCCTTCTCAGACAGCGTGGTTTACAAGCAGATCAAATTCGAAGAAATTCCAAGCGGCGTAAGGGTGTCGTATCAGTTCGGAACGAGCAAAAAAACGATGGACGACATGCCTATGAAGATGAGCAAAGCCCGTTTTGAAGAAAAAGTGTTAAGTAAATTGGATAATACGGGGAAGCGGGCATTGAAAATCGCCTATACCGAAGACAAAGAAAATTCGGTATATGAAAGAAATGACGGTGCGCTCAAAGGACTTCAGCTTGACCGGGCGCTCAAGGCGTTCGAGGATGCGGGTTATACGGAGGAGGATCTTGTAGCGGACATCGCGGAGAACCATCTGGATCAGACGAAGCCGGAGCCGCGGATTTTCCTTGCATCGATTGAATATGTCCTGGATGGGGATAGTCTCGTCGCCAAAGTTCCGGTTTCGAGCATCCAATATCCGGAGGAATACCCGGTGAACACGATTTCGCTCCTGAGCTTCTTTGGCGCAGGGGGACCGGAGTCGAAAGGCTCCATCCTTGTTCCGGACGGGGCAGGGGCGCTGATCCATTTTAACAACGGCAAAACTAATTATCCAGCCTACCAGCAGCAAATATACGGAACGGACCAGACGATGGATACGACTGAAAATGCGGTTAGAACGCAAGAGGCCAGGCTGCCGGTATTCGGAATGATCCGCGAGGGCGGCGCGTTTCTCGGCATTATTGAAGAAGGCGAGTCCGTTGCGACCATTAATGCCGATATCAGCGGCAGGCTGAACAGCTATAACTACGTCTATCCGAGCTTCTCCGTTCTGAACAAGGGCGATTTAAACCTGGATGCGAATGGACAGCAGCGCTCGCTGCCAAAGTTTCAAGAAAATCCGGTAATGAGCGACCTGACGGTCCGATATGCGTTTCTTGACGGCGAAGATGCTTCTTATCAAGGAATGGCTGCGTACTACCAGCAATATTTGATGCAGAACAACGGTCTCCCTCATCTGGAGGCGGCTGACGGAAAGGATGATATCCCTTTTTATCTGCAACTGATCGGAAGCATATCCAAAAAGAAGCATATTGCAGGAATTCCGTATCAAGCGCTGGAGCCGCTTACGACATTCGAACAAGCGCAGAGCATTGTTACACAAATGCAGCAGCGTAACATTCACGAAATTAAGCTCAAGTACTCCGGGTGGTTTAACAAAGGCCTGGATCACGAGGTTCCGGATAACCTCTCGGTCGACCGGGCGATCGGCGGGAGCAAAGGCTTGAAGGATTTTGTATCGTTTGCCAAGGACCAGGGAATTTCATTCTATCCGGACGTCGCGATTCTAACTGCCCATTCAGGGTCAGGGTTCAATGAGACGAAGGAAGCTTCCAGAACGTTAAGAGGAGTTCCGGCGGCGCTTTATCCGCTCGACACGGCGCTAAACCGACGCGACCGGGACCGGTCGCCGTCCTATGTCGTTTCGCCGAAGATGGTTGGGAAATTCACGGATGCCATGCTGAAGGATTTCGGCGGCTTTAAGACCGGAGGCATTTCGCTGCGGGATTTGGCGGACCAATTGAACAGCGATTACCGCGAGAACAATCAAGTTGATCGGGCAGAGTCTGAGGGGATATCCGTCCAATCGCTGAACAAGATCCGTGAAGCGGATCTCACGATGATGGCCGACGGCGGAAATGCCTATGCGCTTCCTTATCTGAGCGACATCACAAATGCGCCTATGTCGAACAGTAAATTTAAAATCGAAGATGAAGAGATTCCTTTTTATCAGATGGTCGTTCGCGGATTTATCGATTATACGGGAGCGCCATTTAATCTTTCTACCTTCACCGATGTAAAGCAATACGTGCTCAAATGCCTGGAATACGGTGCAGGCGTTTACTTTGAGTGGATCTATGAGCCGAATCATAAGGTGAAAGATACGGAATATAACGATCTGTACGCCGTTAATTACGAGCTGTGGATCGACCAGGCCGCCGAGATTTATCAGGAGGTAAACGGGGTTCTGAAAAATGTCCGGAATGAGCGGATCACCGGGCATGAGAAGCTGAGTGAAGGCGTGTTCAAAACGGTCTATGAGAATGGCGCTTATGTCATTGTGAATTATAACCGTTCGCAAGTAACGGCGGGCGGCAGGACGGTCGAAGCCGAGAGCTATATTACGGGTGGTGGACAATCATGAAATCCTTAACGAAGCTCGGCATGAAACAAAGGACGTATGCGGAGCAGAAAGCGCTCTGGGGCTTTGTCTACGTCTTGCCTTGGCTGCTTGGATTTGTATTTTTCTTCTTTATTCCTTTGCTGTCATCCTTGCGTTACAGCTTCAGCACGATCAAGGCCAATGCGGAAGGCATCACGATCACGTTTTCCGGTTGGAAGAATTACGTAGAAGCCTTGACCGTCAATGCTACCTTTAATCGGATTCTGACGGAAGCGATCGTAAATATGGTGGTAAACGTACCGCTGATCGTTATATTCAGCTTGTTCCTCGCGGTATTGCTGAACCAGAAGTTTTTTGGCCGATCTGTGGCCAGGTCCATCTTTTTCTTGCCGGTCATCCTGGCCTCGGGGATTATTATGACCCTTGAGAGCACCAGCTTGATCCAAGCCGTCAATGAGCAAAATGCGGGCTCGGGCGGCGTTATGAATGCTTTAGGAAGCTTCGAACTTGCCAAAATGATGCTTCAAGCCGGCGTAAGCGAGACCATCGTGAACTATCTTACGGGTGCGGTAGACCGGATCTACCAAATCGTCAGTCAGTCGGGCGTTCAGATTCTGATTTTCCTTGCCGGCATACAGACGATTTCCCCTCAGCTGTACGAAGCTTCAAAGATCGAGGGAGCTACCGGCTACGAAGCCTTCTGGAAAATTACCTTTCCGATGGTCAGCCCGCTTATTCTGGTCAACATGATTTACACGATTATTGATTCGTTCTCGCGTAATGCGTTAACGGACTTGATTCGTGATACGGGCTTTGTCAAATTCAACTTTGGCCTCAGCTCGGCGATGGCCTGGATTTATTTTCTGGCGATTGCCGTCATTTTATTGATCAGCTCTTATTTTATATCCAAAAAAGTCTTTTACCACGAATAGAAAGAAGGTGTATGAGATGCCCGTTTCTCGATTGTTATCGTTAGAAAGCTGGAAGCGCTGGCTTTGGACAATCATTCGGTTAACGCTGATCGCAGGGTTATCATTCGTTATCTTGTACCCGATCCTTCAGAAAATCTCGACAGCGATTAAGGACAAAACGGATCTCTATTCGCCGATCGTCGTATGGATTCCCAAGCATTATACGTTGGACAATTTCATGAACGCGATAAGGATCATGGACTACTGGGAAACGTTGCTCAATACCTTTACGCTATCGGCGACGACCACGGTTCTGACCGCGATTTCCTGCGCGCTCGCCGGATACGGGTTTGCCCGCCTGAAATTCAAAGGAAGCAATTTGCTCTTTGCAGGCGTCATTTTGACCATACTCGTACCGCCAACAACCATACTCATTCCGATTTATTTAAATCTGAAGGATTTCACCTTAATGGGGCTTATTCCTTTGCTTTCCGGGAAATCAGTTAATCTTCTCAACTCCTATTGGCCGTTTATACTGACGTCGCTTACAGCCAATTCGCTCAAAGCGGGATTATATATTTTTATCTTTCGGCAATTTTTCAGGGGGATTCCCAAAGAAGTCGAGGAAGCAGCGTACATCGACGGTGCTGGGGTAAGCTCAACGTTTACTCGAATCATGCTGCCTAATGCGGTGCCGGCCATCATTACCACTACGCTCTTCTCGTTTGTATGGCAGTGGAACGACAGTTTCTTTACGACGACGTATTTAACCTCGAGTAAAGTCATGTCAACGCAATTATCGTCATTGCCGTACAATTTGGCGATTCAGCTTCAAGGCGGCGATGCGTCAAAGGCAGATCCGTTCTATATGAGCATGGTGCAGGATACGGGGATTCTGCTCGCGATTTTACCGCTCATTATTATTTATTTGTTCGTTCAGCGCTATTTTGTCGAAAGTATCGAGCGAACAGGCATAGTAGGCTAGCTTTGACCAGTATAGGGGAAGCGCCTTGCGGAGCTGAAACTTCCGCAAGGCTGTTCCCTTTTATGGTATCCATTGAAATGATCCATAGGAAGGTGGTTTCCGGCTTGTCCAGCCCAATAATTAAACGAAGAAAAGCCTTGCTAGTTATGTTGTTAGCCGCCGCAATTGTCGTTGCCTTGCTGCTGCTGAACAGGTTTGATCCAAGCGAGACGGAAGCTATAAGCAGCAGCGAAAGCCTGACGGCTCAGCAGGTGGATGGCCCGAAGGCGGAAGAGTCCGTGGACCCGATTGAACAGACCTCGGCCACAGATGAAGAAAATGCCGACAATGGCGGACAGGGAGCACTTTCGGAGCCGTCAGTCCAAACGGATATTCCGTCGCTCGCAGAATCGTACGCCGACTATTTCCCGATCGGGGCGGCCATCGAACCGTTTCAGACAACGGGGCTCAAGGCAGAGCTGCTCAAGAAGCACGTGAATTGGCTGGTCGCGGAGAACGTAATGAAGCCGGATGCGATACAGCCTGCAGAAGGCAGCTTCACTTGGGAAAATGCAGACCGGATCGTCGAATTCGCGAAGAAGAGCGGTATGGAAGTTCGATTCCACACGCTTGTGTGGCATAGCCAAGTCGGAGCTTGGTTCTTCAAGGATGCCGATGGCAAACCGATGGTCGAAGAGACGGATCCGGGAAAGCGCGAAACGAACAAGAAATTGCTGCTTGAACGGCTCGATACGCATGTTCGTACCATTGTCGGACGGTATAAGGACGACATCCAATCATGGGACGTTGTAAACGAGGTCATTGAGCCGGGGGACCCGGGCGGCATGCGGTCCAGCGACTGGTACAAGATTACAGGTACCGATTACATCGAGACGGCCTTCCGCGCGGCGCGCGAAGCGGGCGGACCGGACGCAAAGCTGTACATTAACGACTATGGAACGGACAATCCGGTGAAACGCGACAGGTTGTATGAATTGGTGAAGGAAATGCTGGACAAAGGGGTGCCGATCGACGGCGTCGGTCATCAGACGCATATCGGCATACACGGACCAACGGTCGATTCCATTATCGATTCCATGCAGAAATTCAGTGAGCTCGGCCTCGACAATCTAGTTACCGAGCTCGATATGAGTATCTACGCTTGGAACGATCGCAGAGATTTCGGAGCGGATATTCCGGATGACGTGCTGAAGATGCAAGCAGATCGGTACCGTGAGCTGTTCGAGGCGTTCAAGGCGAACAAGGACATTCTCAGCGGCGTCGTATTCTGGGGCATCGCGGATGATCATACGTGGCTGAGCTCGTTCCCGGTAAAGCGCACCGAGGCGCCGTTTCTATTCGATAAGCAGCTTCAGGCGAAGCCGGCGTTCTGGGCGGTCGTGGATCCTTCGAAGCTGCCGTAAGGCGGGGAGCTATTCACCGCTGCGCGAACAAGGAGCCAAAGCGGAGTATTTCGAGTGTCTTCGGATCGTTGCTTAGTTGTAGATTAAGAATGGGAGAATGATGTCCATGTCCAAGCAGGATATGCTTCCGGAGCATCTTCGGAAGCAGTTGACAGGCAATCTGTTGTTTAGTTTCAAGACAGACCTGCTGCCTGACGGCCGGTTCGGTGAGCAATGGATCGCCGTTACCAGCCGCGACATCATGATTATGCAGATGGAAGGTCCGACAGTCATGCAGCTATCGGCTGCGGAGCTTAAGGATGCGAGAGCCGTTGGCGCAGTAGGAGGCGGCACACTGGTAGCCGACATGCAAAGCGGACCGGTAGTCATTGCCCGCTATACCGCTGAGCTGACATCGGTAGCCGGCTTTGCAGCAAAGCTCTTGAGCGCGATTGCAAAGGGAGAGGAGCTTCCGGCCGTTTCGCAGCGCGATTTACCGCGTTATTGCCCGACCTGCGCCAATCCGCTCGGCGAAGGCACGCAGGTTTGCCAGCTTTGCTTGAACAATGGCAAGCTGGCCTCCCGGATGCTGGGATACGCAAAGCCCTATAAGCTTCAAATGGCAGCGGCCGGCTGTTTGCTTATTCTGACCACCTTGGTCGAGCTGCTGCCGCCGTTTCTGACGAAAATCATCATCGACGATGTGCTGCAGCCCAAAAATATGGGCTCAGCCTTGTTTACTGTTGTTTCAGGCCTCGGTCTTACCATGCTGCTTCTTACTGTTATGCAGACGGTGCGCGGGTATATCGGCATATGGGTCGGCTCCAAGCTAATGGGTGATGTTCGCAAGGATGTTTATGCGTCGCTCATGAGGCTTTCGCTGGCTTTCTTCGACCGCAGGCAGACCTCTCAATTTATAGGCCGCGTTAATAATGATGCAGAGTCGAAGCGTCAATTCATGACGGACGGCGTCATTTTCGTCTGCGGAGAATCGCTTCGTGTCGTCATCATTTTTATCATCATGATGAGCCTGGATTGGAGGCTGTCACTGTTCGCGCTGCTGCCTGTTCCGTTTATGGTTGCGGCGTCCGTCACCATCTGGCCAAAAATCGGACGCCGCCTATACCAGCAGTGGCGATCGATCTTTCGCTTGAATATGCTGGTCGGCGATTCACTGCAGGGTATTCGGGTGGTGAAGGCATTTGGCCGTGAACGCGAGGAGTTGTCCCGCTATACCGAGGCGAACGCGGAAGTCGTGAAGAACAATGTCAAGACAGAAGGACTTTGGCAGTTTATATTTCCTGCCTTTAACCTTATTGCGGGAATAGGCACGCTTCTGATCTGGTATTACGGAGGAAGCAAGGTGTTGAACGACGAGCTGCAGCTAGGGGTGCTTATGGCGCTTGTCGCTTATCTTGGCATGTTATTCGGGCCTTTGCAGTGGGTCAGCCAGATGATTAACTGGGCCAGCAATGCGATGGCTGCCGCGCATCGGGTGTTTGAAATTATCGATACGCCGTCCGAAGTGCCCGATGTCCACAAGCCGGTGCGGCTCGGTACCATCAAGGGCGATGTCGTCTTCGAACAGGTCACTTATGGCTATGAGAAGCATCATCCAGTGCTTCGGAATATCAGCCTAAGTGTGAAAGCAGGCGAGATGATCGGCCTTGTCGGACATTCGGGAGCGGGAAAGTCGACGTTTATCAATTTGATATGCCGGTTTTATGACGCGGATGAAGGTTCCATCCTCATTGACGGTGTTTCAATCCGCGATATCAGCCAATCCGATTTAAGAAAGCAGATCGGTGTTGTCCTTCAGGAAACGTTTCTCTTTGACGGCTCGATAGCGGAGAACATCGCGTATTCCAAGTCCGACGCGACACCTGAAGAAATTATGCGGGCAGCCAAGATTGCCAATGCGCATGATTTTATCGTCAGATTGCCGGACGGCTATGATACCCGGGTAGGCGAGCGTGGGCACAAGCTGTCCGGCGGGGAGCGGCAGCGGGTAGCCATCGGCCGCGCTATCATCCATGACCCCCGTATTCTTATTTTGGATGAGGCGACCGCTTCAGTCGACACCGAAACCGAGCGGCAGATTCAGGAGGCGATTTCCCGGCTAGTTCAGGGCCGTACGACCATTGCCATCGCCCATCGCTTATCCACGCTCCGCAACGCAGATCGTCTCGTCGTGCTGGAACGGGGTAAAATCGTCGAAGTCGGCTCTCACGAACAACTTCTTGAGAAAGAAAAGGGCGTCTACCGCAAGCTTGTTGACGCCCAGAAAGAGATGTCCAAAATAAAGGGGGTTGAGTGCTGATGGCGGATAGCTTTGCTATTCGGGTATTGTCAGAGGACGAAGCGAGCTTCAGCCGAGGCAAAGGCGGCGTGCTCCAGGGTGTCATTGACGGCAAGCCATATGATGAGCTTGTCGTCTACCGTACGTTCCCGTTTCAATACGACTCGCAGTATATCTCAATCCGTAATGCGAGCGGCGTTGAGCTCGGAATCATCCGCGATATCGCGGAGCTTAATGAAGAAAGTGCCGCCGAGCTTACGAAGGAGCTTCAGTTCCGCTACTTCCTTCCGAGAGTAACGCGGGTGGAAAGCGTGAAATTCAAATCCGATCTGTGGCTGTGGGAGCTGCAGACACATCTTGGCCCCGCCCGAATGGCGATGCGAAATCTGCATGAGCATCTTCAGTATCCCGGCGGAGGCCGGATTATTCTGACCGATCTGAGCGGCAAACGCTGTGAAATTCCTGATTGGCACGCGCTTGACGCGCATAGCCGAAGATTGCTTGAAGAAGTGCTGTAAATGAAATCAAACTTATATCTACAAAGGAGTGTCTTACGAAATGACTTACCAAAATCCCGTTATTAGCGGCTTCCATCCCGACCCGAGCGTCTGCAGAGAAGGTGAGGACTACTACCTGGTGACCAGCTCTTTCGAGTATTTTCCGGGAGTACCGCTCTATCACAGCAAAGATCTTGTGCATTGGCAGCAGATAGGACATTGCTTGACCAGGCCAGAGCAATTGGATTTGCGTCAAGCGGGCAGTTCTGGCGGAATATTCGCGCCTACAATTCGTGTTCATAACGGTACATTCTACATGGTCACCACAAATGTCTCGAGCGGGGGCAACTTTTATGTGTATACGAATGATCCGCGCGGGGAGTGGTCCGATCCGATTTATTTAGATCATCCTGGGATTGATCCTGATCTCATCTTCGACGAGGATGGGACGGTTTATATTACTTCATCCGCGAGTAATGATATAACGGGCCCGGGTATATACCAGAGCCGAATCGACTTGAAGACCGGGAAAAAAGTTTCGGAATGCGCGTTCCTATGGACGGGGACCGGCGGGCAATATCCGGAGGCTCCGCATATCTACCGGATCGGCGATTGGTATTACCTCCTCATATCCGAAGGAGGCACGGAATACGGCCATATGGTAACGGTGGCAAGGAGCAAAGGGCCGGCCGGACCGTTTGAGAGCTGTCCGAACAATCCGATTCTGTCTCATCGGAGCCTCTTCAAGCCGATTCATGCGACGGGACATGCAGACTTCGTCCAGACGCCGGATGGCGGCTGGTGGGCCGTATTCCTTGGCATACGTCCTGTCGGGTATCCGAATCGTCATCATCTCGGCAGAGAAACGTTCCTTGCACCCGTCACCTGGACGGAAGACGGATGGCCGATGATCGGCGAGAACGGCACCATAGGAGAGACGATGCCTTCCGCTGGGTTAACTCTGCAGCCTGTGACCGAAGAGCATATGGTGAGAGACGACTTCAACGCTTCCGCTCTTGCTCCGCAATGGAATTTTCTGCGTTCGCCGAACCCGGATAATTGGACGTTGACGGAGAATGACAGCTGCCTGACGCTGTACGGCTCCCCGGCTACCTTAAATGCTATTGACGCGCCTGCGTTTATCGGGCGGAGACAGCAGCACTTTGCATGCCGCGTATCCGCATATTTGACGTTTGCGCCGCAGCGAAACGGCGAAGAAGCGGGAATAACCGTATACATGAATGAGCGGTTTCATTACGAGATTGCAGTGACAAGAATTGCCGGCGAGCGCAAGATCATTTTCCGGAGAAGGGTCGGCAGTTTATGGAAGGTGGAGCATGAGGCGCCATGGTCGGCTGATAAGGTTGTGCTGACCGTCAAATCGGACAAGGAGCATTATGCCTTCGGTTTCTCAAGCAGCAGCCATGAGGAGCCTTTCTGGTTTGGCCAAGGGGAGTGTGCTTTGCTGGCCACGGAAGTAGCCGGAGGGTTTACGGGCGTGTTCTTCGCCATGTATGCGACGGGCAACGGCACTCGATCCGAGTCGCCGGCTCATTTTGACTGGTTCCATTATGAAGCCGTCGAGTGAGTAAGGATTAAGGTGCCTTTACCGTAGTATAAGTACGCGAGATCATTCGGGTTATAAAAAAAGGAGAATTCGCATGAATCAAATCCCAAAACCAAATCAACCGCTTGTCACTCATATTTTCACGGCCGATCCTTCTGCGCATGTCTTCGAGGGGAAAATTTATATTTATCCGTCGCATGACCTTGACCACGATGGACCTGATAATGACAATGGGGACCATTACGCAATGGAAGATTATCATGTGCTTTCCGTGGACAATCTCGAATCTCCCGTCGTTGATCATGGCGAGGTTCTTCATTTAAGAGATATACCGTGGGCCTCCAAGCAGCTTTGGGCGCCGGATGCCGCTTATAAGAACGACACCTATTACTTGTTTTTTCCCGCACGGGATTATGATGGGGTTTTTCGGATCGGTGTGGCGACAAGCCCGTCGCCAGCCGGCCCTTTTATCCCGCAGCCATCGTACATTGCAGGCAGCTTCAGCATCGACCCGGCCGTACTGATTGACGAAGATAAGCAGGCCTATATCTACTTTGGCGGTCTTTGGGGCGGCCAACTGGAAAAATGGCAGACCGGCAGCTTCGAGCCGGAAGCTGCGGGGCCGGATGCGAATGCTCCTGCTCTTGGTCCGCAGGTCGCGATATTGAGTGAGGACATGCTGTCTTTTCAAGGAGCTCCGCAGGAAATTTCGATCATCGATGAGGACGGCAGCCCGATTCCGGCCGGCGACGAGGATCGGCGCTTCTTTGAAGGACCGTGGGTGCACAAACATAACGGATGGTACTATTTGTCCTACTCGACCGGTACTACGCATAAGCTCGTCTACGCCGTCAGCCGGAATCCGCTGGGCCCGTATACCTTTAAAGGAACGATCCTTTCACCGGTAATCGGCTGGACAACCCATCATTCCATCGTCCAGTTTGAAAACAAGTGGTACCTGTTTTATCACGACTGTTCCCTCTCTGGGGGCGTCAACCATAAGCGGTGTGTCAAATATACAGAACTGCATTATAACGATGACGGGACGATTCAGACGATCGATCCTTATATTAAAGGAGAAGTAGAATAAATGGAAAACGCGGAACCCATAAGTTTTGAAAGAAATCATGTCTATTTATTATGCTATACAAGAACGCCTATGGAAGATGATGTCTATAGTCCCAAATTGGCCTATAGCATGCATTTGGCGTATAGCCATGACGGAAATTCTTACACAGGGTTGAATCATAATTCAGGCGTTTTATTCGCAAAGGCAACCGCCAATGACAACGGGACCCTGAACGCCAAAAGTTTGAAAAATCCATACCTCTTTCATATGGCGGACGGTACCTTCGGCGTCATCGCAGAACGTATCGAGCATGATGGTGGGGACGACCCGGAGAGTGTAGGCTGTATCCTGCTGTTTACCTCCTCCGATTTCATCCATTATAAAGAAATCGGTTTGATTCATTTGAAGAGCGATTCCTATGTAAGCGATGCGATTTGCGAATATAATCCCCGGACAAACCATTACGAAATTAGCTGGCGCGATGAATCCGGCCATTATTACAAAAATTCCATGTCGGATATTACCGCACTGGATTGCGCATCTCAACCGGAAACGGCAAGTGCATTCGAATTTAAGACAGCTGAGACTGCTATTGAGGGGGCTGTGGAGCGAAACGCGATTCATGTGCCTAATCAAATCGGAAACAAGGTCATAACGAAATTATCAGTTCTTGCAAATACAGAAATCCGAGTACCAGATACAGTAGAGGCTTCCTCGGCAAGCGACTTGGAACTTGTAAGGGCTGCGGCTTTCTATAACGATGGTTCGTCAGCAACGAAAAAAGTAGATTGGGATACTAGTCACTTAGATTGGGATATTGCCGGTCTGTACGAGGTTAAAGGAACGGTACGACAAGATTCTTATTCCTTTCCAACGGCTGTCAATCGGGCTGACCCCTGTGTTATTGAATGGAATGGTACATTCCTTTTTATCGCGACTAATGACGATACATCAATGAAGCAAGGTTTTTATGTCAGGGAATCAGCGACTATTGCAGGTATAGCAAGCGCCGGCGAGAGCTTGATTTTGGATGACGATATATATCCGTTAATTAAACATTTTTTTTGGGCCCCGGAGTTCCATATTATCGGGAATGATCTTTATATTTTCTTCGCGGTAAGCAGTGGAGAATTCGGCAGCATTCATTCCCATGTGATGAAATTAAAGTCCGGTGGAAATCCAGTCCATGCAGATGATTGGGAAATGCCGATTAGAATGCAGAACAAAGATGGCGATTATATGTACGAATCCGGCATCACACTGGATATGACCTATTTTGAAGCAGATGGCAAGCACTTCGTCATATGGGCTCAGCGACAGCTTTCTCCGGTGGATCTTGGCTCTTGGCTGTACATTGCGAATGTTGATCCAGAGCAGCCTTGGAGGCTGGTTAACGATCCCGTTCTACTCTCCAAGCCGGAATATGGCTGGGCAAATAATCACACTTTTGTGGATGAAGGACCTTTTGCCATGATTACAAAAGAGAATATATTTGTTACCTTCTCCAGTGCGCTCGTTAATGCTACCTACTGCGTAGGTATGATAACGGCACCTAGAGGTGCGGACCTTCTGGATACAGACAGCTGGACGAAAAGTAATTATCCATTGCTCACATCGAGGTCGGTTACCGGTGAATACGGACCTGGTCATAATGCTTATATATCTGACGATGACGGTAACCTGCTGAATGTTTACCATGCAAGAGGCGGTTTAACGGAGCCAAGAAGTACTGGCATCCGCAGAGTGCATTTTGATATCGATGGATGCCCGGTCTTGGATCTGACGGAGGATGCGGACCTGAACAGAGATCTGAGGTACGTAACGACGAAAGTCAACTTGACGAAAAAATAATTGGTTGAAATTTTGGACGAACGATCCTTATCCAGGAACCTATTATTTGCCGGGTTAATGAACAAATAATAGACAGGTTGTTGCTAACGAATGCAAGCGCTACACTTTTGGTAAACAATTGCCTATGGCTTGTTTGAGCTTGAAGCATTACATAGGTAAGAGGAGGCGAACAAAGAGTGGTCAATTCTCATACGGATGCTTCCACAAAGCTGCATGAAGCGTTCAGTCAGCAGTTTTTAATCGGGGCGGCAGTAAATCCAAAAACGCTGATCACGCAGCGTGACCTGTTGACGGAACATTTCAATAGTATAACGGCGGAGAACGAAATGAAGTTCGAGAGCCTGCATCCTGCTGAAGACCGATATACCTTCGAGAATGCGGATCGATTGATTGCATTTGCCAAAGCGTATGGCATGGCGGTTAGAGGCCATACCCTGGTATGGCACAATCAAACGCCTAATTGGATGTTTGAGGATCACACCGGCGGCGCAGTTAACCGCGAAACGCTGCTTGCGCGGATGAAATCCCACATCGAAACGGTGGTTGCGCGTTATAAGGGATGCATCTATGCATGGGATGTCGTGAATGAGGCGGTTTCCGACAGCGGCGGGGAGCTGCTGCGTTCGTCCAAGTGGCTGGACATCGCCGGAGAGGATTTTATAGCCAAAGCGTTCGAATATGCGCATGCGGCGGATCCGGAGGCCATGTTGTTTTATAACGATTATAACGAGTCCATTCCCGAAAAGAGAGAAAAAATCTATGCCTTGGTAAAGTCGTTGAAGGAGAAGGATGTGCCGATCCACGGGATCGGACTCCAGGCGCACTGGAACTTGGAGCATCCGTCTATTGACGATATACGCCAAGCGATCGAAAGATATGCAAGCCTCGGCGTGAAGCTGCATATTACGGAGTTGGACGTATCCGTATTCCAGCATGACGACCGCCGAACCGATCTGCTCGCGCCGACCAAAGAGATGCTCGTGAGGCAAGCGGAACGTTACAAGCAATTTTTCCAACTGTTTAAGGAGTACAGCGAATGTATCACGTCCGTAACATTCTGGGGAGCGGCCGATGATTATACTTGGTTGGATAACTTTCCGGTGAAAGGCCGAAAAAACTGGCCATTCGTCTTTAATATGGCGCATAAGCCCAAGCCATCCTATTGGGACATTTTGGACGCAGCACGTTATTGACCGCGTCCGGGCAAGCGTAAAACGTAAGCTAAGGCAACTAGTATTATAAATTGTTAATAAGGAGTGATAGGGATGAGCCATGCGGTAATAACCAATCCGGTTATCTGGTCTGATGTTCCGGACGTAGATGTCATAAGAGTAGGGGATTTTTATTATATGGTCAGCACGAGCATGCATACGATGCCCGGATGCCCGATCATGAAGTCGGAGAACCTGATGAATTGGGAGATCGTGAATTATGTGTACGATACATTCGAGGATAACGATGCTCACAACTTGTTGGATGGGAAAGGCATTTATGGACAAGGGTCTTGGGCCGCAAGCTTGCGTTATCATAACGGGTTGTTCTATGTGTGCTTTTCAAGCAATGATATGAACCGTTTTTATATATACCGGACGAATGATATCGAGAACGGTCCATGGGAACGCTCCACATTTGAAGGGCTCTTTCACGATCCGGGCTTATTGTTTGACGAAGGCCGCGTCTACGTGATCTATGGTAACGGAGATATCTACATTACGGAGCTAACGGACGATGCGACGGCTGTAAAGCCGGGCGGAGTCAATCGGCTGTTGTTTGAAACGGAACGGGACGGCATTGGACTGCGATGCGAAGGATGCCACGCGTATAAGATAGACGGCCGCTATTATCTGTTCTTCATCGAGTGGCCAAAGACCGGAAACCAGCGTCGCAGACAAATTTGTTATCGCTCGGAAGCGCTTCTTGGCCCTTATGAAAGCAAATTGATTTTAGATGACGACATGGGCTATCAGAACAAAGGTGTTGCGCAAGGCGGCATCGTTGAAACGCCGGGAGGCAAGTGGTATGCCGTGCTGTTTCAAGATCACGATGCCGTCGGCAGAATTCCCTGCGTGCTGCCTGTTTCTTGGGTAGATGAATGGCCTATCATCGGGGTGGAGGGGAAGGCGCCAAAGGAATTTGAAATCCCATTGCCCGCCACGTCTCCTAAACCGCTGGTGATTAGCGACGAGTTTGAATACACAGCAAACAAGCTGGCTCTGAACTGGCAGTGGAATCATAACCCGGACAACCGACTTTGGTCGGTGACAGAGCGGCCAAGTTTTCTGCGATTGGAAACGGGCAATTTGACCGACAGCGTAGTACACGCGCGCAATACATTAACGCAGCGGACGGAAGGACCCGCCTGCAGCGGGATGACGTTGATGGACATTTCCCATATGAAGCCGGGCGATCATGCCGGCTTGGTCGCTCTACAGAATCACTTCGGCACCGTTGGCGTTAAAGTTGCGGAGAACGGCGACAGGCTCGTTGCGATGTGTATTAATCGTGGCGATGGCAGTGAAGATGAGGTCGAGAATATTCGATACGAGGCTAGTCAGATTTCTTTAAAGATTGATTTTAATTTTGCGAATAGCATTGATACAGCAAATTTCTATTACGCTGCGGATGGAGTCAAATGGATTCAAATCGGCCGCCCGTTAGAGATGAAATATACGTTAGATCATTTTATGGGATATCGGATCGGGTTGTTTAATTATGCAACCAAGCAAATAGGCGGGTATGCCGAGTTTGATTATTTCCGTTATGCCAGGGTAATGAAACAAAGGTACGAATAAATGAGGATCGGTTAATGTTTATTGTACATCAGTGCCCAACTATTGCGGCACTGATGTTTTTTTACACACAATTTGTATCCGCTTACAGTCTAGTTGGTTTTAGAGGAAACCTAAGTCGAAATTTCGTATCAAATGAAACTTTTCAAACAAGAAATTACATGGTTTATACGTATTAACTACTATAAAATGAGCTCAGAAATAGATTTTTTATGGAATTATTTACAATTAAGAGGAGGAGTTACAAATCAATGTTTAAAAAGTCGTTTGCATTTTTATTAGCGCTTACATTATTTCTGAACCTTGTACCTAGCACATCTGTATATGCGCAGCAAGGCGAGAGCATGTTCGAGAACCCCTTTATATGGTCGGATGTACCTGACCTCGATGTCATTAGGGTGGGTGACGCGTACTATATGTCGAGCACGACCATGCACATGAATCCCGGCGTGCCGATCATGAAATCATATGATCTCGTGAATTGGGAAATCGTCAATTATGTTTACGATATCCTTGCAGACAATGACGAACAAGCGCTCAGGAACGGGAAAAACAATTATGGCCAAGGCTCGTGGGCCAGCAGCCTTCGGTATCATAACGGGAAATTTTATGTGGCGTTTCCTTCCTATGATACCGGCAAAACTTATATTTACCAAACGGAAGATATAGAAAAAGGCCCATGGACTCATTCAACGTTTGATGGTGTTTACCATGACATGTCATTGCTGTTCGATGATGACGGACGTGTGTATATGGTTTATGGCGGCGGCGATATTAAAGCCATTGAGCTCACCTCGGATGCAACGGCGATCAAACCGGGCGGGCTTGATCAAATCATCATTCCTAATGCAAGCCTGGTTGCAGGACCTAACGTTGGCCTGAATGCTGAAGGCACACATATTCAAAAAATTAACGGCAGCTATTATGTATTCAACATCACATGGCCGAAGGACGGTATGCGTACTCAAATCGTACATCGCGCGGACGCTATAGACGGCACATACACAGGACAAGTTGCCTTGAGGGATGCGGGTATCGCGCAGGGTGGAATTGTGGATACGGTTGATGGGAAATGGTACGGAATGTTATTTGGAGACCGCGGATCCGTTGGACGTATCCCCTACCTAATTCCCGTTACATGGGAAGACGGGTGGCCGATATTCGGGGTTGACGGCAAGGTTCCGCAAAGTATGCCTATTCCTGTTAATGGCGTGACATCGAAGAACCTCGTTGTCGATTCCGATGAATTTTATCAGAGAACAGAGAGAGTAGGAGCTTCACATTCGGTATTCGGGGAAACAGCGAATAACGTTTCTAATCCATCATTTTCTGAAATACAAACCGCGGCAGCTCCAGCAGCACAATCATTCGCTGCGGTAAGCGAAGGAAATGAACTTCTTGTAAACGGCGGATTTGAAGCCGGCCAAGAGCCTTGGACGGGCCATGAAAATGCAACGGTTACAGCATCAACATACGATGCTTATAGCGGCTCTAGCAGTATGCTTGTCAGCAATAGACAGGCGACTGGTGCAGGCCCGCAGCATGTGATTACTGGAAAAGTGAAAGCCGGCGGGGTATATGAATTTTCCGCCAGAGTGAAATATGACGGTAACAGCGCGCTGCCTGCAACCAAGCAATTTAACTTTGCTATCCAAGATGGCGATTGGACGACGATTAAAGTGCTTGGTTCGGCAACGGTAAACAAAGGGGAATGGGGTACCATTCAAGGAACCTATACCATTCCGGAAGATGCAGTGCTTAATGAACCGCTTATTTTTATTGAGACGGTTTGGACACCGCAACAAGATCCGACGTTAGATTTAATGGATTTCTATGTCGATGATGTATCGCTTAGAGACGTGACGCCGGATTCAAACCTGCTTGTAAACGGCGGATTCGAGAATGGCCGGGAGCCTTGGACGGGACATGAGAATGCAGCGGTTGCGGTAACGGCGGACGAAGCGTACAGCGGCTCAAGCAGCTTGTTCATCAGCAACCGACAATCTACAGGCGGGGGGCCGCAGCAATCGATTGCCGGAAAAGTGAAAGCCGGCGGAGTGTATAAGTTTTCCGCCAAAGTGAAATATGACGGAGACGGCGCGCTTCCTGCGGCCAAGCAATTTAACTTCGATATCCAGGATGGCGACTGGACGACAATCAAGGTTCTTGGATCGGTTACGGTAAACAAAGGGGAATGGGGTACCATTGAAGGAACGTATACGATTCCGGATGATGCCGAGCTTCATGCTCCGATTATTTTTATGGAGACCGTTTGGACACCGCAACAAGATCCGACGTTAGATTTAATGAATTTCTATGTCGATGATGTTTCACTTGAAGATGTTACGCCGGCCGGCGGGCTGGACAAAGCGAATATCGGCGAATACGATTACAATGGTTCTAATCTTGCATTAGTGTGGCAGTGGAACCATAACCCGGACAACAGGAATTGGTCGCTTACGGAGCGCCCGGGTTATTTAAGGCTAACGACCGGCAGAAAGAGCACTAATCTTCTTGATGCCAGAAATACGCTTACCCAAAGAACATTTGAACCCGAAAGCTCTGGGAGCATTGCAGTGGATGTAAGCCAAATGAAAAATGGCGATTATGCCGGACTTGCTGCATTGCAAAAAGAATATGGCTATGTCGGCGTTAAAATGTCCGGAACTTCGAAATCCATTGTTATGGTAGACGGCAGCTCCGGAACGGCAGTGGAAGCGGCTAGCATTCCAGTCACTGAGGAAAAGGTATATTTTAAAATTGAAATGGATTATAAAAATCAGACCGATAAGGCGTATTTCTATTACAGCCTTAATGGAGCTGACTGGACAGCGATAGGAAACACGCTGCAAATGCATTATACACTGCCGCATTTTATGGGCTATCGTTTTGCATTGTTCAATTATGCAACTAAAACGACAGGCGGATCCGTCGATTTTGATTATTTCAGGGTCGACGATAAGATGACGGGATCAAATGCGTCTGCAACCATCTTAAATGCGGAATTAGGGGATGTTACCGATGTTATCGGTGTCCAAAACATGGAGCTGGAAGTGCCTGTGAAAATGGATGCGCTGCCGTCAGGACAATACGCATCGCTTTCGGCTTCCTTTCACATTCCGAAGTATCTATCTGTAACTGGAGTGGAATTCAAATCTGAAAATATCGTGGGGGACCCTTCATTTACTTATGCCGATAATCGGCTGCAGGTAAAGGTTTCTGGAGAAAATGTGAATTTCACACATCAAGCTTCCGATTTGTTTGCGACAATTAAGCTGAAGGTTGAAGGCTTCGTTCCGACGGATCAAACGGCTGCCATCCAGACCGATTACATTCAGGTCGAGGGCGGGAATATTGGCTACAATGTCCATGAAGCAGTGGCAAACGTAGGATTAAAGAAGCTGGATACAGGCGCCATTGCCAAAATCCCAGGGTATTCCAATCCGCTTATGGACCATAAATTAGGGGCGGACCCCTATGCCTTGGCTTATAACGGAAGGGTTTATATTTATATGTCAAGCGATGATTACGAATATGACAGCAACGGAAACGTGAAAGACAATACGTTCAGCAATCTGAATCGAGTTTTCGTCATTTCTTCTGATGATATGGTCAACTGGACAGATCACGGTGCCATTCCGGTGGCGGGACCTTCTGGTATTGCCAAATGGGCAACGTTCTCTTGGGCACCGGCAGCCGCACATAAGCAAATAGACGGCAAGGATAAATTCTTCCTTTATTTTGCAAATGGTGCAGGAGGTATTGGGGTACTCACAGCGGATAGTCCGATCGGTCCGTGGACAGATCCGCTAGGAAAAGCACTGATTACGGGCAATACTCCTGGCGTTCCTGGCGTTGTATGGCTTTTTGACCCGGCCGTATTGGTTGACGATGATGGTAAAGGTTATCTGTATTTCGGCGGAGGAATTCCTGGCGGTAACAATCCGACGCAAGCGCAAGTTGCAAATCCTAGAACGGGCAGAGTCATGGCATTAGGCGATGATATGGTCTCTACTGTTGGGGAAGCGGCTTTAATCGATGCTCCTTTCTTGTTTGAAGACTCGGGTATTCACAAGTATAACGGTAAATATTATTACTCATATTGTTCGAATTTCGCCGGTACGCATCCGGAAGGGACACCTCCTCCAGGTGAAATTGCTTACATGGTGAGCGATAACCCGATGGGACCTTTCACTTATGTCTCGCCTATTCTGAAAAATCCTTATGAATTCTTTGGCGTAGGCGGCAATAACCATCATGCGATTTTTGAATTTAAAAACGAGTGGTATGCGGTATACCATGCCCAAACCGTCAGCAAAGCGCTTCTAGGTGACGGAAAGGGATACCGTTCTCCTCATATTAATAAGGTTGAGTTCTACGAAAATGGATTAATCAAGGATATCAAAGGTGATATGGAAGGTATTTCGCAGATTGCGGAACTTGATCCATATAAGAGAACCGAGTCTGAAACGATTGCTTGGAATGCCGGCATTCTGACCGAGAAATCAGGCGCGCCTGGCAGTCTGGTAGAAAGCGTTAATCTTCATGTCACGGACATTGATAATGGAGACTGGTTTGCCGTAGCAAACGCTGACTTCGGAGAAAAGGGAGCGGCATCATTCGAAGCCAATATTGCGGCTGCAGCAGGAGGCACAATCGAAATTCGCCTGGATAGTCCGATTGGCGAAGTGATTGGCACTCTTGACATCGCTCCTGCAGGCGGAGAGCAAGTATGGCAGCTGCTGAAAACAAACGTAGATCATGTCAAAGGGATTCACAATGTCTTCTTTATGTTTAAAGGAGCGGGTGCTCGTAACTTATTTAATATGGATTATTGGAAGTTCACAGCTGTTGATCCGGGACCAAATGTAACTCCTGTACAATCCGTTAGTATCACAAGTGAGGCGACAGGGGTTAAGGTGGGGGAAACATTAACGGCAGGCTCGACGATTAATCCATCCCATGCAACAAGCCCGATTTATCAGTGGACATCTAGCGGAAAGATAAGCATCGTTGGCGACAGCAACAAAGCTGCGGTTGTCATCAAGGGAGTTTCTGCCGGAACCGGCACGCTTACATTAACGGTCACTGCCGGCGGTTCGGAAAAGAAAGCCGAAATGGAATTCACGGTTACCTCTGCGAATAACGGCGGCGACGGTCCACCGGCTGCTCCGCCTGTTACCGGCAATACAGTCGTCGATATTCTTATCAACGGCAAAGCCGAAAGTGCGGGTACGGCTGTGAAATCCGAAAGGAATGGCCAATCGGTGACCACGATTGCAATTGACCAGAGCAAGTTGGGTCAATGGCTTGCAGCGGATGGAGAACAAGCAAGTATCACCATTCCGGATAATAGCGAGTCCGATATCGTAGCCCTGCAGTTGAATGCGCAAATGGTCAAAGAGATGGAAGCGAAGAAAGCGGTACTGGAAATACAAACGAATCGGGCAACGTATACCGTTCCTGCACAGCAAATCGATAGCAGCGCAATTTCTAAGCAGTTCGGCGCATCGGTCGCTTTGAAGGACATGACGATCCAGATCGAAATCGCCGTACCGGATGCGGCAATGGCAGAACTAGTTGAGAATAAGGAAATCAATGGAGAATTTACATTGGTTGCGCCGCCAATTAACTTCACGGTTACAGCCCGATACGGTGACAAGATCATCGAAATTTCGAAGTTCAACGCTTATGTAGAGCGAATGATTGCGATTCCGGACGGCGTCGATCCAAACAAGCTTACAACAGTCGTTGTGGTCGAACAGGATGGAACGGTACGCCATGTGCCGACAAAAATCGTCACAATTGATGGCAAGCTTTATGCTAAGGTGAACAGTTTAACGAACAGCACATACGCTGTTATCTATCATCCGGTAGAGTTCTCGGATGTCGCTCAGCATTGGGCGAAGGATGCTGTAAACGATTTGGGTTCGCGGATGGTCATCACCGGTATCGGGAATGACCGGTTTAATCCGAGCGCAGATATTACGCGTGCCGAGTTCGCGGCAATTGTCGTACGGGGATTAGGCTTGAAGCAGGAGAACGGTACAACGCCATTCTCGGATGTGAAAGCTAAGGATTGGTACAGCAGCGCCATAGTGACGGCACAGTCATACCAGCTGATCAATGGCTTCGAAGATGGCACCTTCCGTCCGCAAGACAAGATTACGAGAGAACAGGCTATGGTTATCATTGCCAAAGCAATGACGATCACCGGCCTGAATGCAAATCTTGAGAACCAAACAGCTGATGTTGTATTGCGCCTTTACAAAGATGCTGCAGATGCGTCAAGCTGGGCGAAGAATGCAATCGCTGACAGCATTCAAGCAGAAATCGTCTCAGGAAGAAGCGCAGCAGTGCTTGCTCCGAAAGCTTATATTACAAGAGCCGAAGTTGCTAAGATTGTACAACAGTTATTGCAAAAATCTGACTTAACTTAAAACAGAAGAGCAGTATCAATTCTATGAGCATATAAAATCAAGCAGAGTCACATGGTGACTCTGCTTGATTTGTTGTGCCCGGAATGGAGAAAGGTAGCAGCCAGCGAGCTCCTATATTACTCTGCAGGAAGATTGGGATAAATCATAACTTTAATGCTGGTATCTTTCCGTGTACGCGCCGTCTCTACCGCTTCTTTGATATCCGTCAGTCCGTACCGGTGCGTGATGATGGACTCGATGTCTACGGAAGAATGCTGCAAGGCCTGGATAGCTGCCGGATAAGTGTTTGCATACCGGAATACGCCATAGGCGTTGATTTCGCCATCGATTAGGCTGGCCATATCCATGGGCACCTCGTCGGAAGCCGGGAGCCCGACAAATACAATCCGTCCGCCACGCTTGACCAGCTTCACCGTATCAGCCATCGCTCTGGCATTGCCCGACGATTCTACGACGAGCGTGATGCCGGCACCTCCGGTCAACTCATCCAGTCTCTCGGCTACCTGATCCGTGGATGGATCGAATACCGCCTTGAAGCCCATCTCAAGCGCAAGCTCCCGCCTATAAGCTACCGTATCCGTTCCATAGATTTCGGTTATACCGAACAGCTTCGCCGCCTGTCCGGCTAGCAGGCCGATCGGACCCAGTCCCGTTATCAGTAGGCGATCGAAAGGTTTGGCTTCACCGCGCTGCATCGCATGGAATCCGACCGATAGCGGCTCGAGCAGCGCCCCTGCCTCAAAGCTCATCGAATCTGGCAGCTTGAACAGGTAGTCGCTCGGCATAACGATATATTCCGCCCAAGCCCCGTTCACGGGTGGAGTCGCTAGAAAGATAACATCGGGGCACAGATTGTAGCGACCGGATTTGCAATACTCGCAGCGCCCGCATGTCACGCCAGGCTCCACGGCGACCCGGTCGCCCGGTGCTAAATGCGTGACCGCTTTACCGACCTCCACGATCTCGCCGGCCACCTCGTGGCCAAGCACAATCGGCTCCTTCACGACATACCGTCCGATTTGGCCATGCTCGTAGTAATGAATATCGGAACCGCACACGCCGATGCAGTGAACTTTAACCAATGCTTCGTTATCCCCCGGAATGGGGATGTTCACCTGCTTAACCGCTATAGATAAAGGTTTGTCCATAATTGCCGCATTCATCATGCCTGACTTCATTTGCTTTCGCTCCTTTGGATTATAAAATTTTCACGAGTGTCCCGGTTCGGACTCAAACCACCTGAAATACGGGATGAACCGGTATAAAGTGTACCGGAAGACCAGGATACGATTCCTGCAGCCGTTCTGCCAAATAACGCATGCCGGACTCTTCGCTCTCGGCATGTCCCAGTACAAGCAGCGATTTCGGCAAGCCCTGATACGTAGAGTCCCCCACATATTCGGGTGTTTCCCATTCAGGTCCCTCGCCCGCGATAATCAAGTCGAGCTTCTTCTCGCGGAATAGTGGAATGGCGTTGACGCCTCCCCCTCTGTAGCCCACTAGAATTCCGATGCGGCTGCATGTCATGTGCCGATCGCCAGCGATCCGTACATAAGGGATAGAAAGCTGTGTTTTGGCGTATTCCGCAATTTCTATGGCACGCATTTCAGGTATACGAAGCACTGCTGCCGCAGGCATCATTTCCTCCACGCAAGATTCCCACTTCAGGTTATGAAGCAAACCGGCCATGATGGTATCGGGCTCCATCCTATGGCAATAATCATGATGACGATAGATAGCGAGGCCGGATTGCTGAATAAGTTTTTCCTTGTTTTGAAATATCGGATCTTCGTTCAAGAGCCCGTTCGACATCCGATGGCTGTAGTAGGCGCTCTCATGGGAGATAAGTAAATTCACGCCCAAGGACAAAGCCTGTTCGATGACCTGCTGGGATGCCATATGCGTCGTCGCAATCCCAAGTACTTCGGTTCCGGGATTGCCCGGCTCCAAACCATCGACCGTGTTCTCAATCGGTTGGACGGAAGAGCGCAGTCGATCGATTACATTTTGAATCGTAATCCTCATGGTTACTATTCCTTTCTACGAGAGTTAATCCGTCCTCCTACACTTCGATGCCTAGAGGCGTACTCCTTGTTTTCTTAGCGTCGATATTAAATAATGGCAATCAGTTTCAAATTGTACATTGACTTGATTCGAAATTGTCGGTACAATCCACGAATTGCGGAATGGAATCAGAAGATCGGTTAGGTATAAAGTAAATCAGCCATCAAAGACCAGAACGAATATGGGGGAGAGGGTTATGTTGCGTCAATACGTACTTTTACCGTAAAAGAGGAATCGCCGACGAGCAGGGACGAAAGATTTATTAGAGACCTGTATCGCGATAAGGGTTAATAATTCGATAGATCCAACCTAAAGAAACGGCAGAAATGCCGTTTTTTTGTCGTTTAGTACCGTATAAGCGCTAGCTGAAAGTAAACCGAACATGACAAAATTGTAACTATTCCCCTCCTGCTTATCATCTGAATCGAACGACAGTGCTTTATGGTTTCCATACAATAAGGATGCTGGAACTGCCCGTTCATTCTGACTTGGTTAACCCAAATTTAATGAAAGCAAGGAGAGGATTTTAGTTGAATAAAATGCCGGAGATATACTTGGCTTCAGTTCGCTGCTATGGCTGCTGCCTGACCGGAAAACGGGTGTCTTCGCTCTTCTTACCGTTATTTATTTATTATCGCCGTATTGTGAGGTCGGCGTTGTAGCGATTAAGCCACCGAAGGGCCGTTTATAAAAAAATAGGAAGTAGGGACCTCTTGTCCAGACTTGCTGTTTTTTTCTATTTTATTGCGTGTTTCTAAATACATAAAGTTATGAATTTATTCACATGAAGATTTTGTAATAGCGTAAGTCGGCGCGTTTTAGTATCTTTAGTAATAAATGCTTTCATTAAAGAAAGTTATATAGAGATCTTTAAGAATTAGAGGGGGTCATGTGATGAAAGTGGGGAGTCAAAGAAGAGGGGGCACTTTATTTACCCATCTGATTATTTCATTCACCTTACTGGCCGTTGTCTTGATCGGTCTTGTAGGAAGCTACCTATATGTCCAAGCTAATCGCTTAATGATTGATGAGATCGCTAGGGACAGCAAGCAACGCTTAGTGACATCGAGCGATTTTGTTAAAAATACGGTGCTGCAAAAATACGAGAACAGTATCCGGAACCGTACGGTATCCACCTTATCATTAGAGAGCCAATCCATGCTGAATTATTTGCTGGACAGCCATTGGGAAGGCAATACGAGCGGGATATTGGCTTTTCGCAAAGACCTTGAAATTTTCAAGGTTGCAAATGAAGGCGTTTACAAAATATCCGCGTTCTTCGAGAAAGGTAATTATATCGTAGATAACAGCCAATTTTACTCGAAGCAGGACAATTCACCGGATGCCGCGTTCTTGAAAGACTCGCTTCGATCCGCATTAAACCGTTGGACGTATAGAACGTTACCTGACGGAGAAGAAGTATTGACTTATGCAATTGCCCTTCCATACGGTACCATGTCGAACATGTCGGAAGGGGCTATGTATATTGACGTTAGCTTGGAATATATCAATCAATTGGTTTCCAGCACGATGAGCTCGCCGATGGAAAAGCTGTACGCCTTTAACGATGAGGGCAGCTCTATTATCCATACAGGCCTGAATGACGAAAAGGGTCTTTCGATTGCGAAGCAGTGGATGGAGTCAGATCGGGAAGATAAGGATCTTCATTATAATAAACGCGAGAAATACGTGTTGTCCTACATGGAAGAACAGGCAGCGGATACTCATTGGAAATATGTATTAATACGGCCGATGAACACCTTCGTATCCTCGTCGGAGCAGCTGAAGGGCCAAATATTCGGCAGCTGCCTTCTCGTATTGCTAATAGGCTTGCTTATTTCTTATGTGATTTCCAGACGCGTATATGTTCCAATGAAGGCACTTCTATCCAGCATTCGCGGCTTCTATCATCCGGGAACTGCCTATTCTTCGCAAAATGAGTATGCAATTATTGGAAGCGCAATAACGACGTTAGGGCAAAAAATAGAAACGTTAGAATCCAAAGCTAAAGTGAATGAATTAAAAAACCTCGTTTTAGGCGCAGGGATTGGTTCGGAGTATAACGATTATTTGCCGCTGCAATGCCATTACTTGATAAGCTATATTCGTATTTTGGAAGGTGATGGCGAAGTCTTCAAGGCTTATTTTGAACAGCATGCTATATATAGCTATTATAAATTCGTTCGATTAAATGCTCAGGAAGCGGCAGTTATTTACTTCTGTGAGCAGAACTCCGCTAAGGAAGAGCTGGAGCAAACATTGCTGACCCAACTGAACCGCATAAAAAATATCGCAGCCGAACCATTACGCTTTGGCGCTGCCATCGGTTCGCTCGTTCAAGCTCCTGAAGACATACCTTTCTCTTATCAAAGCGCCCTTCATGCGTATCGCTATCGGTTTTTCTATGGTTCAGAAGCCGTTGTATTGCATTCCCATATCCCATCAACGCCATTGAAGCCGCAGTTATTATCCTTTGAGATTTATAAAAATGCGATAAAGGCGGGGAATGAAGTTGCCATGAATCGCTTTTTAGATGATTTTCGAAAGGCTACGGAGAATGGCGATATCCAATTGGAAACGGTCGAGCTTGGGCTTCTCCAATTGGTTACGGTTTTGTATGAGTCCGTTATTGAGCTTGATCTACAACAAATCGTTCCGCCTTCAAGCTTGTTTGATGAGTTGAAGAAGGAGACGCTGGCAGACACGCTTGAATCCATACGGGCCCTGTCCGCTCGAATTACGGCTCATGTTCAAGAAATCGGCAATCATGCCCATACGGAAATCATTCTTAAATTAAAAATGTTTATCGATGACAATATCCATGAGGATTTATCGCTTCATAAACTTTCCGAAATCGCCTCATTGGCGCCATCTTATATTTCCACTTTGTTTGGATCCGTCATGAACGAATCATTTACTGAATATGTGACCCGAGTGCGGCTTGAGAAGGCTGCTGCTTTGTTAAGAGAAGATAAGAGGATTTCCGTTGCGGAAATATCGGGGCTCGTTGGCTACCGCAATCCGCAATATTTTCACAACAAATTCAAAACGCGTTACGGCGTCACGCCCGTCCAGTACCGGAACGTTGCGGAAACAAACGCTTAGCCTGCCCATGATCTGGAAAAAAGCAATCGCCCATGCGATTGCTTTTTCTTTTGCCTATAAAATCATAGCGGCTATGCGATGAATCTTTAGTGATTTTAATGAAATTGCAATAGAAAAAGCGCTTACAATGACCTAATGTAAGGGGTGTTCAGACCAAGTCTCAACGCAAAATCGTATTCGGAAGGAGAAAACAACTATGAACCCGGCAAGCGCTGCTGGCATTCACAAACAGGGAGAAAGCCTTGAACCTAAAGTCTCGGGGTGGACACTCACTTGGCGGCAATATAAGAAAAATAAATATTTATTTTTGTTGTTAGCTCCCGTGCTGGTCTGGTATGCCGTATTTGCATATGGCCCGATGTATGGCATTCAACTAGCTTTCAAAGATTATTTTATCCGTGATGGGATCTGGGGCAGCCCATGGGTAGGCTTCAAGCATTTCGAATATTTGTTTACGGCTTCGCCCGACTTTTGGAAAATCATGAGAAACACGATCATTATCAGCTTTTACCATATATTATTCGGGTTCCCGGCACCGATTATATTGGCTCTTTTATTTAATGAGCTCAGATTCTCACTATTTAAGAAAATTGCGCAGACGATATCGTATTTGCCCCATTTCCTATCCTGGATCGTAATCGGGGGCATTATGATCACTCTTTTATCCCCAAATTCGGGTGTCGTCAACTATATTATTCAATCGTTCGGCATGGATTCGATTTACTTTCTGGGCGGCGAAAAGTATTTCCGGTTTACTCTCGTTATGTCAGGAATATGGAAGGAAATAGGATGGGGGACGATTATTTATTTGGCTGCTTTGACGAGTATCGATTCCCAGATGTACGAAGCGGCAGTCCTGGATGGAGCGAATCGCTGGAAGCAAACATTATACATTACGCTTCCTTCTATTCTTCCGGTCATTGCAATCCTGCTCATCTTGCGGGTGGGCGGTGTGCTGGATGCCGGATTTGATCAAATCTTAACGCTCTATTCGCCTGCCGTATATGGAGTAGCGGACACGCTCGATACGTATGTGTACCGGATCGGTTTGCAAAACTTCCAGTTCAGTCTGACGACGGCCGTAGGATTATTCAAAAATGTTGTCGGCCTCATGCTGGTTTTGTTTGCAAACGTAATAACGAAAAAAATGGGGCAGGAAGGTCTCTATTAACCTATGCAAGAAA
Source organism: Paenibacillus sp. LPE1-1-1.1 (assembly GCF_040676435.1). Lineage (NCBI taxonomy): Bacteria > Bacillati > Bacillota > Bacilli > Caryophanales > Paenibacillaceae > Paenibacillus > Paenibacillus sp. LPE1-1-1.1. Next base: position 355,808 of record NZ_JBEGHY010000045.1, read on the forward strand.
GGAGCGGCAAAAATTGAAAATATCCGCTGGAGAAAAATTATTTCAAGTCTTTCTCATTTTATTTGTAATCGCGCTTAGCGTTACGATGATTTATCCCTTTATGCACGTGCTCTCCATCTCGTTTAGCACACCTGCGGAAGCTTTGCGGCCAGGCGTTCATTTCTTTCCGAAAGAGGTTTCTTTCTTTGCTTGGAAGCGCGTCTTGACGACGGAAACGGTGTGGCAAACGATGGGGAATACCGTTTTCCGCACGGTTGTGGGAACGGGACTGACACTCGTTTTCCTGTCGCTGGGCGCCTATCCGTTATCTCGCAAATATTTGCCGCACCGCGGATTTTATACGATGTTCATTGTCGTAACGATGTTTTTTGGCGGCGGTCTTATTCCTACCTATCTGCTGATCAAAGGACTGGGACTCATTAATTCGTTATGGGTGTATGTTATCCCTGGGCTTCTCAGTACGTTTAATCTTCTGCTTCTCCGCAACTTCTTTATGGGCATACCCGAGGAATTGGAGGATTCAGCGAAGATCGATGGCGCCAATGATATGCGAATCCTATTCACGATCATTATCCCCCTCTCGAAACCGGTATTGGCGACGCTTGCGCTTTGGACTGCCGTCGGCCACTGGAATGCCTGGTTTGATTCCATGTTATACATGCAGGACCAATCAAAGATTGTGCTTCAGCTCTTCTTGAGACGGCTCGTCATTTCGGCTGAAGGAGACCCGATGCTGCCAGTTCCTACGAACGAACAGGCTCCTGAAATGGTTAAAGCTGCGATCATTATGTTCACGGCGCTGCCTATTTTAATGGTCTATCCCTTTCTTCAACGGTTCTTTGTCAAAGGAATTATGGTTGGGTCGCTTAAAGGCTAATTTTGACGGAACGGTTTAAACAGACCGCTATATCCGCGAGCTGTCTAAATATATAATAGGAATAGAAAAGGGAGGAAGTAAAAGAAATGAACCACACAAAAAAGAAATGGCTGGGATTTGCTGCGATAGCCCTATCGGTATCGCTTGTCATGAGCGGGTGCAGCAGCAATAATACGGGGAATATCAGTACCAACGAGCCGAAGTCGACGAACAATGGGGAATCGCCGGCAACAGAGGCGTCGATCGAAATTACTTGGGCAAATAACTTTAATACGCCCGAGAAGGACGGCAACTATGTACAAACCGAGCTTGAGAAGAAATTCAATGTCAAAATCAAAAACGTCAAATTGGAGCGCGGTACTTGGAAAGAGCAATTTTCGGTGCTGCTAGCCTCAGGCGATATTCCCGATATTTTCCCGATTGATGCAAATGAAACAGATATGGTGCAATGGGCAGATCAAGGCATCATTGCGGTTATTGACCAAGCTGAAATTGAGACCTATATGCCGAAATTTACGGCAGCATTAAATTCGGTTGATTCCGGCGCATGGGGTGTCGGCCAATACAACGGCAAAAACTGGGGCATTCCGAAAGTTTGGCCAGGCGGCCTTGACGGATTTATCCCGGGCTACAATGAAGCATGGCTGAAAAATATCGGCTACTCCGCGCCTCCTAAGACACTCGAAGAGGTGGAGGACGTACTTACGAAATTCGTTAATGACGATCCTGATAAGAATGGGAAGAAGGATACGTATGGCCTGATCGGCCGAGGCAAGCTTACGGAGCAATTATTTACCAGCATTTTCTCGGCGCATGGCGTTTCGCCATATCAGTTCAAGAAGGACGCAGCCGGTAACGTCGTTTATGGCGGTATAACGGAAGAGACGCGTACAGCATTGACATTACTCAGCAAATGGTACAAAGCGGGTCTTATCGATCCTGAATTCATTACTAGCGATAATAACGAGATTAATATTAAATTTGCCGACCAAAAAATAGGTATGGTTGATAACGGGAAGTGGGGCAATTTTTACAAAGATTCAGGATTTGTCGCAAAACCCGGCCTTGAGAAGGGACAAATATTCCAGCCTGGAACGCCGTTTACGGCACCAGACGGCGTTGCTTATTCTTTCGCGTATGGCGCAAGACAGGCGCCTGTATTGTTCGGCGTTCAATTAGAGAAAGAGGATAAGAAACGTCAAAAGATTATGGAAATCCTTGAGTATGTAGCAACGGATTCCGAAGGTTTTCTGCTGACGGGCTTCGGTCAATTAGGCGTAAGCTATGACATGGAAGGGGACCTCGCCATTGCCAAAACGGATGAAGCGGTTGCCGCTCCGAAAATGGGAGCAGGTAACTTCTATAATCCGTTAAGCTCCACGGACGTATCGATGCAGAAGCATACGACAAAACAAGAGCTGCTGGATCTGAAGGATAAGCTAACTGTAGGAGTCACGCCGTTGCTTGATGTACTGGGTCCGGCCGTATTGACAAGCAAACCAAAATATTGGGGCAATCTGAAAACATTGCAGGATACGTATGTTATTAAGGCGATTACAGGAGAAGCGAACACCGGGAAAGATTTTGACGGTTTCAAAGAAAGCTGGTTGAAATCCGGAGGACAGGAAATAACCGATGAAGTAAGCAAAGTGTTAGCGGAGCGTAAATAGCAGACTTATACGGGGATAGAGCAGTAATGATAGGCTGGAGCATGAATAGGCTTCAGCCTATTTATTGATGCCTGAAGCATAAGAACCCTTGCGTAATGGAGGTAGAGATGAGCGAATTAATTATTTATGGGCAACCGGATGGGGCTATTGGAATAGACGATTTTACAGTGAGTGCGCGAAAGCCCGGCGGGGCGTGGCGATCGCTGTTTGTTTTTGAAGCGAAGGTGGACATGCACCATGTTCGCAGAGCATCTATGGTTTATTTTGATATGGAAGGTACTATAGAGGTCACTGTTATTTCCAACAAGCAGCGGATTGAGCAGGCCGTTATTCGCCCTTTGTCGGCCCAAATCCCGTTTCAAATCGAAGGGGATGCCATCACTTTTACATTGGATCGGCCGTGCAAGCTTTCGATTGAAATCAATGAGGAACGCTTTAGCAATTTGCATCTGTTCGCTAATCCGATCGAGACAGCGCCGCCTATGCCGGACGATGCAAACGTACTGCGTGTTCATGCAGGAACACATAAATTTGCGGATATCGCCGAAAATGTACGGGGTATGTCCGAGTCTGCTGACGGAGAGCAAAAAACGATTTATTTCATGCCGGGGATTCATCATTTTGAAAATCCGATGCTGCATATCCCGTCGGGAACAACGGTGTATATTGCCGGAGGCGCTGTACTTTACGGTTCCATGATCTGTAAGCATGCAGAGAATATCGTTATACGCGGTAGAGGCGTGTTGTATATGTCCAATATGGAGAAAACCACTTATTTAAGAGGCGTACAGATCCAATTTTCTAAACAGATTGAAGTCGAAGGCATCATCACGCTTGATCCTCCGCATTACAGCATTTATATAGGGCAGTCCGAACATATTCGCATCCATAACTTCAAATCGTTCAGTACTCGCGGGTGGTGCGACGGAATTGATATGATGGCCAGCTCGAACGTGGATATTCGGGATGTTTTTCTGAGGACCTCCGATGATTGCATAGCGGTCTATGGCAGCCGCGGTGAATATTATGGTGACTCACGCAACATAACCGTCAGCAATTCCGTATTTTGGGCGGATGTCGCCCATGCCATGCATGTGGGCATTCATGGCGATCACCAAAATAATGGGGATACCGTAGCCAACATCCGTTTCGAAAATATCGATGTGTTGGAGCATCATGAACCACAGGAAAATTATTGGGGGGTCATGGCCATATGCGCCGGGGATAACAACACTGTTCGCGATGTGACATTTAATCAGATCAGGGTGGAAGATTTTGAACTCGGACAGCTGTTCGATGTCCGCGTAGTCTGGAATCAAACCTATAATCCGGTACCAGGCAGACAAATTGAGAACATTGTGTTTAGCAATATCACATATAACGGCAAAAACACCAATCCTTCGCGTATCTTCGGTTATGATGAGGAGAGGCGGGTATCAGACATTCTTTTTTGCAATGTTCAAATTAACGGCGAAGTTATTACAAGCCTGCAAAACAAACATTTTTTAGTGAATGAATTTGTTAGCGGTATTTATTTGCAGGTATAGTTTAATAGAAAAGGTGAAGATGGTGCCGGGTGATTGTCGCCTAACCGCCCTCCGATGAATACATCTGAAGCATAAGATGTAACAGGAGAGGGTGTTAACTATGCAAGCTGTTCCTCATGATCTCGTTCAAGGATGGATCGCTTACACGTCGGACCGCGGAGGAAATTTCGACATTTGGCTGTACCGGCCGCAGGACGGTCTTACGATGCAGCTTACACAGGGGCTTGGTGCAGAATTTTCCGTTCCTTATTGGTCTCCGGACAGCAGGAGGATTGCCTTTATCGGCATCGGCAACGTGGTCCACGTGCTGGATACCGTTACGCTTTCCGTCGCCCGAATCGACCAAATCGAAACCTCCACGCTGCTGGACTGGTCCCCGGACAGCCGTTTTCTTGCGTATGTCAAAAACGGGAGCATTGTCATTTATAATACTTTCTCACATAGCAGCTACGCGATCCGGGAGCCGGGAGCCAGCGATGTCCAGTGGTTCCCTTCGGGGATGGAACTGCTCTTTGCGGCGCCGGATGCCACGGGCAACACCCAGCTCTTCCGCATTCGGAACGATGGCACCGACCGGAGACAAATGACTCAAAATACCGACGGACCGCTCCATGACGTTCGGCTTTCCCCAGACGGAACCTTCGCGCTATATACGTTTCCCGGTGCGAGCATCTCTATCATTGCAACGGTGGATCTAGCCACCGGCAATATTTACACGCTGGAAGGCGGACCACTTGCCAAAAACTATTTTCCTGCATGGTCTCCGGACTCCCGAAGCATTGCCTACAGCGCAACCGCCTATCAGGAGCCGAATTATTATTCACTCATCCAAACCGACAGCCGTACCGGTCAGAGCCAAAGGACGTTAGCGGTATCCGACTGTTTCGCCACTACTGTCGGCTGGTCGCCTGACGGTGGCAGGATCGCGTATTTATCGGGATGCGCGGGTGTAGAAAGCGCAAGTGAGCTGTGGATCGTCGGAGTCAAGGAGAAGGCTCCGGCAATCGTCCTCAGAGGCGGCCGGATTACCGCCTTGCAGTGGTCTCCTGGCGTCAGAAGAATTCCGGAAAACATCTACACGAGTTTCGTATACCGGGTATCTTTTCCGTATCCCGCAAGCTGGCGACGGGTCAGCGAGGAGAGGTATGAAGGGCCAAGCGGATTTTTTCAGGTATCCGCGATCTCAGCGGGGGACAGGATTTCCGAGGTATGCCGTTCCGAAGCTTTTCATCCATTGATGCCATATGGCTCATCTCCTCGCATTGTTATGACAACGATTCAAAACCAAGAGGCATGCTTCATTTTTCCGTCGGCTGACCAACCGGCGGAGATGAACACACAGGCCGCCCTTATTGTGAGATATCCCCGCCCAGTCCAGATCGGGGAAACGTTCTACAATTATTTTATCCTGTGGGCCGACGTCAACCATATCCGCCAAATTGGAAGGAGGCTGTCGTTCCTTTAACCAATATGGGCACCCGCAGCCTGCGGCGATTGTTGCCTTCAATGACGGCATTGTCACAAATGAGTTCCGTTAATCGTCATGAATGCATTAGACCGGAAAGGATTGATATTCATGACACAGAATCGTACGGAATCGAAATGGGACATTGTTATTATTGGAGGCGGCATTGCCGGATTAACCGCTTCGATTTATTTGGCGCAGGCAGGCCGGAAAGTAATGCTGCTTGACAAAGGCACGAAGCTCGGCGGACGCGCCGCTTCGAACGAGATTGCCGCAGCGCGCGTAAACTTAGGTGCGCATGCCCTTTATAAGAGCGCGCTCCCTATTTTGCGGGAGGTTGGCGTTACACCCACTGGAGGGATGCCGAAGCCGACAAGCACCTTCGTGTTCAAAGGCGCAAATGGCGGGAACGAAGCGCTCCCGTTCTCGCAGCTGCTGCTCGGATCGTTCCTTAAGTGGCATGAGAAAACCCAACTGCTTCGATTTTACAGCCGGCTCCGCAAGACAGACACCGCTGCTTTGCACAAGGTTAGCCTGCAAGCTTATTTGGAATCCCAAATCTCCAGTCCGCGCGTGCGCAATGTCGTGCTTGCGCTCGTTCGCGTGTCCACGTACTGCGATGCTCCGGAGCTGCTAAGCGCCGGCGCCGTATTCGAGCAGCTCAAGCAAAGCCAAGTGATGTACGTGGACGGAGGCTGGCAAACGCTTGTGAACAAGCTGACGGAACAAGCGCAGCAGGCAGGGGTTTCGATCCGTACGGGCTCACCCGCGCGGGAAATTACCGGCAGCTATCCCCGAATGACGGTCACTTTAAAGGATGGAACGCAGCTGATGGCCAGTTACGTGTTATCCACTGCCGGACCAGCCGATACGCTGGCTCTCCTTAATCCGGCGCTTACCCCTGCGGAAGCCGCAGCCTATGAGCAGCTGATTCCCGTTCGCGCGGCATGCATGGATCTCGTCGTTGCCGGGCTGCCTCAACCAAAAACGAAATTTGCATTAGGCGCCGATTATCCATGGTATTACTCCAACCATTCCGCCGTTTCCGCGTTTTCCGATAATCCGGCACACGCGGTTATACATGTCATGAAATATTTGCCGGCTTCGAAGGATTCGGAGCCCTTGCAGGATGAACGCGAGCTGGAAGGCTTTCTCGATTTAATACAACCGGGTTGGCGCAAGCATGTCGTTCAGCAGCGCTTCCTGCCGCGAATGCTAGTTTCGCATGCTGTCGTAACCGCCGCGAACGGCGGTCTCTCGGGCAGACCCGGTCCTGCGGTCGAAGGACGGCCCGGGCTCTATGTCGCCGGCGATTGGGTCGGATCTTCGGGCATGCTGCTAAATGCATCATTGTCTAGCGCGAAAGAGGCTGCTCGGAGTATAATAGCCGGTAAAGAACAAGATAAAGAAGGAATGCATCGTGGAGCTTGATTCCGTGTACCGAAAGTACAGACCGCTTCTTCTCTCTATAGCCTACCGGATGTTAGGGTCTGTCACGCATGCCGAGGATTTGGTGCAAGATGCTTTCGTAACGGTGCAGCAGCAGAATAGCAATAAGGAAGGCGGGCCCGTCCGCAACCTGAAAGCATACTTATGCAAAATCGTTACGAACCGCTGTCTTGATTACTTGAAATCCTCGCGCAACAAAAGAGAGGTTTACGTCGGCCCCTGGCTTCCGGAGCCTCTCGTACAAAACTACGCGTCCGTGCCTGGCGCGGCCTCTGCCGAGGGACAGGATCCCCTCCAGATGGTCGTGCTGGAGGATACGATATCGTATGCTTTCCTATTCTTGCTCGAGAGGCTTACTCCCATAGAGCGCGCGGTATTCATTCTTCGCGAGGCCTTCGAATACGATTATCGCGATATTGCGGATTTCGTTAACAAGACGGAGCTTGGATGCCGCAAGATCTACAGCCGTTTGAAACGGAAGATCCAAGACGAGCCGCCCGCCGAGCAGATCTCCAGCACGCAGTCCGAACAACTCGTGCTGCGATTCCTCCATGCGACGGCGACGGGAGATATGGAAGGGCTCTTCGCGATGCTCGCCGAGGACATCGTGCTGTACAGCGACGGTGGCGGTAAAGCCATGGCGGCGATTAATCCTATTACATCAAGCAAACGCGTCCTCGCATTCATTCAAGGACTTACGTCCAAGGGCGACGGACAAGGAAGCGTAAGGCTCGTGATAGTCAACGGCCAGCTTGGCTTTGTTCTAAGCAGTCCCTCCGAGCCTTATCCCACCGTCGTCAGCCTGGAGTTCAAAGACGACCGCGTTCAGCGGATTTATCTCGTGCGCAATCCGGATAAGCTGCGGCATTTGAATCTGGGATAGAAAAATAACCTCCCTAAGTTAGTATTCCACTCGCAAAAAGCCATAATAAACGAAAAACAGCCCGTCATGGGCTGTTTTTTTATGCTGCCAAAACGGATAGGGGGAGGGATGTCTAACCTTTAAAAAACGCCGCAAGCTCGGCTGCAATGATTTTAGCATCGAGTTTTTTCGTATGGCCGAGTCCCTTTTTACTAAGCAGCTGAGCATAGGGGAGCACGCGGGCAAGTGCTTGGGCACCATGGCGCAGCGCAGACGGGCTTTCCGTACCTTCGAGCACTAGCGTCGGCATCGTGACTTTGCTCCACAAGTTGGCAGGGAGCGGTTTTCCGTCCATATATCCATTCAATAAAGCCGCATCATAGGGAAGCGTGTGGGCCACGGCCATGAGTCTGGCCCACACCCCCGGCATGATGCGCATCAAGCTTACGACGAATGAAGGCGCACCCATACCCTTGGTCATAAAATATTGGATGGCCTCAGCGCGGCGGTTAGCGGAAATCAGCTCATTAATATGGGCTGTAAAATTTTTCGGCGGCTTGCGGTCCGCATCATCGACCACGAATGGAGGTTCATGCAGGGCCAGTTTCTGGATGTTTACCCCTGACGCTGCAGCCTGCAGGGCAAGAACCGCGCCGGATGACAGCCCCCAAACATTTGCCGTGCCGCCGGCTTCATCGATCAAGGCCTGAAGATCTTCAATCTCTCGCGCGATATCATAGGGCTGCGTGTCTCCGCTGTCGCCGCGGCCGCGGCGATCGTAGTTGTAGACCGTGAAATGCTCGGACAGCAGCTGAGCGAGCTGCACCTGCCCCGGAAATTTCCGATAGCTGAATGCACCTGTTACCAGTAGGAGTGCCGGTCCTTGACCAGATTTGTCATAAGCGATTTTGGTTCCGTCTTTTGAAATGAATGCGTACATGGTAGGTCTCCTTTGCCGAGGTTTTGGGCTTATATGAAGACGACGATCCGCAGACGGAAAAATCGACACCTCCGGAAAATTTTTTCTGAAAATGGTTCGACGGATCCAATAAGTTTATTTTCACTAATAAAGGACATGCTGATAAGGAGGGAACGCATGTTCTTTTCCATGTGGTCTAAACCCTTAATGAATCGGAAATGAGATGATGATATGTTTGAGATTATTGAGGATATTGAAACGAAAATTATCGGGCTGCAATCACAAATAACAAACCGGAAATCTTTTGAGAGGTTTAATTTCAGTTACGAATCAGATAACCAATATAAAATCTTTGTATTGACCTTGGAGCTGGAGAAGTGGGAAGCATTACTGAACCTGCTGGTGCAATACCAGAAAAAGAGATGTATCCCGATCACAAGAAAAAGCAAAGATTTCGAGAAAACAATCCAGCTTCAATTGAAAGACGTCCCTGGAACCATTAGAAGAGAAACATGTTCATCTATGATTGAATACATGAAGCAATTGGAATGGGAAATCGAGAATAGGAACGGCATTTTATTGGAAGGTTCGGGGAATTAGGGCTATCCATGGATATAATTCTTCTTCGATTTTTATGAGCGCTTCTATTGACGGCGGAGAGCAGCGATTATTATAATTGATGTTAGTCAATACCGATTTTATCCAATAAACGGTACATCCCCCTCCACAGATCCTCCTGGTCATTGCTGCCCGCGAGGGTCCAGCTAAGCGTAATTTATGGTCGCACAAATGAACGGCGCCGTTAAATGGGCTGGATCAATCGGAGGTATGGTAATGAAAGCAATCTTATGCCCGGAATACGGTTCACCTGATGTGCTTCAGTTCAAAGAAGCTGAAAAACCTGCTCTTAAGGACAATGAAGTTCGGATAAGAGTTTTTGCGGCAATCGTAACGCAAGCGGACTGCTCCTTCCGTAAGGCCGACCCATTTATTATAAGAATAGTGTTTGGCCTTATGAGACCTAAATATCCTATATTGGGGGTTGAGCTGGCCGGGGAAATTGAAGCAGTCGGCAAAGATATTAAATTATTCAAAGAAGGAGACCAAGTTTTTGGCATGAGCAATGCTAACTTTGGGGCTTATGCCGAATACAAATGTCTGTCTGAAAGCGCCCCGTTGGCCATAAAATCAGCTGCCATGACTTATGAAGAAGCCGCCGCTATCTGTGATGGGGCGACAACCGCGTTGACGTTCCTTCGGGATACCGCGAATATTCAGCGCGGACAAAAAGTACTTATTAATGGCGCTTCCGGTGCAGTAGGCGCGTATGCTGTGCAGCTTGCCAAGTACTATGGGGCAGAAGTTACCGGAGTATGCAGTGCCGTAAATTCAGAATGGGTGAAGACTCTGGGAGCAAGCAAAGCAATAGACTATACCAAAGAGGATTTCACCCAAAACGGTGAGCGCTATGACGTGATTTTCGATACGGTAGGCAAACGTTCATTTTCACAGTGTAAAGATTCGTTAACGCAAAAAGGAGTTTATCTTACAACGGTCCCGTCGCTGGCCGTTATGGCTCAAATGGCTTGGACCGCTAAGTTCGGGAGTAAAAAAGCGGTTTTTGTGACGGCGGGATTAAAGCAGAATAAAGAGAATTTAAATTTCCTTAGGGAGCTTTTTGAGGCGGGGAAAATAAAAGCGGTTATCGATAGATGTTATCCGTTGGAGCATACTTCCGAGGCTCACAGGTATGTTGAAAAAGGACATAAAAAAGGAAACGTAGTCATCACGGTATGAAGGAGAGGCTGGAATAGGCCCCTCCACGATGTTCTTTCTGGCACCCGTGCGCATCGTATTCGATTTGTGTTGGCAGGCCATTACTTTACAATCGAATAGACCGGGCAAGACGGAAGCCGAGGTCATCGATGCAAAATGACGGATGGCTGCGACGACGGCAGGTTGCCCCGCAGCCTCTGGCCTCTTCAGCCCAGCTGCCGCCGCGAAAAATCCGATAGGTGCCATAGACCTCTTCATCATATAGATCCCAACACCATTCCCATACATTTCCCAGCATGTCATATAATCCCCATGCATTCGGCTCCTTACTGCCTACTTCATGAATCCTGCCTTCTGAATTTTCATTGTACCAGGCAATCTTGTCTATTTCCCCATATCTATAGCCGGCTGTTCCTGCTTTACATGCGTACTGCCATTCGGCTTCCGTAGGAAGGCGATAGCCGTCGGAGTCCCAGTCGCAGATGATCCTTTCACCATCGATACTTTCGGAATAACAAGGCTCCAGCCCAGCCTTCCGTGAAAGCACATTACAAAAAGAAATGGCATCCTGCCAAGAAATATTAACAACCGGCGTTTGATCTCCGTCAACAGAAATAAACGGGTTTTGGATGTTGGCAAAATACAAATCGTTAGTCACGGGATGCGGGGCAAGTAGGAAGGGGCTTATTTCGGCCTTCCATTTGCTTTTTTTCCTATCGTCTCGTAATTCAATTTCTCCGCCGGGAATTTTGACCATTGGATAAAGTAGGGTAAACATAGGGAGGCTCCCGCCTTTCATTTGTGTCCATTGTCCGCGTAGTCTGCGGCGCGTTTCTTGAACACCAATATACCGTCATTATTTTGTTAAGTCCATTAAAAAAATGGAATTATTAGGTTTTTTTATGTTTTTCCGAAGGGAGATAGGATGGGTCCATTCACCTCTCCGATCAAGCCTTTACAAAATCTACTTTCCTATTTAACAGATAAACTATACTTCACCTATACCATTAGAGAGGAAGCATCGAATTTGTATAAACCGGGAGGAGAAACGCGATGAAATTAGTACTAATGGGAGATTTGCATTATCACGAAATCGATCATTCGATTCTGGGATTGCCGGAGGCGCGCACAGCATTCTATCATACCTTGCTTGAACGTTTTCTGGATATCAACGCAGATTTGCATATATCGCTCGGAGATCTTACCAATTTGGGATCGTCCTTGGAGCTCCAAGAGGTATACGAGTTATTAAGGCTTAAGGATAGAACGTTTATTCACGTGCTTGGCAACCATGATCTCTATACGCAGACGAGAAGGGAAGTACTGGAGATTACGGGCCAGCATCGTTATCACGCCATGGATACCGAGAAAGCGATGCTGATCTTTCTGGATACGGCGAAGGAGCTGGATTTCGAAGACTGGGGCGGCTGGATCGATGATGAACAGCTGCAATGGCTTGAGAGGATGGTCGAAGCTTCGGGCTCGAAGCCGCTGCTTGTATTTGGCCATCATCCTGTGTATAACACAACGGCAAGATCAGAGAAAGACAAGGGCTCGATTCATCCAAGCATCGATATGTGGCGCATTTTGAACCGGAAAAATGGGGTTGGCATCTATTTCAACGGCCACACGCATGTAGATTCAATCATCACGCAGAATAACTGGACATTCGTACAGCTATCCGCCTGTCTGGATCAGCACGGATTCCGAATTCTAGAGTTTACGGATAATGAGATTCGGATCTCGGCCATCGATATCGCGGACGAAGACGTTCAGAAGCATGCTTCTATGCTGCATCAGCATATGAAGCACTTCAAACCTAATCCTGACGCCCGGGGAAAGGATTCGGATCGGGAAATTATGGTTTCCTTGATGATGAGGGAGCAACCGCAAATATAGAAGCGAGGTTATAGGGATGAAGAACGCAGGCCATCATGACGCTTTCTTGAAACGGCTCGCCACGCATAAAAAGATCGCTTCGATTAAAGATCCGAGGCATATCGAAACTGCGCTGGCGTATCGCAGCCAATTAAGCGGCATTTTTCTACTGACAGGGCACATCGGCATCGTGAAAAGCTACGTTGACTTGTTCAAGGACCATCAACTGCCCATTTTCCTGCATCTCGAGAAGATAGGCGGACTCAGCACGGACAACTACGGTCTCGAATACTTGGCGAAGGTCATTAAACCGACAGGCATTATTTCGACGAAAACCAATGTAATCAAAACAGCGAAAAGATTGGGCCTGCTAACCATTCAACGCTTCTTCCTCGTCGACACGGAGGGGCTTGATAATATTGCCAAGAGCTTGTGCCAAACCGAGCCGGACATCATTGAGGTCATGCCTGCCCGGATTCCCGACATGATCGGCAAGGTGAAGGCTTTTACCTCCATTCCTATTATTACCGGGGGCTTATTGTATGAGCAAAGCCATGCGGAGGAATGCCTAAAGCACGGTGCAACCGCGATCTCTTCTTCGAAGCCCGAGCTTTGGAGCGGCGCGGAGCCGTTACCAAGCAAGAAGAAAGTTAGACAAATCATATAGTCTATCGGCAATAGAATGAATTCATATAATCTTTGCAATCAGATAACATAGTTTTAATAAACATCGGTTATGATTCATTATGAAAAGTAAATAGCAATCGGTTGGAGCATTGGAGAAACCTTATCCGCTGCGGACGCTTATGTCCTCGGCAGGATTAAGGTTTCTTTTTTTGATGCTTTCGGCCACAGAGACAGGCATCAGCCAATTAAAAATGGAAAAGGTGGAGTTGGACAATGGTTAAAAGGTTAACGGCACTAACGCTTGCTATTTTCATGGCAGTAGTACTCGCGGCATGCGGGTCAAACGGTACGGCAGCGAACAGCGGCAACGCTAGCAGCGGAGTTAACGCGGAGAGCGCGGATGCCGCAGCGTCCGAAAAGATCACCATTAAGTATTGGTACGCATTCGGCGACAAAATTGAAGAGGCAAAGCTGCATATGGTCAAAGAGTTCAATGAATCCCAGGATAAAATCGAAGTGATAGCCGAGCATCAAGGCGACTACGAAGATCTTCATGCCAAAGTGCAGGCGGCATTCGCAGCAGGTGATGCCCCTGCCGTTACCGACCTCGAAATCGCGTCTACCGGCGTATTCGCTCGCTCCGGCATGCTGGAAGAGCTGACGTCTTACGCGGAGAGAGATAAGGATCAGCTTCAGCTTGAAGACTTTAATCCCGGTCTAATGGGCAACGCCTACGTAGACGACAAGCTGTACGGGCTTCCGTTTATGCGCAGCACCCCGATTTTGTACAAAAACGTCACGATGCTGAAAGACGCCGGTCTTGATCCGGCCGGTCCTAAAACATGGGATGAGCTTGAACAGTATTCCCGAGTGTTGAAGGAGAAGGGAAAAGTAGGCATGACGGTAGCGGCCGATATTTGGTTCTATGAAGGCCTGGTTGCCCAAAGCGGCGGACAAATGCTTAGCGAAGACGGCAAATCGGCTGCGTTCAACTCGCCAGAAGGCGTGGCGCCGGTAGAGTTCTGGAAGAAGCTCACCAGTGAAGGGCTTATCAAAATGCCTGTAGGCGATGAAGCGGGAGCGACAGCGGATAAAGATTGGGCAAATCAAGTGTCTGCCTTTAAGTTCGGCTCCACTGCCGGCGTAACAGGCAGCCTCGAAATCGCAAAGGGCAACGGCTTTGAATTGGAAACGGCGTTTATGCCTGCTAACGTCAGCTACGGCGTTCCGACCGGCGGCTGTCAGCTCGTGATGACGTCAAAGAGCAGCGATGAAGAGAAGGAAGCGGCTTGGGAATTTATCAAATGGATGACTTCCAAAGAAAATACGATCTACCAGCATAAGCATGTCGGTTACCTGCCGACCCGTCTATCCGCTGTGGAGAGCGATGAGCTGAAGAAGCATTTTGAAGAGTATCCGCAGTTCAAGGTAGCCGTGGACCAATTGGAATATGCAAGGCCGCGTCCGATGGAGAACGCTTATCCGGAAATCGCAAAAATGATCAAGGAATCGATTCAAAAGGCCATTATCGATCCAAATACGACTCCGCAGGACGCGCTTAACCAAGCTGCGGAGAAAGCCAACAAGCTGCTTAGCAAATAAGGAAAGCTTCGCGATGACAACTGTTCCGCCGGGAGAGGGCATCAGGCTTGAAAGCCCTCTTCCTCCCATTATATAAGCTGAGAGGTACATCCTATGATCAACGAAAAATGGTTGTCTGACATAAAAATCATTATTTTTGATATGGACGGCACGCTCTATCAGGAAGACAAGTTTCTGGAACGGTATATTCGCCATTTGCTGGCAGGAACGGAGTACGAGGGGGAGACAGAGGCTGCCATTAGCGCGGGCAGGGACATTTTGACGGGGAAGCATCCCTTCCAATTCGGACATTTCTATCATAAGCAGGACGATTTGACGCTGGTGCGGAACGAGGATGGTTTCATTCAAGGCTATACATGGGAGGGCACCGCGATTGAAGAGCGCGCACTCGCGTACGGACCGCTGTCCTCGCAAGCCCATCATCTGATTCAAATTGGCGATCCGTGGGGAATCGCGGCAGTCGTCAGCCATAAATACAAGCTTCCCGAAGAGAAGCTGCAATCGGCTTTCAAGCGTGTTCGCAGGGAGATGCTCCTCGAACCTTATCAGTTCGAACTGCACAGCGGTTTATTTGAAGCCATAGAGGAGCTTACGGCTAGCCATCAAATCATTCTCATGACGAATAC
Source organism: Paenibacillus sp. LPE1-1-1.1 (assembly GCF_040676435.1). NCBI lineage: Bacteria > Bacillati > Bacillota > Bacilli > Caryophanales > Paenibacillaceae > Paenibacillus > Paenibacillus sp. LPE1-1-1.1. The sequence continues at coordinate 371,106 of NZ_JBEGHY010000045.1, forward strand.
GTTTTTGGAATCCGGAATCGATTTCCTGAATTACATGAAAATCCGTCATTTGTTCGAGGAAGTGTATTGCGGCGCCGAGAAGCCGCTAGGGATGGATAACTATATCTCCACGCTGCTTGCACAGGGGTATCAGGCACGTGAGATTTTGTCGATTGGGGATAACCCGTGGAATGATTTGCATCCGGTCAAGCGTAAGGGCGGCAGAACCTGCTTTATATCCCCTTACCCGAGCAGTGATCCGGAAATCTGGGATTTGCGGTTGACATCTCTCGATGAGCTGGCGCAGCTCATGCAAGCGATTCGGAAATCCATTACAAGGAGGCCAATATCGGATGGCGAAGATCGAACTGAAGCATATCAGCAAGAAATTCAAAGATGAAACCGTCATTGAAGATCTGAATTTAACGATTAAGGACGGCTCGTTTACCGTGCTCGTAGGACCGTCCGGCTGCGGTAAGTCGACGACGCTTCGCATGGTAGCCGGGCTGGAGAAGCAGTCATCCGGAGAAATATGGATCGACGGCAAATGCGTGAACGATACCCCGCCTGGACTGCGTGACGTCGCGATGGTTTTTCAAAATTATGCCCTGTACCCAACGATGACCGTACGCGGCAATATCGAATTCGGCCTAAAGAATAGAGGGATTCCGAGAAGCGAGCGCGAGAAGCTGATACAGGATATTTCGGAGATTGTCGGGTTAACGCCGCATCTGAACAAGAAGCCGCAGCACCTGTCCGGCGGACAGCGTCAACGGGTTGCCCTCGCCCGGGCGATGGTGAAGAAACCCAAGGTGTTCATTCTCGATGAGCCGCTTTCCAATCTGGACGCCAAGCTGCGCAACCAGATGAGGACGGAACTCATTCAGCTGCATAAGCGGCTTGGAACCACCTTTGTCTACGTAACGCATGATCAAGTAGAAGCCATGTCGATGGGTGATGAGATTGTGGTGATGAACAAAGGGGTCATTCAGCAGGCCGACTCGCCGATGAAGCTCTATCACGATCCGTCCAATCGATTTACCGCGGAGTTCATCGGAACTCCAGCCATGAACATGATAAATAGATCGGATGTCCATGGACTGGATATTCAGACGAACGCCAGCATCGGCTGTGTCGGGTTCCGTCCCGAGCAGGCGCTCCTCGGCGGAAACGCGGCGGACGAAGGGTTTGTCATAGAAGGCAAGATATTAACCCGCGAGAGCCTGGGCGCGGAGCATATTTATCAGATTCAAGCGCAGGCTGGCATCTTTTTTGTCAAAACGTTCTTAACCCCGGTTGAGACTGCCGAGCATGTGAAGGTTACGGTTCCGCATGAACATCTCTATTATTTTGGGCGGAGCGGAGAACGGCTCCGAGGCATTCAGGCCGGCACGAAAAGTCTGATTGCTGCTGGAGGGATCTGATATGACCGTATGGGGAAAGCTGCGTCCTTACGGCATGGTTGCACCGGCTATTATCATTTTTTCGTTGTTCTTCATCTATCCGATCTTTTACATGATCTATTTGAGTATGTTCGATTGGAATTTTATCAGCCCGACCAAGACATTCGTAGGCTTCCAGAACTTTATTGATCTGATCTCGGAGCCGGATTTCCGGCAGGTGCTCACCAACACGACGATCTATACGGTGATGACGGTAACGCTGACGACAGGTTTCGCTTTGCTGCTTGCGTTATGGCTGAATGGGAAGAGCTTCTTCCACGGGTTCGTGCAGGGGGCTATCTTTAGCCCGCATATCATTTCGCTTGTGTCCATCTCGCTGCTGTGGAGCTGGCTGATGGATCCCGAATACGGCCTGCTGAACTGGGTGATCGGACTCTTTGGCTTCGGCAAGCTGGACTGGTTGTCCCATCCGAGCACGTCGTTGATCTCGCTGGTCATGGTAGCCGTTTGGAAAGGGCTCGGATACAACGCCCTAGTGTTTATTGCGGGTTTGCAGAGCATACCGGCCGATATTTACGAAGCAGCGTCCTTGGACCGTTCGAAACCTTGGACCACATTCACGAAGCTGATTCTGCCGATGCTGTCGCCGACGATCTTTTTCCTTGTGATCATCAACATGATCGGATCGTTCCAAGTATTCGAGACCATCGCGATCATGACGCAGGGAGGCCCGGTCAATTCGACCAACACGCTGGTGTATTACATTTACGAATACGGCTTCCGGTTTTTCAAGATCGGCTATGCTTCCGCTGCAGGCGTCATTCTGCTGGTCATCGTAGGGATATTAACATTGATTTATTTCAAGCTGCTGTCGAATCGCGTTCATTACCGTTAGAGAGGAGTGGAGGTCTTGAAAGCCGTAAACCGTTCAATCGGCAGCAAGCCCGCTTTGGCTGCCGCCGATGACAAGTTGACTTTCATACGCAGTAAACGGGTGATTTTGCAAAAAGCTTTATGGGCCGCGCTGCGTGTATGTAATGTAATAGGGCTGCTGGCGCTGGTACTGATTTTCGCCATGCCTTTTATTTGGATGTTCTCCACCTCGCTGAAGACGCTGCCGGAGACGATGGTTTTTCCGCCGGAATGGATTCCGGATAAAATGGTTTGGCAAAATTACGCTGACGCTTGGAACACGGGGCCTTTCCTAAGTTATTTCATGAACAGCGTCATTATCGCGGTAGGCATACTCGTTTTGCAGATGCTGACGATTATTCCGGCTTCTTATGCTTTTGCAAGGTATAAATTCAAAGGCTCAAGTTTTCTATTTGGCATCGTTATGGTGACGTTGATGATTCCGGCCCAGCTCATCTTTCTTCCGGTTTACTTGGAGCTCAGCGCCTTCAAGCTGCTGAATACGCATCTCGGGCTCATTCTTCCGTTTGCTTCGAGCGCGTTTGGCATCTTCCTGCTGCGGCAGGCGTTCATGCAAATTTCGGATGAACTGCTTGAAGCGGCAAGGCTTGATCAAGCAGCCGAGTGGAAAATCATTGTGCAAATTATGGTGCCGATGGTAAAGCCGGTGCTCATCACCTTTGCTTTATTCAGCTTTATTGCCCACTGGAACGACTACTTCTGGCCGCTCGTCATGACAACGAACGAAACGGCAAGAACGCTGCCTCTCGGCATCGCCAAGATTAGGGAAGTAGAGGGCGTAACGACATGGAACATTCTGATGGCCGGCAACATGATACTGGTCGCTCCGATTCTGGTCGTGTTTTTCCTATCCCAGCGTCAGATCATTAAGGCATTTGTTTATAACGGGGTTAAATAAAAGTGCGGAAGGAATGAGTTCATATGATAACAATCGTTGCACACCGCGGATGGTCGGGAGAAGCGCCCGAGAATACGATCGCAGCTTTCAAGCTGGCTATGACGGACCCGGATATTCCGATTATCGAGCTCGACGTGCACTTGTCTAAGGACGGAATCCCCGTCGTCATTCACGATCATGTGCTGGACCGGACAACGAACGGTACGGGTTCTGTCAAAGCGTTTACCTTGGAAGAATTGCGCCGATTGGATGCGGGCAGCTGGTTTGCTCCATCGTTCGCAGGAGAGAGGATTCCGACGCTGGAGGAGGTGCTTCTGCTTGCCAAAGGACGCTGCAAGCTTCATGTGGAGCTGAAGTCGATGGGCGACGAGTATGAAGGCATCGAAGAGAAAGCGATTGCGATCATTCAGCGCTGCGGCATGCAGGAGGAGGTCCATCTCTCTTCCTTCGATCATGATTCGATGAAGCGTGCGAACGAAATCGATCCTACAATCCGGACGGGGCTTATTTTCTTAGGCAAGCCTACGCTTCTGATCGAACAGCTTCGGTATACGGGAGCTGCGAGCGTGTCCATGCATTACGCATTCATTACGAGCGATTTCGTAGAAGAGATGATGCAGAACGGCATCGATATAGGCGTGTGGACGGTCGATGACCCGGAGATTCTTGCCCGTATCATCGATCAATACCCCGATATGCGCATTACGACGAATCATCCGGACCGCGTGCTTCGAATCGTGAGAAAGGATCGCGTTAATTCGTAAGCCGGCGCTTCACACTTAAGAAAAAAGGAGGAGGAGCAATGGCCAGTCGAAGAGCATCCGTGGTATGGCGTAAGATCGGATTGGTATTGTTCATCCTATGCAGTGCGGCACTAACGATGTCTGCAGCCGGTTCCCATTCGGCAGAGGGGTTTCTTATCATCGCGCATCGCGGGGCTTCCGGTTATGCCCCCGAGAACACGATGGCTGCCTTCGAGCTGGCCGAGCGGATGGGCGCCGATTTCATCGAATTCGATGTACAAATGAGCAAAGACGGAGAGCTTGTCGTCATCCATGACGTTACGGTGGATCGAACGACGGCTTTCACAGGCAATGTAAGCCGCTATACGCTCAGCGAGCTGCAAGGAATGGATGCGGGAAGCTACTCCCATGCGGATTATGCGGATGAAACGATCTTATCCTTTCAAGAAGTGATGAGCCGATTCGCTGGGAAAATTGGCTTGTTGATCGAGATAAAAGAACCGTCGCTCTATCCTGGCATTGAAGAAAAAGTAGCGGATGCCGTACGGCGGTACGGGCAAGGGCTACAAGTCGCGGGATTAAGAGATACGGATCGTTTACAGCGAATGGCGAACATTGAAAACAGCCCAGCCATTATTATTCAATCTTTCGACCGCGTATCGATTCGTAGAATGCATGCCCTGCTGCCCGAAATTCCCGTTGCGGTTCTGGTTCACAAGGATCAACATCCATTGCCTGCCGGGACGCTGGATGAACTCGCTTCATACTCGTCCTACATCAACTACAGCCATGATCTGCTTGACGGGGAGCTCGTACGGGAAATCCATAAACGCAACCGTAAGGTAATGGCCTGGACCGTAAGGAATGAACGGGATATGGAGCGGATGAAGAAGCTTGGCGTGGACGGGATTATTACAGATTTTCCGGGTTAATGCAAACAAGAAATCCATGGCATGCTGCAGCAGGCCTTTGATTAGGTGCTGCATGTTATGGTTTTTTTTATGCTGCATCTGGAACCATTTCCAATTAACAATAACTTCAAACGCCGATAATACAGCTCTGATTTTTTGTTCCTATCATTAAGTTTGGAAAATAAATCCTGAAGAGAGAGGCTGAAGGATTAGTGTTCGTGCATAAGGCAATTACAATCTAAAGAAAAGAGTTGATTGAAGTTGAAATTGAAGGGCAAGGAAAGAAAAACGGCGCAAAAAATCATGTCGGTCATGATTGCGGCAGCCGTTATTTTTGCGGGTACGGTTCCTGCTCCGTCAACGTTTGCGGAGGATATCGGTTCATTGCAGGGCGATGCTGGACAAGCTGCCATTGCAAGCGAGACAGAAAAGCCGGTCATTACCTTTGTACCGAATACAACACCGATCGAGCAGCAAGATTATACCGTTACGGCTTCCGTATACGAGAGCAATGGCGTTCCGAACGTGACCTTGAACTATGAAGGCGAAGACGGCGCTTTCGTGCCGGTTCCCCTGACAAGCGGTCCGAATGTGGACGGTACAGCCGCATACTCGGGCGTTATCCCAAAAACGGCCATGAACGGCAGGACAAGCCTATCCTATTATTTGGAAGCGAATAACGGAACTTCGGCTGTACGCAGTCCGGAAGATCCCGCTAACTTTTACACGTTGAATATTGAGCCGGTGGAAGGCAAAGGCCCTTATTTGCTAATTACGGAAATCGTTTCGAATGCACGCGCTGCCGGCAAAGACCTGCCGGAAAGCTGGGAATATGTCGAGCTTTACAACAACAGCAATCGGACGGTTCCGCTGAACGAATATAAGGTCTTATACGGCTATCCGAACCTGGCCACTGCGCCGGTTCAGCTTGATTTGAAGACGGAAAAGATGCTGCAGCCAGGGGAAACCGTCGTGCTGTGGAACTGGATTGAAGGGTCAAGCGGTGACCTTGCGGGTTTTAACGCCAATTACGGAACCAGCTTGACGGAAGACCAAATCATAAGATTCGGCAATTATAATTTTAAAAACGATTCCGGACGAAGCGTTTCGATCGCTACCGATGCGGGCGAGGTTATTGCAACTGCCCGTTACAATGACAGCGCAGACGGTTCCAGCTTTGTCGAAAGCGGTACCCATGACAACTTGGACCATTCCAGCATCATTTACAAAGCCCATGCAGACGGCAATGCGATGATGGCGAAGATCGGCTCCAAAGTGAAGCCGGCAACGCCAGGCAGACTGCTGGCCGAGCAGCAGCCGGAGGCGGGAATGACGATTCCCGAAGATTTCCTGAAGCCGACGGTTGAGCATGAAAGGCCGTTCTCTTCGACGGTTGCGGAAGACCTGGTCCTTACCGCCAAGGTAAGGGACGATCAGAAGCTTGAGAGCGTGAAGCTCATGTACAAAAAAGTGGATGCGCCTGAATTCACGTCATTGCCAATGACGCTGACCGATGTTCAGGACGTATATGGCGCTTTGTTAACTAAGGATAAGCTGCTCGGCGCAGGCATGATTCTCTACTACTTCGAAGCGGCTGACGGTGCCAATACGGTTCGTTATCCGGCAAATAATACGTTGAAGTTCCAAGTGACGGATACGCTTCAGCCGGTTGCATCGCCGCTTCTTATTACGGAAGTGCTGCCTGACAATAAAGGCGGCGATGCCTATGAGTACGTGGAAGTGTACAACAATACGAACAGCTCCATTCAGCTGAAAGACTATCATATCCGTTATACGAGCCGCTATGGCGATTACGTGGCCTGGGATATCAATACGGACACGGTTATTCCGGCACAGCAAACCGGTTTGATCTGGGTGCAGTCGGCAGCGAGCAAAGACAAGCCGGTCACGGATTTCCTCAGCCATCATAAAATTAGCTTCGACAGCTCGCGCGTAGCGGTACTTTTCGCTGACGGCATGTCCAATAGCGAAGAAGGCCGAATTGTATTGACAACCGATGCGGGAGATATTGTCTCGCAGGCCTGGTTCAGTATAGCGGAGGATCAAGCCTTCGATGACGGCACGTCGATCGTATACGAATATCCGCAAGACGGCGGCAATCGGATGGTCGAGCGCGGCTTTAAGCAAGCATCGACGCCGGGGCAGCTGCTCAGCGGACAAGTTCCTGCCGATGCGATTCAGCTGGAGGCGGATACGGAACAGCCGGTTATTACGCATTCCTCAGCCGCTGACCCGCAAGCCCGGGGCAATCTGTCGCTCGAAACGACGGTAACCGATAATGGGCAAGTGAAGAAAGTGACTTTATTCTATAAGCGCAGCAATGAAACGGAATATCGCAGCGTTAATATGTCACGGACGTCAGATCATGTTTATAAATCCGAAGGCGTGCTTGCGCAGCATTTTCTGAATGCCGACGCGGTCGATTATTATTTCGAAGCAACGGACGGATTGCAAACCGCAAGCTCGCTGTCCGGAAATGGAGGCCAGCCTTACCAGCTGAAATATGAAACCTCCGAGCAAGCTCCGCTGCAAATCAATCTGCAAAACGGAGAGATTATCAGCGGGAAGAAACGTGTGTCAGGCGCAAGCCAAGATCCAGCGGCTGCATTGACTTTAGAAATGGATAGCATGCCGTTAAGCACATCCAAAACGATGCAAAGCGACGCTTTTCTGCTGCTCGAAGTAAACGACATGCAAGCGTCTTTCAAAAACGGGCTGTATATAAACGGCGAATATGCTGCTTTATTGCCGGGCAGCAGTAAATATATTCAAATTGCCGTTCCGCTTGCGGCAAACTTATTGCGAACAGGCAGCAATACGATTACGTTGACTGCAGGGAACGGAAAAAGCCCAACGGAACAGGAAGGCAATAACGATGATTTTACGATCCAAAGCGTTCAGGTCGTTTTGTGGAACGGTGACAAGCTGGCGATTGAATCGGGACGAATTCTAAATGCCAACGGTTCCTATACGAATGTCGATTTGAACGCTCCGCGGACAGCCATCGGTGACGGCAGTTCGAATGATGCGGCAGCCAAGCAGCTGGTCGAGTACACGGTTACGCTGCCGGTTGAAGCATTCAATGCCGTGTCCGCCGAGATCGATACCGCTGCTCTGCTTGACGGCGATCATACGCTGTTGCTTTCTTCGGACAGCGGAACGGCGCAATCGAAGATTATTGTCGACAATACAGCGCCTGTCATCGCAGGCCTATCTCTTGAAGAGGGTAAGGTTTACCGCGATACGCTGTCGCTCGCTGCCGATGCTTCGGATGCTGTGTCCGGCATTGCTTCGATCACCGGAACGCTCGACGGCCAGCAGGTCGCTGTTCCGTCTACGATGAAAATCGCGGGATGGAAAGAAGGAGCACACACGTTTCAGGTAACGGTAACGGATAAGGCAGGCAACGTATCGGAGGAATCGGTTACCTTCTTGATTGAAACCGAAAATCCGGAAAAGCCAAGCGAACCCGCGCCTGCCGATAAGGCGTCTGAAACCGGAACGAACCCTAACCTAAGCGTGAAGGTAACGGATCCGAACGGCGATGCGATGGACGTTACGTTTTACAAAGGCTACCGGTACGATTTCTCGGAAACAAGCACAAAGGCTGCGTACTGGAATGCTGTGGATCGCGAGCCGCCGCTCGAACTGACGCCGGCAGGGGAAACGGCGATGACGCCGAACGAAATCGAGCAGCTCAGCAAGCTGGATGGCCGTTATTTCACGAATAACGACCAGGAGAAGTTCCCGTATCAACGCTTTGACTTTACGGTTGCAGGTGAGCTTGCCGCCGACAGCGAGGTCGAAGTCGTATGGCAGGGCCATTCCATGCCGGGAAGGCAGGTCACGCTTTATACGTGGAATTACAATACGGAAGTATGGGAACGCGCCGCTTCGGGGGTAGGCGAGACCGATTTCGAATTGCGCGCAAAAGTGAATGTCGGCGATATGGTTCGGAATCAAATCGTTCACGTGCTAGTTCAAGATCTAATCCCGTCGGCGCAAGAAAAATTCACGTTCGCTTGGATAAGCGATACGCAATATTATTCGGATTCTTATCCTTATATTTATAAATCAATGACGCAGTATATCGCGAATCAGAAGGATATCCGCAATATCGCGTATTCCGTTCATACCGGGGATCTCGTCGATGATTGGGACCGTCCGGATGAATGGAAAACGGCGAGCGACAGCCAGAAAGTGCTTGAGGATGCCGGCGTGCCTTACGGCGTCGTTGCGGGCAATCACGACGTGAACCATGAAGCAGCCGATTATATGGAGTATTACAAATATTTCGGCAAGGACCGTTATGAGGATCAGCCTTATTACGGGGACAGCCCTAACAATAACCGCGATCATTACGATCTGATTTCCGCAAGCGGGCAAGATTTTATCATCATGTATTTTGGCTGGGGGATCGAAGCGGACACGATTAAATGGGCGAATGAAGTATTGGCTAAGTATCCTGACCGCCATGCGATCATTGCCACGCATGAATACATTTCCGCGAGCGGTGCATATTCCGGCGACGGAGAGAAAATATGGACGGAAGTCGTCGCGAATAATCCCAACGTGTTCATGGTGCTCTGCGGCCATATTCACGGTGCGGCCTACAATGTCAAACATGCGCCTGACGGACGCGTTGTCGTGGAAATGCTCGCCGACTATCAAAGCGGACAGGAAGGCGGCGGCGGTTTCATCCGCTTCCTGGAATTTGATACGGCGAACGAGAAAATCCATGTGTCTACTTATTCGCCATACAAAAATGACGAGAACTACTATGAAGACCCGGGACATGATAACTTTGATCTTCCATTCCTACCGATTGCTCCTGACAAGCAGGTAGCTACGGATTATATTGGCTTAAACGTATACACGAAGGAGCTTATCGGCAGCCAGAAAAAAGTGGCAAGCGGCTCGCGTGCTTCCGTCAACTGGCTTGGACTAGCCGGTGAGCAAACGTATAGCTGGTATGCGGCGGCGGCTGACCCGTATGGAGGAACAGCCGTATCCGATATTTGGTCCCTATCAACCGGCAAGCCAAACGTAAACGGCGGTGACGGCGGCAACGGTACCGTAGATACGGGCAATGGCAGCTATGGGCCTGACACGCTCGTCGTGAAACCTGCGGCGATTTCCGATCCGGACGGCGACGGCAAAGTAACGGTCACGTTATCAGATGGGCAGCGTTCCGTATTATTTACCGCAGATGCGCTGCAGCAGCTGAGCAATATCAATCTAACGATTAAGAACGGCGAGGACAATATCACTCTTCCTGGAGCGTACTTTACAGCGTTTTTGTCCAAGTACTCCAAAGGCGACCAGCTGCTCGTTTCGATTAAAGCAGCAGTTGCTTCCGCGGCGCAGCAAGCTTACCTCGGGAAAGCCGGCTCGTCTGTGGAGGTAACGGCAGCCGTCGTACAGCAGGACGGGAAAACGGCAGCCATGGAACAGCTTGAAAGCAAAGCCGTGCTGTCGCTTGAAGCGAATGGCGTGCGCAATTCCCGTTTAGCCGCGATTTACTTGATTGGATCTGACGGCTCGCTTCAGCGGGTAGAAAGCCGCTTGGAGAATGGCATTTATGCGGCGGATATTAGTAAACCGGGCATCTATGCAGTCTTGGAGTATAACAAACCGTTCGTCGATTTAGCGCAAACCCACTGGGCTTTCGATTATATTCAGGAGCTTTCCTTCCATGAGGTCATAAACGGTGTGGATGCGGATCATTACAAGCCTGGTACGGCTACGACAAGGGCAGAATTCGTGAAGCTAATCGCAGGCGTGCTCGGCTTGAAGCCAAGCGGAACAGCCGAATCCTTCTCCGACGTGAAGAAGGATATATGGTATGAGGATGCGATTATGGCTGCAGTCGAAGCCGGAATCATTCAAGGGTCAGGCGATGGGAAATTTGATCCAAACCGCCGCATTACCCGTGAAGAGATGGCGGTTATCCTGGTTAATGCGTATCAATTCAAGAACGGCAGCGGCACGGGGCCGGTCATTATCAATCCAGCATTCAAAGACGCCAGCCAAATAAGCGAATGGGCGAAGCATGCGGTCACGCAAGCGGCTGCGCTCGGCTTTTTGGAAGGACAAGGCGGCGACTTGTTCGCTCCGGATAAGCAGGCCACCCGGGCGGAAGGTGCGAAAGTCATCTATATGCTTATGGAGGCTGTAAAGTAAAGAAAGATCGGTTATACGGGTAAGCAAGGAACACAGCTCCGCATTGGACCGTCGTTCGTTATGATGGTTTCAGCAGCGGAGCTGTGTTCCATTATCTTTATGGGAACATCCCTTTTCGAGATGGAGGATATGAGACGGATGACGGTTTATTGTGAAAGATTCATACGAAAGCCCGAAATTAAGCTGGCTTCAGCATTATTCGCTCTTCTAGCCGTGCTGTTGTTTACGGGCAATAAGGCCGAAGCGCATATGAACACGATTGGTTATTCGAACATCACGGTCGACGGAAGCTCCGTTGCATACGAGCTGTATCTGGATCCCCAAGAAATTAATCAATGGGTGGACTACCAATCGGATGGCGTATTCATTATTGATCCTGGCGCCAAGCCCCGCAAAGAAGGGGAGGCTGGTTGGGCAAAAGCCGATATGGACAGGCTGATCGCCGATCATTTAGCTGTAAGCAGCGGCAGGCAAACCGTTCAAGGCAAGATCGGGGAAGTATTGATCCAAGAGAAGGAAAACAAACCGTCGGCACGCATTCTCATCGATTATAATTTTTCGCAGCCCGTGGAAAAGCTGGATATCCAGTACGATTTCTTCTTTGAAGATCTCGATCCGCAGCATCAGAATTTCTCGACGATCCATACTGCAAATGGCGATATCGAGACGGTATTTCATCAAAACCACCGTACGGTTACCTATGCGCTGGCGGAAGGAGCAGACGCGGGTACGGTAACAACGGAAGTGAAACTGCCGCGATGGGCCGTGACGCTGTTCGACTACGTATGGCTCGGCATGGAGCATATTTGGTCAGGCTATGATCATCTGCTGTTTGTGCTTGCGCTGATTTTGCTGAAGCAGCGGCTGCGTAATTATTTCGTCATTTTGACGGCATTTACGGTGGGGCATAGCATAACTATCGCTTTATCCGCGCTGGAGGTGATCCATCTGCCTTCAAGCATCGTTGAGCCATTGATCGCTCTAAGCATAGCTTATGTGGCGGTGGAGAACATTTGGTTCAAACGGATGGAATGGCGCTGGGTGATCGCTCTGGCCTTTGGGCTCATTCACGGCTTTGGCTTTGCGGAAGTGCTGCGGGGTGCGCTCGGAGACGGGTATATTTTACCGCTGTTCTCGTTTAACTTGGGCGTAGAGATTGGTCAGATCGCAGTGCTTGCCGTCGTTCTGCCGCTCCTTGTCTATGCCGGCCGCTTGCAGTGGTACCGCTCGGCGGCTTATGGTCTATCCGGTTTAATTACGCTGGTTGGCATGTACTGGTTCATCGAGAGGATATGGTTTTAACTCTAGAAACCCCTTCGAGTTTGCGGGCGTGGCGAGAAAGTGCCACGACGCTTACGCCAAGGGGTTTCGTTTTTCTAATATTTACATTGTTTTTTTATGGACAGCAGGTCTGTGAACAACTTTGATAGACTGGCCATAGAAAAGCAGGATATATGCAATATCCAGAAGAAAGATCAAGATATACATGATCGTTAATAATAGGGATTGCGGATAAAGCGAGTAGCAGAGAATGGACGCAAACAGGGTGCCTATCATTTTGAAATATGCAATAGATAGGGATTGGCCTTGAAGCTCTTTGGTCAGCAGCATTTTGATAAAGAGGATGGACATCAGCAAATTGATGCCAAAGGCCGAATAAATCCCCATTTTATCATGGAATTCAACCGCCATCCCGTAATGCAGCAGAAAAGCAATGGCAAGCAGGGAGAGGACGGAAGCATAAATGGTCCGTTTGGGGTATGAACCTTTGGAGTAATAGAGAAATTGGAGCAAAATGATGACGTCTAGAAGAAACCAGATTAAGGTTACGATTTGCTGAAGCGGATGAAACGGCATGATAAACGTTAATAGGAATTCCCAAGTAATGTTGGCGCATATGGAGGCCATAGGCATTCCGCAGGAATGATCCCTGAACCCTTTATAAATGACGAGAATATAGACGATTGTCCAAAATAAAGCAATTCCAATAAGCAGAAGAAACTCTAATTTTAATGGCAAGAGATGCTCCATACGACGGCAATCGCATCCTTTCTTAAATGGTTCATTCTTCTAGAACATGGGTGTGGCTCGTCTATGTATATGAGCCAAGCCCTCCATGTAGACCATCTGCAAGGATAATACGAGCACAACCCCAACGTTTTGCGGTACGGTGTTTTCATTGGATTTTCCGATATGATATACTGTTTATGTTGTAAACAATTTATGAAGCCGATATGGACATGCAAATAAACCGATACTTGTTTAACCATCATGGGGGATTTGAAACGATGCAGAGCGACGACTATTTGGATAACGAAGCCATTAAAAATTTGCCTCATGGCGTGAAATTGAGCTGGGGTATCGTCAAACAACAAAAAAGAGGACCAAAAGGCGAGCTGAGCATCAAGCAAATTGTCGAGGCGGCCGTCGCAATCGCCGACGAGGACGGACTTTCCGCTGTCTCTATGAATCGAGTTGCCCAGTCCCTGGGCTACTCGGCGATGTCCCTCTACAGGTACATTACCAGCAAGGAAGATCTTCTCATACTCATGCAGGACGCGGTTTGCGATATTCCGATTCCGCCTGAAGGTACGGTTACAGAATGGCGTGAAAGCATGCGGGAATACGTTAGGGCCAGCATTCTTATTTTTCGGGAGCATCCTTGGTTCGGCGATATCCCGATCATGAGCATTCCGACTACCCCAAACAATCTTCAAATCGTCGATTGGGTCCTTCGGTCCATGCGCGATCTCCCGTTAAATGATTATGAAAAAATGTCGAATATATTGCTGTTAAGCAGTTACGCAAGATCAGCGGGGATTATACAAAGGGATATGGAACGCGCCGTCCAGGCGGGATCAAGCCCTGGGGCCGTAAGCGGATTTGAGTATACGGCTGCGCTTAAGCAATTGGTTAAGCCGGAACGTTTTCCGGATCTGGCCCCGATCGTCGTCTCCGGTGCTTACACCGGAGAGAATGAGAGCGAGAATACGGTAGGCGACGACTTCGATTTCGGTTTGGAACGAATTCTTGACGGCATCGCGCATTACCTCGAACACAAGAAGTTATCCTAATCGGATAGGATTGGTTTCCTCAGGACTACAAAACAAAGAACAGCGGTAGGTTAGAGCCGCTGTTCTTTCTTTTACTTACTACACAAACAACTTGACGCTACCAGCTAAGGAGTAATGCTAGTGCAATACAAACGATTAAAACCTCCCATTAGAAGTAATCCTAGATTTATTAGGCCTAATGGGAGGTTATTTTATGAATTTGAGTGAATTATGGAAGCTGTATGAAGCTGCTAAACGGTTTCAGGGATTTTCCATTTATTTATGATCTAAACCACATCAGTTTTTTTTATACCCGTCGACTCTCTAAATTTAAGTTCTGTTTTTACATGCGTAATCTGGTATGGCTTTGTTGGTGTTTTTATTCTGGAAAGCAGCATGTCTGCGGCAATATACCCCATCTCGCTGTTGGAAATATGAACGGTCGTCAAGTGAGGCTCAACGATTCTTGATTCCGGTGCATCATCGAAGCCACATACTGCAATATCATTGGGAATTTGTATGTTCATTTTTTTTAGAGCTTTCATTACGCTTACCGCGATAAAATCATTTGCACAAACAAAAGCTGTAGGCAGCTCCTTCATTTTGTCCAGTTGTCTATCCATAAAGTTGGGTTCTGAAAAATAACGATCTTCCTCGATTACGCAATAAGACATATTTATCTCAATCTTTGACATTGCCAATGCCCTATTGAATCCATCCCATCTTTCATTAAAGCTCTTACAATGGTTGTAATCCCCCACGAAGCCTAATTTAGTATGGCCATCGTCTATGAGCTTCTTCGTAACTGCGTATGTCCCGTATTCATTTTCCATAAGAATCAGATCAGCCTTTAAGTCACTATAAAAAACGTCAGCCGCAGCATCTATAAATATGGTGGGGATGCCTACGTTGCAGATCATCTCACTATATTTTTTATCAAACATTTCAATGCATATGATTCCATCCACCTTTGACGGATCAAAGTTATTCGGAAGACTTAAAGTGTTAATATCCGCCTCACGAACAATATGAATGGATAAGTTATAGCCCTCGGAGCTGATTTTAATTTCAAGACCGCTGATAAGCAAGGATCCAAAATGGGAACTAATAGGCAAATTACATGTTAAAAGCGCAACATTTCCAGGTTTTATTGGCATAATACTTTCTGAGTCAACAAATGCAAACTGTTTATATTTTAATTCAATCGCTTTCTTTATTACTTTGTTACGTGTTTCATCAGGTATGCTTTCGACTCCGTTTAAGGCTTTGGAGGCGGTATTTCTTGAAATTCCTAATGAATCCGCTATGTCTTGTATTGTAATTTTATCTTTGGCCATTTTTACGGTTCCACCTTTATGGATAGATAACGTTATTTAATCCTATAACCTTAATGTATTATAGATTGACTAAAATTTCAATTTATATTTACAAATGAACAATTGAATTGGTGTGTTTGTTCTTTCTAAAACATGTTTACAAATGTAAATATTATTGTGTGTATAGTTGATTGGTGGATTATAAATAAAAAATCTAAAGAGAATCTAAAGAGATAGAATTGATTAAAACTAACCATAAAAATGAGGTTTTATAGGGGTAAAACCATTTTTCATGTTTAAAATAACAAAATTATTATTACATATGACTAAATTAATTTAGTTAAATGTATTGACGAATGATACTATTGTTTGATAAATTGTATTTGCAGATGCGAATGTAAGCCCTTTCTAAAGGTGCGAATGTTACTTTTCGTTTCTTTAAATATTTAGAACGGGGGTTAAAGGAGTGCAAAAGGTATTGTCAAACCTGGGTGGTAAAAGAATCGGAAAAAGGAGTCAAGGCGGCATTAAAAGTAAAGCACAGTTCATAAAGAATAACTATTTTCTTTATTTGCTGATGGCGCCGGCTGTTATTCTTACGCTTATCTTTAAATACGTACCGATGTACGGCGTAGTTATCGCATTTAAAGATTACAGCTACAGCAAAGGGATTTTAGGGAGTGAATGGGTAGGCTTCGAATATTTTATGAAATTTTTAAATGCCCCTAATTTTGAGCCTATTTTTTGGAACACGCTTAAATTAAGTGCCTATGGACTTATCTTATCGTTTCCGATACCAATCATATTGGCGCTTATGCTGAATCAATTGCGCAAGGTGGGCATTAAGAAAAATATTCAGTTAGTTCTCTATGCTCCGAATTTTATATCCGTAGTCGTGATTGTTGGTATGCTGTTTGTCTTTTTGTCTCCGACCGGACCGATTAATAAAATCATTGCGTTAACAACCGGTCATCCGATTACGTTTATGTCTGATCCGGAATATTTCCGAACGATTTATATTTTATCGGGAATTTGGCAAGCTGCAGGTTGGTCTTCTATTATCTTTGTTGCGGCATTGGCAGGCGTCGATCCAGAGCTCCATAACGCCGCGAACATAGACGGGGCAAATTTATTGCAACGGATATGGCATATTGATTTGCCTACATTAAAACCGGTTATGGCTATTTTGTTTATTTTGTCTGCCGGAGGAATTATGGCGATTGGGTTCGAGAAAGCCTATCTGATGCAGACAGCACTTAATTTGCCGACGTCTGAAATCATCGCAACTTATGTATATAAAGTAGGATTAAAAGCAGGCGACTATTCTTACTCGGCCGCAATCGGTTTATTTAATTCCGTAATAAATATTATTTTGCTTGTCCTTGTCAACTTCGTTGTTAAGAAATTAAACGAAGGCGACGGACTCTACTAAAGAAAGGAGTCGCATGATGACTATTAAGCCTACGCCTTTGGATCGTGTTGTTCTCATGATCACCTATATTCTATTAACACTTGCTGTACTGTTGGTGTTAGGGCCTTTGCTATACGTGGTCGTGGCGTCCTTCATGGAACCGACGGCACTACTGAATAAAGGAATTTCTTTTAACCTCGCTGATTACAGCGTCGAAGGCTATAAGCTCATCTTGGGTAATGAGGCCATGCTGCGCGGATTCGTAAACGCTATTTATTATTCGGCTGCATTTACAGTCGTTACCGTGCTTATATCCGTATTTGCAGGATACCCGTTATCGATTGATGATTTTGTCGGGAAAAAATCGTTTATGTCCTTGTTTATCATCACCATGTTTTTTGGCGGGGGACTGATTCCTACATTCCTCGTGGTCAAGCAATTGGGAATGCTGAACACGGTTTGGGCGATCATTCTTCCATCGGCTATCAATGTTTGGAACATCATTTTGGCAAGAACCTTTTTCAAAGGAATACCGAAAGAGCTGAAAGAGGCTGCTAAAGTGGATGGCGCATCCGAGCTGCTCATTTTTTTAAGAATCGTAATGCCGCTTTCTAAGCCAATTGTTTTCGTACTGGCGCTCTATGCTTTCGTAGGTCAATGGAATTCCTATTTCGATGCCATGATCTATCTGGAAGACCAAAAATTATATCCGTTGCAGCTCGTACTCAGATCTATCCTCATTCAGAATCAAGTGGATCCGGGGATGATAACCGATCGTTTGGCCATGGCCGAAATGAAAAGGTTGTCTGAGATCATTAAATATGCATCCATCGTGATTTCAAGTCTTCCGTTAATCGTTATGTATCCGTTTTTCCAAAAGTATTTTGAGAAGGGTGTCATGGTCGGTTCGTTAAAGTAATGAATCGATTGACATATAGAGAGCTAAAAAATGAGGAGGGTTTTGTTTGAAAAATTTAAAGAAAACAGCAGCAGTCATTTCACTAGCGACAATTATGGCAGTAACAGGGTGCAGCGGCAATTCGAATTCCAAAAATGCCGATTCTGCATCGGGCAGCAGCGGTTCAAAGCCTACGCTCAATTTCATGACGCAAAGCAATGTATTGGCGCCGGTGGATCCGAATGAAAAGCTTATTTTTAAACGCATGGAAGAGAAGACGGGTATTCATATCAATTGGAAAAACTACACAAACGATGTGTTTGCGGAAAAGAGAAATTTGGCGCTTGCTACAGGTGAGCTTCCGGATGCTATTTTTGATGCGGGACTAGCCGACTTTGACTTGTTGAAGCTGGCTAAGGACGGGACGATCATACCGCTTGACGATATTATTGAAAATCAAATGCCTAATTTTAAAAAAGTGCTGGAGCAAGCGCCGCAATATAAAGCAATGATTACAGCGCCTGATGGTCACATTTATTCGCTGCCATGGATCGAGGAGCTGGGTGCTGATAAGGAAAGCATTCATACCGTTAACAATATTCCTTGGATTAATGTGGAATGGCTTAAGAAGCTTGGTTTGAAAATGCCAACGACTACGGAAGAACTGAAGCAAGTGCTGATTGCCTTTAAGACAAAAGATCCGAACGGAAACGGAAAAGCCGACGAAATTCCATTGTCCTTTATCAACACGAATGGCGGCGGCGAAGATATCGGATTTTTATTCGGGTCGTTTGGACCGGGACTTAACTGGGATATGACGCTTGTAAGCGACGACGGCAAAGTTAATTTTGCTGCGAATAATGATGGATTCAAAGAAGGAGTCAAGTATTTTAATGAGCTTTACAAAGAAGGATTAATTGATGTCGAGTATATGACACAGGACTGGAATACTTATATCGCGAAAGGCAAAGAAGATGTCTATGGGCTGTATTTCACTTGGGACAAAGCGAACGTTACCGGAGCAAACGATAAATATGAGCCAATGCCTGCGCTTGTTGGGCCGACTGGTTTGAAAAACGTAGCGAGAACGAACGGAATGGGCTTTGACCGGGGCAGAATGGTCGTAACAAAAGAAAACAAGGATCTTGAAGCCACTGCCAAATGGATGGATCAATTGTACGATCCGCTTCAATCGGTACAGAACAACTGGGGTACTTACGGAGATGATACGCAGCAAAATATTTTTGAATTCGATGAAAGCACACAAATGCTGAAGCATTTGCCTTTGGAAGGTACGGCTCCAGGCGAATTGAGAGGTAAAACGAGCGTCGGCGGTCCACTAGCTATTTTAGACTCTTATTACGGCAGCGTGACGACAAAACCGGATGATGCGGCTTGGAGACTTGACGTCCTGAAAAAAGTCTACGTTCCTGATGTAAAAGCTAAAAATATTTATCCAAGAGTATTCTTCTCCTTGGAGGACGCAGAAAGACTTTCTGCCATTGAAGCTGATCTGTTCCCATATGTACTCAGAAAGCGTACGGAATGGACGGAGAACGGGAAAGTGGACAAAGAATGGGATGAGTACTTGAAGGAATTGGATCGTCTAGGCTTGCAGGAATATCTGACTATCAAACAAGCAGGCTATGACCGAAATGCAGGTAAATAAATAATAGATAAATTGGATAGAAGTATGCTCTAAATTTAGAGCATACTTCATCATTATAGGATTAAGGGAGTGGAGTACATGTCAACGATTAATTATAGAGAAAAATATCGCCCACAGTTTCATTTTACACCGCCTGCGAATTGGATGAATGATCCGAACGGTATGGTGTATTTTGAAGGAGAATATCATTTGTTTTATCAGCATCATCCGGATGGAACGACATGGGGTCCTATGCATTGGGGGCACGCGATAAGTTCGGACTTGATTCACTGGGAACATCGTCCGATCGCGCTTAAGCCGGATGAAAATGGCGCTATTTTCTCCGGCAGCGCAGTAGTAGACTGGGCTGATACAAGCGGATTTTTTTCCGGCAAACCGGGTCTGGTCGCTATATTTACACATGCTGATCAATATCCAGATTCCGACCGACCAAGACAACGGCAAAGTCTTGCCTATAGCACGGACAAGGGAAGAACCTGGTCGTTGTATGAAGGCAATCCTGTACTTTGCGATGAGCAAATCATAGATTTCCGTGATCCGAAGGTATTTTGGCATGCCGATTCACAACGCTGGATCATGGTGATCGCAGCTGGAGATCGGGTTAACATTTATACTTCTCCTAATTTGATAGAATGGAAATTTGCAAGTGAGTTTGGAGCTGTAGAAGGCTCGCATGATGGTGTGTGGGAATGCCCGGATTTAATAGAGTTGCCGGTAGAAGGTCAAGAAAGTGATAGTAAATGGGTAATGATCGTCAGTATTGGAGATAATCCTGCATTTCAAGAAGGTTCAAGAACGCAATATTTTGTAGGCCATTTTGACGGTCAAGCTTTTACGAATGATGTTTCGCCTGATACAGTATTGTGGCTCGATCACGGTAGAGATAACTATGCTGGCGTAACCTGGTCGGATGTGGATAGGACGGACAATGGGAAGCTATTTATCGGATGGATGAGTAACTGGAAATATGCGAATTTAACGCCAACAGATAGTTGGAGAAGCGCAATGACTTTGCCTAGATCGCTCTCTCTGCGTTCCGTGCGGGACGGTATTCGATTGATTCAAAAGCCGATAACTGACGTTCAGAAGCTTCGTCAACAGACGCAGCTTTGGGAAGAAGTTACTGTAAGCCCTGACCAAAACCTCCTCTCAGACATGCAAGGTGATACCTATGAAATAGAGTGCGAACTGGAAATCGGGAATGCCTCTGAAATCGGATTTAAACTTCGTAAATCTGATCATGAGGAAACCGTTGTGGCTTATAACGTCACTACTCAATCCCTTTATATTGACCGCTGCGTTTCTGGCGAGAAAGCATTCCATGAATCATTCGGCTGCAAGCATGAAGTGCCGCTGCAACTGGTGAATGGAAGGTTAAAGCTGCATTTATTTGTCGATCAGTCCTCTCTTGAAGTTTTTGCGAATGATGGGGAAATCGCGATAACGGATCAAATTTTCCCTGACCCATCCAGTACGGGGATGGAGATTTATGTTCGCGGCGGCAGTGCAAAAGTGATTTCCCTTTCTTTGCATAGCTTGAATTCTATCTATTCTGCAGCAGCAGTGTAAAGAAATGGTTAGAAGAATGCGAGGTATAATTCATTGACATTATTAGGAGCTATTGAAGGCGGAGGAACGAAGTTCGTTTGCGGAATTGGAACACCAGAAGGAGAAATCATAGAAAGTGTTGCTTTTCCAACAACGACACCTGAAGAAACGCTCGGCAAAGCAATGAACTATTTTGAAAATAAAGAAATACAAGCTATAGGGATAGGAACATTTGGTCCGATTGATGTTAATCCCAAAAGCCCGAACTTTGGTGTAGTTGGTAAAACACCTAAGCCGTATTGGAGCGGTTTTCCGATTACGGATTATGTAAAGCGGCATTTCGATATTCCGATCGGATTTGATACGGATGTCAATGCAGCCGCGCTGGGTGAGGCTACATGGGGAGCGGCAAAAGGCATAAATAACTGCTTGTACATGACGATCGGAACGGGGATCGGGGCAGGGGCAGTTGTTGAAGGGAAGCTCGTTCATGGCTTGACTCATCCGGAGATGGGACATATACTCATTCGCCGGCATCCTGAGGACAAATATATAGGGCATTGTCCTTTTCACCAAGATTGTTTGGAAGGGCTTGCTGCCGGGCCGGCAATCGAAGCTCGTTGGAGCAAGAAAGCATACGAATTGAATGAAATGCATCCAGCTTGGCTAATGGAGAGCTACTATATCGCCCAAGCACTCGTGAATTATATTCTTGTTTTATCTCCAGAAAAAATGATTCTGGGAGGCGGCGTAATGAATCAATTACATCTTTTTCCGATGATTCGTGATCAGGTTGCTGTGTTGTTAAATGGTTATGTGCAGCATTCCGTTCTTTCCGGAGATGCGGAAAGCTTTATCGTTCAGCCTGGTTTAGGTGATAAGGCGGGACTTACGGGTGCTCTTGCATTAGCCATAGGTGCACTTGGCAGAAACGCATAAATTCGAAAAAGGCGACGAGATCATTCGACGCCTTTTTTGAGTTGTTCAGGTATAGCGTCAGCAAGCCATTGCAAATCCATAAGTTTGGTGAGGTGCACTAAATGAACTTTGAACCAATTCGTCGAGATGAAGGCCGTTTTCAACAACCGCTACAGCTTGAACTTACTTTATTTCCGATCGAATTGGGGGTGAATCCTGTTGAACATAAAAGTTGAAGAAATTATTCGCGAAGTACCAGAGTTAAACCATGAATTCCTAAGTTTTGAAAGTCTTAATGGTGGACTGTGCAACCAAACATACAAGATACAAACGAAACAGAGTAAATACGTTCTTCGCATCAATAACAGGCAAAATGAGTATTTGAACCTGACGCGCCGCTCTGAAGTAGAAGTGATGAAGAAGGCAAACCGCGAGGGATTTGCTCCTAGAGTGATTTCCAGCAATTATCCGGAACAATTTATAGTCACGGAATTTATTGAAGGTCGAATGCTTGAGAAAGATGATCTGAAAGACGAGAATATCAAAGGAATGATAATGGATCGTCTCAAACGAATACATCGTATGGAAGATCAAAGTAGAACATGCACTCCTTTCGATTTAATTCATGGATATTTGAAAGGCGCAGATCAGTTTCAAGTCAAGCATCCTGATGGATTAAACCGAATTTTGCATCGAGTAGAGAAAATCGCGCATGATCGGAGTAATGACAAAGAATATAACAACAAATTCTGTCACAATGATTCCTTTTTATGCAATATGATTTACACAGGTCAACAGTTGCAATTCATTGATTGGGAGTTGTCTGGAGCCGGAGATGTGTTTTCCGAATTGACGCTCATTCCGTTTACAAATCAGTTCAGCGAAACAGATGAGCGTGAATGGTTGAAGTTATACTTCGGATATTTCGAGGAGGAAACATTCCACATTTTACAGGACATGAAATTCGTGTCGATGGCTCGAGAGGTTGCGTGGGGAATGTTTTACAGCGGACTTACTAAGGAGGAAAGTCACCATGACTTTGATTACTATAAGTTTGCCGAAAATTGCATCCAACGAATAGAACAGGGAATTTTTCAATTATAATGGTGTAGATGCTCTCACTTCATTTTATTTTTAACTTTATAAAGACTAACTTTAAGCAAACGGTTAACTGAGCATTATGGGTTATTGCATGCACTGAGTGCGGTACTCATTGGCATTGCCATCTCAGGGTTACTGACCAGATCAGCTAGACCAGTACAAATTAAGAATACTTCACTTTATGACGAGAGAGGATTGGGTGTAAAACATGAAAACTGAAAAACAAAAAATGCTGGATGGAGAACTATATATGGCTTGGGATCCTGAACTGACACGTGAGAGGGCATATGGCAGAAGGATGACGCGCATGTACAACCAAACTACCGAAATGGATGATGGGCTGAGAGTAAAGATACTTAAAGAACTGCTTGGATCAACAGGAACTAACCTTGGTATGGAGCCAAACATCAGATTTGACTATGGTTATAACATACATGTTGGTGAGAACTTCTATACAAACTTTGATTGTACTATTCTTGATGTGTGCGAGGTTAGGATTGGCGATAACTGTATGTTCGGACCCGGTGTACACGTATATACGGCTACGCACCCTGTTGATCCGTATGAACGAATCAAGGGACCAGAATACGGCAAGCCAGTAACAATAGGCAACAATGTATGGGTAGGGGGACGAGCTGTTATTAATCCAGGTGTAACTATTGGCAATAATGTTGTTATCGCATCTGGTGCTGTGGTGACTAAGGATATTCCGGACAATGTGGTTGTTGGTGGTAATCCAGCGAAAGTGATTAAAAAAATTGACATATAATTTAGATATCTGTTGCTTTTGAAGGGCCTGCAAAGGGTTATATAAACGTAGACAACCCTGGCGGTTATTATAATAGTACTTTACCAATTATAGCCTGATTCCATCGATTGGGGTTATTTCAAAATGTTCGTTTATCTTCTGATAGCTCCACGTCTCCTCTACATGCAAACGAATGGCCTCACGCTTTGTTTCATCTGAATACGTCTTGAACTTTTGTCCCTTCATTACCACAAATATACACCCCTTAGAATTCATCGGATTAACCAAGGGGTTTTCCAATGTCTATTCTATGGGGTTCACTTCACCATCCAGTCAAATACTTTTTTCTTTGAACAGTTACAAACGGGCTACAGTTTTAGCATCGACAAACCCAGTAAAATCAATAAAATTGGTTCCAGACTTTTTTATCATCTGACATTTGTGCACGAATCTCCATCGCGCATTATCTGCGAGCGGCTTTCTTGCGGAAAACCAGTATGCACCATACGAGGGAGACGAGGAGAATGGCTGTACACCAAACAGCGGCTAACCATACGCTATTCTGAATCGGGGTGCCGGTGAGCAGTCTGCGAATCGTCTCGATGACCGGGGTGATCGGTTGATGGTTCGCTACGCCGCGCAACCAGTCCGGCATGGTTTCTATCGGGACGAAGGCGCTGGAGATGTAGGGGAGAAAAAGCAAGATGAATCCATATCCGCTCGCCGCAGTGGGATTGCCGCTGGCTAGACCGATGGTTGCAAACAGCCAAGTAAAGGCGAGGATGAATAGGGTGATTACGCCTAATGCGGCAATCCATTCCCATAGATTTGCGGATGGGCGAAAACCGACGAGATAAGCTACGCCAATAACTAATCCGGTTGCCAAGAGGTTGCGGGCAACGCTTGCGATAACATGCCCGGTGATGACGCTCATGCTGTGAATCGGCATGGTCCGGAAGCGGTCAATGATGCCGTTCGTCATGTCTTCAGCTACATTAACAGCGGTAAAAGACGAACCGAATCCGGCACATAAAAGAATGATGCCCGGAACCACGTAATTGACATAGTTGCCGACAGGATCGATTGCGCCTCCAAAAACATAGGTAAAGAGCAGCATTAGCATGATAGGCAGCATAATAGCCATAATTAAGGCTTCAGTATTGCGCAGGCTGAGACGAAGGCTTCGACCGATGAAAACCGCATTGGTCGTGACGAAGGATGCGGGCTTACTTGAAGATTGCGGGGTTATCATGACTATGTTCCCTCCGTTCGCTGGGTTGTTAAAGCAAGAAACACGTCATCCATGCTTGTTTTGCGAAGATAGATGCGCGTTTGATCAGGAACCGATTGAGCTATCTCATTGAGTGTTTGCCTGACATCGTGAATGCTTCCTGTAGTAGATACGATCCGGATAACTTCGTCCTTCTCGTCGCGCAGCTCCAGCACTTCCCCGCCAACGCGCGATTTCAATTCCTGCGGGGTACCGGTCGCTACGACACGGCCGGCGGTAATGACAGATACCATATCCGCCAATTGATCGGCTTCTTCCAGGTACTGGGTCGTGAGAAAAATGGTTATACCGCGTTCTTTCAGCTTCAGAATGATTTCCCACAACGCGCGCCGGCTCATTGTATCTAAACCTGTAGTTGGCTCATCCAGAAATAGTACCGGACGGTCAATTACCAGGCTGATCGCGAGATCTAACCGGCGTCGCATACCGCCCGAATAGGTCTTTACACGCTTGTTTGCCGCTGGCGTCAAATCAAAGTGTCGGAGCAGCTCAGCTGTCCGGTTACGGGCTTCGGCTGATGTAAGCCCGGAGAGCCTGCATATCATCCGTAAATTTTCCTCGCCGGTGAGCACTTCATCGACTGCCGCGAATTGGCCGGTGAGACTAATGGACCGTTTGACTTCTTCCTTGTCGGCAGCGACATCGTAACCGAACACTTTAGCAGTTCCTTCATCCGCGGTCACGAGTGTTGTCAGAATATGAATTAGCGTGGTTTTGCCGGCCCCATTGGGTCCCAGCAGGGCATAAATCGTGCCGGCAGGAACCGCAAGATCAATGCTGTCAAGAACGGCTTGATTTCCGAATTTTTTGCGCAAGCCTGTCACTTCAATGGCCAAGTTACTCATCTCATCTCAACTCTCCTTGTTTAATTCATAATAATTGCGGATCATATAAACAGTATATGATATATACAGTGTATTATGTATACAGTAATTCCGCAACGGTAAATCTATGAAGGAACCTGGATGAATGAAACGATGGGAACGAGCGGAGGGGATGGCGTGCAGCTTTTTATTCTACGGCTGCTTGCCGATCAAATGGACTTTAGATTCGAAAATAGGCGTTCCGTCTTCAATAAATATTGCTGGCGTATCTCCAAGCTGCGGTCTTCCATTCCGGTGTAGTTATGCCATTTGAGATTGCGAATCCCCATTTTACGAAAAGTGCCGCGAAACAAAATTTTTGTAATCGGATTCCCGAATATCCACTTATATACAAAATTAGGCGTACTCATGACGGTCAATAAAGAAACGCCTTTTATTTTTGGAAGCAGGCTGACAAACGGACGCCCGGGCTTTGGCTCATCAAATAAAATTCCTTTAACAAACACCTTATCAATAAAGCCTTTCGTAAGTGCGGGCATTGACTCCCACCATATCGGAAAAATAAAAATTAGGTGATCCGCCGCAATGAGGCGCTGCTGATAATTGGCTGCGAGAGGATCATTTGTCTGCTTTTGCCTCCATGATGAAAGATCGGAAGCCGATGTAACGGGGTTGAATCCATCCGCGTGCAAATCGATGAGGTCAATCGTATGGCCATTTGCAGCGAGTCCTCGCGTGACAGCGGCTAAAAGCGCGGCGGAGTAGCTTCTTTTATGCGGGATATTTTCGGATGCAGCCGCTCCGTAAGGATGATCAAAAACAATGACACAATTCATAAGCAATCACTTCTCCCTTTTGATTCCTAGAATCAATATTTATTCAGTGAAACAATCGTAATGTTTTGTTTCCTTGTTGTCAATATTGTTTCTGGGAATATTTATTTTAGTCACATTACTTGGTATACTGAATGCAATTGCATATAGGGGGAATAAGCATTGACCCATTCTTTGGATCCGCAGGTTAACGCGGCAGATAGCCTGGAGAAACAGCTGTTAATAAAAGAAATGATGTATCAAGTCGCAAATGTGCAAAAAAGATTTCAATCCGAAGGCGAAGACGACGAGAGAGGATGGATGATAGCAAAGGCGAAGGATCCGATTCTCGTGGAATTCCTTAAAGAATCCACAGTCATCATGCTTCATGTCATAGATGCGATAGGCGAGCTGGAGCCGGTAAACGGGATCACGATTTCTAAACAATTCGGCATTCCAAGGGGGAGCGTGTCGAAGATCACACGTAGGCTCGTCGAACAAAAAATGGTACAATCCGAATTTCTTGAGGGCAACAAAAAAGAGGTGTTGTTTCAGTTAACCCCGCTTGGTCATCAGGTTTTTGAATTGCATAAACGGCTGCATGTCCATATCGAGCATAATGTAAGGAACTTCCTCCGGCGATATGATGTCGAACAGATGCGGTTTCTTGTTCAGTGCATGAAGGATACGTCAGAAGCATCATGGGTCCAAGAGGAATCCTTAGATAACATGGCAGCAAAGGCGCATGGGAATGCAGTCGAACCAACGGTCTCGGAGCGATTATCCCAGGAGGCGCTAACGATAAGCGAAATCGTATCCAAGCTTCAGCAGCTGGATGCCCGCAATCTGAAGAAGGCGAAGGATTTGATTCAAGTCGCGTTTTTTGATTAAATCAGGGGCGTTGCAATCATGCGTCCAAAGCGGATCACGAAAAGTCGGACCGGTTCAAGTTTGTCATGTTACTCTTGCAATGAGGGAGGTGGTTATTGGTTATGCTTGAGCCTATGAATCGTGCATTAAGCTATATTGAAGAGAATCTTGCGGATGAGATGGATATGAAAGAAGTTGCGAAAATAGCTCTTTGCTCCGAATATCATTTCAGAAAAATGTTTTCATTTCTGTCAGGCGTATCACTTTCGGAATACATCAGGCGCAGGCGTCTGACGCTTGCGGCTTTTGAGCTTCAAACCAAAGAGGCCAAAATTATTGATATCGCGATGAAATACGGCTATCATTCGCCCGATTCTTTTACAAGGGCTTTCCAACACCTGCATGGCATAACGCCGTCAGAGGCCAGAAATAACGGTCAACCGTTAAAAGCATATCCAAGAATGACCTTCCAGTTAATCATTAAGGGAGGAAATGAAATGAACTTTCGCATCGAAAATAAGGAAGCATTTCGGATCATCGGAATCAAGAAGAGAGTCAGCATTGTTTTCCATGGGGTCAATCCGGAAATCGCTTCGATGTGGGCAAGTTTAGATGAAGAGGCGATCCGTTTACTTAAGGGCCTTTCGAATGTTGCCCCATTGGGATTAATCAGCGCATCGACGAATTTCTCGGAGGGGCGAATGGAGGAAAAAGGGGAGCTGGATCATTATATCGGCGCAGCCTCGACGAAGGAATGTCCGGTTCACCTGGCGCAGCTTGAAGTGCCGGCATCCGAATGGGCTGTATTTGAAGCCGTTGGACGTTTTCCCGACGCTTTGCAAGAGGTTTGGGGACGCATCTATTCCGAATGGTTTCCTTCTTCTCAGTATGAGCAAATAGAAGGTCCCGAAATGTTGTGGAACGAATCGAAGGATATCGCATCGCCGACGTTTAAAAGCGAGATATGGATATCGGTTAAGAAAAAGCAGTGATCGCTTGAAGATTGAAAAAAAGTAAAGAAGCCGCTCCGATCCCAAGGATCGAAGTGGCTTTTGATTCGTAAAAGTTCATGCCTCACTCTTTCATTCTATCGCCGTGAAATAGCGGAGCGATCAGGTCAATACGATTCGTCCAAATGCCGCCGGAATAGCCGTATGGCAGACGTTTGATATCTTCGGCGGTATCAAATCCGCTTGAAAAATCGCTGCCGTCACCGCCAACGACAATGACGGGAGTTCCTGCATTTTCCATTCGGTTCAAGAAACGGTTCGGCCATCCCCATAACCATGGCGCTATTTTCTCAGGGATGTGCAGTTCCGTATTTTTGCATGCTGATGGCAGATAACCCGTCCAGCCGGCTCCAATGTAAGGAAGCAAGCAGCTCTTCATCATTGCTTTGGACATGGCGCGGATATCAGGTAGATGAACTCTTAATGCGGCAATAGGTTCATCTCCGCCATAAACGGTTATTTGCTTTAAACGCTCCTTTGGCAATGTCGCGAGATATTCGGCCAGATGCTCGCCTTCCTTCGGATCATTGCTTTTCATATGAACCAAGAAAGTTCCCACCGGAAAATATTCCAGTACTTCCCCAATTGATGGCATTAACCCCATTCCAAGCCCCCGAAACGGGTAGGTTTTTCCATTGTCTGCCGTATATCCGTAGCCAATATCCATTTTCTTAAGCTCAGCCATCGTGTATTCGCTGGTTGATCCCGTCGCATTTGTCCGGCAATCAAGCGTCCAATCGTGAAAGACAGCGAATTGTCCGTCTTTTGTCGGTTTGATATCGAATTCCACGATGTCCGCGCCTGCTTGAAATGCGGCTTCCATCGATGGAATCGTATTTTCCAGGAAAGGATGCTCCGGTTCATAGATTCGTTCAGCCGTACACGTATCATTTTTGATGCCTTCCATCGTAAAGGTCTGGGCTAGACCGCGGTGGGCGAGCAGAAGCGGGGCATCACTGCGTTGTTTTGCAAATAGTGAACTATTATTCACGTAAATGAAAACAATAAGCAGGGTAAGAAAAATGACGAATTTATTTTTCAGTATTTTCTTCAACCTAACCATTCTAGATCCCCTCCAAACCATAAGCCGCATGCATGAATCCTCAAAAAAGCAGAATAGTTTCCTTTTTTTGAATATAGTTTAAAAAGGTTCCCATTGCAATATGGCTCATCATATACGGTTAGAGGTTACGTGCTAAGCCAGCTTTGAACCGAGTGCTTTCACCTTATTCAGCCATTTGGCGCGAAGCTCCGGTGATGAAGGCTTAACCGGACCGATCTCAGTCACGCGAACGGGCGTGATCCCGCAAAACTGTAAAATATTGCGTTTCATTACATTATGGCCGGCACGTCTGTAAATCCAGCGGTTATACCAGGACGGAGTATCCATTGTAACGATGAGATGCGCGGATTTGCCGGTTAGCAGCTTATCCCAAAGGCTGGAATTCTCGCGGTATTTGAAAGCGAAGCCTGGCAAAAAGACACGGTCAATAAATCCTTTCAGGACGGCCGGCATCGCGCCCCACCACGTTGGATAGACAAATACCAGATGATCGGCCCAGCTGATAAGCTTTTGGGCTTCGATCAAATCTTTCTCGAGCTCTGTTCGTTGCCGGTATCCGTATTTGAGGTTCAGCTCGAAATCGAGTTTGCTCAGATCAATCGTTCGAATTTCAGCTCTATTGGCGGCAGCCCCTTCCGCGTAAGCCTCGGACAAGGCTTTGCAAAAGCTCTGGGAATCGGGATGTCCGTTTATAACGACAATTTTTGATTTCATATCCATGTTCCTCCTCTGATTAACGCCGCTTATTCGGA
This sequence comes from Paenibacillus sp. LPE1-1-1.1, assembly GCF_040676435.1. Taxonomy (NCBI): domain Bacteria; kingdom Bacillati; phylum Bacillota; class Bacilli; order Caryophanales; family Paenibacillaceae; genus Paenibacillus; species Paenibacillus sp. LPE1-1-1.1. Next base: position 401,461 of record NZ_JBEGHY010000045.1, read on the forward strand.
TGAACACTGTCCATCCTGCATGTTTTCGATATATGATAGTGATGCAGCACTACAATTAGCTTAGTATGAATGAAGAGATAAATGAATGATCAACGACGCAAAAATATTGCTGATTCGCGCAAAGGAGGAATAAAGCTTGAAAAGCGACGGGGTCGCAATCTCAATGGTTTATCCGATTATGAAATCAATCGTACAAAAAGGATATGATACCGATCAGTTTTGCAGCTATGCTTCGTTCGACGCTAGTATCATGAAGGATTTGGAAGCCCGTATAACCGGGGAGGAATTGGAGCGGTTGATGATTGCTGCCGCTGAATACACGCAGGACGATTATTTCGGCCTCCATCAAGGACAAATGACGGAGTTCGTCGATTTAGGCGTTCTCGGATACGTTATGATGCATTCCCTAACGATAGCCGAAGCGTTATCGGCTTACCAAAGATATAATGTCATCCTTTGCAGCGGGTTCAATCTGGACTGGGAGGTACAAGGAGACGAGTTGCTGATCCGGTTGTTCTTACAGTTTCCCGGGCGGATGTCCCGTCATTGCGTGGAGGATATGGCGAGCTCTTTATTTCGTTTGATCGGCAGGCTCAGCAACCGGCGCATCCCCTTAACCGAAATACAGTTTGAACATGCAGCGCCGGCTGATTTGACTCCCTATTTGACCGCATTTGGGAAAGTGCCGCGGTTTGAGGGGGATGCGACTGTTTTACGCATGGGCAAGGAAGTATTGGATTATTCGGTCATGTACTCCGATGCTAAGCTGCTAGGCGTATTTAAAGCCATTGCGCAGGAATCAAAAGATGAACTGACACAGGGAAGCGTGTTTTCAGAGCAAATTGTCCAATGGATGAAAAAGAACATGCCCTCTTTTTTTCCGACGTTACAGCAAACGGCCGCATTTTTCGGAATCAGCATAAGAACGCTGCAGAATAAATTGAAGGCAGAAAACACGACGTTTAATGATCTATCCACCCGCGTTCGCAAGGAAATGGCAATGGGCTATTTGAAAAAGTGGGAGTATTCGGTGGGCGATATTGCCTATGTTCTGCATTTCTCGGAGCCCAGCGCGTTTCAAAGCGCATTCAAAAAATGGACGGGAGTTACGCCGGGGCAATACCGGGCTAAAATTAGCAACTCAAAGTAGGCGAGCGGCAATGAGCGGAAATAATATCGAATGAATGGAAGCCTGTCTCCTCATGAGGCAGGCTATTTGCGATGAAAACCCAAAAGAATTCCCCATATCCAACTATTTTCTCCTATGCTTACATTCCCAATGGAAAATCTAAACGCTACAATAAGAGGAGATGATTTTTTCGCGATACCTTTAAGGGGATGTGAGGATGATTTCAACTAAAATGGAAATCTTGGTTGTCGATGATGAGCCCAAGCAGCGGCGCGGGCTGGCTGCGATGGTACGCTCCCTAAGGCCGGACTATAAGGTGCATGAGGCGAAAAACGGCAAGGAAGCGCTCGAGCTTGCGGAGAACCGTTCGCTGGACATTGTATTTACAGATATCCAAATGCCGATCGTGAATGGCATCGATTTTCTAAAGGCGTTAAACCACAAAGGGAATAACGTGCCCAAGGTCGTTTTTGTAAGCGTATTCCATGAATTTGGTTATGCGCAGCAGGCGCTGCGGCTCGGGGCGAAGGACTATTTGGTGAAGCCGGTTATTACCGAGCAATTAGAGCCTATCATTTCCGATTTGGAGCAGCAGCTAAGAAGAGAGAGCACGCTTCAATTGGAAACGAAGAGCCTGAACGAACAACTGGCTCATACGAAGCCGGTTTATATGGAGCATCTGCTGTATAAGTGGATGACGGAGGAATTGCAGGCCGCGGAGCGGAACGAGGTAAGAAAGCATTTTACGTACAGCGGCAGCGGCACGGTGGTGATCTTGGAAAGCAAGTCTGACGACCGCACAGCGGACGAGCTCGAGTGGAGGAGCATCTTGAAGCGTGCGGTAGTACAAGCTTTTACCCCTTTGGCGGAAGCGATGGTGGTGGCGCCCGAGCATGAGAAGGAGCAGCTTTATGCCGTAGCGGTTTGGCGGCAGGGCGTATCCAGTGAAGAAGGCTTGGCCCAGCTTCGGCGGGCGCTGCATCAGGTCGAGAATGTGTATAACCGGTCCATTAGCGCTGGGATTGGAAAGGAATTTGCATGCATAGAAACGGATATCCGCGCTTGCTGCCAAAGCGCAAGGCTGGCTTTGCAATATTTGTATTATTTTCCGGAAGGCATGTGGCTCTCAGACAGCGAGCTTCAAAACCTGCTGAGCAATGCCGCGAGCCCTCTTGTTGCAACCAAAGATACCGATATATTGGAGAAAGCCGTGACGGAAAGCCAGCTTGAGCTTGCTATGTCGTCGCTTATTTCCCTGCTGGATCAGATGGCAGCCTCTTACCCGTCGCCTTTTCGGTTGAAATGCAGCGCAACGCAGCTGCTGCTCACCTGCTTAAAACGCGTGGAACTGGTGATTGACGACGACCAGTACCGTATTCTGGCGAATCGCATTGATCAAGAAATTATCGCGGCCCAATCCTTCCGGGATACGCAGCAAACAGCAGCAGGCTTGCTTGCGGATATGATCAAGCAAATGAAAAAAGATAAATCGTCGCGCAGCGAGATGATTATGCAGAAATGCCGGGAGTTCGTGGAAGCGAATTTGCATGAGGATTTGGGTCTGGAGCTGATCGCACAGCGTTTTTTCTATAATCCGTCTTACTTTAGCATTTTGTTTAAAAATAATTTTGGCCTTTCCTTCACCGATTTTCTGGTGAAAACGCGCATGCAAAAGGCACGCAGCCTGCTGCTGCAGACGGAACTAAAAATCGTAGATGTCGCTAAGCAGGTCGGCTATAAAGACATTAAATATTTTAACAAGGTGTTCAAAAAAATGTTCTTATATTCACCGGAAGAATTCCGGAGAATGTTCTCATCCTGATTAAACGAGGCCGAACCGATGCGCATCCTAAGAAAAATGGCGGAAATGGCTGCCAACGCAAAATTCCGGATCAAGCTGCTTGTCTCCTATTTCGTGCTGGTTAGCTTCATTATTTTGATTCTTGGTTTTGCCTATTATCAAATTAGTTCACGGAATATGCTCTCAAACGTAAGGGAGAGCCTTGGGAATGTCGTCATTAACAATAACCAGCTGCTCGACGAGAAGCTCCAGTATATCCGCGACAAAAGCGAAATGCTTCCGATCGACAATGAATTGTACCGTGTCATTACCGAGGTAGATGCCAGCGATAATGAATCTTTATTGAAAGCGGATCGGCGAATTACGCAAATCCTGTTCAAATATTTTGGCGGCGACACCGATATGTATGCTTCCTTTATTTTGACGCCTGAATATAACTTTGGAAACACAGCGAGAATGTTCGTGATGCCGCAAGGTTTTTTTGCGTCCTCCTTGTATCGTCAAGCGGTCGCCGGCAAAGGAGATCTGGTATGGATTCCAACGTATCGGTTTGCCGAAACCTTAGGCGAGAAGGATATGTCCGAGCTCACCTTTGAGTTTAGCAAGCTGGCATCGGCGGTTAAAGTATTGAACCTTACGTTTCTCGATGAAAAAGGCATTTTCCATTCGCTGCCGCAGACGATGCCGAAGCCGATATTAATGGTAAACTTAACGACCGATTATATCGGGAAGCTGTTCGCGGATTACGCGCTGCAAAGCGAGTTTCAGCATTTGTCGTACGGCATTGTCGACGAGAGCGGGAATGTAGTGATTGATTCCGATCCTGAACGGGTCGCAAGGCTTGATGCGCCGTCATGGCTTGGAGAAGCCATGGCGAAGAAAAACGGCAGCATACAGAAGGTGATTAACGGCAAGCGCATGGTCATCAGCTTCAGCCGCATGGAAAGCACGGGCTGGATTTCCTATATCGAAATTCCCGTGGAGGATGCGTTGCAGGATCTAAACGCGCTGCGCAGGTATTCTTCTTTCTTTCTCGTGGTCATGCTGCTTGTCTCTATCATTCTCGCCTATGTGATGTCGGTCTACATTACGAAGCCGATCAGCCGGATGAAAAAGGCGATGAAGCTGATGGAACGCGGCAACTTTCATATTCATATCCCGGAGCATGGCCGTGACGAATTTGGACATCTTATCCGAACTTTCAATCATATGAACGGACGTATTCAGACGTTGATTGAAGAAAATTACGCATCGCGGCTGAGGGAAAAGGAGGCGGAGCTTATGGCGCTCAACCTTCAGTTAAATCCTCATTTTCTCTATAATACGCTCACGACCCTTTACTGGATCGCGGTGGAGAACAACCAGCAGGAGATGAGCTTGATCATTCACAATCTAGCGGATATGCTGCAGACCTCGACCAGGAACAAGAAGGAGACATGGCCGCTGCGGACGGATTTGGACTGGTTGAACAAATACATCTATATTATGTCGAGCCGCTTCGAGAACCTGTTCTATGTCGAGATGGATGTTGAAGAGTCGCTGCTGGATATGGAGGTCCCTAAGCTGTTTTTGCAGCCGTTTGTAGAAAATGCGATTATTCACGGGCTTGCCGAGAAGGAGCAGGGAGGGAAAATCGGAATTAAAGGCTGGTCTGACGGCGATAAAGTGCAATTTACTGTCGTGGACAACGGGAGAGGCATGGACAAAGAGCAGATTGATAAAATAAGATCGGGCAAGGCAGCTTCGACGGGCATGCCGAACGTGGAGAAGCGCATCAAGCTGCTGTACGGCACCCAATATGGACTCGATATCAACTCCTCCGAGGGAAACGGTACGACGATCTTGCTTCGTATGGGCATGCAGCCCGGCCAACAGGACAGAACAGAAGTCCAATAAGCGGGGAGAGAAGGGAGCTGACTCGTGAGAAGAGACAAGCGTGGAATCACGGCGTTATTGATTTTATGCGCCATGCTGCTTGCGGCGGGCTGCCGTGGGTCAAGCGGGGCTGCCAATCGTGAAGCGGCAGGCGATGCCGCAGCTATGAACAATAAGGAAAAAGTCGTCTTGACCTATGCCTCCTGGGGCTCCCCGAACGAGAAGCAGGCGAAGGTGAGAATGATTGAGAAATTTATGGAGAAATATCCATGGATTACGGTCCAATACGTGTATGAGCCGGGAGATTATAACACCAAGCTTACGACGATGTATGCGAGCAACAAAGCGCCTGACGTCTTTATGCTGTACAAGCATACCGCGCTGCAATGGGCGGAGCAGGGGAAGCTCTATAACTTGAAGGAGTTTCTAGACACCGATACGCAAATCAATGAAGCTTCGCTCATTCCTAATGCCCTCATGTACTGGGAGCAAGGAAAGGTAGCAGGCGTCAAGGTTGCCGAGGAGTCGTTCGCCCTCTATTATAATGCCGATCTCTTTAACGAAGCGGGTGTAGCACTGCCGCCTGCAAAAGCGGAGGATGCGTGGACGTGGGCGCAATTCCTGGAAGCGGCAAAAAAATTGACGATCGACGGCAGCGGAAATAATGCTTTGAGCCCGGATTTCGATCCCAATCACATTGTCCAGTTCGGCGTACGCTTTAACACCTGGATGTGGCACTTAATGGTGCCTTCCAATAATACGAGCGTGATCGCGCCTGACGGCAGTAAAATGAATCTGGACGATCCAGCTGTCATCGACGCGGTCCAAAAGCTTGCTGATCTTATCTACGTTCATCATGTCGCGCCATCGCCGATTCAGGAGAAAAATCTGCCGCAGCCGGCACTTGCCGTGCAAAGCAGAAAGGTAGCGATGAATCTCGATGGCCAATGGGTTCAGCTTGATCTTGGCGCAGCCGGCGTCAACTACGGCGTAGGCGTATTGCCTAAGCTGAAGACGAGTACCACCATTCAGTTTGGGGAACCGCTTGTCATGGCCTCGACAACAAAGCACCCGAGGGAAGCCTGGCTGTTCTATAAGTGGCAGCTCGATTCCGAGAATTCCATCGATTTGCATGCCAGCGGCCTGTGGATGCCGCTGCTTAAGGATTATTACACGAAGCCTGAGCTGATTGCGCGCTGGGCGGATGTAAATCCCGGACATCCGAGCGGTTATCAGGATGCGGTCATGCGGCAGACGTTTGAGAATGGCGTCAATTCATATGACTACTATTTAAAAAACAATGAAAATATCTCTGCGATTTTGCAGCCGGCGTTTGATCAAGTTTGGTTAGGGAAAAAAAGCGTCAAAGAAGCTTTTGAAAGCGTGTCGGACAAAATAGCCGAAGCCTTTCAGGGCACATATTCCAGCAGCAATCAATAAGCAGGAAAGCCGCGGCGCAGCCACGGCTTTTTTTGCTGCGCGCCAAAGCGTGGACGATCAACCTGGGCTGGCGGGTACCTAATCATTGTCTCCGAAATCCAATGATTTTCCGTATTGTTGGCTTTGTAAACGCTTGCTAACATTAAGGCAGTCAAGAGCTGCAGCCGAGACGCTCGGTCCATAACGATCAAAGGGATGAACCGATCTATTTTATTAACGAATATGTAAGCGATAACAAAGAAGAAAAAGGGAGGCCAAGCAGGATGAAAAAAACGTTAAGGCTTGTTCTGACAGCTTGTTTATGCACCATATTGATCGCTGGGTGCAGCAATAACGGCGGCAATCAGGAGTCCCCGGACACAGATGCCGATAAAGGCGGCGCAGGGGGTGCGAAGGTTAAACTTACCGCGCTCATCACGAAGCATTCATTGACGAAGCCGCTGGCCGAGATGGAATGGCTGCAAAAGGCAGAGGATGCTGCAGGCGTGGATATTGAATGGCAGGAGATTACGGCAGATTGGGCTCAGAAGAAAGGCACGATGCTGGCAAGCGGCGATACGCCGGATTTATTTGTCGGACCTAATGTCATTACGGACGCCGATTTCGCACAGTTCCAAGGTCTATTCCAGGATCTAACCGAGCTGCTGCCGGAAGCGCCAAATGTCCAGCAAATGTTTGATACCAAGCCGGAGACGAAAATTATTGCGACGCAGCCCGATGGTAAAATCTATGGATTGCCCAAATACCAAAGATTTTGGCCGGCGTCCGCAACTAGACAATATATAAACCAAACCTGGCTGGACAATCTGGGACTTAGCATGCCGACAACCTGGGACGAATTGTACGACGTGTTAGTTGCGTTCAAGGAAAAAGATGCTAACGGCAACGGCAATCCGAACGATGAGATTCCGATGGATTGGCCGGGCGGGATTGGCGGTTTCTTCAACCCTGCGGTTCTACTTGGCGGCATGGGCGTTACGTTAACGGACGGAAGCGGACAAGGTTATTTCGTCGAAGACGGAAAGGTGAAAAACTTCTTAACCGATGAACGTTATCAAAAAATGGTCATTTTCCTCAATAAGCTGTATAAGGCCGGTTTGATTAACCCGGAGGTATTTACCCATGATTATACGAAATTCCAGTCCGTGGCACGCGGTGAAGGCGATACGGCGAAGGTAGGCTTTACTTGGGGCTGGGTTGCCTCAGACCGCTTCGGCGAGCAGCTGGCGCCGCAATACGCTTCGATGTCTCCGCTTAAGGAATCGGCCGGTTTTTCTGGCAAGCTATCGTGGAGCTATGATTTCTCGACCTTGAACTATGGCGTGAACCAGATCGTGATGTCGGCAAAAACAAAAAATAAAGAAGCAGCCATGAGATTTATCGATGAATTGTATAAACAAGAAGTGAGCATGCAGGTTTTATTCGGTTCGATCGGGACGAATATCAAGGATAATGGCGACGGTACATACAGCGTTCTGCCGCCATCGGATACGAAAATGGATCCAGGCACATGGAAATGGACCTCCACTTGGGCAGATAACGGGCCGATGTATATCCCGGATTCGTTAAATTTGACGCTGGGCAAAGATATGCAGGAGGTTCTCGTTCAGTCGGAGCCATTAGAGGATGCTTTAGCCGTCGATGCGGAAAAGGATGTTTTTCCGGGCATGTTCATCAAATATACGACGGCAGACAACAACACGATGAGCCTTAGCAATACGAATGTAATGAATCTCGCGAATACCAATTTTGCCAAATGGGTAACCAAGGGCGGAATTGAAACACAGTGGGATGAGTATGTAAAGCAAAGCAAAAAAGCAGGCTTGGACCAAAACATCGAGATTATGCAAAAATACTATGATGATTATATGAGCAAGAAATAATAAAAAAGCGATGCAGGGAGCTATGCCGCTCTGAAATAGGGTATAGCTTCTTTTTCAAAAAGAAGGGGGAATTTCTTATGGGCTCTTGGTCGATCTTCGGCACCTTCAAACGAGATATTCAATTGTGGTTGATGATATTTCCGGCAATTGCCGTCATTTTCGTGTTTAACTATATTCCTATGTACGGCATTCAATTAGCGTTTAGGGATTTTGATTTCAGCAAAGGGCTTACCGGAGGAGAATGGCGGGGTTTATTTTATTTCAAGCAATTTATTGAAAGCTTTTTGTTTGTGGATCTCCTGACCAATACGTTCTTAATCAGCTTCACAGCGATCATCATCGGATTTCCCGCACCCATCATTTTGGCGTTGGTACTGAATCAAATTCGAAGAAAAAAAATGAAGCAGCTGATGCAGACGACGGTTTATTTGCCTCACTTTATATCGATTATCGTACTGGTGGGTATGTTGAATGTCCTGTTATCGCCGGAAACGGGCATAGTCGGATATTTTATGAAGTCCATCGGTTTTGGGGATATCAATTTGCTCGCGTCTACCTCTACCTTTATACCGGTGAATATCATTTCGGACATTTGGCAGCATTGCGGGTGGAACAGCATCATCTATCTGGCGGCGCTTTCGACGGTCGATCCGCAGCTGTACGATTCGGCCAAAATGGACGGGGCCAGCAGATGGCAGACGATTCGCTATATCGATTTTCCTGCGCTGATTCCGACAATCGTCATTCTGTTCATTCTTAGCATGGGTAATATACTGAGCACGGGCTTCGAGAAAATCTTTTTGATGCAAAATTCATTAAACCTGCCGGTTTCGGAGGTTATTGCTACGTATGTGTACAAGATCGGTATCGTATCCAATCAGTTCAGCTACGCCTCGGCCATCGGTTTGTTCAATACCTTGATTAATTTTATTTTCTTGTTTGCGATGAACGCCATTTCTAAAAAAGCTTCCAATACGAGTTTATTCTAACCGGTTGTCGAAGGAGGATTGATTATGGACCGTACCCGTGTAAACGGCAGTGAAATTGTCTTTCGAATCGTATTATTCTTGATGTGCGCGCTGATCTTTTTGGCCATTGTATATCCGCTTTATTTTATCATCATTGCTTCAATCAGCGACTCGACGCTTGTCTCTACCGGAAAGGTGCTGTTTATTCCCAAAAATATCAGCTTTTTCGGTTACAATCAAATCTTTCAGGATGAGCGCATATGGAACGGATACCGTAATACGGTTTTTTATACGTTCGCGGGCACGTTGGTTAATTTGTTAATTACTTTGCCGGCAGCCTATGTCTTATCCAGACGTGAATTCCGGGCAAGAAAGGTCATTATGTTGTTATTTGTGATCACCATGTTCTTTAATGGAGGTTTGATTCCAACTTACCTGCTGATGAAGGACCTGCACTTAACGAATACGGCTTTAATGTTTATCCTGCCGTTTTGCGTGAACGTGTTTTACCTGATTATCGCAAGAACGTTTTTCGAGTCATCGCTGCCATCTGAGTTATATGAAGCGGCGGCAATCGACGGCTGCTCCCATTTCGGATTTTTTATCAAAATCGCGCTCCCGTTGTCAAAAGCCTTGATTTCGGTTGTCGGCCTGTATTATTTGGTCGGCCATTGGAATGATTTCTTTACGGGCTTGATTTATATCCGGGACAATAAGCTGCAGCCGCTGCAGATCATTCTGAGAGATATCCTGTTATCGAACCAAGTGTTTCAAAATGGGGCAGGCTCCGGAGGGAATGCAGGGGGCTACGCGCAAAAGTATGCGGATCAAATCAAATACGGCGTCATTATCGTATCTACGCTGCCCATTTTGGTGCTCTATCCGTTCCTGCAAAAATATTTTGAAAAAGGCGTAATGATTGGCTCCGTCAAAGGCTGAACCATTGGATATCATAAACGCAGGATAAGGAAGCGCCACGCTCCTTTATTCCTGCGTTTTTTGCGTTAACCGTATGTTGTAAGTTGGAGAGGATATGAATAGCGGTTCATCTTTCAAGTTAGAATATAAGCAGGTGAATATACGGCATGATGAGGAAATCCAGCCTTTTCCGTTAAAGATTTACAATCCGATGACCATCCATTAATACCCGTATGAAAGTCGCCTCGTATAATGAACTCAAACTACCGCTTGAATGGGGAGAGTATATGACATCGGATCAAATTTCACAATTTGAAAAGAAGATAATTATCCGCAGCATAGGAGCAGCGGATTTTTCGAAAATTATTGCGCTGCAGCATATTTGTTTTCCGAATATGATTCCTTGGAAGATGGAGCAATTGGAAAGCCATATCCGCATTTTTCCCGAGGGGCAAATATGCGTAGAGCTCGATGGCGAGATTATCGGCTCATGTTCGAGCTTGATCGTTAATTTCGATGATTATTTAGAGCAGCATACCTATTCGGAAATTACGGATAAAGGCTATATTCGCAACCATAACCCGCATGGCGGAAGCTTATACGGCATGGAAGTTATGGTCCATCCTGATTATCGCCGCATGAAAATCGGCAGACGGCTTTATGAAGCACGCAAGCGTTTGGCTGAACAATTAAACCTCCGAGGCATTATCGTCGGAGGACGTATCCCGGGTTATCACAAATACAGCGAAAAAATGTCGCCTAGAGAGTATGCGGAAGAAGTTCTGCAGCAAAACATATACGACCCGGTGCTCACTTTTCAAATGATGAACGGTTTTACGCTCAAGCGAATTATTACGAATTATTTGCCCGACGACGAGGATTCGAAGAACTACGCCGCGCTGCTGGAATGGAACAATATCGACTATAAGCCGAGCAATAGCAAAACGCACTATAAGCTGTCCTTTCCCGTTCGAATTTGCGTCATTCAATATATGATGAAAAAAATCGATTCCTTTGAGGAGTTCGCGACCCAGTGCGAGCATTACGTCGATGTCTCGGCGGATTATAAATCGGACTTTGCCGTTTTCCCGGAAAATTTTACGATGCAGCTGCTTTCTTTCTTGGAGGAACGTTCGCCAAGCCTTGCCATACGGAAACTGACCACGTTTACCGTGCAGTATGTCGAGTTATTCTCCGAATTAGCGGTTAAGTACAACGTAAACATTATTGGAGGTTCCCATTTCGTCGAAGAAAATAACCGGATCTATAACGTCGGCCATCTATTTCGGCGCGATGGAACCATCGAGCAGCAGTATAAGCTCCATATATCACCGAATGAGCGAAAGTGGTGGGGGATAAACGGCGGCATGAAGCTGGAAGTATTCGATACGGATTGCGGCAAAATATCGATCCAGCTGAGCAGCGATATCGAGTATCCTGAAATCTCGCGAATCGTGGCAGAGGAGGGCGCGCAAATTATTTTCGTCCCTTTTTGCGCTGAGGATCGCCAAGCCTTTCTCCGTATCAAATATTGTGCGCAGGCCCGGGCGATCGAGAATCAGGTGTTTACCGTCACCGCAGGAACGGTAGGCAATCTCACGCATGTGGATAACGTCGATATTCAATACGCGCAGTCAGGGGTATATACGCCTGCCGATTTTTCGTTCCCGCGAGACGGCATTGCCGGCGAATGCAGTGAAAATACAGAAACGGTCATTATGGCCGAATTGGACATGGAAATTTTGCAGCGCCATCGCAAATCGACGGATGTACTCACCTTCCGTGACCGCCGCACGGATATTTATTCCCTTCAGATCCGATCGTAACTACGGCTTAAATCTCCGATAAAAAAAGCTCCAGCTCCGGATTGAATAAATGGGGGGCATCTGCATTTGCGCAGTGCCCCGCCTCTTGCAAAATGACCAAATGAGCTTCTATTTCTCGCTTTTGCAGCTCAACGGCTGCTTCTTTAATGATGGGAAGATCATGTTCGCCAACGATGATCAGCATGGGATAAGGCATAGGCGTTCGGCTTATCGCTTCAGGCATATCTTTTATGGTCATTTTAGAGGCTCCGACACGATTATTCCGATTGCCGTGACCAGGCAGGTCGATCGCGATGATCTGATAGTTATTTTTAAAATAAGCAAGCTGCGTTTCGAAAATCGTGTGGTCCGCAAAAGCGGGATGAAGCATCAATAGAGTATCCTTACCCTCATTTTCCAGCATGAAATAAGTCATTTGACCCTTTTCGCCCATCTGGCTTGTTTTTGTCTTAAGTAAGCTCTCCACCTAGCTCAGCCTCCAGTTCCATTGCGAATTTCTCAAACCAAGCCAGCATGCATTGGTGATAATAGAGACCCAAATCTAACGTTTTAAGCTGGTAGGCAACGACAGTAACGACATCCTCAGGGATTTCTTTCTGTTCAGCTTCAACAGAGGCAGCGCTAAATTCCTGAACAGAGATTTCTAACTGCGCAACGACAGCCCTTATAATGGCCAGACGCTCAGCCGGGGTCATAAACCCTTGCATGAGCATATCAAGTGGAATGCGCCGAGCTTCTACGTGGACAATGAGGATCGAATCACATTTAACCTGCGGGGCAAAGGATATTTTATGCTCGTTTTTCACTGCGGCGCTAAAGTAAGAGAAAGGAACGGAGAAGGCCGCCTATGAAGGCTGATAGGTACATTAAATTAAAGACCATAACTTGACGAATCGACGTCAAGTTATGGTTTTTTTATTGGACTTAATTTGTAGATAACTGTTCTTTGATCAACTGCATAAACAGTTTTTGGGAAGAGGTTGCGTATTTTTTTCTTTTGGATTGCAAGATCCCAATCGAAATGAACGGATTTTTCAGTAGGATCGGAGTAGCGACAATCCCGCTTGGCAAAGCGACGGAAGAAAGGACAACTCCGACGGAAGGAAACGATCTCACAAAAGATGGGATGGATGAGATTTGGCTGACCGTATAATAAAAGGGCTTGGAATGGAATGAGGAAAGCTCCTTCTCCAGCCGAATATGATACAAGCAGCTTGCACCGCCAACAATAAGCGGATACTCAAACAGATCGTCTAAACAAAGGGAGCTATTTTTAGCAAAAGGATGCTCTTCAGATACGACAAAGGAAATCTGTTCTTCATAAAGCGGCTCGAATTGCAAGTCAGTTAAATCGTTGGGTTCCCCGCTTATTACGAAATCCAAGTCGTTATGTGTTAAAGCATGCGATAGGGCTTCTGTATTTCCAACGATAAATTGGCAATTAATATTCGGTTTTTGGTTGCGAAAGCTTTGCAGGACAGCGGGTAAGACGGAGGATGTTAGAGGTTCAATGACACCGATCCGGAGAGTTCCTATTTCTTCTTTTTGCAAGGAGCCGGCTTTCTCTAACACATAATTCCAATGGCTAATAAGGCCATCTACTTCTTCTGCGTATATTTTTCCGGATGCCGTTAGTTCTGCATCCCAGCCCCTTTTGAATAACTTAATTCCCAATTCCTTCTCCAGCCGCTGGATCTGGTTTGTGACGGTGGACTGAGCGTAATTCAGTTTTTCTGCTGCCTTGGAGAAGGTCCCTTCTTGAATAATGGTGCGAAATGTCGTTAATTCCTTAAGGTCCATCATAGTCACTCCATTCGATAAAATGAAGATATTTATCATTTAATTCAATTATACAGATGAAGATTGGAGGTGTAAAATTCAAGTAATCAATCTCAGATTGGAGTGTTGAATCAGATGCCGTTTATACGAGTATCTTACTTGGAAGATAAATACAAAGAGAATGAACTGCAACTCATCAGCCAATGTATAATGAGGGTTTTAATAAGAAATTTCAATGTGCCGGAAAATGATTATTTCCAAGTGTTCCATGCCCATAAGCCGAGTGAATTTTTTTACAGTAAGGATTATTTAAAAGTAAGGAGGACGGATCATCTTCTGTTTATACAGATTTCTCTTGGAGCAGGAAGGAGCACGGAGCAAAAACGCGGCTTCTATAAAGGGTTAGCTGAACAGCTATTCCTCCACTGCAGGATAGACGCAGAGAATGTATTTGTCGTTCTGCTTGAGACAGAGCTCGAAGACTGGACATTTGGAAAAGGACTTGCGCAAATGATCGATGATCATCACGATGATCGAATAGAGGAAGAAAAAAGAGACATAAAGCCTAAACGAATCCTCTCAAACGCGCAGGAAACCTACGGAAAGCTTGCTCCTGCATTTGCAAAGTATACGGATAACGTACTGTTCGGCGATCTATGGAGAAGGGAAAATCTTTCTCTACGGGAACGAAGTCTCATAACCGTATCCGCTTTGGTAGCCGGAGAACATACCAACCAGCTCCCGTTTCATTTGTTGCTCGCGAAGGAAAATGGTATTTCCGAGGAAGAACTAATCGAGGTCATGACGCATCTAGCCTTTTACGCAGGCTGGCCGAAAGCTGCTTCCGCCCTTCAAGCCGCGAATGCTGTTTTTTATAAAAAATGAAGAGCATAAAACCATTCAACCACGTGTTTTTGCACGTGGTTGAATGGTTTATTGGTCGCTTTCCCTTTTTATATTATAATAGCTTGTATCGTTTATTTTTTTATCAGGGCAATGGAGCATGACTAAACATCCTTTTATAGATTGGAGCAACAAAATGATATATCGCAGTTTGGAAGAGTGCATCATTGATTTGGAGAAAAACGGGCATTTGGTGCGTATTCACGAAGAGGTTGATCCTCATCTTGAAATGGCCGCCATCCATATGAAGGTTTTTGAAGCTGGCGGTCCCGCGTTATTGTTCGAAAATGTAAAAGGATCAAAATTCCGTGCCGTTTCTAACCTTTTTGGAACGGTGGAACGCAGTAAATTCATTTTTCGGGAAACTTGGGAATCGGTTCAAGAGGTCATCGCCCTGCGCAATGATCCGATGAAAGCTTTAAAAAACCCGTTTAAACATGTTGGGGCAGGATTTGCGGCAAAAAATGCGCTGCCCTTAAAAAAATCAGACGGCATGCCGGCCGCCATGCGGGAAATCAACATCGCCGAGCTGCCCCTCATCAAGCATTGGCAGGAGGATGGAGGAGCTTTCGTCACTCTCCCGCAGGTCTATTCGGAAGATCCGGAAAAGCCGGGCATCATGAATTCCAATCTGGGCATGTATCGCGTCCAGCTTAACGGAAACGAATATGAACTGAATAAAGAGGTAGGCATCCACTATCAGATACACCGCGGCATCGGCATCCATCAGGACAAGGCAAATAAACAAGGAGCTCCGCTTAAGGTGAGCATTTTTATTGGCGGTCCTCCTGCGCATACGTTGTCGGCCGTTATGCCATTGCCGGAAGGCATGAGCGAGCTGACCTTTGCCGGTTTGCTTTCAGGCCGCCGCTTCCGCTACAGCTACGTTGACGGTTTCTGCGTGAGTCATGATGCGGATTTTGTTATTACGGGAGAGATTCATCCGGGCGAGACGAAGCCGGAGGGACCCTTCGGCGATCATTTGGGTTATTACAGCCTCACGCATCCGTTTCCGGTAATGCGAGTGCATAAAGTATATGCCAAACAAAACGCAATTTTTCCGTTTACCGTCGTTGGCCGACCGCCGCAGGAAGATACGGCGTTTGGCGCGCTGATTCATGAGTTGACCGGATCGGCAATCAAACAAGAAATTCCTGGGGTAAAAGAGGTGCATGCCGTTGATGCCGCCGGCGTACATCCGCTGTTGTTTGCTATTGGGAGCGAGCGCTATACGCCTTATCAGCAAATTAAGCAGCCGGCGGAACTGCTCACCATTGCCAATCGGATTTTAGGGACAGGGCAGCTGAGCCTGGCAAAATATTTATTCATTGCGGCAGAGGATAAGAAGCCTTTGGATACGCATCATGTCGAGGAGTTCCTAGCCTTTATCTTGGAGCGCATCGATCTGCGCAGGGATATTCATTTTCAGACCAATACGACCATCGATACCCTTGATTATTCGGGTACGGGTTTGAACACCGGAAGCAAGGTTATTTTTGCAGCGGTCGGCGACAAGAAAAGAGACCTTTGCCAAGAGGTTCCGGAGATTTTGAAAGAGATCCCAGGGTATGAGAAAGCTGCATTGGTCATGCCGGGCATCGTGGCCATACAAGGGACAGCCTTTACCGATTATTCGCAAGCGCAGGAAGAATTGAAGAGCTTTAGCATGTCCATTCAGCAGAAAGGTTCACTGCCTTCCTGCCCGCTAATCATTCTTTGCGATGACAGTGCCTTTATGAGCGCGGAATTGAACAATTTCCTTTGGGCCGCTTTCACGCGCAGCAACCCTTCGCATGATATTTACGGCATTAACAGCCAATATGAATTTAAGCATTGGGCTTGCGATAACGTTATTATTGATGCTCGGATTAAGCCGCATCAAGCGCCGCCGCTCATTCCGGATCCGGCAGTGGAAGAGAATATCAAGCGCTTATTCGTTCATGGAGCGAGCTTAAGCGGGGTTCCAACAGCGTAAGCAAGCAAGATCAGCAAGGAGATCAACAAGCCATTTGCAAACGAGACAGCAAGGGGACAGACATATGCCAAAACAAACGAAAATGCAAACGATGCTACTAATCCTATTTTTAGTCATCGTATGGGGAGTGAATTGGCCCTTATCCAAAATAGCCCTTTCCTACATGCCGCCTGTCTTATTCTCAGGTGCAAGAACGCTGCTTGGAGGCATCCTGCTGCTGGCGATCGCCATTCCGCGCTATAAAAGGCTGCAATTCAAAAAGACATGGAAGATTTATCTGATATCAGCAGCAGTGAATGTCATTTTGTATTACGGGCTTCAAACCATCGGCCTCAAATATTTGCCGGCAGGCCTATTCTCCGCCATTGTTTTTCTTCAACCGGTGCTGGTCGGCCTGTTTTCGTGGATGTGGCTCGGGGAGGCGATGAACGGGCTTAAAATTACGGGACTCGTTCTTGGTTTTACCGGTGTCGGTATAATTTGCAGCGGCGCAGGGGGGTTATCCGGCCATATTTCCGCAGCGGGAATTTTGCTTGCGCTCGGTTCGGCGCTTAGCTGGGCGTTAGGGACGATTTACGTGAAAAAAACGGGGCCAAGAGTGGACCCCATTTGGCTCGTAACCCTCCAGTTGCTGATTGGCGGTTTATTTATGACTCTTTTGGGTTCCAGCTTCGAGAGCTGGTCCGAGGTCATCTGGGCGCCGATTTTCATTTTTAGTTTAATTTTCATTTCGATATTCGTTATAGCCGTAGGCTGGTTGGTTTTTTATAAATTGATGGACTCGGGCGAAGCGAGCAAGGTAGCTTCTTTTACGTTCCTCATCCCCTTGGTCGCCATCTTGACGGGCACCCTTTTTCTAAACGAGCCATTTACGTTTTCTCTGCTCATCGGTCTTGTTTTCATTCTTCTAAGCATTTATTTTGTGAACCGACAGCCTTCCCGCGGGCGGCATAGAGCTCAGGACCGGGCTTAAGGAGCGATAGTGAAAGCGCATATTCCTCTCAGTAACGGTGCAGGTGGTTCAACATCACGTGATATCATCATTTCGCTATCTAGCATGCTGCCGGATATGATACTATGAAGCTAATATTTCTATTATTCGAGAGCAGGTGCAGGAAATGGCATCACAAAAGATAGATAAAACGACCTCTGGCAATACGGGAGCAGCGAAGTCTGCTCCTAGCAGCACAACGGCCTCCATGTCTGCCGAAGCCTCGCATACCAAACAAGCTGCGGGCATGCAGCCGGGTGCCTTACTGCAGCTGCAGAGCAAAATTGGCAATCGCGGCGTCACGCAGCTGCTCCGGTCTCAAGCGGGAGCCGGTTCCTCTCATGCGGCCCAAAGAAAAACGAATCGGACGGGAATGCCGGATCAATTGAAATCGGGGGTTGAGAACCTCTCGGGGCTCGCGATGGACGATGTTAAAGTCCATTACAACTCTGCCAAACCGTCCGAAGTAAATGCGCTTGCTTATGCGCAAGGATCGGATATCCATCTTGGCCCCGGGCAAGAGAAGCATCTGCCGCATGAGGCATGGCATATTGCCCAGCAGAAGCAAGGCCGCGTGAAGCCGACGGTTCAGATGAAGGGCGCTTCCATTAATGATGACGCAGGATTAGAGCATGAAGCGGACGTTATGGGAGCCAAGGCCATGTCCGAGCATAGAGATAAATAAATGCCTGGAAAATGGAAACGCTGGGGTTGGAGCGTTATTCTATTATGCGTGCTTTATGTGTTGTATACGGCGTATTCCATAGCGGCTTTTGCCAAAGTGAATGAGCTTTTCCGAACGGACGCGGCCATTGTTCTCGGAGCGGCTGTGATAGAGAATGAGCCGTCGCCGGTTTTGACGGAGAGAATGAACCATGCCATATGGCTGTACGACAACGGATACGTAAAAAAAATCATCGTTACAGGCGGAATGGGTGACGGAGACTCTTTATCCGAGGCAGAGGTTTCGAAGCGCTATGCCATGCGGCATGGGGTAAGGGAAGAAGATGTTTTTCTCGAGGGAAAATCAAAAATTACGGAACAAAATTTACAAAATGCTTATACAATTTCCAGGGAAAAACAAATTTCAACGGTTACCATTGTAAGCGATCCGCTCCATATGAAGCGTGCCCTCCGGATGGCTGAAGATTTGGGCATGGATGCGTATTCCTCGCCAACCCAAACATCGGCATACAGAAGCTGGCGCACAAAGCTGCCTTTTCTTTTAAGAGAAGTATTTTTCTATTTCGGATATCAAGTCCAAGCATAACCCCAAGCCGGTAACGCCTTCGTGAATGGAATTACGGGAGTCCATATGTATAGATAGATGCTTCCGAGCATACATATTACGGATTCTAAAGCGATAAGGGGTGATGCACTTGAATTCGAATATCGAGGCCAGCAAGGCGCAAAATTACCAGAATCCGATTGTGCAGCCGGGATGCGTGGATCAAGCGAAAGCCGTGCATTCTCCAATATACGCGATAGCGGGCATTCCCCAGCCATCGGAATATGTCACGCATTTGGATCCTGTTTTTATCCAGCATATAAGCAGGCACCAAGGGCAGAGACTTTGCTTGATGACGACAGTAGGGAGAATCGAGGGAATACTTGCAGGCGTAGCTGTCGATCACATTCAAATCAACATGGAGGACCGGTCTTTGCATATTCGTATCGCGCAAATCGTGTATTTTGAAGGTGCGCTTGCGTCTTACTTGTAAAATCAGAATTGTAACCAGGGATGAAATAGACGGGGAAGAAGCGCTGCGGGGAGTTTGGACTCCTGCAGCGCTTCTTTTTTCTAATCCATATCTATTATTTTACCAGGCCTTTATCCTGCTTGAATTTTTCCCACTGTGTTTCGGTTTCCTGTTGAATCTTTTCTTGGCCGGAAGCAATCAGCTTTTCCTTGTATTTCGGAAGCTCTTTGGCAGGATCCACCGAACCGGATTCCAGCGCGACTTGATACTCGTTGTTAACCGCAGTTATGTTAGCGATCTCGGCTTTAATGGACTCTTCGTTTACGCCGAAGCCGCTCGTAGCAGGGACGATGGCGCTGTCATTAAGCGCGATCGTTCTCTCCCATGTATCTGCAGCCTGGCCTGGTTTAAGAAAGGCGTTGAACTGATTGCCGAATACCCAGTCGCCGTTTGGCGCATAACCCGAATCTTTGATCGGTTCGATATTTTTGTCATCTACCTTGTTGTAATGCTTGCCTTCGATACCGTTGCAAATCAGGTTATAAAGGTAACTGTCCGTATTGAGCAGGTTGATCAGCATCAATGTGCGCTCCGGATTTTTTGAGCCTTTATTGATGACATGCATAGCTCCGGCAATTCCCGTAAAGTAGCTGTCGGAAATTGGAACGTATACAACCTCATTGCCTCCGTTGACTGCCATTTCACCAACTTCTCCGCCGGGCTTGGATGTGAATTCTAGCGAAACGGCTACATTTCCTTTACTCTTCAAATCATTGATGTTCTGGATAATCGGAGCATCCTCGTTAATATAGCCGGCTTGGTACCAACGACGCATATTATCGTAATAGGCTTTTTTCTCATCGAGTATTTGCAGGCCGCTAATATATTTGAGTGAGGCATCGTCCTTCGCATAGCTTAGCGGAAGCCCCTCGCCTACTTTGGTCCGATCCGTGAACAAGCCCCATGAATTTTGGGCAAGACCGAGCGGAATAATGTCCGGTTCGCTCTCTTTAAGCGTTTTCAAGAATGGTTCGATATCTTTATACGATTGAATGGTGCTGACGTCGAGATTGTATTTATCGATAAAACGCTTCTGAATCGCTAAGCTTTTTGTTTTGGCGGCAACCTGATAGATCGGGAAGCCGTATACCTTTCCGTCGACAGCCAGCATATCCGGCCAAAATTTATCCGGTATATTAGCACGGGCCTCGGGAGCATATTTGCTGATCATATCGTCCGTAATTTCAAGATAAGCGCCTCTGTCGATATAAGGCTGATAGTTGCCGAGCCAGCCCTTCGAGCTCCACGCCAAGTCAAAATCTTCGCCTGCCGCAAGCATGGCGTTCAGCTTAGGCTCGTATTCGTCGAAAGTAAGCGGCTTGAGATCAACCGTTGCATTGATTTTCTCTTTGAGGTATTTGTTGATTTCGTCGTTGACAAGCTGTTGGTCGGGACCTGGATTAGCGGACACGGGATAGATAAAGGTGAGCTTAACCTCTGGAAGAGCAGGTTCTTCGGTGGCCGCAGATTCCGGGGTTTTCTCGGCCGCATTGCTGGGCTCATCGGAATTTTCCGGAGCTTGGTTATTTCCGTTGTTTGAGCACGCAGCGATCATCGCGAAGCAGAGAATAAGCGCAAAGCATTTGACTATCATGGCTGCTTTTGTTTTTTTCACGTTTGAACCCTCCAGTTAATTGTTTTTATATATGGCACAATAGTCGTTCCTTAACCTTTCAAGGAACCTACTGTAATACCCTTCACGAAATACTTCTGAAAGAAAGGAAATATAATGAGCATTGGTCCGCCGGCAAGAATGGCCATCGCCATCCGGACGGATAAGGTCGGAAAATTCGCATAGGCCAGCTTATCGGCTACCTGAGCCAGCGGAGAATTTGCCAAAAACTCAATTTGCGACAGAATGCGAACGAGCAGCAATTGAAGCGGGATATATTTGTCATTGTCGATGAACAGCAGGGCATAGAACCATTCATTCCAATAGCCAAAAGAGATGAACAGGCCGAGCGTTGCAAGAGCAGGAGTCGACAGCGGCAAAATAATCCGGAAAAAAATTCGGAATTCCTTTGCCCCGTCAACCTTTGCCGATTCAATGATTTCTTTGCCGATTTTGTCCAGGAAACCCTTCATAATCATAATATTGAAGGGGCTAAGCAGCGTCGGGATAATTAATGCGAGCAGGGAATTTTTCAAATGCAAGTACTGCGTCATCATGATATAGAACGGAATGAGTCCGCCGTTAAACAGCATGGTGAAGAAAATATAAAAGGTAATCGGCCTGTTGTAGCGGAAGTCCATCCGGGAAATCGGGTAAGCGGTCATGGCCGTCAGCAGTAGCGATAACACCGTGCCGACTATCGTGATGAGAATGGTGACTAGATACCCTTTGATCAATGGATCAGGCTTTTGAAATACGATTCGATAAGCCTCCATGCTCCATTCCTGGGGCAGGAACTGATAGCCGTTTTGCACGAGGCTGTTCTCAGAGGTCAACGAAATAATAACGACGAGTACGAACGGAAGGGCGATCATCAGGCACAGGATAGCAAGAAAGACGTTGATCAGTCCGTTCATAAGGTTAAAGCTTTTGGGATTTGGCATAAATTATTCCTCCATTTTTAAAACAGCGCATTATCCTTATCCGTTCTGCGCACAAGATAATTGGCGGATACGACCGTAATTAATCCGACCACGGATTGCAGGAAGCCGACAGCCGCCGCAGAATTTAAGTCTCCTAGCTTAGTCAGGGCGCGATAAACGTAGGTGTCGATGATATCCGTCGTTGGGAAGTTCGGCCCTACATTGTTGGGCACAAAATAATGCAAGCCGAAGTCGCCGCGGAAAATATTGCCCAGTCCTAAGATGAAAAGGATAATGACGAGCGGTTTAAGCAGCGGCAGCGTAATGCGCCACATCATCTGGATGCGGGAAGCGCCGTCGAGTCTTGCCGCCTCGTAATAATCCGTGCTGATGCCGGTAATCCCCGCATAGTAGACGAGGGTGGAAAAACCGATCCCTTTCCACAGCGCCACGAGCGGCAGAATGAATATCCAAGGCGCGGTTTCTAAATACCATTTATGTGGCTCGAAGCCTAGCCAGCCGATTATCGTATTGAGGTAGCCGCCTTTATGGTCGAGAAAGGCGTTCGTAATGTAGCCGACAAGCACAAACGAAATAAAGTAAGGCAAAAACATCGTGGTTTGATAAATCTTGATGAGTTTTCCGCTCAGCTCATTGAGAAGAAGAGCTAGCAGCAGGGCGGCGACGGTTCCGAGAACAATGTAAGAAATATTGTAGAGCAGGGTGTTGCGGATAATGCGGACGGCATCCTGCGCTTTGAACAGAAATTCAAAGTTATCGAAGCCGATCCATTTGCTGCCGAAGATGCCTTGGTCATACCTGAAATACTTGAAGGCCAGTATCAGCCCGATCATAGGGATGTAGGCGATGACAAACTTGAAAAGTATGCCCGGCATGGCAAGCAGCAGAAGCTCACGGTTTTTTTTCAAATGCTTCCATTCTTTGCTCAGCCATCCCGGCTTGCGCTGCCGGCTTGGGGCCTTTAAGCCCGGAGCTGCGGGTTCTGTTTTGGGCACTTGCGATCTCCTCCATCTGAAGCGTTCTTGTTCTGATGCCATCATGCCATGCAGATCCGGCGGCGGATAGAATAGGTTTTGCGAATTACTGTATTTTGCGGGTGTAAAATATTCGATTTTGTGAATATTCGTAGATATAGCGGCAAAGTTAAAAGCCCTTCGCCCACTGGAAGCAGTGAACGAAGGGCTTTTATTGGAATGATATGCCTTAAGAGATCGATTTTTTCATGCGGTATTCTTTCGGCGTACTGCCGACCTTGCCTTTGAATAAACGGAAAAAATAGCTTTGGTTCGCATATCCGCATTTATCCATGATTTCTGTAATCGTGTAGTTGTTCTGCTCCAGAAGCGCCTGGGCATGACTCAAGCGCACCTCGTTGATATATTCGGTAATCGACATTTTGTAATTCTCTTTGAAGAGCTTGCCGATATAGGCGGAGGACAGCTTGACGCTCATGGCGATGGATTGCTGGCTTAGATTAATATCGGCAAACTTCTGTTCAATCAGTTCTTTGACCGTCTCCAGCATCATTTCGTTCCGTTCCATATTGGAAGGGCGCTGGCCCTCGCAGATTTTGGCGCAAAGCGAAAGGAGGGAGAGATACATTTCCTCCAGCGACTCCTTCTCTTGGGCAATCTGATGAATATTGTCGAGATCGACGGAAAAGGTGACGATCCGGTTATCATGGATTTCGCTTACCGCATTCTTAATCACCCAGGCAAGATTGGACACCGCTCTAATCATGTCGTCATACTGCATGCCGGCGATGAGGGAAAAGGCCTTCTCCAGCTCGTTGCCGGCATTCGTCAGCTGTCCCTTCTTGAGCGCTTCGGTAAGCTTCTTGTCGATAACGTCAGGAAGCGAAACCTGCTTGTTCATCAGATTTCCCTTGATATCCTCTGATGTCAGGATCGCCTTGCGTCCCTTCACGATCATATACTGGCTCAGCCGCAGCGCCTGCGTGTAAGCCGACGATAAGTAGGAAAACTGGGAGATGATATCGCTGATGCCGCATGAAAGCGAGATTTTGTAATAGCGTTCGATCGTTTCCTGAATCTCTCGAAGCAGTTGTTTGACTTGTTGGAAAAGCATAGCCGGGTCGCTAACGCTCCGTGACAAAATAAGCACGGTATGATCGCCTCTGATTTCTACGGCTTCACATGGGAAATGCTTGCCCATTATTTCTTGGGCAATGTTAACTATGGCAAAGTTATAGAGCTTCTTGGAAGCTCCGGTCATGCTGTTATCGAAGTCCGCGAAGTTGTCTATCTTCATCACGCAGACAAGGAGCTGGTCCTTGACGGAGATGTTGAGCTCATGTTTCTCGATAAGATGCCGCATGTCATGATCCGAGAAGAGCTGGCTATCCGATAAAAACCTGCGAATGTAATATTTGCTTACGATTTGCTCGGAGCTTATCTCATTAAGCTTATCGGACAGCTTCATGTAATTATCGCTCATCAGGCGAAGCTCATCTTTAGAGCTGGAGCCGTCTTGTCTCTCGTCTGGAAGATGGGGACGAATTCGCTTGAGCATCATTTCTATCGGATTATACAGCTTATAAGACAGCCCTACCGACAATCCGATTGCAAGGAGCAGGAACAGTCCCGACAGCAGCAGCGACTGATTGCGTGTCTTCGTCACTGCGCCCATCAGCTTATCGTATGACTGGATGTAGAGGATGGTCCAAGCACCGAGACCGTCATCCATATAGGTAAGCATTTCTTTTTCTCCGGCAAGCGTACCGATGAAGAAGCCGGCCGAATGGTTTTCTTCGATTTTGTGAGCCTGAACCAGCTCTTTGATGCGGACTTGGTCTTGCTCATTTGTTAAGGATGCGTTCGGATCGGAGGATAAAAGCGTTCCGTCCTGCGTTTGGATATAAATCTCGCCTTGGTCGCGGTCGCTCGCCACATTCATTTTCTTAAGGCTCTCGAAAACCCAATCGGATTTGATGAACAAAATGATGGCGGATTGATTGTTTGTAAAGGGTTTCAGGGAGTCGGTTACAATAAACGCAAAGGTGTCGATTCCGCCGTCATTCTGCTCAAGGCTCATTGGTATGAGGCGGTTCGTCGGCTGCGGCTGTTCAGAATCCAGCAGGATGCTTCTAATCCGTTGATCGGTTGCCCCGTCGTCAAGCAGGAGGCTGCTGCTTGTGCCGTAAAGTTTGGATTGCGATTTGTTATAAACGACCATGGAGTGGAGAAAGGATGAGCTTTCCATTATGTTGGACATCTGGCGGTGTCCGCGGATCAAATCCATTTTTGGCAGGTCATCATTGAACATGAGCGGGATTAGAAAATGATCGCGGTAAACAAAGCTCGACAGCCTTGTAACGATATCGTTCATATAGGAAAGATTGTACTGAATTTGCGAGAGCACCTTCAGATTAGACTCCTCTTGGATGCTTTTAACCGATTTTTCAAGAATGTACGTATTGGATACCGATGAGGCAACAAGCACAACCACCATGGCCGCCATGATGGAGAACATGACTCGCTGCAAATATTTTTTGGATTTGTAAAATCCGAATACCTTCATCCGATCCAGGCCCCCCGTATCAAGATTCTGTTTACTTCGGACCGATCTTCTCGAATTCGATATCGGTCCAGCCTAACCGATATGCAGGAGACTCGGGGCGCAGACGATAGTCGGCTTCCTCGGGGCGAATGAACTGAGGTTCCCCGATAACCGTTTCTTCATCGTATTTTCCCTGTGCAAGCGTTCGCCACTGCTCCCACGCATATTCCTCTCGTCCGAGTGTGTCCTTTTGGTTTGAACGGAGCGGCAGACAGCCGGCTATTTCACAAGGTTTGCCGTTGTTCCAATAGAGGTTGCGGTCAGCGGCAGCGAACCGCTCGTCGCTATAATTAACAAAATAGTATAAATATCCTGAATTGTAAACGATATTGCAGGCAATATCGATAAGTTTGTTTTCTTCGCCGGCCATCTCCTGCGAGCCGATTGCGGAGATCGCATCGGGATTAGAAACCAGCAGATTGTTTTTTATCCGGTTGCCGATGCCCTTTGAGAAAATAAGCATCCAAAGCTTGCCTTGGCCTGTGCTGTAAAGGCTGCTGATGACGTTATTGGTTACGGTGAAATCATCGGCTGCATCATCCAAATAAATGCCGAACCCAAAGGAGAAATGAATGCCGCTGTCATGCAGGTAGTTGTTATGAAGGATATTGCCTCTTCCTGAGCCCCAGGCTTCGATCAATCCGCCGTCCTGGCTGTCCGTCATGACCCTGGAAATATCGTTATACGCAATAAAGTTGTTTTTGCTGTGGAGGAAGTCCCAATGGTTTTCCCAGGTGACGGGAAATCCGTACAGCTCAGCCGGCATCGCTTTATGCCGAAGTCCCTTCATGGAAATGCCGTACCTTGGCATATTGGCAATCAAGTTGTTCGTGATATGGTTATGGCCGCTCTGATAGAGCAGGATGCCGCAGCCGTGTCCGACGAGCTCGCCGCCAGCCTCGATCCGGTTGTTCGTAATCGTATGATAGCCGTTTGTAAAGGAAGCATCAGGACTAGTAAATGGACCCGTGCCTGGCGCGAACCCGTTTAAGCTGATGCCAATGTAACCGAAATGGCGGATATCGTTACCGTCTAATGTTATGTTTTTGGAATAGCGGTCCAGATAAATTCCGCAGCTTCCGGCTTGCGTTAGCCTGCAGGAGGAAATTTGAATATGCTCGGCATGGTTGATATACACGAGGCCCTCGCGGTGTGCCGCTTGCTCAACGTTATCATCCATCATTCGATATTCGCGAAAAAAATCGGTACATGAAAAGGTCAGTCCGGAGAAGCATAGGTTTTGAACCGGCTCCTCGGCACTCTTCCCGTTAATTTCAAGCAGCCGCTGAACCGAGGGAGCGAGAATGGTCTGCTCATTTGGATCCGTCACGCCGTCCGGAACGAAGTAATAGAGCATATTTGAAGCCGAATCGAGATGGAATTGCCCGGGTGCTTGAAGGAAATCAAGCGAGCCTTGGATATAATAGCGGGAGCCGGCTCCAATCGGCCATGTGGCTGGATTTTCAAAAAGTAATTGCTGTTCCGTTTTGTCTATAGAGGCGACAGGCTTCGTCTCGGAGAACCAATTCCATTCTCCTTCCCCAGGCCAGACAAACACCTGGGTTTCCGAATAATCGTAATGGTCAGGCAGGTGATCGGGATGATATCGGATGCCTTGCCTATTGGTCTTCTCATCATGCTGGCCATAAGGCATTTCGGTTTCAAAATAACCGGCGGCAGGCAGCCGAGCTTGATGGACTCGTTTACCGTCGGCATAAAGCGTGTGAAAGGGAAGGGAAAGGCTGCCGTCCAGCCGGGTACGCCAGATGCTGCCTTTATACGGCGTCCAGCCGGTCAGCTTCCTGCCGCCCGCGATTACCGCTTCTTCGCCGGGGAAGCTCGAATATTGAATAGGGAAGCCTTTTACTCCGGAATCTCTTTCATCGAAAGACAGCGTGTAATCAAGCTCATACAGCCCGCCTCGGATATACACCGCAAGATCATGGTTGATTCTATTCTTCAATTGTTCGCGCACTTCTTTCTGCGCCCTGCTGATTGTAAGAAAGGGATCGTCCAAGCTTCCCTGCGCATGGTCGTTTCCGTTTGCCGCTACATAATAAACCGTAGTCATCCTAAAAGACCCCCTAGTAAGAACTGTACATTATAGTTATAAAACCGAAGCCGCATCCGTTGCAAGGGCTTTCAAATAAAGTACACTTAATCGTTTTTTTCACAGTAGACGCTTCATCCGCAACATGATAACTTACGAGGGCGAATGGCTGGGCGGCAAATGGGAAAGGGGAAGGCGGCCGTTTTTTTTGCAGCAAAGCGGTGCATTGCCGTTTGATTCAGAAATCGTATGAAGTGGAGATGACAAGCATATTAATATAAAGAAAATAGTTGGAGCATCCGTCGTTCCGTTAGATTAGCGCAAGACATTCCAAACAAGCAGTTGCCAGCCGTTTTAAGATAATCGTAAAAGAAAGAGGGAAGGGCCTTGGATATTTTAACGGTAGATTTTTGGTCGATCCTGCTGTCTATTATTTTCATTGATTTAATTCTTGCCGGCGACAATGCGATCGTCATCGGCATGGCTGCCAGACGATTGCCGAAGGAACAGCAAAAACAAGCGGTCTTACTCGGAACGGCAGGAGCTGTCTTGATTAGAATAGCGGCGACCGTGCTTGTCGTTTGGATCCTCAAGGTGCCGTGGCTGCTTGCTGTCGGAGGCGTGCTGCTTTTGTGGATCGCCTTTAAGCTTCTTGTGCAAGAGGATGAGCATGGAGATATTA
Source organism: Paenibacillus sp. LPE1-1-1.1 (assembly GCF_040676435.1). Taxonomy (NCBI): domain Bacteria; kingdom Bacillati; phylum Bacillota; class Bacilli; order Caryophanales; family Paenibacillaceae; genus Paenibacillus; species Paenibacillus sp. LPE1-1-1.1. Next base: position 429,576 of record NZ_JBEGHY010000045.1, read on the forward strand.
AAGCCGGAAATACCATATGGGCCTCGGTTCGAACGATTGTTATTGCCGATGCCGCAATGGGGTTGGACAATGTCATAGCGGTAGCAGGGGCAGCTCAGGGCCACTTTTCGTTAATCGTCATTGGCTTGCTCATCAGTATCCCGATTGTTGTATGGGGGAGCACGTTATTCATAAAGCTGATCACGCATTTCCCTTGGATCATATATGCCGGATCCGGCGTGCTTGCGTATACGGCGGCAAAAATGATTACGCATGAGCCGCAAATTAAGCACTGGTTTGAAGGGAATACGCTGCTCACATGGTCGTTTATTGCCTTAATGATCCTGACGGTCATGAGCGCCGGCTTCTGGAATAACGCTTTAAAGAGAAAAGAAGAGCAATCCCGTGCTCTTCAGTAAGAATCAAACGGAATAGATGAAAAAGAGCTGAACAATCAGGTTGTTGATCTGATTGTTCAGCTTTTTTATTTGGCTCTCTCAGGAATGGGAGCTATAATAAATAGATTGAGGCTAGGAGATTCCAGAAACGAAGAGGAGGATAACGCATGACTAGATTGTTTCAGACGAATGAGCTTCGGAAGGTACAGTCGCTTGACGGCAGCTGGGATTTCACTGCGGTTGCCGAGGAAAAAGAACTGAAGCTGGAACAGCTGGATTACAGGTATAAGCTGACTGTTCCAGGCTGCTGGGAGATGCATCCCGATTTTCTCACCTATAGAGGCAGAGGGGCATATCGTAAACGGATCACAATCAAGGACAAAACCTCGCTTCGCTTCGTGTTTAAAGGGGTGAGCCATACCGCACGCGTGTTTTTTGACGGTGTGCTGTTGACTGAGCATTATAACGCATATACGGCATTCGATGCGATCGCTAGAGATGTGGAGCCGGGAGAGCATGAGCTAGTCGTGGTAGCAGACAACAGTTTTGGCGAGTTTTCAGCCCTTCATATTCCCAATGATTATTATACATACGGCGGTATTAACCGCTCTGTCGCAATGGAGGAAATTAAGGATCTGTATTTGGAGCGTATCGCTTTTACCCCGATTTGGGAAAATGGCGGATGGAAGGCCCATATCCAAGCGATCGTTCGACAACGATATACCGAAGAGCAGAATTATCGGATTAGCTTCGAGCTCTGCGGCAAGTCCTTTGAGCTGGGCGAACCTCGTGCTAATGCAGATGGAACGACCTGCTTGAGCGGCATCTTTGTTTTTCCGGAAGCCGAGGCGTGGTCGCCCGAAAAGCCTGTTTTGTATGCGCTTAAAGCAGTATTGTCGGTTGGCGATGCGTTGATCGATGATCTAATCGAACGGGTCGGCTTTCGCGTTGTGACGACCGAAGCCGGAAAAATACAGCTTAATGGCAAGGATATTGTGATGAAAGGGGTTAATCGCCACGAGGATCACCCGATGGTCGGATCTGCGATTCCGCTTCAGTTAATGGCGGTTGACGCCGATTTAATCTCGAATATGGGCTGCAACTCGGTACGGACAAGCCACTATCCGAATGACGAGCTGTTTCTTGATCTGTGTGACGAGCGAGGCATACTGGTGTGGGAAGAAAACCATGCGAGAGGCCTTAGCTTGGAGAAGATGCAAAATCCTAATTTCCGTTGGCAGTGCGAGCAGGTAAATCGCGAGATGGTGGAGCAGCATCATAACCATCCCTCGATTGTGATTTGGGCTATTTTAAATGAATGCGCCAGCAATACCTTGGAAGGCAGGGAAATGTACAAGGAGCAGCTTGAACAAATCCGGGCGCTGGACGCAAGCCGTCCGCTGACCTTCGCGTCCCACCATAGAGAAAACGAGCTTTGCTTCGATTTGGCGGATATCGTCTCCTTTAATTTATATCCCGGCTGGTACGGGGATGAGGATCCGGGCGAGCTTTGCGATCTGGCGCGAGGCTGGGCCGATGCAGGCGGCGGATTAGGGAAACCGATGATCATGAGCGAATTTGGCGGGGACGGATACTACGGCCATCGCGATGCAAGCAGAGTCCGCGGCACAGAGGAGCGGCAAGCGGATATTATCGAAGCCAATTTGTCAGCCTATACGAAGAGATCGTTTCTATCGGGCATGTTCATCTGGCAGTATTGCGATTGCAGGGTAACCGAAGGAACGGACTGGCTGATTACCAGAGCGGGCACTCAAAACAGCAAGGGAATTGTCGACCGTTATCGGCGACCGAAGCTCGCATATGCGACGGTTCAGAAATATTTTAAATAAAGGATCCAATAGGCGAGAACAATCGGCCGCGTACATGGTACGCGGCTTTTTTATGTTTGTTTTACGATGACGTATTTCGTTTAAAGAAATTAAAGGGATTTGAATCGTGAGAATTGAATAAATATCCCAATAGCCTCCAATATTATGAGGAACAAGTCAATCACTCCCCAAAAACTTACAGGCAGCAGGGAGGAAATCGCAGTAACCGTGCACATCTAAATACATGTATGGTATGATAATAAGAACAATTAAAACAAGCTAAAAGTAAAGCTGCCATAATGAAGGAGTTTTTATTTTGAATGATGCGATGATCATGTTAAAGAAAACAAGCCGTACTTTTTATATCCCCATCAGCCGGTTGAAAGCAGGTTTAAAAGAGGCGGTCGCATCCGCTTATTTATGCATGAGAGCGATTGATGAGATCGAGGATCATGAGACGCTGTCAGATGAATTAAAAGTGCAGCTCTTGCTTGGCGTCCATGAAGCTTTCCAATCCGCTGACGTGATCGCTGAATCACAGAAGTTGCTCGCTCCTTACCAAGATGTGCTCCCGGATGTTACGATGCAGATTCATGAATGGGCGCAGCTATGTCCGCCAACCGTCAATGATGTCGTTTACCGCCATATCGCCAAGATGTCCAAGCAAATGGCAGACTGGGTTTATGTGAGCTGGAATATCAGAACGGAAGAGGATCTTGACCGCTATACATACAGCGTCGCCGGCATGGTGGGAGAAATGCTTTCCGAGATTTGGTTTTGGTTCGATGGCACAAAATCGGATCAACAAAAAGCCATTGCTTTTGGCAGAGGCTTGCAAGCCGTAAATATTCTTCGCAATCGCGACGAGGATTTATCGCGAGGCGTGGATTTCTTTCCTGACGGCTGGGGAGCGAAGGAAATGATCAAATACACGCGCCGCAATTTGAAGATAGCCGATTCTTACATTTTAGATTTAAAGGGCGGACCAGCTTTGGATTTCTGCAAAATCCCTCTCACGCTGGCGCATGCAACCGTTAACTTAATCGCGGCTGGCGGCAACAAGCTAACGAGAGATGCCGTGATGAAACTTGTAAGCAGCATAAATTAAAGCGAACCAAACCATATAAAAAGCAGGGCTCACGTGAACTGCACCCCAATTGTTAGACACCATCTAACAATTGGAGGTGCAGTTTTTTTGTCAAAATTCAATTTAGCATTGAAGAAAGAAGCTATTCATCAATATCTGTCAGGAAATAAAGGGGTTAAAAGCATTGCGAGATCCTTAGGAATCAATCATGAAGTTTTG
>NZ_JBEGHY010000046.1:0-261992 GCF_040676435.1 Paenibacillus sp. LPE1-1-1.1
CCAGGATCAAACTCTCCAAATTGGTGTTTGAAATGCTCATTACTTTTTATCGCTTTTCTAACGATCCGTTAGGATCGTAAGGGCAGTTATTACTCGTTGTTCAGTTTTCAAAGAGCAATCTTTTCTTTCGTGTCAACCGCGTATTTCATATCGGCGACTTTTATAATATATCACATTCGCCTATCTCTTTGCAAGTACTTTTTTTTCGATGTTCGACATTTTTTTAACCTGTCGTTTGTCGATTAGATAACCTGTAAAAGCGGCGAGTACTAATATATCATCTGACCTTTATATAAGTCAAGAATGTTTTTAAGTATTTCTTTAAAAAATAAAAAGCGCTTGTCAGCCGTAAGGAACAATGGCTTAACAATCGCTTTTTATAACCCGCTTAGATTTCGTTTTCCGTCATCATATAGCGCAGCTCCAGAGCACCGATATCCCCTAATTCATGCATAACCGCAACTTCGCGGATATACTCCCTCTTCACCAGTTTCTGAAGAACAAGAGACAAGTCGACATGCAAGGCATGAATGGAGGAATGCGATTGAAGCTCCGCAATGCTCCAAGGCTCCTCGCGGCTTCTTAGGATGTTAAACAACAAGACGCAGCTTGTTTTCATTTTTGTCATTACGGAGAACTCGCAGCCCAGCATTACTAATTGTACTCTTTGCTCCAAAGTTTCCGGACTTACGGTTAACTCTTCGTAAAGCTTGTATATTCCAGGATGAACCCGCTTCAGCTGCTTCCACACCGTAAGCTCAGGATGCCGTCCTTCTTCTATAAGAACAATGTGAGCCCAATGGTTCAGAGCAGTTAACACATGACTGTATGCATCAAGCAAATTACCGTCCAACAAGTCTTGCTTCGCTTGCAAATATGTCCTTAAAAAACCGGCAAATTCAGAAAACTGCTTTTGCTCCCGCATGGAATCAGGAAATTGCAGCAGACGTTCCCGAACATTGCTTAAATAGCCGTCGCGATCCAACAAGATCTCCCCCCGAACTAGCCACTCAATAATATTGCGATTTTCTCCGCCGGACAACCATTCATTCAGACCCGCTGAATCAATGGTTCGAATCATCACGCGCTGACCTTCGATTTGCACATGCTCCGTTTCATTGCAGGCATGTCCTTCCTTAACTACAACAAGTACCAACAAATCCAATCCATCAATTAGCGGGTTATAGGGATATGGGTTTTCTATTGCAGCTATACCGATAACATTGGGTGCATCTTGATAGCTGCTTGCGAAATGCTCTTTTATATGTTCCACTGGTTCCTCCATATAGCTAATCACATTTTATTGAGCTATAATAATAATCTACAGTTTTATTCTTTTTCGACAGGTCAGAGGCACATTCCTGCTTACTGACTCAGAAATCAGTCGCATTTTAATAAGCCATTAGTCATAGGAAGGGTTTGAACAAATGAAACAGTTCTTTTTTAAGTCAGCCAAAATCAATGAATTCCGGCTCTGGGGGCTCGTATTCACCCTTGTTGGCATGGGTGTAATGATACTAGGCACTGCCGGCATCGTATTTTGGGGACAAGCCGGAAAAATTATCGCAGCCATTTTCATGGTAATCGGCATGATCGCGTTGCTCATCAGCGTAGCCGTCTATTTCTGGGCCGGCATGATGTCTACGAGCGCAACCATGCTGCAATGCCCGGAATGCAGCCGACCAACCAAAATGCTCGGCAAGACCGACCGCTGCATGTATTGCAAAACCATGCTGACGCTCGATCCGGCGCAAGCAACGCATAGTCCTTCTGAACAGCAAATGTAATCCTCAACGCTGAAGCATGAAATCAATAAAGCGCCTCCTTCCCTGTTGCGTACAGAGAAGGAGGCGCTTTTGGTTTGAGTATATAAAAAAGATTATGGCCTTTGTTTGATAGCATTGTCGATCGTTTTCCAAACGGTTGGGGTCTGGAATGCCCGCTGCCAAGTTGCGACACCGGCTAAATCATATTTTCGAACGAGAGCAACACGTGCTTTAATGGATACATCGTCCTCAATCCAAATTCGAGTTAAGTTTCCGTCTTCCTTGTATTCCACGTAATTCTGGCCAGCCGCTGCATCAAACACCGGTTTTAGCTTCTTCTCATTAATAATTTCCTTGATACGCTCCATCCCGACTGCCTTAGAAGTAACGGTAACCTTACCGTCCGCTTCCTTCTTCTCGGTCCATATGCGGGTATATAACGGCATGCTTAGTATGAGTTTATTAGAAGGAACACCGTCCTCCTGCATAATGCGAACCACGGAGCTCTCAGTCCAAGGGAGAGAAGCAACCGAACCCGCTTTCGGACTTGATGCCCAATGCTCATCGTAAGCCATGACCATCATATAATCTACAATTCCGCCTAAGGCCGCGCGGTCCAGAAACAATGACCACATTTCACTATTCGATTTTGGCGTTACGTCAACCGATACAACAAGGCCCTGTTCGTGCAGCAGCGGCGTGAGTTCACGGACAAACTGCACAAAGTTGGCTTTATCGGCGGTGTGCACATTTTCAAAATCCAAATTAATTCCTTGCAAGCCATAAACCTGCGCGAACCCGATCAGCTGTTGGATCATTGAAAATCGCGTTGCTGCAGTAGCTAATGCTTTGGTCGTACGATCAGGCTCAAAATCATTGCTGAATAGCGCCCAAACCTGCAGACCTTGCTTGTGAGCCCAGTTCATGTAAGCAGGATCAGCCTTGCCTTTGATCATACCTTTGTCATCCGATAGCGCAAACCATGTTGGACTAACGACATTCAAGCCCTGCATGGCGGGGATCTTAGCCGTGTCGATCTTACGATCGTAAACAGCTTCCCAAGTCATATTGATTTTGTTGCCAAGCACCTTCCAAGCAATGAACGGTTTCTCCTCGGCTTTTGCAGGGATTTGGTCGATGTCCGTCAGCTTCACGTCGTTTTTGTTCATGTAACCGGTCAGTCCATCGCCGCTTTGGACCAGAAGCCATCCATCCTGCTCCTTCCAAATTCTAAACGTTTGGCCCTGGGGGATTTTTTGTATAAAGGGCGCACGGATCGTCGGTTCGGTACGTACAGCCGCGTCTTTCTTGGATGACGCTGTCTCTCCTAATTGGATCGAGTCCCCTTCTGACAATAAAGTAACCGAACCTGTATCTTGCATAAATTCGACTTGCAAACCGTACAGTTCCTCTAAGGGCTCCGCTGGGATGTAAACTGTATCGCCCGCTTTTTCAGCGGTAATCGTTAAATTATAAGGCTTTTGATTTATTTTAGCCGATAATGAATCCGTTTTAAGATGAAGCACTTTATTAGCCGTGGTCAAAATAATGGAGCCCGAATCAGGTTCATACCGGATAGGCTTGTCCGCACCAAGTACCTCCTCGAGAACGGAAAGCGGCAGCTTTACTTCGTTATTTTCCACAATGGCTCCAATGGCGGATTCTGTGCCCCGAACAAAAATCGGATGCTCGAATTGATAGTCCGGCTCTGTCTTTTCGTTATTTGGAATATAGCGCATATAGCCATACCAGCAAAAAACGGCCAGTACTCCCGCCAAAAATAATAACGCAATGCTCCGGGCACCCCGGTTTCCTCTGCGGCGCGGCGCTCGGTTGTAAATCGTTTCCAAAACATCACTCTCCTATATGCTTTCTGTATGCTCCGCCGGCAATAAAAAACGTGCTGATTAGCGCTTAAATCGCTCCCCGGCACGTTCTTTTTTTTGGCTTGAAAATCATTATTTCGTTGTTGCGGTGTTGCATGTCGAGCATAGCCCGTATATTTCCATCCGGTGGCCTTCAACTACAAACCCCGTCACCCGAGACGCGGCGCGTTCAACTTCAAGCAGCGGCGGATAATCAAAGTCCACGATGGAACCGCATTTTTTGCAAATGGCATGGTAATGATCGGATAAATCCGAATCAAAACGGCTAGAATCATCGCCATATGTCAGCTCACGCACTAATCCAGCTTCTACAAATAAACGCAGATTATTATATATGGTAGCCACGCTCATGCTTGGATAAATTGGAGAGAGCGCTTTATAAATTTCATCTGCAGTCGGATGGGACATGGAGTCCATCAAGTAGCTTAATATGGCGTGACGTTGCGGGGTCATACGGACGCCATTCATCTTCAGTTGCTCAAGTGCTAAGTTAACGCTGGCTCCCATTCCCCTCACGCCTTTCCTTAGTAGTTACAGCTATTGTACGTTCTAATTTAAGCGTTTGTCAATGAAAGCGCCTTATTAAGATCGCCCAAATTGACTGATCGAAATGCTGTTCGTTGCATTGATTTGGATTCGGTAAGTGCCCTCGCCTAACGATCCTCGTATGGTTTTCTTACTTACCTCCAGCGGCAGCTCCGTCGTAATATTACCGAAAGTTACCGATCCGTAAACGGTAAAATGTCCATCTTCCGGCATCGCAAGCTTCACTTCGCCAACCGAGCTGTCCAAATCCCAATCGCCGCCAACCTTATCGCTACTCAGCTCTATGCTGCCGTTGAGCGTATCCGCTTTTACGGAAGAGTCCGCTCCGTCCATTTTAATTTTTCCGTTTTTCGTTTCGGCCTCGATGTTACCTGTTATATCCTTGATTTCTAAGCTTCCATTCAGCGTATTGGCGAAAAGCTTGCCTTGGATTTTTGCTGCGGTAATCGTGCCGTTCTTCGTCTCTAGGCTGGAATCTCCCGTTATGCCGTTAACGGTAATGCTGCCATTATTACCTTTGACGGTCAAAGAGCCGTTAATGTTGCTAACTGAAATAATTCCGCTGTTGCTGCGAATGTCTAAGCCGCCGGGCAGCGTCAATTCCTTAATTTCAACCGAACCGTTATCCGCTTCCACGCTCAGCTTCAAAGCAGGCTTCGGCTCCTCCGACGGTTCAGGTGTCTGCTCCGTCTCACCGTCCGAATTTGTATCCGTTGCCAAAGGCGTTGCCGACTCTTCATCTGCTGCAACTAGCGGAAATGGCATCTCCAAGCTATTCACGTTTGCCGCATCGAGAATACCGTTCAAGTCTGTTTGCACCGCCGTCTCCGTTGGCGCTTCCTCCACCTTTACTTGATCAGAAAGCGACATAGGCACGGTGATAAGCATGTTCATTCTCGGCTTTCTACTGCCATTTGTACCATAGGATTGCCCTTTAGCCTCTAAGGTAACCTCCGCTCCGGGATTGACTTTTACCATGGATTGCTCAGCGATCGCATCCGCTTCTTCCTTATCGGCGACATCGACCCATACGGCCGTCAAAAGCTCAATTTCCTGCACGTCGCCCGTACGGACGGTTACTTGGCCATTCGGATTAACGATACGGATGAGCGAAGCCGCTTCATCCAGCGGAACCTTGATAACCGCCTTGTCATATTGGAAGCCCTTTTCTTCTCCATATTCGGCAGTTCCGTTCAGATCGACATTAAATTGATCCAACCACCGGAAAGGGATATCTGCGTATTGCGTTACGACATAAGCGGTCAGAGTAATGACTAGAGCAATCATTCCGCCTGCGACGTCGAGTCTAAGCTTCTTCTCCGCTCCTTTAAATTTTAAGCTGAAAATTATGATTTCAAGGCCTAATACAATAAATATGACCGGCCACCATTGTCCAAGTAGCGAAATATCATTCCGACCATTCATTTGATCAAGCAAAAGCAATATTCCCACGGTCAGTACGAGCACCGCAGCCGTGAAACGTCCTAGCTTAAACATAGATACCGACCCTTTCCGTGAACGTAACAGCAGCAAAATGGATGCCAGCACAATGATTGGACCCACGCAAAGCTCCGCAAGCTCATTCATCCAAGGCAATAGAGCTTGCGGCGGCCTTACCAAAATGAGCATAATGCTTCCTGATGCTAAAAGTAAAACACCGTGCGTGAGATTTAACGCAACCGGATTAGGATTGACCGCCTCCGCGCTTTGCAAGGAATCAAATACGCTTATGAAATAAAAAACCGGAAGCATAATGCCTAAATATACAATTAACAGCAAATGTCTGCCGCCGTCTGAATCAGCCAATCGGACAATGGCCGTCAAATCCAGCCAAAAAGCTGCGATAAGCAATAATCCCTTCGGATGCTGCCCGGTATACATATGCCCCGCTCCTGGCATCAGGAATGCGAATAATACAGTGAGCAGCCTATTTTTCATTCGTTTTATTCTGAGCTGACCCAACGCACACCCTCCAAATGCTTTATACTGTCGAGAAGCACAAGCAGCGTTTCGGATTTAGGCAAAGTAATAAAGAGCTGCAGCATAACCTGTTCACCGTTTTCATCCGCCTCGCACTCCTCCAGCAGCATTTTTTTTATCACGATTTTCCGATCAGTCATCAAGCTGTTGATATCCAACATGGCCCGTGAAAGATCTTTCGCTTTGATTTTAACCAACTGCTCTTTCTTCGCTCTGATATACCTTTTTTCAAGCTTATTAAAAGCCCATAGCGTGACGAGCACCATAACTGTCGCTGTTGCGGAAGCGAAATAGAAGCCAGCCCCTACCGCTAGCCCAATCGCGGATACGACCCAAAGCGATGCCGCAGTAGTCAAACCGGTTATCGACTTCCCCGTAAATAATATCGTTCCGGCTCCAAGGAAACCGATGCCTGTGATGACTGCCGCTGCAAGACGGGCAGGGTCAACCCTTACATTCGGCTCATCGACAAATGCCGAAAAGCCATACATAGATAGCAGCATAAGCAAGCATGAGCCTAAACAAACCAATATGTTGGTTCGCAGCCCTGCCGCATGTTTGGACTGCTCGCGTTCGAAGCCGACGAGCCCTCCTAACAGCAATGCAAGAAGCAATCTTAACAAAATATGAAGCTCACTGATATCCCATGGATTGTTTAACGGATTTAATTCCATATGCGATCCCGACCTTTCCATAATCACTATTGTAACATAATTGTATGCAGCAATTGGAGCGTACAGCTCTTCTTACCGGAGTATTGCTCAAAAAGAAAGACGCGATTCATCGGGAGATGAACCGCGTCTTTGTGCACGATGCGCCTATTTCAAGCGTTCGATTAACAGCTTATTCGCAAGCGCAGGATTAGCTTTCCCTTTGGAGGCTTTCATGATCTGGCCGACCAAGAAACCAATCGCTTTATCTTTACCCGCTCTGTAATCCTCGACAGATTGCGGATTCGCTTCGATAATCTGATCCACGATTTGAAGGACAGCGCCTTCGTCGCTTATTTGAACGAGACCTTGCTCTTCGACGATTTGCTCTGGCAGCTTGCCGGATTCGAGCATTGCTTTGAAGACGGTTTTGGCAATTTTACCGTTAATCGTGCCCTTCTCCAGCAATCCGATCATTTCGCCCAGGCCTTGTCCCGTAATTTTCACATCGGAAATCTCTTGGCCATTCGCATTCAAGTAACCCAGCAGATCTCCCATAATCCAGTTCGACACGGTTTTGGCATCCTTGGTATAGGACAAGCTTTCCTCAAAGAAATCAGCAAGCTTTTTGGATGAAGTAATCACCTCGGCATCATAAGCAGGAAGGCTGTAATCAGCCGTGTATCTTGCTTTGCGCGCATCTGGCAGTTCCGGAATGGTGGCACGAATGCTTTGCTTCCACTCCTCGCTGATATGCAGCTGCACGAGATCCGGATCCGGGAAGTAGCGGTAATCATGTGCTTCTTCCTTGCCGCGCATTGAGAATGATTTCCCAAGCGCATCGTCAAAGCGCCGCGTTTCTTGAATAACCTCGCCGCCGCCGTCAAGAATTTCCGCTTGGCGGAACTGCTCGTACTCTAGTCCCCGCTGAACGCCGCGGAAGGAATTCATGTTTTTGAGCTCAGCCCGCGTACCAAATTCCTTCTGGCCGTAAGGACGAAGACTGATGTTCGCGTCGCACCGCAAGCTTCCTTCCTCCATCTTCACATCAGAAACGTCGCAATACTGCATGATCGCTTTGATTTTCTCCAAATAAGCTTTTGCTTCTTCGGGCGTGCGGATATCCGGCTCGGACACGATCTCGATAAGCGGCGTACCGACACGGTTGAAATCGACAAGGGAGGCATAGCCGCCATCTACGTGAGTCAGCTTTCCTGCATCCTCTTCAAGATGCAGCCTTGTAATGCCAATTCGCTTCGTTTCGCCATTCACCTCGATATCGATCCAGCCGTGCTCGCCGATCGGTTGATCGAATTGCGATATTTGGTAAGCCTTAGGCGAATCCGGGTAAAAGTAGTTTTTTCGGTCAAACTTGCTAATATCGGCAATTTGGCAGTTAAGTGCCATTGCCGCTTTCATCGCGTATTCAACCGCTTGGCGGTTTAATACCGGCAAAACGCCGGGATGCCCAAGACAGACTGGACAGGTATGGGTATTCGGCGGCGCGCCGAAAGCCGTAGAGCAGCCGCAAAAAATCTTACTATTCGTATGCAGCTCCACATGGACTTCCAGCCCGACAACCGTCTCGTATTTGTTCGGTTCAGACATTCGTATCGATCCCTTCGTAAACGTAGATATGGCCGCTTATAGCTGCGGACGTTGTTTATGATGCTCCGTGTGCTGCTCGAACGCATGGGCGGCGCGCAGCACCGTCGACTCGTCGAACGCTTTCCCGATAATTTGCAAGCCGATCGGCAAGCCGTCAGCCGTACCGCATGGAACGCTTATAGCAGGAACCCCTGCCAAGCTAACCGGTATTGTACAAATATCGTTTAAATACATCGTTAACGGATCGCCTACCTGCTCTCCGATACGGAATGCCGGCGTCGGCGCCGTAGGTCCGATAATCAGATCATATTGGCTGAACACTTGATCAAAATCCTGTTTGATGAGTGTCCGTACTTTCTGTGCCTTTAAGTAATAAGCATCATAGTATCCGGAGCTTAGCGCATACGTTCCGAGCATAATCCGGCGCTTCACTTCCGGGCCGAAGCCCTCGCTGCGTGATTTCTTATACAAATCGATCAGGTTTTCCGGATTTTCCGCACGGACGCCGTAGCGTACGCCGTCAAATCGAGCCAGATTCGACGAGGCTTCCGAAGAAGCAAGCAGATAGTAAGTAGCAATCGCATAATCCGTATGCGGAAGCGATACCTCTTCCCATGTGGCGCCCAGCGTTTCATATACCGCTAGCGCTTTTAGCACCGCTTCTTTCACGCGCGGGTCAATGCCCGCTCCGAGGTATTCTTTTGGCACGCCGATGCGCAAGCCTTTGACATCACCGGTCAATGCAGAGGTGTAGTCAGGAATTTCCACGTTCGCAGAAGTGGAGTCACCCGCATCATATCCGGCAATAGCTTGCAGGACGTAAGCGGAGTCTTCCACATTTTTGGTAAGCGGGCCGATTTGGTCCAGTGAAGAGGCAAAAGCGACGAGACCAAAGCGCGAAACAAGCCCATATGTAGGCTTAAGTCCAACGATGCCGCAGTATGCTGCCGGCTGACGAATAGAACCGCCAGTATCGGAGCCAAGCGAGAAGTATACTTGACCCGCTGCAACCGATGCTGCCGAGCCGCCGCTAGAGCCGCCTGGCACATACTCGGTATTCCATGGATTGCGTGTCGGGTAATAGCTCGAATTCTCGTTGGAACCGCCCATGGCGAACTCATCCATATTCAGCTTGCCAATCGTTACGGATTGGGCAGATTTCAGCTTGCGGACAACGGTAGCATCGTAAATCGGATTGTAATTGCTTAAAAACTGGCTTGCGCAGGTCGTAAGCAGCCCTTCCGTAACGATGTTGTCCTTTACTCCAGCCGGCAATCCGAACAGCAAACCGCGTTCGCCGCCTTCTTGCAGCTGCTTGTCCAGCTCGGAAGCTTGCAAGCGCGCATTCTCTTCGTTCAATGTGATAAAAGCCTGGATAGCAGGCTCAGTTTCCGCAATTCTCGCATATGATGCGTTAACCAGCTCAGAAACGGATAGTTCCTTATTGTTAAGCTTGTTATGTACATCCTGCAGGCGCAAATCAAACAGTGCCAACAGTAGTTCCTCCCTTCAAATAAAACCCATTCTTATTATTCAAGTACCGCAGGTACTTTAAATTGTCCATCTTCATCATCAGGCGCATTCAGCAAAACCTTCTCGATTGGCAGCGACGGCCGATTCTCATCCGCACGCATAACATTCGTTATCGGAAGCACATGGCTGGTCGGTTCAACATTTTCCGTGTCCAAGCCGTTAAGCTTTTCCGCATATTTCAAAATCGCATTGAGCTGCTCCGTAAACTTGTCCTTCTCCGAATCGGAAAGCTCCAACCGCGCCAGTCTCGCGACATGCTCTACATCCTTGGGCGTAATGCTCATCAGGTATTCTTCCTTTCCTATTCCTGTAATCATTCTTCCTATTATATCTCACTTGCATGGCGAACATCAATGAAAACGGCAAACATCAGCCCCGGCGTCCATCCATTCCTATTTGCTCATCAAAAAAAAGACTGTTCCGCAGTCAGTTAGTGACATGCAGAACAGTCCTCTATACGCAGCCTCGAGTTAGATCCAAGCCTTTAAATTTACCTGCCGAATAAAGTCCGCAGGACTTAGCGGTTCCTTAGCCGTATTTTCCAGCTCCGGTTCTGCTTCGTTCCCGCCGTTCATGATCCGTTTAAATAATTCCTCGTTATGCGTTGCGAGCGCAAAATCGATTAGCGCCTCCCGCTCAATGCGGTCAACCTCATCTTGAATCAGTACCTCTTCAAGCTCGACGTCCTCATCCGGAATGAGGAAATTGCGATTCGCCGATGGAACCCGCAGCACATAATCAAAGACATTATCCGCATTGCGGTCGTAAGCTATTATATAACCATGCTCCCCGATGGGAAGGTTTTGTTCATATTGGTCAGCCACAATGACGACCTTTGTGCCTAGTTGTAGCATCGTCCTCAACTCCCGTTTCTTCGCCGCTGATTCTTTCACTACTATCCTACTAAAAAATGATAGCGGTGTCCAATCGAAGAGAGTTAATAGGCAGACTTTTTTTAATCCACTGCCGAACTTTTGCGAAGCAGCGCCGCCGAAACGCTTACTGCCGCTGCCATACAGACAATTGATGAAGCAGCCACCCAGCCGAATCGACTAGTATTTGCTATACCCGAAGCTACGGATTCATAAGCGAAGCCGCTTAACGAACCGGGACCCCATCCAAAAATTTTAGGGAAGAGGCCTGCCAGCAAAGACAGCACTACGGCCCCGCCAAGCGTTGAAAAAGCAGCCGCGGCCGGACTCCGGAGCAAGGCGCTGAAAAGAAGCGTTATCGCCATAACAAAGGAAAGCCATAGACCGTACACAAGCAGGCTGCTTAACACACCCGAGAACGGAATCTCGCCGAACAGCAGCCCGGTATAATACCATGAGGCCAAATATCCTGCGGTAAGCGAGCCCCAGGCAAGGAGCAGCATAGACGTCCATTTGGAGCCGATGTAGGACAGTACAGAAATCGGCTTCACAAGAATGAGCGATGCCGCGCCGCTATTACGCTCACCGGATACCGTGCCCATGCAGGCGAGCACGAGCACAAGTACGCCCAGCGTACCGAATTGTTGAAGCGTTTGCGCTAACACCTCCGTGCCCAGCGGCTTCGGAATTTCAATAACCGTTCCTTCCGGCATGCTTCCGGCATGCTCTAAGATGACGGGCATGTAATAAGTCGATACCGGCTGCATAATGCCAAGCAGAACAAAGATAAGCGGCACCCATAATAACTTGTAGCTCCGTACAAGCTCCAGCAGCTCTTTTTGAACCATGACCATATAACGGTAAAAGCCTGAAGATAAAGGCGCTTGAGGTAAGCTTAGACGTCTGCTTTCCGTAGCTTCGCTGCTCATGAGGTCACCACCTTCATAAATAAGTCTTCTAATGTAGTGTGGCCTACGGCCAGACTGCTGAACTTCACTTGCTCCCGCGACAGCTCATCCAATAGGCGCTGCCTAGCAGCGTCCACTTCGTTTACGGTAAAACGGGCTGTCCTATTGTCCAATTCGGCCGTTTCAAATACCCCTGCCTTTGTCCCGGTTTTTATCTCTTGATTCATTCTTTGCAAAAATGAGGATAACCAGCGTTCGGAATATGCGTCCCTTTCGAGCTGCAGCTCGATAATCGGTTTGCGGTGCTCTTTCCGTATAGTATCGATTGACCCTTGCAGCGCAACCTGCCCGTCACGAATGATGATAACGTCATCGCACAGCTCCTCTGCGTCATGCAGCACATGAGTTGAGAAGAGCACAGTCGTTTCTTGCTTTAGTTCGCGCAGCAGTTCAAGCACCTCTCTGCGCCCGAGCGGATCCAGCGCGGAGACCGGCTCATCCATAACGAGCAGCTTGGGCTGATGGACGAGTGCTTGAGCAAGGCCCAGCCGCTGCTTCATTCCGCCCGAATAGGAGCCGATGCGTCTCTTAGCAGCAGTGGAGATTCCGACCCGTTCTATCAGCTCTTTTGCTCGTTTTTGAGCGGCAGCGGAGCTTAGGCCGCATAATTTCCCGGCGTAAACAACATATTCGTAGCCTGTCATCCAAGGATAGAAGCTAGGGGATTGCGGCAAATAGCCGATTAGCTCGCGATGCTTGCCAGCTTGAACGGAGCCCTGGAAAACCATATGGCCCGCTGTCTGCTTTAACAGTCCCGTTATCATTCGTATCGTCGTTGTCTTCCCTGCCCCGTTAGGACCAAGCAGCGCAACGCAGTGCCCTTCGGTTATGGAAAAATCAATGCCTGCGACCGCCTTAAACGTGCCGAAGGTTTTGGTTAAGCCCCTTACCTGGAGAAGCTCCGTCATGCCTCATTCCTCCTTCCGGCGATAAAGAAAGCAATCGGCCCGAATAGATTCACAAATATGATGACCAGAACCCAAACCCATTTAGGACCGCGCGTGCTCTCGGCCTTTGCGCATAAAATCAACGCAATGGTCATTAGAATCAACTGGATAACGATAATCGGCGCAATAATAGGCAAGATTTCAGATAACACGAGCTCTTCTTTCATAAATTAACCCCCTCTTTATTTTTCCAATGCTCCGTGCATCATTTTTTATCCTTTTGTCCCTCGCGTCTAAACCAGCCGCTTCGAACAAAGAGAAAGTAAAAGATAATCGGCATAGGCACTTGTATTAAACCCCATAACCCCCACAGCCACGGCATGCTTTCCCGTTTGCGCGCGTCTATAAATAACCAGGTCGACTGTGCCATTAAGACAATAATGAGCAAAACCCAAAACCAAATCGGCAGTACCTTCAGCTCTTCCATCCGCGCACCTTCCTTAAGCCGAACGTCAAGCTGGCGTAACCAATTCCGGTTGCCGCAACTACGGCTTGAAGAATAGCAAACCAAACCCAATTGCGGTCAATTATCCAAACCATGACGGCGAAAATGAAGCAAGCGGCAGCCCACAGGAGCATCAGCTCCTTGAGCAGTTTTTTCTTCGTTTCCTGCTTATGCCTATCCACAAACGCCTCGAACTGCCGCAGCTCAGGAACATCAGGCCCATGCGAAGCATCAAACCGGGTTAATGCATTCTTGAACTGATCGTTGAACCACTGCTGATCGTCAATCTCCTCTTTAGGCTTCTTCATGCTCCGTCAGCTCCTTCCGCAATTGTTTTAACCCATTGTGCAGCCTGGATTTTACTGTTCCGACCGGAATATCCAGCATCAAAGAAATTTCCTCCTGCGCATAACCGTAATAATATTTGAGCAATACCGGAATTCGAATATCGCTGTTCAACTGGCCTAGGGCTTGCAGCGCTTCTGTCCATTCTTCTCCGCGCTGCAAGGTATCGTAACGAATAGACCTAAGCGATTGCTCCTCTTTCAGCCAATGCCGCTCCAGCTCGCTCCGGCGAATCCGGTCAATAACGATTCTCGAGGCTATCGTAATGAGCCAAGTCGTAAATTTAGCTTTCCCGCGAAATGTCGCTATTTTCTCAATCGCTTTCAGCATCGTCTCCTGCGTGACATCCTCCGCACGGCTTTTGTTCATCGTTACTTTGAGCACGTATTGATATAAAAAAGAATAATGCTGCCGCAGCAGCTCAGAGAGCGCACGCGTGTCTCCTCGAACTGCTTGCTTAATCAGCTTCGTCTCGTCTTGCACGAGCGCTGGACCTCCCTTGCCGAATTCGGTTATACAGCTTAGACGGATAGCGGCTTGAATTCGTTCATTCCATTTCAAAAATATTTACACGATAAAAAAACTGCGGAAGCGGAAAGCTCTTCTGCAGCTCAGGAAAGGTATTCGCTATTCTTTTATTTGACTGCGGCTGTACCATCGCCAGACAGGCTCTACGTCCGCGCAGTCAAGACATTTTACTTTGTATTCGAAGGGACTTCCCATCACATGGACCGACAAGGTTAACAGCTGCTTGCGCTGCTGTCCAATCGAGCGTTTCGCCCTCATCGTTACCATTTGCGGCCGCCGAACCAAATAAGTAGATCTCGTTAAGAAACGATTGCGAAGCGTGAGCTGTCCATCCTCCAAGTTGACGCCGGCCGCGAGAAAGCAGCTTCTTCTCCACCAAATGACAACCGGTACGAGCAGCAGCGACCATAATCCGTCTTCCTTTAGAAAGAAGATAGAGGCTGCACATAAAAGCAGCACCAGTACTAGCTCGACTCTAACATAATAAAGCAGCGCGCGCTTAGGGGCCCCTGTCAAGATTTTCGCCGGGGAATGCTTCACCTGCGGCACGAAATCGCCAAGCACCTTCTGTATATCGGAACGCTTCAAGAAGGGATGCAGCATTAGCTGCTCCATCTTGTCAGAAGATACGATTTGAAGCTGAATCTCAGCATAACCAAAAGCCTGACGAAGCAATCCTTCTTTAACGATGACAGCCTGCACTTTTTTGGGGTCAAACACAAAAGACTTCTTTTCGAGCAGCCCGTAAGAAACGGAAATCTGCCTGCCGTCTCTTTTGACAGTAAAACCGCTGTATTTAAACACATACAACAGCATGGAGAGGAGCCAAGCAAAGCCTATTCCTGCAATCACGATAAATATAATAATGAAATAGCTTGGCATCAAGTTTGTAGAGTCCTCTACGACCGTTTCGAAAAAATGATCCGGCAGCAGCTGATTGAAAATATCATTGCCAAAGGAGTACAATCCCCCCATAAAAGCCGCAACGAGCCCGAAATTCATAGAGGTTGCGGCTGCCTGAAGCAGCTGTCCCGCATGAAGCGTGAATGCGGGTTTATGCGAGATCTCTTCGTCCTTAGGCTCCGTCGCGAGCCGTTTATGGTTTATGCTCACAACTAGGGGAGCATCGGCTTCTTGATTGGGTATTCCTATGGCGGCGGTATCTGTTTGGCTTTCCGGCTGGGCTGCCGTCGAGGCTTGCTTTTTGAGCATATGTTGAATGGCATTTGCTTCCTTAAGCGACAGCGCCGGCAGAATACCGTCCGCCTTCTTGTTGCCGCCCGGCGTCTCGATCTTCACCTGCGCCACTTTGAGAATCCTCTGAATAAGAGGCTGCTCTACGTTAACCGAATGGATACGGGTATAATAAATCGTCTTCTCATCCCTAAACAGCCAGCCTTTGCGAATAATGATCCGATCGCTCTCCAGCCAAAACCCGAAACGCCTCCATTCGATATAACTGAAAGCAAGGATGACTAAGGAAAGAGCGGCAGCGCCTGCATACCAGTACCAATCCAGCCCCGTGAAGTCTGTTCCTTTCAATAGTCCGATTAAGATAAACGGAATAAAGCCTCGAATCGTATTTAGCAGGCCAAACAATATGTAAATGGGATGCAGCGTACGTCGATTATTCATCTTGGTCATCCACCTTAGCCAAGACGCCGATTTGGCGTTTGAGCTGCTGCGCCTCCCCAAGCTTAAGCCCGTTGATCCGATGCGTAGTTGCGGCCGTTACGATGGAAACGCTGGCTAAATCATATTTGCGCATAAGCGGCCCGCTTTCGAGCTCGACATGCTGTACGCGCACCATCGGAACGAGCACGTTGCTCAGAAAGATCACGCCGGATTGGATTTCCAGCTCTTCGTCAAACAGCTCGTATTGAAAACGCGAATACTTCAATTGGGGGATGATCCAGGTAAACAGGACAAGTGAAACCATAAATAAGGACAATGCAATCCATCCGGGAATCAGCGTCCAATCCCAAATGATCGCACAGGTGAAATAAGCGATAATTACAGCAAGAAAAATACCGTTCGTAATAAGCTCGCTAATACGGTAAACCGTAATATAATCGCGATGAAGCCGCCTTGTTAACTCCCGATCCATGGATGAATCTCCTCCTCTTATTTACGGCAGCACAATAAGCTCTGCCTTGGAACGAGTAAGCGCTCTCGGCCCCTGCTCTGTAATGAGATAGCTGTTCTCGATCCCCACCACGCCCTGACCGGGAAACGTGAATTTCGGTTCAACCGCAAGAACCATTCCCGGCTCCAGCGGCATTTGAAAGCCCTTGGCAAGCACCGGCCATTCATCAATCTCCAGCCCGATGCCATGACCCAGAAACTTCGCCTGATCCGCGCCAAAGCCCATAAAATGGTCGGACAGATTGGCTGCCGCGCAGCCTTCAAGAGCCGCCTCGTAAAGCTTTGAGCAGGGCGTGCCGGGAACCAGCAGCTTCTCGGCCATAACCATCAGCGACTCCGATACCCCGTAGGCATGCTGGAGCACTGCCGGCAGCGTTCCAATAACCGCCGTACGGGTCTGATCGATTACATAACCGTCCACGCAGCAGCCAATATCGATCAGTATCGGCTCGTTCCGCTTAATAACCGACCGGCTTACGCTCGTAGGCGACGCCGCACCAAGGCCAAGCCCGCCCGCTGGGCCGTCAAAATACGACGGGACAGCCGCAGCCGCTCCCGAAATGACCATACCGGTCGTAATCTCTTGATTGTAGCCGCGAAGGCGCATTACGCCGATGTGGCCGCGTATACGAAGCTCGTATTCCACGCGCGCCATCCATTCCAGCTCGCTGATTCCTTCCCTTAGCACATTCAGCGCCGAGCTGAGCGCTTCCGCGACAACTTCTGCGGCCGCTTCGATCCGGCTTACTTCCCAAGGCGATTTGATCATTCGCATTTTGCGTATGTGGGTTGACCCGTCCACGATTTCGCAGCGCGCGGAGGAGCCAAACAGTTCCGAAAGCTTTAAGTAAAGCTGTGCCGGCAGCACATCCAGATCCGCCGCCATTCGAAGCCCTGATCTTTTACCAAACAAATACGCGTAATCCCGGGCCAGCGTTTCCCCAAATCGCCGAAAAGCACCTAGCTCCGTTACCTGAACAGCGGTCTCCAGCTTGGCACGCTGAACACTGCGCCGAACGTAAAAGGTAGCGTTGCCGGTGCTTGGAACAAACAAATATCCATTTTGCATCGATCCGCAAAAATAATAAAGATCTACATTCTGAGTAAGAAGAAACGCATCCAAGCCCTCCGCTTGCATAACGGCCTGCAAACGTCCAATTCGCTGATTTATGAGCTCTGCCGGAACATCGGCAACAATATCCATCACGTTGACAATCAACTCCTATACCAAGCTTAAACGGCTGATGCCGTCCTTGGCGGCAAAAGCTCGTTTCGCGGTGAAATATAAGCAACGTATAAGGTTGAATTTTATACTTTCTTATATTTTAAAACCCTCCCCTTATTACACCAATTTTCCAAAATTTCGTCAACCCGCGACGAGCTCTGCCGCCCCCTTAATATTCCATTCTATGGGTTCCAGCACCTGAAAGGCGCGCGGATAAACCATATGAACGATTATCACGACTCCCGGCTGGTTTAATGTAACCTCATAGTCGTAAGCCTCATTCCGGTACGTGTACGGAAAGGTTTCGTCTGCATTTACAATCTTAAACAGGACCAGCTCAACCGGCTGCTTCAAAAAAGATCCCGGCAGCGGCGCGCCGCTTTCATCCAGCTGCAAATTCTCCTGTAAATACAAAGATGCCGCAGCAGCGGCCTTATCGGGCGCAAGGGAAAGTAAACCTTCCCCGAGCGCAGCCGTATCAAGCTGCTGTGCCGCCGCATGCGCTGCCCGGTTAACGGCATGCTTGCCTTGAAACAAGGTTTTCATGGCGAGCTCTTCCTCCACCTGCAGCAGATGAATCGAGAGCCAGACCGACATCATAACGACGATAAGCAGCAGCTTGTACAACGATACACCCGCTTCCTCCATTTATGGCACATATTCGCTCATTTTCATGCCAAACGCCCGCATGCGCTCACTCGGCAGGGGAGGCGTCAAACCTATTAAGCGGTCAATTTCAAATAAATCCTCGTACGGGTAGCTCATCGTAAGCGATATTCCCGTCCCTCGCGGCAGCGGCGCATTGGGATCCGACGCCGCAAGTCCGCTCGTCGCAGCCAGCTCGAAGCTGATATCGTCTGGCCGCATTCCAAAGCGGGCCAAGCGCTGCCTTGACTGCTCCTGCATCTCCTCACTGATATAGCCATAGGTTCCGCTCGCCCCAACTTCCAGAAGATAATCGACCTCCTGCTGCAAAACCGCTTGCCTGACAATAAGGACATGCTTATAGATCGGAGAGAACATGAGCCAGCACAATAGGGCCGCAAACAGGACAAAAATCAATATTTGCTTCACGGGCTCATGCTCCTGATATGAGTGCTCACCGAGCTGCCGGCGCCATCCATTTGCCTCTTCATTCCCGTGTCGCCTTCGGCAACGGCTTGGTAGCAAATGAGCACCGTCACAAGCAGCAGCATTGAGATTAGAATTCCTCGCAAAATAAACACCTCCGCTAGCTTTGGCCAATATAGCTCAGAGTGATTACGGAAGCATCTGGCTGATCCGTGTGTTTGCCGATGTTCCTTGCGACTCGATTTGGCTGCTTGTTCCCGTCGCATCCTGGGCGATAATCGTGTTGAATAAGACGATTACGACTACAAGCATCATAACGGTCATTAAAATATTACGCATGCCTCCACCTCCTTCCGCAAAAAAATGATTTCAATTAAGAGATTGGAACAGTTTCTGGCCTTCTCTTACCCAGGGGTAAATAAATATTTGGAAGGTATACAAAATCGGTATGCCCGCGATAACGAATAAAATATAAGAAGTGGATTCCTTGCGGCTTTCTTTGGCCAGGTCGATTTTCTCCTTATAATCTTCGATCCTCACGCGAAGCAGCTCGTAATATTGAGGGCTTTCATGCAACCGTAGGGCATCGAGCGTTTCGACAAAGCTCATGCCCTCTTCCGTACCTAATCGCTGCTTAAAGCGCTGGAGAGCTCCTGCCGCATCATGATACCACTCCGCCAAAAGCCGCTCTAAGTCGAGGCGGATCGCCCGCGTGAAAGGGATGCAGCGAAGCAGCTTCGCGTGGACATGCAGCGAGGAATCCGATAAGTAAAGCAGCTGCTTGCTGATGACAAAGATTTCTTTGGTCACCTGCAATGCGCGCATTTTACGAATAGAGCGCAGCCATGCCAAGTCCATATAAATCAACAGCATAATCAAAAGCAAGGCGGGACCGGCATAGGAGATTGGAATATACGGGTTTAGCCGCTCATGCCCTACCGCAACGATCATAACCAACACGCCGCTTACGCAAAATAGCACTCTTCTTGCGACAACGTACCAAGCTGCATCCGCCGTTATTCCGCAGCCGGCAAGCAGGAGCTCTCTTTCCATAAAGGAGGCCTGCTGCCTTGAGAGAAAGGCCAGCCGCAGCCATTTATCCGGCACCTGCCTCGTTCGCCAACCGGTTACGTAAGTCAGATGCTTCCACCTGGCAGGACGCTCGGGCCAAAGCTGCAGCAGCGCATAAATCGCAGCCATACCGAATATGTACTGGCCAATAAAAAAAGCAAACCTCAACATTTCCTCTGTCCACGCCGGCATATAGGGCCTCCTTTCACATTTTTTTGCGAGACAGCCATAGTCCCATAAGGAATGACGCGAAAATCAAAACTGCCGCATTGAGCATCATATCCCGGCCCATTGGATCAACGACATAATAATAGTAAGCGTTATCCTTGTTGTACCGCAGATTGATTCCAATAAATAAAGCGAGGAACAAAAGCGGCGAGAAATTCGCTACGCGTATTTCCAAAAGACGATTGCGTTCCTGCTCATTCGCGCGCCTAGCTTTACGCATATCGGTAAGAAGCTCCTTTAAGCTATCCGACACGGACACTCCCTCTACAAGCGCAACCCGTAAAATATGAACAAAATAATCCGCCCACAAATGACCGAGCGATGCAGCAAGCAGTCTGAGGCTCGCTTCATCATCGCCGCGCACGGACAAATTGCGATACAGCTGCTCGAATACGGACTGCATCGGACCGAGCAATCTCCGCTCCTCGACCGTGCGCTGCAGCGCTACCCGTACTTGCCGCTCGCCCGTTACGAGGTAGCATTGATAAAAAAGCTCAACCGCAGGCAAAAAATCCATTTGCGTCTGCATCCGGCGGTGTACCAGCAGCGTCCTTAGAACCGTGTAGGGCAATGCGCCCAGCAATGCGCCAAACAACAAGGTCCCTTTGATGCTTTGAAAGAAGATACCGCCGCCGGCGATGCCCGCCAGCAGCAGCAAGGCGGATATACATGCGAAGGAAGCCGGCGTTATTTGCAAGCGCAGCGTTTCCAGCAAATCCGATAAATGCCGGTACAGCCATACAAAACGCTTAAAGCGCTCTGCTGCCCGTATACGCAAGCTGCCATTCGTCCGGTATGCCAGCTTGCTGACGAGCTGCTGCTCCCTCGACCAAAGCAGCAGCAGATTAAAGATAGCGATATATAGGAAGCAAAATAATAGCCCTGCCAACGCTGCGGTAGACAGCTCATTCATGGCGGCTGCCTCCGGCAGCAAGCCTGCTGGCTGCAGCCTCGGAAGGCGGCGCCGGGAACAGCCAGTTGTCCTTCGCTTCGTCGAACCGCACCCAGTCCCTCACATGCGCTTGACCATCCTCCCAGCACAGCTCGCCAATACGGCTAATGACTCGTCGTCCTCGCAGATAGCTCATTTCAATCCCTACCTCCGTCACATATTGCGTGATGCGTTTGGCCAGCCGTTCGGCATTCATGCCTCTGCCGTCAAGCATGCACATATCCGTGATGGCCTCCGGTACATCCTCCAGCCGATTCGCGTGCACGGTTGTCATGCTCCCGGAATGTCCCCGCGTACAAGCTCGAACGTATATGTTCGCATCCAAGTCGCGTATCTCGGCATGAATGATACGCTGGGGCGATTGCCTTAGCGCAAGCTTGAAGGCCTGATCCGAACGGTGATAGCTATCCTCTTCATCCGTCATGTATTCCACTACGTTTTTGCTTGGAAAATCACGCCCGAGCATCATCTCGAATCGCCCCTCGATCGTAATGATCCGCTCTTCATCGGGCAGCTCCGCAATCAGCGCCTTCATCAGATTGGTTTTGCCCGAATTTGTCGGGCCAATGATGACAACATTAAACCGTGCAGCCAATATCGCTTTGAGCATGACTCGTATTTGCTCGTTCAACGTACTATATGCCGGGCTGCCCAGCGTCTCCAGGCTGAAGCTGCGCACGGTATAGAAGCGAATCGTCAAGGTCGGGCTTGCCGTGAAGCCAAAGCCTGTCATCGTTACGCGAGATCCATCCCGCAGCATGACTTCTGCCCATCGCTTCCGCGGATTAATGCGGTCATTATTGTACAAAACCAAATTTTGCTGAATGCGCTCAACCTCCCGGATACTGTCAAAGCGGTAAGGCGAAGACGTCGTAACGCCATTTTTAACGATAAAGATTTGGACGCCCACAACCTGTATCTCCTCCAAGCTGTCCTTATCAGCAAGCACTAGTTCCAGCACATTCAGTCCTATAACTTCCGCGAACAGGGCTTCTGATAACGTTTGAAACGGATGCCGCACATTTGCTGTGCCGTGGATGCGCAGCCTAATCAACCGATCCGTAATGACGGCCAGCACCTGCTCCCGCTCCTGCGAATAACCAAGCACCGCGCGATTGAGCGTCTCGCTATACTGCCTGCGGTCTTCTTCACCCAATCCATGCGGGGCGCTTAAATAGGACCGGATATCATCCGCAAGGCTCGCGAATTCTCCTTGCGCATCTGCTGTTAAGTAAGGTGAAACCGGTTCATGATCAAGCTTCTCCCGCTCCGATTGCATTTGAGCAGCAAATTCAGAGGGTGAAAATCGATTTGGCTGCGCGGTCACGAGCCTGTACCATTGCCGTTGCGATGGGTAAGAAGCTTGCGATACCAAGGCTGCACAGCTACGGAAGTCGCCATGCTTCGAATGCCATGCCGGCGCATGATCGCATTCGCAGGCTCTTTCATCGCTTTCTTGCCCTCCAGATCCGTTTTCAGCCACTCTGCATAACTCCCGTTATCCAATTGGCTAAAGACCGGCTCGCTTAATTGCAGCTGACCGAGTGCCGAGGTCCCAAGCTCTTTACAAATATGCTTCATCTGATAACCTCCATTTTTCCATGGTCCATTAATGATGACTGTATCGTACAGCTCGGGAGCAATCCCGAATAATGGCGAAACCTGGCCAATCCAGCGTTTACCATCTTCTTGAAAATGGGACAAAGCCGGCGTGGTAACGAGAATGCGCGTGCCAGCCCTTCGAATCGAACATATCGTAGCCGCGTTATCCCAATATGCGCCCACATCGATGACTATAAACGCGAAGGTCTGTTCAGCGACCGTTAGCAAATGATCAGCTTCTTCCGGCGTAAAATACTCGGCTTGGTCCCTCAACAGATTACCGAATAACACCTGCACATTCGGTTGGCTCGGAACGGTGTACGCGGCTCTGCGCAGCTTGTCCGGCGTCAGCGTATAAGAGCGAAGCTCGGGACGCAGCTTGTCGAGCGTAACAAGCGGCTCGCCAACGCCGATATAGCGGTGAATCTTCGCGCTTTTGAGGTTAAGGCATAAATAACCGATCGGCTTGCCGCTTGCTTCTCCTATCCGGCAGGCTGCAGCAAACGCCGCTGCCGTCGTTCCAATATTAGGGGTTGTGCCAATAAAAACAGCATGTGGCGCTAAGGCTCCATTCACCGCCCCTCCCCCTCCTCGCCCATCTTCAGATCAAGAGATTCCGGGCTATACGCAACGACCAGCTTCAAAGAGCCGCTTTTACACAAGCCGTCCAGCAGGAGCCATTGTGCCTCCGTTAGATTTAAATTCAAATATTCAATCATGCCGTTAGCCTCGCGCCTGGATGCGTACATCTGCTCTTTGTTTCCCTCGGCACGCGAGAACAAGTTCGGATTCTCGGGATTATCGATTTCGACATTACCCGATGATTTCACCGAGGCTACGGTTACCGCTTCCGTGAAGAGCCGCTCAGAGGGCGAACCTTCTCCCGAAACAAAAAGCTGCACCTTATCCCCTGCCCTGATGCCGTTTGAAATGGAACGGATATACTCCTTCGGAATTTGAAAGGTTGATTCCGATCGTCTGGGCTGCAAATAAAAATCGTCGACCTTCCATATCAAAAGCGGCTCCCCTTTGCCCAAAGGAATAACCGTTTCTTTTCCGGCAGCCTGTTCCAGCTTGATGACCATATCCGGGACGAATGCGGTTTGCGGAACCATTTTATACTCAAGATCACTTTCCTTCAGCCGCTCTCCTGCCCCAATAAAGCGCTTCGGCACAAGTACCGCTACCGTTTCCTCTTTCTCGATCTGGATACGCTGAAGCTCGTACATGCCGTAAACTAAGCTTGCGGAAAGCACTGCGGCTGTCAGGCTGATGATGGCATTTCTTCTCTTCTTCATCGTCACTCCTCTCTGAGCATAAAAAAAAGAACGCACCAGCAGCCATCTAAGGCGTACTGCGTGCGTTCTTCGCATAATAGTGCTCATATATAGGTTTGCAAAAGTAATTGAGTTCATAATAGCAATACAAATTTCATTTGTCTATCATTATTTTACCAATTTCATCAGTTTCCTGTAAAATGCAACAAAAAAAGGCATTCAGCAGAAGGCCGCCCTTCGATTGCTAAATAGCCTTCACCCGTTAAAAATCAATTAAGCCTACGCTGATTAATAAAGCATCATCAACCTTACGCATCGTTTCATCATCCAAATGCGTAATTTTGTCCGTTAATCTTTGCTTATCGATGGTCCGAATCTGCTCGAGAAGCACAACGGAGTCCCGGTCAAAGCCATGCGCAGCTGCATCCATTTCAACATGGGTGGGCAGCTTCGCCTTCTGGATTTGAGCCGTTATCGCAGCAACGATGACCGTAGGGCTGAACCGGTTCCCAATATCATTTTGAATGACCAGCACGGGGCGAACTCCGCCCTGCTCCGATCCGACGACAGGCGATAAATCCGCAAAAAAAACATCACCACGTTTTACAATCAACCTCTACACCCCGCTAACGAGACGGCCTAACGTATGATCTGCTTCTTCCTCCGCTTGAAAAGCTTCCGAGGCCATGTTCAGGTTTATTTTCGCCATTTCCATATACCCGCGCTGCATGGATTCTCGGATTTGACGTTTTTTGCGCTCCACCAAATACAGTTTCATGGCTTGCCGAATAAATTCGCTGCGGTTGGAGTTTTCCTTGGCTACAATCCCGTCAACCTCCTCCAGCAAATGATCTGGCAGGCTAATCATGATTCTTTTGGTATTTTGTACATTGGCCACCGAACTCGCACCCCCAAAACTTTTCCATAACCTTAATACTCATTATGACATTATATTGCCGTCGCTATACTTCAACATATCTATGATAGCCGTATATCAAATATGCTGCATGTTTTCATGTATAGCCTTTATTGATGATCTGCCTTACTACATTCGTGGTATTTGGCGAAAATCCTCTTCATTTACGAAAAATTGTAAAATGAAACAATTACCAATTCAAATTATGTCTAAGCTATGGGGTTTTGAATGGCTGTAACTCGGCCGTCGTTAATATAAATACGAGGTACACGTGCAGCAAGCATACAGGTTACTTCATAGTTTATCGTGCCAAGCTGATCTGCCACTTCTTCCACCGTTATAACCGATTCGCCTTGGCGGCCTATAAGCACGACCTCTTCGCCCGGCTCAACGGCCAGCGCTGTATCCGAAGCCGCAGCATCAAGCGCAATCATGCATTGATCCATACATATCGTACCGAGTATTGGAAGCTTCACGCCGCGTATTAACCCCTGGGCTTTGCCCGTCAGCATACGGCTGTACCCGTCTGCATAACCTATTGGCAGCGTTCCGATACGTTCTTCCCCTTTCGAGAAATAACGCGTACCGTAGCTGATTCCCCAGCCTGCAGGCACTGTTTTCACCATGACGACTTCCGTCTTAAGCGTCATCACCGGCTCGAGCGTTATGCGCTGCCGATTCACTTCATCGGACGGATATAAGCCGTACATGCTGACACCAAGACGCAGCATGCCTCCCGCCCATTGCGGCGTGTCGATTCCGGCAGCGCTGTTCGCTGCATGAATGATGGGAATTGGCCAGCCTTGCTGCTCGATATGTTCTGCCACTTCACGAAATCTGT
Source organism: Paenibacillus sp. LPE1-1-1.1 (assembly GCF_040676435.1). Taxonomy (NCBI): domain Bacteria; kingdom Bacillati; phylum Bacillota; class Bacilli; order Caryophanales; family Paenibacillaceae; genus Paenibacillus; species Paenibacillus sp. LPE1-1-1.1. The sequence goes on from NZ_JBEGHY010000046.1 coordinate 25,403, forward strand.
CGTATTGCAGCATCGTATAATTCTTGTCGGCCTCATCTGCGCGCGCATAATGCGTAAACAAACCTTCAACTTCAAGCTGAGGCACCTGCATGGCTTTCTGGATAAAGGACAGGACCGCATCCTTGCCGATCACGCCTAACCGGCCCATGCCGGAATCCATTTTAATGTGCACTTTTAATTTGCGGCCGCTGCTGTCAGGCGGCAGCTTTGCAGCCGCTTCGATAATATCATCGCGAAAGAGACTTATCGTAACATCATGGCTCCTTGCGACAGACAAAGCATCCGCCGCCACGAATCCTAGTACAAGAATCGGGGTTTGGATGCCTGCCGAGCGCAATTGCAATGCTTCGTCCAGAAAAGCAACGCCTAAATAGTCTACGCCAAAGCGTTCCGCTTCCCGCGCGACCTCAACCGCGCCATGTCCGTAAGCATTCGCTTTTACGGAGGCCATGAGCCTGCAATCCTGAGGAATTGCGTTACGAAAAGCCTGTAAATTATGTCTTAATGCATCTAGTGACAATTCAACCCTTGTCGGGCGGTAATACGAATCCAAGCCGTTCACCTTCTCCTTTACTGGCAGCCACAACAGTCCGAGCAGCAAACATCAATAGGAATAATGTTAAACCCTGCCGCTGAGACTGTCAATGAAACGAACCCCGAAAATGGCTAGTACGTCTTGGAAAATCGTCTGTTTATCCTATTTATTTCCCGATTTCTCCCTGTACCGACTGCGCCACCTTAATCATTTCGGATTCAGGAAGATTGGCGCTGGTGAGACGGAATTGATGGCCCTCATAGGTCCAAACCAGCGTCTGCTGCTCATCGCCGCTAAGCTGACCCATCGTGAAACCGAGATCCACCATCATGCCGGGAACGATGGAAGCGGCTTGGTCTTTTGGCTCCGTTTGAATAAGCGTGTAGCTGTAATCGCCTGAATAACGAAGCATCAGGCCAGGGTTGCCGCCAAACACGATGTCAACAAGCTCCGGCTCGTTAACGCCGTCTGGCAGGTACGACGGTTTCATTGCGGTAAAATCAGCAGTCTCATCCGGTTTAGCCCCGGTCGCTGCATCATCACCCTCATTTTCAGCTGCATTCCCACTGTTGTCCGTCTGATCGTCACCATCGACAGCGCTGTTATTATCCGTTTTATTTCCGCTATTATCCGCATTGGAATCCGCGTCCGCGTCTGCGTTATTTCCTGCATCTTCATTAGTACCTGCATTAGCGTCTGCGTTATTTCCTGCATCTGCATTAGCATCCGCATTAGCATCTGCATTGTTTACCGCGTTGTCTGCTGTACCGTTCGTGCTGCCTTCATCCGGCTCTGTCATGGTTGGTTCTTCTGTAGATTGACTGGAAGGCGTTGCTTTCATATTCGCTTCCGTCTCGAACACGGCTTTGTCGAATTTCGGTCCAAAATCAAATGTATCGAATTTGACCTCGACCATTACGGCTGCATTCGTATCGCTGACTTCTACCTGAACCGGCTTGTAGTCCGATTTATTGAGCCAAATTTTTTGGCGGGCAAGCGAACCGTTATTATAGTTAGCCATGACATCGAATACATAGTTGTCTTCATCAATCACAAACTGCCGGGAATTATCAACGAGAATGCTTTGGATAAGCGTTTGGTACAAGTACACTTGGCCTTGATTTTGCGGCCAATCGCTTTGGAAGCGGAAAACTTTATTCAGCTTCGGTGTGAGAACGAATACGCCGTCGTCATTGCGAAGCACGATTTGTGTAATGTCCTTCTCTTCATTCGTCAACTTGATCCGATAGTATTGCGGCTTTTGATAAGATACTTCTACTTTATACTCGAGTGGCTGCTGCCCCGTCCGCAGCGTCATCGTGCCGCTTCCTTGATAGCTCTCCATGCTGTTTACTACTTTGTCGAGCTCCTTAACCACGGACTCGGCGTCCTTCGTTCCGCAAGCTGCTAGTACTAATGAAAAACATAATAATATTGCCGCGGTCCATGTCATGCGACGCATGTAATCATCCCCTCTGCACATTGTTTTTTACTGGCTGATAACATGTCTATGAGGGGACTTGACCAATTATGCGGACTAGTTGCAGCTTGGCTACAAAACAAGTTCATACCGGAGGTTAATACAACCGGAAAATCGCGCCCGTGTCGCGCTTTTCTACTAATAATTCTCTATTAAGCTTGATTCCGCTTCCCTTCCCCGTCGTTTGTCGCACTAAGGCCCGCCTTAAGCCTAGTTTCCAAAACAGACCACGGACCGTTACGCAATCCTCATGCGCATACTAAAATAAGGACATAGATGAGCAGAACGAAAGGATGATAAAAATGAAAAAATTATTTCGATCAACTACGGACAGCAAGCTAACCGGTCTCTGCGGAGGTATTGGACAATGGCTTGGCATCGATTCTACCATCGTAAGGATGCTGGTCGTCATTGCCGCATTTTTCAGCTTCGGAGCCGTCATATTGGCTTATTTCATCGCCACGCTGTTTGTACCAAAAGCGACGAGCAATGATTTCAGGTACGTCAACCACTACTAAACCTATACGGCAGTAGTCGATAGATAAGCTGGAGCTATAGATACTTATACTAAAAACAATTTGAGGAGAGATGACGGAATGGGAATTTTACAGCGTGTTGTCAGCATGACGAAAGCCGCGACGAATGAGGTGCTGGACAAGATAGAAAATCCGGTGACCATGCTTAATCAATATCTGAGAGATCTGGAAGAGGAAATTGCCAGCACCGAGCGTGAAGCTGCACGGCAGCAGGCACAGGGTCGTATTATGCAGGCAAAACTCCCCGAGCTGAAAGAGCAAGCGAATGACTATGAGAAAAAAGCGGAGCAAGCGGCGATCGAGGGACGAGAGCCTGAAGCCCGTACAGCGCTTGAGGCAAAGCTGCTTTATTTGGACCAAGCGGAAGAGACGCTGGGACTGCTGAAGCTCGCGGAGCAAGCTGCCATTGAGCTAGGGCTGCGTGCTGAGGCCCTGAAGGAAGAAAAAACGCGTCTTCAAACAAAACGTACGGAGCTAATCGCCCGTATGGAGCAGACATCCAAGGCATCCGGATATTCAGCGGCACCTTGGCATGAAAGCTCCGCCTCTAGAGGTTTTGACCGGATTGAACAGAAGCTAATGGAACGCGAAGCCCAGCTTGAGCTTGCCAAAGGACGGTACGGTTCAGATCCAAGCGTGCAAGGCCATGATCAGCAGCAGGAACTGCGAAATTCGCGGATCGATGATGAGCTGAAGCGGCTTCTGCAAAAAAAGACTGGCAGCAGCTAACCTTTATTTCAAAATAAGAAAGGGGCTTTCCCATGGGAAAGCCCCTTTTCTATCTGCTTGCTAAGCCTCTTCCATCCTAAGCTTCGCAAGCAGCGGCTGAAGCTCGGGATTAGCGGGCGGCTCCTTTAAATCAAGGCTTCGCAGCACGTCCACGGCGATGCGCAATACGGCATAATTGCGGTACCACCTGTTGTCGGAGGGTACAGCATACCAGGGCGCGGCCTTGCTGCATTTCTCGAACAGCTCCTCGTAAAGCTCGCTATACTGATTCCAAGCTTTCCGTTCCTTCAGGTCGGAAGGATCGAATTTCCAGTTTTTGCCCGTGTCCTCGATCCGGCTGATAAGCTTCTCGAGCTGAAACTCCTTCGAAATATGCAGGAAGATTTTGACCACCTTAACGCCGCTGTCCGTCAGCATCCTCTCAAAATGGTTGATATGCTTAAACCGCTGCTTCGCCAGCTCGTCAGACACCTTGCCATGGACTCTTGTAATAAGCACTTCCTCATAATAGGAACGGTTAAAGACCGCGATCTGTCCAAGGGCGGGTACAGCCCGGTGAGCTCTCCACAAAAAATCATGCTGAGCCTCCTCCTCCGACGGCGTCTTGAAGCTATGGGCGGATATGCCCTGCGGATGAAGTCCGGCAAACACTTTTTTGATGACTCCGTCCTTTCCGCTGCAATCCATCCCCTGAAAAATAAACAAAACCGCATGCTCTTTACTCGCAACGAGCTTCTCCTGCAGCGCTTCCAGCTCCTGCTCAAGCCCCTTTATTTCCTGCAAGACCTCTTCCTTATTGTGAAAGCGTCCCGTATCTTTTGGATCAATAGCTGACAAAGATACCTTTTTCTGCTCAGGCAGCTTGTAGCTTTTAGACATATCCTCACGCCCTTCCCATGTCTATTTACTTATTTGTATCCCTGACGCTCTTCGTCTAAACAAATAGCCCACGGCTATTTTGGCGCACCAAAGCGAGAAGCCGCAAAACAAGGCCGCCCATACGAAAGCCGGTGCGAATGTGGACTGGCTCAAGCTGGCTGCATCGCCGGCTGAAGCAGGGTCAGTAACAGCAAGGTAAAGCAAAATAAATGGACTAATGATAGATTCCACCAGGCAAATAAAAGCGATGAGTAAATAATATCCGCTTCGCAGCCAGCCTGGCGCGGCAAAATAAATAACGGCCGTTAATGCCGTAAAGCCGGCGCTCCATGCCATACCGTAGTTGTTCCGTACAAAAAGCGCGAGCGCAGCCGCTGCGGCAACCGCAATACAAGCTAAGCCGAAGCTCCCTTTCCCTCGCGCATGGAGATAGAAAAGCAGCAGTGCGAACAATGCGGAGCCCATATACCCGGCAAGCGCAATCGGAATCAGCATCCAGTTATCCGTATAGGAGGTATAGGTTATTCCGCTTTGGTCCGCGTACAAATAAATATGCATGACGCTGCCTTTAAGCAGCAAGGTTACTACTGCATGGGCAAGCTCATGGACCAATGTATTCACATTTTGAAAAAATGCCGAAAAAGGGATGAACCGCGTCAGAAAGGTAGTGACGATAATAATAAGCGCCATTCTTAGCCAAGAAAACATACTTTAGCCTCCAATCTCTTGTCACCATTGTACTCCTTCATACGCGGTAAAAAGATTTATTTTTCAAAAGCTGCTTAATTGGGTAAGAATAAACAATAATCGCGAAGAGGAGAGATACGATGGGACATTATATTGAGGTTGAGAGAAAAGTTAAACTCTACGTTGAGGATATCGGCTCCGGCATCCCAGTCATCTTCCTGCATGGCTGGCCGCTGAACAGCCGAATGTTTGAATATCAGTTCACGCTGCTGTCGGAGCAGGGATACCGCTGCATCGGCATTGACCAGCGCGGCTTCGGCAAATCCAGCGCTCCGGCAAGCGGCTACGACTATGACCGGCTTGCCGATGACGTGAAGGCGGTCATCGATTATTTTAGGCTGGAGCATGCCTTTCTTGTCGGTTTCTCCGTAGGCGGCGCCATAGCCGTCCGTTACATGGCGCGCCATGGCGGCTATGGCATCCAAAAGCTTGCGCTGCTCGGCGCAGCCGCCCCTTCCTTCACGCAGCGGGACGATTACGTGCTTGGGATGAAGCAGGAGGAAGCCGATAAGCAAATCGCCGCCGTCAAGAAAGACCGTCCGGAGATGCTGCGCGGCTTTGGCGAGCTTTTTCTCGCGAATACCGCTCAGCATCCGATATCCGAGCCGTTTAAGGATTGGCTTCAGCTGCTAGGCCTAGAAGCGTCTGCCTGGGGGACCGTCCGTACGTTCGAATCGCTGCGCGATGAAGATCTCCGAGCGGACTTACTGCAAATTAAAGCGAAAACGACGATTTTCCATGGCATGCTCGATAAGATCTGCCCGCCGGAATTCGCGAAGGAGATGCTGAACAGCATCGACGGCTCGACTCTCGTTACGTTCGAGCAAAGCGGCCACGGCATGCTTTATGATGAGCCGGTTAGATTTAATGAAGAGCTGCTGGAGTTTTTGAAGTAAACAAGCGGTAAACGGCTGACGCCATCTTCTGTGGCGAAAATCGTTATATAAGCAAATAAAGAGGAGCTGTTTTAATCGGCTCCTCTTTATTTGTTACGGCGCTGAAACATCAGCCAGCTCCTGGTAATATTTATTTAACAAATGGTGAAAGCGCTGAAAATCGCCCGACAGCACTTTTATTTTTCTTTTGAGCCTGGTTATCCGTTTTTGGTCCTGCTTCTCCAGCTGAAGCTGATCGATGTTTCTATCGAGTTTTTCTCTAAGCGTTATAATCAATCCGACAGAGACATGCGAACGCGCCATATCCAGCAAATCCGCCGCAAGCGCCTCGCCTAAATGATCCATCGTTTGTCCCGGTCTGTGTAACGATTTATGAATAGCGATCTGATCAGGCGTAGAATCCCCCCGGTAATCCTGGCCCGGCACCTGCTTCCAGAACGCCTGCCAATTCTCCAATTGGCCTACCTCGTATAATAAGTATTTATGAAATCCGCAGAGCCATGCGGTACAGCTCGTATTGCGAAGCTGGCATCCCACGCCATCCGATAGATGCCGGCAATCCCGGCAGCATGAGCCGCTGTTCGCAATGCAAACCTTGCAAATATGATCCGCTCCCCAGGCCTGCAAAGTCAGCATGCCGTTGTCAATCAGGGAAGACCGGCTCACACGTAAGGACGGTCTGCCTGCTTGGTCTACCTGTCCGTCTAGCGTAGAACCTTGCATAAGCACCCCTCCTTAATTATTTCAAACGCCAAAAGCCTATGCTTGTCTTATGTATAAGTTGAAGTATACCCCACCTCACTGCAATAGACAATTCAACTGTTCTGCCCATCAGCTGGTGCTTATCCAGACTAGATCAAGGCTAGTTCCAAATACAAAAAAGCCGGCCTCGAATCCGCTAAGATCCGAAGCCAGCTTTGTCTTTTCCCTATTTCGAATACGATTGATAACCCTTAAATTACCAAGCGTTTACGCCCAGCTTATCGATCGTTTCGCGGATAAAAGCAGGCTCATCCTCCGGCGTCCGGGACGTGACCAAATTGCGGTCAACAACAACCTCTTTATCGACGAAATTCCCGCCAGCTGCTTCAATATCCGAGGAAAGTCCCGGATACGCTGTCAGCGTTCTGCCCTTCAGCAGACCGGCCGCCTCCAAGATTTGCGGACCGTGGCATATCGCCGCAATCGTCGTGCCGGCCTGATCGGCCTTCTGGACGAAAGCTTGCACTGCCGCGTTATCCATCAGATGCGAGGGCGATTTGCCTCCCGGAATAATGACAGCGGCGTAATCATCCGCATTCGCTTCCTCAATGCCCATATGGGAGGTATATGAAATCGTTCCCTTCTTGCCTTTGAGCTCCTCGTTGCCGTTTAAGCTAATAATAACGGCCTCGTGGCCATTTTTCACCATTTCATCATAAGGGTTCTTCATCTCGGAATCTTCAAAATCATTGGCCAGCAGAAATGCTACCTTCTTTGCTTGCGTTATCATTTGCACACTCCTTTCCATATTCATACCATGTTGTACTATACCCTTTTTGACATGATTTGAAGCAAGGCCTTCCTCATAGCTTACCGTCATCCAGCGCATGCGGTTCAAAATATAGCTGAAGCCCGTCCAGCTTCCTGTCTTCCATATCCCAGGTTAAGCGGATGACATCTGCATAACCCGCATTGCGCGCAAGATTTTCCAGCGCGATGCAAGCTGCCTTCTCCTCGCTTGCCTTCCGCTGGGCACCGAACGATTGGCTTTCCTTCCAAAATTGCTGAATGAAGGAATAACGCGCAAGCACTTCGCGCTTATCTTCCTTTTCCCCGCTCCAAGGCAGCAGGCTGTAGCTAAGCAGAAGATCCATGTTCCGCTTCTCCGCAGCCTGGGCTTCGAGCTCGCCCGCGTTCAGCCGTCCAAGCACGGCGTCCGTAAACAGCTGCGACCGCCGATGGTTTGCTCCCGCGGTGATGTATTTCGCGCATTGGTAAAGCAGGCGGAAGCGTTCCTCCCCAAGCTCGCTATACACTTGCCTGAACCATTCGATGTCAAATGCGCCATCGTTGAAATCCTGCGGCGCAATCGGCGAATATTGCGCAACGATCGTCTCCTTCTCAGCCGAAAGCGATTCATTAATATGCGCATGGAAGAACCAGACTGCGCTCCGCAGGCCGCTCCAGCCTAGATAGCCGGATACGGGCTCAACCCACTGAGGCGCATACATCGCGGCCTCCAGCAGCCTTGTCTCTGAAATGCCGCTGTCCTGCAGCAGCTCCCGCAGCGCTGCTTCGTCCTCGTCCTTCCGGGGATGGCATACCTTAAGCAGATGGCTGAACGACTCCTTCCGGGTAATATCTTTGCCATAGCCGTAAAGATAGCCCCGAACGAAAGATTCCTTGTCCAGCCCTTTCAATATGGAAATAAAGTCGTTCATGCCCTCTAAATACTGAATGCTCGTCGCCAGATGGGTTACCTCGGAGGCCAAATCCCCGCGATCCAGCTCCAGCTCGAGTATACGCCGCATCACCGATTCTTTAACCGTATTCAACTGCGGATATTGTTTATTCAGCTTGCTTTTCGGGTTCGTCAGCTGTCTGATATGTCTGCTGCTATGCGGCCTTGCAACGAACTCCTTAAGCAGCCCATTCTCATCGATGATGCCCAAGCAGAATGCGCGGGCAAAATCCATCGTGTCCAGAAGCTGCTTCTCGAAGCCAAACATCTCATACAACGCATAAAAAGATCGGAATAATCGGGCGAAGGATGCATCGTCGGCGCTGCTTGCGCGAAGCTCCTTTCTCCAGAATTCCGTGAACAAATCAAGGAGCCTGCCCTCTTCCTTTACGCGCTCGGCCGGAAAGCAGCATTGGATCAAGCGAAGGAAATGGTCCGCTGCGTCAAACCGCTTTTTCCCGCGGCTTTCGCTCAGATAAGCGCTGACGATTTCATAAACCTGCATGCGGTAAGGAACGTTTTCAGTTAGCAGATACGTCTCGCGCAGCAGCTCCATCGGATACAGCTGATCAAGCAGCTCCTTGCGCCAGCCCTCGGCCGGCTCATAATCAGCTGCGTGCCAGCGCTCCTGCTCCCCGTAATAATACCGGTAAAGCGATTCCGCCGAGCGGAAGAAATGCAGCTGCTGCAGCTCAGACGGCCCAAAGCCGCTGTTCTCCAGATAGTCCGCCCATACGTGCGCGAGCGGATACCGATCTAGAACCGGCATGTCCTCATTCGGCTCCTTTCGCCATTGAAAGCTCGTCAGCTTGGCTCCAACAAGCAGCGTCACCTTTGCGCCTGAATGATCTGTCGTTTCGTATTCATGATCGCGATGAAGATGAACAAGCTCTGCCAAGCCCTTAATAAAGCCGCTGATTTGCTCAATCGTCAGGTTAAAATAACGTTTGCCCTCTTGCAGCGCAGACATCGGCAGCCGTTCATTTCTAGAGAGGTCCTCCTGGACACTTTCCGGATTAAACAAGCCGAGACCGTTGCTAATCGTATAGACCGTCTGCTGCTTCAGCTTCGCAATCAACAGCCGTTCCTTGTCGGAAGGCTCTTCGATTAAATCGACCTCATCCTTCATGGCGCTCGAGAGCTGGGCGAGCGCGGGCTCATCCTTCATTTCCGTCAGCAGCTCAAGCGCCGCCAGGCGCTGAAGCTCGTTTCGGCTTTGCAGCAGCAGGGCGAGCACGGCTTCGAGCCGATGAGCCGATTGCTTCAGCAGCAGACCGATCGCCCCTTGCCGAAGCGTGCCCGTCTTCAGCTTAAGCAGCGACGCCACTGTATCGATTTCATCATCGCTAAGCTCAAGCTTGGCCGCCTTTTGCAAAGCGAGCTCGCGGTTGGTCATGCTTTTATCCGATAAGCATGCCATCAGAAAGGAGCGCTGGGCGCTGCTGGACGGATCATTGATAAAAAATTTGAGCAGCTCGCCTCTCATATCTTGGCTAAGCCTATCCTTCAAAGCGAAAATCTCCGCCAGCCATTCCTGATCCATATCATAAGCGGTCAAATAGAGGAGCTTACGAATAATCATGTCCGCCGAGAAGGTATAGTCGACCCATTGAAACACCCTGGATCTTTCTTCGCTATCCTTCAAGGGCATGCCGCCCAGCATCGACATGAATTGCCCGAATTGCCGCCTCCGCACCGTTTTCTCCGCAAGCAGCACCGATTTTCTGAACACAAGCCGCGTGTATGTACCTTTCGGATCGCTTTCCCAGGTATAGGAGTAGTCGAAGGTATAGTTCATCACAACCCAATATTGCACTTCTCTATGCTGCTCGCCCAGCCAATCCTGGGCAATCAAGAATCGAATATCCTCGTTTTGCGACTGTGCCAGCATGTACTGCGCGACAATTTTCCGATCGTCCTCGTCGCTAGCCATAATGAGGCTGATTTGCTCATAAAGCTGCTTCTCCTCATGTACGGCCGTTGCCCACAGACTCAAATAAAGCTCATTGACGTCACTGCTCGCAAGCCCTTGCCGTAAAACAGCGGGATCCGCAAGGCACTGCGCGGCATAGGCCATATTTTGCCTTGCTGCCTTAGCATTCGAAGCTTCGAGACCGAGACCTGTCCAGACATCCAAAGCCCGAATAACGGAGCTGTAGCGAATGAGATCATGCTCGTTAACAATCTCCATCATATAGATCATGGCGTCGATTGTTCCCTCATCCATCGCTTCGACGATGCTTTGCCGCAAACCCTCCTGCAGCCTTGCTGCAGCAAGGAGCTCTCCCATCATGCGATAAGCCTCGCAGCTGTGACTGAGGAAAATGCCCGAAATCATGCTTCGGGACAATAAAGCCGTATTGTTATCGCCATATATTATTTCTTTTACCGCATGGATAACCGCTTCATTCCCGTCGTCGATTCCGTATGCAATGATATCGGCGATCGCCATGGCAGGAAATTGATGCTCATTTTCCGATATGTTGTTTGAATTCACCAAATAATCCGTCGCCGAAAAATCCCGTGCATGCAAATAAAATAAGGAAATCATTTTGGTTAGCAGCCGGTCCAGGTGCAAACGCTGCTCCTTCGTCCGGAAAGGCCTGCGCGCGTATCCGGTGCTGTAAGGATATTCTGTGGCATGCTCGGCTATATATCGAAATACACTAGCATACCCGTCATCCAGCAGCTCTTCAATTATGGCAACGAGCGGCTCAAACAGCGGCTGCTCCTCTTCCGAGGCCAAAACAAGCAGCTGCTCCTTGATCTCGGCATTGATTTCATTGTCATTGTATCCGCGCTCGCTTAATTGGATAAGTAAAAACGCCAATCGCTGATGCGAATCGGAAAGCGAAATGACAGCCGCTTTATCCTTCATGTCTTGAAAATACAGCTTTTGTTCCGCTCTCTCCATTTTCACTGCCTCCTTAGCATGGTACTGCCATTTACGGATACGTAATCTATAATCAAACGACCTCAGTGTCTGCAGAGGCTCCGATAGCTGCCACGCCAAACGGTCGAGATATTTTTTCTCTTACTTAAGCTTTTAACCGTTATGATCATATTTAACACAGCTGAAACTCCCGTTTAGGAAATATTTTTATACGCACATCGCACCCTATTAAGGAAATTCGTTTCCAAGCGGGTGATCCAAGTTAATTGCAAGCCATCATCGTTGTAAAAAAGAAGCTGCCGGGAGGCGTTTTTTCAACACCTGCCACAGCAGCTTCTATATCAAACATGCGTATAGATAGATTAATAGGTTACATATGCAATCCTTTTGTGGTAAAATATTCCACATAAACAGAATTGAACCTTCGCTCTATTCTGTTTTTCTTGTTATACGTTAGGGATTGCCGTATGGCCACTATAATCAAAAGGATGGGATTACAATGAGTGAAGATACCCAGGTTGGATTTTGGTCAAAACTTAAAAAGCATACCCGCTTAAAAGCAGTTTACAGTGCGTTGTTCCTGTTTGCTCTTTTTCCAACGATTTATGGAAGTGATTGGCCTGAGAGATTTTGGTGCTAAAAACCAGCACGAAGTTCGCTATTATTGCTTTAACTCATTCACTAGAATAAATCTGCATGGACGGCAACGGGAAACGTTAGCCTAATAAAACAGCGTCAGCCTCGGACTCTATTTCCTTGTCCAAGGCTGACGCTGTTTCTTTGAGCAGGCTCATTCTAAAACGTTATTTTCAACGAACAGCCTATCATATACCTGCCGCTTCTAGCGTGAAAAACCAGCCGGAATCCGCTCAAGCAGGCGATCCCCGTAAATACGGTCCATTCCGAGCTCTGGCATATGAATATAGCCGATGTAGCAGCCGCATTTTTTCATCCCGCATGGACGCTCTTCGGCAAGCCCCTCCAGACCATCGCGATAGAGATGGCCGATCACCTTGCGGTCGCTGTAGCAGCGCTTGACGATGCCGGCCCCCTGCACGTAAAAAACATTCGAGCCTGCGCCGCAGCGCTTGCCGAGGCTGGCGTAATCCGGAACATTTAGCTGAAAATAAGGATCAATCCGGGTTAAATAGCTGATCTCGTCATCCTTGTAATAGGCTTTGCGGTCTTTAAAGGCATTCACCCAAAGGTACACATCCTCCGGAAGCAGACTCCTTAGTCTCGCAATCGCGTCAAAAGCGCTGCGGATGCCGACCGAGCCAACGCTAAACGCAATTCCCTGCTCATAGAGCTTCATGCACTGGCTCAGAAATTGTGCCTCGCTCGTTTGCCCTGGATGATAGGTCACCCAAAAGGCGGCCTTGTCCTTTGCCAGCTGCCGCGTCCAATCCAGCTTCGCGGATAAATTCGTTTGCACGGCAACTTTCTGCACATGCGCAAGCCCGGACAGCTCAATCATCGCATCACGATACCACTTGTGCACGAGCGCCTCCCCGTACGGATTGAAAAAAACCGACAGCTGGTGCCCGGCGGCTCCCTGCTCGCGAACCCAGCTCATAAAGGCGAGCAGCTGCTGCTTATCCTTCTCGAGCGTCTCTTTGCTGTCCTTCGTTTTGCTGAAGGGACAATAGGGACAGTCGTAATTGCATGATGACAGCGCTCCGCGGTAATAAAGCACCGCCTTCATCGAATGATATATCCATTCATCAGATCTCTGACATCGCCCGATATAAATTCGTCCCCGATCGCATCGGAATAAGCCATGCCCCTTGTCGTCAGCCGAAGGACGCCGGACGCAAGCTCGGCTAATTCAATGCTCAGCAGCTCCCGCAATTCGGAATGCTCCTCTATCGGATTGCTCCCGAACCGTTCTTCGTACGCCGAAAGCGCCAAGCCTTCGCGGTGCAGCAGCGCCTTCAGAATGAAACGGCGTTTTTGCTCGGCTTCGCTGAGCCTAAAGCCGTAGTCCGCCGCAGCGTGGCTACCGGCTGCTACGTAGTCCTCGATAATGCTCCTTGTCGCCGCGGCGCTCACGCCGTATCGCGAAGCGTAGTGCATCTCGCGCGTATACGAGCGCGCGCCGCAGCCAAGGCCGGCCATCCCTTCCTCCTGGCAGCTGAAGGGAAGCACGTTTTTGTGGGCAAAGGACGTATCCTTCGCAAAACGCCGCATCGAAAACTGCCTGTAGCCAGCCTCCTCAAGCCGCTGACGCGCGATATGGTACAGCTCCAGGCGAATGTCCGTCCCGGCGCTTCGGATTTGCTCCGGTTTTAGAATCGTATTCTCCCGCGTGTAAAGCGGATAGATGAAAATTTCACCCGGCCCGTAGCTGATCGCCTTCTCCAGCGAATACAGCCATGTACCGGCGGTTTGCCCCGGCAAGCCGTAGATTAGATCGATATTGATGAGCGGAAATTGATAGGCCATCAGCTTCTCCAGCGCGTCCTCCGCTAGACGCGGCTTCTGCGGACGGTATATGGCAGCAGCTTCGTCCTCGACGAAGCTTTGAATGCCCATGCTGACTCGGTCGACCAGCCGCTCCTTAAGCACCCGCATCCGATCCTCCGTTACGGTTTCCGGCGATGTTTCCACCGAGATCGAGGCTAACATGGGATCAAGTCCCATCGTATGCTCCGCGATATCAAACAGACGGTTCAGCTGCGATGCCTCCAGAAGCGTAGGCGTACCGCCTCCAATCGCAAACCGCGAAAACGTCCGGTCTTTGAACCAAGGCGCCCATTCCTCCGCCTGCCGCTGGAGCGCATCGACATATTGCGCATGCACATCGGCACGGCGGTCCGGAAGCGTGAACAGGTTGCAAAAGCCGCAGCGGGCTCCGCAAAACGGAATGTGCATATACAAAAAGTAGTAATCGGTTTGATCCCGCTCCCACAGCTCCTTCAAAGATTGCGCAGGCTGTAAATCCCGATAAGCCGTCTTATGCGGGTAGGAATACAAATAAGAACGGTATGGAGCTTCCGTCCAGCGCTGCTCCAGCTCATGCAGCCCGGGAGAAGATCGTAACGATGATGATTGCAGCAAGCCGGTTCCCCTCCTTATTCCAAAATAAACTCGCGGTACGGCACATTCCATACCACCTCATGCGCAAGCCGGTGTCCTTCATAGCCGTCCTCGCCATAGGCCGTCCCATGGTCAGAAAACGCCAGGCATAACGTTTTGCCCCTGCGCCGCATCGCTTCAAACAAAACGCCCAGCTGGCTGTCAACATATCGCAAAGCCGCCCGCTGCGTCTCCACGGAATCCTGCTTTGCCCCAGGGACAAAATAATGATTGGGTCCGTGCATGGCTGAAATATTCATAAACAAAAATAGTCTTTCGGCCGGATCGGCCTTCTCCAGCAGCTTCAGCGCGTGATTCACCTGATGCTCGGCCGAACGGGGATTGGTTACGCCAAAGGTCATCCGCCAGTAGCTTTCTTGAAAATAACTAGGCAAAACCTTAGCCAGCTTATTTTTTTTCGTAAAAAAAATGACGCCTCCGATGCAGATCGTCCGGTAACCCGCCTCCTGCAAGCCGGATATGAGATCCGGGGCATCAAATAACCAAGTATGCGGGTGCGTTTTGAGTCCCGTGTTTTTCGTATGAAACAGCCTTACATGAGAAGCTTTGTCGGTGGTTGCAGGCGTAGGGAGAAAGCCGCCAAAAAAGGCGTGATGGGCTGCATAGGTAAAGCTGCCCGGCGTATGCCGCTTCTCCCACCCTCCGTCCGCACAGAGATTCGGACAATTCTCCTCCTCAAGCTTTGCCGCGTCATAGCGCAGCGTATCAAGCGTGATCATCAAAATATCGTGGGTACCCACGATTTGGTTCATATCCAGCATACCTGCTTAATCCTTTCTCAGAAGCTGCCGCATCTGCCACTCGTAGGTGTTCATCCCCTCATGCTCGGCGCCATACAGCAAATCGCCGAAAGGATTGATGTCTATCGCGTAGGTCGCGCCGCTTCCTCTTTGAACGAGTACGTCGACCCCTGCGGAAGAGCTGCCTGGAAATGCGCGGAGCGCGTCTTCGGCTGTCTGCTTCACCGCCTGCTTCACCGCAACGGAGAGAAGCCGGTCGACATCCATGCTCCGTTCGTTGCGGAGATGCAAATTGGTGATAGGCGTACTGCTTAACCGCAGCACGGTGTGGCAGGCTTCCCCGTTGACAACGAGCTGCCGCACGTCAAATGACTTGCTCTCGAAGCTTTCCTTCTCGATCCAGCGCTCGATATGCGCGCCTTCTCGGCAAACCCAATCGATGATTCGCCGGATATCCGCAGACTCCCGGTAACGCCGCAGCAGCCCCGCGTTATAAAAGCTGGTGCCGCCAGCGCTTTCTTCCATGCCGATCGTTGTTATGGCAAGCTCTTCGCCGCTGCGCGGATTCATCTGATAAGCGATAACGCCTGCGGCTCCCGAGCCGCAGGCGAGTTTGATGAACAGACGCTTCATGCCGCTTGCTTTAATGGCGGCTTGGAGCCCTTCGTAGCTTTTTATAGACCCGACAGGCGCAGGCAATGCCGGCAGCTGCAGGCCGCGGCGCTCAAGCAGCTGCCAGCAGGTTCTTTTGTCGAACATTGCAGCGATGCTACCCGGTGAATTCACCCAGGAAACGGAAACGCCGGAGTCCTTTACTTCCCGCTGCATCGCCGCTAGAAAGCGGCAATACCCTCGGTACCATTGGGCCGGATAAAATAACCGTCCATGGTCAGACGGCAGCAGGAGCGCCTCCGCCGAGGAAATCGAAATGCTGTGCGGCAAAGAGCCAGCCGACCAAAACACATCGTCGCCGCTTCGGTCAGGCGCTCCCCATGCGATGAGCTCCCGCTCCACAGCCGGATTCTCGCCAGGCGCGTCAAACCGGAGGATCACTCCCCCCTGCCTGGCATGCTTTCTCAGTGCATCACCTATGTAATACGTGCGATTGAGCAGCTGTTCATAAGAAAGCACGACAGCCGGCGCAAACCCCAGCTTTCTCCTTGCAGCTTGCAGCGACATTGTCCGTTTATTGGATGGATTTCCGACGACTAGATAAGGCTTCTCGAAATCAGCCATTATTCCGTAAGGAATGGATAGCGCCAGTCGTCTTCATCCGTTTCCTGCTGGTCTGTCACATCTACGGACAAGCCTGATTGCTGCCAGCGGAGCAGCAGCTCGTCGGACATAAAATGATAGCTTAGATTAATATGCTTCAGGCCGCGGATCCGTGTGCTTGCCAGCAGCGCTTCTCCGCCTTCATCGGTCAATGTGCCATATGACAAATCAAGCGTATCGAGTTGGTCCAAAATCGGTGCATCGGCAATCGCGATCGCGATCTCGTCTTGAATCTCGCTGTCCTTCAAGCCCAAATATTTGAGCTTCGGAAACAAACCGCCTTGAAGCAGCGGAAGAATATCCTCTATGCCGCCGTCAAAGCCGTAATCCTCAACGCCCAAATAAAGCTCCAGCTTCCTCAGCTCAGGCAGCTTCGCGCTCGTTATTTCCTCCAGCACGGATCTCGGCAAGCCGCCGCAAATGACGACCAGCTCCTCCAGCTTCTCATGAACGAGAGGCTGCAGGCTCAGCTCCTGGCTCCCTTTGATGGATAGGGATTTCAAATTTGGAAAAGCTTCAAGCAGCGGCGAGAGGTTCGTCTGGTTAATCCAAGACACCTCGCATTCTTCAAAGCCCATATCGCCAATAAATATTTTCGTTAAGTTAGGAAAAGAATCCTTATGACTAATCAACGTTTCCAGAAAGCTATCCGGAGAATTTTCATACGCCTGACCCCAATCGCCAATCGTTAGTATAGACAGCTTCTCGCCATCCGGGCTCGATGCCAGTTTTTCGATCAAGCTGGACATCCTTACCCCTTCTTCATACTCGTCATAACCTACCGATAAGCGAATTTCAATCAAGTGTATCCCTCCAATTGTTTCCATATAAAGGTAGCGTAACATGGCATTTTTCAGTGCGTCAATGGTCCCATAGTCACATCTGTTCATGCACATGGCAAAAAGGCCAAACGGCCCCTTTTGCGGAGCCGTCGGCCTTTAAGCCGGATAATGGCATGCTGCCCAGTGTTCTTGATCGATAAGTTTCAGCTCTGGCTCCTCGGTCTTGCAAAGTGCGGTCGCTGCGGGGCAGCGCGTATGAAAGCGGCAGCCGGAAGGCGGACTGGCGGGGGATGGAATTTCACCGCTGATGGCTTGAAACTCCCGCTTGCGGTTGGGATCGGGCCAAGGAATCGAGGCAATCAGCGCTTTCGTATAATGATGCGCCGGGTGAGTAAACAATTCCTCGCTGTCCGCTATCTCGACAAGCTGGCCTAAATACATGACGCCGATTCGATTCGAAATATGTCTAACGACATGAAGCCCGTGCGCGATAAATAAATAAGTCAGCCCGAGATTTTGCTGCAGATCCTGCATCAAGTTTACGATTTGAGCTTGCACCGACACATCAAGCGCAGACACGGCTTCATCGGCAAGGACAAAGGAAGGCCGCAGCGCAATGGCTCTCGCTATGCCAATGCGCTGCCGTTGACCGCCAGAGAACTCATGCGGATAGCGCTCATGCCAGGACGGATTTAGTCCAACCACATGCAGCAGCTCTTCAATTCTTGATTTTTTTTCCGCTGCGCTCAGCGAGGTATGGATCGACAGCGGCTCCCCGATGATATCGCCTACTCGCCAGCGCGGGTTCATGGAGCCATAGGGATCCTGAAAGATCATCTGCATGTCCTTGCGTACGTCATGCAGCTGCGAAGGCCTCATCTCCGTTAGGCTCTGCCCTGCGAATTTCACCTTCCCGGAAGTCGCTTTCTCCAGCTGCATAATGACACGGCCGAGCGTCGACTTGCCGCTGCCGGATTCCCCGACGAGACCAAAGGTCTCCCCCTTCCGGATCTGAAAGGAGACATTATCTACGGCACGAATGACGGAGGAATGCCGGGTCAGCAAGCTTTTTCCGAGCGGATAGTATTTTCGCAGGCCTTCAATCTCAAATATATTTTCTGCGGAGGCTGGTTCCACCCCGCGGCTGACTGGAACGGCTTCCTGAGCTGCCCATACCTCGCTGGTCTGCTTAGCTTGAGTCAAATCCCACGCCTCAGCCAGCTCATTCGCGTACCAGCAGGCCGCCTGCCGATCATTCACATCCAATAAAGGAGGGCTTTCCTTCGCGCATTTCTCCGTGGCATGGGAACAGCGCGGATGAAATCGGCAGCCGGCAGGCAGCTCGAATAAATTCGGAATGCTCCCTTCGATCGAGTAAAGCCTGCTGCCTCTCTCGCTATCGAGCGTCGTCACGGAACGGAGGAGCCCCTGCGTGTAAGGATGATGCGGCCGCTCAAACAGCTGGGCCGCTGTCGCTTGCTCGACCACTTCGCCGGCATACATGACGATGATGCGGTCGGCCATCTCCGCGGCAATGCCCATATCATGCGTAATAAGCAGAATAGACATATTGAATTCAGCTTTTAGCTCCTGCAGCAGCTGCAGGATTTGTGCTTGTATCGTCATATCTAAAGCCGTTGTCGGCTCATCTGCAATCAGCAGCTCCGGCCCGCAGGCCAGCGCCATCGCAATCATCGCCCGCTGCAGCATTCCGCCGGACAGCTCGCTTGGATATTGCTTCATTCGCAGATCGGGCTCGGGAATGCCAACGCGTTCGAGCAAATACACGGCCCGCTCCCGCGCTTTCTCCCGGCTGCTCATTTTATGCCCGAGCATGACTTCGATCATTTGACTTCCGATCGTGAAAACCGGATCAAAAGCAGACATCGGCTCCTGAAAGATCATCGCCATTTTCTTGCCGCGCAGCGTACGCATATTTTTTTGAGGAGCGCGCACAAGATCGATGCCGCCCAGCTTCATCTCGCCGCTTGCGATTATGCCATTCTCATAATCGATTAAACGCATGACGGATTTCGAGGTAATCGTCTTGCCGCTGCCGGATTCTCCGACGAGGCATACCGTCTCGCCCGGCTTCATGCTCAAGGAAACATCCGAAATAGCAGTCAACCAGCCTTTTGGAGTGGCAAACTTGACGGTTAAATGCTCGATTTCAAGCAGTGCTTTCAAATCAATGCCTCCTCCTTAAATCCTGTTTTTCTTCGGATCGATCCAGTCTCTCAGCTTATCGCCCATCAGATTGACCGATAACACGAGAAGCGTAATGGCAAGGCCCGGGAAAGTGGACATCCACCAGGCTACGGTCAGATATCCTCTTCCTTGCGACAGCAGCGTGCCCCAATCGGGAATTTCCTTGATCACGCCAAGTCCAAGAAAGCTGAGTCCGGAGCCCACGAGAATCGAGGTGCCTAATCCGATTGTTGCCATGACGAGCAGCGGCGACCACGCATTCGGAAGGACATGCCGGAAGAAGATGCGCAGGCTGCCCGCGCCGACCGATCTAGCCGCCGTAATGAACGGGCGTCCTTTTACGCTCATGATTTGGCCGCGAAATACCCTTGCATAACCGGGGACCGCAGACAAGGCGACAGCCAGCACAACGTTAAAAAGGCTCGGTCCCATCGCTGCCGCAATCGCTAATGCGAACAAGATACCCGGAATCGTCATCAATACCTCAATAAAACCCATGATAACCGTATCGAATATACCGCCGAGAAAGCCAGACAATGCGCCAAGCGCAGCTCCTAACAGCCCCCCGACAATGACGGAGGCAAGGCCGATAAGCAGGGAATCGCGGCTGCCGTAGACGACAACGCTGAATACATCACGGCCATAATAATCGGTGCCAAACCAATGCGAGAGGCTCGGAGGCAGCATGATGTCGGTCATGATCATTTCAGTAGGTGAATAAGGCGCAATCCGACTTGGAAACAAGGCGCATAAAACAATAAAAACGACGACAAAGCCGGCTGCATAGACGAGCAAGTTGGATACATTAAGTTTTCCCGTACTGGGTGCCGAACGCCGTGCTGCCCTCATTCGGGGCCAAGCCGCTTTGACAAGCGCGGACTCCTTCATGCCACACTCCCCTTTGCCTATTGCGAACGTCTTACTCTCGGATCGATCATCCGGTAGGAGAGGTCCACGATTAAATTGATAATTACATACATGACCGCCGAGAAAAAGACAACGCCTTGCACGACTGGCAAATCCTTGGACATCAGCGCATCCGATATGACTCTGCCAATGCCTTGGCGGGAGAATACCGTCTCGATGACAACCGTTCCCGCCAGCAGCTCGCCGCTCAGCACGCCAATCATGGTTAATGCCGGAATCAATGCGTTGCGAAGCGCGTGACGGTACATCACAAGTTTCTCCGATATGCCTTTTGCCCGCAACGTCACGATAAATGGCTCATTGATGACCTCCAGCATACTGTTGCGAACCAGCCTGACGACAAACCCGGCCCCGACAATACCGAGACCGACCGCCGGGAGGACGAGCGTCTTCCAGCCCTCGGAGCCCATCGCCGGAAACCAGTCGAGCGTAATCGAGAAAATAAGAATGAGCAGAATACCGGACCAGAAGGTCGGCATCGAGATGCCGAATAGGCCGACTACTCTTGCCGTAAGATCAATCCAACGATCTCGGTGGATGGCCGATAATACGCCAAGCCAGATCCCGACTACCGCGGCAATGAAGCAGCTTGCTGCCGTCAAAGCCAGCGTCGCAGGCAGATGCTCGATGATTTTTGGCAGTACGGGCTCGTCATTCACAATCGATTTGCCGAAATCCCCTTGCAGCACTTTTCCGACATAAGAAGCAAACTGCTCGTATAGCGGGCGGTCCACGCCTAGCTGCGCTCGCAAATTAGCCAGAACCTCGGGGGAAACCGTGCTTGGATCGACCATCGACATGACAGGATCTCCCGGCAGCAAATAAACAATGACAAATACGAGCACGAGCGAGCCGAGTATGACCAATAAGGAGGTAAACAACCGTATACTAATCGTTTTAAGCATGACTTACCTCCTGCATGTAATGTATAGCTAAAACAATGGTCTTCCTTTCAAGCAAGTGACGGTTTACTTTTGAATAAACGCATCATTAAACAACGGATAGGCGAGCGAGTCAAACTTGATGCCTTGCACCGATTTCGAAGCGGCGATTGTATACGGGAATACATAGATCGGAATAATGACCGCTTGCTCGATAATTGCTTTCTGAACGTTCGCGTACAGCTCCTGGCGTTTAGCGGTATCCTTCTCGATCAATCCTTGATCGATCCAGCCGTCCACCTCGGCGTTTTTGTAAGCAGCGAGGTTCTGGTTTCCGCCTACGCTGACTGCTCCTGAATGATAGAAGGAACGCAGCGCCTCGGGATCCGAGTTTACCTGGCTGTTTCCGTAGATGTCGTAGTTTGCATTTTCGAATACGACCGTGCGGACATCCTTTGTAATTTCGACTTCCACCTCGACGCCGATTTGCTTTAACTGCTGCTGGATGATGGCGGCAATGTCATTTCTTTTTTCCCGGTTTGGAGAACCGTCGACATAATGAAGGGTTAGTTTTTTGCCGTCTTTGGTACGCAGGCCGTCCGCTCCTTTCACATAACCAAGCTCATCCAACAATGCGTTTGCCTTATCGAGGTTAGGTTTCACACCGCCTTCCAGAGACTTGTCATAACCAAACGTACCCGGCGTGAGCGGCGACCATGCACGGTCGTACGTGCCTAAATATAACGTTTTGACGATCGCGTCGACATCGATGGCTGCTTGCAGCGCTTGCCTTGCTTTCAATTCATTCCACGGTGCTTTGTTTTGATTAATGAATAAGGTATATGGCAGGCCTTGCGTGTTGGACTTGAATAGCTGGAGCTTCTCATCCTTCTCCAGCGCGAGAATATTTTGCGGTGGGATCGTCTCCCCTGCGAGAACTTGACCGCTCTGTACGCTCCCGATCCGCGTTGCTTCCTCAGGCGCGATTTTAAAGACCACTTTATCGAGATAGGGTGCTTCTTTGTTCTCTACCAGAGGCGGCGCCCATTTATAATCTTGGTTGCGCTCCACGATGATTTGGGAATTTTCTTCCCAGCTCACGAATTTAAAAGGCCCTGTTCCTACGGGGTTTTTGCCGAGCTGATCTCCGTATTTCCGCGCCGCCGTTGGCGAAACGATACTAACTAGCGCTTGGCTTAAATTGCCAAGAAACGCATTGGACGGAGTCTCCAAATTCAACTTTATGGTGTACTCGTCGATGATTTCGGACGATTGATAAGGCCTGATCAAAGCTGCGGAGTTTGCGGCCTTCGTCTCCGGATTTAGAATGCGGTCGTAATTATACTTCACGGCCTCGGCGTTAAAGGTGGTACCGTCATGAAATTTAACGTCTTGCCTAAGCTTGAAGGTATAGCTCTTTCCGTCCTCCGATACTTCCCATTCCGTAGCCAGCCAAGGCTGGATGGTGCCGTCAGGCACCTGCGCTACCAGGCTGTCATGGATCGTTCGAATGGCGCGAACCGCCACGGCCAAGCCGCTGCGATGCGGATCAAGCGTATCCGGGGATGTGGCAAGCGCATAGGAGAGTTCTCCTCCCTTGACAGGCACAGCCGCTTCTGTTGTTTCTGCATTAGCGTTTGATGCCGCACGCTCGCTAGCGCTATTCGATTTATTTGTGCCTGCGCACCCGCTCAGCAGCAATGTGAATGCTGCAGTGAGCGCGATAATTGTTTTCCAGCCTGCTCGTTTTTTTACCATATTTATTTCTCCCCATTCTCTCTGATCAGGTTATACCGCCCCGTTCGCCTGTGCTGCCGCAGCTTCCGATGCCGCGTCCTGCTCAAGTGAATCCGGCTGCTTGCTTCGCTGCTCCGTGTAACGATTAATTGGAATGGGCAGGCCTAAATGGCCTCTCAGCGTATCCGACTCGTAATCCGTACGGAACAAGCCGCGCTGCTGAAGAACAGGAATAACATGCTCTACGAATTCATCCAGCCCCGTCGGAACGCCCGCGCCGATAATAAAGCCGTCAACGGCTCCCTGCTCGAACCATTCTTGAATCCGATCAGCCACCTTCTCCGGCGTTCCGATAAACGGCGTCCTTGGTGTTGCAGAGCGCACAGCGACTTGACGCAAAGTTAAGTTTTGCTCCTGCGCTTCGCGTTTAATTTTGTCCGTTGTGCTTTGGAAGCTGTTTTTGCCGAGTTCGCCTAGCTCAGGGAACGGTCCATCCAGCGGATATTGCGTAAAATCATGATGCTCAAAAAACCGGCCTAAGTTATCGAGCGCATTATCGATGCTGATTAAGTTAGCGACCTGCTCATATTTGCGCTCTGCTTCCTCATCCGTTTCTCCAACGATGACGCCGATTCCCGGGAAAATAAGAATTTCTTCCGGCGAGCGGCCGAGCTCCGCGGCTCTGCGTTTCACATCCTGATAGAAGGCTTTTGCTTCCTCTAACGTTTCGTGATTCGTGAACACGGCATCCGCTGAAGCAGCCGCCAGATTCCTTCCGCTTTCCGAGGAGCCTGCTTGGAAAACGACCGGCTGTCCCTGCTTTGATCTTGCGATATTAAGCGGCCCTTTGACGGAGAAAAATTCTCCTTCGTGGTTTAACGCGTGCAGCTTGCTTGGTTCAAAAAACTGGCCGGTTTCTTTATTGCGGACAAATGCGTCATCTTCCCATGAATCCCATAAACCTCTCGCTACCTTCAAATATTCCGCTGCAATGCGGTAGCGTTTGCTGTGATCCGGATGCTCGCCTAGGGGGAGACTGTAGTTGAGCGCGGTCCCCTCCAAAGGGGATGTCACGACATTCCAGCCTGCTCGCCCGCCGCTAATGTGATCAAGGGAAGAAAATTGCCTTGATACCGTAAACGGCTGGCTGTAGGAAGTCGACAATGTACCGACCAGCCCAATTTTTGAAGTGGCTGCGCCGAGCGCGGATAGTATCGTAATCGGTTCGAAACGATTCAAGAAATGGGGATTCGATTTTTCGGTAATAAAAAGTCCGTCTGCGATAAATAGAAAATCAAATTTTCCCTCTTCTGCCTTTAAGGCCTGCTGCTTATAAAATGCGAAGTTAACGCTCGCGTCCGCCACGGCATCAGGATGTCTCCAGCCTGCTAAATTTCCTCCGGCACCGTGTAATACTGCACCCAATCTTAATTTTCTTTGCTCTGCCATACACTCTTCACTCCTCATTTTATTAATGAAATCGTTATGAAAAAAACGCAGCAAGCCATCCAACGTCAATATTCAATAATTCAAATAGGTTTTGTCGGTTTTATGTTGAGATGAGTCTATCACCTGAATTGAATTACAGTCAATCGCATTCATAATAGATATGTTCTATTGCTTTATACATTAATTCAATGCGCTCGCTTACTTAGCAGTGAAAGGGGTGATGGGAGTAAAGGGGAACCGGCCAGCTTGTCCCCTTCGATAGTTAACGGAGTTCATGAATTAGTGCAGCACTCTGCGAAGAATCCATTCGATGGCCCGCCACGGGAGCAGCTTTTTCATGAGGAAGATCATTTTGGCATCGCTGCCGCAGATATAACGGAGCTTGGGATTGCGGGAGTGGCATATTTTCACGATTGTAATGGCAACATGCATGGGATTTGGCGCATTTCGCTCCGACTTTTGGTTAAATTGATTGAAGCGCTCGGTCATTTTGCTGTACGGGGAATTGGACTGGGTGCGATATACATGCTTGGCTGAAATACCGGTGTCATAGGTTCCCGGATGAACCAGCACGACAGGTATGGAAAATGGGAGCAGCTCCAAACGCAAAGCTTCGCTGAAGCCTTCTATTGCAAACTTCGAAGCTGAATAAGGCCCTGTATTCGAGAATCCGATAATGCCGGCACCGCTGCTAATGTTTATGATTTTTCCTGTTCCCCGCGCGCGCATATGCGGCAGGTTTAATAGGATTACGCTGCGATCAGCAGGTTACTAGTGAACTGTAAAACCTCAAAAAAAGACACTAAAAGTGTCTATATCTTTTAGGAAAAAAAGAGCCTCAAGCTTTTCCCTTCTCTTATTCGGTTGCCAGGAACTGCTTCAGCAGACGTTTGGGCGCAGCATGCATATAAGCCTCTTTGAGCAGGATACCCATCTCTTCCCAGTCGCTTGGCTCGCTAATAGACACCCAGCCGCGATGCCCTATGTATTTCGGCTTGAAGAATCGTTCCTGCTGCAGGAGAATCTCCTGGTTCTCTAAATCCGACTTGAAGGTAATGCCATAGTCGCTCATGATGATAAACGACTTGTCCTTTACTTTGAACGTTGTATGCCCGTGCCCATCAATCAGCTCTATTGCCTCGGGTAATGCCATAACGATGCTGCGCACCTGCTTAAGCATGCTAATCCCTTCAGGCGTTTTCATTCCGCTCCAATTCTCTGTCATATGAGCCCTCCTCCATTCATTATTCGTATTATTTCCTGCGTGATGACACCCGTATTCCATGTTTCATTTAGATTATCAAAAATGACGATTAAAGAAAATGCTTGTTTATTTGTCAAGGACACGTCACTTGCCAAGTTAATTCAAATCGTAGAATAAAAGAATGTTTTAAATATTAAATATTGGTTTAATAGTTTAGTAGGATATTTTTAACAATCGACAACAACCTACTAATTTTCCAAAAATAAATCCTGACAAGCCTATAATATTTTTATACAAGAGACTATATTTTACAAAAATAGATGTTGTAAACCTAAGAAATTTATATATAATAAATTTGTGCACAAATGGTTACAGCAGTTCGATATTAAAGGAGATAATGAAATGGACAATTTTCAGCAGCCTCAAGTAAATCCGGGCGTGCCGGGTTACGGCTACGATCAGAATCAACAGGTTTCACCCGTTATTACGGTAAAAGAGTGGATGCTCACGATGCTCATTCTGATCATTCCGATCGTAAACATCATAATGATGTTTGTATGGGCATTCGGCGAAGGCAACCCGACAAAGAAAAATTATTTTAAAGCTTCCTTAATTTGGGGCGCCATCGTTCTTGTTATCTACGCTATTATTGCCGTCATACTCATTGCAGCAGCTGCCTCATCCTCGATGTACTAGAAAAAACAGCTGATAAATACAATACAAAAGGCGCCCGTAAGCATATATACACGCTTACGGGCGCCCTTTTTCTAAGTCATTCTCCATTTAGGATGGTTTATTGCTCAGCTGAAGAAATGCCGGCTGCAAACAAAAAAAGGGCGATCCTTAGCTCAGCTTGCAGCTTCGGGGATCGCCCTTTCCTCTATTCCAAATAAATCCGCGCTTCTATTCTACTGCATTGAAACGGTATACTTTGCTTGAATAGTCGCCGAAAAACTGTGGAGTTGCAAGACCCGCATACAACAGCTGGTCGCCGCCGTATACCGTTTCTTCTCCGTGCAGCTTGTAGTCACGGTTCGGATCAAGTCCTTTTAGACGGAACCGGTTCAGCTTCGGATTCGGCTCCTGCAGAACCGATATGAATACAACGAACGCTTCGCTTTTATCTTTCGAAACGAACATCCAAGCGGTTTCATTCCCCTCGAACGGACTTAGCAGTCGGTAAAAATCGCCAAATTGCACAAGGTGGCGTACATCTTTGTATAACGCAACCTGCTCCTTAACCGCCTCTTTCTCTTCCTCGGTAAACTGTGTTAGATCCAGTTCATAACCAAAGTTGCCGGAGAGCGCCACATTGCCTCTCGTCTCCAAGGAAGTGATGCGGCCGACCTGATGGTTAGGCACGGCAGATACATGCGCGCCCATCGAGCTTACCGGATAAACGATGCTTGTTCCGTATTGGATTTTCAAACGGGACACCGCATCGGAGTTATCGCTTGTCCAGGTTTGCGGCATATAGTAGAGCATGCCTGCATCGAAGCGTCCGCCGCCGCCGGAGCAGCTCTCGAACAAAATCTGCGGGAAAGCAGATGTAATCTGCTCAAGCACCGAGTAGAGGCCCAGCATATAACGATGCGCCGTCTCGCGTTGGCGCTCTGCAGGCAGCAGCGCTGAGCCGATTTCCGTCATATTGCGGTTCATGTCCCATTTCACGTACGTAATCGGAGCGCTGGAGAGAATATCCGAGATCGACTTCACGATATATTCTTGAACATCCTTGCGGGACAAGTCGAGAACAAGCTGTTGTCTCGCTTGCGTCCGTCTGCGTCCCTCCACATGAAGGCACCAATCCGGATGCGCCTTATAGAGCTCGCTCTCCGGCGAGATCATCTCCGGCTCGAACCATAAGCCGAACTGCATATCCAGCCTTTTTACGCGGCTTACCAAATCCTCGAGACCGTTTGGCAGCTTGTTGCGGTCTACGAACCAATCTCCAAGCGAGGTGTTATCGTTATCCCGCTTGCCGAACCAGCCGTCATCCAGCACGAACAGCTCGATACCAAGCTCTTGCCCGGCGCGCGCGATATCTTCAATTTTGTCCGCGTTAAAGTTGAAATACGTTGCTTCCCAGTTGTTGACGAGAATCGGGCGGGTCTGATCGCGGAATGTTCCGCGAATTAAGCGTGCGCGGTAAATATCATGGAAGCTGCGCGACATGCCGCCGAGCCCGTGCTCCGAATGAACCATAACCGCTTCCGGCGTCTGGAACTGCTCGCCCGGCTCCAATCTCCAATTAAAATCAAAAGGATTGATGCCGATAAACAAACGCGCCGCATGGAATTGATCAACCTCTACGCCTGCCGTGAAATTACCGCTGTAAACCAGGTTAACGCCATAAACATCGCCATGATCCTCCGTCGCGCCTTCTGAGAGCAAGGCAACAAACGGGTTTTGCATATGGCTGCTTGAGCCTCTGCGGCTCTCCACCGATTGCAAGCCCGGCACAAGCTTGCGCTTATGAACATGGCGTTCGCGAATCCAAGCGCCGGATAACTGCAGCATTTCAAAGCGATCATGGGCAAAATCAAGACTCATGCTGAATGCGCGCTGCAGCTGCAGCGTGCCGGAGCCGTTATTGACGATTCTAGCCGAACGGGCAATGGCGTCGAATTGTTCGAATACCGTGTAGGACAAAATAACGGATAAGCCGATTAACTCATCCTTCAATGTAATTTCAAGGGTTTGCGCTTCTTCGTCGCTTTCCGCATACGTTGCCGGCAGTCCGTCCAGCGCTGGCTTTCCGTTTACGATTTTGTAGGAATCAAAACGCAGATCCGATATCGTCGTCCCGTTAGGGAGCTGAACTTGAAAGGCGGGCATCCGGAAATCGGAATTGCCATAAGCCGGGTATTCATGCGGCAGCGTGTCGAGCGACAATTCCAGCTGGTCAAGCTCGGTGCTTGGCGTGAAGGAAGCTCTAACGGCAAGCTCGAAGAGACGCTCCAGCTGCACGCCGCGAACCTTTTTGCCCCAATAGATATGTGCAGGATAGCCGGTTTTCGTGATATGGATTACATAGCTTGTATCCTTCGCTTGCAAATGGAATAACGAACGCTGCTGATCATATTGAATAGTCAAAATAAATAACCTCCCCAATGTTTTGCATAAATGAGTCTCTGCCTTAATTCGTTGCGCTTCCGCAGCTTTCCCTTACGATAAGCGTCGTGTTGATGGTCATATGAACGGCCGCCTCACGTCCTTCTATCCGTTCAAGCAGCAGCTGTACCGCCGCTCTGCCCATATGCTCCGTGTGCGCGCGAACGGTAGTAAGCGGCGGATTCAGGTAAGCAGAAATTTCGATGTCGTCAAAGCCGACGACTGCCATATCCTCAGGCACGCGAAGTCCGTGCTCATGCAGCGCACGCAAGGCGCCTACTGCCATTGGATCGCTGGCAATAAAACAGGCGGTCGGCCGCGAGCTTTGCCGGAGCAGCTGATTCATGGCTTCATATCCGCTGTTCGAAGACCAATAGGACTTCATCACGAAACTTTCATCATATAGACCCAGCTCACGCATGATTTTCTCGAAAAAAATGCGGCGCGGCTCAGCGCTTTCCGCCGCTTCATATTGACGGCTAAGACGATGTACATAATCGCTGCCGCCGATATAACCAATTTTCACATGCCCAAGCTCGATTAGATGCATGATAACCGCCTTTGTTGCCTGCTCAAAATGCAATTTTACGGTGTCATACTCATCCAATTCCCCGGAATGATTGACGAAGACCAAACGGTTCCCGTTGTTGTACAGCTGGGTAACATCCTGATCGTCGATCGAGCCTACGACAATAACGCCGTCCAATTCGTTCACCGGCTGCATCTCCGCTTTGCTGTTGCCGCGAAGCACCTTAATAATGCTGATGCCAAGCTCCTCGCAGCGGGTTTCGATCCCTTTCCGTATGGAAGAAAAATAAGGATCCTCATGCTCATCCTCGAGCGTTGACCACATCAGCAAACCAATTTGCTGACGGGAAAGCTGCTCGTCTTTTTTCATTCTTCGCAGCTTGGACGGCTTATATTGCAGCTGCTCGGCAATGCTAAATATACGTAAACGCGTTTCCTCGCTGACTGCAAGGGTGACATCATTGTTCAAAACCCTTGAAACCGTAGCGGCTGAAACACCTGCCTCCTGCGCAATATCTTTTATCGTCGCCATGCCACACTCCATGTTTAGTTAATAAATTTACTAAATAACAACTTTAGTTTAACAGACGCGGTTAAAGTCCACAAGCACCTATGCAACTTTTATCGGGAAATCACGTCTGGATTGGTAACAAGGCTACAACCAAAACGACTTACGGGGTGATTGGAAAATGAAAAAAACAATAGCTGCCATCACGCTTATGCTTCTCCTAACCTTAACGGCGTGCAGTTCGAACGCAAACAAGGCGGACAATCATAACGGAGAGTCTCCCGTAAATACGGAGACGCCTCAAAATCAAAATCCGGAGACGCCGAAGCCTTCTCCAACCGGTCAAGCTACAGATTCAAATAACAACACGGACGATGATGGCCCAAATGAAGCCGCCACGCCGGATGATGCTGCCGCAAACGTCATGCTAGCCTTAAAGGAATCGGATATGACTACCTTGAAAGCCTACATCCATCCCGATAAAGGCTTATTATTCTCACCCTACGCTCACATTGATACGGCTTCCGCCAAAGTTTTTCCAGCCGAGGGTTTTCCTGCTTTAACGGATACGACTGTATATCATTTTGGCTCCTATGACGGCTCCGGCGAACCGATTGATCTTACCTTTCAGCAGTATTATGACAAGTTTGTTTACGACAAAGACTTTCTAGAGGCAGAAACCGTTGGCAACGATGAAATTAAAGGCACGGGCAACATGAAGGTCAATATCAAAGAAGTTTTTCCGGACAGCTATGTGATGGATTACCATTTCAGCGGCTTCGATGCCCAGTACGAAGGAATGGATTGGGAAAGCCTGATTCTTGTGCTGGAGGAATTGGACGGGGCTTGGTATGTAAGCGCGATTGTCCACTCCCAGTGGACGACATAAATAACAAAAAAGACTGCCTCCTGCGTCAGGGGGCAGTCTTTTTTAGAAATCCTTTCTTCTCATCAGCAGCAAACCTGCCAATAGCATTACAACCGTATAGACGAGGCAATAAACGACTAAGGAATTGGAGGCAGCGTTATTTATCGTAAAAAAGCTTAGCTCGTTATTGAGATCATACATGCCGCTCAGCTCCGAAATTGAAAATAATTCGCTCAGCATGCGCTGCTGCAAAGCATCCGCCGGCATAGCAAGCTTAATGAGGCCGGTAATCGTCTCCAGCGTCTCCAGCTCTTTCATGCGAATCCTTCCCGTATCCATAAAACGTCCGATCGTGCTCCCAAGCCAGCCCATTCCAAACAGCATCGTCATCCATATCCCATTTCCAAGCGGGCTAATATAACAAGACCCAACCATGGTTAAGGAGACAAGCAGCGGAATAACGGCAAGAAATAAGGCTAAGGATTTCAGCTGCACAGCCAGACTGAATAAGATCCCCGTCTCGATCCAGCTAATGGAAATAATCGAGACGAATAACAGAACGGCATACAGCGCAACATAGCTGACAAAACCGAGCCATCTGCCCATAAACCATTTCCAGCGCTGAATCGGCCGAGCGAGGACCGACTGCAGCACGCCGGATTCCGCTTCTCCCGTTACAGCCGCAACCGAGCTGAAAATCGCCAGGAAAGCCACTGCGAATGCCCCGAAAAAAAAGCCAAGCGTCAATATCATCGCGCTGCGCGCAAAATTCTCGAGCAGTTCCATAGAAGCGGAAACATGCACTTCCCCGCCCGCTATCGCATCCGCAACGAACCAATAAGCAATCCAAAAAAGGACCGTCATAATGATCGTCATCAGCGTCACGCGCTTGCGAATGAGCTCTTTCCACGTTAAGCCCCAAACCGCGATCATCTGCGTTCCCCCCTATGTTCCAAGCCTGTAACGGCTTGTCTGAACCACTCATCCAGCTTTGATTGCATCTTCCCGACCTCATACAAGGTTAGACCCATCTCAATAAGCAGGTAATTCACCAAACCGATTTGCTCGTCGTTCTCCAGCTCCAGCTCCAGCCATGCGGTACCGTCTCCGGAATCCGATAAGGAGACAGCCGTGTTCACCCCAAGCATTTGATGAATGCGTTCGGCTGCATATGGCGTATAACCGCTGACGCGCAGCCGCCAATTGGATTGCGCGCGAATCATCTCCGAGACTTTGCCCTCTGCAAGCACCCTGCCGTTATTAAGCAGGGCGACTTTATCGCATAGCTGCTCTACATCCTCGAGCAAATGCGAATTAAGGAAGATCGTTTTGCCTTGGCCTCTCAGCCTGGCGAGCAGCTCCCGCACCTCATGCCGTCCTACCGGATCGAGCGCGGAGGCCGGCTCATCCAGAAATACGATATCCGGGTCGCCAAGCAGCGCGCATGCCAAGCCCAGCCGCTGCTGCATTCCCTTCGAATAACCTTTAAGCCGGTCGCGTCCGCGGCTTCCGATCCCAACCTCATCCAAAAGCAGGGAGATGCGCCGTTTCGCCGTGATTCGGTCCAGCTCGCACAGCTTCGCATGGAAAGCAAGCACCTCCTCGCCCGTCAGCCAATCCGGATACCGAAAAAGCTCAGGCAAATAGCCTAATCTCCGCCTTGCTTCAATCGTTCCCGAAGCATGACCGTAGATTTGCGCTTTGCCTGAGGTGGGCCTAATCAATCCGGTGAGCATTTTCACAATGGTGCTTTTTCCAGCCCCGTTAGGGCCGAGGAAGCCAAAGGCTTCCCCTTCTCTAACGGTTAACGTAACGCCATGGCAGCCGCGTCCTTCTCCGTAATCCTTGGTTAACAGGCTCGTTTCAATAGCTAGGGCGCTCATGGTTGGATCAACTCCGCAAGAATCCCTTGTATCTGCTGCTTGTCACCGTAGCCATTGAAGTACGCATTTGCGACAATGCCGTCCTGAAGCCAAATAGCGTTGATGGAGTTTTGGCCGGCCCTCTGCTCCAAATAGACGTCGACCCCTTCAATTAAGACCTTCTCCGGCGTTTCATTTGTAATGATCGGCAGCGGAATTTCGCCTTTGTCCAGGCTGATGGCCTGCTGAAGCGATTTCCGCAAATGCTCGGGAAGCGCAGGGAAGCGGATAACCGCCTCATAGGCATCCTTTATATCAACCGATGAATCAACGTTTATGCTTGGTTCCTTGACATAGGTAACCTGCACGGATTGCTCGGAGCCGCTTCCTTCATTCGGCCGATATCCCACACTTACGCCTTCCCCGGTATGAAAGGTTATCGCTTTGCCGTCAACCGATTCAGGCAGCAGCTTATCTGCCCCAAGCCTTCGCATGGCGCTATTTATTTCGTCGACGTTTAAGCGCAAAGTAAGCGTTTGAGACATGCTCGAAGAAATGTCCGTCGTCTGCTTCTCCGCAACGGTTACAGCCGGTATCGAAAAGCCCAGTCTTTCAGCTGCTTGCTCGGGTGACAGTTCCGCCCAGCCTCCAACCGACGAGCGCTCGAAGCTGCCGAACCGGTTATTCGTCTCGAGCGACTCTCCCTCGTCCAAAAAGCCGTTCAAAAGCGATTCCAAATCGTTCTCGTTTACTACCATCACATGATCCATGCGGAAGGTGTTCAGCCATGCGGCCAGAGCTGCATTCGTCGAAGGCGTGGCAATCACAACCGTGATCAAGGCAGCAGCGCATGCGGCAGCCGTTTTGCCAAGATTTCTCCGAAGCCAGCGACGGGCTGCGCCGCCCTTGCCCGGGATGCTCCCCGCCTCATTTACAGATGCGCGGGCTCTTCCCAGCGGCACGGCATTTACCTGCTCCCGCGAAATGACCGGGCTTACGGCGACGGCGGTGATCGGCGCTTGCACTCCTTCCGTCGGAGCCAATCCGTCCTTCTCCTTCGGATCCGCAGCCCCGCTGCTCTGAGCATGCGTTTCCCATTGCTGCCAAAGCGGCGATTGCTCTGATTGCTGCAGCTGCTTCTCAAGGCGGGCCCATGCAGCCGACATTTGCTCTTGTTCTCTTTTATTCAAACCGTCATTGGTTGTCATCCATAACTCCTCCTCAAAGGTTTGTTGCTTTAGACCTTCTTCTCGTGCAAAAACACGCTTTCTGCCTTCTGCGCATGACGTTTCAGACGATCCCCGGCTCTTCGCAGCATCATCCCGACCTGTGGCTGCCGGATCTTAAGCTGTTCCGCGATCTCTGCGTAGCTGTATCCTTCATATCTTAGCAGCAGCATCTGCTTATCCCGCTTCGGCAAGGCATCCAGCCAGCCTTGAACGAGCTCCTGCTCGTCCTTATCGAGCAGCAGCTGCTCGCCTGACTCCGCCGCCTGCGGCTGTGAAAGCATGCTTTGCTCCTGCTTCTCGGTTAATGCGCGCTCCCGTGCTTTCTTATCCATATAATCATAGGCCAGCCTCGTTAATACGCGGTGAAGCCAGCCCCCGATTGCTTCAGGCTGATCCGGCGGATTTCGGTAAAGCCTTAGAAATGCTTCCTGGGCAAGATCCTCGGCAGCAGCCTCATCGCGAATAAGCGCGACGAGCTTTCGTCTTACCGAAGGATAATGCTCATTAAATTGCTGACGAAACAAATCCGGCGCCGAATGTTCCATTCTGATTACCTCCTTGCTTTTTTTTGCTCAAGCTATAAGGAAGACGAAGCTTTCCGTCTTTTTGTAACACATCACGGCTAAATAATATTTTACCAACCGCCGGAACGTTGGACACGATAAAAAAAACCGCCCCCACATCGAAGAGGAGACGGATCGTTCATTAGATTTCTTTATTATGTTCCAAAAATAGCTGCACGAACTTGCTTGCCGTAACGGGCGGACTATAGATGTAGCCTTGAACGGCATCGCAATTATGGCTGCAAATGACATTAAGCTCCTCTTGGGTCTCTACGCCTTCGCTCACCACGTTCAAATTCAAATTATGCGCGATGACGATAACGGACTTGTAAATCATTTGTTTCTTATAATCGGTTACGATCCCGCTGATAAACGATTTATCGATCTTCAGCGTATGCAGCGGAATGTTCTGCAAATAGCTGAGCGAGGAATAGCCGGTGCCAAAATCATCAAGCGACAGCAAGACGCCGAGCTGCTTGAGCTCGTCTAATATTTTGAGCGTGTGCGCCGGATTATCCATAAAAACCGTCTCGGTGATTTCAAGCTCGATCTGCTCCGGCCTTATGCCTGCGCCTGAAATGATCCGCTCGATCGTATGGACGATTTGCTTTTGCTGGAATTGGATCATCGACATGTTCACGCTCACTGAGAGGTTCCGTAAGCCCATTCGCTCCCATTCGCTAATTTGCTTGCAGGCCGTATGCAGCACCCACTCGCCAAGCGGGATAATAAAACCCGTTTT
Organism: Paenibacillus sp. LPE1-1-1.1; assembly: GCF_040676435.1. NCBI lineage: Bacteria > Bacillati > Bacillota > Bacilli > Caryophanales > Paenibacillaceae > Paenibacillus > Paenibacillus sp. LPE1-1-1.1. The sequence goes on from NZ_JBEGHY010000046.1 coordinate 60,257, forward strand.
CTCTGCTATGGGGATAAAATCAAGCGGCGACACCATGCCCAGCTCCGGGTGGTTCCACCGTATCAAAGCCTCCGCGCCGTAAATTCTTCCGGTTGCGATTTCAACCTTCGGCTGATAATAGAGCATAAACTCGCCAAGCTCCAGCGCTTTGAACATGCTGCTCTCCAAAATCAGTTCCTTCTTCGTGACGTCATTCATCGATGGAGCATACAGCTTGTATGTATTGCGTTCCTTCTTTGCTACGTACATGGCAATATCGGCTTCCTTCACGAGCTGGTCTGCAGCCGCAGGCGTCCAATCTTGGCAGATGCTGACCCCTATGCTTGCCGTGATATAAAACATGCGGTCCCTCAGCTCAATAGGTTCAGAAACAACCGACAGAACCGTTTCCGCGGCATGCGCAGCCTGATGAAGGTGCTCCGCATTCTCCAGCAGCGCGATATACTCGTCGCCTCCGAAACGGAACACACGCCCGCCGCTGCCGACTGCGCGAACGATCCGTTCTGCCACCTGCTGCAGCAATTGATCGCCCATCGCATGGTCAAGCGTATCGTTTATCATTTTGAAACGGTCGAGGTCAATGAAAAGCAAAGCGAACGGCCCTTGAGGCATATGGCTCTCGGCTGCTGTCCCCTCCATATATCGGTGATAGGCATAGCGATTAGGCAGGCCGGTCATTAAGTCATGCGTCGATTGGTATTCAATCAGATGTTCGGCTTCCTTGCGCTGGGCAATCATATGATTAAATTGAACAGCCATAAACTCGAATTCATCATTCGTACGGATGTCCAGCTGCTGCTCTTCCCCTCCGGCAGCAACCGCGGAGGTTGCCAGCACCACCTTCTGGATATTAACCAAAATAATTTTGCGAACGAGCAGCGCCATCACCATGGTCATAAACAGCAAGGCTATGCTTGTGATGAGGACGGACTCCCGCAAGCTTTTATAATAATCCGTCAGCATGTTTTTCTTGGGGATGACGGTCTCGATATGCCAAAGCACATTATGTATAAGAATGGGATAGAACATACGCAATACGGTGCCATTGCCGCTCGGATCTGGCGTGTAGGCTTTGCGCGGCTTAGTTCCCTTCATGGCTTCCAAGTCATCGGCGTTCGACCATAGCTGATATCGCGTATTCACCAGTTCGGGATTTTTGCCGTTAGCCAAATAATGATTTTCCGTCGTAATAATATTGGCGTACCCGCCCAACGGACGGAAAGCTTCTATTTTTTTCTGCACCGATTCCAGCGAAAGATCCGCTCCGACAATGCCTAAAAATTCACCTTGGGCATCCAAAATAGGCAGAACAAGCGATGTCATTAATACAGGCTTGCCGTTAATCACATAGGAATAGGGCTCCAAAAGCGTAAAGGATTTGGTTAGCTTCGGAAGCTGGTAGAAACTCCCCAGCACCTTATCCTCGTAGTTATTGACGGCCAGCACTTCAAACGCCTCGCCCTTGCGAACCACATAGGGGATGAAGCGGCCGCTCGCATCATCATAGCTGTTTTTGTTTCTGTAAAACGCATCTTTGCCGTCAAAGGCGTTTGGTTCCCATAATGTATACACGCCTAATATATCCGGACTATCTTCTAATACACACTTCAGCAATTCAACGGTATATTCCCGGTTCTGCTGATCATGGCCGTCCATTAGATACATCTGTGCTTCCAGCGTTTGGAGCATCGTCACGGCTTGTTCCATTGTTCTGGAGAAGGGATAAATGTAAGCGTTTAATTCTGTTTGCGCTTCAAGCTCGCTTTCGCGCAGGTTGGAGTGATAAAGCTTAATGAGGTGGGCAAAAACTAATAGACCAAACGAGAGAAGAACAAGCAGGCCAAGTGAAAATATTAATTTTTGTGCGATGCTTAGCCTAAACTTTCCCATGTCATCTATCAGCCCCTTGTTGTCGGAGAAAGCAAAAATCAGCGTAAACTGTCAATTAATGATGTGGTTCTAGTATACTTGACAGTTCATCCCTAGCACAATGAAAAAATAGGATATTAATACTATATATTTCGACAAAAAACTACTTAATTCATCATTTTTTAATATTACAAGAGTCGCTTGGACCCATTTGTTTTTCGATGTCCTAGTAAGTTATTCCAATCGTTTATTCGCGCAAAAAAAATCCGCCCAGTCCATGACTCAGGCGGATTCGGATGGCCAAGCCTAAACTTCGCTTTGCTTGGCCTTTTGCTTCGTATTATCGTCTTCATTGGCACGGTCATGGTCCTCCAAGCGATGAGGCCGTTTGCCTTTTCCCCCGTGCAGCTGGAAAAGCTCCTCGCGCAGCTGCTCCGACGTTTTGCCTTCGGTAGAAATGCCATGCTCTTTGGCAATATTGCGCAAATGCTCAAGACGCTTCGCTTGATGCTCCGCTTTAAAAGCTTCCCACTTTTCCTTATTAGCCACCTTTGCAGCCTCAACTTCCTTCTTCAGCTGCTCCGCAGTTTTTCCTTCGGCTTGAATGCCGAAGTACGTCGCGATCTCCTTCAGCTTCTCCAGCCGATAAGCCTCAAAGTCCTTGCGGGTCATTTTGCCCTTATGATGCTTATGCTCATTGCCCGGATCGGACTCATTAGGATGCTGCGCCTGTGCCGTTAAAGAGACATCCGGCAAAACCGCTGCTGATTTCGCTGCCCAAACGGGAGCAACCGCAAACAATACGGCCAGCGATACAACAGGGATAAACCATTTTCTAATCATTTACTGCCACACCTTTCCATTGCAAACGTGATGCGAGGCTAAACAAGCCTCATCTGGATTATTTTGCCCAAGCATTCACGCGAATAGACATGTCAACGGCATTTTTCGACATTTTCCTACATTGGTCGAAGCTAGTCTTACTGCGCCCTATTTTCCGTATTCTCCAGCTGCTCCAGCTCTCTCAGCAGCCATTCCTTTGAAAAATGCTCACCGATAAATACCGCCACGTCATTGACATGGCCCTGGGGATCGATTCGCATAAAATCCGACTCTTTATAAGCGTATTGGAACAGAAAGCGGCTTGGCGCATCCGTAAACGTAACGATTCCCTTCGCCCGGTAAATGTTAGACGGAAGCCTCTGCAGCAGCGCTTCGAATGCTTCGCTGTTTACAGGACTCCGCCAATAATGCGTCATGACCATCACATGGTCATGCGAATGATGATGACCCGCTTCCTTATGCCCATGGGTATGGTTCTCACTCGTGCAGCCAGGCACGGCGCAAGGCCCGCTTTCTCCGGCATGTCCCGCTGCAGCGCCCTCCTGTTCATGCCCGCCTGCAGCAGCCGGATTTTGCCGAAAGGGAGCGCTTGGCGCATGTTCATCATCCAGCCAGCTCCATTCGTCTATCGCGCAGCGTACGGTCGCGATGATTTGGGCATGGGCATTAAGCTCCCTAAGCTGCTGCTGCGCCTCCACGAGTTCATCGGGCTCCAGCTTGTCCGCTTTGTTCAGCAGCAAAACCGTAGCGCATCGGATCTGCTCCAGCATCAGCTTGAACGTACGGCCTTTGCCGTCGCGGCTGCGGGCAAGAAGCTCCGGCCCGTCAACAACCGTAATCACGCTGCGCAGGTCTATTGGTTTGTACATGGCCGCCTCGGTAACCCCATCTAGCGTTTCCATCGGATTTGCCGCGCCCGTTGATTCAATGAAGATGACATCAGGCTGATGCTCGTTGATGAGCATGCTGATTTCCATGCCCAGATCGCCACGCATCGTACAGCAAATGCAGCCGCTCAGCATTTCGGCCATCGGCACCTCGTCGCCTACAAGCTGACCGTCCAAATTAATATCGCCAAGCTCATTCATAATGACCGCCGGCTTCTTGCCCTGCGCCGTATAATAATCCAGCAACCTTCTGAGCAGCGTTGTTTTCCCGCTCCCCAGAAAGCCTGACAGCAAATGAACCGGTATATGTTGTTCTTGATTATTCATCTCTTGTTCTCCCGTATGTCCGTATTTTAAGCGATTGGTGATCGCCTCTATTATATCGTAACAGTTACGCTCTTTCATCTTTTATATGAAGCTAGTTTTCCGCGAATCTTCTATATAAAAGCATTCCCTTACTTCGCCCTTGCACAATCATAAACGGCTCCAGCTGTCCTTTGGCGGCAAAAGCTCGTTTCGCGGAGATAGATAAGCACATTTATAAGTGGAAACTTATAAATTCTTCTAAATTGAAAAAAGGCTTCCACTGCACTTTGTGCAATAGAAACCTTTCATGGCAGCTGAACCGCTGGTTTACAGTGTATAAAATACAATAGAATCCTCGTCAGCCACGATATTGCTGATCTTAGCTGCGAAAACGCTGTATAAACTACAGCGTAGGCTCGCGCGCCAGCTATATCGGGTCATTCTGTTGCAGAATGTACACTGTAGCCCGTATTAAAATCAAGTATGCCTCTGCCAAAGACAGAGAATCTCGCGCGAGAAGGCAGCAGCAATCTTTCGCCTGTGACGGACGCGATTCTTTAACCCTTAACCGCTCCTGCGGTCATCCCTTTCATCGACTGCTCCTGAAAAGCCAGATAAGCGATGATGGCCGGAACAACGGCAAGCGCCATCGCTGCCATCGTAAGCCACACTTTCAAATATCGCAATAGGCAGCTCGAACGCTGTATAAGGCAGAATTAAAGCTGCATATAAGTTTTTAAAATATCAAACTTGTTCATTAGTATGCCAAAAAGAAGTTTAAACACATCCCATCATACTTTTTTTTAGGTTAGCAGATTTTTTGTTTGATTTTTCCGGCCAGTCATAGTACTATGTGGGCAACAAAGCTGTAAAGCAAACGGGAGAGTGAGTGCAGGTGGAATCCATATCGCAAGAGCTGCTATTTTTGACAGAGATGGCCAAAGGCATAACCGCACAGTTCGGCGATCATTGCGAGGTTGTCGTCCATGATTGGTCAAAGCCGGTTGACAGCACGATTGTAGCGATCGAGAACGGCCATGTGACTGGGCGGAAAATCGGTGATCCCGGCACGAATCTCGGCTTGGAAATTATGCGCGGAACCTCGGAGGGCGATAACCGCCATAACTATGTCACGCAGACGAAGGATGGGCGCATCCTCCGTTCGACCTCCATGTATATCAAAAACGATGCGGGGAAGATCATCGGAGCGATGTGCATCAACTTCGATATTTCCGATCTGATGGTCGCGGAGAAAACGCTCCAATCGCTTACGGCAAGCGGACTCACGCCGGTCCGGGAATCATTCGTCAGCAATGTGAACGATCTGCTCGATACGCTGATACAGGAAGCGCAGGAGACGGTCGGCAAGCCGCCTGCGGCGATGACCAAAGAAGATAAAATTAAAATCATCCAATGGCTTGACCAAAAGGGCGCCTTTCTGATAAAGAAATCGGGCGAGAAGGTATGCAGCTATTTGAGTATTTCGAAGTTCACCTTATACAGTTACCTGGAGGAGTCCAAAGGCGAGGATAGCGAAGGAGGCACGGGAGTATGAGCGAAAAGATGCATGCGCCGTTGTATGAACGACAGGAGCTGGAAACCCCTTGCGTCGTCATCGACAGCGATGCCGTTGACGGCAATATTGCAGCCATGGCGGAATCGGCTGCGCGCCTTGGCGTGAAGCTGCGTCCCCATGCCAAAACGCACAAGCTGCCGGAGATGGCCGCCCGGCAGCTAGCCGCGGGCGCTGCCGGCATAACGGTAGCGAAAATCTCCGAGGCAGAAGTTATGGCGAGTGGCGGCATTCGCGATATTTTCGTCGCCTATCCGCTGGTTGCCAGATCCAAGCTTGAACGTGCCGCCCGCTTGAGCCGGTCCGGTATCCGGCTAATCATAGGGGTTGACAGTCTCGAAGGAGCGAAGCGAATTTCCGAAGCGGCGCTGCGCGAAGGCGCCGAGCTGGAGGTGCGGCTTGAGCTCGACACCGGACTGCGGCGCACAGGCGCAGCCCTGGACAAAGCTGTGCAAATGGCCCAGCAAATCAACGGGCTTCCCGGGATGAAGCTTAGCGGAATTTTCACGTATCGCGGCGCTATGGCAGGCGGAGCACCCACGCTTGACGTCAAAGCAGCCGGTCATGAAGAAGGCCGTTTGATGGCCGAAGCAGCGGCTGAGCTTAGAGCTGCCGGCATCGCGATCCAAGATGTTAGCGTCGGCTCCTCGCCAACGGCGGTCTTCGCGGCAGAGATTGACGGCGTAACGGAGGTTCGTCCCGGCACCTATATCTACCAGGACCGAATGCAGGCTGCGTATGGCATGTGCTCGCTTGAGCAATGCGCCGGCTCCGTCTTTGCTGCCATTGTCAGCCGTCCCTCGGCTGATTTCATCGTAATCGACGGCGGCAGCAAAACCTTCGCGACAGATGTGCAGCCGGGCCACGCCCCCTTGTTCCTCAAGGGCTTCGGCCATGTCATCGGAGATCCCGATGCCGTGCTGGAGCGAATGAATGAGGAGCATGGCATGATTCGCGTGTCTCCGGATTCCCTCTATCAGGTAGGAGACGTCCTTCGTATTATCCCTAACCATATCTGCAGCACGGTTAATTTGCACAGCTTCGTCTACCTTAAGGATTCAGCCGGGCAGCTGCGCAAAACTTCCGTAGCCGCTCGCGGTATGCTCGAATAACGAGAAGGAGGCATCGTACGGCATGCTCGATCTTATTTTGAAAAACGGCAAAATCGTCGATGGCAGCGGCAACCCTTGGTATAACGGCGATGTTGGGGTGAAGGACGGCCTCATCGTTGCGATTGGCCGCGTTGACCAAGAGGCAGGACAAATCATCGACGCAGCCCGCAAGGTCATTTCTCCCGGCTTTATCGACGGGCACTGCCACTCCGACTTGATGATTATCGATCATCCGCACAGCGAAATTAAGCTGCAGCAAGGCGTGACGACCGAGGTAGTCGGCAACTGCGGGCTCGCCCCTGCTCCATTCGTTCGGGAAAAAGCCCAGCTGCTGCAAACGTACGTACAGCCGGTGCTCGGCAGCACAAGCTGGGAGTGGCCGTGGGAAACGGTCAGCCAATATATGGACTTTGTCGGCCGCTCGAATCCTTCGGAGCACATCGCCACCTACGTTGCGCACGGCGCGCTTCGTATCGCGGTGATGGGCTTTGAGAACCGCCCTGCCTCGAAGAACGAGCTTGAACGCATGAAGACCTTGCTTGAAGAGGGCCTCCGGGCCGGCGCCATCGGCTTATCGATCGGGCTGTTGTATGCGCCAGGCAGCTATACCTCGCGTGATGAGCTAGCCGAGCTTTGCAGCGTGCTGCCGAAATATAACGGCTTGCTGTCCACCCATATCCGCGGGGAAGGCAACAACCTGCTGCCATCCGTCGCCGAGGTCATTTGGATCGCGGAACGGGCCGGCATCTCGCTGCATATCAGCCATTTGAAGGCAGCGGGCCGCGCGAACTGGGGCAAGGCGCTTGACGCGCTGGAGCTCGTGGAAGCCGCCCGGGCACGCGGCATGGACGTTACCGTAGATGTGTATCCCTATGCCGCAGGCTCGACGACCTTAACAACCGTACTGCCTCCATGGGTGCTTGAAGGCGGCATCGAAGCAACGCTTGAAGCGTTCCGCGATAAAGCGCTCCGTATGCGAATCAAAGAAGAGCTTGGCCGCGAGCAAGACACATGGGATAATCTCGTGTGCTCGACCGGCTGGACCAGCATTATCCTTTCGTCCATGCAGACGGATGCGAACAAAACGCTGGAAGGAAAATCCATTGCCGAGGTTGCCGAGCTGCGCGGGCAGCATCCCGTCGATTGCATGATGGATCTGCTGCTGGAGGAGAAAGGGCAGATCGCCATCGTCTATTTCCATATGTCGGATGATGATGTGAAGCAGGTCATCGGCTACGAGAAATCGCTGATCGCCTCCGACAGCCTGAACTGCGAAATCGGCAAACCGCATCCGCGTACGTACGGAACCTTCCCGCGCGTCTTTGCCAAGTATGTCCGCGAGGACAAGGTTCTGTCGCTTGAACAAGCGGTACGCAAGCTCACTTCTTTCCCCGCGCAGCGCTTTAAGCTTGGCAAAAGAGGACTGCTCGTGCCCGGTTACGCTGCCGATATTACGGTATTCGACCCGGATGCCATCCAGGATACCGCTACCTTCGAGGAGCCGCGCCAATACCCGGCCAGCATTTCGCATGTCATCGTATCCGGCCAGCTCACGCTTTCTCATGGCGTGCACACGCATAAACGCGAAGGGCAGCTTATTCGCGCCCAGCATTGCTGCACACACTAAATAACCACCCCATTTCAAAGGAGCTGTTTTATGATGTCGATCATCGAAAAACGTATTGCCGAGCTAGGTATCGTTTTGCCTGAAACCACGAAACCTAAGTTTTCCTATATCCCGGTCAACCAAACCGGCAATTTGATCTATACTTCCGGCTTCGACTGCCGCATCGACGGCGTGCTGATGTACGAGGGGAAAATCGGCTCCGATCTAACCATCGAGCAAGGGCAAGAAGCGGCCCGTCAGGTCGTCATTAACCTGCTTGCCGCCATGAAGGCCCATTTGGGCGACCTCGACCGCGTCGTAAAAATCGTAAAAATTCTCGGCTTCATTAACAGCGCTCCCGGCTTCGGCGATCAGCCATATGTACTGAATGGAGCCTCCGATTTGCTCATCGAGGTGTTCGGCGAAAACGGCCGGCACGCCCGCTCCGCAATTGGCACAAGTGACCTGCCCTTCCATACGCCGATTGAAATCGAGCTGATCGCAGAGGTTCGCGAATAGCTGCTTCTGCTGCCGCATGCAAAACCCCCCAAGGCTCAGGCACTTGGGGGTATTTATGCTATTTCAATTAGTGGAAACGCTATGCTGCCGATTTACAAGTAAGCTCTGCCGCTCAGTGGCACAAAGAACGGGAAATAATGACAAGCAGAATGAAGAGGACTAAGATAACGCCAAGGCTTGAAAACGCTCCGCCAACCCCAGTACCGCAGTGGCTAACACCTGCAACCGGATAAACGGGTCCGCAATGTCCTGGTCCTACATTTGCGCCTGCTACTCCATAGCTCATTTGTTCATCTCCTTTTTATTAAGGTACAGTATCCTATGATTCAAAGAGAAAAACGTATAGGCGTTTGAGCAAAATGTGCTCCTGCTCATTTTTCGGAACAGCCCGCACCTTTTCTTACTTGGCAGCGATGCTTGCTTGACTGGAGAATATCTCCTCAAGGCACTCAAAGCGAGAGGCGTGCGCCTCCGCAACGGCCTTGCAGGTAATCGCTGTTGTCTCCCTATTTCTTTGAATATACCGCTGCTTGCGGTAGAAAGTAACGATCAACAAAAAGGAGCTGCCTTAGGCAGCCCCTTTTTTGTTGATCGTTATTTACTTTTCAAGCAAGTTATAAATCGCTTGTGCAGCTTCGGCGCGAATCGTTAAGCCTTTTGGAACAAATGTATTTTTATCCGGCCCTTGCATAAGTCCGGTCCTGAGTGCTTTGTTCACTTCCGTTTTTGCCCATGAGGATACTTGATCTGCATCCTTAAACTGGAGCAGCATGTCACTCGTTTCAAGCTGCTTGCCTGTTTTGTACTCATAAGCCCTAACCAGCAGTATGGCCATTTGTTCACGAGTAATCGTAGCATTAGGCGCAAAATGGCTTTCATCGAGTCCTTTTATCATTCCGGCTTGAACAGCTCCAGCGATCGCTTCAGAATACCAAGCTCCTTCGGATACATCAGTAAAAGCCGTATGTGCTTCAGTAGACTGAATACCAAGAGCACGAACCAGCATGGTAACAAATTGTGCTCGAGTCGTCGGTTGGGCAGGATTAAATTGCTGGCTGCTGACACCATCGATCACATGTATGGCACTTAGTCTTTGAATGGTATGAAAAGCCCAGTGGGCCGCGGGTACATCCTTATACGTTTTTGTGTATTCAAGGACAGCATATTTGGAATTGTGCGGTAAGGATGACTCGATTGATCCATTATCAGTCCCTATTTCTCCCCCGACGTACTCCCATTGCTTCAGGCTCTCGTTAAGATAATAAATACCCAGCAGACTTGTATCCGTATTGTCGGAAACAAGTGAAAAGCGTAAAGTGACCGGCGCATTAAAGCGATCCAAACGAATCGTCTTTCCAGTTGAGGACACTAGCGTTAAATCAAACTCATACAGCTGTCCCTTGTGCTTGATCGATGCTCCACTTGCGAGATTAGCAGCACTCACCAAGTCACCCGCCGTTGAATCTTGTATAGCCTTTAACGATATTTCAAGCTTCGCATCCTTCCATACATCACCGCTGCCTAATTTGCTAAGATCGTTCAGGACAGAGAATGGAATAGCTGCGGATTGTCCATTGGATTTTATAACCAACGCTTTATTCGCTTGCTGCAGGAGTTGGCCCACAGTGCCAGGCAAGAGAATGTCATCATCGCCTGTTACATCGATCGTTATCGTTGGAGACGTGCCGGCGGATGTAATCCGATCACTTATCTCTTTTGCGGTTAGTTGGTTGATTTGCGGGATTGTTTGACCTGCGGAGGCGCTCGTTGCATTTGTTTTGGCTGTTACTGCCGGCCCATTGGTGGTCCATATCCCATTCGGGAGCTTAGCTTCTACTTTAAAGGTATATGATGAATCCGATGATAACCCATTTACTTGATGATTATATACGCTTCCCGATACTGTAGCTACTTCTACTGTCCCATTATAAATTTTATAATCAAAAGTGCCGCCATTAGCGGATGTCCAATTCAATGTGAGACTTGAAGAGGCAATATTTCCAGCCGTCAGCGTGCTGTCTAGGGGCCATGCATAAGAGGTCTTCATCACATTCCAAAAAGCATCTGCTATGGCCTTATAGCCTTGCTCGCTTGGGTGGATATCCAAAGGATTAGGCAGGTTATTCCCATAATCCGCAGCAACGGCGACACCAGTAGGCACGTATATAGCCCCTGTTTGCACAGCAGCGCCTGCCAGTGCTTGGTTTAAGTAATCCAATACAACTGCAAACTGCTGCTTCTGAATAGCGGATAAAGGAAAATTGTGGAACGCGTCATATAAGCCCATAACGTATATGTTTACTGTTGGGTTTAGCTGCTTGATCGCTGATATTATAAGTCCGGTATTCGTACCGATTTGTTGGATTAAGGCTGGCACAATACTTGGGTCTAACGAATAGGCAGGACTAAGCTGCTTTATAAAATCATTTGCCCCAATGTCCAACGTAATGACGTCCGCGCTCGCGATATTCTGCTGGATTGTCTTCCCGTTCGGAGCCGTTACATTATTTTGAATATCATTCAGCACATCCTGGGTCGTATATCCCGGATAGGTATGATTTTTGTTGAATTCACCCAAATATCCAAAGCTGCGAATATTCTCGGCCAGCATATCCGTATAGCTGAGTCCTACTGATTTGTACGGTGTCATACCTGCTGCTAAGGAGTCGCCTAACGCTAGATATTCGATCTTGCCTGCTCCAGTATCAACAGATACATTAAACATGGATTTCCATTGCTCTGCCGGGTTTCCAGATGAATCTGAAACATCGATCGTTAGCTGATATGTACCGTTAGGCAAACCAGAGGTCGCCGCCGCCACAATTCCGGTACTGATGTCGTACTGGAAGGGTACCGCGATTCCATTCACCTTCACTTGAATGGTTGAATCATTAATTCCAGAACCAGTATTCTGCAATGTAGCTGTAATCCTTGGCATAGATGTATAGACCGTTGCTTGTTTTGCAGGAATTACGTTCGTAATAAGCGGCCCTGTTGCGCTGCCAGCAGCATAGGCATTCATTGGTGACTGGATAACCAGGAGGACCATTAATAAGAGCATCGTCCATTTTACCCTTGCAATATGAATCTTCTTCATTGATTCAACCTCGCCCCATAGATTATTTACCGTACAACCAAATCATTCGCACCTAGCTATTATAATGATTGGTTGATAAATAATTTATCGATTGATGTCGCATGAATAAATATATATACGATGTGAGGTCATCGCCGAACCTCACAGCCTTAGCATCCAGCATTGCTCGTCCCTATCGCACAGCTATAACAGCCCCAAACGCTCAGGCGCTTGGGGCTGTTATTTATGCTTGCAGGTAGTGGAAAAATACGCTTAGTGAAACTCAAGAACAAACACTGGCCAAGCGTAAACGGCTGCCGTTGTTCGAAGCGCCATAAGCTCGTTACGCGGTGTTATTTTGAAAAATTACAACCAAGAACGAGAAATTATGACAAGTAGGATAAAGAGGACAAGAATAAAACCAATGTTAGAAAAACCGCCGCAGCCCGTGCTTACGCCTGCAACCGGATAAGGCGCGCAGTGTCCAGGTCCAACATTTGCTCCCGCTACTCCATAACTCATGTGGTCATCTCCTTTTTGTTAACTTACACAGTATCCTATGATTCAGGGCGAAAAGCGTATGGGCTTTTGGAGGAAATGAGCATATGCCTAAAGCCGGGAATCCTCATGGCACTGCGCGTTTTCCCTCCGTAATAAAGCAGCTCGGATATCAATATCCCTCCTCGCTGTATGTTGCTCTCTCTACCGTGTTTAACCTGGCATTGGACTCGCATTGATTCAGCTTGCAAAAAGCGGAATAATCCAATGTCTGAGATAGATCGTAGGAGAGAATTTTATGAATCAGCATTTCAATGATCGCTTGCTGCACATCCTCCTGTTCGTTTCGATTCGTTTGATGCTTTGCTTGCCGGATCGCTGGAGCGAATGCCTCGATGATTTGCCCTAAAGACTCTTTATCCCCCTGCTGCGCCGCCCTGACTTGATCAAACAGTTTTTTGTCCATCGCTGTCCTCGCTTTCGTTTGGCTTATTTCTAGCCGCATGATTCAATTCCGTAACGGAGGCAGCCAAAGCATCAATTTTTCTCTCGAACCGGATAAGCAAATAACCGGCCAGAACAATCGGAAAACCAACCTGACCAATCGCTGCAAGCAGAGGCGTAATCGCTAAAGTCTCCAGCATTATTTCACCCCCTTTCCGGCAAGTGAGCCGCGTATGGTTTCTAATGCTTTGTTTCTCGATTTGCTTATCGCTTGAGGGCTTACTTTAAGTATCTTCGCGATTTCATTATCCTGATAGCGCAGGCCGTAAGCTAAAGTTGCGACTAGGCGCTGTTTTCCAGAGAGGGCTTCGAAGACAGCCGTTAAGTCGTCATTCGTAAACGATGCTGCCATAAGGCATGGATTTGAGGTGTAGGAGAGGCTGGAGGGCTGATCGGTTCGGCTGGACTGCATAAGCTCCCCCAAGGTTGCTTCGCCTTGGTCGGAAGCCGGCGAGTCATAAATAAGTGGGTTTCGCTGCTTATACTTTTGCTGATTCCGCAGCAATTCAATCGTATAAAAGCGAATCGTTCCCGCCAAATATTTGATAAAACGGTATTCAAAAAAATACTTCCGAAAGGTCTCTTCCAACTGCTGCATGCAGGCAGCATCACCATTTCTGCAACCAACCAGCAGCTTAACATGCTTCTTATTTTCAAAGAATTGCTGAATGACACGGTCCTTAAAAAGCTTGTCATGGCTTTCTTTATACTTCTTAAAGGCTTCAAGCTCATTGTCCGACAAATAGATCTCCTTGTTTTCCATTCGATTGCAGCATCCTTTCTGTTTGTGTTTGTGTTTGTGTTTGTATTAAAAGTGATATAATGAGCTTAAAAAACAACCAAAATAAGAACATGTGTTCTTATTTTTATCAAAAAAATATTAACTTGGTAATTTAAATACTCTTAACTCGAAAACTTCCGGCTCACAAATGGTATTGACACTATCATTTCCAAACATTAGACTAGGTATTGAGTATTAAAAATATCATTTATATTCCTTTATGCATGATGATAACAGTCTATCTGATGAAACTCATTTTATTGGGTATTTTAATTACCGTCAAGTATCTAAAATACCATTTAAAGAAATCGGAGGGTATTTATAATGTCATTAGGAACGAGAGTCAAACAATTGCGAGTCGAACACGGATTAACGCAGCAGGAGGTCGCCTCCCATCTTGAAATGGGCCGATCCAACTTGGGGCATATCGAGAATGACCGCGTAACCCCAACGAGCGAGGATTTGCAAAAACTGGCCGATATTCTACATACGACGACCGACTATTTACTGGGACGCGATGCAGCGGCAGCAACAATTCCCGAATGGGCGACGTATAAGGATAAGCGAGATTTTAAGAAGCTGCTGGAAGAAGACGGGGAAATTATGTTCGACGGCGTTCCGATGAGCAAGGATGACCGTCAACGCGTTATGGATGTGCTGACCGGGCTGTTCTGGGAAGCGAAACAAATGAACAAACACAAAAAAAAGACCGAGGCGGCAGGGCATGTTCCTGATGATGCCAAAGGGTAGGTGTTGCTATGGATAAATTGATTTTGAAGCTCATCCGGAAATTCAAGACCAATGACCCCTTCACCATCGCCGAGGGCATTGGCATTCATATCCGGTATGCTGATCTTGGCGAAGGAACGAGAGGCCTCTATTTCAAAAAGCTACGGCGCCGCTTTATCGTCATTCACGATAAGCTTCCCGAGGATTGGTGCAGGTTCGTATGCGCCCATGAGCTTGGGCATGACCGGCTGCATCCGGGCTTTAACCGTTTTTGGCTGGATGAGCAATCCTTTTTCAATGCGGGAAAATACGAGCGTCAAGCGAATAAATTCGCCGTACGGCTGCTGGTATCGGGCGATACGCCCGCAGCCAGCGAGACCCTGGCGGAGCTGCTGATGCGCAACGGCGTGCCTGCGGAAATGCAAAAGTTTTATTATTGAAGCGGCAACCGTCGCATACGGACGACAAAGGCTCTGATTCGGCAGCTTAAACTGCGGAACCAGAGCCTTTTTTAGATAAATTAACCTTACTGCTAAATCGCCCAATTACCGTTGCGGAAGATCGGTTCGCGCTTTCCATCCTGCGTTACGCCGTCGATATTCATGTCCGGCGAGCCGATCATGAAGTCCTCATGGGTGAGGCTTCTATTCGCTCCATGAGCGAGAAGCTCCTCGGGCGACATCTTGGTGCCGCCTTTCAGGTTGACCGGATAAGCTTGGCCCAGCGCCAAATGGCAGGAGGCATTCTCATCGTAGAGCGTATTAAAGAACGTGACATTGGCGTTCGAGATCGGCGAGTCATGAGGCACTAGCGCGATTTCACCCAAATGTCTCGCCCCGTCATCCGTGTTCAATAAATGTGTCAAAGCCTCGTAGCCCTGCTCAGCCGAATGCTCGATGACTTTGCCATCCTTGAAGGTCAAGGAGAAGCCGTTGATGACCTGCCCGTTATAATTAAGCGGCTTGGTGCTGCGAACCGTTCCGTTTACGCCATCCTTGTTCGGCATGGTGAATACTTCTTCCGTCGGCATATTCGGATTGAAGAAAATGCCTTTGGCATTCGCCTTGGAGCCGCCCAGCCAAATATGGCCTTCCGGCAGTTCAACGGTCAGGCTTGTGCCCGGCGCCTCATACTGAAGCTGTTTATAGCGTTTGTTATTAAGCACCTCAACCATTTGGAGCAGCTTTGCGTTATGTTCCTTCCAAGCCACAATCGGATCCTCCAGCCCAATGCGGGTAGCATCGATAATCCGCTCCCAAAGCTTCTGAACCGCATCCTCCGGCGAGGAATCAGGGAAAACCTTAGCTGCCCACCCCGGTGTCGCATACGAAAGAAGCGACCAGGCATTCGTATGGTTCATCAGGGAGCTTCTATATCCGCTAAGCGCGGTAGATGCTGCCTTAGAAGCTGCAGCCACCCGGTTCGGATCGACATCGTTAAGCAAGTCGGGGTTTGGCGAATAGATCGTAATAAAAGCAGCGCCCTGCTCCACGAAATCCTCCCAAGCCTTTGCGCGGAACATCGGATATTCGGAGAAAGCCTCATCCGGCGCTTGCTTGTATTTAATGAGGGACAGCTCTTCGTCGTTATACTCCACATGCACGTTTTTGGCGCCGGCTTCATAAGCCTTTGACGCAATAAGCCGTACTAGAGGAGCTGCGGTAATCGGAGCCATGACGACCACCGTCTGCCCTTGCTGTACATTGACGCCGACCTTAACGGCAAGCGCCGCGTATTTCTCCAAATGCTGCTGTGTTGGGTACATGTATGTAAAACCTCCTCCATCATGAATGAATAAGCGTCTTTTGCGTTAGCCTTATTCCATTATAGACCTCTCCTCCGCATTGCTCAAACGAAGCTGGATGGCCGGGCAAAAAAAACAAACCTCCCTGCCGTTCAGCCCTGAACGAGGGAGGTTTGTTTTGCTTTAAAACCAATTGTATTAATAAGGGCTCTCTATCTTCATAATATCCAAAAAAGGAACCTTCGTTACGCTGCCCATATATTCCACGTGTACCTTCTTCGTTCTGGAATCGAGTGCGGTAATTACGCCTCTTACCCGTTCTTCCTCTGCCCAAACCGTGAGCAGCAGCTCCGTACCTTCCTGCTTGGCCTCTACCAATCTCTCACCCAGCTCCTCCAGCTCAAACTCATCTCTGGTGGGCCGCTTCGGTCCTTTTTTTGCCATCTATTTCCCTCCTGCTATGTATGGCAACCTGTATTTCCAATAAAAAAGGGCCCCTCCGCTCCGAGGAGACCCTGATTCTATCCATAAAAGTTACGCGTATTGCTCTATTATAGCATGCAGGCATTTGACTCTGTTAGCGGGAATAAGAGTAAACCGATTTCCGCATGCATCCGATCGGTTATGCCTTCGCCTTTTTCTCGCTATTTCTCCTGAAATAGGACCAGACCAACAGCAGCGCGGGCAGCAAAAGGCAAATGGCTGCGTCAAACAGTGACCAAACGGATTTAATGATCTCATTATAGACCACGATATTAGGCGTGCTGATGACGGAGCCTACCAGTAAGAGCATGGCTAGCGGTACAGTAAGCATATTGCTTTCTTTTAGTCCCAACAACTGTTCTATGCTTTTGGTAACGGCGTAAAAGATGAGCAGCGTTTTATAGTAAACCGTGATCACCCACATAAAAGTCAGGATGGCCTCCATCCGCTCCAAAAAGCTTCCTACGGTTATTTTCTGGGCGAGAACAAAGGTCGGATAATATTTGCTTTCCATTAAACTCGGACCAAGCACCAGCACGCATAATAAAACCGTAACGAATAAAATCAACCCTCCGATTCCTATCCCCGCGAGCAGCGGCTTCATGGTATTCGTGATTCCCTTGTAATGGGGCACCAGCATCAAAATGACGATCAGCTCCGAGAACGGTATCGTCAGTGAGGCAAGCAAACCGTTCATAACCGGCTTGAGCCCGTCTGCCAGTATCGGCTGCAGATTGGCGATTTCGGCCTGCGGCAGCAGGAACACGACCATAAAAACAAATAGCAGCATAAAGATCGGAAACAACAGCTCGCTCATCCGGGCAAAAGCTTCTACTCCAAGCCGATAGGCAATGATAACGACTACGATAAACAAAATAAAAATGGCGTTATTCGGTGTCTCCGGCATTAATTGCGTCGTCATAAACTGGCTCATTTCACTCGTTAAGGTGATATGCAGGTATATGAAATAGATGATAAAGAGGAGGCACACCACGCTGCCGGCCGCTTTTCCTAGAGCGTCCTGCACGAAGGCAATCAAACTAAGCCCCTTCATTCTTTTCGCAAGGAGCCCGTACATGACGCCTACGCCAAGTCCCAAAACAAGACTGAACAGCATCGTAAGCCATGCGTTCTGCTTGGAGGCTGCCGCGATAAGCGTCGGAAGAATCAGTATGGAATCACCTATCGTGCATAGAATGACCAAGATCATAAATTGCCTGGAAGATAGTTGACCGTTATCGCTTGCGACTCCTTTACCCACGGCTGCCCCTCCTTCATCGTTCATCGCCTTGCTTACGCAAAGCTGCCAAAGACCGCTTTAAGCAGAAGAAACGGATTCGGGAGTTTGACATTCAGCGTCATCGCCCCGTACAATCCGGCCCCCAGCAGCAGCAAAGCCATAAATACGAATATTTCTTTCTTTCTCTTCTTTTCAATCAGCTTCGGCAGCTCCCACCATGCCGCGCAAACAGCAATGGCCATTACGCCAATAAAAGATGACATTGCTGCAGCCTCCCGTCGAATGCCCCTTATTTGATCGTTGTATTGCCTGTCGTGCCCGTTTTGCGAAGATGTACCTCAATATGATAGTGAAGCTTTAGCGCTGGGAAGCCTTCTTCATTCCAGCCCTTCTGCATTTTCTTCCACATTTCCGGTTGCTGCTTCCCAAGCGTGCTGCCAAACCCGAATATATCGGACTTCAGCTTCTTGGCATGCTTTACGGAAGCATCCGCATTGCTTTGCATCACACCTTCGACCTGCTGCTCAAGCTGCCCAATGACAGCAGGGTCCTTAAGGTTCACCTCTCTGCATCCCCGGTCGACAAGGTTCGCTTCCGTCTGAAAATAAATATGCGCTTCAGGCAGACCATTGTTCATCTTCATCTTGATTCGGGATTCCGATGAGGTAATCTCAATCCCCAAATATTTATTTTCGCTGCATTTAAGCTCCACCGAAGTGCTGTCCAGGTTATTCGTGATATCCGTATAACCCTTGCTCTCCTTTTCATTCAACCAGCCGATGAGCTTATCTTTTTTGAATGCCGCGATTCCCGTATAGCGAAAACGGCCAGGAGGCAAAAAGGTTTCGACGTTCTCCTTGGATTCGGCCTTTTTCTGGCTGCCGATGATTTGAATGCCCGTGAGCGCCAGCTCCTTGCCGTCTCCGGAGAGGGTGCTTAAAATTTGATCCATTGTAACCGAAACCGTCGGCGCCCATGATTTTTCCGAGGTTTCCAGCGATCTCAGCATGTTTTGGGTCGGCAGCTTCTCGAGGGGCGTATAAATTTTCAAAATATCCTCGGCCTTCGCCCCCTTTGCTACAACGACATTAAAATCCATTCGCGCCTCGTTATCCCGCAGCGTATTATCAAGAAAGTCGCCGATTCCGCGCCTTGCGAGCTTTTCTCCGATCACATAGATTTGCAAATGACCGGCATATACTTTACGCGGCGCCTCGGCAGTCAAGGAACGCGCGGCTTCAAACATCGTTTTGCCTCTCCCTTGGTAGAGCGTGCTGGGAGGACGGTCTCCGCTTTGTTTCTGTGCAGAAATTTCGCTGGGATTTACGACCTGAAAGGAGACCAGATATTCGCCGTCCTCCCAATCAACGGCAATGCCTAACACGATTAGCAGCTCATTAAGCTCGCGCCTGCTCCAGCAGCCTGTAAGCAGACACATACATAAGACGAGCAGCACGGTTTTACGCAGCATCACGCTTAAGCTCCTTTCCGCATCCTTCTATCTCTTCTGCTGCCTGTTTCGGTTGCCCTTCTGCGTGCTGCTCGGCCGTTTAAAAAAGAGCCAGCGCGGCAATCGGATCAGCGCATCCTGCTGCTCCGCTGCGATAAACGGGCTGAGCGGCGCCATATAAGGCTCTCCAAAGGAACGCAGGGAACATAAATGCAGCAGCAGCGTAAAAAAGCCCATAATAATGCCGAACAAGCCGAAGCTGGCGGCGAGTCCCATGAATGCAAACCTAAGCATACGAACGGGAATCGACATGTTGTAAGCCGGCACCGTAAATGTCGATATCGCCGTAACCGATACGACAATAACCATCGCAGCGGACACAATTCCTGCCTCAACCGCCGCTTGCCCGATAACCAGCGTACCGACGACCGATACGGCCTGTCCGATCGCGCGAGGCATGCGAAGCCCCGCTTCCCTTAAAATTTCAAAGGTAATCTCCATCGCTAACGCCTCGATAAAGGCGGGGAACGGAACTCCCTCCCGCTGCGCGGCGAGACTGATGAGCAGGGAGGTGGGAAGCATATCCCTGTGGAAGGTAGTAATGGCAATATAGAGAGAGGGCAGCAGCAGCGAGATCAAGCCGCTAATAAAACGCAGTAATCGAAGAAGGCTCGAATACAAGGCGCGCTGGTAATAATCCTCCGTTGATTGCACAAAGGTGACGAATTGAGTCGGCACAATAAGCACGTTCGGCGAACCGTCCACCAGAATGGCAACCCTGCCTTCCAGCAGCTGCGCGGCTACGCTGTCAGGCAGCTCCGTGTTAAAAACCGTCGGGAATATCGAAAATTTGGCATCCTCGATTTGTTCCTCTATATAACCGCCTTCCAGCACGCCGTCGATATCGATGGCTTTCAGACGCGAACGCGCTTCATCGATAACAGGGGGTTTGGCGATGCCGTTCAAATACATCATCGTGACATTCGTTTTTGTAATTCGCCCGATCGGGAACGTCTCCAGCCAGAGCCGGGGATCCTTGATTTTCCTTCGTACAAGCGAGGTATTTACCCGCAAGGTTTCCGTAAAGCTTTCCTTGGGTCCGCGAATGGAGGTCTGGTTCGTCGATTCGGTAACCTCGCGTCCCTTCCACTGGCGGATATCCGCGCGATAAGCATGGTCGCTGCCAGCCAGAAAGATGATGGCTTCACCGGATAACATGAATTGATAAAGCTCGGCTGTATCTGAGACGACATGGATCGAACCAATGCCCGATAACAGATTTTCGGCAAGCGTTCTTCTTTCCGCATCATGCTTGTCCAGGTCTTCCATATGCGACAATGATCGGTTTATCACATCAAATATGTACGTATTTATAATTGCCGCATCGGACATGCCGTCAATATATGCAATCGCAGCCGCTGGTTCGGCATATCGGTCACTCGTTATTTCACGGATGACGACATCGTCGCTGCCGCCCAGATCCCGCAAAATCATTTCGATATTTTCATGAATATCAGCCGCCAGCGGCACTCCGTCATACTCCTGCTGCCGTTTGTCATCGATTGGTTCCTGAATAGGCTTAGTCATGGGTTGTCGTCTCCGGTTCCGTTGTCTCTTCCCATTATGACCATCGCATAATGCGGTTAAACACAACCATCGGAAGGCGGGAAAAGCAAAAAGCCCTCTGCGCAGCTTCCTTTGCAGAGGGCTTTTTCTTCATTTATTTCAGCTTGACGCCAAGGGTCAAAATCTCGCATGGCCCTACCGGCACTTGATAGAATGATTGGCCCTGACCGGCAAGAAGTTCGCCAGGCTGTTCAAGCACATCGCTTTTATAAACATGCCCCAAATCTGGAGCAGCTTCGCCTGCCGTGAGCTTAAGCTCCGTCACAGCCGGCTTCATATTATACCATCTCAGCATCAAATCGCCGGATTGCTCGTTAACCTTTAACGAAGAGAAGGCTAGACTGCTTCCTTCCCAATCAAACGCGGAAACCGTTGAAGCAAATGTTCCTTCGTGCACGCCCGTCTGACTGACCGTCCACGGCACTTGGAACTGATAAGCCGCCGCATAGGCGCCTGATGCCGTACCGTCGCCGTTATGAGGGATGATGCTGAGGCTGAAGCTTTGCTCACCTAGACATTGCGCTTCCGGCGTAGGGAACACGCCCCAGTCGCCGAGCTCTGCCACGGAACGCAGCAGCGTAATCGCTATGGTATTGCGGCCATTGCGCAATACCTCGTATTCATGCAAGCCTAGATTAGCAATCGTAAGGCCGGCAAGCTCGCCGCTTACGTCGACGAACGCCTGCTGATGCTGCGCATTGCTTGGATTAACCCATTCGGCAGCCGGCTCGTTATCGCGCTTTGCAATCTCGAAGATCGAATCCGCATGGTGGACGGCTGTCGCAAGATCCGTCGGGAACAAGACCCGAACCCGGTGATCCTTCGCTTGGTTATTAAACGAGGATTTCCACTCTACGGCTTGGCCGCTGCGGGTCAGTGCGATTTCCGTACGGATCGTCAACGGAACCGTATGCGCCGTTCGCTGCGATTTCCGGTTAGGGAAATAAATCGCTTCGCGCTTCTCGATCTCGAATTGCTCATCGGCCGAAGCCGGCACTGCCCACTCCTGCACGATTTCGATTGCAGCCCGGTATTCGGTGTTTTCCGTAAGGCGAATGCTCGCTGGCAGCCCTTTCGTTGTCAATGTTTGTTCGCCATTTGGCTGCTTGTACATGTATTCGTTGCCGATATCGCCCGTATTCTCGTAGACGCCAAGCCCGCGATAGATTTGTCCGCTGCGTTTATCGGTTAGATTAAATGATCCGTCGTTTTCGACATCGATCCGAAGCCATTCGTTCTCTAGCGCATGCGTTCCCGCTGCTAATGATGCGGAAGGCTGCCCGGCCGGCTCAGCGCCCCGAACCCAAGCGTATGCAGCCAGACCAAGCGCAGGCACTTCCGCCGCTTCGAACGTTAAGCGTACTCTCCGGCTCATATAAGGCTGGCGGAATTTATCATCCGGCAGGTCATAGCCGAACTGAAGGCCCAAATCGACGACCGTGTGGGCAATTGCCGCGCCGTCACGATTCACGAGCGATCTGTCTGTGATGTCGATGGCATACATTTTCTGATTCATTTCATCTAACGGCATGCCGTCACGGAAATAGATGCGGGCGACATCGAGCTCGACCGCTACGACGCCGCTGCGCTTCCAGCCTGTCGTATTAAATATCACCAGCGGAAGCGCATCCTCGCCATATTGCCCGAATACCGAAGTATCTACGCTGTCCGCGATCGTTTTTTTGCTGTCATCGATAATCGCTTCCGCAATATGACGGCTTTTATCAAAGCGGGTGACCATCTCGCGGTGTACCTCATCCACGCTGCAGCCGCAAATGCTGTCATGCGGATGGTTTTGCATGAGCGTTTTCCACGCATACGTAAACAAATGATGCGGATATTCATGCCCAAGCGAATAAGCAAGCGTCGCAAGCGGCTCCGCAACCTTCTCGAGCATCGCTTGGCCCAGCTGGTTCATTTGCTTCAAATAAACGCGGGCAGACGCCGTGTTCACGAGCGTTGACCAGCCGTCCGTCCGCTGGCTGCGAAGCTCGCCTTTTACGACGGACAGCTCGCGGTTAAGCGAAGCATTGACCGATGCCAAGTAATCTTGGAAATTGGAGTGGATAAACTCGGTATCGGGAAAAAGCTCTCTTGCCGCAGCAAGCGCAGCCGACAAATCCTGCTGGATCGGCTGGTGATCGCAGCCATTCATGAACAGGAGCTGGCCGGTAGCCGCGTATTTCTCCGCTTCCGCAAGCTTGCGCTCCCAGTATTCCTTGGCGCTTGCTTCGTCAACCGGCACTTCCATGC
Organism: Paenibacillus sp. LPE1-1-1.1; assembly: GCF_040676435.1. NCBI lineage: Bacteria > Bacillati > Bacillota > Bacilli > Caryophanales > Paenibacillaceae > Paenibacillus > Paenibacillus sp. LPE1-1-1.1. The sequence continues at coordinate 83,356 of NZ_JBEGHY010000046.1, forward strand.
CGTTGCAGTACCAGTTCGCGAACAGAACGCCAAGCACGCGGGAGCCGTCAGGCCCTTCCCAGATCAGCTCGGAGAAGGAGGATTCATAATCGGAATCCGCGACGGTGTTATTGAAGCCGGTTGGCTTCACGCCCCTGCCGAATACGGCGTTATCGATGCCGGCTTGCCGCAAAATTTGCGGCGCTTGGCCGATATTCCCGAACGTATCCGGGAAATAGCCGACCTTTGCGATCGTTCCGTAACGGCTTGCATCTTGATGGCCGATCTGAAGATTACGAAGATTCGCTTCGCTGCTTGTAAGAAAAGCGTCCTGCAAAATATACCAAGGGCCGATCGGAATACGCCCTTCTTTAATATAGCGCTCAAGCCGTTCCCGGTTTTCCGGACGTACCTGCAGGTAGTCTTCCAAAATAATCGTCTGTCCGTCCAAATAGAAGCTTTTGAAGTCTGGATCGGTATCCAGCGTATGAAGCAGCGTATCCATTAGTTTCACGAGCAGGACATGATGTTTCTCATATGGCAAATACCATTCCCGGTCCCAATGGGTATGCGAGATGATATGGGCTGTTCTTTTATGGGTCATGATTGAACACCTCTTCTTGTTAATCGTCGTTAGCTGGCATGAGCGTAATGCTTACCTGATCAGGACGGTAGACCGACAGCAGCTGTCCCTTGTTGTCTGCTGCGAACAGAACGGAACGTTCCTTCTCCAGCATGAACGCGTACCGGACCCCTGTCGCGGGATCCTTTACCTCGATCTCGACATCCAAGCCGAACTCGGATACGAATGTGAATAATGCGCCGTCATTGAAGCTCAGCTTGCGGCCGTACACGCCTGGAAAATGTCCGCCCTTGATCCAATGCAGCTCCTCGGAGCAGCCGGATGATTCGAGTGCATAACGATAGACGGCGGAGATTGGCTCGATACGGTCATTAAGCTCCAGAGGCAGCGGGCACCAAAGGATTCTTCCTTTGCCATGCGGCAGCTCCACGAGCTGCTCGGCATGGGTTTCCGCAGCTGCAATCCTTGTTTCCTTCGTTACCTGCGCAATTCGGCGGCTCCCGTAAGAAACAGGCATCATACGATTGCCGAAGCTGAGCAGCTCCTCGCGCCGCACGTTGGTAAGCTCCCTTGCGCCAAACAATTCCGAATGGCGTGCCACCGGTCTCCAATAGGCATCCAGACCCGTTGGGCCCGTAAACAGGAGCGTTGCTCCCGTACGCGCAATGAAGCGGAGCAGTTGATCCATTGCCGCATCATCTATATTATGGGCGCTCGGTACAATAACCAGCTTTGCCGGACTCGCTTCCAGCTCTTCCAGATGGTATTCGCTCACGCCGCGGAATGGCTTATTCAGTTCATAAGCAAGAACGCGGGTCGCTTTGGTTGTCGCATCAAAGGCCAGCTTGCGGTTGGAGAAGTCATTCGAATAAGGGAATACGACCGCCGTATCCTCCAGCTCCCGTCCGCTGAACAGGTCCCTGATCTCTGCCATGAAGCGCCCGAAATCATAGGATACGTCTGCCTCCGGCTTCTCTGTTCCGTCCGCGCGCAGCGCGCCGATATGCGATTCGTTCGCGTTGTCCATATAGAAATTCGTATTCCATATCCACTGGACCGCGCCTGCTCCGCCCGTCGCGAAAGCATACGCGTATTTGCGCTCCAGCATGCTGCGAAGCTCTTCCTCCGAGCGCTTCGCGCGTCCTTCCGGCGTCTCGACGTACATAATGCCGGTTTCCTGCACGAGATTAGGCTTATTGGCCGTCTTGGCGAAGATACTGTCCCATACGAGCTGATCGTTCAGCCACCAGGAATGCACGGTCGTATAGTCTACGGCCTCGCCGTAGAAAAACGGGGAAGGTCTCTGCGCGCCGAGCGCTTCATCCTGCCCAACCGTAACCATATGGTCAGGGCATTCCTCTTTAATGGTTTCGTACAGCTGCTTCGCCCAGCGGTTATGCATATCCATGGAAAACAGCACATAATCCAGCCAGCGCGTTCCCTTCTTGCCCTGGTGCATATCCTGAACGTCGAAGTTGATCTCCTCCGGCTCGGGCGGCAAAGCGGACTCAAAACTTGGCAGCTGCTCCGGCGTCATATTCCATAGCTTTTGCAGCCGTTCCACCGATCCATGGCGCTCCTTCAGCCAAGCCGCGTAGGCCGCCTTCTCGAAGGTATCGCGGGCGGACCTTGGGCCGTCGGAAAAAATCCGGGGCGGATCGAACATGGACGGCTCATTGATTAAATCCCAGTCCACATGCTTGGACTGCGTATGGCGCGAAATAATGGACCGGATAAAACGCTTCTGCGCCTCGACGCTCCGCGGATCGAGATAAGGATTTTCGCCTTCCCAGGTTTCCGGGGTGAACGAGAAAAACGTAAAGGTGACCTGCAGATCATGCCGCTTAGCGGTTAGCAGAAACGCGTCAATCGAGCGAAGCGCCTCCTCGGAAGCATGACCGTCCACCTGCATGATATTCCGGTAAGCCGTCCAAATGCCGGTTCTAATCCAATTGATGCCCGCTTTGCGCATTTGAGCCATATCGCGGTCCCATACGGAGGCATTCGGCAAAAACAAAAACTTGCGGGCAACGTCCGAGGTCATATACGTCATGCCGACAACCGGCATCGGCCGGCCGTCCTTCACGAAATAATCACGCCCGCAAGTTACCGGGCTGCCCTCCGCGAGCAGCTCGGAATCAAAGCCCCAGAAGCCTTGGCGCAGGATGCGAACTTCACCCGTAGACGACTCGGCTCTGCATTGCACCTCGTAATAACCGCGCTCCACCGTCAGGGCAACAGGGATGCGGCAAATCAGCTGCTTGCTGCTTGCTTCTTCTTGCAGACGGCTTGTCCAGCGCTGTTCCGGCTTGCTGCTATGCTCGGCCGTTATAGTAAAGCTCCAACTGACCGCAGGCGAGGGCTTAGCGGCAGAGCGGCTAAGCTTCTGCATCTGCAGCGTCAGCATTGCCCGCTCGCCCGGCTCAAAGGAAGCATAGTTCGGCTTCAACCAGAGCTCGGTTACGCCTGCCGCGCAGAATGATGCCCAGCGGCTAAGCTCGCCGGCGCCGCCCGCTTGCCAGAACGCTTCCGTTAACGGCTGGTTGACGAACAGCCAGCGCGCTCCCGCAAAGCTTCCCTTCGTGTTTTCCCATAACACGACAGGTGCAGCAACTTCCCTTCCTTCAGAGGTAATCCCCTTCAGAAGCGGATACAGCTGCGCGTCCATCGGACCCGCCGAGCCCATTTGATGCGGCAGGTCGCTGCTTTTCGTCACATGGGGCACCAGATTCCAGGTGCCGGCAACCTCAAACATCGATTCCTTGCCTTGCAGCAGCGGAATGTCCGCGAAAGCAGACAATGTTTTGATCGGTGCCTCGCTTACGGGCAGGATTTCATGGATATGAAGCTCGCGGTGGTAGGCGGTTTGCTCTCCTTCCGCCTCCCACGCTCCTGCTTCATTTCTAAGAACCGGGCGCTTAAACGGCGCTCCGCCAATACTGATGAGGCCACCGCCGCGCTTTAGAAAAGCAAGGATTTCGCCCCACGCTTCTTTTGGAAAATAGGGCGCATGCAGATTGACGAAGCTGCCGCCTTCTGCTGCCTGAAGCGCCTTTCCTAATCCGGCTGCGCGAACAACGCTGCCTAATTGGAGCAGCTGTCCTTCCGTGTCGGCGTTTAGGTGAGCAGCTATAGGAAAAGAAGGATCATAAAAAATGATGGTGTTCATGCTCATAGCAGGTCTTCCTTCATCGCCTTGTAAACCAGCTGCGCGAAGAGGCTGTTTGACCATGCGAACCATTTGCGCGTGAATACGGATGGATCATCCGCGTGGAAGCCCTCATGCATATAACCGGTATCCCCGTCGGTCGCCTCCAGCATCGCAATCAAAGCCAGCTTCTCTTCGCTGCTGACAGCGGTAATGCCCTGCATCGACAAGGCCATATGCCAAATGTAGCCTGGCGGCGTATGCGGGCTGCCGATTCCCTTAGCTGCCGATCCTTCGTAATAGAACGGATTATGCTTGCTGAGCGCAAACTTTCTCGTATTCTGATAAATCGGATCATCGGCCGTCGTATAACCGAGATAAGGAATCGACATCAAACCAGGCGTGCCCGCATCATCCATGAGGCAATAATTGCCGAAGCCGTCCGTCTCATAAGCATAAATCGGCCCGAATTCCGGATGCTGGTAAATGCCGTACAGCTGAATGCCATGGTCGACGTCGTCTTCAAGCTTCTTCAGCTCCTTAACGAAGTCCATGTCGCGGAACACCCATTCCGCGATCTCTCTCATTTGGCGCAGCGCAACCACGGCGAACATATTGTCCGGCACGTTGTAATGGAAATCGCAAGCATCATCGCTGGAACGGAAGCCTGACCAGATCATGCCTGTGTAGTTAACGGGCATGCCCAGGCCGCTATTGCGCAGCGAATCCGTCGGAATGCCGTTATCCCGGACAAAACGGTACGGGGACAGCTCAAAGTGACGCTGCTCCGTCTTCCATAGCTCTACGATGCGGCGCATCGCCGCCTTGAAGCCGGAATCGAAAATATCCGTCAGCTCGGTTTCTTTCCAGTAGGCATGCGCAAGGCGGATAGAGAAGCAAATCGAGTCCAGCTCGAACTTGCGCTCCCAAACCCATGGCGACATTTCCGTCTCATCGGTCGTGTTCCAGTGCCAGTCATTGGCCGTTTCATTAAAGGCATTCGCGTAAGGATCGATTAGAATGGACGACATATGCCGTTTGATCAATCCGCCGATGATGCGCTGCAGATCCTTGTCATCCTTAGTAAATGGGACGTAATGAATGACCTGCTCAACGGAATCGCGCAGCCACATCGCGGGAATATCGCCTGTGATGACGAAGGTTGTGCCGTCGTCCATCAGCTTTGTCGTCGTCTCAAGCGTATTCGGAAAACAGTTTTTGAATAATTGCAGCAGCTTCGGGCGATGCGCAAGCTTCTGCTCGGCTTCCTTCAGCACCTCTTGGACCGCCTGCGGCAGCGTCAGCTCCGGCATCGGGATTTTCGGTAATCGGAATTGTTCCATGTTCGGTATGCTCCTTTAGAAAAGAATCTTCGTTATTCCTTGACGGCGCCAACCGTCAAGCCTTGAATGAAATACCGTTGGAAGAACGGATAGGCGAATACGATCGGGCCGGTTGCGAGTACCACCATTGCCATACGGGACGTATCCTGCGGCATCGATTGCAGTACGCCCATGCTGAGCGACGCATTTTGAGAATTTTGCATAATAAACTGCATGCTATTTTCAATCCGCATCAGCATCGACTGAAGCGGCACTAAATTCGGCGTATTAATGTAAAGCAGCGCATTGAACCAATCGTTCCAATAGCCGAGCGTGCTGAACAAACCAATCGTTGCGAGACCGGGCAGCGACAAAGGCAGCACCAGCTTGAAGAAAATCCCAAACTCGCCCGCGCCGTCGATCTTACCCGATTCGATAATCGCATCCGGCACCATGGTCGAGAAAAACGTGCGAAGAATCATAATATAAAAGGCGTTGACCGCCAGAGGCAGAATGAGTGCCCATATCGAATCTTTAAGTCCGAGCAGCTGCGTAACGATAATGTAGGTCGGGACGAGCCCGCCGTTGAATAACATCGTGAAAAAGGCGAAAAAAGCGAAAAAATTGCGGTATTTAAAGCTGTGGCGCGATATCGCGTAAGCAAAAAGCGCGGTAAACACGACACCGATCGCCGTTCCGATAACGGTAACCGCAATCGTTATCCCATAGGAGCGAAGGAGCTGGTCCCCAGCTTTGAATAAATAGGTATAAGCATCGAAGCTCCATTTTTCCGGAAACAGCTGATATCCGTTTTTGGCTAAGGTTGCTTCATCTGTAAACGAAATAACGGTGACAAACAAAAAAGGAAATACGCATAATAAAGCAAAAATACCGGCTACCGAATGGAAAGCGAGATTCCAAACGGGTGTCAATCTATGAAAATCGCGGCCTTTCGTCGTTTGAGCGGACACAACGGTTTTCCTCCCTTCGCGATGCCTGCCATGGGGCCGTATGGCCGTCATGACTAGAACAAAGCATTGTCTTTATTGAATTTACGTACGATACCATTCGATGTAATGACAAGAACGAAGCCGATAAGCGACTGATACAATCCTGCTGCCGTGCTCATACCGATTTCGCCGGTCGATTTCAGACCGCGGTACACATAGGTGTCGATAACGTTCGTTACGCTGTATAAGGTTCCGGAATCCCGCGGCACCTGGTAGAACAGCCCGAAATCCGCATAAAAGATTTTACCGATCGCAAGCAGCGTCAATATCGTAATAAGCGGCGTCAGCATCGGAATCGTGATGTTGCGGATTTGCTGCCATTTGTTAGCGCCATCGATCATTGCCGCTTCATAAAGCGACTTGTCGATCCCCATGATCGCAGCCAAATAGATTACGCTGTTGTAGCCAACCGATTTCCAGAGGAACACGACCACGATAATAATCGGCCAATAAGTCGGATCCGAATACCAATTCACCGGATCGATTCCAAACCAGCCCGCGATTTGATTCACGACGCCCCGATCCATGCTGAGGAAGCTGAATACGAAGTATCCGACGATAACCCAAGATAGGAAATAAGGAAGAAACATGCCCGTCTGATAAACCTTTGCCAGCTTCTTATTCGTAATTTCTGCCAGCATGATCGCCATCGCAACCGCGATGACCAGCCCCAGCACAATAAAAAAGATGTTGTAGAGCACGGTATTCCGGGTGATGATATAAGCGTCATTCGTGCTGAACAAAAATTTAAAGTTTTGCAGGCCGACCCATTTGCTCTCGATAATGCTGGCCAAAAATCCATCCCTGCTGTAGCGGTATTCCTTAAACGCGATTACCATGCCGGCCATCGGCAGGTAGGAGAAGAAGATGAACCAGAGTGTCGCTGGCAGTACCATAATCAGCATCGCTTTGTTTTTGTTAATATCTTTGAAAAATCGCCCAAAGGCTCCCACGTGATCACCTCTCTGCTGTCAATTTAATGAGAGAAGGTATGAATCGAATGCCAAGCATCCGCCTCATACCCTCCTGCTTGTTTACTTGTTCGCGGCTCTCCACTCATCAAGCTGGCGCTGTGCTTCAGCCATAATTTTATCAAGTCCGGCTGCTTTGAATTTCTCGTTCGCACGGGCAAGGTAAGTTTCCGGATCAACCGTACCTGTCATAAGCGCTGCCCAGTACTCTTCTTTCACGTTGTTTACGGAAGCGATTTCCGTCGTTACCTTCGACGTATCGAAGTTGAAGCCAAGAAGCGGCGCTTCTGTTCCTGCATCGTTAAACTTCTTGAACTCTTCCCACTTGTTGGTCGGATCTGTCGTGTTCAAATACGTTAGCATAACGTTACCTAGCGAGAAGGTTGGCATATCATAGTTTTTCGACTCATCCAGGTTTTCCATTACATTGTCGCTTGCTTTCTTGTAGTGAACGCCTTCGATTCCCGAATCAACCATGTTGCGAAGCACAGGGTCTGTGTTCAGCAGGTTCAAGAATTCCATAGCTTTCTCCGGATACTTCGAGTTAGCGGAGATCGCCTGCATGGAGCCCATTACGGACCAGTTATAAATAAGCGCGTCGCTTGCCGGCGTGGATACGACAGGATAGCCGTAGCTTGCCGACCAGAGATTATCCGCGAACGGCTGGGATGTTGCACGGTCAGCGAACCATTTCCCTGTCGTTTGAACGTCAGTCATGGAATCCATCGTAGCGGCTTCCGTCGGAATGTAGCCTGCTTTGTAGTATTTGTGCATCGTATTCAAAATTTGTTTCATTTCCGGCGTATCCAGCACATTGACGACTTTGTAATCCGTCGTATCCAGCGATACCGCCATTGGAAGCTTTTCAATGATGTAGTCGTAAGGCACGTAAGGCATTTGGTTTTTATCTACGGCGAACGGATAAACATCCGGCTCGTTTTCTTTAATCGTTTTCAAAAGCGGCTCTAAGCTTTCAAGCGTGTACACCTTCGAGATATCCAGCTTGTATTTATCGACAAACTGCTTGTTGAAGCGCCATACCTCTTGCGCTGGCAGCTCTTTGTTAGCCGGGATGCCGTAGTTATGGCCGTCGATTTTGGAGCCTTCCAGGAATGCCGGATCTAACGTATCGACAATGCCTTGGCCATGCTCTTTCAGCAGATCATCGACTTGCATGAATGCGCCTTTCCTAGCGTTTTGTACATAGTCGAATGCCCATGAGGCCGTAAACATAATGTCTACCGCTTCGCCGGAAGCTGTCATAACCTGCAGCTTTTGCGAGTAATCGCCCCAGTCGATCATGTTCATTTTCACGGTTACGCCGATTTTTTCGGCTGTATATTTACTTACTTCCGCCATAACTTTGTCAACGTCTTTTTGCGGCGTACCGATCGTGTACCAGATCAGTTCAACCGGTTTCTCGGCTGTCCCCTCTGTACCTTCGTTCTTGCCGCCTCCGCAGGCGCTTAGCACAATTGACATCACCAGCAGCAGCGAAAGCGCTAGCGTAAAGCTGTTTTTCTTTCTACTCATTGTTTAAATCCTCCCCGTGTTGTGTTTCGAAGCAGAATCCGAATGCGTAAGCATGCGCTTACTTTATTGCTTGTCCCTTAATGACAGCGTTTTAAGGGCTAACTTAAAAATAACGGATGTAACGATTTTCAAATAGAGAACAAATTAAAGGTATGCTGTACAAATTAAAGAAAAAAGGACAGCTCCGTGTTGCATTAGAGCAGTCCTTTGTAATCGGTGGGAGAAATACCGACATATTTCTTGAATTGCTTATAGAAATACCCCGTCTCCCAATAGCCTACCTGCATCGCGATTTCCTGCACCTTTAGCTGCGTTTCCTTTAACATTTCTTTTGCTTTATTGATGCGGTATTTGTTGATGTACTCGGTAAACGTCTCATTCGTTTCCTTCTGGAACAATTGGCCGAGATAAACGGGGTGAATATTATATTGCTGGCTAAGCGATTTGAGAGAAAGCGCCTGCGCGTAATTTTCATGCACATAATTCAGCAGCTGCTGGATAATCGGACTTTTCACGTCGCGCATAAGCGAGTCAACGGTCAAGGTCGCCGCCTCTTTGACGACTGCGGCTAAGCCTTCGATCGACTCCGCCTGCATGATTTGCGCAAAGCCGGCTTTATAAAGCTCCGGCTGATCCGCCTGCTTAATTTCTTTGAGTTCCATCTTGAACCTGATCATGAGCTCAATCGCCATGCTTTGAATATAAGCAGGCGTCGCTCCCTCAAGCATTTGGCAGCGCTCAAATTCAGCATCGATCGCCGCATGAAGCTGCTCCAGGTCCTTTGCCTTAATCAGCTTGGAATACGCGGACCAATCCAGCGGCTGGGCCGCCGCGTGCTCAATCCCGTTTTTCTCGGATAGCATGCCGTAATCGAGTATAGCCGGTTCATCCAGCAGCAAAAAATACTCCTGTGCCTTCTTGGCATGGGTATAGCTGCGGGGCGCACCTTCCCCTATCTCCTGCACGCTGCCGATCGTAATGCGCAATGGGCTAGGCTCCAACCGTTTTTGCATATTTTCAAGCACGCTCATGGCTTTATCTTTCCCTTTAACCGGGTCCTCTATCATAAATACGATAACGAGATCGCCGTCAATATCGACAAAGGGCAGCATCGAAGGATCTTGCACGGCCAGCCTTTGAGCCGCTTCGTAGGATGGCTCGAACTGGCTTTCCGTCCGGAGCACCGCAGTAACGAGATACGGCGCGTCAAGACGAATATCCAGCATATCCATGCGTTCATTCAGCTCATTTGGCGCAATGCGTCCGGTTAACCAGCGGTATAATATATTATCCCTAAGAATCCGGATATCATAATCGCTAAATAACCGGTCCGGCCTGATTGTGTTCAGCTTGTCGATAGTATTGGCCAGCGTCTCCTGAAGTTCGTCAATGTTAATTGGCTTCAACAAATAATTTTCAACGCCAAGCTTGAGTCCGGATTTAATATATTCGAAATCGTTAAAGCCGCTTAAAATAATCACCTTTAGATCCGGCCGGAATTTCCTTGCTTCGTGAATCAACGTTAAACCATTCATAATCGGCATGGAGATGTCGGTCAGCAATATATCCGGCGCTGATTCCTTAAGCGCAGCAAGCGCATCCTGCCCATTTTCCGCTGAGCCGACGATTTCAAGGCCAAACGCCGACCAATCGATAATATCGTACAAGCCTTCGATAATGAACGGCTCGTCATCTACTAAAAACACTCTATACATGCTGTGCGTCCTCCGTATCTGGAAATTCAAGCTTAACAATGGTTCCGACGCCTGGCGTGCTCGTTATTTCAATTCCGTAGTCCATACCGTAGAGCAGCTTCAAGCGCTCATGCACGCTGCGCAGGCCGAAGGATTCCCCGGTTTCCTCCGGGGAGTCCATCGCAAGGCGAATCGATTCCAGCCGTTCCGGCTCAATGCCGCTGCCATTATCCTCCACCTGAATCCGAACCCGATCCTCAGTCTGCCAAACACTGATCCGGATCCGGTTATCCGATCTGCGGGGCTCCAGGCCGTGCACGACGTAATTTTCAATAATCGGCTGCAGCGCCATCCGCATAATCCTACGGGATGCCAAGCTATCATCGCATGTAATTTCATAAGACAGCTTGTCCTTGTACCGGATACGGAACAGCTCTAAGTAAAGACGCGAGGTCTCGAGCTCATCCTTCAACGTATTTTCCCCTTTGGGCTGCACGAAGCTTTTGAACAGGACGGACAGGCTGTAAATCATCTCGCCTACGTCCTTTGCCCCCTGCGATACGGCCCGCATACGGATGACTTCCAGCGTATTGTAGAGAAAGTGAGGATTCACCCTGGCCTGCAGCGCTGCCAGCTCCGTATGCTTCTGCTTGATTTCCGCTTTGTAGACACGGTCAATGTGGCGGGTCAGCTCGTCCAGCATGTCGTTAAAGCTTCTGGAAATTTGTCCGAGTTCATCCTCCTTCTCGTCTTGGATGCGCGCCGACAAATCGCCGCTCTCGACCTTCCGCATGAACCGGATGATTTTATTGGTGCGTTTCGCAAAATTAATGACAACCAAAACCGGAACCAGAAGCACCGTCACGATACAGATCGCGCTGATTAAAATGACCGTGCGCTTCAGCCCCTGATAGGCTTCGGCAACCTCGGCTTTCGGGGCAATGCCAACCACCATATAGCCTGCTTGGCTTTGCGTTAACGTCGTCACGTAGGACTCCTGCTCAAGCATCGCGGTATCGTAGAGCGAATCTATTTTGTCCGCATAGGGGTAACGGGCGCCGTAATAACGGTCAGAAGAGTCGAACAGCACTTCGCCTGCCGGCCCTAACACGAGAATATAGCCTTTTAATTGGTTCTTATAGCTCTCCAGCGTTTTTTGGATACGCTCCGCATTAAAATAAACGAGCAGCTGCCCTAAATTTTTAAACGTATTCTTGTCCGTTATCGGCACGCGCATGGCATAAAGCTTAGGCTCATGCTGGTCAATCGCGCTGCGAACCCATGCGTTCGGCACCGATACCGCCGTATTCTCGAGCGCCATCGCATCAGGAATATAAGAGCGGGAGGCGTTGGTTGATATTAATTTCGATACATGGCCCTGTTTATATGCAAATAGAAACTGCTTTTCCGAGCTGTACAGCATTAAATTCGCGATATCGGCATCGCTGTCCAGTTTGTTATCAAAATATTCCAGGCCCATCGGCATCTCGATATCCGCCTCATTGGCATATTGGTCCAACTGATATTTCATATAGTCCTCAAAGGGATGCTGCAGGAAATAAGCGAGATGAAGCGATAATGATTCATTCCGATACACATCCAGCATGATCGACTGCACCGATTCATATTTGCGGGTCATGTAGCTGTTCACGCTGTCCATCGCTTTTTTCTGGTTTTCAAGCTCATTGCGGACAATGGATTCCGACATCACATTGAACATAAAATACGAAAACGTGACGATTGTTACCGTGGTAATGAGCGCGAACAGCAAAATCATTTTCATGAAAAGGTTATTTTTTACATAGTTGTCGTACAAGCTTTTAGCTTTCAAAATAAGCTCCTTTCCCGTGTCTGCCTGATGCCCTCGAAAAAAACACGATATGCGTTACAACGTTTAATATACTTTACTATGATTTGCAGACACAAGTAAGCCTTTCTCAGAGGCCCTTTCGATTCGGGCATTAAGCGGGGCATGACGCCGCGGTTGAATGATGCTGCTGCAGGGGCGTATAATGGAAAGGTGAGGAAAATCGCAGGATGGGAGATGAGAGTATGCCGCTTGGCAAAATGCTGCGCAATATTTCTATCGGTCTTATCGTCGGTATTCTTGCAATTGGATTACTTCCGTTTCTGGTCATTTTCAACATGGCTGAAATGCTCAATCTGGTTGAACTCGAAGCCTCGCCTTTATTTATGATTCTTGGACGTTTCATCGGACGCACGCCGCTTAAAGCCAAAAGGAACAAAGCGCAGCAGCAGGACCTCGATCAATAACAAGCTGCATCAGCCAGTTTAACCGTTAGACGGTGGCCAGAGCAGCAGACATCATGCTTAAGATGTCTGCCGCCCTGGCCTTTCTTTCTCGCTTATCCAAGCTTTATATAGTAAAATAGGGCGATGCAACACTATACGATTATGAGGTGCTGGAATGTCCATTAGCTTTACTACTTCGATCATCAGCCGGTTGAAAAGAGAAATCGCCGACCTTCAAAAACAAAGCGTTAACGATAAGAGCAAAAAAGAAAAAGCGGCCGCAAAAATAAAGCAGCTGCAAAAGAGCAGCAAGCTTAGCTCTTCCCCAAGTGATCTGAGCAGCAAAATGACGCAGATCACGAAGCTAACCGACGAAGTCGCGAGAATCGATGCTTCACAGGCGGCTTTGGCTAAACAGCTTGCGGCTAAAAATGCCGAGCTTCGGCAGCAGCTGGCCAAGGAACAGCAAAAGGAAACTAAAGAATAGCAAAAAAAAGACCTATCACACGCTCGTATGAGCAAGCGATAGATCTTTTTTTTAATTCAGAAATCCCTCCAAAGCGATTGTCGGTTTGCCATCCGCTTGCCATGCGCCTTTGCTATATCCGCCGTTGTAGCTTGGCGTCGCCTGCGGCTCCCAATAAAACACACCCAGTCCCTTTCCTCCTGATATATTGCGTACTTTTGTCTTGATATCCGTGACGAAGCTTTTGGCCGCGGCAGGCTGATTATAGTCCATGCCGATCTCCGTAATCATGACCGGCTTGCCGTAACGCGAGATCATATCGTTGGAGTTGCTGATCGTTTGCGTAACCTTGCTAGACCAATCGGTACTTGAAGGGTAAAGCGACATGCCGATAATATCGAAGGTTGCCCCGTTTGCGATCAGCCCGCCGATATTCCACACGAATACGCTGTTATCGTAGCCATTCGCCAAATGCACAATCGTTTTCGTCCCCGTGCTAATGGACTTCACGGCATTGTTGCCGGTATTGATCAACCAAGCGTAGTTCTTCATGTTTAAGGACGCTTTGCCGTCATTCCACAGCATTCCGTCATTGGTCTCATTGCCGATCTGCACCCAATCCGGCGTCACGCCTTTGCTTTGCATGGCGGTCATGACCTCTCTCGTGTGGTTCCAGACGGCATCCATCAGCTGCTGGAACGTATAGCTTACCCAGGCTGCAGGCTTCGTTTGCTGTCCGGGATCCGCCCATGAATCGCTGTAGTGCAGCGTCAGCATCACGCTCATCCCCGCATCCTTGGCGCGCTTGGCCAAAGTCGCCGCGCGGTCTTTATTCATATAACCATTGCCATAGCTCGAGGAAGGATTGACGAATACCCGAATACGTACCGAATTGATTTGATAATCCTGCTTCAAAATTTGAATAATGTCCCGCGTCACGCCGTTTTTATCCTTCCAGGTATAGCCTTGTGCTTCCATACCGGGAACCCAGCTGATGTCTGCTCCCTTGGCGAATGCCGGCGCCGCGCTGACCTGAGAGGAACCCCCTCCGTTTACGCCAAAAATAGTCATAAGCAGTGCAATAACAAGCGTCATGCTGCAAAACCTTCGCTTCATTTCTTTTCCTCCTTCATGAGTGTAGAAGCTAAAAGCATTTTTTGTATGCGCTTTCATGTATGTGGGTTCATTATAGGCTTTTCTGAAATTCCCATAAAGGATACAAAGCCAATATTTCGAATGTTATGGCAGCGTGTTTGTAAATCTCTTCCTTGGCGAGGAATGAACACCTGGAAAAAAAAGCCCTAACCGCGAAGGTTAGGACTCCCGCCTTTATCATATGGGCTAACGCTAAGCCTTAAGCCCCTGAGCAATCGCATCGAGCAGCCTGTGCGTCTCGTCACAGCTGTATTCCCAGAACATGACGCCGCCCAGCTCATTTTGCTTGACGTAATCGCATTTGTGCTGCAGCGATTGCTCATCCTCATAGGAGATGAAGCTGCTGCCGTCATAGAGGTACGGTGCCTTGGCTTCATCGTCCCAGTATCTCACATAGTTGTTTTTATCGATGTATTCCGCCGCCAATGCCCTAAAATCCGGCCCATAACCGCCTGTGCTTCCAGCCATTTGGTGAAGCCCGTTAGCGCGGTCCGGAACCTGCTGCCATTGCCTGGAATAGAATGCCGCGCCAATGACGATTTTCTCCTTCGGCACGCCAGCCCGCACGAACAGGTTAACGGAAGCGTCCACGCTGATACGGAACAAATCCCCGGTTGGCGTATACAGATTCGTATGGTGGCCCGTCAAAATTTGAAAGCCGCCGCGCATATCGTAGGTCATCAATTGCACAAAATCCAAATACTGCTGGACCTGGTCCATCTCCGTGCCATCTACGTAATATTGATCCGCGCCTGCCGCAATGGTGAGCAGATAATGCCGTTTGTCGCTTGCGCCTTTGCGATCCAATGCTTCACGCATCGTCTTTAGAAGCAGGGTAAAGTTGGTCTTGTCCGCCGGACTCGACGCGATGCCGGCTTCGCCATAGCAGGGGTATTCCCAGTCCAGATCGATCCCGTCGAACGGAAAATCGGTCAATACGCGAACCGCCGAGTCCGCCATGCGGGTTCGCCCCTCAAGCGTAGACGCCGCTTCCGAGAATCCGCCGGCGCTCCAGCCCCCGACGGACAATAGGATCGTCAGCTGCGGAAACTCCTGTTTGATTTTCTTAAGAAGATCCGTATGCTTCAAATGGTCCGTAGAAATCTCATCATTGCGCACATGGCCGAAGGCCACATTCAGATGGGTCAGCTTCATCAAATCTTCCCGCGTAATGTCTTGAAGCTTCGAATCGACGGCATAACCCGCTACAATATATTTCTTCTTCGTCACTGTTTATCACTCCGTTCTGCTGGCTGCTGCCGTATGCTGGTTAGAATCTGCAAAGCTTCTTTTCCGGTACCGATTTTATAGCCTGATGCGGAATAACGAATTTGGTCTTGGCCGTCCAGTACGAAGAGATGCGGGAAACCTGCTTCGCTGGCTGACGGTTCGGAAATAAACCCGGGTAACGATGCATAGTCGGAATCCCGGACAAACAGGGCGTTTGACGGCAGCCTCGGATAGCTGGCAGGATCGAACGACGCGGACCACTCGGAATCGCCGACAACGAGGACGATCGGCGCTCCGAGCTCCGCCAAAGGCTCGGCAAGCTCGCTAATTTCACGGATCAAATGCTTGGTTGGCTCTCGTTCCGGTTCCAGCCAAGCGACAATCGCCCCGCTAATGCCGATCAGCCCACCCAGCGTCTTCACGCTGCCATTCCCCATAAGGAGCGCGCTATTCCGATTCATCGTCCCCAGCACGGGAATATCGAGCATCGGCTCGCGGAATGTCAATCGGCAATCCGTTTGTTCCCCTGCGCGTACCATGAAGTACGTGAATCGCACGCGAACGGTACCGTCCTTCAGACGAATGCCCGTGGTCATGCGGTAAGAGCCTTCTTCGACCTCGAACGGTTGGTCGAATACATCCGATTTCCCGTAAGGGTAGCTAAGCGTCTTGTAGCTTCCGTTCTCCATCCGGGCGAACGTAAAATTCTCGGAGTACGAGGGGGCGGGCGATTCTGTCCTCTGTTCGGCGTCCGGCAGCAAACGAAGCGTTCCATTATCCTTCTTCTTCGTTTGAGGCTTCCATCCTTGAGTGAACAAAGCATCCTGCCAGCTGCCGACTATCCAAAATTGCGGCTTATGCTCGCTCGGATGCAAGCGTGCCGGAATGCCAAGGCTACGGCAAATCGCCACGAACAAAATATCCACAGATACGCGGTCGCCCTTCTTTAATTGGAAGGTGCCTACGGGGTTTCCCTTGCCCCGCAAATTAGGCAGGTCCTCCCTGATCTCCCACTCCGAATCCAGCCTGCGGGCAAGCTCCGCCGGATCCTCCCGGAACGATCGTGCTTCCTCTTCCGTAAACAAGTCTTGGAAAAAAAGCTTATAAGGCTTGATCATCTCGTATAATACGCGAGGACAGAGGATGTAACGGTTGAATAGATCCTCCGGAAGCTCATCGCGCTGTGCCAGGGAGCCAATGAGATGATCGTCAAGCGCCGGGCGGAACGTATCCGTAAGATCCTTCTCGTTCATGCTCTCTAACAGGCGCAGCGGATACTCTCCATATTGGGATGAGCGTTCCCGCAGGAACGCCGCTATCTCCCGGCTGTTCCCGCGCGCCTTGCGCAGCACATCCCATACCCGCTCCCGCGGGAGCCCCGCAGCTTCGGCGAGCTCCACCGCTTGCTCTTCATCCATAAAGGTTTGCTCATAGCGGCTTCGAATTTCCGTGCCTTCTTCCAGGCGCCGGTTATGCCGGAGGATCATCTCCTCGGTTAACGGATCGGCAGTCTCTCCCGGAAGCTCCGGCGGCGGAACCATATCGAAATCCGCCGTGCCGCTCGGCTGACCCTCCTGATCCAGCACAAGCTCGAAGCGCTCGCCGTCTGCGGCCGCAATCTTCTTCTCTGCCCATATGCCATCCTTTACTGCGCGAACCATGAGGTCCCCGAAGCCCGTCTTAAACGAGGCCTTCCCCTGCGCGTTTGTCGGCAGCGCTGCTATCGGATAAAACTCTGCCATATTGTATAACTCGAAGAAGACGTCAGCTCCGCCCACCGGTCTGCTTTGCTCGTCCTTTACATGAACCGTAATGGTTCTTGTAGGCGCATAACCCTGCAACAAGTTGATTTCCGTAAACCACTCGTCGGCGAGCGTGATGTCCTCCGGACCGGAGTAATTTGCGAATATCCGCGTGTTGATCAGCATTGCCCGACGGGCAGGCGGACTGAACCAGCCTTGATTCAGGCGCGCTTCCGGTTCGCAAGCGCCGATGTAGTGCCACCTGCCGTCGGCCCATGCTTCAACCCAGGCGTGGTTATCATCGCAATGCGCCCAGCGCGGCGTATAAACTTGCCGTGCAGGAATGCCGATGCTGCGAAGCGCAGCAACCGCAAGCGTCGATTCCTCGCCGCAGCGGCCGCGCGCAGTCCGGATCATCGTCAGCGGCGAGACCGTTCGCAAATCGCTTCCCGTATAGTTGGCTTTCTCATGGCACCAGTAGTTCGTCTCCAGAATCGCATCCGCCATAGACAAGTGCGAAGTGCGAGCCGCCAATTCGTTATACAAAATGCCGCGGGAATCCTCGATATTCTCCGTGTTTACCCGGTACGGCAGCACAAAATGCAGGAAGAGGTGATCGGGAACACGCTCTCCCCATGGAACGCGGCCCCGAATGTCCAATGTACGGCGTACATGGCTTAAAAATAACGATCCGTCATAATCGGCCAAATCGTTTACCGGCATATAGGCAAATAAATATTTGAGCGCCCAGGTTTCTTCTAAGGTCAGCTTCTGCTGAAAGATATCGAACAGCTCCTGTGCTCTTGCCGCAGCGATCAGCTGCTTCTCGCGGAACTTGCGCTCAATATGGTCCATTGCCTTCTGATCCAATGAGAATACAGAGGTCTGTAGGGTCATTCGCACTCACTCCTTCCATAGCTTGCCGTCTTCTCTAATGCAGAGTCTGGAATTGCCATCCGTCGATGGCGCAGATATCTGAAATAGGGAGCTGGTCGTCTCAATCACAGGCTTAATCGTCCAATGCTCGTCGTCATGCATCAACCATTTCTCATCGCTTGTAAAGATGCCGTGGCTGGCGAAGTAATTGCGCTCACGGTAATAGAGTTTGCGAAGCTCCCACTTGATCCGTTCATCCGGCGGCAGCTCAAACGATTCCGGGACGTCTTCGCACGCGAATACGACATAACCCCACAGCTCCGGATAATGCATATTAACAATGCCCATCGGAGACCACACCCAGTTATCCTCCGGATACGGCTTTCCCGTATCCGGGTTAACGACCTTGCGGTATTCGCCGTCCTGCTCCTCTGCCTGCCATTCGACGCGGGAGAAATTAACGCGCCAAAATTCGCCGTTTGCCGGCGGCTTCGCTTCGGCCGCGCATTCGCGCAAGCTTTTCCAAGGCATCGCCGCCTCCAGGCTCCACTTCCGATTCGAAGCGCCCGGCTTGTTCAGCTCCCCGTCGATATGCACCGCCGTCAGAAGCCCGCTTATATCCCAGCCGTTAACCGGAGGGCCTCCATCCCGGTATGGCTTAATGAGCAGCAGATCCCAAACGGTGTTCAGCGCATTGATCTCAAACTCGTAATAGTGATGGGAATCTCCGTCGGGATCTATGAAAATTTCAAAATCATTATCATAAAAAATAACCGAATCCCGTTCCGTCAACGTCGCCCATATTTGGTCTTCCATCAATTCCGCCGCAAAATAAAAATAGTCGTCGTCCCACAGCATTTTCACACGGGTACGCTTCGCAGGCCCCGGACGCAGGTCGCCTTCGATATCGACGAAATCCTCCGTCCAGTCCGCCGCTGCCCAGAATGGCTTATCGACACGGCCGTCGATCAGGAGCGGCTCCGCGGCGCGCTTGCAAATATAATGTTTTGGAGCATATTCGAGCTTCGGCTCCGGCACTCCGCTTAAATTCATGCCATTCCCTCGTTTCTTTTCTGCATTGATCTATGAATCCCGCTTATTGTTAACATTCGTCCCAGAAGCGCCGCAGATTGTCCATCGCGATGCGGGAGGCCGATTTGCACTCTTCCATCCCTTCGAACTCAATCGTGATATACCCGTCGTAGCCTGATTCCTTGATGAGCTTGACGATTTTTCGAATTTCAATATCCCCGTGCCCAACAATTGCCCCGCGCAAATAGTTCCCGTTCGAGGTCAAGAACCACTCGCCGCCTCCCGGATCCTGGTCATACGGACGGAAATAGAAATCCTTGAAGTGAATGAGCGAAGCATAGGGCAGGTTCTTATTCACGCCGACGATCGAATCTTCGTCCACGCACATGAAATTGCCGATATCAAGCGTCGTTTTGAAATTCGGGCGATTGACCGCATGCAGGACACGCTGTACCCGGTCGCTGGACTGCACGCTGAAGCCGTGGTTCTCGATCGTTGTCGTAATGCCGTACTCCGCAGCATAGTCCGCGATGAGCTGACTGCCCTTCACCATGAGAGAGAGATGATCTTCAAACCACTGGATGCTCATTTTCTCTTGCGGAATCGTAAACGCGGTAACGTCATGCCTCATATGGTTCATGCCGAGCCGATGCACAAGATCGACATGCTGCTTGACCCGGGCAACCTCCTCATTGAACAAAGCTTCCGTGTCTTGCACGAAATTCGCCGGCATGGAGTAGTTGGACAACGCAATGCCCGCTTCCTTCGCGGTTTCGCGGACCGCATCCGCCAGCTCGGGATTATCCACCAGCGTGTATCCGTAAGGAACAAGCTCCAAATGCTCTCCGCCGTTATCCGCAACCCAGCGGATCACATCCAATATGCTCATCTCTCCCGCTTTGATCGCTTTTAATAGACTATAAGAGCTTAATCCAATCTTCATCGTTCCTGCCTCCTTGGTGATCCATTTGGTTTGCTAGTTATGCGTGACAACGGCTCCGGAGCCGCCGTACATCTCCAGCTCTTCGTCAAATTCAAGCTTAAGGACCGTAACCTGCTCATGGGCATCTTCTGTCGTCATCGAGATCCATGTCGTACCCGGAATATTGAACCACGGCACGCCGCCATGAATTTCATGCGAGAGCTCTTTGCCGGAATGAAGCACCGTAATTTTTTTAATCGGATTACATAGGCCCTTCAGGCAGAGGCTCTCCTTCGGGTCGTCGTAAACGAAGAGGTACAAGGTCTTCTTGTCCTTCGAGACCGTGCTTCCGCCTAAATAATACCTCGTCATAATGCCTTCATCCGTTCCAAATACGGCTTCCTCATGCGTTCGGATCCACTCGCCGAGCCCCAGCAAAATATCCTCCTGCCGCTTATCTACCGTTCCGTCTTCCATCGGCCCGATATCAAGCAGCATATTGCCCCCCAAGGTGATGCAATCGCAGAACATGCGAATGATCTGGTTCAAGGACTTGTACTTGTGATCCGTAGGGACGTATCCCCACGAGGTATTGATCGTGGTGCAGAACTCCCAAGGCCCCTCCGGCCTCGTAATCGGAATACCCTGCTCCGGCGTTTTGTAATCCCCATGGCCTTGCAGACGCGAGTTAATAATGATATCGGGGTTGAACGACTGCAAATACTGCTTGAACGCAGGCAAATTCCACTGCTCCGCCGTTCGTTCCCAGTCTCCGTCGAACCAGAGCAGATCGACCTTCCCATAGTTCGTTAAAATCTCCTTCAGCTGATCATTGTTAAACTGCAGGAATTGATTCCATTTTTCTTCATCCTGAACGCCGTCGACCGGATTCGAGAACCGATTGGCTTTGCTCAAATCATCAGGTACCTTTCCGCCCTCAAAAACGCTAGGATAATCGGGATGCGACCAGTCGATCAGCGAGTAATACATCCCTAGGCGAATCCCTCTCCGCGTAATGGCTTCCGCGTATTCTTTAACCAGATCCCTTTCCGCCGGCGTCTTCTTGACAACGTTGAGATCGCTGTACTGCGTGTCCCATAAGGCTACGCCGTCATGGTGCTTGGTCGTAAGGACCGCATATTTGGCGCCCGATTTTTCGATCAAATCCGCCCATTTGTCCGCATCGAATTTCGATGCCGTGAACCGGTCCAATTGTTTCATGTAATCGTCATAAGACATTCTCCCGTTATAGAAGGACCATGACTCCGCAACCCCGTCTACGGCATAGATGCCGTAATGGATGAAAATTCCGAGCTTGGCCTCCTGGAACCACTTCTGCATATCTCATTTCCCCTCTCGTTTAATTAATGCGAAATACATGCGCTATCGGTGCCTCATCTAAACCTTTTCTATCCCCAAGCCGGACAACGAGTCCGCCCTTGATGTCCTTTTTAGTATTTTTCGCTCTATGTCCAAATTGTAAATTTGTTGGTATGATAGGAATCAACTAAAAGGATCGGTAAATAACAGGAGGCAGAATCGATGAAAAGGAACTACTTTAAATCCAAACTGTTTTTAAAATATATCTGGTCCTACTTGTTTATTTTACTTATTCCCTTAGTTCTCATGACGATCTTCATCTATCAAAGCGCAGTCTCCAATCTACGTTCCGAAATCGAGCAATCCCGCCTCAATCAATTAACGCAGACCAAAGTTATTATTGACGGCCGAATGAAAGAGCTGGGCGAAATTGCTTCCCGCATCTCCTATGACAAGAGGCTGACTCCGTTTCGGGTTCATGATGCCTATTACAGCGGGGAAGCGATTGATGCGTTGGATCAATATAAGGCAACCAGCTCGATCATTGACGAGTTGTTCTTGTATTTTCACAAGGATGAGAAGATTTACTCGGCCAAGGGACTTTCAAGCTTCGACGTCTTTGCAAAAAGCTTCAGCTTCAGCAAATGGAAGAAAGAGACGATTTTGCAAGACTTGAACAACGCAAAATTTCCGACGATGCGTCCAGCCGATACCGTCGTCCGCAACGCAAGCCTTCAGGAATCGATGCTGGCTTATCTTATTCCGATTACGCCTTACAATCCCAATCCGCACGGAACGATCATGTATCTCATCAAGAAATCCGAGCTCACGAGCTTAATCGATTCGATTCTAGGCAATTATCAAGGCATAACTTATATCCTGGACAACAAGGGCCAAATTCTTGTCGACAATAGGCAAGGAGAAGCTTTGGGAAATGCAGAGGCGAAGTCCCTTTTCGGTCTCTCGCCTGGCATTCATGACAAACTATTAAACGGCAAACCGCATTCGATCGTATCCGTAACGTCGGAGAACAACGGCTGGACGTACGTGACCGTTATGCCGAGCGCGCAATTTTTCAGCAGCGTCGTCCATGTTCGGAGCTTCATCGTCATGTTGTTCATTATTGTCGTGATCGTTGGCGCCGCGATCGCCCTATTGCTGGCCAGGATGCAATACCAGCCCATTTCTACGCTTGTCGAGTTCGCCAATTCCAAATCCAAGCCTAGGCATCCGGCAGACGGAACAACAGCAACCGGCAACGAGCTTGACCGGATCCGAACGGCGCTTCAGGAATACAGCTCGCGCATCGATCTCCAAGAGCCTTATGCCCGCAATCACTTCTTGTCCATGCTCCTCAAATACGGCAATGCGCAAAGCCTCACGCCGGAGCTTCAAGAAGCCTTCGATCTTCATTTCGACCGGACCCATCACTTCGTTATGGTGATAGGATGGGGCGACATGGAGGATACGCAGGACGAGCGGCAGGAACGGAAGGAAATGATCGAGCTGCTTGCCCAGATTGAATTCCCGGAGCTGGCAGCCCATGCCTACGGCGTAGAGCTTCCGCAGCTGGATCAAATCGCGCTCATTATCAGCTTTAACAGCATTCAGGCGGAGCAGGAATTCACGCCTGTCCGTCACATCGTCGAAGCCGTTCGCTGCAACATGCTGGAGACGTTCGATGTTATCCCCACGATTGGCGTCGGAACCTGCTATTCAAGTCCGGATCAGCTGAACCAGTCGTTTATCGAGGCCTGCTCCGCCTTCGAGCTGCGTACATCCAGCGGCCATGGCACCGTCACTTATTTCGAGAAGCTGCTCTACGCGCCGGATCATACGTTTTGGATTCCGAATCACTCCCTGCTCAAGCTCTCCCAGAGCTTGAAGCAGGGAAGCTATGATGTGGCTTCGCAGATGATCAGCGCGTCAATCCAGAGCCTGCAATCATCCGAGCTGTCTGCCTTGCTCAAACGCTGCATTTGCTTTGATATTCTAAATACGATGCTGAAAACCGCATCCGAGCTCGGCATTCATAATTTGATGCAGGAAATGGCTCCGAATATGATTTACAGTAATTCTTTGGATGAGCTCGAGAGCGGCTTTCTGAATCTCGCCTCCCGAATCTGCAAGCAAGTGGAGCGTAACAACCAGAAAGAAGAGCAAACGCAGATCGACCGGATTGTCTCCTACATCGATGATCACTACGCGGACCATACGCTCAGTCTCGAAACGGTCGCTTTCGAGTTTGCGATCTCGCCTTCGCATGTCAGCCGGTCCTTCAAGGAAAAGATGGGCCTTAACTTCATCCAATATATTTGGCAAAAAAGAATGGATGAGGTGATGCGCCATCTAAAGACGACGAATGCGCCGCTCAAAGAAATCATTATTCAGGTCGGCTATCTGGACACGCCTAACTTTATCCGGAAGTTCAAGAAAGAAACCGGTTATACTCCTGGGCAATACCGCAAGCTTTACGGGGAGAACGGATCGGCTGAGTCAGCTTCCGACCTGGACGACGAATCCTAAAAGATAAAACAACACCCGGTCATCATTATGCATGACCGGGTTATTTGGGCTTCTTGCTTCATGCTCGAATCGATTCGCCGCCTAGGCGTTATCTGTCGTACGCGCTTTGATAAAGCTCGGCAATGCGGTCTCCGCCCATTTTTTTAATTTGAGCCAGATACTTATCCCAATTGGCCAGCGACTCCTGGCCGGTTACGAACTTCGCTTCCATCTGTTGAACGTACGTATCCAGATCGGATAACAAAGCGGATGCCTCGGTTTGCTCTTCATTTGTCAAATAAACGTTAGGGTAAGGCGATTTTGCGATCGGCGTAAGCTTTTCCGCATTTTGCTTATCGATCCATAAGTCGAAATCGCTGCGAAGACCCACGGAAAGCTCGCTGGAGCTCATGCCCGGCGTAAGGATCCCATAGTTCGGCGTAATCGTTCCGCGGTATTCTTCACGGTCGACGCCGCCTGGAACCGGAAGCCATTCCTTCTCATGCGTTTCCTTATTCTTGTATTTCCAGAGCAGGTTCTCTGGACCTTGGTTAAACAAGGTAGCGCCTTCGTAGCTGTAAAGGTAATCTACCCAACGCATCGTTGCCTCTGGGGCCGGATTGCTGCTCGTGATCGCAAAGGTACCGTTCGCCGATATGCCGGGATGTTTGCCATAGACCGGAGAATCGGCAATTTCGCTTTTCACAGGCGTCATCAACGGGTTGTCCTCGCTTGGCTCGCCGCCTAGCGTAAAGTATGGGAAATAGTCGTTGAAGACGGCAACTTGGTTGTTTTTCCCTTTCGCCTTCTTCTGTTCGTCCGTTTGCGAGAAGGTCTCATGGTCGAGCAGTTCCTCTTTCCATAAACGGTTCAGGAAAGTTAAGTAACCTTTATAGCCTTCTTCTTGCGGCGTATAATGCACTTTACCATCCTTATCGGCATAGACGACCTCGTCGTAAATGCCCCAGAAGCCGAGGAAGTACATCCGCAAATCATCCAGCTTCACGGAAGTGAGCGGAATTTCATCCTGCTTCCCGTTTCCGTTCGCATCCTCATCTTTTACACGCTTCAAATAGTCATACAATTCGTCTGTCGTTTTAGGCTCTGCAGCATTAAGTGCTTTCAAGAACTTGCCGTTATACCACATCGGGCCGCGATACCAGACAGCCGCTAAATCAATGTTCGGCAAAGCATAGATATGGCCGTCTGGCGTCGTAAACGATTTACGGATATCCGGATGGTCATCAAAGATTTTTTTGATATTAGGCGCATAACCCTCATCAATGTATTTTTCTAGAGGAATGAGTACGCCTTGGGAGCCGTAAGTCACTTGTTCTGCCGGTTTTAGGTCCGCTGCATAAAAAATATCCGGCAGATCACCGCTGGCAAATACAAGGTTCTTCTTCGTAGCAAAGCTGTCTAGCGGGGCATTCTGGTATTGCAGCTTGATGCCTGTCAATTTCTCCATCTCTTGTAGGACAGGCATCTTGTTCCAATCCGCAACGCCGACATCCTGTGACATCATTTTGAGCGTAATCGGTTCGCTTACAATCGGGAACCCTTCTTTGCTGACCCCTTCAGCCTGATTGGATGTCGCCGTCTCGGTGCCGGCATTGCTGCCATTTGCATTACCCTCATCGTTCGCGTTCGGTGAGCCGCAAGCCGCTAATACTGAGATGAGCAGCGTGAGACTAAGCAGAAGCGATGATGCTTTACGTAGCTTTTTCATCCAAAATCCCTCTCCCTTTTTCATATCATTTATGAGCAAGATCAGCCCTTAACGGAACCAATCATGACACCTTGCACAAAGTAACGCTGCAGGAACGGATAAATCGCGATAATCGGCGCAGTCGCCACGATAATAACGGCGTATTTAACCAGCGCGGCAATCTCTGCCTTGTTGTTAAGCGCCGACGCCGTGGAAGCATCGATTGTGCCCCCGCCTTGAGCCGACATCTCCTGCAAAACAAGAATCTGGCGCAGCACAAGCTGCAGCGGATATTTCACGGCATCATTCAAATAAATAAGCGCCGAGAAATAGCTGTTCCAGTTGCCGACGCCGTAGAACAATGCCATAACCGCGATAATCGGCATCGACAACGGCAGAATGATTTTGAAGAACAGCCGTATATTGGTGCATCCGTCGATCTGAGCCGCTTCTTGCAGCTCTTTTGGAATCGAGGATTGAAAAAACGTGCGGGATACAATAATGTTCCAAATCGAGGCGGCTGACGGGATGACAATCGCCCACATCGTATTGACCATTCCCAGTTCTTTGACGAGCAGATAGCTTGGCACAAGGCCGCCGCCGAAGAACATGGTGACCATGAACATTCCCATAAAAAAGTTCCGTCCCAGAAAGTCCTTCCGGCTCAGCGCATAAGCAGCCGGCAGCGTAACGAATAAGTTGATCGCTGTACCTACCACCGTATAAAGGATAGTGTTGCCGTAACCCGTCCATATACTTTCGTTCTGGAACACTCGCTGGTAGCCTTCAAACGTAATGCCTTTGGGCCACAGCCACATTTCGCCTGAACCAACCAGCTTCGGATCACTGATGGAGGCACTGATCATATAAATAACAGGATAAGCCACTATAATAAAGGCTAAAAAAACATAAATATAGTTGCAAACAAGAAATAGTTTATCACGACCGGTTTCTTTTACGCCCGAAGTCATCGGTCACACCTCCTTCTACCACAAGCTGTTTTCGTTGGTACGTCGCACAATTTGATTCACAACCACTAACACAATCGCGTTGATAACGGAATTGAATAAACCGATCGCCGTCGAGAAGCTGTACTGGGCATCCACAAGCCCCGACCGGTAAACGAAAGTCGAGATGACATCCGATGATTCCATGTTCAGCGAATTTTGCAGCAGCAAAATTTTCTCGAATCCTACCCCGAGCAGGCTTCCCATATTCAGGATCAATAAAATGGTCATCGTCGGGACAAGCGTCGGGATGTTAATATGGCGAACCCTTTGGAAGCGCGAGGCTCCGTCAATAATCGCTGCTTCATGCAGTCCAGGGTCAACACCCGACAGGGCTGCCAGATAAATAATGGTTCCCCAGCCTGCGCTCTGCCAGACACCCGAGAACACGTACATCGTCTTGAACCACTGAGGGTCTGTCAGGAAATCCGGTGAGTCAAACCCGAGCCATTCGATTAGATGCGTGACAATGCCTGATGAGGGGGACAAGAACGTAATAATCATCCCCGCCATAACGACGACCGATATAAAATGCGGCGCGTAGGTCACGGTCTGGGCCATCCGTTTAAAGAATCCGCCCTTCAACTCATTGAAAGCCAGTGCCAGAATAATCGGAATCGGAAACCCGATCGCGAGTTCATATAGGCTGATGCTCAGCGTGTTCCATAACAAGTCCCAGAAGTAATAGGAATTAAAGAATCGGGTAAAATGATCGAACCCTACCCACGGGCTGCCCAAAACCCCTTTCGTTGGAATGAAGTTCTTGAATGCGATTTGTATGCCGTACATCGGACCGTATGAGAAGATGAGGAAGTAGAAAAATGCGGGTGCTATGAAAAGATACAGCTCCCAATTCTGAATGACTCTTCGCCATATCCTGCTCTTGGCCTTCCCCGGCTCCGGCAGCATGCCGACCGTTGCGATTCCTTTTGCCTCCTGCACAGGGGTCACTCCTTTCGGATTTCGTTATCGTTGCTTTAGCTTCGTGATCCGTTGCAGGATTCGAAAGTTGCTATCGCTTACAAGGACAACGATAGCCTAGAAGTGGAGACACCGTAAATATGTCATTTTCAGTCTCGCGTGAAAGCGCATACTTTAATGAATAAATACAAAATGACGAATTAATCAAACAAGTCTGATAATAACGATAATGTGTCATTTTTGCTCTAAAAACGCCCATTTAACGGCCTCCGCAAGATTTACCAATCGCTTTAGGTCCATCAGACAACCTTTCTGGGCAGCGATGGAATAGAATAAAACAAAAATAACATGTATGCGTTTTCATTTGTTTTTCTCATATCGCCCTCATAATCGTTGCTTGTTATTTTTTCTGGAAACGATTCCCCTCTGCAAGCATTCGATTAATCTAAACTATGACTTTTTTATTTTTTCATTGTAAAAAGAGATACCTCCAGTATGCATAAATTCAATTTCAAATTAACTAAGAACACGCAAAAAAAAGCCCTCGACCGACTCGGTTAAGGGCTTTAATTTAGACTTTTTATAGTTCGAATTATGTTGTTACTGTTGTTGTAGATGCTGATGCAAAGTTTACTACTTCTAATACAACCGGTGTATCAGCTGGAATCGGATCTCCTCCGGCCGGTACCGCAATGGCAAGTGATCCAACGGCCGTAATGCCAGGGGTATACGTCGAAATGCCTTGCATTTGTAATACTCCGTTAATGTACACATTGTACATGCTGCTATTTGTTGCTAATACAGGAAGGTCAACAGCAACTACACCCAAATCATCGAAAAAATCCGCAGTATCGATCGTTAATGTCGTACCCGCTGCCGTTACACCTGTTGTTATATGGAAAAACTACTCCGGAGATGGAGCCGTTTCGGTCGTGGTTGCTGCCGTTACAAGCAGCTTCATAAGTTGTAGCGCCATGATAAAAACCTCCTCTTCTACTGGAATATGCTTCGATATTACTATATTCCAGGGAATGAAAAGGGGACGGGTAGATTTTCCCGTTCATATGAGTATTTGTATATTACCTTCGTGGTAAACCCGACTGATTCTATGATAATCGGAGTACCTTCGGAAATAGTTTGCTCCGCTGCAGCAATGGCTAATGCATTGGGCTTCACGCGATACATCCCGCCTTCTTGCATTACTCCGTTGATAAATAAATTAAAATATCCCTCTTTACCGAAATCGGAGAACACTTTGATCACTTCGCCGCTATCATTATTAAATTGACTGGATAATATAACGATTCCGTCTGTTAAATCCATATCATGCGGAGCAACAAAAAAGTATCTTTTAACCACTGGTCTAATGCGAATTGATCGGTGCCTATTTCGGTGCTTGCGCCGCACGCATGAAGGATTTATTTTAATTCGGATTACTACGTATAAGGTCTTGACTGTTTTATTTTTCTTTCGGCAAATTTTCCCTCTATTCTTATAACACCTTTTTTTACGTGTTGAACACAGACTCGTCTTCGCTTACCGAGTTTCTTGCCGCTTATGTTTTTA
Organism: Paenibacillus sp. LPE1-1-1.1; assembly: GCF_040676435.1. Classification (NCBI taxonomy): domain Bacteria; kingdom Bacillati; phylum Bacillota; class Bacilli; order Caryophanales; family Paenibacillaceae; genus Paenibacillus; species Paenibacillus sp. LPE1-1-1.1. The sequence goes on from NZ_JBEGHY010000046.1 coordinate 112,299, forward strand.
GTTATTTTGGGCAAACAGGTCACCTCTACCCATGAATACATGGGATTAGTCTATGATTCTTCTTTCGCTGTAGTTATGGACAATGACCCGGCATGGGGATATTTATTTCTCGAACACATGTCTGTCTACGCAAAAGAAAGACGGGCCCCTAGAGGAGCCCGTCTAGGCAGACAGTACAATAAACAAATGATCTCGTATTTATTCACTTAATGAATGGCCAATACAGCGTGCGCAGTGTGTTGCCTACTGCACTTTGTGCAATAGAAACCAGATTCTGCGAGCATGGTGTGGCGCTACAGTGTAGAAAGTACAGCAGAAACAGCCTATGAAGACCCCAAATAGTCTAGATAGGCTGTTTCTGTTGTATAAACTGCAGCGTAGCAAAAAAACACCTCGTCTGTGGGTTGTTCTGTTGTAGAAACAGCAGCGTAGCTAAGAAACACCTCGCATGAACGGGTTTCTGCAGTACATACTTCTACGCAATTAAAAAGCTCTGCGGGTGATAGCAGACTGCGTCAAGAAACAAATGATCTCGCATTTGTTCACTTGATGAATGGCCAACAATTATACAATGAAATAGGTAATATGTCTCAGCTTACAACGGTACTTGCACCATAATAAAGACTACCTCCTTGCATGAAGGAAGTAGTCTACGCCTTAGAAATTAATTTTTTACTCTTTTCATCATTCTCTTCTGTTCTACCATTCGGCCACCGATCCGTCCTTATGTCTCCAAATCGGATTTCTCCATCGATGCGGGGAATCCGTCGCCATTTTACGGACATACTCCTCATTAACCGTAATCCCCAGTCCCGGTCCCTGCGGAATCTTCACATGCCCATCCTCGTAAGAGAATACGCTAGGGTCCGTTATATAATCCAGCAAATCATTCCCTTGGTTATAATGAATCCCCAGGCTCTGTTCCTGAATGACTGCATTGTGGGCTGTGGCGTCAACTTGCAGACAAGCAGCAAGCGCAATCGGACCGAGTGGGCAATGAGGCGCTACTGCAACATCATAAGCCTCCGCCATCGCGAATATTTTTTTACACTCTGTTATGCCGCCTGCATGCGATAAATCGGGCTGAATAATATCCACATAGCCATCTTCCAGTAATGATTTGAAATCCCAGCGCGAGAACATTCTTTCGCCCGTCGCAATCGGTGTGCTCGTATGATTAGCAATATCTCGGAGAGCCTCGTTATTTTCCGGAAGCACGGGTTCTTCTATAAACATCAGCCTATAAGGCTCTAATGCTTTAGCGAGTACCTTCGCCATTGGTTTATGTATACGGCCGTGAAAATCTACGCCGATGCCAAAGTCCGGGCCGGTCGCCGTACGAATCGCTGCTACCCGTTCCACAACATGATCCACCTTTTGATAGCTATCAATATATTGCATCTCTTCTGTAGCGTTCATCTTAATCGCCGTAAAGCCTTCCTGCTGCTTCTCCAAAGCCGCTTTTCCAACATCGCTCGGCCGATCCCCGCCGATCCAGGAATAGACACGCATCGAATCACGGCATGCTCCGCCAAGCAGCTGATAGATTGGAGCATTATAAAATTTCCCTTTAATATCCCACAACGCCTGATCGATCCCGGCAATCGCACTCATCAGTATCGAACCGCCACGGTAGAACCCGCCGCGGTACATGACCTGCCAATGATCTTCAATGCGAAGCGGGTCTTTCCCGATTAGATTATCCATGAGCTCATCTACAGCCGCTTGTACCGTATGAGCTTTGCCTTCGATTACAGGCTCTCCCCATCCAACGATTCCTTCATCCGTTTCAATTTTCAAGAACAGCCACCGGGGCGGTACTATAAAAGTCTCAAACTTTGTAATTTTCAAATTAATCCTCTCCCTATTCTCTAGCTTTTTGGATTTCCAGTCTGAATTGCCGAGCTAATCCGGTAAGCACATCGTACCGCTCTTCTGCAATCGCTTTCGAATTCGTTAAAGAACTTCCAATTCCTACCGCCACAGCACCTGCGCGAATAAATGGGCCTACATTGTCCAAAGTAACTCCACCCGTTGGCATCATCGGAATATGGCCGAGCGGAGCCGATAACTCTTTTATATAGTTAACGCCTAGTGAGGAGCCTGGGAAAATTTTAAGCACATCTGCTCCGTATTGATACCCCTTCACAATCTCTGTCGGCGTCATGACTCCTGGAATCGAAATACGCCCATATTGATTGGTTAGACGGATCGTAGCTTCATCCAGGATCGGAGAAAATATAAAGTCAGCTCCAGCTTCGATCGCTGTCTTCGCTGTTTGTTCATCTAATACTGTACCTGCACCAACTAGTGCTTTACCTTCGTATCTCTCTTTCAACTGAGCAATGATTTCATATGCCCTGTCTGTATCGACCGTAATCTCTAACGCTTCAACGCCACCAGCAACCAATGCATCCGTAATCTGAATGACCTTGTTATATGGAGGCTTCCGAATGACTGCAACGATGCCGGAATCCTTTAACTGCTTTAGCTGTTCCTGTTTGTTCATGATTACCTATCTTCCTCCTCTATCACCAAGACGGCCACCCTATTTATTGATCATATCTATATATAACAACTTAAAAATTAACACCTATAGATCTGATCTAACAATAAAAAAATAGCGTGTATTATTTTAATTAATTACTTTTTATTATTAAAGATCTGATCTTTATGAAGGTATCATAGTATCTTTATTTCTAGATGTCAATACGTAATTACGATTAGGAGAAGCTTATACGATTATGTTAATATAGACCTATTATGAAGATACACTGGGGATTACGATGATGAAAAAAACTGCTTTTTCCATGACCATAGATGTACTTGAACAGAAAATTATTAGCAGGGAATGGCCTCCCGGATCACGTATACCAACGCTGCAAGAGATTGCTAAGGATCTGGCAGTAAGCGTATCTACTGTCCGGGAAGCGCTGCGGACGCTGGAAAGCCAAGGAAATGTCAGTATCGAACATGGACGGGGAATGTATGTACGTAACGATCCCTTATTGTTAGAAGATCCTACGGCAAACCTTAAGGAACTAGGCGATATTTCTCTCGTCAAATTACTGGAAGCAAGACTGCTCATTGAACCCAAACTGGCTGCCTTAAGCGCAGAGCATGCAACGCGCTCCCAAGTCAAGCAGCTTCGTGCGCTGGCTGACTCTATGATTAACCAGATGGAAGAAGGGGGCCCATTTTTAGATACCGATCTTTCCTTCCATCGTCTCATTGCAGAATCCGCACAGCATCCTGTCCTATTACACATGCTGGATTCCATCTATCCCCTTCTCTCCGAAGGCCGCAAACAGACAAACACCTTGCCTCATATGCGTACCAAAGCATCCAATTATCACATCTTAATTGCGATCGCCATTGAGGAACGACATAGTGAGCAGGCAAGGCAGCTCATGCATAGCCATATTTATGACATGCTTGAAGCATTAAAGAAGTAATAGCTTGCCTTCTGATTTCAAAGCTTACTGTAATTTAACTTTCTATGTGTCTATCTATTTGAGGCAGGGTCACTGATTCACAAAACCAGTACGATAAGCACTAGTGTGCTCCCATCCATATTCGTATTCAGTGTCCGTTCCAAGTGATAAACTCCTTTACTTCTCGATTTTTTTCAAACAACCATTTCGTGTTAAAATTCACCATTCCTTAGTATTATCCTGTCCGTTAGCTTAATAAAGGAAAGGAGTAGCTGCCATAGCAAACTACCCCCTTGTGTGTTCAACTATCGTTTACCGTTAGCTCAATGTTAAAGTTGGCGAAAAATTTCTTGTCGCCTTCTCATTTTTTCTACCCTATAATCCTATAACCCTTGAATTCTGGAATTCAGCATCTCCAAATAGTGGGAGTTGTACATAATACCCAACACGTTACCAAATGGATCAGTTACGGAAGCCGTGATGAAGCCCTCCCCACGGTGTTCGAGCGGCTCATATTCTTCCGCTCCCAAGGCCTTTAAATTGTTAAGTGTAGCTTCTACATCATCAACATGCCAATACATAATGGCACCACCGGGGCCAGCCGTTCCACGCGCAGGAGCAAAACGGCGATCGATCAGACCCAGTTCGTGCTGGTAGTCTCCAAGGCGAAACTCGGCATAAACTAGTTGACCATCTGGCCCTGAGCGTTCGAAGTAAGGCGCACTGCCCAGCAGCTCCGAGTACCATGCCTTTGCCGCCTCCATATCATCCGCCCAATAACTGATAGTCGCAAATCCTCGTAATGTTTGTATTTTGCTCATACTCAAATTCCTCCTAAGATGATTTTTAGTACTGGTTTCTATTACGATTATAAGCAACCGTTACTGACAATGGTATGTCAGTGTTTCAGTTTTTCTTTAAACATTACTTCAGTTATTTAATGATATTTCTATAAGTAAATCTCATTCTGTTCTTTAAGAATCCTGCCTTTAACAAAGTAAGAGAGCAGTTCATCATGAACTGCTCCCTGAATATTTAGCTATCGTGTTCATTTTTCTTGAACACTGTTTTGCAAGAAATGTTACCTTTTCATTACCATATATAAAAAAGGACCCCGAAGGGTCCTCTAAACACTGGTATATCAAGGGTTTTGATGATGTGATTACGTCATGCCGCCCAGGATATTAGGTGAGTTTTTTGTGTATTTTAAGTTATATCATAGGTTTTCTATCTGAATCCCCTTAAAAATCAGTCCTATATTTCCTAGTCAATATGATGTGTTTGCATTGTTTGTGGTCAAAATGTGGTCATGGATTTATTTAAGCATATGTTTCGTATGCGTGAACAGGTCCATAGGTTGCACGCTCACATAATTGATTCTGTGCATCAAACGAAAAAAAATGATACTATGTATGATGGGTAAAGGACTTGGCTATAACTTATATCGTTTTTATATATTGCAACAAGAGGAGATAATATGAGTAACGAACAAAATTTTTGGCTTGATTTACCAAAGCCGTTTTTTATATTAGCACCAATGGAAGATGTCACAGATGTTGTATTTCGTCACGTCGTTAGTACAGCTGCAAAACCAGACGTATTTTTCACAGAATTCACAAGTACAGATAGTTATTGTAACCCTGCAGGAAGAGACAGTACTCGTGGTCGGTTAACGTTCACAGAAGATGAGCAGCCGATCGTCGCTCATATTTGGGGCAATAAACCTGCATTTTTTGAACAGATGAGTATCGATATGAAAAAAATTGGTTTTCGTGGTATCGATTTAAACATGGGATGCCCAGTCCAAAACGTCGCATCCAATGGAAAGGGTTCTGGATTAATACAACATCCTGAAGTTGCAGCCGAAATTATTCAAGCAGCAAAAGCAGGTGGATTGCCGGTTAGTGTTAAAACAAGGTTGGGTTACTTTGAAATTGACGAGTGGCGCGATTGGTTAGGGCATATATTGAAACAAGATATTGCGAATCTTTCCATCCACCTTCGTACAAAGAAAGAGATGAGTAAAGTAGAGGCGCACTGGGAACTAATCCCTGAAATAAAAAAATTACGCGATGAAATTGCACCAAATACGTTGTTAACAATTAATGGAGATATTCCTGACCGCGCAACAGGATTAAAATTAGTAGAACAATACGGCGTAGATGGTGTCATGATTGGCCGCGGCATTTTCACTAATCCATTTGCTTTTGAGAAAGAACCAAAAGAACATAGCGCAAAGGATTTTCTTCATTTACTACTTTTACAGTTGGATCTTCACGATAAATATTCAAAAGAAAACGAACCGCGTCCATTTAAACCACTTCTTCGCTTTTTCAAAATCTATGTTCGTGGATTTAGAGGCGCAGGCGAACTAAGAAACCAATTAATGGATACCACGTCAACAGATGAAGTACGTCGTTTAGTAAAACCTTTTTTAGATCAAGAATTAGATTGAATCATACCCACCTATGCATGACTAAAAAGACTTACTGTGAAACAAGTCTTTTCAAAAATAATGAGAGACCTCCCAAAAGTTCAATGAACTCTTGAAAAGTCTCTCATTTTTTTTGTACTATGTGGTCAAACGAGGTTTCCTATCAAGGAAACCCTTGATGCTACAGGCGTTTTAGCCTATTACATCATGCCGCCCATACCGCCCATGCCGCCCATATCTGGCATGCCAGCGCCTGCGCCCTTCGGCTCAGGTTTGTCAGCAACAACGGCTTCAGTTGTCAAGAACATAGCTGCAACGGAAGCTGCGTTTTGCAACGCGGAACGTGTTACTTTAGCAGGGTCAACGATACCAGCTTCGAACATGTTCACCCATGTGCCGGTAGCTGCGTTGTAGCCTACGCCGATTTTTTCGTTTTTCAGACGCTCAACGATAACGGAGCCCTCTTGGCCTGCGTTAGCTGCGATTGTGCGAAGCGGCTCTTCAAGGGAACGAAGAACGATGTTCACGCCTGTTTGCTCGTCGCCTTCTGCTTTAACAGCAGCAACGGCATTGTATACGTTAATGAGGGCAGTACCGCCACCCGATACGATACCTTCTTCAACCGCTGCACGAGTGGAGTTGAGGGCATCTTCGATGCGGAGCTTGCGCTCTTTCAATTCTGTTTCTGTAGCTGCGCCGACTTTGATTACAGCAACGCCGCCGGACAATTTTGCAAGACGCTCTTGAAGCTTCTCGCGATCGAAGTCGGAAGTTGTTTCTTCCAGTTGAGCGCGGATTTGGTTCACGCGCGCAACGATGTCAGCGGAGTTGCCGCTGCCGTCAACGATGATTGTCGTTTCTTTTGTGATACGGATTTGACGAGCGGAACCCAGGGATTCAACGCCAGTCGATTTCAGCTCAAGGCCGAGCTCTTCCGTGATCACTTGGCCGCCTGTAAGAGCAGCGATATCTTGAAGCATTGCTTTACGACGGTCACCGAAGCCTGGCGCTTTAACCGCTACGCAAGTGAATGTTCCGCGAAGTTTGTTAACTACAAGCGTAGCTTGAGCTTCACCTTCAACGTCTTCAGCAATGATTAGCAATTGTTTGCCGGATTGAACGACTTTCTCAAGAACCGGAAGGATCTCTTGAATGCTCGTGATTTTTTTGTCAGTGATAAGGATGTAAGGGTTGTCTAGGACAGCTTCCATCTTATCTGTATCCGTGATCATGTATGGCGATACATAACCGCGGTCGAATTGCATACCTTCAACCACTTCAAGCTCTGTAACAAAGCCTTTCGACTCTTCTACAGTGATAACGCCGTCGTTGCCGACTTTTTCCATAGCTTCAGCAATCAGTTGGCCTACTTCATCGTCAGCAGACGAGATGGAAGCAACTTGAGCGATCGATTGTTTGCCTTCGATTGGTTTCGAGATAGCTTTCAGCTCTTCTACAGCAGCTTTAACGGCTTTCTCGATACCTTTGCGGATAACCATCGGGTTAGCGCCGGCTGTAACGTTTTTCAAGCCTTCGCGAATCATCGCTTGAGCAAGTACAGTTGCGGTAGTCGTACCGTCACCTGCAACGTCATTTGTTTTTGTTGCTACTTCTTTAACAAGCTGAGCGCCCATGTTTTCGAATGCGTCTTCAAGCTCGATTTCTTTCGCGATGGACACACCGTCATTCGTGATAAGCGGGCTGCCGAATTTTTTCTCAAGGACAACGTTGCGGCCTTTTGGACCTAGTGTTACTTTAACCGCGTTTGCAAGAGCGTCAACTCCGCGCAGCATTGCGCGACGAGCATCTTCGCTAAATTTAATTTCCTTAGCCATTAACGTAAAACCTCCCAAAATAGTTTAAGTAATTTTGTTTTAACGTATCTTGCCTTCTATGTGACCCTTGACGGGCTGCTATTCAAAAATCGCGTGAATTTCGCTTTCCTTCATAATCAAATACTCTTTGCCTTCGTATTTGATTTCAGTACCCGCATATTTGGAGAAAAGAACGCGGTCGCCTTCTTTAACTTCCAAAGCAACACGAACGCCATCTTTCAGCGTACCGCTGCCGACTGCTACCACTTTACCTTCTTGCGGCTTTTCTTTCGCCGAATCCGGCAATACGATACCGCTAGCGGTTGTTTCTTCTTTCGCGATTGCTTCGATCAATACGCGTTCACCCAAAGGTCTGATCATTGAAAATAGCCTCCTTCAAAATTTGTCGCTTCTTAGTTTCTCGTTAGCACTCGAAACCTTCAAGTGCTAACAACTATTTTTATCATACTCATTTTCGTTATCAATTTCAAGTGCTTGGTTTTAATTTTCCGTTTATTTACACAAGGCAGGCCGGAACGCTATTCTTTTGCCGCTAAAAGCTGTATTCCTCCGCTTTTGGGCAGCAAAGACTCCTTCTGCAACTTGCGCCTCATATACAACAGCCCCAGCCGATGAGGCTGCCGCGATACCACAAAAACCGAGCAATTTTGACAATTTCCGCATGTTCTTCTCCGTCTTTCTTCTATAATAAATGCCGCATCATTGACAGCTTCCTGCATCCGACTGCAATCCCAATACAAACAGGCAGGCGTACGAATCATCCATCGTCTGCCTGCCTGTCTGCCGTTTGTTTCATATTATTTTAATGCCGTGTCTATCCCAAAAGCTTGTCCAGCCCACGCCTTCTTCGACGTCCATGCCTCATCCGCCCCGCTCCAAAACGGATGCTCGCTCGCCAGACCCAAAGGCAAAAATACGGCTGCGCATAAATAGAGGCTGCCTGTAGAAATGTAACGCTCGCCAATATCCCGCTGATGCCCGCAAAAACCGATCGTAAGCCAGCCCTTCGACGTAAAATTGCCCGGTATTTCCATCGTTCGGCGGATGGCTGCCGTCAAAGCGCAGCGTACCTGGGCCGGACTGACGCTTTTCGGCAAATCATCCAGCAGGGCACTCTGAGCTAAGCTCTGGAACGCACCGAAGCGATAAGCAAGCGAGCGTCCAATCGGCGGATAGGTTCCATCGGTTCCGATCAACCGCTCGAGCACTTCCGCATATCGCCGAGCCCTGCCGGTTATGGACGCCCGCATGGCATCCCACTCCCCGTACTGGTCGCCTGCTGCGGCAAGCACGTCAACAAGCATCGGCTGAATGACGAAGCTGTTGTAATAATCCCAATGAAATTCAGGTCCGTCGCCATAGGCGCCGTCGCCTAAATACCATTGTTCATGCTGCTTTAGGGCATAATCGATCCGCATCGGATCCCAATCGCCCTCACCCAGCTTAAGCAAAGCCGCTTCAGTGGTTGCCGCAAACAGCAGCCAGTTCGAGAAAACGGGTTTCCTCGTCCGTGTTTGCTTCAGCGCTGCAATGACGTTCTTTTTGACCCGCTGCTCCAGCTTTTCTCCCAGCTCTACCGGCGCGCGAAGGATTGCTAGCGCCAAAAAAGCTGCGTCGACAATCGGCTGGAAGCCATCGCTGAAGTTCATGTAATCCGGCGAATTCGGATCGGTCCCTGCGTCTATGGCCTCGCGAGCCAGAGCTGCAAACCGGCAGCGAATCTCCTCCTCGTCTCCGTGAAGGGCCCTATTCTCAAGCCATGGAGCCATACCGGACAGAAGCCGTCCAAGCGCTTCCAAATGTGTATATTTCGCCCGGTCAGCCTGTAGCTCTGCCGCCGCAGCCGCCCTTTCCTTCTCGGTTTCGCCTGACACCACTGCGAACTCAACCGGCATGCTCTCTTTGAGACGACGCTCCGCGAGCGCTGTCAGGACAGGTTCGCTAATCACAATCATCTGCTCAAGCCAATAGCGGCGGTCCGAAAACGGAGTGCTGGACTCTTGTCTGCTCATCATCTCCCTCTCCCTCCTACCAGAACGTGGCTGAATTTCCTCTCAGCCGCGCCAAGCCTTCCACAAAGAAATAATCACCGTAAATCAGCGGCACATCAATGTTTCTCCGCTCCGGATAATGGCTTGTGCCATGCAAAATCAAGCCCTCTTCCGCTTCGTTATCCCAAGCTCCGTAGTTCTCGTACATAGAGCGCAGGATTCGCTCTCCTGCCGCTTGATACAGCTCTGCCTCTTCATTCGGAACCGCTTTCGCAATTTCCAGCAAGCCGCAAGCCGCACACGCGCCTGCCGATGTATCGCGGTAACGCTCGACGCCGGAAGGCAGCCGGAAGTCCCAATGGGGAACCGAATCCTCGGGTAAATTCGCAAGGAAGAAGTGGGCAACCCGCTTGGCTGCTTCCAAATACCTAAGCTCACCCGTATAGCGGTAACTTAGCGCCATGCCGTAAATAGCCCATGAGGCCCCGCGCGACCAAGCCGAATTCGGCGCATAGCCTTGCCCGCCGTTCACGCTTTCAAATTCGCCGGTTTGCGGATGGAAAACGACAATATGGTTGACCGAACCATCCGTCCGGATAAAATGCTCCAGCACCGTATCCGCATGCTCCATCGCCAGGTGCTTAAACCTTGGATCGCCCGTCGTCTCGCTCGCCCAGTAGAGCAGCGGCAAGTTCATCATGCAATCGATAATGGCCCAGCCCTCGTTGCGATCACCCTCGCTCCATGGATTCCATGCTCTTATATAATTGCCTTTTACGTTAAACCGTCCGCTGAGCACGCTCGCAGCCAGCAGAGCGCGTTTACGCGATTGCTCTTCGCCAAGCAGCTTATAACGGGCGACGCTCGTAAGCGACCACATGAAGCCGATATCATGGTCCAGCCGGTCAAATCCCATCAGCACCTCATCCAATTGCTGCTCGCATGCTTCGGCAATGTCTTTAAAGCGCTCGTCTTTCGAGTCCGAGTCGCGGTACAACAGCCAGAGCAAGCCAGGCCAAAATCCGGCTGTCCACCAATGCGGCGCTTCGAGGACATAGGTCCCCTCCACGCTGGCATGCGGGAATCTCGCCCCGATTCGATTGCTCGTCCTCGTTATCTTCTCCTGTACCTTTTCCCATGCTTCATTTGTCCAATTGCTCTTCTCCATATCCATTCCCTCTCCCCTCGGCGATTAAGTAAGCTATGAGTCAAATTGAAAAATAAATGACGCTGACAATGGCATGCCAGCCGGAACCGCTGCCTCGAAATCAAGCGTATACCAAAAGCGTTCGCTTCCGAAATGATCGATATCGCTTCTTGCCGTCGCCAACGGCCGCCATATTTGATGGTCATATGCGATGCTGAGTTGACGCTTTCCGGACAGGACGATACGTCCCTCCTGCACCAGCTCAGGAGTAAGAAACGTAATGAAGCGCTCCGTCACATGCAGATCGGCGGCTTCTCTGCTTTCCGTAAATGAAAACAAGTCGGTCAGCATTAGACGCGGCAGCCTTTCTTTTTCCCAGCGGAAACGGCGCTCCAACCGCTCCAGATTGGAATGCCCGTAAGCTCCGCTAATCGAAAGCGCCATGTGATCGCAGCTTTCGCCTGTAGACGCTTCCAAAACCGTTGCCCGGAATGCGGAACCATTTTGCTGATGAAGTCCGTTAATTATAGGAACCGAATGTCCTTGCGAGCCGTTGCACCATATGGAATAACGTTCCGGGCCAAAATATTGCGCCGTATACTTTCCGCTGCCGAGATCCGCCAAATAGGCTTGTCCGTCCGCATGCACGATAAAATGGCCTACATCATTGTGGTTATGCGGCTCCTCATTATGACCGCCCTTGGCCGCGAAGCTGTAGCTGCCGCCGTTATCGCTGACATGCCTGGATATCAGCCACTGCACATCGGACAAATAATACGACTCGGCAGGCCAGACCGCCTTGTCGCCCGATGCTTGCATCCAGTCATCCTTCACCCATATTAAATTACGAAGCGCAGGCGCCCAGCGCCCGCAATGATCGGCTTCATACTTTGCTCGCAGGCTTCCATCAGGCACGATAACCTCATTATACTCGTTATGAAGGCAGCAGCTCAGCCCCATAAAGATACCGCTTTCGTTAGTCGAATCGGAGAAATTAACGACCGTGCTGCCTCCTGTAAAGCATTTTTGCTGAAAAAGTGCGATTTCCTTCACTTTGCTTGAAGCAAACAAGTCGATTCGCCCGTCGGTCGCCGTTTTTAACAGCTGGGCAAAATAAACGTAATAACCGAATCCGTACTGCCAGTACAAATATCCTTCCGCGCAGGCGCCGTCCTCGCCAAAACCGCTTAAATAGCAATCGAGCGAACGAAGCACCCGCTCCAGCAGCTCAGATAAACGTCCCGCATCCTCGATAAGATGGAGGGCCGCCGCACCAACCGAGCCGGCGCATACCGCAGACCAATTGTGGTCAGCTGTTTCCCAGCCGTAAGGCCCCTGCTCCAAGAAAGGCCGAAACAGCCGCGTCTCTATTTCCTCTTCCATCCGTATGCGCAGCAATGCAGGCAAGCGGTCACCCAAAAGCAGCATCGCTTCGCTAAGCGCAAAACCCGTCTCCGCAGCAAATAAATCAATATCCGGTCTATCCGCTCCTTCATTAAAATGAGCCGGCAGACACCAGGTATACTCATTGCAAATGGACCAAATGATATTAAGGGCCGCCGATTCATAACGTTGGAGATCTGGCTCAAGAATAGCCATGATGACAAATGCATTCAGCCTTTTGCGCCTTTCAAAATAAACCTTCTCGTAGGCCAGCCGTTCTCCCGTATCACCGTAGATACGAAAGAGGGCATACGTCAGCTCAGGATCAGGCGTAAGCAAATATCGCTCCGCTTCTGCCCGAATCTCAGCGATTAGCGACTGATTTGCAGCAGCTTCACGCATCCTTGCCGCAAGTCCGACCTGCTCGTCATCCGGTGCGAGAAGCGTCATCCCGCGTTTCCTGCTCTGATCCAGAACGATTCTAATCCGCTCGCTGTTCATGGGTATCATTCCACTCCTATTCAGTCACCGTTTTTGCCGGTTTCTGTATGCCTCTAATCCATTCTACCCGTCCAATCTTGGCGTGCCAAGGCTCGATATGAGAATAATAGGCATTTCCTGCCTGCTGCTTCGAGAGCACAATGCCTTACTACTATTATAAAAAAAGAACTCCCGATTCTTTAACGCTATTTTGATCACCTCTACCGCTATTTTGACTTTCTTTCATGGGCGAAAAAAATACCGCACAACGATTTCTCGCGTACGGTATGAATGATTCCAGCTATAGTTCTTTGAAATGCAAGCCGCCCATAATGAACGCTGTCAAATCTTCGATCGTCGTTTCCAGCGATGGATGCTCTTCCTCGAGCAATATGGCCCAATACTCCGTATGTCGATGAAAGAGCAGCGTCCCTACAACGGACATCAAAGCCGTATCCAGTGAGCGAAAATGAAACACGCCCTGCTCCTCGCCTTCTTTGAGCCATTGGCGAAGCAATTTCCACATGGGCATGACATGCTTGCGAATTTTCTTTATGCGATCCGTGTTCATTATAATTTCCTGTTGAATAATATTAATGAGCTGACGGTCGCTGTATCGAAATCTCGTTACCTCGCGAATAATAAGCTTTACGCCCTCTGCTGGGCTTAGCGATGGATCTACTCCGGCAATTTGATCATTTGGGAAAAATTGCTCGAACAACGCGCCGAACATATTTTCTTTCCCGCCAAAATGATACGATACGAGCGCGACGTTAGCTCCTGCTTCCTCGCATATTTGCCGAACGGTCGTTTTCTCGAAGCCATATTGGGCAAACAGCATCTTGGCAGCCAACAAAATTCTGATTTTGATATCCGCATCTCCTGTTGTCATGACGGTCCTCCATCGTAACGATTTCTTTTATTTTGAACGAACCGCGAGCAAACAGCAAGATCAACATTGGTTTTTACCTGTTTTGACCGGCAATGACTGCGGCCGGCTGCTGCTGGCGCACACCCTGCCGTTTTACCGCTACGGCTAATGCGCTAACCGCAATGGCGACAATCGCGATGAGGCTTAATGTCAATGCGTCAGCCGTTGCGGCCGGGCCGCCGAACAAAATGTTCATCGTGCCTTCTACCGCATACGTGGCCGGAAGAACATCTCCTAGCTTCACATAAAAATCCGACAACAATTCACGAGGCACGATCGCGCCAGAGGTAACCAGCTGTGCGGACAGCAACATAATATTAAACAGCATTCCGCTCATGCCAAACAAGTAAATAAACATTTGCGATACGAAAATAAAAGTCAGGACGAACAGCAGCTGGAATAACCAAATATGAAGGAAGCCTTGAGCCATTTGGCCGCCAAACGCAGCGAGCAGCGATGAGCCTATCAACGATACGATCACCGCTGCCGCAACATTAAGAACGCTTCTTGCCGCAAAACGCTGCCATCTGCTTACCCCCGCACTTATCGCCATCGCAGATTGTTCGAAATTCATTCCCATGATCATCGCGCCAACATAAGAAGCCAGCACCAGCATCATTGGAACCATCTGATTGTTCATTCCTTGAATAACGTTCGTCGACTGGATCTCTGAAGTCACGCGCTCTGACAATCCTTGCGCGGCTGCTCCTGCTTGCTCCGCCGGAAGCTGCATGTTGCCGAGGACCGTTTGGATGCCGCCGGTTACTGCTTGCTTATTCACTTCTGCAGTTATTTGCGCAGCCGCGCCGCTCATAATGCTTTTAATTAACGCGGGGTTGGATTCGTTGATTAAATATTGGATCGATGCCTTACCGTCTGCTGCTGCAGTCTTTTGAGAAAAGTCGGCCGGTATCCAGACGATCATTTGAAGCTCACGCTCATCGAGCTTCTGCTTCGCCTCGTCAATGGCATTGATTTGATTCATGCTGAACGGTAAATTTTGAACAAGTCCGCTGGCAATCTGCTGGCCCATTTGCTGGTCTTCATTGACAACCGCGATATGCAGCTGGTCGATCCGATCCGTAACGCCGTTATAACCCGTCATCCAAATGACCGAGAAAATCACTTGGAACATGATCGCCGTAATAATGCCAACCCATGTGGTTGGGCGTTTCATAAAAGCTTGCAAAGCATTTTTCATATTGAACCACTCCCGTTTTTTCTATTTAAACAAACGTTTAAAACAACTGTTTAAATATTAAGCGGAAAGTTTTATTTTGTCAACAAGCGAAAACAACAAAGAAATGATTAGGTATTGTCTAATGATACAAATGTACCTACATTAATGACACAAATCTGCCTACATTGAGAACAAAAAAAAAAAACAACAAGATGATTTTTGTTGTTTTTTTACTGAAGTGTTGCCTCCAAAATCATTTATTGTTTTTGCGGATATTTCTTATAACGTTTGTGCATTCACGACGCCCCACCACCTTAAGTGACCGAAGGGAACGGCCGCGATGCGGTTAGGTGTGCGGGTGTGTCACTTGAATTCGCTTCCTCAAAATTTCTCTCGGGGACCGAGGGGCCGAAAGGCCCCGATGCGTGAATGCGGTGTTATATGACGTACCCGACTTCTTCGAGTTACTTTCACACTGCTTTTCTATTTCTATTTATACTCCAGCAATATATATTTCAGTAAAGGCTTTTTATAAAACATCAGTTACTTATTTGTTACCGAGTTGTTCCGCCAAACCGATTAGAAGTCCTTCGGTTCCACGAATGTAGCAGAGCCGATACGAGTCCCCGTACTGAACCACTTCGCCAACGAGCTGAGCACCATACTTTGTGAGTCTGGATACCATTTCGTCAATGTCTTCAACGGTGAACATGACGCGTAGATAACCGAGGGCGTTTACAGGAGCAGTCCGGTGATCTGATATAGTAGGTGGGGTGAGAAATCGCGAAAGTTCAAGTCGGCTGTGGCCATCTGGGGTAACCATCATAGCAATCTCTACGCACTGAGAACCCAGTCCGGTTACGCGACCAGCCCATTCACCTTCGACAGTGGCTCGCCCTTCGAGCTTCAAGCCAATCTCCTCGAAGAAAGAGATTGCGTCATCAAGGGATTCTACAACGATGCCGACATTGTCCATTCTTAGTAATTTGTTTTTTGCCATAGTTTTATCTCCTTATGTGTACAAATTAATTATCTTACTTCCAATGTTGTCTCATTTCTTTTTGATAATGATATGTCCATGAAGACCCGCCTTTCCATTATACAAGTGATTGTAAATATTGGAAATAAAGAAGAGGCTCACAAAGTCATTAAGACTTTGCAAACCCCAATGCTTTCGGTTCTTGTAAAAGATGATTCAATCATATCTTTGGGATTACCTATCGTAAAGAGAAATCAGTAATGATTCCATCATAGATTGAATTGATTTGGAGCAAAGTTTTCATATGCAAGAATACAGGAACATTTGTGTAGTTAGAAAATCGGCAATCAGATCATATTCTTGGCTTTGAGAAATGACAAGAACATGTTCCTATACAATAAAAAATCCATGCGGATTTTAATCGGACTATGTTCTTGTTTCCCGACAGGTTCTAATATTTCAATCATTCTTAATTGGATGATTGATAATTCATCTATAAAGTAGGTATATTTGTGTCATTGGACAGGTATAAAAAAAGAAGAAGAGGATTGTCCTCTTCTTCCCGTTACGCGTTATTGTATGATTCTCCGTATTCCGCTTCCCATTTCGCATCCGCTGCCAGCTGTTTTTTATGCACCGTACCCGATAGAAACACACTGACTTCGTACAAAATAATTAAGGGAATGGCCACTAAAATATCCGATATGAAATCCGGGGGCGTGATCATTACCCCGATAAGCACCATGATGAAGTATGCGAGCCGGCGCATTTTGCGAAGCCGCTTCGGATTCACCAATCGAATCGCCGTCAAAAACATAATGACAAGCGGCAGCTCGAAAAGGAGTGATATCGGAATAAGCAAATTGAACATAAACGTAAAATATTGCGCGATCCCGTAGGTTTCCTCAAGGTTTAAATGCTGCGAGACCGTTCTTGTAAAGTTGAACGCAAGCGGAAACACGACATAATACGAAAATGCCAGGCCAATCAAAAACATGATTAGCGCGAACGGCACGTATTTAAGCGTAGAACGCTGTTCGTTTTTGCGCAGCGCCGGCTTTACGAATGCCCAGAGCTGATAAGCAATCATAGGAAGCGCAATAATCAAGGCGATCACAAAAGCGAATTTCATATACATACCGATACCGTCCCAAAGCGAAAACGTATGCAATGAAATCGTGTTTGCCGGCTTTTGGCTCATTAGAAAATTATAAGTAGGCTGCGCGAGTATCAATCCGACTACTAAGCCTATCGTCAGTATAATGAGCACGTAGACAATACGTTTGCGAAGCTCTCCAAGATGCTCTAGAAGCGGCATGAGCCCTTCCTGTTGAAGGAGCGCTTTACGCGATGTCTGCTCCGTTTTATGATTTGCATCCGATCCCACCCGTACTTACCTCCCTCGCCAAGCGTTAACAGCCTTTTTGTTCAAGAAAAAAGCGGGCCCGATTAGTCCGGAAGCCGCTTATTGTCTTTATCTTTATTTTCCGAGCGATTCACTTCAACCCGGCTTGAATCCTTGTCTTTGCGGTCTTCGTCATCCATCATTTCTCTCGCTCCGGATTTGAATTCACGCAGCGTCCGTCCAAAAGCACGTCCAAGCTCTGGCAGTTTATTCGGTCCAAACAGAAGCAAAGCAACCAGAACGAGCAGGATAATACCCGTTGCACCTATTCCTGACATATTGTATACCTCCTCAAAGCTTTACGGAGTATGCCTACTTCGTAAGCAGCAATCGTTAACAGTTGTTCAACCCCCCGTATCCCATACTGACAATATCCTCGCGAATAATAGTATCTCCCGCTAAAATACGCGGCAGCAGCACGTCGAAGGACGTATAGGGATCATGCATAACGCAGCCTGGCAGTCCCATAATCGGTACGCTGTTGATATAACCGACAAGCAGCATCGAACCTGGAAGCATTGGCGTGCCATAGCTTACAATGTCCGCTCCCGCGGCTTTTATCGCGCCTGGCGTGCGATCATCGGGATCAACCGACATTCCGCCTGTTACTAGTATCATATCATACCGTTGTTCGAGCAAATAGTGTATTTCCTTGACAATTGTTTGTCGATCATCAGGGGAAAAGCGCTGCTCCGCAACCTCTGAGCCAAGCTCTTCCAGCTTGCTTCTAACGGCGGGCCCGAATTTATCTTCGATTCGGCCATTGAACACTTCTCCGCCAGTCGTTAGCAGCCCTACGCGAAATTTACGGAAAGGGCGCACGCGCAGCGGTGCAGCCCCGTCATTTGCTTCGCGATATTCGGCGGCGAGCCTCTCAACCGTCTCCACCTTCGTCTTCGGTACGACAAGCGGGATTGCTCTCGTTGCGGCAAGCGGCTGCCCGGGTTTAACGACTGTTTTCGACTTTATGGTAGCCAGTGCAATTTCGCCCAGCTCATTAATGGCATCAACCATTCCCTTATCAACCTCGGCCAGGCCAAGCAGCTTCGATTTGATGCTTACTTTGCCCTCATGGGGCTCCGACAGCGTAAGCTGATCCCCATATAATGCTTCGGCCATTCGAATGGCGGCATCATCCTCATGAAGCTCGCTCTCGCCAAGCTCCATGATGTATATATGCTCTTTACCGATATCCAGAAGATTAGGAATATCCGCTTCTGTCACGACATGCCCTCTTTTGAATAGACGTCCTTTGAACTGTCCGGGAATAATTCGCGTCAAATCATGGGCCAAGCGCAATCCGATTGCATCATATACCGATACCTCTTTAAGCACGGTCGATCCATGCTGCTGGACTTCGTCCTCTGAAAGCTGCTTTTTCTGGCTCATGCGTTGTGTTCCCCAATCTCTCCGGATAAAATGTTCAGTGCGTGCGGCAATTGATCCATGATTGCCATTAAGCTCTCATGCACGCCTTTCGGGCTGCCGGGCAGGTTGATAATGAGCGAGCTGCCTCTAATTCCGCACACTCCCCTTGAGAGCATGGCTCTTCTTGTCTTCTGGAGAGCTCCCATACGCATGGCCTCTGCCAGCCCCGGCACCGCGCGATCAATGACTTTAAGCGTTGCTTCGGGTGTAACATCCCGGAGTGCAAGACCCGTTCCGCCTGTGGTTAGGACAAGATCGGCATTAAAATACTCCGTCATCTCGATGAGAGCCGCCATGATTTCATCCTGCTCGTCCGGAACGATGCGATAATCGATGATCTCACCGCCCAGCTCTTCCTCCACCAACTCACGAATAACCTGAGCACTCGTATCTTCGCGTTCCCCGCGTGAGCCTTTATCGCTTGCCGTTAAAATTGCTACCTTCCACCGCATTTACCATTCCTCCCATTTCTTGTTCCGCTCATGGGTTTGACGAAATCTGATAATCGCCGCTTTTGCCGCCTGTTTTGGAAACAAGCAGCGTAGGCCCGATGACCATATCCTTTTGCAGCACCTTGCACATGTCGTATACCGTTAAGGCTGCGGCAGAGACAGCTGTCAGAGCTTCCATTTCAACGCCGGTTTTTCCGGTCGTCTTCACTGTTCCTTCGATGTAAAGCTCATCGGTTCCATTATCGCTGAATACCACGTTTATGCCTGTGAGTGGGAGTGGATGGCACATTGGAATCCAATCTGCTGTTTTTTTGGCGGCCATGACCGCTGCCACTTGGGCAACCGCAAGGACGTCGCCCTTTCCGATTTTTCCTGCTTTGATTTGCGCTAACGTTTCTTGGTTCATCGTTACTTTGGTTTGAGCGACTGCCGTACGTGAAGTGACTTCCTTATCGGAGATGTCCACCATCCTTGCCCGGCCCTGCTCGTTAAAATGTGTCAACTCCACCTCTATCGCTCCTTCTAGCGTAAACGGAAGCTTTGCCTTCTGCTGGTCAAAGCGCGTTTCGCGTTAATACCTCCAGCTAAAACAAGCGGATGCCGCGCTCGGTAATCAAGCCATCCATTTTCAAGTCATGCCGCTCATGCGGGATCTCGGCTGTAAGCTGATCCTCAAACGACATTCCGATCCATAACGTATTCGCCGCATTACCGTTTTTTCCTTGATAGGCTTCGGCAAAACGGTCATAATAACCGCCTCCGTAGCCAAGACGGCCGCCATCCTTACTAAAAGCGATGCCTGGGACAAAAATAACGGAAGGAGCATAATCATCCAGTTTCGGCGTCTTATCCGGATTCGGTTCCATGATTCCGTATGCTCCCGGCATCAGGTCGTCCCAACTCCGCAAATCATGCAGCGTCATCGATCGGTCTGCGGCTAAACATCGCGGTGCAAGGACATCCCGTCCCGTACGCCAGCCCCATTCAATGAGACGCGATAAATCAAGCTCGCTTCGGAAAGCTGCGTAAACCATAAATGAGTCTGCATTCCGGCTCTCGAGTAATTTTTCCGCATTCGCACAGGCAGTTTCTGACCATAATTTCCGCTGCTCCGGAGGCAAACTATTGCGTTTAATCATCATTTGATTACGTATGTAAGCTTTATCGCCCAGTTGATTCGGTTCAGCCAAAAACACTCACCTATTTCAGTTCCCATCATTTTCTTTCATTAAAAGTAGTTTACCACTGTTATGCAACTTTCGCCAATGCCAGCGCTCGTTTATGGTACACTAATAAGTAGTAAAAGCATTCGTTCTTTACAATTTTTTGTTGGAGGTTTCAAAATGCTGCTGCAGGTTTCCAATATTACAAAAAGCTACGGCGTAAATGTCGTATTATCCAATATTTCTATGCAGGTGCAGGAGCGCGAGCGCATCGGACTCGTTGGCGTAAACGGCGCAGGAAAATCAACGTTACTCAAAATAATTGCAGGTGAAATGTCCGCAGATTCAGGCGCCGTTCACAAAGCAAAAGAAACAAAAATCGGTTATCTCGCCCAAAACAGCGGCTTGCAATCCCATCGGACCATCGAAGCAGAGATGCGTGCCGTCTTTTCGCATTTAATCGAAGCGGAGCAGGAGCTTCGCGAGCTTGAGATCAAAATTGCGGATCCGGCTCTTCATGGCGATGAGAAGCGTTATGCGGATACGCTTGATCGTTACGCCAAACGCTCGGATTGGTACCGGGAGCAAGGCGGATTCGAGATCAATACGCGCATTAACAGCGTCCTGCATGGGATGGGCTTCGGAAGCTTCCCGTCCAACACGTTAATCTCGACGCTTAGCGGCGGCCAGAAGACACGTCTCGCGCTTGCGCGCATCCTGCTTCAAGCGCCGGATTTGCTTATGCTGGATGAGCCTACCAACTATCTCGATATTGAGACATTAACCTGGCTAGAGTCTTATTTGCGCGGATACTCGGGTGCTATCCTGGTCGTTTCCCATGACCGTTACTTTCTCGACGCGCTCGCCCAAACCATTATTGAAATTGAACGTCATACCTCTAAACGTTATACCGGAAATTACAGCCGCTATATGGAGCTTAAAGCCGCGGAATATGAAATCAATATGCGGCAATTCGAGAAGCAGCAGGATGAAATTTCGCGAATGGAACAATTCGTTCAGCGCAATCTCGTACGCGCTTCAACGACTAAGCGTGCCCAAAGCAGACGCAAAGCGCTCGACAAAATGGATCGTTTAGACAAGCCTCAGGGCGATTTGAAGAAAGCGCATTTCACCTTTGAAATCGAGCGTCAGACTGGCAAAGACGTGCTCGCGGTAAATGATGTTTCGGTTACTTTTCCCGGTAAGGATACTCCGATTTTCCGTAATGTGTCCTTCCAGCTTACTCGCGGTGAAACCGTCGCTTTAATCGGGCCTAACGGTATCGGCAAATCGACGCTGCTTAAAGTAATTGTCGGTCAAAATGAGCCTTCGACAGGCACCGTCAGATTCGGAACCCATGTAAAGGTCGGCTATTACGACCAAGAACAGACCAAGCTTAACGGACAAAATACGGTCCTCGAAGAAGTATGGGGGCACTATTCCCATATGGAGGAAGCCCGTATACGCACCGTTCTCGGAAACTTTTTATTCAGCGGCGAGGATGTTCTGAAGCGGGTCTCTTCGCTTAGCGGCGGTGAGAAAGCCCGCGTTTCATTGGCTAAGCTGATGCTGGCTCAGGCCAACGTCTTGATTTTGGATGAGCCTACCAACCATCTCGATCTATTCAGCAAGGAAGTTCTCGAAGCGGCATTGCTTGATTATGAAGGGACCTTGCTCTTCATTTCACATGACCGTTACTTCCTCAACAAGATGGCTGAACGAATTGTCGAACTCAAACCGTCAGGAACCGATCATTTCCTAGGAAATTATGACGAAATGATAGAGAAAAAACTTGAAATCGAGGAAGCTAGGCTCGAAGCGCTGTCAAAACAAGCTTCAGGCTCGAAATCTGCCACCGTAACCGACAATATACCGACGAATTCCTATGAGGCCGACAAACAAGCCAAACGGGAAGAACGAACCAGGCAGCGTAAGCTCGAGCAATTGGAACAAGACATTGCTGCATTAGAGCAGCAAGTTACCGATTTGGAGGAGCAGCTTGCCGATCCCGGCATTTTTAATGATTATATCCGCATCCAAGAAATACAGGCTGCTATCGAATCGCGCAAGACCTCTTTGGCTGCCGCCTATGAGGAATGGGAGCAGTATATGTAAGAAGAGATTTTTCATTAGGGAAAGGACGGGAAACCATGACTGCCATTTCTAATCCAATACTTCCTGAACGCCTTCTTAAATGGGCTGCTGCCGCAGTTCATCCGCTTGCTGCCGTTCAATCCGTTGATCGCCTGCATGGCGGCATGTCTTCAATCGTTCACAGCATCACACTCATGGTTCTAGGCGTCGAATCCAAAGTCGTATTGCGTCAATTCGACAATGCCGATTGGCTTAAACAAGAGCCTGATTTGGCGCTTCATGAAGCTGAAAGCCTCCGCTGGGCAGCAAAGACCGGCGTGCCTACGCCGCGAATTCTCGCGTTTGACGAAACTGGCCGTGATTGCGGCATACCTGCCGTATTAATGACTCAGCTTGAGGGCAGCGTCGACCTGCAGCCTCCTAATATGGCGCTGTGGGTAGACGGCCTGGCAAAAACGCTCGCTCAAATTCATACAACGGAGGCAAATGGGCATCCTTGGAGCTATTTTACGTACAATGATGTCTCTTCCTTAGAAGCTCCATCCTGGTCCGGCAATAAAGATTCTTGGAACAAAATCATTGCCATCGTAAAAGGACCACGACCCGATACCAAGCCATGCTTTATACACCGGGATTATCATCCTACTAATGTATTATGGCATCATAACCAAATCAGCGGCGTTGTCGATTGGGTAAATGCATGCCAAGGGCCCGCTGGAATTGATGTCGGCCATTGCCGGTTAAATTTAGCTCAGCTCTACGGTAAAAAAACCGCGGATGCTTTTTTGACCGCATATGAGAAGCATGCCGGCCCAGCCTATCACTACGAACCCTATTGGGATTGCTTGTCGTTAATCGATATCCTTTTTGGACCGCCATCGGTTTATCCCGGCTGGCCTGCCTTCGGGGTAACCGGTTTAACGGATGCTTTGATGGCCGAGCGCCTTGATGACTATATGCTTAGCTTATTGGATAAAGCTTCGGGCCATTAACAATCGCCCGCATACAAAACGGCAGATTAAGGTCTAAGCCCTAATCTGCCGTTTACTATTAATCCGTTTAATACTTAGCTTGTTAAAGGAACAACTGCTTGCAATCTAAAATTGCTCCAGGCTTATCAAGCCTAGACGCTGCGCCTCTTTGATCGCCTCTGAACGCGAGCGGACATTAAGCTTATCGAAAATACGCGAAAGCTGATATTCCACATTTCTTTGGCTTACGTGCAGCATGGCTGCCAGTTCTTTATTGCTAATGCCGGTAGCCACCTCATGCAATATCGTTTGTTCCTTCTCGTTGATGGACACATCCTCAATCGTAACTTCCGAACGTCCGATGGTCACTTCATGCCGCCTCAGCTGCTTTAGCAAGGAGATCGGAATCACCGTATCCCCTCTCATAGCGCTTCTTATTGCATTATGGAGCTGTTCTCGCGATACTGTCTTGGATATAAAGCCGGAAACGCCTGATTCGATAAGCAAATTAAAATGCGAACCGATTTCGTAGCCGGAGTATATAATAACCTTGCGTTCGGGATCCTGTTGTATAAGTCGTTTCGTCAGTTCCAATCCGCTAATGCCCGGCATATTTAAATCACATAATATGAGATCAAAATGCTCGATTTGTACGATATCCAGCGCCTCGATTGCAGATAACACAACCGATACCGACATTTCGCTATCTTGCTCGATCATTGTTTTGGTTCCTTCCCCAACGGAAGGATGATCATCAACTAATAAGATACGAATCACGCGATATACCCCTCTCCGATCTACCGGTTGTCATGATCTCTGGCAATAAAATAACAACCTCCAGGCCGTTACCGCTTTGAGAATAAAATGATATATCTCCCTCAAGCCCTGTCACCCGTTCTTTAATTCCTGACAAGCCCATGTGCTCAAAAGAAACGATCATTTGATTGACATCCATGCCGATACCATCGTCTTGGTATCGGAAATATATAGTTCCTTTGCGCAATTCAAGCTCAAGGGTGACGAGTTTGGCTTGTGAATGCTTATCCGCATTCCGCAGCAATTCCTGCACAATACGATAAATCGCCGTAATTTGCTCCTCATTAAGCGGGCGATTGAACGATTTGGCATGGAAATCGACCGCAAAATTCACGCGCATTTGAGTATGCTCGATAATGGATTCCACTGCCTCAACGACCCCCATCTCTTTCAATAGAGGCGGACGCAGCTCATTGCAGGTTTCACGTATTTGATGAATGACATCCAGAAGACCTTCTTTTATGTCTTCAAGCTCGCGTCCAAGGCTGTTAGATATTGGATAATCCATCATAATGGCTTCCAGTTTCCTGTACCAGAGCAGCTGATCCTGAAGCGCTGAGTCATGCAAATCCGCAGCAAGCTTTCTTCTTTCGTTCTCAGACAAGCAGAAGAGAAGGCGGAGAACCCAAGGCGACGTTGAATGCTCCTTACGCACCTCTGATTCCAAGTCTTCAATTAAACCTTCGATTAGATATAAGTTTTCGAATACAATGCTGGAATAGTTCGACATCGTCTTCAGCCATCGAAGCTCGTCCGAATTGAAGCGGGTGTGGTTGGTCTTCATGCCGATCCACAGGATATGATACCTCGAACGCTGCCTGCCGATGACAAGGCCCAGCCCGTACGGAAGCTCTATCAATTCGCCAACTTGCAGGGAGTTTACCGTACCCAGCAAAAATTCTGCCGTTATTAGCTCCTCAGGATGCTCTCCCATCGGATATACGGTATTCTCTGCTTGCTCCACGAGCAAAAAGGTAATTCGGTTTACAGGCAGTAGATCAGAGATCTCTTGTTTTAGAACGGCTTCCAAATCGCTTTGTTTCATAACTCTGGCAATCTTACGCGAAAAACGATCCAAACTGTCCTGATAGCTGTACATGGCCTTAAAGAGCTTCGGCCTGAATCGCTGATCTATCTGTTCCTTCGCATATAAAAACAACGTCATTCCGATGTAGATGACAAAAAACACACCAAACCATGCGGCCCATGACGGATTGTTCTCTCCTAGTAATACAAACGCTACCAGAGCAGCTACGATAACTGCCGGAATAAAAGCAAGCGCAGTATAATATTTAAATCTAGTCAATATAAAATCAATGTCGAATAATTGATTCGAGGTTGAAAGATAGAAATAGACTATTGGCAGAACGAATAAGAAAAGCGCAGTAAAAGCAGCCGGTAATATTTGGTCTTCCCCAAATATTTGCGGAAGCAAATTGAGTGTCGCGAATGGTGTAAATGCAACGAGATGCGAAATCAAAGTAATGGTAAACAAAGAATGAAGTTTGGTGCTCCGATGCTTGATAAACTTTCGAACAAGCATATAAACGCACACTAAATTGCCTAATAGCACAATACCGCTAAAGGCCATCTCGATATAGCTATAAAATTGAATAGGAAATAAATCGGTCCATATATAGAGCAAGCTGGCAACGCCTACTAATCCGGCTACGCCAAATAATGTCCGCAGCAGCTTCCTGCTAATAAACTGAACATCGAACCGCTGCAAATAAATGTTCATAAAGCCCATGAATAATAAGGATATGACAGGTAATAAGAGATAAATAACGGTGAGCCCCACAGGATCGCTGCGATAGGAAGCAGCCGAGCTATAATAGCTGATACCGATTGAAATAAAGAAAAGAATGAGCATAATGACGGCTCTGTCATTCCTTCGCTTCACATATAGAAAACCGGAGAAGGCACAAAAAATAACAAGTGATATACCTGGGATGTACAACTGAATCAATAGTTCCCAGAGCGAATGATCACCTGTCCAGCCTTTCGGAAAAGCTATCTCTTGCTGAACATTGTCTTTATGCAAGATCAGAACATTATCGGCATACTCGATAGAATTATATTTCTCAACGTTACGAAACTCCTCTACGGGATTTCCGTTTATCTCGAGTATTTGGTCGCCTACCCGAATTCCTCTTACCTCTGCCTGCCCTGCAGGCTCTATTGATTTCACGATATAACGATCGCTGGAATCCTTAATCAGTACCGCACCTATCGATGGTATCCGGACAATAACTGAAGTCAGATACAACAACGACGATAAAAATACTGCCAGGAAGAGGATTACAGTAATGCGATTCAATAGTGTAGGTTTCATGCTGTCCTCTTCCCTTCAAGCATATTTAGGTATTTAGCTCCACATATAAGCGTATCCGCTGTTTTTTTCATTTTTTTCTTTAAGTTCGCCAAGAAGAGCTTTTTGTTCAGCCGCTGAAACACCTGCAATTTGCAACTGACCACCCATAGCCATAGACACATTTCCAGTGCCGCTTACCAACTGACGAATCGTTTCTTTTAACATTTTAACTCCTCCGCTTCTCTACTAATATTTAGAAAACTAGTATACTACTATAATATAACAGGAAATGATTCGACATGGAACGCAAAAGTGATTCGTATTTACCGAAATGACTTTTGCGTGATTTGATAGATTAGTCAGTTTTTATGCAGTTTTAGGGTTTATTATATGCAAAAATGTCGTTTTCCAAGGACTTATTTCCTGAATCGTGTCCAGTAATTCTTCAAAACGATTGTAGTGCATACGGCTCATTACAGACCCATAGAGTATCGTGCCGGTCCTTTCGCATGTTTCGAGAAAAATCTCATGGTTTTGGGCGATTTCTTCCGTGGATCTGCGTCCCTCGAAATACTCCCTGATCCAAACATCCTCCTCTGCATCCCCTTCTATTAAATAGAGCGTGAGCAGCGTACGTTTTTTTTGCAAAAAGTCGCTTTTGTCGTCCCATCTCAACAAGTCCCGTAAATCATTTTGAATCTGTGCAGCTAGGCCAATTTCAAGCGAATACTCTGCCACGACAGGATGCCAAGGCTGTCCTGCCAGCATAACGCCTGTCATACAAGCAAACTGCAGCAGTGCCGCTGATTTCTGCTTAATAACTTCTAAATAAGCTTGCTCGTCATTCATTTCATTCATAATATCCAGCATCTGACCGTTCGCAGACCGAATCAGCTGCGCATTCATCATATCCAAAAGCGCGAGCCGTATCTCAGCATTCGTTGTGCTCTGTAGCATGGCTTGCTGCGACAAGGTCAGGAGCGCTGTCGCGACATGAAGTGCAGCGGGCAAAGGAGTTTGCATCCACGGCTTATGCGGCGCGTCCTGATCCTGCAAATCATCTAATATATCCGATGCCAATATAAACAGCTCTACCGCGGCGGCTGCCTTACAGGGATCCTCTCCTTTTCCGCCGAACATCCGGTAATGCAGTACCGTCAGCTGTCCGAATCGAAGCGATTCAGCCAGCTTGTCCTCAATAAAAGCTTCTGCGAAACGAAGAAGAGGCTCAGCGGTAAAAAAGCGCTGAACCTGCTTCTGCATTTGTTGACCAATGAGTGGAATACAATCTTTCACAAGTGATCCTCCGCCAAATCATGATCCTATTATTATACTATGAAATCGTTAAGAGAACATACGCTGAAATGTCGTTACGAATTGTCCCAACCAATGTAGTGTGTTTATGCCGTGGCAGTCGTAGGTGCGTTTGCGCTTTTTTTCCTTGCTTGATTCTTTCTTCTGATTCTCCTCCTCATTCATTTGATTCATTAAACTTGCAATCATCTCCATCCTTTTCTCTAATAGTTTTCTGCGCTCGACTGACGGACTTTCGATGCGATCGCGATGATCCATTGACTAAAAAGCCCTCCTTGAGGTTTGCCTATACGATAAAAAAACCGCTGCTGCCCTTTGTTTCTCCTTATACGCTCACACTCCCATTCATTTCGATTGCGTGATGCATATAAACGGCTTCCATCGTCATCCCGCCTCCCGGCAGCTGTGCAATTAATGTAGACGGATTATCGCAGGTAACGAATTCACCCTTGCGCATTACACATACCCGATTGCAATTGCGTTGAATCTCTTCCATATCATGCGAAGCGACAATAATCGTCTTCCCCTGCTGCTTAAGCAGCTTCAGCAGCGCCCAATAATCACTTTTGGCCTGCGGGTCGAGTCCGGTTGTCGGTTCATCGAGAAATATGATCTTAGGATCATTTACGAGTGCAATAGCGAGTGCCGTCCGTTGCCTCCAACCGCCCGATAACCGTTTCACTAATTTATCCGAATATGGACTAAGCCCGAATTGCTCAATTATGCGGTCCAAGTTGTTTTTACGTTTATAAAAGCCCTGAAACATCTCCATTGCTTCACGAACATTCATTTTATCTACTAAGGTCGTGCTCTGCAGGTGGATTCCGATATCTTCCTTCAATCGTTCTGCCTCAAGTACCACATCATGTCCGTATATGCGGATGCTGCCTTGGTCCGGCATGCGAATACCCATGAGCATTTCCAGCAGCGTCGTTTTCCCAGCACCATGCGTACCGATAATACCGAATATTTCTCCTTCATTTACTTTGAAAGATACTTGGTCTACTGCCCTATTCGCACCATAATACTTGCTGACCGAGCTTACCTGAATGATCGTTTTCTTATCCATTCCTTGGTTAACCTCCATTCACACTTAAGCATTCCTAAGTTACCAGCTTTAAGGTGAGATTTATGTTTAGGTATGCGTCATAGTTTCACGATAACGCATGCCGTTAACTTTTTCACCGAAAACCTGTCTAGTAATTCACGCAATTTTTTTGCGGGACGCAATATAAGCGCAAAAAAAAAGAAAGGACAGGGGTCCTTTCTACCTTCACATGTTCAAAAATCTATTCATTGTTATCCACAGAGATATCAACAACTCTGTATAAATTGTTAGTTAATTCAGTCAGTAGTACTCTAGTATTATAGTAGTATTTCCGCGGATTTCGTCGATTTATAGGTATATTTTCATAAGTTTAATTTATTTATCCACTTTATTCACATTATCCACAATAAAATAACGAAAAAATTATCCCCTATTCGTTCACAGTGTTAACCTTTCGTAAATCCAGTGTTTTCGCGTATTTCAGCCTGTTATACACAAAATAGGTCATGATTGTGGATAACTTTGTGCACAACACTAAATTTGGCAGTTATTTCACTTCATTTTCTGATCCCGATATACAGCAAATGGGAAGACGAACCTAATAAATAGACATTTTCCGCAGAATCATATAACAGCTGCAGAAAAGAACGATATTCGTTATCCCCAGCCGATTTCCAATAATCAAATTGCTCCTTCGTCAATGCGCCAGCCGAACTGGAGGAGCCGATTAGCTTTACCGTTTCAAATCCGCCTGCTTCCATTAAAGCCTTGATGTCGTCGATATGAAAAGAATAAGCGCCGGTAAACCTGCCTTCGTCTGAATGATTGAATACACCTGTTTCCAAGAAAGCGCGAATCCGGGCGACATTGTCAGTAGGCCTCCAGCTTTGCGGATCGGCCAGCGCGTTAAGCAGATGCCTTATCCTTGTCATAAAGGAAACAAACACATAGCCATTCTTGCGCGTCACCCGGTGCAGTTCTTTAACTGCCTGCTCCCTATCCCTCTGCTCCTGCAAATGATAGAGCGGTCCCATCATTAGCGAGGCATCAAAGGTCTCGTCTGAAAACATGCTTAAGTTTCTGGCATCCGCCGAGTGAAAACCTCTAAAACGTTCTAAGAGCCCCTGCTCCTCCGCCTTTTCGCGCGCCGTCTGTACCATCCGCGGCGTCAAATCGGCTAATGTGACGGAATTTCCGCCCCGGGCGATCTCCATGGCGTATTTGCCGGGACCGGCCCCGTTATCCAAAACATGTCCGCCATCCGGCAAGAAACGGCTTATAAAATGCCAATTGACGATAAACTCAAGGGGCGCTCTATCGAGACGCCCCCATTCATCAAACTGATTATAGTACCGGATGATTTGATCCATTTGATCTACCTCCTATAGTCAGGCGAACTCCGAAAATAATGCTCAGCATCCCATAAGAGAGAATGTATAACATCCTCTGCTATGGGATATCCAAGCTTAGTTTTCCATAAAGATCAATTTGCCGCTCGATTAGGCTGTGAAGCAACTACCACTCTGCTGCCTGTTGTCATCACCGCCTGGTTGCAAGCTGCCACATAGGCCTGTGCCGCTGCCAGCACGATATCATTGTGTATCGAGGTCCCGCGGAAGCGCTGCTGCTCGTGCACGATGCTGACCACCGCTTCGCCATGGGCATCTTCTCCAGTCGATAACGAATGAAGCTCCAGGTCTTCAAACTCGGCTGCCACTGGTATGGCCTGTTGGATCGCATGAATGACCGCTTCTATCGGGCCTGCTCCCATAGCGATATAAGATTGCTCCGCTCCGAACTCATTTTCGCGGATCGTTACCGTTGCGGTGCGCGACCGCTGCGTGCCGGCATGGACATGCAGGTCAACCAGCACATAGGGATCCGGCTGGGTCTGGGTTAGCTCTCCCGCGATACGGATCAGCTCATCGTCCGTAACGATCTTTTGGGCGTCGGCCGTCTCCTTGAACTTGTCATACACATCCTGAAGCTGAGCTTCCGTCATGTCGATGCCGTATTCGGAAAGACGGTGCTTAATCGCATGGCGACCGGAGTGTTTACCTAGAATAATCATGTTCCGCGGGATTCCCATCGCCTCGGGATCCATGATTTCATACGTATTGCGGTTCTTCAGCAAGCCGTCCTGATGGATTCCTGATTCATGCTGGAACGCATTCCGTCCAACGATCGGTTTATTAAATGCAATCGGGAAATTCATCGCGCGGCTAACGATACGCGAAGTTTCATAGATTTCGCCGATTTGAATGTTTGTTTCTGCTTGAACCGCATCCTTGCGCGTTTCAATCGCCATGACCAGCTCTTCAAGGGAACAGTTGCCCGCACGCTCGCCGATTCCGTTTACTGTAACCTCAATTTGCGTTGCGCCTCCATGGATCGCGGCAATGCTGTTCGCTACGGCGAGTCCCAGATCATTGTGGCAATGCGCGCTGTATCTCACCGTGTCGCCGCCTCTCGCCTCCTTGCGAACAGCTTGGAACAGCTCCTTCATTTCCTCCGGCATGGCGTAGCCAAGCGTATCCGGAAGGTTTATGATCGTCGCCCCCTCCGCAATCACCGCTTCTACAAGCTGAATAACAAAATCACGGCCGGATCTTGTCGAGTCCATTGCGGAAAACTCAATTTCATCAACGAATTGCTTGCCGTAAGCAACCATATCGCGAGCGATCTTTACTACTTCATCGCGGGATTTGCGCAGCTGATGATTCAGATGAATGTCGGATGATGAGATAAACAGGTGAAGGCGCCTGCGAGCCGCATCCTGTGTCGCTTTTACGGCAGCGTCAATATCTACCTTAACCGCCCTTGCGAAGCCCGCAATTTCAACATGCTGAAGCTCACGGGAAATTTGCTGTACGGCTGCAAATTCACCCGGACTGGATACGGGGAACCCAGGCTCGATGACATCAATCCCTAATTTCCCAAGCTGGCGGGCAATAATTATTTTGCGTTCGGAGTCGATTGATGCGCCTGGCGATTGCTCGCCGTCCCGTAAAGTCGTATCGAATATTTGAATTTTTTTCATTTCGTTTGCCATTGTTATTTCCTCCTAAGGTTGGATTGTTAAGTCCTTTTTTGGGTACAAAAAAAAGCATGCCGTCTCCTTGTAAGAGACGACATGCTTTCGCTGCCGTGGTACCACTCTAATTGACTGGATCTTACCGCAGAAGTTCGACAAAGCTGCCTCTTAATAAAAGGCTCTTTGCTTACCTTGCAGGAATCCATGCCCGCTTAAATGCCCGATGACGGCGGCTAGCCGTAACGTTGTAGATCGCGCCATCATTCTGGCACAGCCATTTTCCACCGTTCCGCTCCCAGGCGAGATTCAAACCTCAGCTTCGACTGCGTCGCACCACACCGCAGCTCTCTGTACGATTTCGATTCCTCACTTTTGATCATGGGTTTATCGAATTTCGCTTTGCCAGCCTATTGTTCTACTGCTCCTGTTCATCGCGTTTGCGCTCTATGTTGTTTACTGCTTGATCGTCTATAGGTCATAAAGGTCATCTATACTTCGCTTCATGGACAACAAGAAAAGCCTGTCGTCTCTTGAATCAAGAGACGACAGGCTATAAAGACCCGCGCGGTACCACCCTTGTTGACCCCCATACGCTCGCAAACGAGCAGGGACGCCCAACTTAAGCATATGGCCAACTCCGGATGTTGACTCACATGCACCCGATTACGGAGGTTAACCGTAACAATGTACCTGCATGGCATATCAGCATTAAAAATGCCGCCATCGTTTCCACTGTTCCGCTCCCAGGTGAGCTTCAAGCATCCTTCGACTGCGTTGCACCGACCCGCAGCTCTCTGTGTCGCGGCAGTACATGAATGATGCTCATTCATAACGGCGCCGCTGACATTCCCGGACAAGCTTTACTGTTCCTGTTCTTTGCGTTTGTAACGTATGAGATTGAAGTTCTGAAGTATTGTTGCTTATTATATGCTCTTAGAAATTGTCTGTCAATTCCATTCCCAAATCTTTTTTAAATGCTTTTGCCCACAGACCAGCTCTCCAGCGAAAAGCCGGGGTCGGCTTTCATATCGAGATCCGTGAATTGCGACCGTTTAAGCTTGAGATATGCTGCAGCGCCGATCATCGCCGCATTATCCGTGCAGAGCGTATTCGGCGGGATAAGAAGCGGTACGCGCTCAGACTCGCATTTTGCCGTTAATGCCGCTCTTAAGCCCCGGTTAGCCGCCACTCCGCCGCATAAGAGCAGCTGCTTCGCGCCGTATTGACGAACAGCGCGCAAAGCTTTAGTGACCAGCACCTCGGTAACCGACTCCTGAAAGCCGCGCGCAAGCGCCGCCTCATCAAGTACCAAACCTTTCATTCTTGTCTGGTTAATAACGGCAAGCACTGCCGACTTTAAGCCGCTGAAGCTGAAATCGTAGCTGTCCGGCTCAAGCCAGGCACGCGGAAGCGGAATAGACTCCTCCGCTTCGACAGCAAGCTTGTCAATATGCGGTCCCCCCGGATAAGGCAAACGCAGCGCGCGCGCCACCTTGTCGTACGCTTCGCCTACCGCGTCGTCCCTGGTTCGCCCAACGACTTGAAAATCGCCTTCGCTCTCCATAAGCACGAGTTCCGTATGACCGCCGGAAACGACCAAAGCCATGCAAGGATAGACAATGTCATGCACAAGCTCGTTAGCATAAATATGGCCGGCGATATGATGTGTGCCGATTAAAGGAATATCCAACGCCATCGACAAGCTCTTGGCCGCCACGATCCCAACGAGCAGCGCGCCTACAAGGCCTGGACCCTGCGTGACGGCGATAGCCGACATATCCTTTAGCGTAAGCCCGGATTCCTTGACGGCCTGCTCGATAATCAAAGTGATCGATTCCACATGCTTGCGCGAAGCAATTTCCGGCACGACGCCTCCGAAGCGCTCATGGATTTCGATTTGACTGGAAACCACGTTCGATAAAATATGTTTGCCGCCGCGAATAACGGATGCAGATGTCTCGTCGCAGCTTGTTTCTATTGCCAAAATAATATCATTCATCGGCTGCATTCCCGCTGCCTGTTCCGTCTGAGTCACGTTCATTGCTCCCCTGCCTTCAACCGCTCATGGTCAAGCTCCGCCCACATAATAAGCGCATCTTCATTGTTATCCGAATAATATCTCGGACGAATCCCTGCGGGCTCAAAGCCGTATTTACGGTACAGCTGCTGCGCAATTTCGTTGGAAGGACGAACCTCCAGCGTCATTTTGACTGCGCCAAAAAAGACCGCCGTCCGCTGCAGCTCGGCCAGCAAGCAGCTCCCGAGTCCCTGTCCGCGATAATCGGCTCTTACCGCGATGTTCGTCACATGCGCTTCGTCCATAATGACCCACATGCCGCCGTACCCAATAATTTGGCCATCGTATTCCATGATCATATAACGGGCAAATAAATTATTCATAAGCTCATTCGTAAACGCCTCCGCTGTCCAAGGACTCGTGAAAGCTTCCTGCTCGATAGCCACGATAGCAGGAATATCCGCCATCGTCATGGCACGGTAAATGAGCTCGTTCACATCTATTTTCATGCCTTCGCTTCACCTGCCTGCTTTGCTTTCCAAACGACTTCAGCCTCGGTAAGC
This sequence comes from Paenibacillus sp. LPE1-1-1.1, assembly GCF_040676435.1. Lineage (NCBI taxonomy): Bacteria > Bacillati > Bacillota > Bacilli > Caryophanales > Paenibacillaceae > Paenibacillus > Paenibacillus sp. LPE1-1-1.1. The sequence continues at coordinate 146,712 of NZ_JBEGHY010000046.1, forward strand.
TGCGTGTAGTTAGGAATAAAAGTATGCGGATCCTCTACCATGCCCGCTTCAAGCCGAATACGGCCAAGCCTCGCAACCCATTGCCCCTCTTGGATAAATGGCTGGAGCCGAACGGTAACGCCAGCCGCCTCGCCAACCTGCTGCAAGCGCGCTGCTTCCTGCTCGTGAAGGGTTAGATCCCCTACAAGCGAAAGGCTTCGGACCCGGCCCTTCTGCTCTGCCATTCGCTGTTCCAGGAGATCCACGAAGTCCTTCATAAGCCGTACGCCGTCATCAAGCCAGCGGCTCCACTCCGTTCCGGCAGCCATCGAGAAGCCGGATGAATAAACCTGCCCGCGCCGCGCATCCATAATCGGAAGCACCCATTGTTCGCCTTCGAGCGTATTGCCCTGCTCTGCTTTATCCTCCGAATGCCGGTGCCAAGCGCCATATGCAAGCGCCTCTAAGCTGGATATGCCGATTAACGGTTTGTCCCATACCCATGCAAGCGTCTTGGCTACGGATACCGCGATACGCATCCCTGTATAGGAGCCAGGCCCGTTACCTACAGCGATTGCCTCGATATCCTTATCGCTTATCCCGCTTTTCAGCAGCATATCCTTGATATGCGTAACCACGTGAACCGAATGGTTTCTTTCGGCTAATGTCTGTATTTCGGCTAGCACCTCTTGACCGCTTACAATAGCGGCTGCCATCGATGCGGTGGACGTATCTAATGCCAAAATGGTTCCTTCTTGTCTCTGCTCATTTGTCATCTGCCTGCTCCTATCTCGCTTACGGCGCGGCACCAGCCTGCATAAATCTCGCCATAGCCGGTTAGCTGTATACGCCGTTTTTCATCGCCCAGGTGCTCGATGTACAGCTCCAGCCTGTCGGCTGGCAGCAGCTCCTTGATCAAGTTCGCCCATTCTACGATCGTAATGCCGTCGCCGTAAAAATAATCGTCCAAGCCAAGCTCGTCCGCTTCCTCCAGCGACAGCCGGTATACATCCATATGATAAAAGGGAAGCTGTTCCCCTTCGTATTCTTTTATGATGGTAAAGGTCGGGCTGTTTACAATGCCCTTTACGCCGATCGCTTTGGCAAAGGCCTGCGAAAAACGCGTTTTGCCCGCGCCTAAATCGCCGTCCAATGCAAGTATCGCGCCCGGCTTTACCCAAGCAGCAAGCTGCTCGGCTAATGCAATCGTGTCCTGCTCCGTTTGTGCCAGCCATGTGGCATGGTTTACCTGTTGCTGCATTTTCTACTCACCCGTTCATCACAAAAAATGATTGTACCCGCGTTTCTTAAGCTTTTCTCGCTTCTCCGAAGGAGAAAGCCGGCCTTGCCCCGCATTAGCCTGATTATGGCGCACAAGCTCCACTCCAGGCTCGCCCTCCTCGGTCTCCCCGATAATAAAAAAAGGAAGTCCCTCTTGCTGAAAAACAGCCCGCATGGGTTCCGCATCTTCGGCTGCCATCGTACCCAGCAATACATAATCCTCACCGCCGTAAAGCATCCATTCAAGCGGATCGATGCCTGTCCTTGACGCGTAAGCTGCCATGCTTCCGCTCCTCGGCAGCAACGCTTCCCTCAGCACAAGGCGCAGCCCCGAAGCCTCCGCAATTTCCCATGCCTCGCTCGCCAACCCGTCGCTAACATCGTTTAGCGAGCGGCAGCTTCCGCGCGATAGGAGCAGCCGGCCTGCACGCACCGACGGGCTTGGCCTCTGATGCGCGTGTACGAGCGATGCCTCCGGCTGACCGCTGAAATCCGCGGGAAACTGCTTCTCTCCCGTACGCTCTTCCTGCGCCAGCAGCGCATGCAGACCCGCCGCCGACATGCCAACAGCGCCGGTCACAAACACCGCATCGCCCGGCTTCGCGCCCGAGCGAAGCAGCTCACGCCCCGCTTCCACGGTTCCCGTCACCGTTACCGCGACAACCAACTGCCCCGGCGACGACGTCGTATCGCCGCCTGCAATCGCAACCCCGTAGCGCTCGGCGCACTCGTACAGCCCATCGTACAGCCGTCGCATCCGCTCCGGCGAATATGACGGCGGCACGCTGACCGAGACGAGCGCATGCAAAGGCACGCCTCCCATCGCGGCAATGTCGCTAATGTTCGCGGCAAGTGCCTTATAGCCGACATCCTCGTCCCGCATCGTCGACTGCTTAAAGTGGACGGTCTCCACCATCGTGTCGACCGCCAGCAGCAGCCGCTTCGGAGCAGCTACGCCATCCTCCGCGGAAGCGGGATCCACGACAGCGGTATCGTCGCCTATGCCCGTAATCACGCCGCGCCGCAGCTGCCACTTGCTCTCCTGCCTGGCCGCCGTCCAATGATGAATACTCGCAAACTCATCCAAAATGCAGCTCTCCTTCATCCCAAGCATCAGTTAGCCGCTCGCTGCATGCAGATCCGGCAACGTCATCTGTCCACCTGGGCTACTATCATCATTAGTGAATATCCCGTTTCTTAAACCGTCCGCCCTTTACATCATGAATATTGCCGACAGCGAGAAACGCCACAGGGTCGAGTTCATGCACGATCGACTTCATTTTTGCTTCCTCCAGCCGCGTTATGACGCAAAAAATAACGCGTTTGCTGCCGCCTGTAAATCCGCCTTCCCCATGCAAGTAAGTAACGCCGCGTCCCAGCCGGCTCATGATTGCTGCGCCGATCTCCTTCGACTCATCGCTAATAATCCATACGGCCTTCGATTCGTCAAAGCCCTCGATGGTCACGTCAATCAATCGGAATGCAATGTAATACGCGATAAGAGAATACATCGCCCGGTCCCAGCCGAACACAAAGCCTGCGCTGCCGAGAATGAACAAGTTGAAAAACATAACTGTCTCGCCGACAGAAAACGGAAGCCTCTTATTAAACAAAATCGCAACGATTTCCGTGCCGTCAAGCGAGCCTCCGAAACGAATGACCATACCGACGCCAATCCCCAGGATTACGCCGCCAAAAATAGCCGCCAAAAAGGGCTCTACCGTAAGCGGCGGCACCGGATGAAGCAAAAACGTTCCGAGCGACATTACCGATACGCCGTACAGAGTTGAAATCGCAAAGGTTTTTCCGATTTGCTTATACCCGAGAAACAGAAAAGGCAAGTTCAATAAGAATAGAAAAAGACCGAGCGGCAAGGAGGATAAATGGGAAGACATAATCGATATGCCGACTATACCACCATCAATAATATGATTTGGTACGAGAAAAATTTCCAATCCAACCGATACCAGCGCAGCGCCGAGCGTAATAAACAGTACTCTTCGCAGCACTTCGAGCTTGGACAGCTTGTGGTGCTGTAATGATCCCATAAGTGAACTCACATCCCCTACTGGCTCTTTTTCTCATCATTTTACCTTAAACGCTACCAGATATAAAGCAAGTCTACCATTATTGCAAAAAAAGAAACCTTCCGCACCGGGCAGCTTGCGGCCGCCGATTCGAAAGATTTCCCCATAGGTTAACCGATGACCGAGAACGCTTCTACGCCTGCCGGTATCGATTTGGTGCGATAGATTCTGCCAAAGCTATCATATACGACCAGGGTATAATTCGCAGTCGTCAGAGTCGTAACTAAACTGAAAAACACAACGCCAAAACGGTCGAACGCCGCGGTTTGAATAAGCGTGCTGCCTCTGTACAAAGCAGCGTTAAAGCCTGTTGTATTGAAGGGTACACCGCTGTTGTCTACCCACAATACCGTTAAGCGGTTAAATGTTGGCCCGCTTTGAATCCTACGGGCGCTTGATTTATTGATCACTATCTTATCTACGTTTTTCAGATTAAATAGAGGGGGTACTACCCGATTTGCCATACTTTCACTCCTTCCCGCATTTATATTAAAATATGCGAGAATAGGAGATTTGGTATGGTTTGTATCCTATTTAAAACGCCTAATATAACCGGCTTCAGCTGCTTGCTACAGCTCCTTGACGACGGTAATATGCAGCTTGTCCTTCAGCTCAATTTCATAGGGCGAGGCTGGCATCGTCCCGTCCGGCTCCATAATGATGCGCACCCGCGGACGATGAACGGCAAGCTCGTTATTTTCCGATACCACGCCGACCTGCCCCGTGCTGAGCAGCAGCGAGGTCGCTACTGGATAAATCGAGATATGCCGGCAAAACAGCTTGATAAGCTCATGATCAAAATAAGTCCCTCCGGCAGCAAAAAGAAACTCGATCGCTTCGCTCGCTGTATACCGCTTCCGATACGGCCGCGGCGAAGTTAACGCATCGAAAGTATCCGCTAAACCGACGATTTGGCCATACAAGTGAATTTCGTTTTCCTTGAGCCCGCGCGGATAGCCCGAACCGTTAAAGCGCTCGTGATGCTGAAGCGCGCAGTGCGCGGATACGATCGATATATCATGATACTTCCGCAATATATCGAATCCATCCTTCGCATGGCTTTGGACGATTGTACGCTCCTCCGCCGATAAGGCTCCTGTATGATTCAACAGCTTCTGCGGAACCTTTGTCATCCCGATATCGAAAAGAAGCGCGCCGATGCCGAGCTCTTCCAGCTGATTACGGTTAAAGCCCTTTGCTATGCCCATGATGCCCGCAAGCACCGCTACATTAAAGGAATGTTGAAACAAATAGCCGTCCATGGCATGAATGCTCGTTAAATTGACGAGCATATTAGGTCTTGAAGACAGGTCCTGCATGATTTGTCCGAACACCGCCCGGAAATTCCGGCCCATATCGGGTGCGATCGTTCGGCCCTTTGATACGTTTTGGTCTTTGAAGGAGTTCATTGTTTTATAGATGGTATCGACCGCTTGCTTACGCGTTTCATCTCTGATCGTGTCCTCGGGAATGATATCCTCCGTTAAACCATCCTCTATGAATAGAAAATCAATGCCCAAGTTACGCAATCGATCGATGTAACGATCATTGAGCTCCACCCCATCACCCAGAAGCACGTTGCCGTTTTCTTGGAAAATAGGCTTAGCCACTCTGTCTCCCGGCTTGACCATTCCAATTTGCACTTTTCTCATTAGATTAGTTCCCGCCTTCGATAATTTAGCGCTTGTAACCGATCGCCTCTATTTTATCAGAACTATCTGCCACTGACTATGCGGAGGACATGAAAAAAACCCGAACGTCTCGTTCGGGCCCTTAGGCTAGTTTTCTTTTGACAATCCGGTTGCGGCCATTGAATTTCGCTTCGTACAGCGCTGCATCCGCCTGCGCGAGAAGCTCCCGCAAGAAGGCTTTAGGGTCAGCGAGGTCAGTGGGCTCAAAATGATCAATCGAGATGACGCCCATGCTGATCGTCACCGAGATCGGCAATTCCCCGTTCCCCATATTGATTTTATTCTGCTCGACCGATTCCATCAGACGCTCGGCAATTTGATCCGCCTGTTCCCGGTTTGTATGCGGCAAATACACCGTAAATTCTTCTCCGCCGTACCGGGCCAAAATATCCGTAAACCGAAGCGAGCCCCGCACCGCATCGACCGTGCCGCATAGCACCTCGTCGCCAATCAGATGCCCGTACTTGTCGTTAATGGATTTGAAGTGGTCCAGATCAAATAAAAAGATTGAAAAGGGAATGCCGTAGCGGATATTCGCAACGACCTCTTGCTCCAGCTGATGCAGCAAATACCGCCGGTTGAAGCAGCCTGTCAAGCCGTCGGTAATCGCCATATGCTCCAGTTTTTTATTCGCTTGAAACAGCTCGTCCTGCATAATAAGCAGATCGCGGTTGCGATCCTGAAGCTGCTCATTCTGGTCATTTGTCTCTTCTACCAGCAGCCGAAGCTCGGTTACATCCTGGAAGGTTAACAGCCTTCCGACCGGTGTCTTCTTATTGTACAAAATGGGAGCGGATTGCACGATCACATGGCGGTACTTGTCATAAGAAATGGCAATTTCGATCTCAAGCCTGTCCATGGGGCGCTTCCGCTGCTCCTCGATAAATGCCGTAAACTCCCTCGAAGCCTCTCCCTTGAACTGTGGACCAAGAAGGGCAGGATTAAATTTATCGCCGATGCGCAGCCGAAGAATCGGTTTGATCACTTTATTCACTTCGAGAATGATATCATTCTCGTCCAATACGATAATACCCATTGACATCGTATTCATTACGTCCCTTTGGACCGTTTGAATAATATCGAGCACTTTATTCCTTCTAATGGCGTGAACCAGATAGACAGCCGCAAGCACCATCCCGACTGAAATTAACGGAACGTACCGATTCATTGCCTCAATGAACACAACATTGATGATCAAATCGGCGATAGCAAACGAAACCAGTACGAACATGCCAACGATTGCGGTCTTGATTAAAGTACGCTGTCTGGACGATTTCTCGCCCCGCAGCTTATAGAACATAATCGTGAAAGAAATCACCATATAAAGAATCAGCTGGACAATCATAATCCAATACAAAGGCCCATGCTGAAGCTGCTTCAACGGACTGAGCCGTACATTGATACTTAAAAACATGCCGTTAGGATTGATGACGACTGCCGCTACAGATATAAGAGCCGGTATCGCTAAAATGAATAACCGGCTCTTTCGTATCACATACGACTGGCCGGTAAGAAAAAGGATAAAGGCAAACCAACCAATGCCAAGCAAGGAAAGCCCTATGTATGAAACCGAAAGATAGAATAGTTTGAAAGCCGTTGAGGAAACCGTCTGCGACACGAATTGAGAGAACGTCCAGCTCATAAACACGATATGTAAAGATAGGTATATGCGATGCAGGACCGTAACGGTGCTTGTGGCAAACACGTAGAAAAACAAGCCGAGCAGCACTAGAAACATACTAAAGTCTAGCCAGATCATCCATTCCATTACGGTTCACCCATTCATTTGATAGCCATCTTCTTCCATTGTAGCAAATGTTAATAATATCGACAATTACTTAACATCAAAAAATTCAAAGTTTAACAATCGATATTATACCCATTATTTGGATATTTCGTTCGGCCATCGCTCGGCGAGCATATGCTCGAGAGACGGGGAGATATTCAGAAACTGGCGGAATTGTTCGTACTGCTCCCATTTTTTCACGGAAAGCCCCTGCTGCTCGGTACGAACGGCGCGTATGAGCAGATTTTTCGGTGTATGCTCCGGATCTACGAATTCCAGCATTTGTACCTTATATCCTAATACCTCAAGCAAAGTTCCCCGGGCGGCGTCCGTTGCCAGCGCGGAAAAACGTTCCTTCAGCAGGCCTTGCGACAGCAACGGAGAAAGGACATCGTTATCGACCTGCTTGAACAGCTCATGCTGGCAGCACGGAACAGACATAATGACCGAGGCCCCCCAGTTGACCGCCTTGGCAAGGGCCGCATCCGTAGCCGTATCGCATGCATGGAGGGTGACCACCATGTCGGCAGTCTGCAGCTCCTCGTAATCGGCAATATCGCCAACCAAAAATTGCAGCTTATCGTAACCGAGTTTAGCCGCAAGCCCAGAGCAGAACGCAATGACATCCGCTTTTAAATCGAGACCGATAATATTGATTTTCCGCTGCTGCTCCACTGCCAGCAAATGGTACAATGCAAATGTCAGATACGACTTTCCGCAGCCGAAATCAACGATCGTAAGCTCCCTGTCCTTCGGCAGGTACGCAAGGACATCCGTAACCATCTCCAGGAACCGGTTGATCTGCCTGTATTTATCTTGTTTTTTGGCGTGGACCAAGCCCTCGGGCGTCATGATGCCCAGCTCGACAAGGAACGGCGCCGCTTTTCCTTCCGCGAGCACGCGCTGTTTCTGCCTGTTATGCTGCTGAACTCCTTTTTTCGAATCCCCGGTAGGAGGCTTCTTGAGTACGGCTGCCTTGCCTTTCTTATTAAAAAGCAGTTGAACATCCGCTTCCGGCGTCTTTACAAGCGCTTGACGGTAATTTTCCTGCAGCAGGCCAATGGCTCTCTCCGCAGCCTTGGCCTCTTCGATATTGTCATGCGTAACCTTATTGGCAAAATGATATTCAAATTGATAAAACAGCCCGTTCTTCATCTCGATCGGACGGATGACCGTTTTGGGCGCCGCAGTGCCGTCCTTCCGCTTAGGCTGGCTTAGCGTTGCCTGCAGCAGTTCTTTCTCGCTGATCCATTTTGTGATGTCTTGCTGCCATTGTTCCGTCATGCGTATCTTCACTCCCAGCCGTTATTGAAGCTAAGCCCACACTTCCGCGCTTAGTCTAAGGTCCTATCTACTAGCTTGATAATGCTTCAAGCCCCTGCTTGATTTCCTCGCGCGGCAAACCGCCTGCTTCAAGCCGTTCATCCGCCTGCAATAGCATTCGTCTGTACAGCTCCGCTGCCTCTTCCCGGTCCAACCCGTTATCCTCGAGCAGCTCATGCATGAGGTTCTCGGCGGAATCATAACGGCCCTCCTCCATATGCCATTCCGTAAGGAGCCGCTTGGTCTGCCTTGGAAGCTCGTATGGAAGGAGCCGCGCCAGCAGCTCCTTGATTTGTTCGCGCGGCTCCGCGAGCGTAGGCTCTGCGCCTGCAAGCGATAACCGCAGAAAGAGATGCAGGGATTTCATATTGGCTAAGAAGCTCTCGTCCTCACGGCCCAGTTCCGCATTCAGCTCCGCCTCATGCTTCATCAGAATCGCGATGGCCAGCAAATGATCGGTTTCCAATAGGCCGTTCGTCGTCATCATCTTCATCAAATCCTCGTCCGACAAGGATCGGATCAGCTTGCTGCTCAAACGGAATTTCTTATCCAGCAGCTCATCAATAAACAGCAGCGCATCCTCGTGCTTGCGTTCTCGCCTCAGATTCAATATCTGGCCAACCGCTTCCGTCATCTGCTCGATCATCCGCATGAAGTAATCGCGTTGAAACATCTGGCATCCCCTCTCCCTGCATGCTACTGCTTTGAATTCACGAAGCTGACGATGGCTGAGATCAGCTCCTTCGGCTGCTCCACCATTCCCATATGGCCGGAGCTGCCAAGTTCTACCTTTGTTGTCGCTCCGTTTGCAGCCGCAAATACGCTCTCCGGCGGAATGACTTTATCATTGGCGCCGGCTACAAGCAGCACGGGCAGCTCGGACTGTTCGATAATATGCTTGCGGTCAGACCTTGCCTTCATTCCTTTTGCCGTGGCAATCGCGCCTTGGACGGATGTGCCGTAACCGATCTGTTTGCCGCGTTCAACCTCGCCTTGCCGGGCTTCGAGGCTTGCCGGGGCAAAGAGCTTAGGAATAAGCCCGTCTACGAATGGCTGAATCCCGTTTTGCTCTAATGCCGATACGGCTTTATCCCGGTTTTCCTTCGCTGCGTCGCTGTCCGGCAGCGCTGTCGAATGAATGAGGCCGAACGCCGATAGCTTCTTCGCATATTTCTCCGCGAAAGCCAGGGTAATATAACCACCTAAGGAATGACCGAGCAGCACCGCATTATGGATTTGGAGCTTAATCAGCAATTCGGCAAGATCCTCCGCGTACGTCTCCATCGAATAAATCTCATCGTTTGGCGCCGAGCTTCTGCCATGCCCGCGCGCGTCAGGCGCAATAATGCGTACGGATTGCTCCAGCTCCTCTACGATGCGCTCCCAATACGCCGAGCTGCCGCAATAGCCGTGAAGCAGGACCACCACTTCGGAAATACCGTCCTCCGCTCCCCCGTCATGCGGGTGAGAATCATAATAAGCAAGCTCTGCGCCGTTATTCAAGAAAAGCTTGCGCTGCGCGATAGATTGTACGTTACCTTGTTCTTCGTTAGTCATTGCAATTAGCTCCTTTGCACAATCGGAATTTGTAATTCAGGATTTACTGAAGTCGACTCCACTATGTAGCTGCTCCAAGCTGCTTCTATTGCATTCACTACCTCGTTTGCCATACGCAGCACTTGATATAGCGACGTCGTTTGCAGCATCCAGTAGGCTTTGGGGCCATTTGCATTCACCACGCCGGCTATGCTGTATTGTCCGATTGCCGGCAATCGGCGGCCGATCGCTTTCCCTGGCTGAAGCGGGCCCTCCGATACGAGGAAGCGTCCAATAGAGCTGGGCTTACCAAGGCAAGCATCTATGGCGATAACCGTGCAATCCTTAGGGATCTCCGCTGCCGACCGTTCTACAGCATGCGCATCGCAAGGCTGCTGCAGCGTGCCGATGACATTCGGCCAGCCGCGGTCCTTAAGCAGGCTTCCCGCTAGAGGCCCGAAGGAATCGCCGGATGAGCGGTCGCTTCCAATACAGACAAATACAATGCTTCTCCGGTCTCTGTGCTGACTTGCAATGCTTTCAAGGAATAAAGTTATTTCACTTTTCGTTAATTGTTCCGTCGCCTTGCACCTGCCCTGTGATCGTTTACTTTGCCGTTCTGCTTTTAATTGTATCCAATTTTAAGATCCTGTTCAATTTGTGGTCAATCCCGATTGAAACATGTTACAATTGCTGCAGCGAAACAGGTTCGATTCTACTCCCCGAGGCTGCTTACGGCCCACAAAAATTTCAGGAGGCACTCCATGACTAATTTAGACTTGCAAACCCAAGAAAACGTTGAGTATATGATCGAGGTTATTAAAACCAAGCTTAAAATGGCTTCCGCTGCGGCAATGCAGGCTTCTAACTTCGACCTTGGCAAATATGAGGATATTAGAGACCTATACGAAGTGGTTGCATCTAAAGAAAAGTTCAGCATCAGCGAAGTTGAAGCGCTTGTATCCGAGCTTGGCAAGCTGCGGATTCAATAATATTTTTTTCAAACAAAATATTCCAGTATCAGACATTAATTTTCATTTTTCAACAGAAGAAGAACCGAGCCTGGCACCTTAGCCGAGCTCGGTTCTTCTTCTTTGCTGCAAGTGTTAATCTTGATCCTCTGCTTCCAACTCCGCAGCCTCTATAGACAGCTTGATCGAAACATCCTTATGCTCGCCTTTAAGGAAATGCGCGATTCTCTCCAGCTTATCCGCAAGCTCAGGGCCGCTTAGCGTCGTATTCAAGTGATAGTCAAAGCTGTCAGCCGGCAGCTTCCGATCCGCATAAGCGTTCTGCCCTGCCCAGCCGCGCTCCCCGCCAGCATTGGCTCTTGCGATCAACTGCTCCTGAACGGGATAAAATTTATCTGATTTATTTACGACTCTCTCATAAATGCGCAGCTTCTTCAGCAGCATATAGTATTGCGCGGAATGTTTGAAATTCCATGCCTCGCGGATATCTTTAAGCGTATAGTCCATCTTCCAACGCTTAAGTTTTTCGACCTGCTCATCTGTGCTTAGCTGCAAAAAATCATCTAGCGGCAGCATCTTTTCGGACATCATGACCCCTCCGATAAATAGTTAATTGAGTTATAAAAAATAATTCATATTGCTTTGTTTATCCTATAAAAAATACCATAATTTTTGGCACTTTACAAATTAATATAATTTCACATTCGATAATTAATTAGCTTTTTACCTGATCCATACAAATATAAAACCTCCATTCCGCCGTGGGTATCCCGCGCAAATGGAGGTTCTTCCGTACTATGCTCTTTGAAGGCCGATCGACGTTAAGAAGCGCTCGAATGCCGCAGCGCCTTCCGTTGTGTGCTTGTACACCCCTGCGTCCTTCAACACATCCAAGAACTTGGCACCGGTTTCCGACTCTACGATCGTTTTGGCCTGCTCCGCCGTATTAGCGGTGCCAAAGCGCCCGATAAGCGACAGAAGCCAGTCCGCATGCTTATGAAGCGGATGCGTGTCAGCATGAAGCTCAGCGGCGGAAGCCGCTGCTGCGCCTGTCAAATAAGCTGCGATCTGCTCGAGCTCATCCTTCAAGCGTCCTGGCAGCACCGCAAGTCCCATGACTTCGATTAACCCGATGTTTTCTTTTTTTACATGGTGCAGATGCTGATGCGGATGGAAAATCCCGTCCGGATGCTCTTCGCTGGTCCGGTTGTTGCGCAGCACCAAATCGATCTCATACTCGCCGTTATCCCGCAGCCTTGCAATCGGAGTAATCGTGTTATGCGGCGTCAGCTTGCCGTCCGCTTCCTCCGTGAAGGCCAGTACATCTGCCGAAGCATCGCTGTATTCGCGCCACTCGTCCAGCAGGCGGCAAGCCGCGCCGTGCACGTCAGCCTTTGACGTGCCATTGACCCTTACGACGGACATCGGCCAATTCACGATACCGAAGCGCACGCCCGGAAGCGTCGGATCAGCAAACAAGACATCGGCGGAAGCAGCCTCCATCGGAAATACGTGACGGCCGCCTTGGAAATGGTCATGGCTAAGAATCGAGCCGCCAACGATCGGCAAATCGGCGTTAGAGCCGATAAAATAATGCGGAAATTGTTCAACGAAATCCAGCAGCCTTGCAAAAGACGAGTGGGAGATAACCATCGGCTCATGCGCACCTTTAAAGATAATGCTGTGCTCGTTGTAGTACACATAAGGAGAATATTGAAAATACCACTGCTCCTCTTGCAGCGTTAGCGGCAAGACACGCAGGTTTTGGCGGGCAGGATGATCCGGGCGTCCCGCGTAGCCGACATTTTCGACGCATAACAAGCATTTCGGATACTTCGCTTGCGGCATCGTTTTGAGCAGGGCGATTTCCTTCGGATCCTTCTCCGGCTTCGAGAGGTTAATCGTAATTTCGAGCTTCCCGAATTCCGTCTCATGAAGCCAATACAAATTTTTGCGAATGCGGTCCATGCGAATGTAATTCGAGTCGATGCTCAGATTATAGAATGCATCCGTGGCTGCTTTTAGCCCCTCCTCCTCCGTCAAGCGCTGGAATACGGCGCTCGCTTCGGATGGACGCGGCAATAAATACCCCATGATACGCGCATCAAGCAGGTCGCGGTATGTCGTCGAATTGTCCGGGATCAACCCGATCGCATAACCGTAATCGAGCAGCTGCTCCAGCAGCGGAACCGCGCTTTCCAGACGCTCCTCGATGACTTCTCCCTCGAATGATTCCGTGAATCGAAATAAATCAAGCAGCTGGTTTCGTGCTGCATGCGTATCCAGCTGATCGGCTATCAGCTTGCGCTGTACCGCGAATTGCAGCAATCTTTCGATTAGAATCAGCGCATCGCTGGCTGATAGCTCTTGTTGTTCTTTAGCCAATTGTTGTAGCCCCTTTCGGTTGAGCGGGTAACCTTAGTCGTTGTAACCGTTCGGATTTGCTTCATGCCAGCTCCAAGCGCTTTTTATGATGTCCTCGAGCTTGTCGCGTTTCGGATTCCAGCCCAGCTCCTTGCGGGCACGGTCGGACGATGCGACAAGCGTCGCAGGATCGCCTGCGCGACGGGCCTCGAACACGGCAGGGATTTCTTTGCCGGTAACGGCACGCGCAATATCGATAACTTGCTTGACAGAGAAGCCGGTTCCGTTGCCCAAATTATATACAGCGCTGTCCGCGCCGACGCGAAGGCGGTCAACAGCCAGCACATGCGCATCGGCAAGGTCGCTGACATGGATATAGTCGCGGATGCAGGTGCCGTCCGGCGTATCGTAATCTTCGCCAAATACGGAAATATGCGGGCGCTGTCCAAGCGCTGCTTGAAGCACGATCGGAATCAAATGCGTTTCCGGGCTGTGGTCTTCGCCGATTTTGCCGCTCTCATGCGCACCGGCCGCGTTGAAGTAACGAAGCGACACGAATTTGATGCCATGGGCAACATCGAACCATTTCATCATCTTCTCCATCGCCAGCTTTGTTTCGCCGTAAGCGTTGGTCGGAAGCGTACGGTCATACTCGTCGATGGGTACGTTTTCCGGCTCGCCGTAAGTAGCTGCCGTCGACGAGAACACGATTTTGCGCACATTGTATTCATTCATCTTCTCAAGCAGGCAAAGGGTACCGAAAACGTTATTGTGATAATATTTTCCAGGGTCCTTCATGCTCTCGCCTACTAGCGAATTTGCTGCAAAGTGAATGACCGCATCGATCTCATTTTCTTTAAATACCGTATCCATGAAAGCCGCATCGCGAAGATCGCCTTCGTAAAGCTTGCCTCCAAGCAATGCTGCGCGGTGCCCTTGCTGCAGGTTATCGACGATAACGATGTCTTCTCCGCGCTCCTGCAATGCTGCTACGGCATGCGAACCAATATATCCTGCCCCGCCTGTCACTAAAACTGCCATCTTTCATTTCCCCTCTCCATATGGTGCTGCTGTAAAAAATCGGTTTATACGAGGCGCTCTACGCCGTTTCCAATCGTGCATACGTAGAAATCAGCCGTTAAGCCCGTTGCTTCGTTATATTTGCGGCCAACTTCTTCTTGGAACGCTTCTACGCTGTCTTCATGTACGAGCGAGACGGTGCATCCGCCAAAGCCAGCGCCTGTCATACGGGAGCCAAGCACGCCCGGCACTTGACGGGCAGCCGCAACCATAGCATCCAGTTCAGCGCCTGTTACTTCATATAAATCTCGCAAGGAATCATGCGAGCCGTTCATCAATTGGCCGAATTGGGCAAGATCATTCGCTTTCAGGGCTTTGATCGATTGCAGGACGCGGTCGATCTCTTCCACGACATGCTGTGCGCGTTTTTGCACGGTTGCGTCCTTGATCAAATGCTTCGCGGAATTAAACTGCTCCAGGTTGATTTGTCCGAGCAGCGTAAGCTCGGGGAATGCAGCCCGCAGATCCTGAACCGCTTGCTCGCACTGGGCGCGGCGCTCGTTATAAGCGGAATCAACAAGTCCGCGGCGTTTGTTCGTATTTCCGATGACGAGCTTATATTTGCCTGAGTCAAAAGGAATAAGATCGTACTCGAGCGTGTCGCACATCAGGAGAATCGCGTGGTCCTTTTTACCGTTGGCTACCGCAAATTGGTCCATGATGCCGCATTGCACGCCGTTAAACTCATTTTCGGATTTTTGCGAAAGCAAAGCGATTTTTACTTTGTCCGTCTCCAAGCCTTCAAGCGTTTGAAGAGCGTAAGCCGTTACGACTTCGATGGAAGCAGAAGAAGAAAGGCCTGCTCCGTTCGGAATTTCACCATGGTACAGCAAGTCGTAGCCGCTAGTGAATTGCACACCGCTTTGTTGAAGCTCATATACGATTCCTTTTGGATAGTTCATCCAGTCGTCAGCCTCGTCATAAACAATAGCGTCCAGCGAGAAGCTCTTCGAAGAAGGAAAATTGGTTGTCGCGAGTCCAAGCTGATTGCCTTGACGCTTGCGGATCAACAGCGTCGTACCGAAGGTTAAAGCAGCCGGGAAAACATAACCGCCGTTATAATCCGTATGCTCCCCGATCAGGTTTACACGGCCGGGAGCATGAAATACGGCGATGTCGTCCGCTTCTCCGCCGTATTGCTGTATGAATTGCTGTGTTAGCGCGTCAATGTTTGCCATTTGCTATCACGTTCCTTTTGTCAATTTAGTGTGTTTTGTTTTCAACTTCAGTATAAGGGAACCCGCGGAAAAACGAAATGGCGGCAAGTGCTTTTTATATGGATTAATGTGACTTCTCCTACCCTAAATGGACATGCTATGATAGTGTAAAGCCAGCATTTCTTCGCATAATCATTTCAATATAAAGCAGGTGTAAAGTAAAATGCAGCAGGATATGTATACGGTTGCCTCCAATCCGGTTATAGGCGGCGGGAACTCGCAGCTGAATGTGCTGTTTGCCGGCGAGAGCCAGACGAAGCCGCTTCACCGGCTTGGGCCCAAGGTATATGATTTTTATTTAATGCATACCGTGCTGGAGGGCAAGGGACTTTTCATCTGCGACGGCTTCCGGCATGAGCTCCGTGCCGGCCATACTTTCTTGATCGAGCCGGAGCAGCTGATCAGCTACGAATCCGACGGCGATCTGCCTTGGCGGTATCGCTGGGTCGCTTTTAACGGAACGCAATCCGCCGAGCTCGTGTCCGCTGCCGGATTTACTGCCGAGCAGCAGGTTGTGTTAGCGCCGGATAAACGGCGGACCAGCGCCTTGTTCCGCCAAATCTTCGAAACCTTCCGCCGCGGCGGCGCGGCGGCGGATATGAAAGCGGCCGGGTACCTGCACCTGCTGCTCGCCGAATACAAAACTTTATTGCATACGCAAAGCGGCAGCTCGCTGCGCACCGCGCAGGCAGAGGGCGACCATTTGCTGCAACAGGTAGTCCACTACTTGTCCACGCAGTATGCCCACCCGGTTTCCATCGCGCAAATGGCTGAATCGCTCGGGTATAACCGGGCTTATTTATCGCGCTTATTCAAGCAGCGAACCGGTGAATCCCCCGTCACGTTCCTCCTCAAGCTGCGTATCGACAAGGCTCGGCATATGCTTCGCGAACGTCCCGAGCTGACGATCGAGCAGGTCTCCGCCTCCGTCGGGCTGCAAGACGCGCTTTATTTTTCCAAGCAATTCCGCCGTTTTCACGGCCAATCGCCTACCGCGTACCGCGAAGCGATGCGGAGCTTCGGGGAATAAAAAAACATTTTGCATGCACGCATTAGTATCCTCCTCCCCTCGCTTCATATTCCTAAAAACGGGTAATACTATCTCAGGGAGTGATGACCAATGAAGGAACTCTATACCGGTAACTTATATTGGCCGGAAACACTAGACAGTGCCCGGGAATTCGAGCCTCTGCGCCAGCATAAAAAAACACAGGTTGCCGTCATCGGCGGCGGCATTTCCGGCACTATTTGCGCCTCCGTATTCATTAACAGCGGCCTATCCGTGTTGATGGCAGAACGGGGACAGGTGTCAGGCGGCAGCACCTTGGCCAATACCGGCCTGCTGCAGTTTTCGAACGATATCATGTTATGCGACTTAATCGACCAGATCGGAGAGCGTGACGCAAAAACTTTTTATAGGGCATGCAGGGATGCTATCCATTTGATTGAACAGGCAGCCGAGTCTCTTGCAGCCGATGTCGGCTTTAGAAGAAGAAGCAGCCTCTTTTACGCTTCGACCGAGCAGCACCTGCCAAAGCTAAAAAAAGAGTACGAGGCACTGAAAGCATGCGGATTCGATGTTGAATATTGGCCGCCTGAAGAGATCGAGAAGCATTTCCCTTTCCGGAAGCCCGGCGCTATCGTGACACATGGCGATGCAGAGTTAAATCCCTTTCAATTCGTAATCGGCCTCGTTAACGCCGCAGCCCAAGCCGGACTTGAAATATATGAGCAAACGGATATCGTGGCGCATGATACGCTGCCAAGCGGGATTCACCTTCTTCGCACGTCGGATGGCTATGTAATAGAGGCCGAACATGTGGTCTACGCGGTCGGCTACGAGCCAGAAGAGCTCCGCGGCAAGCTGATCAAAGCGGAGATGAGCCGCTCCTTCGCGCTTGTAACCGGTATCCAGAACAGTCTTCAAAGCTGGCACAAGCATTTTTTGGTTTGGGAAACCGCTCGCCCCTACTTATACATGCGTACGACACACGATGGGCGCGTTATCGTAGGCGGACTGGATGAGCATATTGAGCAGCCGCTGCAAAGCGGTAAACAAAGGCTGAAACGAAGCGAGGAGCTGCATGGAAAGCTAAAAGCGCTGTTTCCCGAACTTCAGGCTCCCATAGAATATGAGTGGAGCGCTACCTTTGGGGAATCCTGCGACAATCTGCCCTTTATCGGTGCCGACCCGGCATGGAAAAACGTCTATTACTGCTTAGGCTATGGGGGCAACGGCACGGTATACAGCATGCTTGCTGCCCATATCGTACGCGATCTCATTTGCGGCGATAAGCATCCTTTAACCGATATTGTGAAGCTGGACCGCAAATCCCTGACCAATGCTTAAACGGCCTACATACAATGCGCGCTTGTGATAAATAACAAGAAGCCTCGTATAGCGCAAGAAACTGCTTACGCTATAACCGAGACTTCTTTTTTTTGCATCGTATCCTAATGGATCTGATGGATCTTATTCGCCAGCGGCGATCACTGAGGCGTTACACGCCCGAAACACGGCCTCTGCCGCCCCGAGGCGCGACAAATCCGGTCCACCCTCCTTGTCGAACAAGGATTTGCTGTCATCGGTTTCAACGATGACCACTATTGAACCGCTGCGCAGCGCCTGGCTGCACGCCTGCGCTTCGTCATCGTCGAGCCCGAGCGCATGCAAGCTGCCGCTATGCTCATCATCGTTGAACAATATGGCAGCCGCAAAAGGATTGCCGCCTACGGCATAAGGCGCCGCTCCATAACCGGTTATTCCATAAACGGCATTTGTGCCGACGCCCGCATAACCGGTTGCGGCAGCCATGCCAAAGCTGCTTGATCCATCCTGGTCTGAAGCGGATTCCATCTCTCTGAGCTCGTCAACATGGATGTCGCTCTCCGCCTCTATGCGTCTGGAATGCTCGGAATCCTTAGCCAGCACCTTTAGCTCGCCCTTTGCGAAGCCGGATTGCTCGAGCTGTTCAATCGCTGTAATGGCTTGCTGCTCGGTGTCAAAAATGCCAATCTTTCTCGCCATCGACTTTCCCTCCTGGATACAGACAGAATACCTATGCTGTTCAAGCTTTAAGCTAATATTGGTATGCCCTGTTTTTGACGGAATAAGTCGGATTTTGTAGATTGGCAGCTTGAAGTAACAATCGATTTGCCTAATCTGACGATTAGGTTGTGAATCAAAGCGGTTCACGGTATGATGAAGGAATAGATATTGGAAAATCGGACAAGCAGGAGGCAAAGCGATGATCCATCGGATGCTTCGCTATCCCGCAGGATGGGAATGGCATGTACTGCAGCAAGCAAGGCAGCAAACCGTAAGAAATGAACCCTTGCCAAGCAGAAAAGATGCACAAAAACATACAAACGCTTCGCGCGAAGAGCAAAGAGCCGTTAAAGCTATTTTAAAAAAGGAGCAGGATGCTTTAGAGCAGCATACGGATGAGCTAAAGCATCTTTTTCCGGAATGCGCCTCTTGGATTGATGACTGTTCCGGCAGACGGACAAATATGATTTCGGTGGGTGACGCTCCCCTTTCGAAGAAGCGGCTCTACGGTACCCTCATGCTGCAAGTAACGGATGACCAATCCGATGTTCAGCCCTTTCATTTTTGGCTGTGCGAGGACCGATTGCTGACGATGCATGAGGATATGCGCCTGCCGCTCAGGCTGCAGTCCGCTCAGCATACTTCAAAGCTCGACAGCTGCGCGACCGCGCCTGAAGCGTTTTTCATTATGATTGGCATCATTTTGGATACCTTTCACACCGGCTTGGACGGCTTCGAGACGCGCCTTGGCGAACTTGAAGCAACCATGCGCCAAGAGAACCGCACCGTTCTGATCGATAATATTTTCGAGAGGCGTTATGACTTGCTGCATTGGAGCCATCTCTTCATCCCGATCAGAGAAGTGCACAGCGCCGCTATAGAGGCATTTATGAACGGCCTTACCGATGTTGACAGCTTTCAGCGATTCACGCATAAGCTCGAAAGAATCGATGCACTGCTCAAGCATTACGCGCTGGAGATCGATACCCTTATCTCCATGGACGATGCCATCTCCAACTTCCGCGGCAATGATATCATGAAGACGCTCACGATATTTACCGTGCTTTTCCTACCTGCCACGGTCATAGGCAGCATATGGGGGGTCAACTTCGAGCTTCTCCCGTTCAAGGACTTTAAATGGAGCTTCACGGTTATGTTAGCGATCATCAGCATCATTACTCTCTTCATGTATATTTGGTTGTGGAAGAAAGGCTGGACCGGCGATTTGCTGAATGGGCGTACGCCCAAGGAAATCATCGCTTCAGACGGCTCCTCCACCAGGGCAAAACGGGCAAAACGGGCAAATCGGATGAAAGCAAGCCGTACCGGGCGAGCTTCAGCCGTAGATGCTTCTACGCAGCCGCCGCAGGCAAAAACCCGTTCAGAACGGAAACGGAGTTCATCCAAGCTTCGATGAGATGATGCAAACCAATTAAACCAATAAACGGACAAAAAAAACCGTCCAAGCAGGTCAATGACCCGTTTGGACGGTTTTACTTCGTTTAAACAGCGGCTTACAGCTTGACCGGCTGGCCTGTACGCGCAGAAAGGTTTGCCGCGATCGTAACTTGATGTGTGCGCACCGCATCCGCGTAGCTTGAACGGATTCGCGACGCGTCCCCCGTTCTCACCGCGTGCAGAAAAGCCTCGTTTTCCAGTTCATACGGATCGGTTCGGTTGGCGTATTCCGTTTTGCGTCCCGCTTCCTTATCAATCAATCCGCCATGACCCAGCTCCAGCACGCCTTTATTCGTATAAATATGTAAACCGGCCAGGTCTCCCGCCGGAATGGCGCATGTATTGCTTATCGTCGCAACGGCGCCTCCCGCCAGCTTCAGGGTTACTGTGCCTACATCTGGAACGGTTACGCCTTCCTCAACGGTGCTCATGTAACGGTCGCCGTATGCGGCATAAACCTCCGTCACTTCGCCCACGGTATAGCGGAGCAAATCGACGATATGGGTGGTCTGCTCGACGAATTGTCCGCCCGAGCCCTCCATCTTGCGCCACCAGTTGACTCCCGGCATCGAGCCCATCCAATAGCCGAGAGCCATTAGAGCGGTGCGCTCGCGCAGAAGCTCCCTTGCCCGGTCGGTTCCATCCATGTAACGGAAATGGTAACCGACAGACGAAATCAGCTGCTTCTCTTCGATGCCCTTCAAAATCGCAGACGGAAGCTGCTCGTCTACTCCGAGCGGTTTCTCTACCAGGAAAGGAATGCTTCTCTCAAGCAAAGCCGACTCGATTTCGCCATGCGCGAACGGCGGTACGCATACGTATACGGCATCAAGCTTACGGTCGTCAAGCATAGGTTGAATCGAATCATATCCCCGTGCTCCCTCAAAACGCTGTGCCGCCGCATCCGCTTTCTGTTGGTTCGTCGCGGTAAAAGCCGCAACATTCACGCCATCCAGCTTAGCCAGCTTCTCCGCATGCATCATGCCAAACCAGCCTGTACCCACAATACCTATTTGAAGCGTCATGAATGAATCCCCTTTCAAAATCGGTTTTCTTTCCCGATTATACTTGGATTACAGTCTTTAAGTCCATTCTTATCCGCTGGTACCCATCAGCCCACTTTGTCATATAATACAACATCGGTACAGCCGGAGCCGTATGAGCGGAGGGATGATATGGGAGCAAACCCGAAAGACTCGAGAAACACGCAAGCATCGCAGGAGCTTGATCTTCGAACAGCTTTGTTTTTGGCAGCCGTTTGCGGGCAAACCTATATGCATTACAACAACAAGGACGGACTGTTCCTTGTCCCGAGGTCTTACAGCCTTGCCGGCGAATTTACTGCCAAAGCCTATGATAACAGTGCGGAAAGATTCGGGTTTGTGCTGACCTCGGAGAGAGCTTCCGTGCTCGCTTTCCGCGGCAGCGGTTCCGCAGTGGATTGGGTTTCCGATTTCATCGCTCAGCAGACCGCATACCGGCCCGTCAAAAACGCAGGCCTTACCCACAAAGGGTTTACCGACATTTATATGTCCGCCCGCATAAGCATACTCGATATTTTAAAGAAGCTTCCTCCCGATAAGCCGTTATTCATTACGGGGCACAGCCTGGGCGGATCTCTAGCAACGCTGGCGGCCATTGATCTGGCATACAATTCTGCGTTTACTTCCCCTATTGTCTATACTTTCGGTACACCTAGGGTGGGCGATCCTAAATTTGTCAGTACCTATAATGCGGCAATTGCGACCCACTGGCGCTTTCAGAATGAATTTGATATCGTACCGCATCTGCCCACTCTCGTATACCAATCCCCAAAAACCAAACAAACGTATTATTATATGCATGTTAAGGGCGAGGTTAGACGCTCGTTCCGAATGGGCTCCATCGCGGGCAACCATATTTTATCAAGCTATTTTGCCGATCTTGCGAAAGAAGACCCCGCCTTTGCATTGTCCGTTTGCGCTGACCCGCCCGGCTGGTGTCCTGCGATTGATGTCTAACCGACAATGCAAGCAGCAGCCTGCATGAAAAAAAATAGTGAAGCAAATCTCGGCCTCCATGAAAATGGCTTCATGGTTAATGAGATTTGCCTCACTATTTTTGGATATCCGATTCTGTTGCCGTATTCCTTACTTTGCAGGCAGCACATACAGCAAAATCGCGAAGAAGTGGACAACCGATCCGCCCAGTACGAACAAATGCCATACCGCATGGTGATAAGGAAAACCGCGCCATACATAAAAAACCGTGCCAAACGTGTACAGCAAGCCACCAGTGACAAGGAGCTGTATGCCGCCTGGCGCCAAATGTTCATTCAAAGGCTTCCAGGCAAAAACGATAATCCATCCCATAGCAATATAGATGATCGTCGACGTGAAGAGAAACCGCGACGCAAAAAACGCTTTAAATATAACGCCAACGAGAGCGGCTCCCCAGACAATGCCAAACAATACCCAGCCGAGCGTCCCTTTTACGATATGGAACAAAATCGGCGTATACGTGCCCGCGATAAAGACATAGATAAACGAGTGGTCAAGCGATTCGAATACCCGCTTCGCTTTTCCCTCAGGAAAGCTGTGGACAAGCGTCGAAGCTAAATACAAGAGCAGCATTGCTGCGCCATATATCGTAAAGCTAACGACATGCAGAGCCGTTCCTTTCGATGCGGCGAATATAATTAAAAGCACCAGCGCCGCTATGCTAAGCGCAGCTCCGATTCCATGCGTGACTGCATTCGCTATTTCTTCTTTTTTGGAATACGTATGGGTATTCGCCATAGGCTGTCCACCTCCTAAGTCATAAGCATGAGCCCTTATACCTTCAGGACGCATTCTCTTTACTTAGTGTAAAGGATCATACCCATCCTTTCAACCAGCAGCGCACGCGGTCAACCGTTTTGTCCAAATTACAGATGGACTCTTGGTCAGTGTAGTCTGGCGTATGGCGAAAATAATCGGCATGTCCGCCGACCGTAGGAATGCCTTCGACATAACCTGGCGCATACTTCATGCGGTTCCATCTTGGCACAGTATAACGATCTCTGCTCCAGCCGCCCCAGGTGCCGATCCGGCTGATCGGATCACTCAGATTCCCCAATCTGTCTATGGAATGAAAATAACTGACGCGGTCTTGCAGCTTAGGCTCGATCGGCGTTCTCGGCGAGCCGACCTGCACGATGCGGAAATCCTCGATCTTGTCTTGTTCATACAGCATTTTCGCCGCCTGGTAGGCCGCCGCTCCGCCTCCGCTGTGTCCAATCAGGAGAATGCGTTCGTTAGTTAAAGTTTCCTTAATCTTACCAAGCGCATGCAAGCCGCCGATTCGCCCGGCCGTTAAGCGGTTAGACAAATCGCTTTTCACCTCCAGCACTTGCCGAACCAAGCTGCGGCTGGCATCGCCGTAGGGAAAAATGACATGAATGTCGGGCTCTACGCCGTCAGACTGAAACAGTTTTTCAAGCTTTATTTTGCATTCCGTAAAGATGCTGTTGGACGTAGCGATACCGGCAAGCAAATAGACATTCATTCGTGATGGTTTGGTCGCCGTCATAACGATTCCCTCCGTAATATACATTAACGTATGTCGCTCACTCTAATATTTAATCCGTATATTTATATTCATTATGTGGGTTAACCGCAAATTTCATTCTTGCAAATTTATGTTATTTCCTTGGTGGCCGATAATGTAATGCGTTACCCCAAAAACGGATATTTGAATCGGTCTCTTACGTTTGGATACAAAAGAAGAGCGCCAGGCTGCGGTCAGCCGGCGCTCCTCTTTGATTATTGCTGCGTCTAACTAACCGACTCGAACAGCTATACACCCATCTTTTTACGCTGATTGTTAACTTTCTTCGTGTTTTGGCTCTTCAGTGCCTGCGTCCCGGTAGAAAGATGCGTTTGGCCTGGAGCTCCTCCAGCTTTCGATTGTTTCTTCTGAGCGAGCAGCTGCTTCGCTTTCTCTGCTTGAGTCAGCTTCTTCGGCTGCTCGGCAGATTCGTTTTGTTCGATTGTAGACATAGGTTCACCTCACTTCATGCACTACATATTCTTATTCTACTACACTTATATATCTGGTAAAAGAGGCTTTGCTCAAGGTTGCGCTTTTTGTTATCCGCCAGCCCGCCTGCTTTAGCTGCCGCCCGATCGGTTCCGTGGTTACGATGACCGCTCGCTTGGCCCATTTCTTTACGCTTTCCAGCATATCAAGCTGTTCGTTCTCCGGCAAGACAGAGCATAAATTATAAGGCATATCCAAGATAGCCGCGTCGTACAATCCTTCTAGAAGCCGCATATCGCCAAGCGTCACCACATTAGGATAGCCGAAATGGGCCAGGTTGACCCTCGCCCCTTTTACGGCAAGCGGATTGAGATCCATTCCCTCTATTTGGATCCCCATCGACAACGCTTCAATGAGGACGGTGCCCATGCCGCAGCAGGGATCGATAAGCCGCAGCTGCTCAGGGAAACGCCCCGCCGCGAGGTTAACGATCGCTCGTGCCGCTCTTGTCGGAAGCGCCGTCGAATAATTTTGCGGCTTGCTCTGATGGTTGAGCCATACCGCGCTATTCTCCTCCAGCAATCCGAAAAACCAGCTTCCTTGCAGCTTCGTCAATCCAAAAAGCCGCTCTGCCTTGCGCATATCCGCTTTGCCTCGTATCGCCGCTCCGGCAGCCCGCTCGAGCTGTCTCCGTTCATCATAGTCGAATGCTTCATCGCCTTGCGTAAACAGCACCTTGAAGGTTTGGTCGCCAAGCTCGATTGCCGGCAGCTGAGGGAGGAGTTCATCTAAGCTATCCGCTTGTTTCATGACCTCAATCCGCCGTTTAATGAACGGGCTGCGGCTCGCAGATACGGCATGCGAAGTGCGAATCACTCCTCCGTCCGCTGGTTGGCCGAACAAAGTTTCCAGCTCAAGCCCGCATAAGGTAGCCTCATCCTCATGACAAGCATACGTATAAATAAACATGAATGCCCTCGCTTAAATTTTATACTTTCTTCTATTTAAAAATTAGCTACTCGCTCTGCGGTCTTGCCACATCCTTTGGCTCCATGCGATTGCCGGCAGACGATACGCCCAGCAGCCCGGCTTCGTTGGTCAGCTCCGCTACCTGCTTCTCCAACGCTTTTACCGTGCGCTGCAAACGAATCTGGCGAATCATGCCAAGCAGCCCGACCGTCAAGCCCCCAAGCAGCGTTGATGCCAAAATAACGAGAATCAGCGGAAGCGTTGTTTTTGTAAATAGAAAATTCACCTGTACCGAATCGACGTTTATAACAGCGAATATAGCGATAAGAAACGCGAACACCAACGCGGAGATGAGAATGCCTTGTCCCTTCACACCGATCCCTCCCTTTTCCAGAAATCATACCATAAACGCCGCCGATTCGCCTATTCATGTGCTCCGTACTAACCAATTGCCGCAGCACTATAAGTTTAACCGCGGGAGCATGATCAAGAATCATGCCATAAAAAAGAACGGGTGCCTTATTGCACCCGCTCCTTAATATTATTTTACATTTGCCGTTTTCCTTGGCACTGCCGCTTTACGCAGCTGCGTGATGCTTATTTTCACGAGGATGTACGCAAGCGCCGCCAGCTGCGGGAGCGTTGTTTCCCAGGTTGGATATACGCCTAGTATGCCAATGGTCGGTAGACCGGTGGCGGTATGCGACGGCAGCCATCCCGAAACCTGCAAGGAATGGATGCTTTCTCCCAGAAACCGAACGACCAGGTAATAAATGAGTACGGATGCTGCAAGGAAAAATGGCCGCACAGGAAGCTTCGCGCTAAATTTGATAATGGCAAAGCCCAGCGCAAGCAGCAGCACAAATGTAACGCCAAAGCCGAGCGCAAGCTGAAGCGGTGCGATGGACGGCGCCATGCCGACATAAAAAATCGTCGTTTCCGCCCCTTCGCGGAAGATCGCTAAACCCGATACGGCAAATAGCGACCATAGGCTGCCGCGAGCAAGCGCGCTGCCCATTTGCTTATCGATATATTGATTCCAATTTTTCATATTGGACTTATTATGGAGCCAGTTCCCAACCGTAATCATCAGGACTACGGATAACAAGCCTGCAATACCCTCAATCGATTCGCGCGCACTGCCGGCAGCTACTTGGGCAATGGCGTAGGTAAGCACGAAAGCCATGATGCCGCTAAGCAACAGACCTACCCAAACGCCAGACCATACCCACTTGCGTTTATCGCTGTTGCCCGTACGTTGTAAGTACGCCAATAAGGCTGCTAGCACCAATATGGCCTCAAGCCCCTCACGCAGCAAAATCATCCCCGCGTCCCAAGCCGTGTACTTCGTTTCCTGCAGCATTGGCTCGAGCTGGCTTAGCATCCCGGCGACTAATTGCTCCGCTTTTTCCGCTTCCGGCGGATCAGAAACCAAATATCCGCCAACCTCGGCCATCCGAATCTCGATGCTGCTGTATACCGCAGAGGAACGAAGCTGAACATCGCCCTCGATTGCCGGCCACTGGACAATAAAAGCTTCCATCTGGCCTGCTGCTTCCGGGTAATGCCCTTGCTGAATATCGTTAAGCGCCTGATTTAAAATATCGACGGCGTCCGTTACCGTCAAACCCGTTTTCGCGGGGGCAGCCGTAATCTTGCCGTCACGGTAATCGTTGATCAATTGAATGAGCGCTAGCGCCTCGGTCTGCGCTTGATCTGCCCGCGGCGGCTCTGCTTGGATCGCAATGCGAAGCATGCTCATCTTTGTTTCCAAGCCGCCGTATACGCTGAGATTATCCGCTCTTACAGCCGGTTCGATTTTAGGCCAGCCCGCGTTCATCTGGCGGTAATCGCCGCTTGCCTTCTCCCACTCCCCGGCTTGAATATGCTCAAGCAGCTGCTGGGCTAACGGCAGCAGGCTTACGGCCGCAGCTTGACCGTCAAGCTGCGGAGTTTCCCCTTGCACGCTTTTCACATATTTATTTAATGCTTTGGCCAGCGTGGAAAGCGAGGCTTTCGCTTTCGCCGGATCTGTATCGCTCTCTGCAGCCGCCAGAGCTTTAGCCGCTCCTGCAAGCGCGGAATCTACGTCTGCCGTTTCTTTTGTCGCAGCCGGTTTAAGCTCTTTCCACATCACGGCCGCATTTTCCACATGCCCGGATGCCTCTTTCCATTTCCCTTGGCCAGCCTCTACTAACGCGCTGCCCACCAAGGGAAGCAGGCGATCCAGCTCAGCCGCCTGCTTTCCCTCTGCCTGGGCATAAAATCCGCCGCTGCTTATCATCGCTAACAGAAAAACAACGGAAAAGAAACGTATTACATGACGTTTCATTCCGCTGCTGCGTTGTGCGAACATCTTGGTCCGCCCCTTTCGTCTTAAAAAGATCATTTTTTTATTAACTTGGCTCCAGCGTTTAAAATAACGTTTCTCCGATATAGCCGCCCTCGCTTACGCCGGGAAAGCATGCAAACACCGCGCTGCCCGTATGAACGATATATTCGTTCAGCAGGTCGCTTTGCCCGAGCTTCTGCTGCATCGGAATAAACTGCTTGCGTGAATCGCGATTGAAGCAAATAAATAACAAGCCGGCATCCAACTGTCCGGTTTTGTTGTCCATTCCGCTCGAATAAGAGAAGGAGCGGCGCAGGATTTTTACCGAGCCGTCGCCGTGCGCCAGCCGGACATGGGCATTCATCGGAATGACAGGCTCGCCCTTCTCATCCTTTTTGTCCAGATCAAGCTTATCCATTTCATGGGCGGACCCGATTGGCGCTCCGCTGTTCCGGTGACGACCAAAGGATGCCTCTTGGTCGCCTAGCGTAGAACGGTCCCAAACTTCGATGCGCATGCGGATTCGCCTTACAACCATGTAGCTGCCTTGATCCATCCAAGAGGCGCCGTCGGATGCGGCAGCCCATACGACCTTCTTCATTTCCGCGTCGTCCGTAACATCCGGATTGCCTGTGCCATCCCGGAAGCCCATCAGGTTACGCGGCGTTGCTCCGGCCGGATCGGCTGCGCTTGTTCGTTGAAAGCCTTCCTGCGTCCAGCGCAGTATCGCTTTCCCTCTGGCAATCCGGGCCAGGTTGCGTACCGCATGAAATGCGATTTGCATATCATTGGCATTCACTTGAACACCAATATCGCCGCCTGACCATTCCTCGCGCAGCTCATCGCCGCCAAATGCCGGCAAATCGGGAAGTGCCGCCGGCCGTTTGCCGGCTAAGCCGTACCTTCCGTCAAAGAAGGAAGGACCTACTCCGAAGGTAACGGTTGTGCGTGAAGGCGACAGCCCTTCAGCCTCGCCCGTATCCGATGGAGGCAGATTCAAGTTGTCATTCGTATTGCCGAGCATCTCACCGCTTGCCATCGCAGCCGCCGCTTTCGTCCAAGCTTGAAACAGCTTGCGTACTTCATCAAGCGATGTTGCCGTTAAATCAAAGGCGGCAAATACGATAAAATCCTGCGCCGGCGTCGTAATTCCAGCCTGGTGTTTGCCATAGAAGCTCACGATCTGATCCGCATCCGCTTTCGCAGCCTTTGAGGCCGGCTGGGCAGCGCCGCGCTCCTGCGCGGAGAATAATCCGCCTACTCCAGCTGCGCCCAGCAGCAATCCTGCACCGCCTACGCCTGCCATCCGCAGTAAATCTCTGCGGCTTATTTTTTTATCAATGATTCCCGAATGAACGTCACCTTTGGTTTGATCGGATTCGGTTGATTTAGACATGTGTTTAAGCCTCCAATATCGTTCCCATTTGAGAAAGCGGTTCTGCAAGCGCGTCGATTAGCTGGCTCAGCTTCTTCGTATCTTCTTCTTTCAAATCCAAGTAAGAAACATAACCGTCGCCTGTCTTATATGCCGCCAGAGCTTGCTCGAGATCGGCGAAGCCTTTGCCGATTTGCTCATCAAGCGCGGCATCCTTCTTATTCAATTCAGCCTTTACCAGCTGATAGATTTTGTCGGCGCCTTCCACATTCGCGGCGAAATCATACAAATCCGTGTGGGAATAACGTTCTTCCTCGCCGGTTACCTTCGTTGAAGATACCTCATTCAATAGCTCTACGGCTCCCGTAACAAGCAAGCTCGGCTCCACCTCGACGGTTTCCATCAACGCGCGAAGCAGCTTAACGTCCTCCAGCAGGCGATCCGCGTACTCCGCCATGCCTTCCGTCGTGTTATTCGCCCAGAGCGCTTGTTCAATGCGGTGGAACCCGCGCCAGTCTTTGTCTTCAACATCATTCTCGCGCGCATCGATATTCGGATCTAAATCGCCAATCGCTTCAGCAATCGGCTCAATGCGTTCGAAATACATGCGCGTTGGAGCGTACAGCTGCTTGGCAGCCTCCAAATCACCGCCCTTAACCGCCGTTACGAACTTCTCCGTTTCTATAATGAACGTATCGGCCTGCTCGATCGTAAACTGACGGTAGCTCTCCAAAATAGGCGCCCAAACGTCATCCGAAGCTGCTGTCTCTTCCGTCGCATTGTCTGCGGCATTTGTTGCATTAGCCGGTTCATTCTTCTCCGCAGCATTGGAACCGCAGCCCGTAAATACGATCGTGCAAGCCAGTAAAAAGGTCATTAGTTTAAACTTCATTATCATTGCTCCCCCGCTCCAATAAATTGGATCTGTTTTATTCTAAAATGAAGTATATTCGCAAATGATAATCATTGTCAACGAATAGTTTTCTAATTAAAATGGAGCCATCACAGATGTGCTTCACCACCCGTTGGACGATAAAAAAAGACGGGACCCGGCTAACCGGGCACCCATCCCTTTATTCATGCTGCAATTTATGAAGCTTTATTTTTGTTATAAATGTCAAACGCTACGGCGAGCAGCAGCACCAATCCTTTAATTCCCTGCTGCCAATCGATGCCGAGACCAACGAGCGACATCCCGTTATTCATAACCCCCATCACGAGCCCTCCGATGATCGCGCCGATAACCGTACCGATACCGCCGGTTGCCGAAGCGCCTCCGATAAAGACAGCCGCAATGGCATCCAGTTCAAAGTTAACGCCGGCCTTCGGCGTTGCCGCATTCAAGCGGGCCGCGAACAATAGACCCGACAGCGCGGCAAGCACGCCCATATTGACGAATACCCAAAATGTCATCCGCTGTGTTTTTACGCCGGACAATTTGGCAGCCTTCTCATTGCCGCCCAGCGCATAAATATGCCGTCCCATAACCGTCTTATTCATGACAAACGTATAAACGACAACGAGTATGAACAAAACGATGAGAATATTCGGGATGCCTTCGTAAGCCGCCAGAACATAGGTGAACAAATTAATAATCGCCACGATTCCGACAAGCTTCAGCGCGAACAGCGGCGCCGGCACCACGCTGAACTGATAACGCTGCTGCGTCAAGCGGTTGCGCCATTCCGTAAAAACAAGCACTAGCGATAAGACCAAGCCGATCACGATCGTAAGCACATGAATGTCGCCGCCCCCGAACCAATCCGGAATGAAACCGGAGCTGATGCGTTGAAACCCTTCGGGAAAAGGAGAGATCGACTGCCCATTCAAGACAACCATCGTCAAGCCTCGGAATAACAGCATGCCCGCCAGCGTAACGATGAACGATGGGATGCGAATATAGGCGACCCAGAATCCCTGCCAAGCGCCAACCAGACCTCCGAATACTAGCGATAAAACGATAGCAATCGGATAAGGAATTTGCATATCGACAACCAATATCGCCGATATCGCACCGACGAAAGCAGCAACCGAACCTACGGAGAGATCGATATGGCCCGTTATGATAACAAGAAGCATGCCGATGGCGAGCACGAGAATATAACTATTTTGCAATATGAGATTCGTTATGTTGAGCGGCTTCAGCAGAATGCCGTCGGTTAAGATTTGGAAAAGCACCATAATTAGTACGAGGGCGATAATCATGCCATATTGGCGGATATTGCTTTTGAACAATTTGCTAAATGCCTCCATCTGCCTTACCTCCTGCTTTTCGTCATTAATTTCATCAGATGCTCTTGCGAGGCTTCCTGCCCGCTTACTTCGCCCGTCAGCCTGCCCTCGCTCATCACATAAATGCGATCGCACATCCCGAGCAGCTCGGGAAGCTCCGATGAAATGATCAGTACGCCTTTGCCCTCCGACGCAAGCTGATTAATGATCGTATAAATTTCATATTTGGCGCCTACGTCAATGCCCCGTGTCGGTTCATCCAGCATGAGCACCTCGGGTCCCGCAAAAATCCATTTGCTCAGCACGACCTTCTGCTGGTTGCCTCCGCTTAAATTACCTGTTTTCTGCAAAATACTCGGCGTCTTTATATTGAGCTTCGAGCGGAAGCTTTCCGCTTCGACGATTTCCTGGTTCGCATTCACGACACCATTCCGCGATATCTTGTGGAGACTGGTGAGCGTAATATTCCGTTTAATGTCATCGATAAGAATGAGCCCATAATGCTTGCGATCCTCCGTCACGTAAGCAATGCCTTGGTCAATCGCTTGATTGATCGTATTCAGCTGCACTTTCTTGCCCTTCAAATAGGCGTCTCCGCTTATCCGTTTTCCGTAGGATTTGCCGAATATGCTCATCGCCAGCTCCGTCCGGCCGGCCCCCATCAGTCCCGCGATGCCTACGATTTCACCCTTGCGGATATGCAGGTTCACGTCGTCGATCACCTTGCGGTCCTGCTGCGTAGGATGATAAACGTTCCACTCTTTCACCTCAAAGATCGTATCCCCGATATTCGGCTCGCGCACCGGATAACGCTGCGTCAAATCGCGGCCGACCATCCCTTTTATAATCCGGTCCTCCGTAATGCTGTCCTTTACCATATCGAGCGTTTCTATCGTTTGGCCGTCACGCAGGATCGTGATGGAATCGGCAACCTTCGTAATTTCATTCAGCTTATGCGAGATCATAATCGAAGAGATGCCCTGCTTCTTAAATGCAAGGAGCAGCTCCAGTAAATTTTCGCTGTCCTCTTCGTTCAATGCGGCCGTCGGCTCATCTAGAATAAGGAGCTTCACTTTTTTCGACAGCGCTTTTGCAATTTCCACAAGCTGCTGCTTGCCGACGCCAATCATGGAAATGAGCGTATTGGGCGACTCGTTTAGACCCACCGTTTGAAGCAGTTCTTTCGTTTTAATAATCGTTTCATTCCAATTAATGATTCCTCTTCTCGACTGCTCATTGCCGAGAAAGATATTTTCCGATATGGATAGCTGCGGGATCAGCGCCAATTCCTGATGTATGATTACGATGCCAAGCTGCTCGCTTTGCGTAATGTCCTTAAACTCGCAAACCTGACCTTTGTATAAAATATCGCCCGTATAAGTACCGTGCGGGTATACGCCGCTGAGCACCTTCATCAGCGTTGACTTGCCGGCGCCATTCTCGCCCATGAGCGCGTGGATTTCGCCTTCCTTCACTTGCAAATTCACATTTTCAAGCGCTTTGACGCCCGGGAACGTCTTCGTAATATTTTTCATCTCGAGGATGATGCCTGTCGTCATGTCATGATCACTTCCTTACCCATCAAGCGTAAACGGCTGACGCCGTCCTATGGCGGCCTCGCATCGTTTCGTGGTGAATTCGTCTTAACAAAAATGATTTAGTGACAGTCTGAGCAACCATCACTAAACCATTGGAGCTTATCTGGCATGCGAATTATTTGGCGAGCTGGTCTTCCGTATAAAAGCCGGTATCTACAAGCGCTTCTTTATAATTGGTTTTATCTACCGAGACGGGCTCCAGCAGAAAAGCAGGAACGACCTTCACGCCGTTATCGTACGTTTCCGTGTTATTTACTTCGACTTCCGTTCCTTTCAAAATGCTGTCCGCCATCGCTACCGCTTTTTTCGCCAACTCACGCGTATCCTTGAATACCGTTTGCGTTTGTTCTTCCGCAATAATCGATTTGACCGAAGCCAGCTCTGCGTCTTGGCCCGTAACGATCGGGAGCGGGTTGCCGTCCGCACCGTAGCCTACCCCTTTTAAGGAAGACAAAATACCGATGCTGATACCGTCATATGGCGACAATACGGCATGCACCTTCTCCGATGCGTAGTTCGCGCTTAACAGGTTATCCATGCGGGACTGGGCAAGCGAGCCGTCCCAGCGAAGTGTTGCAACCTGATCCATCGTCGTTTGTTTGCTGCGAACGACCAGCTTACCGCTGTCGATATACGGCTTGAGAATGGACATCGCTCCGTCAAAGAAGAAGTAGGCGTTATTATCGTCCGGGGAGCCTGCGAACAGCTCGATGTTGAACGGGCCTTTGCCATCCTTAAGGCCAAGCTTTTCTTCAATATAAGAAGCCTGCTGAACGCCTACTTTAAAATTATCGAACGTCGCGTAGTAGCTGACATGCTCCGTCTTCTTGATTAGGCGGTCGTAAGCGATAACCTCGATGCCCTCTTTATCTGCTTTGCGGAGCACGTCGCTAAGCGATTCTCCGTCAATAGGCGCGATGACGAGAATATCAACGCCTTTCGTGATCATGTTTTCAATTTGGGATACTTGGTTCTCGATAACATCCTCCGCATACTGGAGATCCGTTTTATAGCCGAGCCCCTCGAACTCCTTCACCATGTTCGATCCGTCGCCTACCCATCGCTCGGATGATTTCGTGGGCATCGAGATGCCTACGTAGCCGCTATCCCCACTGCCTCCGCTATTAGAACCTCCTCCGCAAGCTGCAAGTACGAATACAAGTGCCGTTACTACAAGTAAAGCCAGCCCTTTTCTCACGTGTGCCAGTCCCCTTTC
Organism: Paenibacillus sp. LPE1-1-1.1; assembly: GCF_040676435.1. Taxonomy (NCBI): domain Bacteria; kingdom Bacillati; phylum Bacillota; class Bacilli; order Caryophanales; family Paenibacillaceae; genus Paenibacillus; species Paenibacillus sp. LPE1-1-1.1. The sequence goes on from NZ_JBEGHY010000046.1 coordinate 180,255, forward strand.
GTCTCTGAACAAGTTTATTTCTGCTTAATCAATATACATTCGGGCGCCGGGAAGCGTCTTTGCAATAAAGCTACCTTTTTTATAAAAATTAAACCTTTGCCCGGCAAATAAAAAAATGCCCCGTCAGCGCGATATCGCGCCGGCAGGGCATAGAAATGGTTCGGTTGTGCTCCATATTTAAGGCTCATCCTCCTGGAAGGCAGCTCCTTTTCGGTATTGATTGGGCGAGACGCCAACCGCTTTCTTAAAGGCGGTGCTGAAATAATGCTGCGTATCGTAGCCAACCCTCTCGGCGATTTCATTGATTGGCAAATCCGTTGCATTCAGCAGTTGAATCGCTTTGCTCATGCGAAGCTGCGTCACGAGGCTGACAAAGGAAGTGCCCAGCTCTTGCTTTATGATTCGGCTCATATAAACCGGCGATACCTGCATTAAATTCGCGAATGCCTCAAGACTCATATCCGCATCCATGTACGTCTCGCGGATGTAGTCCTGTGCCCGGCGTACAAGCGGAGACATTACCGTCTCCTTGTAGATGCCCGCTTTGCATTGCCGATAGACCGCAGGAACGGACAGCAGGCCTTGCTCGACCGATTGGGTATACACGTGTACGGATATTTTTAAGTAGGCCTGGACCGCATGCTGCATATCCGATATCAGCGCTTCCGGCACCGTTCCCCACATGATCATGACGATTAAACCCGCATGGTCGCGGAATAATGCTTTTTCATAGCCCTCAAGCATCTCGGACACGATGTTCTCGATCGCGAATAAAAAGAGCTGACGGTCGTTTTCCTTGCGCAGCGGCATGCTCGCATTAAGCTCGGGCCAACGGATGACGCCGATCAGAGCCGGTGACTGGGCAGGAAGCCGCAAAAACTGCAGCTGCTCTACGATTTCGTCTTCCGTCAGCGTTCCCTCCGTCCACTCGAGACAGAACCTTTCGCGAATAAGCGGAAAGTTCTTTACGATTTGTTTGGATGCCTGCTGCAAATGTTCCTCCTGCTTCTGAACCGTCTCCAGGTCATGCCTGATCCGGGCAAGCACCTGGTGCAGCTGCTCCGCATTGGCCGGCTTCAAAATATAATCATCCACGCTAAGCCGGATCGCCTCTTGCGCGTATGCGAATTCATCGTGGCCCGTAATGATAACGATCCGGCATTGCGGCAGTTTTTGCCGCAGCTCCTTCATGAGCGCGATACCGTTCATGATCGGCATATTCAGATCGACCAGCGCAACGTGAATATGATTCAAAAGCGCCAGCTCCAGCGCTTCTTCGCCGTCCTCCGCCTCCGCGCATACGCGCATGCCGAGCGATGCCCAATCGACCGAGTCCCGGACTCCTTCCCGAATAATCGGTTCATCGTCAGCAATTAATACTCTTAGTAAGCCATCCAATTGAAATCCGCCTTTCTACCCATGAATATCCCGCAAAATCGGAAGGACGATGGTCACCGTCGTCCCCCTGCCCTCCGCGCTTACCATGCTCATGCCGTACCGCTCGCCAAACGTGAGTTGAATTCTGGCCTGTACATTGAGTACGCCGTAGCCTTGCTGCTCCTTCGTTCTTTTGGAATTGTCCCCTTCTTGATGCTCTTTAAGCTCCTTAAGATCATGCTCCGAAAGCTTCGGCGTAGCTACCGTGCTCTCGAGCTGCTTCCGCAGCTGCTCCAGCTTACCGGGTGACATTCCAACGCCGTCATCGCTTATTGACAATAGAAGCGTGTCTTCTGCCGCATAAGCTTTGATCGCGATATGTCCCGGTCCTCTCCGTTCCTTTATCCCGTGATAAATCGCGTTTTCCACAATAGGCTGAAGCACCAGCTTGATGACGTACAGCTGCTGTACTTCCGGGCTGATATCCAGCGTGTAATTCAGCTTCTCCTTGTACCTTGTCTTCTGAATGACAAGATAGCTCTGAATATGCTCGATTTCATCGGTAAGCGGAATAATGTCGTTGCCTTTGCTTAGTCCGATCCGGAACAGCTTTGACAGCGACTGCACGACTTCGGCAACGTCTTCGGCACCTTTTTTCCGTGCCATCCAGTGGATCGTATCCAGCGTATTGTACAAAAAATGGGGTTTAATATGCGCCTGCAGGCTGCGCAGCTCCGCCTCCCGCTTCTGCCGCCCCTGAAGCTCGGTTAAGCTGAGCAGCTTATTCATTTGGGCCAGCATCGTATTAAAGCTCCGGCCAAGCTTGCCGACTTCATCCTCGCGCTCGCCCCAATACCGGATCGTCAGATCACCGTTCTCCGCTTTTTGCATAAATGACATCAGCTGATTGATCGGCCTGGACATCGAATGCGCCAAATAAATGGCGGCCGCGATGCTGAGCAGGCAAAGGAAAAAGACGAAGGTGATCACGTAGAAGCGGATTTCCTGAACTTCCAGCGCTGATTCCTTCGATGAAAACACGCCGACTGTCGTCCAATCGGTAAACGATGATTTCCGGTAAATGATTTGCAATTTCTCGCCTTCTACCGTTTTTGAAAAATTGCCCGAGCTGCCTTCCATCACCCATTGCTTCGGAATATCGCGAATAATCGGTTTAGCTGGCGAATAAATATGCCCCCCGTCATGATCGATGACCAGCAAATAGCCCGTTTTCCCCAGTCTTACATCCTTCACGGCTTCCGCGATAACCCTGAGCTTCAAATCGATGAGCACGACGCCCTCTACCTCCTGGGTATTCGGATTAAGAATGGCGCGGACAACGGAGATCACTTCGTCCTCCTTATAATTTGCGTGACTCGTAATGTTCCGATGGCCCGGCTTGCCGAGAATTTTATAAATTCCCTTGCTCGCGACCGCCTCCTTGAACCAGCTTTCCTCCGTTAACGGCTGCGCGCTGCGGGCGTACAGCTCGTTGCTGATGTATTCGCCCTTGCTGTCGACCACCATGACGCCGGCCACTTCCGAATATAGCGTGGTGAATCCTTGCAAAAATTTTTGCATGGCATAGACGCTATTCTCCCTTTCCGCTAGGGAACCCGCGCTGTCCTTCCCTTGCAAAAATTGCTGTACGCCAGGGTCAAACGCAATAAGATACGTCATATTTTGCATATTGCTCACGTAAAACTCCAGCGACTTATTCACCTTCCCAATAAGCTGGAGCGTATTTTCATTCACCTGCTTGCCAATAATTCGTTCGACCGTATAATCAATGAGCAGCCCGAGCCCGATAGACGGCAAAATAGAGATAAGCAAGAACATGATGATCAGCTTGTAACGTATCGGCAAATTATTCAATTGAAAAAATTTCAGCTGTTTCAATGGCATCCTCTCATTTCAACGTACGCTATCTGTACTCGGTTATTTCGCATAGAAGCTGTCGACATTGTCCTGCGTGACGACGGTGATACCCGTGTCCACGAACTTCGGCAGCGGCGATCCGCCCATGACTGCAGTGGCGCTTTGCCCTGTCATGTTGTGATGGAGATGGAATAAAAACTGCAGGGACCAGTACCCCATATTCCATGTTCCTTGGGCAAGGGTTGCCGCGATTGTGCCCTCTTTCACCATATCCAGCGTCCCTTTATCCGTGTCGAAGCTGATGAGCTTTACGCCGTTATTATGCTGCATCATTTTGCCGACGCCTACACCGCCATTCGCCTCCGTCATGAAAAAACCCTTCATGTCTGGATGCTGCTTCATCACATCAGCCGCCATTTGCCCCGATACAAGCTGATCGCCTTTGCCGTCTTTAATCGCGACTACTTCTATTTCCGGATATTGCTTCAAAATCGTCTCTTGGAACCCAACCGTCCGTTCCTGATGATTCAATTGGTTAGGCAGCGTCACGACGGCGACCTTGCCTTGATTGCCAATAAGCTCGGCCATTTTATGCGCTGCCGTAACCCCGGCATTGTAGTTGTTTGTAGCCAGAAAGGAATATGCCTTGCTCTTGTCCGCGCCTGCGTCGAACAGCACGACCGGGATCCCGGCTTCGACCGCTTTATTGATGGTGCCGGTAAGCGCTTGCGCATTCATGACCGATAGGGCGATGCCTGCCGGTTTTTTGGCGATAACCTGTTCAAGGACGGTCACCTGCTCGTTTACATCATACTGCGTCGCGCCGCGATACTCGACCGACACGTTTAGCGCCTGCGCGCCGTCCTCGAATCCTTTGATCGCCGTTTTCCAATACTCGATACCGGATAAAAAGGTCACCATCACGTATTTCTCGTCAATGGTGCCGCGCAGCCCTTCATCCATCTGCTCCCACGGATTCGGGTCGGCATTGCGGTAACCGACATTCTGGTTATAAAAAACGAACAGCATGAACGTTACGATGAGCAATCCATATATGAGCAGTATTTTCTTCACGCCGGTGTAACCCCTTTCACAAAAAAATAAAACGCTGCTCCGCTTTCGCGGGCTGCGTTTATTTTAACATACAAGCAAATAAATTTTACAATGCAATTAAAGCTCGCCCCAGACTTGCTTTTCCGTCTTAACCGTCTGGCCCGTTGTGATCGCTTGATCCATTAACAGCGCCAAATACTGATCCTGCGCAGCCTCGGCCAAACTATAGAAGGACGGCCTCGCTCCGGCCGCATAATCCCCCATATGCAGCAAGCAGGTTGCGATCGCGATCTCATCATCGCTTAATCGCGCGGGAGCAACCGGGTTTTTGTACAGCCACTCCCCGCCCGCCATAACTCCGCGATGGAAATATCCCTCCAAGTTGCCATGATGGCCGGTATCCACCCTGCGAAGCTCCGTATAAATAGGCGTAGCGTAATCTTCTAAATAGCTAATTTCATTATTGGCCAGCTCGCCTTTGCTGCCTCTTACGAGCATGCGGCTGCGCCGTATCCATGAGAAATACTGATCTCCGGTAAAATCGTACAGGGCCAGCTTGCCGCCAAAACGGAAAGTAGCGATCCGCTGCACCGACTGAACCGTTTGATCCTCGAGCGGATCGCCTTGCCTGCTCGGGCCTTTCATGAGCAAGGACTCAAACTGCTCGCCGCTTATCGTCGCGGTATCGAACCCAACGCCGAGCAATTGTCTGATTAGGCTGATTCCATGGTAATCATGGGCAGCCGACACCTGTACCTGAGACACCTCTCCCAGTTTGCCTGATTTTGCGATTCGAATACGGGCGGCATGCATCGGCTGGAACAAATATTGCTCGGCTACCTGTATTTTTGCATCCTTCGGCAATGAACCGCATAGCGCGGAAAGTGCTGCCAAATCGACAGCCGGTGGCGTCTCCGCAAGAACAGGTATGCGAAGCTCCGCTAATTCGCGGATGATATCCGGGGCAGCCGTCCGGGGCACGGAAACAACAGCGAAGCTGAACTGCTTTGCTTCCGCCGTAAATTGCTGAAGCGTGCGCACGGTCTTTATTCCCCATTTCGCTTCAAGCTCCCGGCCCTTTTGCTCGTCTCTGACAAGGATAGTATGAATGCGAAACCGCTCAGGCAGCGCTTTTGCGATTCGTATGTAAAATCCCGCCCGCCAGCCTCCGCCGACGATACCAAAATTTATAGTAGACATATTAAATTCAGCCTCCGTGTTTCAAAATGATGGGGTGAGGGTACATAAAAGAAAAAGACCCCCCGCATGAGAGATCTCTTTTACGCTGTTCGGAACGTGCCAGTCGCTTTAATTTCTTCTTTGACGCCTGTATAGGTGTGCAGCTTGCCGTGGTAGACTAACTCAAGCATAGAAGTGTTCTCCAGATCAGCCGGGGTAACGAACAATGAAGGCTTATTGACCAGGTTCACTCCGCTTTCCTCAAAGACAGAGGCCACGAATTGTGAGCAAAAATAAGCGTAATCCCGTTTCATCTCAATGTTAAGCATGATGCCGAACATGCCAAGCAGGTTGTACTTGTATTGATCGCGGTTCTTTTCCATGTAATGAATCTGATTTCTTATATTTATATAGGAGCAATGGCTAATCGTGCATCTGTATAAAGCGCAGGTTGAATTCTCAAAAAACTCGCCTCGGACATCCTCTTTCACAAAACCTGCAAAAAAAGGATTGTTCGGATTCTTTCTGCCGAAGCTGTAAACCTCGTTCAGATCGCTGTCAAAAGCGATTGACGCGTGATTCAGCATATTCTTCGTATACCATCTAATTGTCTTCGAAAATAATGTCCCCGTGTTCGTTAAGAGCACATAAATTTCCCTATCTCTATTCATGCCGTACTACCTCCACATTAAAGAACTTTCATCTAGGTATTAACTTTAATGCAGGAGAACGAAATTCTAAACCTGCTCAGGTAATAGGCCTATCCCCGACCTTAGTCCAGTTCTGTAAGTATAGTGTGACAGAGGGCCGTCTACCAACCTCTTCTACTTTCATAACCTAACTTCATATTACTGGATTTTCTCTTTTTACTCAATAAGCAACTCGCCCTTTTCTCCCTCTTGCTTAAAAAAATGTTAAGATTTTCTTGCAAGCTAAATGATATAGTAGGAAAAGATTGACACCGTTCATAACCTATCTATATGCAACAAATCTTCATTTAGTATAGTTGTTTCACGTATATCTATTTGCAGCGGAGGCGTTTACATGGAATGGTTTACCCGTTATGAAGTACAGTTGGCGCATGTTTACAGGACGGCTGAAGCCCGCATTGCCCTTTTTCCCGAGCCGCTTAATACGATTGGTCTAGTTTACGCGGATAAGTTCAACCCGGTTAAGAAGGAAAGCGGCAAAGATTATATTTGCAGCCTGCTTCCCTACTGGGTTCAAGAGCCCAGCGGAATCAACGATTCGCAGTGCCAAAAGCTCGCTTTAGCTAATGTATATGGGATGCTTTATTTTTTCATTCAGGATGATGTGATGGACAGCCAGCCTTCCTCAGGATGGAAGGAACAGCTGGCGCTCGGCAATCTGCTGATGCTTGAGATGTTTAGCGTGTTCCGTGAGCTATTTCCTTCGCATTCATTGTTTTGGAGCTATTATCACCGTTATGTGACGACCTGGGCCGAAAGCGTAACGAATGAGCAGCGCGACGATTATTTTATCCGGAATCCCATTCGGACGGCCGGCAAAGCCGGCCCCGTCAAAATCGCCTGCACTGGCGCTCTGCTGTTAACGGATCGTACGGAGCTCATTGAGAAGCTGGAGCATGCAATTGATATTGTGCTGATGACGCTGCAGATGGCTGATGATTACGCAGATTGGAAGGTTGATCTTGCAGACGGCAGCTATAACGGTTTATTGGCGATGATCGCTGCCGACAGACCCGCAGCTGACACCCCGCTAACTGAAAAGGAAGCTGAAAATGCCATCTATATTCGAGGCTGCATGAAGAAGTATGTTCAGCATGCGGCTGATAATCATGCGAAGCTGCTGGAATTGGAAGCAGGATCGGCCGAATTAGAGGCATTCCATAATTTCATACTCATTCATTTGCACCAGACCTATGAGACGATAGAATCAAACAAGCAGCAGCTGCTCAAGGGCGGTTTTAACTACTTCCTATTTAATTCCGCTATATAAAAGATACAAAAGTTATATAATTTGTCGAATAATTGAAAAATGATATAGAATTTGTCGAAAAGACATGATAGACTGAGTATGGAAAACTTATACATATTCGGAAGGGTGATTGTCATGTCCGCACAACAAACACTGAAAGACCAAGTGATTCAAAAAGCTTGGGAAGACGCCGAGTTCAAGAAGCAACTGATCGCCAATCCGAAAGCAGCCGTCAAAGATGCTTTTGGCGTAGACGTTACGGATACAATTGAAGTCGAAGTCGTTGAAGAATCGGCTAATAAGTTTTACTTCGTGCTGCCGCAAAGCCCGGCTGAGGTTAATAACGATGCACAGGTAGATTTCCCTAGATGGCCTAATGAATAAAAAAATAGCGCCCGCTGCCATTGCAGCTAAGGGCGTTTTTTCTCGTTTGGAAATGTAATGACCGCCTCGGTTCCGACTCCTATTTTACTGGTAAAACGCAAGTTTCCCTTCATAACCTCTATGATACGGAAAGTTACCATTAATCCGAGGCCGGTTCCCTTCGATTTTTTGGAATAATAGGGCTCGCCAAGTCTTTTTAAATCAATCTCGTTCATCCCTTCCCCATTATCCTTTATTTGTATAACTACGCTGTTATGATCTTTATCCTCATACGCATGAATATGGATTACTCCGTTTTGGCCTAATGCTTCAATGCTGTTCTTGATAATATTGATGAGTGCCTGTTTCAACTTTGAGGAATTGCCGTGGATATACAGCTCATCGGCCAAATCGACGGTTATAACACCGCCCTGCATCGTAGCCAGCGGAACCAGGATCCCTTCAATTTGCTGCAGCTCTTCTCCAATGTTCAGCACTGCCGTGTTCTCGATTTGCGGCTTCGCGAAGGTCAGGAAGTCCGTAATAATCTCCGATGCGCGATCAAGCTCTTCAATGGCCAGCGTCATAAAGGTTTTATCCTTTTCCTCTGTTGCTTTTCCGCCGATAATTTGCAGAAATCCCCTCGTAACCTGCAGCGGATTCCGCACTTCGTGCGCTACCGATGCGGCTAACTGGCTAATGATATCCATCTTCTCCGACCGCTGCAGCTCGTTATTGAAAATTTCCACTTGCTTCGAATATTTAATGATTTGCTCATAATTATGAACACTGCGACGAATAAGAATAATAACGAGCGCGCATAGAAAGCAAAGTACTCCCCATTTCCATACGAACAGGTTATAGTCCATTTTCTTATAAAAATACCATCCCAATTCCACCGCGCCTATAAAAGCGAATAAACCAAAGCCGGCGGATATAATAATCGCTTCTTTATTTTTTCGCTTGCAATACAGAATAAGCAAAACGATGAGAAGGACGTTGCTGACAAGAAGCAAACCCGCAAAGGCAAATGCACCATAAGCAGAGTACCATTCTCTAACATCATTCGATAGGAAGCCGACGATAAAGAACATAATGTTGATGACGGCAAAACCCGCCTGCAGCTTTCTAAAAAACGTAATTAACCCATAGGGGCCCTTGCCGAATACTTTCTCGAAAAAGATAAAAATAGACGGCATGAGCAGCGTAGAAGAAATATCAAACGAATGATATAGAATCATGCCTAAATCGGGATACAAAATATCTAAAAAGGGTGTAGAAGTTAAGATCATCATCCCAATGGACAAAATGATGAAAGACAATGACTTCGCGGCAATAAAATATGATTTCTGAATAAATAATAAACAAAGGAGCATCGCAGCTGCAATAAACACCAGTGCCGCTCCTAAAATAACATCCAATATCCCTTTTTTCATATTTTCTTTTTCAAGCTGCTGGTATTCTCCCAATACGATATTGCCCTGCATGCCCAGCGGTTTTACTTTTCTGTCTATTTTTATATAAACTATTTGGTTCGATTCATTCCATTGCAGCGGCACTATAATCTGATTGCTGTTGTTCGTATACGTTCGATCAGATTCGTAAACCATTTTCTCATTTATATAAATGGATATTTTTTTTCCGTTCAGATTATTAATCGCAAGCGTCGGCCTCGTTAAATGAAAGGCCGGAATCTCGAACCGCATCCATACGGCTTGAATGTTCTCCGGCGCTTCGGGAAGCTCCTCTCCCTCAGAGAAAGCAAACCAGTCCCTTTCCCTAACCTCGGACTCCGCATCCGAAAGCACGGAGTCAGGGTTGATTTCCCACATCATTTCCCACTCTGTTATGGCCACAGCAGGCGAATCCAAAAAGGCATAGGTAGGTTTATCCAGAAAGTAGGAGGTTAAAATAAACAAAAGCATGACCGCAAATACAAATTTAGATAAACCTTTCATATTGCACCTCTATGAAAAAAATATAAATACTACACTTCAATTCACTGTATTTCGACAATCTTCGATTTAGTTCCTTCCAACGTTACCTTTTTTGCCAAAAATAATAATTTGAAGAAAATTTATCCTATATACACATAAATATCTCATTCTAGTATACGTCATACGGGAGGAAATAACATTGAACACCAGGGTCTTATAGACCGGTTTTCATAATATTACGCCCATTTAAAGGTTCTATAGTATCTATTATATGTCGGAATTTGATTTTTTATATAGATTATGTCGAAATTTACTGTTACAATTAGGAAGTTAGTCTTATACATATTCGGAAGGATGATCAATGTGACCGCAGAGCAAACATTGCAAGAAAAAATCATTCAAAAAGCATGGGAAGATGCAGAATTCAAGAAACAACTCCTTGCGGATCCTAAAGCAGCGGTGAAAGAGGCTTTTGGCATTGATGTACCGGATTCAATCGAAGTGGAAGTCGTAGAAGAGACGGCAAATAAATATTATTTAGTCCTTCCGCAAAGCCCTACAGTCGTAAAAAGCGCCGACGATTCCGTAGAAGCTGCTTGGCAATAGACCGCGCAAACGGCTGTCGCCATCCCTTTGGCGGCAAAAGCTCGTTTCGCGTTGAATTTAAAAAAGCGCTGACCTGCCTTCTAAAGAAGGCAGACAGCGCTATTTTTTTGCTAATGGGAATTGGATAAGCGATTCCGTTCCAATCCCTTTTTCGCTGGTAAATACGATCGTTCCCTTCATAACCTCAATAATTCGAAACGTCACCATTAAGCCTAAGCCCGTTCCTTTTGTTTTCTTGGAATAATAGGGCTCCCCCAGCTTTTTCAATTCAATCTCGTTCATTCCTTCACCATTGTCTTTGACGCAGATCACCACAGTGTCGGTATCTTTGATGTATGCTCTGATGGTGATGATTCCATCTTTATTTAGGGCTTCAATACTGTTTTTAATAATGTTGATCAGCGCTTGCTTGAATTTCGACGAATTCCCTTGAACGTACAAATCAGAAGCTAAATCGACCTCGATTACGCCTCCCTGCATATTCGCCATAGGAACAAGTATTGCCTCGATTTTCTGGATTTCTTCAGCAACGTCTAAAATTGTCGTCTGTTCATGCTGCGGCTTCGCAAACATAAGAAAATCTGTAATGATCTCCGAGGCCCGGTCCAATTCTTCAATGGCCAGCCCCATGAAACCCTTCTCTTTCTCGCTTCTGGTGCTCTCTCCCAGAATTTGAAGAAACCCTCTCGTCACCTGTAAGGGGTTGCGCACTTCATGGGCTACCGAAGCGGCCAGCTGACTAATGATTTCCATTTTTTCCGAGCGTTGAAGCTCATTATTGAACACCTCAAGCTGTTTTGAATATTTTACGACTTGATCGTAATTTTGAATAATTCTTCTCGCAAGAATAAACACAAGTGAAACGATAAAGCTTAAAATGCCCCATTTCCAATAGATCATCTCGTAATTCATATCATTAATGAAATACCATATGACTTCTGCAATACCGATTGCGGCGAAAATACCAAAGCCTGTTGTAATAATAAGCGCCTCTTTGTTTTTTTGCAGGCAAAACCGAATTAACAAAACAAAGAGCAAGCCGTTGCCAAAGATGACCGTCAAGCCAAAGGTAACAATCGTAACCGAAGTATACAAGCTTCCGAGTTCGCTGGACGAAAAAGAAAGAAATAAACATACAATACTAACCGCGGAAACAACGACTTGCAGCTTTCTGAAACGAGTAATGATACGCCATGGCCCCTTGCCGAATATGCTCTCGAAAAAGAAGAATAGAGAAGGCATCAATAAACAGGAACCGATGTCGAACATATAATATATAACCCGCCCATACTCGCTATACATCGTATGTACATAAGGCGCTAACGAGAGGATCATTAGACTAATTGATAGGATGACGATGCAAAGGGAGCTTAGGCCGTTCAAGTACGTCTTATTCAAAAAAATAAAACAGAGAAGCAATGCGAGAGATACAAACAGAAGCACCGCTCCAAGGATAACATCATAAACTTCCTTTTTCATAAAAGCTTTGCTAAGCGTTTGCTCCTCGCCAACCAACGGCTGTTTCTTTAAGCCGAGCCAGTCCGAATCCGTCTGCAAATAAATATAAACCATCTCATTCGATTCGGCCTCGCTTAATGACAGCAGGATCTCATTTTTATTAAAGGGATAATTTCTATGAGATTCATAAACGAGCTTCTGCCCGATATAGATCATAACGTCTTTTGCCGTGAGCTTTGTAATTAAGACAGCAGGCCTCGCCAAATCGTACTCCGGCAGTTGGAATCTGAGCCACGCGGATTGAATATCCTCAGGCTTTACGGGCAGCGAGTCCTCGAATGTGAAGGATTGCCATTGTCCGGCATTCCTCTTAGAAGCCGTATCTTCAATAGAAGGAGTCAAACCCTCCTCCCACATCATTTCCCAATCTGAAATTGTCGTCGTGTTCGATCCCGCATGTGAAGTCGTTGCTAAGCCTAAAGAGGCGGTGGACAGCACCAATACAAGGAGCGTTAAAAATCTATGTATAGCTTTCATACAGCACCTCTAATTTAAAATACAAAATATTCTATTGAACTGTAATTCGACAATCTTCGATAAAGCACCTTCTACTATATTACTGCTAATAAAAATAAATAGTAAATCATTACATCTCAGTTACGAAAAAAAAGACTGCTCCCGCCGATCACCGTGATCATTGGGGGCAGCCTGCCCATTTCCTTTAATAGGTCCTTTTCTTAATCGCCACGCGGTGAAGGAGGAAATAATTCATGGCCATCGTGAAAGCCAGCACGAGAACGGCAAGCAGGACAACAACCGCTAGCGAATTTCGCTCTACATCTAATACCGATTGCAGCAGCTTCCCGGTCCAATCAGACGATAAAACAGCCTCCATGGCCATAGCTGACAATAGCGCGATGATCGAGAACACGATGCCCATTTGCCAATGAAAACGGGAAAATCCGGAGCCGATCAGCCATCCGCTGCCAAAATAGACAGAGAATAAGAAAAAGTATTCGAAAAAAATCCAGACCGGCTACGCGGAAGATGTAAAGAGATGCGGATTTTGCAGCTCCAGCGTCCAATGATTTTGATTATAAACGAATTGCTCAACAAGATAACCAGCCGTCATGGTGAGTCCGAATAAAGTGGACACTGCGGTTACGACTAGAATCATGCCGCCTATGAAATGTTTCCTCGTTACACCGTTGGAAACAAAGCTGGCTAATGATAGCGGGGTCAGTATGATGCCGATGACCATAGGAAAAATTTTGGGTGATACGGATGCACTTTCCCAAACGCCTTGCAAACCAAACTCAACATCAATGACAGCATTGGAGTTCTTTAAAATGGCTAGGCCTACAAAAATCGCAATATAGATGAGCCAGTAAGAGACAAAGGTCCATCGGAAGCTGTATATCATATGCCGCGCCACATTCAGCACATAATATTACGCCAAGAGCTGATTTCATGCCTCGGGAAAGCGAGGATACTCGTTTCTTCATAGAAAGCTCATATTGCTTGATAAGACGCTGCGCATATTCGGTATCCCAGTTAGGCCAGCAGCTTGCCGCCAGCTTTAATGTGTCCCGGACATTGATGCTCTCAGCCATATAGCCGCTTTCTTGAATAAAGCAGACCTGCTCCATGATTCGCGCATTTTCGAAGGGTGCCTCTCCGCCAATGGTTACTGTGCCTTTCGACTGTTCCCGGAAGGAGGCCAGGATCGACAGCAAGCTCGTTTTTCCCGAGCCGTTCCTACCTAGCAGGCGTATATTTTACCACCCCAGCTTAAAAGAAATATCTTTAATCGCCGTAAAAGAACCATATCGGTCAAGCCTAAATGGTTCGCGCCTGTCCAAAGCATTAGGACAGCGCGTTTGCGCAAAAAAAGAAGCCGCCTCCCGTGGTCCTTGACCCCTAGGAGACAGCTTCTTTTCCTTGTGCATCCAATAATAGTTGTAATGAGAATGCAGCTTCTAATCATTGCTTCCCTGCTTGAATCCCTTTCATCCAACCGAGCAGCGCTCCGCTTACCAGATCCAGCTGCTCCTGCGGAGCTATGCTGGCCTGCTGGTCGCCTTTTTGCGCGCCATACGAGCCGAATTGCCCGTGGTTTCCACCTTCAATCGTAACGTATTCCGTTTGGCTTGGCATAAAAGACTTCCCTTTGTCCCAATCCTCCGGGCTCATAACCCCATCGTTCGAGGCGGTCAGCTGCAGGACGGGAAACTTGGCTTCTGCTAAGCTCCCTGTCTTATCCGCATAGGCCGCAAGAAAGAAAACGCCGTCGATTTGATCCAAGTGCTCCGCGGCATACCGCGATGCGAACACGCCGCCAAGCGAGTGGCCGCCTATTACATAACGATCCTCCGGATGCCCGGCAATGAAAGCATCTGCTTTGTTCTGGCCTGCAAAAGCCAAATTAAGCGGCATGCTGGCGATATATACCCGGTGGCCGGCCGCAGCCAGCTTGCGGGCCAAAGGAGCATAGCTTTTGGGATCCACCAAGCCTCCCGGATAAAAGATAACATTAGGCTGAACCATCGCCTCTGCGCCTGCTGCCGGCTCAAAGCGGTAACCGGCTTGGCCTATGCTTACGGTGACCTGTTTATCGCTTTTCATAGCGGCTTTCGCATCCGCGGACGGCGGATACACCATCAATTGATATACGATACCAAGCGTTAATAATAGCACCAGCAGGATGGCTGCCGACCAAATAAGCACTTTTACTTTGCGGCCCTGCTTCGGTTTTGACAAAGCCTGTGAATTCTGTCTCATCTCTTTGCACTCCCTTTATCTAAGCATACTCATGTTCCAATGTTGCGATTTCCACGCTATCTCCGCATCGGCTGAACGGCTCGAATCAAGCCTCGTTACGATTCCATGAGCCTATGCACAAAGGCGATATCCGCTGGAGCGAAAGGGTAATTCGACAGCTGCTTCGCTTCTACCCATTCATATCGATCATGGTCCACCAATCTGATCTCCCCAGCGACATGCCGGGCTTGATAAGCGATTAATTGAATGTGGACAGCGCCGTAATCATGATCATGTTGTCCAAAAAATGCGCCTACGGCAATTTCAATGCCCATTTCTTCCATTAGCTCTCTACGAAGACATGCCTCAGGCGACTCGCCCTCCTCCAGCTTGCCTCCAGGAAATTCCCATTGGCCTCCCTGGGATTTATCGGGTTTGCGCCTTGCAATCAGCAATAACCCTTGCTCGTTTTCAATAATGGCTGCCGCGACCCGAATCATTCAAACACACATCCTCAACTATACACTGATTTATATCCGTTTGCTTGCTGCGCAGCCTTACGGATAGGCTTCTATCATACGTGATATGCCGATCTATGCGCAAAATAAGCGTATGGATCACTGAAGCCCGAACTCTCTCTTATTTTACCTACTTTCATAAAAATGCCCAATCTATGAAAGAAATTTGGTACACTAATAACAAATTTGTATTGATAAGGATGATGGCTATGTCGGATTACAATGACCGCGACGATCTCGCCGATCGCCGCCGTAACAAGCTGAAAGTGCTTCGTTTTGATAATAACGGCAAAGATCTGGTAGAATCCGAGAAGCCCGAAGAAACGTTTGCCGATGTTGGCGGACTTGAAGACGTTAAGAAAAAAATCCGAATGAACTTTATTTTGCCGCTGAAGCAGCCTGAACTCTTCGCCGCGTACGGGAAGGAAGCCGGCGGAAGCTTATTGCTTTATGGACCTCCAGGCTGCGGCAAGACCTTCCTTGCCCGGGCGGTTGCGGGTGAAATCGATGCGAATTTCATGCATATCGAGCTGCAAGCGATTCTTGGCATGTACGTCGGGCAAAGCGAGAACAATTTGCATGATATTTTTGAAAAGGCCCGTGAGAATAAGCCCTGCGTGATCTTTATCGATGAGCTCGATGCAATGGGCGGCAGCCGTAATCAGATGCGGCAGCATCATGACCGTATCCTCGTTAACCAGCTTCTAATGGAGCTTGACGGGCTCCGCACGTTTAATGATCAAGTGTTTGTCATCGGCGCGACGAATACGCCTTGGTACCTCGACTCGGCGCTGCGCAGGCCCGGCCGGTTTAATCATATGATCTTTGTACCGCCGCCGGAGGAATCGGAGCGTGCAGCGATCCTGCAGCTAAAGCTGGCAGGAAAACCGCTCTCCCCGCTCGATTTGAGCAAAATAGCAAAGGAAACGAAACATTTCTCCGGTGCGGATCTGGAGCAGATCGTGAAGGACGCCGTTGAAGGCGCGCTGGAGCGAACGCTCGAAACCGGTGAAATCCAGCCTATTTCGCAGGATGACCTGAAGAAAGCGTCCAAGCATCGGAAAGCAACGACGCTCGATTGGTTTGCGACCGCCAAGAACTACGCGACATTCAGCGACGTGAACCAGGATTACCAAATCGTTCTGGATTACATGAAGCAGAACGGGTTGAAATAATTACGTTATAGCGAGGAAGCTACCGCCATGTATGAATTAGAAGAAGAGCTGCAGAATAGGCGCTACCAGGAAATTGAAAAGCTGATCGAATGGAAAAAGCTAAATGAAGCAAGGAAAGCGGCTGTGTCGCTTATTCAAGATATGCCTGAAGATCCCTACGCCTATGCGCTTCTCGGCAGGGTTTCTCTTTACCAAGACGAATATGAGCAGGCGCTTCACTGGGTAAGCGAATCGCTCCGCCATGATCCGGAAAATGAACTTGCATGGTTCGTTCAATGCAATACGTATTATACGATGGAGAAGTGGAAGGCCGCGCTCGAATCCATCGCCGAGGCACAGCGGATTGATCCCTATGAGCCCCATTATTTTTTCCTGCTCGCCAATATTTACAATAAGACAAGCAAATACGCAGAGGCTCGGGACTTACTGCTGGAGGCGCTTGAACTATCGCCCGAAAATGCCCTTTATCTCGCTAATCTAAGTTATAACGAAGCGTTGCTGCGCAACTTCTCCGAGTCTAAAATGCTAGCTAACCAGGCTTTGCGGCTGGAAGTAGAATCCGAGCTTGTCTATATGTATCTTGCCTGGTCCGCCGAGAGACGGAATGACTATGACGACTATCTGATCATGCTGAAAAACGCAATCCGGCTCGATCCCGACGACAAGCAAATTCGCAAGGAATATATGGAGGGTCTGCAGAAAACGTATAAGGTGTTCAAGTTTTTACTGTTTCCGAGCAACCTCATGAAAAAAATGAAGCCATGGCAGATTCTACTCGGCTGGATCACGCTTTGGATCATATTCAGACCGCTGATGATCGCATTTTTAATTCTTTATTACGCCACCTACTGGATCACCCGCTTGCTCGTGCATGTCAAACTATTCGGCTGGAACTTTCGAAGATAAATTTGAGTCCCTATCGTTCAGCTAAGCCCCATAAATAAGAAACACCGCTCATGCTTCGGAAGATCCTTCGAAGCGGAGCGGTGTTTCTTATTTTCAGGAAACCGGGTTCCCCCGCCTGTTTCGCCTTATCGCACGCGAACGCTTAGGATTTCAAAGGGCTTAAAGCTCAGCTGTACACTCCCATCCTGAATGTCCAGCTGATGCAGCTCCTCCTCCAATAAATTGACGACATACGCTTCCTTTGCTGCCGGCGGCAGCTGAAGCGTAACCTGCTCACGTCCTCCAGCCGATTCATATAGGCGAAAAATCGTCCCTTCGCCCCGCTCGGCAGTCTTCATCGTATCCAAAATGACATGCTTGCTTTCAAATGGCAGCAGCTCCAGACGTGTCGGGCTTGCGCTGCCTTGGCCTTGGCGATCCGCTTCCATCGCGGACCCGGCATGGCCTTCCGTTACCCGTACCGGATGATTAAGCTCCATCGCGCTCCGCACGACATGGGCGCCGCGCCAATCCTGCTCGTGCGGGTAGAGCGAATACGTAAATTCATGCTCTCCCTGGTCTGCGGTTAGATCCGGCCATTTCGGAGCGCGCAATAAAGATAGCCTCATCGTGCTGTCTTTTATGTCGTAGCCGTATTTGCAATCATTCAACAGGCTTACTCCGTAATTTCCCTCGGATAAATCCGCAAAGCGGTGTCCGCAAACCTCATATTGCGCCTGCTCCCAGCTCGTATTCGTATGCGTCGGACGCTCCAAAGCGCCGAACGGAATTTCATAGGTCGCCTTGCTGGCTACGATATCGACCGGAAACGCGACCTTCAGGAGCTTATGCTCTTCCTTCCAATCGACGTTGGTTTTGAAATCGACCCGCTTCTTGTCATGGTAGAAAATAATATCCTGTATAATGACGGAGCGGCTCAGCTGCCACTTAAAACGAAGCACGTCCTGCGCTTTCCCTTGAACGATAACCTCCTTGCTCAGAAGCCGAGCAGCGCCTGCGCGCTGCGATTCGAATCTAGGATCGATATCCCAGGCATCCCAAGATAACGGCTTATCGAAGAAAAGCTGAAATTCATTTGCTTTTCCTCCGGCCAAAATCAT
This sequence comes from Paenibacillus sp. LPE1-1-1.1, assembly GCF_040676435.1. NCBI lineage: Bacteria > Bacillati > Bacillota > Bacilli > Caryophanales > Paenibacillaceae > Paenibacillus > Paenibacillus sp. LPE1-1-1.1. The sequence goes on from NZ_JBEGHY010000046.1 coordinate 198,524, forward strand.
TTCGCGCTCTGCAGACTTATCGTACCAGCTTATGATTTCGCCTGCCTCGTTGAATTCGATAACGTAATGCTGCGTTTCCCATGAGCGGTCCAGCTTTGCCGGAATAATCGCCGTCTCCGCCGGCTGTGACGGTCTCAGCCAAACGGTCGTATAGCCGAAGGCTGGAATGGCTTTCACGCTTACTGCCAGCGTTACTTTTCCCTTAGACGCAGCATGGCGCAAAATATCGCTTTCCAGCCGTTCGCCGTTTTGATCGAATGCCGCGAAATCCTCTTGCGCTTCATCGACATCGATCTGTACGATTTCATCTCTTGCCCAGCCTAAGCTGTTGAATACGAAGTATGGAATGCCTTCCCCTTGCGCGTCAATGCTCCCTGCGAGTGCCGCCAGCGATTGCTCCAAGCATGCATGGCCAAGCTTGAATACCTTCTCGTACTCTTCGGCAGAAGTAACGTACGTTTCCGGTATAGCCGTACCCGGAATAATGTCATGGAACTGGTTCAGCAAAATGAGCTTCCAGCCCTCATGAAGCGCCGCCTGCACCTTATCCGCTTGGCCAGCTTCGAAGGCGCTCCGGGCCATGCTGCTCCACATTTCCGCCTCCCGGTAAAGCACCTCCGCTTTCCGGTTGCTCCGCTTATTGCGCGCATGCGTCGTATAGGTGCCGCGGTGCAGTTCCAAATATAAATCGCCATGCCACTTCGGCAGTTCCTTCCGCCGTTCCCAGGCGTTTCCGAAAAACTCGGCTGCCGTGCTGAAATGGCTGCTGGGCAAATCGACCATCATCTCGGAGCGCTCCACAAGCTCCACCATTTCTCTAGTCACGCCGCCCCCGCCGTCTCCGTGGCCGTAAAGCAGCATCAGCTCATCCAGCTTGTCTTTGTGCCGGTAAGCTTCCCAATGCTCATGTATGTCCTTCGGTCTCGTATTCACGTTCAAGCTATGACTCAAATAGGATAAGACAGACGTGCCGTCAATGCCGACCCAGTGGAATAGATCATGTGGAAAGCGATTGGTGTCATTCCAGTTTAATTTGGTTGTCATAAAATAATCGACGCCAGCCAGCTTCAGCAGCTGCGGCAGGGAAGCACAATAGCCAAACGTATCGGGCAGCCATTCGATATTGGAGGTTTTGCCGAATTCCTCTTTATAGAAGAGCTGTCCGTACAAAATTTGACGCACAAGCGACTCTCCGCTTGGAATGTTCAAATCCGGCTCGACCCACATGCCGCCAACCAGCTCCCAGCGTCCTTCGGCAACGCGCTGCTTGATTTGCTCATAAAGCTCGGGATAATGCTCTTTGGCGAAAGCATACAGCAGCGGCTGGCTCTGCGTATAAACGAAATCCGGATATTCCTTCATCAGCGTATTCATTGTGGAGAATGTCCTGCTGACTTTACGAACCGTTTCCCTCACTGGCCACAGCCAGGCGATGTCGATATGGGACTGGCCAACCATATGCACCGTGCCGTTCGCGCCCGGTGCAGCTGCGAACGCTTTGACCTTCTCTGCAAGCCGATTCTCCAAAAGCTGCAGCCAATCCCCTTCGAGGCTCCCGATATCCATTTGCCGCTCGGTCTCGTCCATCGTTTCATACAAGGCTTCTTTCATCCGCAGCCTTTTTAAATCCTGCTCAGGCAGCAGCAATGCAGATTCATAAGCTGCTTGAATGCTATACAGCAGGCTTTGCAACGGTTTATTCACGCGGACAAGCTGGATGCGGATATAGGACATAGGCGGATTGATCGTCGCCTGGGCGTTTAACGGATCGGCCGGCTCCGGAATCGGATCATACAGCTCGATTTCGATATAGGGATTCAAACTGACTCCCTCCATGTGCAGCGGGACATAGGAGTGGTTTTTGTCTATGCCATGATGCGGAACGCCGTTCACCTTCAGCATCCCTTCGCCCCCGCCGTTCACGATCAGGCCGATCGGATCGGAAAGCCAAGCAATCGGAATTTCAAGCTGCTTCCGCAAAAAATAGGTCACGCCCTGCGTGCTGTTCAAAGGATCCATCGTCTGGACGAAAAAATCCTCTGAATCATATTCATAAACGCCAGGCACGATATAACGGGCTTTCCTCATTTCCCATTCGGGAAGCGGGATCGTCTCCCGCCATTGCAGGCCCGCCAGCTTCTTCAAAAAACGGTTTATTCTATGCATCGCTGTCCCTCATCCTTTACCGTTAAACTTCCGCTGACAACATCCTCGGCATTTTTTCCCACCATAATGATAAACTCTCCGTCTTCAACGACCGGTTCATAGTTCTGATCGATAAGCTGCAGATGCTCGCGCGAAATCGCGAACGTTACCGTCTTCGTCTCGCCGGGCTCGATATGCACCTTGCGGAAGCCCTTCAGCTCCTTATTCGGACGCGTTACCGAGCTGACCTTGTCCGTCACATACAGCTGCACGACTTCCGAGCCCGCTGCCTGACCGACATTAGTTACTTCGATTTGGACGGTGGCTTCTTCGTCCGGACCGATTTGCCGCGGAGAAACCTGCAAGCCCCCGTACCGGAATTCTGTGTAGCTAAGCCCGTAGCCAAACGGATACTGCGGCTTATTATCCATTTCCAAGTACCGCTTGCCTCTGCTTCTTTTGCCGTTGTAATAGACAGGCAGCTGTCCCACATGCTTAGGCACGGAAACCGTAAGACGGCCGGAAGGAGTTACGTCACCGAATAAAATATCGGCAATCGCGTTGCCGCCCTGCTGCCCGGGATACCAAGCCTCGACGATCGCGTGAGCATGCTCGTCAATCCATGGCTCGACGATCGGGCGGCCGTTAATATAGACGACGATGACCGGCTTTCCTAATTTATAAATTTCCTGAACGAGTTCCAGCTGAACGCCAAGCAGACTAAGTCCTGCACGGTCGATCCCTTCGCCGCATTCCATATCGCTCCATGCATGCTCGGTGACCACTGATGCGCCTGTCCGAAGATCAATCGTGCCTTCGCCAAAATCCCGCGCACTTGAACCGCCGATAGCCATAACGACAACGTCTGCCTGCTCCGCGCAGGCAATCGCATGCTCGAAGCCTTCTCTTGCATCGCCTTTTATCCGGCAGCCAAGCGCATGCAGCAGTTGCTCATCCGCATTGCTGCCCAGCTTATTTCGCATACCGTCGAGCAGCGTAACAATCTGGCTGCGCTGCTGGGGCGAGGTATAATCGCCTAATTGGTTATACATATGGTTAGCATTCGGTCCGATAACGGCGATCTTACGCGTATCTTTCTTTAACGGCAGCGTCTGGTCCGTATTTTTTAAAAGCACGATGCTCTCCTGCGCGATTTGCCTGGCGAGCTGGACATGCTCTGGGCAGCCAATCACCTCTGCCGCTCTTTCAGGATTAACATACGGATTTTCGAACAGCCCAAGCTTGAATTTTATGCTTAATACGCGTCTAACCGCATCATCCAGCACGTTTTCATCGAGCAATTGATGCTGCACGGCCGCCTCCAGATGCTTGCCGAACATTTCGCCCGACATCTCCATATCAACGCCGGCTTTCAGAGCGAGCACGGCCGCGTGCTCGCCATTCTCGGCGACGTCATGCCCCCAAGCCAGCATGTTGATCGCGCCGCAATCCGTAATGACAAAGCCGTCAAAGCCCCACTGCTCACGGAGCAGCTCCTGTAATAAATAAGCATTAGAGGTGCAGGGAATGCCGTCAATTTCGTTGTATGCGGTCATTACGGAAAGCGCTCCTGCCTCCACGCCCTTGCGGAAGGGAAGCAAATCCGATTCATGCAGCTCGCGCATGCCCATATGGACCGGCCCCGCATTGCGACCGCCCTCTGAGCTGCCGTAAGCTACGAAGTGCTTCAGCGTTGCAATCACGCTGTTCTCCGCGTCCAGCCGATCTCCTTGCAGCCCTTCCACTGCCGCGACCGCCAGCTCTCCGATCAAATAAGGGTCCTCGGCAAAACATTCCTCCGTCCGGCCCCAGCGCGGATCGCGCACGACATCGAGCACCGGCGAATACGTAGCTGCTCCGCCTTGGCTTCTCGTCTCGAGCGCAATGGCCCGGCACATCTCGCGGTACAGATCGATGTTCCAGGTGCTGCCTACGGACAAGGGGACGGGAAAGACGGTCGCGCCAATAGCCATATGGCCGTGCGAGCATTCCTCTCCAAATAGAATCGGTATGCCGAGCCGCGAGTTTTCGATCACATAGCGCTGGATATCATTGACCGCCCTTGCCCCTTCTTCGGGCGAGAGCCCGTTCTCAAGCGTAACCTCCGTCCACGGATCGGCGCGCAGCACGCCGTATAACGAGCCGATTCCGCCGCTCTTCACCTGCTCCCGGAAATCCTCCGACAGCGTGACCTTTCCATTTTCTTTTGCATATGTTTTCCAGCCAAACGGTTGCAGCAGCTGGCCAATTTTCTCGTTTAATGTCATTTCCTTCAGTAAATGCTCTACCCGTTCCGGGACTGGCAGCGACGAATCCTTGTAGCTCATGGTTGTCTCTCCTTATCATGCTCCGTATATAGCAGCAGGAAGTAAACCCGAAGGTTATACTTCCTGCCCGCAATTTGTCTTGCCTATTCTTCTTTTTTGATCGCGTTGCTGTAAATCTCAATATATTTAGCAAGGTTCAAGCCGTCAAAGCCTTTCACGTAAGCATCCCAATCCTTCTGGATGTCTTTGCTGCCAATAATGAATTGCGCCATGTTCGTTGTTACATAGTCTTGGATCGATGTCGTCAATTGCGAAGCGGCATCGGTATCCTCCGGACGAATAAAGACGCCGGACGGGTAAATTTCTTTTGGCGAATAAGGAGCAAATGCGTTAGTCGCCTGCGCAAGCCGCGTTTCGTAGCCGTCTGCAGAGAGTGGATCCTGTCCTACAGCAAACAGGTCGCGGAACTCCTTCGTCAAATCCTTCGGCCCCATCAAAACCCAGCTGTCGTTGCGGATAACGTCCGGATCGGCTTCCGGAGTTCCCTTGAAGCTATATTTAGCAGGCTGACCGTCGATATTTTTCTCGTCGGCTTCTGCTGTTTTCCAGCCAATGCCTTCTTCCGATCCATATTCGCTCTTAATCGCGCCTTCCTCGCTGAAGGCATAATCCATAATTTTGATCGCAGCGATTTGCTGCGCTTCGGATGCTTTGTTCGTTAGCGCAAATTGGAATTCGCTGATGCCCTGCGAAGCGCCCGCCAGCTGCACGCCTTCTGGTCCCTTAAGCGGCGGTACGATGACCCAGTGCTTATGTCTTGTTATCTTATCATCGTACGGATTGACCAAGTAACTAACGAGTGCCGTCGTAATCGCGCCTACGATTTCGTCACCCTCGCGATTGCCAAGCTGGCCGATCGCTTGATCGTTTTGCGTAAAGGAAGCCGGGTCAATCAGACCTTCCTTGTACAGCTTGTTCATGTAAATGAGGCCTTGCTTCCAGCCTTCCTTGTTAGCTGCAAAGTCTACTTTGCCGTCATTCAATGTCAAATATTTGCCATTATCGTTATAGATGAAGGAATTCATTAAATAAGCGTCGATGTTCCCGTTCCATACGTTTTTGTTCGGTGCGCCCGTAAGCGGAATTTCGTCGGCTTTTCCGTTTCCGTTCGGATCCTTTTCTTTGAAAGCTTTCAGCACGGTATACAGCTCGTCTGTCGTAGTCGGAACCGCTAAGCCTACCTTATCGAGCCACTCTTTATTCATCCAAAACTTTTGAGAGAAGGTGCAGTGGTAGCATTCATTTAAACGCGGAAGGGCGTAAATGTTGCCGTCTGTTGCCGTAATCGCATCTTTAAAATACGATTTCTTCTCCATCATCGCTTTGATGTTCGGGGCATACTTATCAATCAAATCATTTAACGGAAGGAAAACGCCTTGCTTGCCGTAAGTCAGCAAATCCGTATGCGTGAATTTCCCCTCTAGGAATACTTCCGGATAATCACCGCTCGCAAGCAGCAATTGTCGGCGGTCCGTCAGCGCATCCGCAGGAGCCAAATCCCATTTTATTTTGACATTGAATTTTTCCTCAACATGCTTCGTGTAGGTGTTGTCTTCTAAGGGTGCTTTGCCTTGGGGAGCAAAAAATGTCATCGTAACCGGTCCCGCTTCTTCGGTTGTATTTGTATCTCCGGTGTTAGTAGAAGTATTGTTACCCTCATTGCTTTTCCCACAAGCCGTCAATACCAATGTAAGGCTTATGATGAGTGCAAGCATGCCGAAAAATGTTTTTTTCATTTGGACCCCTCCTAAAATGGTAGTTACACAAACATTGCTTCTAGTTAACGAACCTAACTTCGCACTTTGGGCTCGCCGCATCACCTCCTTATTATAAATGAAAATCCGCTTAACCTTTCAATGATCCGATCATGACGCCTTTCACGAAATGCTTCTGCACGAACGGATACATAATGAGCACCGGTACCGAAGCTACAACGATCAATGCGTATTTCAGCACCTGCTCGAAACCTTGCACCCGCGCCTGCTGGGCGGTGTTCGCGAGCATTTCCGGATCTGACGCATTTAGAATAAGCAAGTTTCGCAGTACGTATTGCAGCGGGAACAGATTCTCCGATCTTAAATAAATGAGAGCGTCAAAGTACGCGTTCCAGTGGCCTACCGCATACATGAGGGTCATTACGGCGAGAATCGGCTTTGACAACGGGAGCACGATGCTGACCAGGTACCTTATATCTCTGCAGCCGTCAATTTGCGCCGCTTCAGACAATTCGTGCGGAATAGAAGATTGAAAAAATGTTCGCGCCACGATGACCTGGAATACCGAGAAAGCGCCCGGCAGCCACATCGCCCAGCGTGTGTCCAGCATTTCCAAATCTTTGACGAGGAGATAAGTAGGAATAAGTCCGCCGCTGAAGAACATCGTAATCATCATGAGGATCATGACAAAATTTCGGCCGTAAAAGCTTTTGACTGCCAACGGATAAGCAAGCAGCACCGTAAATACCAAGTTGATCAACGTACCGAAAACCGTGTAAATGATGGTATTGTAATAGCCGTACATAAGCTGCGAGCTGTTAAAGATCGATTTATACGCCTTTAGGCTGAACTCCACGGGCAGCAGCCATACTTGTCCCGATACGACGGCTCTAGGCGAACTGAAGGATGAACTAATAATATAGAGGAGCGGATACATAACGGCTAACATAAGCAGCGTCAAAAAGATATAAATACCTAACAAGAACATGCGATCGCCAAAGGGTTCTTTAATTTTTTTTGTTTCGATCATGTTCATCCCTCCCTACCATAAACTTGTTTCCGAAATTTTCTTCGCAAAGGCATTAACCACCATCAGCAAAATCAAATTGATGACGGAGTTGAACAAGCCGACCGCTGACGAGAAACTGAAGTTCGCGCCCACGAGCCCTACTTTATACACGTAAGTGGATATAACCTCGGAGGAGCTTAAGTTGAGCGGGTTCTGCATCAGGTATATTTTTTCAAAGCCGACGCCCATCACGCTTCCGAGGCTGAGTATGAGCATAATAACCGTAATCGGCAGCAGCGACGGAAGATCGATATAAATAATTTTTTTCCATCTGGAGGCACCGTCTACTCTTGCCGCCTCGTACAGCGATGGATCGACGCTGGCGAGCGCCGCAATATATATAATGGAGGCATAGCCCATTTCCTGCCAAACTCCCGACCATACGTAAATCGATTTGAAAAATTCCGGAACGCCCATGAAGTTGGTCATTTCCCAGCCCATGAAAGAAAACAACCGGTCAATGACACCGACATGAGGCGTAAGCATCAGCATAACGATCGAAACCATAACGACCGTAGAAATAAAATGAGGCGCATAAGTAACCATTTGTACCGATTTTTTAAATTTCCCCGTACGCACTTCATTTAAGGCAAGTGCCAGCATGATCGGAATCGGAAAGCCTGCAAGAAGCGAATAGAAACTGATTCCTAACGTGTTTTTAATGATCAGCCAAAAGTTCGGAGAACTGAAAAAGGTTTCAAAATGCTTAAGCCCTACCCATTTACTGCCCCAGATGCCCTGCACGACGTTAAAATCTTTAAAGGCGATCTGCACGCCGAACATCGGCACATATTTGAAAATAATTAAATAGAGGACTGGCAGAAGAACCAAAAAGTACAATTCCCAATGTTTCTTTATTTTTTTCCACGTCGTAAGCTTACTTTTGAATTTTAGATTGTGAAGCTCCGTATTTTCTAACGCATTCACCTGTGCATGATTCATTCGCAGCTCTCCTTTGCAGCAATTTAACGAAGCACTTCTTGCAGTAGTCGGTCGTGTCCTGGTCCACAATTCGATTCTAGCCCTTTTACGAAAACTTCATCAATTCGTAAGTTTCCCGTACCCCACCTTTTTCTGAATAAGCGCAATATACCGCCAATTAAGCCGATTCATGCATTTTTCACAAACCATTCATAATTCCCGCAGCGCGATGCATGAGCAGTCCGCGCCTTTCCAAGCAACCAAAAAAGCCTTGAGAATGCGGAACTCCGCTCTCAAGGCTCTGTTTCGGATTTAACTGCTTTCCCCTAGCTGTTTCCGGAAGTCCCGGGGGGATAGGCCAACGACATTTTTAAAGGCGCGGTTGAAGGAATTGTAATTATAATAACCAACCTCGCTGCTAATTTCCTGCATCGGCTTTTGTGTCTCCAAAAGCATCTGCTTTGCGTTCGCAATGCGGAGGCCAATGAGGAAATCCACAAAATTCTCCCCGAACTCTTCCTTGAACATTTTGCTCAAATATTTGGAGTTTAGCTGGAATTTCGTGCTCAAGAAATCGAGCGACAGCTCGGAGTTCGCATAGTTTTCTTCAATATACGCCCTTATTTCCATAATAAGCGCCTTGTTGCTGTGCGAATCCCTCTGCATCTGCATCTTCTCGTTCATCATGGCGAAAATGCTGCTGCAGCCCTGCTGCAAATCATCGAGGTTATCCCACCGCATGGCCAATTCCCGTAAATCCGTCTGAACGGCCCGCCAAATATTGCGATATTCCTTCGATAATTCGAGTACCTCGCCCTCCAAATGATGAACGAAAAACTGCAGCAGGCTTTCGATCTCTTTGCGAGGCAGCAGCGAATCCCGGATTTGATCGAAAAATACGTTCAAATGCTTCAGCCAATCATTTTCGGCAAGGCGCAGCGACTGGGAAAGCAAATAAATGGTTTTAAAATACTCTTGAATTTCGGTCTGCGGCCTGACGGTATCTTCCAAGGTGATGATCCGGTTGCTGCCCAGAACGGCTTTATACTGCAGGCAATAATTCGCCTTTTCGTAAGAGCCGCGCAGCTCCTCCAGCGTATTCGCCGGTTCTCCGCGCCCGATCGTAATATTGAAGCTGACATTTTGCTCGATCCAAGTCCGGCATTCCTGGATAATATAATCGTTTTTCTCCATCGCATCCGCATCTGGCTCCTGCCAGAGGATGAAGGATACCCGGCGCTCGGTCGTCCATTCCGCCCAGACCGTAACGCCAAGGTTTTTGGCCGTCTCATGGATAACGCTGTATAACGTAAATTTCAGCAACGATTGGTCCCGTTGATTGTAAATCGCCTGAAATGCGAAATAATCATCGATTTCAATGACATGAACGGTCGATATTTTCCCTTTTACGTCCAAATCATAGCCGCGGAGCTCGGCAATCCAGGCTTCATCGGTTAATTGTACGGCACCCTCAAGCACCTGATGAAAATGGTATTTCTTTTGCAAAATAAGCTTTTCCCGGTATTGCTGCTGGAATTGCTTCGTTTCGCTCATTAAGTTTTCAAGCGTGTTTTGAATAAAAATAAATTCGCTCTCGGACGCGGCGCCCGTTCCTTCGCTTTTGGACGAATACGTCTGAATGAGCGACACGAGCTGCTGGATCGGCTGATAGTTCCGTTTGGTCACGTAAATAACCCACAAAATGCCGAACACCACGACAGCCATCGCGAATACGACCCACACATTGTAAAAGGTGAGCACGAATTTCAGGCCGTTCTTGTCCAAAATGCCGCTGTTAATCTCCCAGCCTGTATACGGGGAAGTATATTTCGATAAGACGGGGCCCGTGGCGGACGGATCAACTTCCTCCCCCAGCAAATTCCGGCCTTCCTTGTCGATCATGCTTACAAAGCTTATATCCGAGTTGTACATCCGGCTAATCGTATCGTGCAGCTTCGTTAAGCTGACGTTCACAACAAAATAACCCTGCTTAACACCCATATTATACGGAGCTGTTCTTACTAAGGTAATAACGTTTTCGGCATCGACCTCGGAATTGGTAAATGCTTTATACTTGCGCTCACCCGTCCAATTTGCTCCGCCTGTCTGCTCCTCATAGTTCTCAATAAACGATTTATCCTGGAAATCCTCGTACGTTCTCGGAACATCTCCAAAAATAAACTGATCCTTGAAGCGCATGAAATAAATGGAATCTATAATCGGGTAATTGAATTTCAATTCATCCATCACTTTAAGCGCTTGAATGTTTGCAGCTACGTCTACGCTGTCTCTGCTAAAAAAACGGCTGATATCGGGATTCGTCAATATTTCCCGCACAACCTGATAATCGATTGCCTTTAATGAATTATCCGTAAAGAGAATGACCTGCTGCGCCAAAAAATCATTTGCTTTTATCGCTTCTCTTCGATTTTGTTCATTTAAAGTTTGGAAAAAAACGACAAACAAAATCATCGTTACGATAAAAAAGACCGGTAGATACGATAACAACAAACGGCGAAACCACATTTTGTTCAACCCTTGTATCACCTTCCCCTTATTTATCTCTAAGCGTACCCTATCCAAAAGGGCAGGACAAGATACATAATTTCCAATTTGAATATCCAAAAAACTGACGTCTGCAGGAAGACGTCAGTTTTTCAATCGAATGGACGGGTAACCGGTTATTTAGGCAAGCAGCCGGAACACATGCGCCACAGGCGCCTTGCCACCGTACTCTGCTTGCGGCAGTTGAACGATTAGGCCAGCCTCCGTTCGTTCAAACGGCAGGCTTTCATCGGTACCGATTAGCTCGACTTTGTTCACGGGCTCTGTATACGGAATCACGACATGCTCCGCAACCGCCGTATCCTCGGAAGGATACAAATAAGTAGCGAATACGCTGTTTTCTTTGCGGGTGAACGCAAAGCCGCCGGTAAAGTAAGGCGCGCAGATTCTGGTTCCATAAACAGCTTCGCCGTATGTTTTCATCCATGCGCCTAATTGTTTAATCGTCGCAATGGCGCCCTCCGGAAGCCTTCCGTCCGGCTGCGGGCCGACATTGAGCGCCAGGTTTCCGCCTTTGGCAACGACCTCCATCAGAATGTTCACAACCTTGCGCAGCGATTTGTACTTGTCCTCGTACCGGAAGGAGAAGGAGGTGCCGAGCGTAATGCAGCTTTCCCACGGCACATTCATCGGTCCGTCCGGGATCGTCTGCTCCGGGGTTACGATATTTTCGTAAGGTCCGCCGACCGTTCTGTCTGCCGACAGCAGCCATGGCTGCGTTTCTCGCGCGCGATCGACTAGTTCACCCAAGCGAATATCTTGCGGCACTCTGCCGCCGTCCCTCACCCAGCCGGCATCGAGCCACAGCACGTCGATGCGTCCATACTTCGTCAGCAGTTCCATCATTTGCTCGTGCGTGAACTGTACGAACTTCTCCCACAGCCAAGGATATTGCTTCGGATCGTAAGAGGGCCCGCGCCAGGTATGCGTTCCGCGCTCCATTCCCGGCGTCCAATAATAAGGCGTGTGCCAATCGGCCTTCGAGAAGTAAGCCGAGATCGCCATTCCCTTGTCCCGGAAGGCATCAAATACATTTTTGCAAATATCCGCGTACTTGTGCGTATGGAACGGCGTCTCCGGACCGGTACTCCGGTAGTCCGTCGTATGCGTGTCCCACATGCAGAAGCCGTCATGATGCTTTGTCGTAAAAGTCAAATATTTGAAGCCGCCCTCTGCCGCTATATCAGCCCAAAGCTCCGGCTGCAGCCGAACGGGATTAAACGTTTTGTTCAAGCCGAAATATTGCCGCTTCAGCTCCTCGCTGTCCACTCCCCAATCGATGCCGTCACGGGACCAATCGCCGTCTTCGTCGCTAAGCGCCCATGATTCCACGAGACCAAGCTGCGAATAAGGTCCCCAGTGCATCATAATGCCGAGCTTCTGATCCTTGAACCATTCCAGCCGTTCCAAAATAAGCGGATTATCCGGCTTGACCCACTCTTCCTCCGCGCTGAAATTGTGTACGCCATTTTCTACCTCTGCTGCTTCCTCTACCGTATCAACTATAAGACTGCCCTCATGCTGCTGCGTCTGCCCGTTGCTCATTTTGTCTGCTCCTCCTTTTATGTCCCTAACCTTTATTTCTCCAGCCAGTGGCTGCTGTACTAATCTCCTTCATGTATAATCCATAAGCCCAAGCGCCCGCAATTGCCATCTTTCCAACAAAATCACTTTTTTCGTTAACGCTTTGTAAATGCGCCTGCTATCGAGTACACCTTTTTCGAAAAGATTGCATTTTTCGGAAAAGCGCCGTAGAATAGCGTTTTTCCTGCCAAGCGTAAACGGCTGACGCAGTCCTAGGCGGCAAAATCTCGTTTCGGGGTGAAATAGAAGCATCGTATACGGTTAAATCTTTCACTTCCTTATATTTAAAAAAAGGCTTGCTTTGAATAACAAAGCGCAGCCTTTTTCCGTTGATTCTATTTTTTCCTCAGCTTGAATACCGCCTTATTTTCTCCGACCGTACGCCCGCTGTCATTGCGAAGCGCTGTCGGCGCGAGTGCATACATGCCAGCAATGGTATCCTGATTATCATAACCGATCTGCTCCAATATCGATGCGATGATGATCGGCCACGGCTCCTCGGAGCCGTCCATTACCTTCAAAGCGAACGCGACTCGCTCCTTCCGAAGACCGAAGCAGTAAATGCCCTTCGCCCCGCCCTTGGCCACGATATTCGGATCTCTCAGCAAAGTCGAGCAGATGAACCATGGCGCGGACACCATCTCCGGATGGCCGTTCATGAGACGGGATACCTCGCTCGCGGCGCTTCGGACCTCCGTTCTATCAATCAAATCCGGGCATGCCAATTTCAAATACATAGACGCGATAGGCTTTAGCGGCAGCGCGTATACGGGAAAACCGCAGCCATCGACGCTGATATGAATATTTGCTGCAGGATAGTCCGATAGATAAGCAACGATGTCCAGCACCTCCGCCTGCGCGGGATGCTCGGGCTCCCCATAGCCCTTAAGCGGATAGCCCTTCGCCTTGCTAAGCGCTAAGAGGCCAAGATGCTTTCCCGAGCAGTTATGGTAAATGCGCCGCTTCGGCTTTTGCAAGCAAAGCAATTCATCTCGCGCCTGCGGGCTAAGCGGGTACGTCTGCGCGCATACCAGCAGCTCCTCGCTTAAGCCCAGCTTGCCCAGCATCCCTTCAAGCGCCTCTATATGATAGGCTTCCGCGCGATGCGAGGCCATCATGACCGTCTTTTCTTTATCCGTAAAACGAAACATCTCCGGGACGCCATGCATAAACGCGGGAATCGCTTGAAACGGCTTTGCCGATGAGCGCATGAAGGCGACCCACTCCGGATCTCCGGCGCTAAAAATGACCTCGCCTCTTTCATTCACTCCGCAAATATGGCCCGAATGAACGTTTTCAAGACGGCCTCCGCGGTACTGCTCGACCAGCCTAACGGCAGACTCCATCGAACCAAGCCTCCTTAACCATTCCAAATTGATGGGACTAAGCTAATTCCTTTAATCGATGCTCACGCATCAATTTATGGATCAATTCCGCAAAAAGGCTGTTCGCCCACGCAAACCAAGGTCTCGTGTACGCATTCGGATCATTCACATGGAAACCCTCATGCATATAACCGGTTTCCGCGTCCGTGCTCGTTAAGGTGCGGATCATTTCAGCGACTTCCTCGTTATCCGATGACGTTAAGGCTTGCATCGCCAGGCTTATGTGCCAGATATATTGCTTCGGAGTGTGCGGACTGCCGATCCCCCTTGCATGGCTGCCCTCGTAATAATAGGGATTTTGCTTGCTCAAAATGAATTTCCTCGTATTGCTATAAATCGGATCATCCTTATCCGCGTAACCGAGATAGGGGATCGATAGCAGGCTCGGCACGTTTGCATCATCCATCAGGTTGTAATTCCCGAAGCCGTCGGTTTCATAAGCAAACATTTCGCCGAATTCCGGATGCCGGTAAATGCCGTACGTGCGAATGCCGTAATCGATCTCTTCTTTCAAGATGCCCGCTTCTTCCTTTACCTGCGCATCGCCGTAAACCTGCTCCGCTATTTCCTCCATGTAACCGAGCACGACGCATGCAAACATATTAGCCGGAATCAAATAGCCGAAGGTACACGCGTCGTCGCTTGGCCGGAAGCCGGACCATGTCATGCCCGTATAATTGACCGGCATGCCCATCCGGTCATTGCGCAGCGTATCGGTTTTGGGTCCCGTCGTCCTCGCAAAGCGGTAGGGGGATTGCTCGAAATGCCTTTGCTCCGTGCGCCATAAGCGAATGATCGTCTTCATCGTGTTCAAAAACGTTTCGTCGAACAAAGAAGCTTTTCCCGTCTGCTTCCAATATAAGTAGCTAAGCTGAATCGGATAACATAAAGAATCAATTTCATACTTCCGCTCCCATACCCATGGGTTCAGCTCCGTTAAATCATCCTCGTAACGGTTGTCATTATCCTCCTCGTTGAAGGCATTCGCATAAGGGTCGATTTGGATGCACATCAGCTGGCGTTTGACTAAACCCTCGATCACGCGCTGCAGCTCTTCATCTTGCGCGGCAAGCGGAAGATAGTGCCTCACTTGGGCGCTGGAATCCCGCAGCCACATGGCGGGTATGTCGCCGGTAAATACGAAGGCCGTGCCGTCATCCATTAATTTCGTTGTCGTTTCCAGCGTATTCGGAAAGCACTGCTTGAACATCTGCAGCAGCTTCGGATGATGGGCCAGCTCGGTTTCCGCCAGCTTAAGGCATTCCTGAACTGCCTTTGGCAAAGTCTTCTCGCTTAACTTGTTCATGGGGTCACCTCTTCATAAAATGAATGGTTATCGCTATAGACGGTAAATGAACGAATATGAGGCTCCAAGGTACTCTCCAATACCGTTAAGCGGATATGCGAGGTACGAACGGGTAGAATTAGCGGATCGATCTTCTTATGGCCGATCGCACTGCCTTTAGCGATTACCGTCCACTCGCCCTTGCTCTCCGCTTCTACGATGTAGCTTTGCACTCTTTCGCCCAGCTCAATTTGCTCCATAATAACCGTCCGGTGAATGTCCGCCTCCCGCTCCAGGCGAATCGAAACCGTACGGCCGCCGCTGCTCTCCGCTAGGGGGCTCGCGTATCTTCGCTTAATTTCATCACCCAGCTCCTTCATGCGCTGAACCTCGGCATCCGGAATCAAGCCCCTGCTGTCCGGCGCTGCATTAAGGAGCAGCGTTGCTCCGTGGCCGACGGATCTCTCGTATAAATCGATCAGCTCCTCCAAGGAACGAAGCGGCGTCTCGTCATTCGGATGCCAAAACCAATGGTTGCCCCGGATCGGAACGGGACATTCGGCCGGTACCCAATCCGGCGTCTCCGGCAGCCAAGCCGTCATATCATTCGTGAACATGCTGACACGGGCCGCTTCCGCCGTATTCCAGCATGGATAGGGAGCGAAGCCGTCCTCGTTGCCTACCCAGCGTACGGTCGGCGCGCCCATGTTAAATACCATGGCATTGGGCTGATACTGCTTCACAAGGCCCATGATCCGCGGCCAATCATATCGTCTGCCTTCCGAGCCCGCCCCGTCGAACCACACTTCAACGAGCTCGCCATAACTGGTGAGCAGCTCCGTTAATTGCTCGCAATAAACATCATCATAGGCCGCTTCATCCGGATAACGCGGATCATGCCGATCCCACGGCGATATATAAATGCCGAACCCTATCCCTTCTTCAAGGCATGCCTCCGCGCATTCACGAACGACGTCGCCTTCCCCGTTCCTCCATAGACTGGACTTGACGGAGTAGGAGGTCGTCTTCGTCGGCCATAAGCAAAAGCCGTCATGATGCTTTGCGGTCAGCATGAAATAGCGGAAGCCCGCTTGCTTAGCCGTCCTTACCCACTGCCTCGCATCCAGCTCAGCCGGATGAAACGCCTCGGGGCTGTCACTGCCTTCGCCCCATTCACGGTTGCAAAATGTATTCAGGCCAAAATGGCAAAACATGCCCCGTTCTAAATCCTGCCATGCCAGCTGCTGCTGTGTAGGCTTCGCTAAATATGGTTCATTCATTGTTATCCCTCCATTACTTGCTTTTGCAGCAGGCTTTAACTTTCATTAACCGTAATCTCAACCTCTTCCGGCCTGTATACCTTAAGCAGCCGTCCTGCCCGGTCGGCAGCGAACATCACCGTTCTCTCCGGCTCCATGGCGAAGCCGTAGGATATTCCCGTTTCAGGGTCCGTTACTTCCACCTCGGCCTTAACCGCATATTCCGAGACAAAGACGTACAGCGAGCCTTCCCTGAACGCAAGCTTCCGTCCGTATACGCCCGGCAAATCGCCGCCTTTAAGCCATAGAAGCTCGGCAGCTACGCCCGCCTGGCCCATCGCATAATCATATACCTCGGTTAAAGCCTCGGAACGGTCATTCAGCTCGATCGGCAGCGGGCACCAAAGAAACATTCCTTTTCCGAGTTTCTTGGAAGCAAGCCGCGCGGAGCATGCGGCGCTCACAGAGACGGGAATCGTTTCTTTGGCCGCTTCCGCAATCCGATGGTTAGCGAAGGATACGGGAATAAGCCGTCCGTCGAGTTCCAATACCTCTTCACGGAGCACATTGCCTACCGCGGATTCCCCGATTAGCCCAAACGCGCGCTCGGTTGGACGCCAATACTCATCCATGCTGATCGGCCCCGTAAACAGAAGCGTGCCTCCATGCTCCTTGATATGGTTCAGCAGCTTGCCCAGCGCTTCGCCGCTGAAATTATGCGCGCTCGGGACGATGATAAGCTTAGGCGGCTGCTCGCCAAGCGTTTCCAGATGATACTCGCCTAGCGCGCGGAACGGCTGCTTCAGCTCATAGGCCATCGTTCGCGCGAGCTTTGCGGTTGCGGCGTAGGCAAGACTGCGGGCGGAGAAGTCGTTGGAATACGGATAGACCACAACGGTCTCCTCCAAGCGCCGATCCTCGAATAAATGGCTGATCCCGCCAATAAATTGCCCGAAATCATAGGAGACATCCGCCTCCGGCTTCTCGGTTCCGTCCGCTCTGAGCGCGCCGATATTTGATTCGTTCACGTTATGCATATAGAAGTTAATATTCCAAATCCATTGCACCGCGCCTGCCGCCCCCGTTGCGAAGGCGTAGGCATATTTCCTCTCCAATATATTCCGGAGCTCCAGCTCCGAGCGCTTTGCCTTGCCGTTCGGGGTCTCGACATACATCATGCCCGTCTCCTGGACGAGGTTCGGCTTAATCGGCGTCTTGGTAAACACCGTATCCCACACCAGATCATCCATGAGCCACCAGGAATGAACATTCGTATAATCCACCGCTTCCTCGTAAAAAAACGGGGACGGCCGCTGTCCGGCCAGCGCCTCATCCTGCCCGACCGTTATAAGCTGCTTCGGCTGCAGATGACGAATCGTTGCGCTGAGCTCCCGCGCCCACTGATTATGCATCTCCATCGTAAACAGGCAATAATCGAGCCACGGCCCGTTCTTGCGCGGATGAATCGCGGTTGTATTGAAATTAATATCCGACTTGCGTGGCGGCCGCGCCGCCTCGAAGGAGGGCAGATCGGCAGGCGTTCGATCCCAGCGCTCCTGCAGCAGCCGAATATCGTCCTGATGCCGCAGCCGCAGCCAAGCAATAAACCGTTCCTGTTCATAAGGGTCAGCGCAGGTTTGCGGTCCGCTGAACGTCTTATCCGGGTGAAACAATGAGGGTTCATTCACCAGATCCCAGTGCACATGCGTTGAATTCGCGTGGCGCGATACGATAGCCGCCACGAATCTTTTTTGCGCTTCGACGCTTCTCGGATCCAGATACGGATTGACGCCCTCCCAAGCCTCGGGAGTAAACGCAAAAAACGTAAACGTAACCTCCAAGCTATGCCTTTTGGCTGTCAGCAGAAAGGCATCGATCGCTCGCAGTACCTCTTCGGATGGATGCCCGTCAACGAACATGACCTGCCGCCATGCCGTCCATATCCCGGTTCGGATATAGTTAATGCCGGCCCGCTTCATTTGGGCCATATCCCGGTCCCACGTCGATACGTTAGGCATGAACAAAAACTTGCGCGCCACGTCGGAGGTCATGTAGGTCATGCCGACAATCGGCAGCGGCTTGCCGTTTTTCTGGAAATAATCGCGGTCACAGGTCAGATGCTCCCCCTCCCGCAGCAGCTGCTCGTCATACCCCCAAAAGCCTTGACGGTAAATTCGCGTTTCTCCCTCAGCAGAGACCGCCGTGCAGACCGCCTCGTAATAACCCGGTTCTATCGCAATTGGCATAGGAATTCGCAAAAGCGTCAGCTCGCGCGAGCTGACCAGGCTTGAGTCATGCTTCCATATCGCCTGCGCTCCGCCTGCCGCTTGTTTAGTCACCGTTATTTGAAACCGCCACTCTGACGGTGAAGCATTCTGTTCCAATGCTGCCTGTATGCTCCCACTCCGGCCAAGCGCCTGTAGCTGCAGCGTAAACGTCGGACGATCGCCCGGCTCATAGCTGCCATAGTTCGGCTTGAACCAAATTTCGGTTACGCCCCTCGCGCAAAACGAGCTCCACTCCCGGATGGCCTCTGCGCCGCCGGCATGCCAGAACCGTTCCTCCAGCATTTGGTTAACGAACAGCCAGCGCCCGCCGGCAAATACGCCCTTCGTATTCTCCAGCAGTACGCACGGTGCGGCTACCTCCCGGCCGGAAGCGGAAATTCCTTTCAGCAGCGGGTAAATATGCGCATCCATCGGTCCGCTTGAACCGCCTTGCCCCGGCTGGTCGTCAGCCTTAGTCACATGAAGCACAAAGCCTACTGTCGGCTGTACAGAAAACAACGACAGTTTATCTGAGAATAGAGGAATGTCCAGATTCGCCGCGTATTCCGCAATAGGACCAGCATCCACAGGCAGCATTTCATGGATGTTCAGCTCTTGATGATAAGCCGTCTGCTCCGGCTCAGCCCGGTAATGTCCGTCTTCCAAGTAGACGGGAATGCGAAAAGGCGCCCCGCCCATATGCAGCAAGCCTCCTCCCTGCTTCAAATAGCCAAGCAGGGCAGGCCATGCCGCCTTGGGAAAATAATTTCCATGCAGAGACACCAAGCTGCGTGCCGTTCTCAGCGCATCCGTCAAGCCGCTCACGTCAACTACCGTAGCAAATGAAGCAAGAGCCGCCAGCTGCTGCTTGTTCGGGCGTGCGCCCTCGTAAGGAAACGATTTATCGTAAAACACAATGATTTTGTTCATCTGCGCACTCTCCTGGTTGTTCAAATGTTAGCTGCCCAGCATCGGCATGTCCGTGAAAGCGACTGCCGCTTCCTCCGTCCCCTGCAGCTCAAAGACGATGATTTCATTTTCCCCTAGGCGCAGTAACGGAGCTGGGACATACAGCGTTTGCCCCGGACCTTTGTTCCAATAGCGTCCCAAATGAAAACCGTTCACGAATACGATCCCCTTCGTCCAGCCGCCCATAGCAAGGAATGTATCTCCGAGTTCGTCGACACACAGGCTTCCTCGGTAGAAAGCAGGGCGGTTTGTTTCGGAAACCGCCTTATAGGCGAGCGAGGACAGCTCCTCCATCTGAAGCGGGTGGATCACCCAATCGAACAGGAATTGAAAGCCAAGCCTTACGCCCTCCGTAATGCCTTTGCGGTCCTTCAAGTATGGGCCGTAATTGATTCTCCCCATGTTCTCGACCACGATGCGGAGCTCGGCCCCGCCAGCCGGAACCTCGAAGGAAACGGTTTGCTCCTCCGCTGAGCGTTCAATGACTCCGATAAATTCGCCGTTCACGTAGATAAGCGCCCGATCCCGCACCTCCTGAAGATGAAGCTGCTCCTTGGGCCTTGGCCCGGAGATTTGGGTCGTATACGCAATAAAGCCATAGCTTTGCCCTACCTTCTCCATCGGCAGCGGCGACGGCGACGAAACGGCCGCGGACAGCACATCCAGATGCTCGAACAACGCCGCCTGCCCGGTCATCGCGACCCTTCCGTATGCGTTGACCGGCACAGGCTCAGGAAGCTTTAGCTCGCCTATTTCCATGTAGCTCGCAAGCACCTCGCGAACCGCATAAAATTTGTCCGTCGGCCGCCCCGCTTCATCGAGCAGCGCATCGTAATCATAGCTCGTCGTCGTTGGTTCATACTGATCGCGAAGCTGGGCGTTCGCTCCGTTATAGAAGCCGAAATTCGTCCCGCCATGAAATAAATAAAAGTTGACGGAAGCATTCGCCTTCAGCATCTCCCCGAATACGGCGGCAGCATCCGCCGCATCCCGCGTATGATGCTGCTCTCCCCAATGATCGAACCACCCGTTCCAATATTCCATGCACATGAGCGGATGCCCCTGCTGGTATTCGAGCAGCTTGGCGAAGGCAGCATCCGGCCCCGACCCGAAATTTACGGTTGCCAGCACGCCCGGGACGGAGCCGCCTTGCAGCAAGGCATCGGTTGGACCGTCCGAGGTAAACAGCAGCACGTCGATTCCCCGCTGCCGCATCGCATCATGCAAATAAACCAAATAGTTACGGTCATTGCCGTAGCTGCCGTATTCGTTCTCGATCTGCATGGCAATGACCGGTCCGCCATTCGTACATAGAAAAGGAACAAGCCTCGGCAGCAGCTCATCGAAATAAGCGTCTACTTTTTCTAAATACGGCTTATAGCTGCAGCGCAGCTGCATATCCGAATCGGCAAGCAGCCAGGCCGGCAGGCCTCCGAATTCCCACTCCGCACAAATGTAAGGACTGGGACGAACGATGACGAACAATCCAAGCCTGGCAGCGATCCCGATAAACTTCTCCATATCGGCTAGGCCGTCAAAGCAAAATTGCCCCTGCTTCGGCTCATGCAAATTCCAAGGAATATACGTCTCCACCGTATTAAATCCGCAGGCCTTGAGCTTCAGCAGCCGATCCTCCCAGTATTCGGGCACTACTCGAAAATAGTGAATGGCGCCGGATACGATACGAATCGGCTCGCCGTTATACGTAAATTCGTTTCCGCTCATGCTGAACGTACCCATTACCAAACCAGCTCCCAGAATGCTATTTTCTTCCGATTCCACGTATACGTAACATACAGCTTACCGCCCGCTTCAATAATAGCCGGATAGGAAAACTCGCCCTCTCCTTCTTCCAGAACGAGCGCTTGCTGCCAGGATACGCCCTCATCCGCGGAGAGACTGACGACAAGCGGCGTCCTCGGACCCCAGTTTGCCCCGACCGGATTATGGACGAGCGCGAGCATGCCGTCCGCTGTCTTCACCAGATCGATTCCGCTGTTGTTGTTAGGCAGCAGGGTCGCATACGCCTCGCGCCAGGTTTTCCCCCCGTCCACCGAATCGCTGCGGTAAATGAAGCCCTCCGTGCTGCGAAGCAGCATATGAACGTGATTCGGCTGCGATTCCCAAAGCGTCGGCTGGATAATGCCCTTGCCCGGCTCCCGCGAAACACCTGCCTGAATGATGTTGCTGCTCGTCCACGTCTCTCCCGCATCCGTGGATATGTCCACGAAAGCCTCCCACGCTGCCTGCTCCAGCGAAGCGGGCGCCGCCCAAGCGCCATTTTGCAAAATGATCGGTTTATTCCTTACAGGTCCCCTTCCGCCGCGGTCTCCTTGAACAAGCTCCCTTGGCTGTGACCATGTCCGGCCCTCGTCGGTCGAAACCGCCACTCGCGTATACCATTCCGAAAACGTATGACCCACCTTATAAAATAAATAAACGGTTCCGTCCCCCGATGTAAACAAGACCGGATTCCAATGCGGCAGTCCCGCTTCCTCCGCCGCTTTGACGGGAGGCGACCATATGCCCTTATGGCGGCGGGAAATCCATATATCGACATCCGGATCTCCCTCGCAGGTTCCTCCGAACCATGCCGCCAGCAAATCTAGGCCGGATAAATGGGTAAGCGTTGAAGCATGGCAGCTTGGGAAACCGTCATTTTGTTCGAAAATAAAGCTTTTTGTACCGGTAAGTGCAGTCATTCGCGACCTCCTCGCAAGCAGTGATGACTAACGCCGTATTGATTTCGGCCGCATCCGCCCGCACTGAATTGCAACACCATGCTGCTGTTGCATTGCTTTGACCATAATCGGTTTTTGCGCGGTGCTCAACGGGAGAAATTCAACCTTTTCTCCTTTTTCCAGCTGCTTCCCCTATAACTAAGCGATCCAGGCGGATAAGCGACTTCTCTATTTTCCAGCCGCCCTGCGCAGGGTGAAAAAGGTGAACTTCTCCCTGCATCCTCGCCAAGTTTAAACGGCTGGCTCCATCCTTGGCGGTATAAGCTCGTTTCACGGCGAAATATAAGCATCGCATAAAGCTAAAAAAAAGAAGCCGTACGGTCTTTGCAGACCGCACGGCTTCTCTTATACAGCATTCCTTTGCTATTCAACAAGCACGTCATTCAATCGTACAATCGTCATGTAAGCTTGCTGGCGCGTGTACGTCCCTTTGGGACTGAAATTGTTATTTCCCGTTCCATTCATAACGCCGTACGTAAAAACAAAATCAACGCTTGGCTTCGCCCAGCTTGCGATCGTCTTGCTGTCAGTAAATGCCGAAGCATCAGCGGCCACGTCATAGCCCAGCACTTCTGCCGTATTTGCCAGCATCACGGCTGCCTCTTGTCTTGTGATGCTTCCGTTAGGATCGAATATACCGTTCCCTTTGCCGTTTACGATGCCCATCAGGTTCGCGGCGATCACTTCCTTGATGCTTGTATCCGTAAACGGATTATCGCTGAGGCTGACTTCATTTTCGACCAAAATCTCATCGATCGTCTGGCCGGTTTTTACCTCCAGCAATCGGATGATGATTTTCGCAAAATCAGCGCGCGTTATTTTTTGCTTGTAGCTGCCCTGAAGCTCAGTAGGAACGAGGTCCGCTGCGATAGCGGCTTCTACTTCCGTTTTCGCCCATGTATCGGGCTGGTCTCCTGCAGCTGTACCCTTGTCTATTTTGAAGAAATAACTGGTTTGATCGCCGGTTGCCTCATCCCAAATGAACAATTCATAATAAGGAACGCCATATTCGAAGGTAACGGTTGCCGTCGTATTGGCGGATAACCCATTGACAAGCTCCTTCGTGCCGTTAACGGTCCAAGGAACGGGATCCGCTACGAGAATCCCGTTCTCCAGGCTGTAGCCCAGTACGATAACACTCATATTCACTTTTGCCGTGAAGCTCAAAACCGCCTTATCCGGCACGAGCGTCGATGTTACCTGGAGATCCTCATAAATTTCCCCAAGATCGTCAATCGTTAACGTTTCCGATACTTCGCCAAGCTTCTTCGATATCGAATATGTATACTTATCCTTTGAAATTTCTGCGGCCGCTGCCGGCATTACGAATGATAACGCCATTAAACACACGGCCATCATCATAAAGATAGCTTTGTTTCTTCTTTTCATGGGTTAACCTCCAAGTGAATTGTGATATATACCTGCTATCCATTCCACAATACACTTGGAAAATCCTTCATTTTCGACAAAATTTCGTTTATTCCGTGCCGCGTTTCGACGCGGTTACAAGAATTGATGGCGCTGTATAAGCTCCCTCTTCAGCTCCCATGCGGCTTCGCTTAAATTTACACGGTAAGCCTCCGCGTTCAGCTTGCGCAGATATTGCGGCCAAAACAGCTCGAACTGCTCCTGATGATAGCTGCGGATCTGCTCCAAGCTCGGCATTCCGTACACCAGCTCGCCTTGGGAAAAGATCGTCTTTAAGAGCGGAACGGCTTCATAATGCGCAATGTATTTATGAATATAAGGATGAATGGGGTCAAACAGCTTTAGCTTCGCTCCGTCATGGATATGCTGTTCGCCCTTCAGCGTAATATAATCCGCCTCTGCTTTTCCCGTCTCCGTATTCACGATGCGGTACAGCTCCTTGAATCCCGGCGTCGATACCTTCTCCGGATTGGCCGATATTTTGATCACGGGCTCATAGCTGCCGTTTTTCTCGCGCGCGACCAGCTTGTACACGCCGCCCAGCGAAGACTGGTCTGCCGCGGTGATCAGCTTCGTTCCAACGCCCCATACGTCAATCTTTGCTCCCTGCGATTTCAGATTCGCAATAATGCCTTCGTCGAGGTCATTGGATGCCACGATCTGCACGTAGGAATAACCCGCTTCGTCCAGCATTTTTCGCGACATCTGGGAGAGATACGCCAGATCGCCGCTATCGAGACGGATCGCATTCATCCGCTTTCCCTGCTGCTCCAGCAGCCCGGCGATCTTAATCGCGTTCGGCACGCCGCTTTTGAGCGTGTTATACGTATCCACCAGCAGCGTCACTTGATCGGGCAGCGATTCCGCATAAAGGCGGAACGCCTCCTCCTCCGAATCATGCCCCTGCACCCAGGAATGGGCATGCGTCCCTTTGGCGGGAATGCCGAAGAGCATGCCGGCGCGCATATTGGATGTAGCATGGAAGCCGGCGATATAGGAGGCTCTCGCTCCCCAAATCGCGGCATCCGTCTCCTGCGCGCGTCTTGTTCCGAACTCCAGCAGCACGTCATCCGGCGCAACCTGCTTGATACGTGCCGCCTTCGTCGCAATCAAAGTTTGATAGTTCATCATGTTAAGAATCGCGGTTTCCACCAGCTGCGCCTCAAATATGCGGGCCTCCACGCAGAGCAGCGGCTCGTTTGCAAACACAAGCGTACCTTCCTCTACGGCATACAGATTGCCGGTGAACCGGAAATGCCGCAGCTCTTCCAGAAACTCTTCTTTGTAATTTTCTTCTTGGGCACGCAAATATGTAATTTCTTCGTCTCCGAACCGAAGCGATTGGATATAAGAAACGATTCTCTCTAGTCCGGCAAAGACAGCGAAGCCGTTGCCGAAGGGCAGCTTGCGGAAATACGCCTCAAAAACCGCTTTCTCATTCGAGCTGCCTTGCAGCCAGTGCGCGTACATCATATTGATTTGATATTTATCGGTATGAAGCGTCAAATTCGAATAGTTCATCCCATTAACTCCCTTCCTTAGTACTCTTTCCATTCCCCGTCGCTTTCACTCTTCGCCTGCGTATATGACAGCTGCCGCTATTCTCTTATATAAACAAAAAAAGCGCCGATGAGACGGATGACTCCTCTCAATAGCGCATGATGCTTTGACCTGCCTATTCAGCCTTCGGCCATCGCATTATTTAAACCAGCCCTTCTCCTTAAAACGAGTAATCGCTTCAATGCGGTTACTGACATCAAGCTTGTCGAGAATGACGGATATATAGTTGCGGACTGTCCCGGTCGTAATAAAAAGCTCGCTCGCAATTTCCTTCGTATTCTTGCCGTCCGCGACGAGCACCAGCACTTCCTTCTCGCGCTCCGTTAACGGATTTTCCTGGCCGTATGCCTCATCTACGAGTTCGGAAGCAAAGATGCGCCGTCCGGCCATGACGCTGCGTATCGAATTCGCCAGCTCCTCGCTTGGGCTGTCCTTCAGCAGATAGCCGCTCACGCCCGCCTTGAGCGCGCGTTCAAAGTAGCCAGACCGCGCAAAGGTGGTCAAAATAATGACCTTGCAGTCCTTCCCTTTCAGCTCCTCGGCAGCATCGAGTCCGGTCTTCGCCGGCATCTCGATATCCATGATGCAAATGTCGGGCTTATGCTGATGAACAAGATTTATGGCGTCTTCTCCATTGCTCGCTCTTCCGACGACCTTCATGTCCTCTTCCAAATCAAGCAAGGAAGCAAGGGCGCCCAGCATCATGCGCTGATCCTCGGCAATGACGATTCTGATCATAACCCTCAATCCCTTCTATCGCTAAGCATTAGATTTGTTTGATTACGTTCGGTATCCGTATATTCAGCGCTGCTCCGTCATTGTTCACGATTTCCAAGCTGCCGTTTACGAATTCAAGCCGCTCCTTCATCCCTTGAAGGCCATGTCCCCCGTAATTTCTTGCTTCCTCGGGGATGCCTACCCCGTTGTCCTTCACCTTGAGCAGCAGCTCTGTGCGCGAGGTTTGAATCGTTACGGTGCAGATTGAAGCGCCGCTGTGCTTCACCACATTCGTCACTGCTTCCTTCAAGCACATGCTGAGCACATTTTCAGTCAATAGATCCGTCGTACCGAGCTTTAAGTCTCCTTCGAGCTCGAATTCGATTTCAGCCGCCTTCAGAATCTGCTTCACCCGAAACATTTCGTCCTCGATTCTGGTGCCGCGCATCTGCGTGACCATTTCCCGCACTTCCTTGAGCGCCGTCCTCGCCGTTTGGCGGACATCGTTGATTTCAGCCTGCGCTTGCGTTGGGTTCTTAACCATCAGCTTTCCGGCGAGATCGCTTTTCAACCCGATTAAGGAAAGCTTTTGTCCGAGGGTATCATGCAGATCGCGCGCGATCCGCTGTCTCTCCTCCAGCTTAACCAGCTCTGAAATCCGCTTATTCGCATCCTCAAGCTGCCCTTCAAGCTGTCCCTGCTTAATTTTGTTGTAGGTGTTGAAGGGAAGCAAAATAACGACGATCAGACTGATAAGAATGAACGGAAACTGCGTGAAAAACAGCGTGTTCTGTGTGGCAAAGCCATAATTGACGGTAATAAACGTACTGACGATATGAATCGCGTAGAGCGTAAAAAAGCCGGCCCGGTTCTGAATGTTTCCGATGAAAAAAGCGAGAAAAATCGAAAAATAGACGTAGCTGAACAACAAGGTCATCGCGATCGATATGACAATTTGCACACTCGTCCAGAAGTAAACGAGCCACCCTTTCGATACAAAGGATAACCGGTAACATATAAAAAACAGGATAATCATGATAATGCCCGATACCGCCTCATAGGGCGTCGATGAGCGAAAGATAAAGTAAAAAGGAAGAATACAGAAGACGACCCAAACGTAAGGGCTGAGACCTGTGTTTTTATGAAAAATCTGATACCACTTGTTCATGGTCGTCCATCCTTCTATTCATCCGGTTTAAGGTTACGATTCAATGAATAGTTCCATTTTATCATATACATCTATTCAAGTATTTATTTTCCTTATCGCTGTACATAAGAGAAGCCAGCCTGTGAGGGCATGGCTTCATTTGGTATATGCGACAGCTATTTGAATTTCAAGCTCGGCTGCGATGCTTTCACCTTGTCTGAAGCATTTTGCATCTTGCGAAGGCGATGCTTGATGCCTTTGAAGCTGACGAACTTTTTGTCGGTTTCGTCCCAAAGGCGGAATTGAAGCGACTCTAGGCTCTCGCCAATTGTAATCGTCGTTGCTTTGTGAAGCGGCGGAGTCGCATTATGCGCTTTCTCCAAATTATAGTTAGGAACCTTAGGGCTCAAATGGTGAACATGGTGGAAGCCGATGTTGCCGGTAATCCATTGGAGTACTTTAGGCAGCTTGTAATAAGAGCTTCCGTCAACCGCTGCTTTTACATAGCTCCATTCGTCTTCGGTTTCAAAGTAGGAATCTTCGAATTGATGCTGTACGTAGAACAACCAGATGCCGAGCAAGCCTGATACAAAAAACACGGGACCTTGCACGAGCAGAAACGCTTGCCAGCCGATTGCCCAAATGAGCAGAGCATAAACGCCGACGATCAAAGCATTCGTTAAATAGGTGTTCATACGTTCCTTACGCTTTGCGCCTTTTGTATTAAAGCGGTATTGAATAAGGAATACGCCGATTGGGCCTAGCCCGAACATAACCAAAGGATGACGGTACATGCGGTATGCGATACGGCGCATCAACGGCGCTGCTGCATATTCTTCTACGGTAAGGATCCACAAATCGCCGACTCCCCGTTTATCGAGGTTGCTGCTCGTCGCATGATGGATCGAATGCGAGTTTTTCCACTGTCTATAAGGAACAAGCGTGATGACGCCTGTAATGGTGCCTATGATATCATTTGCTTTTTTGCTTTTGAAGAATGAGCCATGACAGCAGTCATGGAAAATGATGAAGGTCCGAATAACGAAACCAGAAGTAAGCAGCACGAGTGGAGCGGTAAGCCAGTACGATATCGAGAGACTATAGTAAGCGGCATACCAGAGCAGAACGAGTGGCACTAAGGTGTTAATAAGCTGTCTGATGCTCGACTTTAAATCCGTTTTCTCAAATGGGGCAACTTCTTTCTTCAGGTGAGCATGTTTCGGCTCTGTCATCGCATTCTTCCTCCTCAATATGACGCTTGGAGAGTATCTCGAACGTCTATCGCAGTATTCTAACTTTATTGTAAAGAAAAGTGTCAGGTGCTTGTAGTCATAAACGTCAATACGATGGCATGACAAATGTCATATACGACGTGATTTTGCCGCCTTTCATCCGCTAGTTTTTACAATTCGAGGGATTTTTCATACATCAAAAAAGCTGCTGTTGGAAAAGTCAGGGACTTTTCCAACAGCAGCTAATTCGTTACCAATAAATTGTAAAAGGAGGCTTCCCGCTTACGTCAATAGGCACTTCTTTCGAAGAAATGCCTGCGGCGGCGCCGGTTAATATATCTTTTTCGAAGCCGATGCTGTCCAGCTTCATCGTACGCGTGGCTTTGAGAAGGAATTTCGGCTCGCCCTCCACCGGAAAGGTCAGGCTGCCGCCGGCTTTGCCGTTGTTTGCCGCGACGGCTTCTCTGGCAGCCGCTTCAACCTGTCCAGCCTCGCGCCGAATGACATCATAGAGAAGCTCGCCATTCTTTCGCGCAGTGAATTCATCCGAGAAGTAGCTCTCCTTGGCAACAAGCAGCCAATGCTCTTCCTTATCGAAGGTTTCACTCGCAATTAAATTGCGCAGCTCCGTACTGTCGATCAAGTCCTCAAGCTTAAGCGCCGGTACCGGAGGAATGATTGAACCGGTTGGGCCGCCTTCCGTATCGCTTCCGCTCTCAGGCAATGGGGATTCTCCCTCGGTGTCAGGCACTGCAGGCTTAAGCAGCTCGCCGTATTCCAGAAGAAAAGCTTCGATTTCATTCTCCGCCTTGTCCTGCATTGCCTCTTCATATTCCTCCCGTATCGTCTGAACAGCAGTCAGCGATGCGGCATCGGCGATGTTTTGGGCTTGGCGCTTCTCAATAAAGACAGTAAAAAAATAAAACAAATAAACGCTGACGATGATCACAAGCGCCAAGGTGCCTATCGCCAGCAGCGACATGCTTCCGCGCTCATTCTTCACGGCTGCAGCGATACCGCTCCGACAGGAATCTCCCTTCACTTTAAGCATCACCCTTCTTACTGCTCGTTGTCATCGCTGTACGATACGATCCATTGCGCCGCTTCCGCTCTTGTAACCGATCCTTGCGGATTCAGCTTCGGCGTTTTGCCGAACACGGCCGTGTACGATACCTCTTCATTGGTTAAATATTGATCGACGGCGCGGATGAAGATTTGGCCGACCTTATCCCCGTCTCCGTAAGGCTTCAAGCTAAGCTCCGCGGATGCGAGCGGAATAATCGGATCGATTACGCTATCCGCGCTTTGATACCAAGCCCAGAGCAAGCACAGCTCTTCGCGGGTAAGCTCCTTATCCAGCTTCATGGATTGATCCGGGAATCCGGTGATAACCCCGGCTTGGTGCAGCCCTTCTACCAGCTCAAAATCAGCATGCTCCTTCGGCACGTCGATGAAGCTTGGCGCCGAAGGCTTATAAGGCTTAATGCCTTTGTTGTCATAGCCGTACATCCAATGAATGAATTCCGATCTTGTAATCGCCTCGTTTGGCCGGAAATTACCGTCCGCATCCGGAGTAATGCTCCCGCTTTGCAGCAGCTGCGTAATGTACGTTTCAGACGTATGCCCTGCGATATCCTTAACCTGAACGGGCTCCGGCTGCGCAGATTCCTCAGGCGTCTCCGTGCTTTGCTCCTCTTCATCGGATGGAGCATTATCCGCAGTCGGTACCGGCGACGGCGCTTCGGCATTAACGGCGTTGGCATTGGCGGACACTCCGCCTTCCTTAGGCTCCGTCCCTCCGAAACATCCTGCAAGCATAACGGCAGCGAGGCTCATGGATAAAATTAATAAAGCCATTCTTTTATGCAACGATGATACACATCCTTTTCTACGGCTGTCGCTAATTCATATACCTCCACAAAGCTATAATAACGCCTGCGGCGGCAACTAATCCGATTCGCATGTTATAGGCTTTTCGCGTATCGGCATCTGCTTTGACATACATCGCCAGCAAAAGCAGCAGGCCTGGAATGTATACGACAATCAATATAATGACTGCGGCTTGGAAGCTCACATAATCACGATCGCCAGCCAAGTAGCACAATATAAGAAAAACAACCGCAAAAATACCGGTATTCCACCATACGCCGCGGAGCAGCTGCTTATCCTCCAGCTCCCGGATCCGCTTCAGCATCCCATTCACTTCCCTAATCCGAATTTATCCTTAGCCGGCTCCTCAATCGCTTTCTCCGTGAGCTTCTCGACGATTTTCTGCTTGTTTTCCATCTGTGTCAGCTTATCTTGGTTCTCCAGTAGCCGATCATACTGGTTTTGGGTAACCTGATGGCCGTCTTGGCCCCAGTGACGAACCGAATTGGGGTTCGCGCCGTTATTCCAGAGCCGGTCCAGCTGCACATTCGTCATTTTTTTATCGCCGATGTTCGAGGAATCTACCGTGATGCCTCTGGCCTCAAGATCAGACAGCGCCGTGCCTACCTGTTCATTCGTCCGCCAGCGGTTTAAACGGAAGCCAAGCAGCGGCTGCAGGATAAATGCTTT
This sequence comes from Paenibacillus sp. LPE1-1-1.1, assembly GCF_040676435.1. Lineage (NCBI taxonomy): Bacteria > Bacillati > Bacillota > Bacilli > Caryophanales > Paenibacillaceae > Paenibacillus > Paenibacillus sp. LPE1-1-1.1. The sequence goes on from NZ_JBEGHY010000046.1 coordinate 229,399, forward strand.
AAAAAAGCCAACCTGCGACGCAGTCCCCGCATCCGCGTTCTCGCGCTTAAGCAGCACATTGATTGTCATTGACTCAAAAGCGCTCGCAACAAACGAGGACAGCCGTTTCCCCAGCTTGCTCAGAGCCTGCTTGCCTACGATATCTCCGATTTTATCAAAAATAAGCGCCCCCGTGACACTTTCCGCGAGCATGAGAGCACCTTCTTGAAGGCCTGGCATTTCCCCTTCAAAAGCAAGTTTGCTGAATACGCTCGTTCCCATATTAAGCAAGACCGTAAAGCCGAACGTTTTCGACACGATCGTCGATTTGAGCGTTGCGACCGGCGTACGCGCTAATGCGGTAAGTCCGCTTCTAAGCGCGCCGAATGCACCATTCGCAAAGGTTGCGATTCGCGAGCCGGCGGCCCGCAAAGCTCCCCGCACCCCCACATTCGTAATGAGCTGCCAGCCGCCGCGGAAAGCCGCGGCAATTCCAGCTTGACCGATGGAAATAACCGATACCGCGGCCAGTCCGCCGATTCCGATGCCTTTCAGGAAATTAAAGGAATCCCCTGCATATAAAGCATATACCGCTCCCGCGATTATACCCGCGGCAGCCGCTACAATTAATAAAGGAATGCCAATCGTTACGCCAAGCACTGCCGCGACCGCTACGACGACGACAATGACGATTGCAGCTCCAATGGCGCCGGCCAATGCTCCCGTCGCCGCTTGCTTAACATGATTAAAGAAACTCTCGTACCAAGGCTTGTTTTCTGGGTCCTTCGTGCTCTGCGCATCGGTATCCGACGTCTCTGTATTTTCAGTTCCCGTGTTCTCTGTTCCTGTATCCTCTGTTCCTGTATTCTCAGTACCTGTGTTCCCTGTTCCCGTTTGGCCTGTGCTGCCGGCTTCTCCCGTCTGCGGATCAGTGACGCCCGGCGTGCTGCCGTCGCCGCCGGATCCCGGAAGCAGCGGGCCTTGAGGATCATTCGTTCCGCCCGGCGTCCCCTCGCTGCCAGGCTGCTCGGGGGATTGAGGGTTTGCCCCGTCTATCCCGCCGCCTTCCGGAGGCCCATCCCCTTTACCGTCGACGGATCCGCCCTTCGAGCCGCCGCCCGAATCATAGCCCGGAAGCTGCCCGCTTCCGCCCGGCGTGTCAGGCAATCCCCCTTGGCCAGTGCCTGGACCGGTATCGCCTACTTCATAGGTCGGTGGATTGACGTTGGAGCCGTCCGGTACGGCCGTATCCACAATGATTGGAGCAGCCGGGACGCTTTTGTCGGGAATCGTGTAGGAATCAAGCTGTGAATCAATATCAGCATCTTCCGCAAAAGCAGAAGGAACCGCTCCACCTATCCATATTAGGATGGTCAACGCAAGCAGGAAGCGCTGTTTCGAGCTTCTTCGCATCGTAATCACAACCTCTCAGCCAGCAGGCTATTCCAACTCTTCCTTACGCACCGTCACTTCTGACGAGACGGGAAGCGAAATGCCGGAGGATCGAAATAATCCTCCTGTCACGATGGGAGATTCCAGCGTAACCTTAACGGTGACATAGGTATCCGACCCGGAAATATACTCATGCTTAGATAGGCTGTTCACCTTATATTTACCCGCTGCGTTGCGAACCGCAGCCTCGTAATTCGCCCCTGACGTAAGTTCAACCATGGCAGCGCGCGCTCCCTCCATGGCGACTTGCTTCGCAACGACAACGGTCACGCCTGCATAGACGAATTGGGTAACGATTAATATCATTAACAAAAATAAAGGCAGCACCCCGACAAATTCAATCGCTTGGGAGCCCTGCTCATTTCCGGCCATCCGCCTCAAACGGCCGAGATGATTTTCCCGGCCTCTTTTGCGGGTACGGTTAAAGACTGATTTTATCGATAAAGTCCTTAAGCTTATCAACCAATTTTTTCGCAATTCCATCACCGTCGCTTCCAAACAGCTTAATCATCGCGAGAATGAGTACGACGGCAAGGGCAGCAACCCCGATATATTCGATGGCTTGCGCGCCGCGCTGATTTTTTGTATGGTTCCATATTTGAACTGATTTGCCGTATAGTTTGATCCCGAAATTCGTCAGCATGATCCGTTCACCTCCTCTCCTATTTACATGTTGAATGCATCCCAAGAAATGCCGAGCCCTTCCGGGTTATACATAAAGTTAAGAACAAGCAATCCGATTACGCACAGGATGACGGCCGGCAGAATCACAAAGGTCGTAATAAGCGTCACCTTAGGACCTGCCTTCGCAGCCCTTTCCTTAATTCGCCCGATGCGCGATTCCCGCATGTCTTCGGCAAGCAGCTTGAACGTATTGGCAATCGGAACGCCCAGCTTACTGCCTTGAATCAAGGACAGGATAAGAGTCTCCAAATCCTTGCATTGATTGCGGTGCATTAAGCGCAGATAGGCCTGCTCTCTCGGCACCCCGATATCCAGCTCCTGCTGGAAGCGGCTCATTTCCTCCTGCAGAGGCCCATCCATCGTCTTCACGATTTGCTTCATCGCGGGATCCAGCGGCACGCCTGCTTGCAGCGTCACGCTCATCGCATCCATGAAATCGGGAAGCTCAATCGCGATTTGCTCTTGTCTGCGTGCGGCAGCCGAGCGAATCCACATCGGCGGAAACACAAGGCCTGCGGCGAACAGAGCTAGAATCGTGCCGCCGCCGCCTATGCCGAGCCAGGACAAAATCGTCCCTCCGAACAGACCGGAGAACAGGCACAAAAAGCGAAAGCCATAATAGGAATCAAGCTGCAAGCCTCCAGGATAGCCGGCTAACGCTATTTTCCGCTCCAGCTCCTCCTCGTTCGAGAACATCCGGAAGCGGCGCCCGAGCGGCGCAAGCTGCTTGGACCACGCGAAAACGCGCACTGAGAAGCGATTGGTCCATTTTTCTTTCTTTTTCCGCTCCAGCTTGATCAGGCCCAGCCGCTTAAGCAGCGCTATGCGATGCAGGCAGTATCGCCAGAACAGCAGCATGGATAAGCACCAAACCGCGAATCCCGCATACAACAAAGCCTCAGTCCACTCATTCATATCGTCACGCCTTTATATTGGATACTTTGCGAATCATCAGGAAACCTACCGTCATCAGCAGCAGCACCACGGCTACCAGGACCATGCCGGGAACCGTGAATATCGGCATAATAAATCCTTTAAACACCATATTAAACACGACGATCAGGAAAACGGGCATTAACGCCAGCGTAAGCGCAATATAACGCGATTCCGCTGTCTGGTTGCTAATCTCTTTGTTCATGCGCTCGCGCTCCTCAAGCGTTTTCGCCAAGTGGTCAAGCGCTTGACCCAGATTGCCTCCCGCCTGCCGCTGCACGATGATCGTCTGCGTCAGCAAGCGAATGTCCTTGCTGGTAAAGCGCTCATGCACGCGCTCCAACACCAAATGCAGCGTCGTACCCATTTTGAGCTCCCTGGACATCGTTTGAAACAACAATCCCGCAGGCGGCTTCAGCTCTTTCGCTACGATATCAATTCCTTGCTGCACGCTCATGCCTGCGCGAATGCAGCTTGACATCATACGGCATACCTCGGGAAGCTGCCGGTTAATCAGCTGGCTGAACTTGCTGCTTCGGGATTTAAGCCATTGCTTCGAGCCCCAATTGGTCACAAAGTAAGCCGCAAGCAGATTGTAAGGCACACCGAGTCCCATCATCCGTTCTACGAGTATGGACAGCACCGCCCACAATACGGTCAAAATGAGCACCCAATCGAGCGGGCTCCGCATGACGTTAGAGGCAGTCAAACGGTCCTCTAAGCTCCGTCCATACTCTGTTTGCTTAAAACGCAGAGAGAGCCGATGATACATTCCCCGCGAGGCTTTGGCCTCCTCCGTATGCAGCTCATCCAGCTTGCGTTTAAGGCCGTTCATCCGTTTGCGCACGCTGCCAAGCTCATAGATGCCAAGCGTGCCGAGCGCTACGGTGAGAAATAAAACGATGCATAACCAAAGCTCGTTAGACATGGGTGACGTCCTCCTGGCCTGGCGCAAAAAAATCAATGCCAAGGTCATATCCGTAGGCCTTCAGCTTCTCATAACATTTCGGGACGTAGCCTGTGGTTTCATACCGTCCGATGCTTTTTCCCTTCGCGCTCGTGCCTGTTCTCACATAGCGGAAAATATCCACTAGCTTCAGCTCGCCCGCTTCATCCACCGCCTCGGCAACCGATACAACCTTTCGCGAGCCGTCAGACAAACGAAGCGTTTGAACGACGATCTGGATCGCGGCGGAAATGAACGGCCTGACAACCTCGGCCGTCATCGAGGTATTGCTCATCAGAATCATCGCCTCCAAACGCGACATCGCATCGCGGGGCGTATTGGCATGAATCGTCGTCAGCGAGCCTTCATGGCCGGTATTCATCGCCTGCAGCATATCCATCGCTTCTCCGCCGCGCACCTCGCCGACAATAATGCGGTCCGGCCGCATCCTAAGCGCGTTGCGCACGAGATGGCGGATCGTAATTTCACCGCTTCCCTCCATATTCGCAGGCCTTGCCTCCAAGGAGACGCAGTTTTTGCGGCCCAGGCGAAGCTCTGCCATATCCTCGATCGTAATGACGCGTTCTCCGACGGGAATGGCTGCGGATACGACGTTCAGGAGCGTGGTTTTCCCGCTGCCTGTACCGCCGGAAATCAGAATGTTCATCTTTCCGGCCGCCGCCGCCTCAAGAAACTCGGACATTTTTTTCGACAGCGATTGGAATTCAAGCAGGTTGTGCATCAAGTACGGGTCCTTCTTGAACTTTCGAATGGTCAGCACAGGTCCGTACAAAGCAATCGGAGGAATCGCGGCGTTAATCCGGCTGCCGTCTTCCAGCCTCCCGTCGACAAGCGGCGAGCTTTCATCGATCCGTCTGCCGATCGGCGCGACGATCCGGTCAATAATATGGCGGATATGCTCTTGATTTTTGAACGATATGTTCGAGAGCGTGATGGTGCCTTTTTTCTCTATGTACACTTCATTCGGGCCGTTTACCATAATCTCGGTAATATCTTCATCCTGCAGCAGCGGCTCGAGCGGTCCGTAGCCGACCGAATCATTGAGAATCATATCCAGCAGCTTTGTTTTGTCGAGCTGCGTAATAATGACCTTCTCCTGCTCCAGCATGTCGGTGATCAGCTTCTCGATCGTACGCCGCTTCTGAAAGTTGGGAAGCTTGATTAATTGATCCAGGTTCGTTTCTTTCAGGAGCCGTTCCTTGTAATGGTTAAATAAGTAGTCAATATAATCCTGGGCGGTCTTTTCTATTTTTGGCGAATCCTCAAGACGACTGCTTAGCTGATGGAAGATGGACACGGTTCACGCCCCCTTCTTGCTTGAGCAATGCTGCGGCCAGAGCCATGTAATCCTTCGCAGGGCCTTTAAGTCCCTTCACCTTCTTCTCGGTCAGAAGCGGCTTTCCAAGATTCATAGACGTTTGCACGTTGCGCTTTACGTCCTCTGACAGGACGCCGACCACAGGAATCGTCGTCATCTTCTCCAGATTCTCCAGCGTGACGTCATTTTTCTTGCTGTGCCTGTTCACCACAATGGAAAGCTTCTCCTCGTGGGTCAAATGGTATCGTTCCAAAATATCAAAAACGCCTTTCATCCGCACAATCGATGGCCGGTCCAAATGCAGCAGATACAGCACACGGTCAGCTTGGCCCAGCGCGCAGATCGAAATTTCATTGAGCTCCTTCGGTAAATCCAGCACGATATAATCAAAATGCGCGCGGCAAGCGGCGAATAAAAGCTCGATGTCCTCGCCTTTGAAATTTTCAGCCTCCTGCGGATGAGCCGGCGACAGCAGAAGATTGACATCTGAAGGGGCAAGCTTGTAGAGGACATTATCCAGCTGGCTGTATGTCAATTCCTTTAGCACGGACTTTAAGTCGCCTAAATTCCGCTCGAACTGTATGTCGAGATATTGCTGCAAGCCGCCGAATTGCATGTTCAGGTCGATGAGCAGGACACGGGCACCGGACTGAATCGCGAGCCCTTGCGCCAAATTAATGCCTGCCGTTGTCGTACCCGAGCCGCCCTTTGCGCTATATAGGGCAATGACCTGGCCGCCTTCCGAGCCTGTCGATCCGGGGACTTTGCTCCGATTCCGATTGTCCGACGTTTGACGCACGGTTTTATCCAGCAGCAGCTCGAGCTGCCCCAGCTCCTCCGGAACGCGGAGCACGTCGGATACCCCGCAGCGGTACAGCTCGCGTATTTGCTCGAAGCGGCCCTCGCGCGACATGAATATAATAGGCGCGCTGCTGTTCACTTTTTTTAATTGCTGGACGATTTGGGGAACGCTCATCTCCTCGAGAGGTTCAGCAAGGAGCACGACCCGCGGCTCCAGCGGATGCAGATGCATGTAAGCCTCTCTGGGCTTATCAATCGTTTCTCCAATGCTCAGGTTGAGAAAGTTGACATGCTGGACGAGCTGCTGCATCAGGCGGCTGTCATCCGTAATGATCGATATTTTGGCAGTGTTCACAGGCTTATTCTCCTCCCTTCGGCGGCGTAACGGCAGCTGGCGCCGTCGGTTTTACTGTCGGCTTAGCGGTTCCGGCTGCCGCAGGCTTAGCCGTTGGCTTGGCCGTTGGCTTGGCCGTTGGCTTGGCCGTTGGCTTCGGACTTGGTGCCGGCTCAGCTGCTATAGGTTCCTCGGCCATTAGAGTCTCTTGCGAGGCTTTCGCATTGCCTGTTTTGAGCAGCCGTACCTCTTTGCCGTAATTAAGTGCCCATATCAAGCTCTTCGTATCGGCAAGCTTCAAAAGCACGCCTACGGCAACCGTTTCGTCGCCGCTTTTATGCACACTGCTCACCGTTACCCCTTTGAGGAGCACCTTCGTCGTTCTGCGGTCCGCCGCCGCTTCCTTGGCACCGCCTTCCTGCTCGTAAGAAACAAGAATATCAACCTCGTCATAAGCATCGATCTGATCATCGAATACGGACATGGGCGCGCGAAGCATAACTTGGCGGTACTCTCCCGACACGAGACTGTTGTCTCTAAGCATGACAGAAGTGATAACCGCTCCTTTGGCGATCGGAACCATCGATACCTTACCGACAAGTTCGGCCGGCGATTGGATAAGAGAATCCAGCATATACTTGCGGGGAATTTGTTCTTCCGTCAGCAGGTCCTCGGTGATGAGCTGGCCCGCGGGAATGTCATTTCCCGCGACCTGAACCATAACCAGTTCTCCCATGCTTTCCTTCGTTTCCTGCATATACGTGGAGAATAAAATAACAGCGATCAATCCTAACGCAATGGATACGAATAATAATAAAAATGCGCGTCTTTTTGACTCAAACATAAATTCCCAACACTCCTGGCCTTAGTAATAAGCTTAATCTCTTCTCTCTTTTCATACTTATGTATTTCTGGTTGTTCGACGGCCTCCATCAGTAAGCCAAAGCCATGATAAGCATAGCGCTGAAAGCGATAAAGGGCGCCATCGGCAGCTCCTTCACTCTCCGTTTTTGCGGCAGCAGCTTCTGCAGCACAATAATCGGCCAAGCGATAAAGGCCGCAGCCAAAAAAGCAAACATAAACACCCAAATCCCGACCGACCAGCCTAAGCCTGCGCCGATCATCATAAAAAGCTTGATATCCCCGCCGCCGAACTGCCCTTTGCTGACCACCGCGACAAGCAAGGCGATCCCTCCCAGCCCGGCTGCCCCCGCGAGCGGCTCAAGCAAGGAAATATCCCTCGTTATGAGATGAATAACAAGAAAGGCCGCTGTACCCGGCAGGGTCACCCCATCATAAATCTTGCGGCTTCTTAAATCAGTGACGACGCAAACCAATAATAGACAGACTAACAGTACGATTAACGCCATTTGCATAGAACAAACATCATCCTGACTCGAACAGCAAGCAATTAATATCCTTTTATTTAAATGATATTAATTCCTTACATAAATTGGATTTTCAAAAATGGACGCACCACTATCTTTGATCTATTAAACACATTGAGACAATATGAAACACCATTCCTGAAATTTCTCAAAAAAAGATATCTCGGGAAGAAAACGCAAATTCTAGTGTAGCAGTGACGCAGTCTGCAAGAAATAGTCTGGATGCATCATCCTTCCCCCGCGAAAAATAGGTCCATTTCCCGACTCCAAACCACAAATAAGTGTTGTTGGTAATAATTTCTTAGTACTACTTGATCAAATTTCTTTCTCAAATTCTTATCCCGCGCCCTCTTCATGACTAAATAAAACACAAATGACCCACAAGAGGGTCACTTTTTTCCAAAGCGTCCTTCTTATGGGTCACAGATTCAATGTTGACGACAGCGCATCATTAATAGGGTTAAATAGCCCAGTTTCCTTTACGGAAGATCGGTACGACCTTGCCGTCCTTCGTAATCCCGTCGATATCCATCTCGGCCGAGCCGATCATGAAATCGTTATGCGTAATGCTTGCGTTGACGCCGCTTGCTTCCAGCTCTTCCGGGGACATCGTTTTGCCGCCCTCGATATTGAACGCATAGCCGCTGCCGATTGCAAGGTGATTCGAGGCATTCTCGTCGAACAGCGTGTTATAGAACAAAATGTTAGACTGCGAGATCGGCGACTCATGCGGGACAAGCGCAACCTCTCCCAGATAATGCGAGCCCTCGTCAATATCGACCAGCTTCTGCAAAATCTCTTGACCTTCTTCCGCCTCTACCTTCACGATACGCCCGTTCTCGAAAGTGAGCTTGAAGCGGTCGATAATGTTGCCGCCGTAGCTAAGCGGCTTCGTGCTTGAAACGTAGCCGTTCACGCCCGTTTTGAGCGGAACCGTAAACACTTCCTCCGTCGGCATATTCGCCATGAAAGGAATGTTGCTTACGTTTGTACTGCCCGCAGCGACCCAAATATGTTTCTCTGGCAGCTCAATCGTGAGGTCCGTGCCGGGAGCGGTGTAATGCAATTTTTGAAAATGGTTCTGGTTCAGCGTCTCGCCTTTGCTATGTAAGTTCGCATTATGCTCTTCCCATGCCTTCACCGGATCTTCCGCATGAAGCCTAACGGAATCAAATATCGCTTTCCAAAGCAGCTCGACGGCTTCCTCTTCGCCTGCCTCCGGGAATACCTTCGCCGCCCATTGCTTGCTCGCAGCCGCCACAACGGTCCAGCTTACCTTATCGGCTTGGATCGCTCTGCGGAATTCCTTCAGCCCTTGGCCGGATGCTTTCTGGAAGCTCGATATCCGGCTGGAATCGATGCCTTTCAGCAAATCCGGGCTCGAGGATACGATCGAGATAAACGCCGCGCCGCGTTCCACGAACGAATTGCGCTTGCCTGTCTCCCATTCGGGAAACCTTGTAAAAACTTCGTCTGCCGCCTTCTCGTATTTCAATCTGGATAACGAATCATCCGTCCAATCGACATGCACGTTGCTCGCGCCTGCCTCGTAAGCTTTGCCCGCCACCAGCCTGACTAACACGGCTTGATCAACGGCCCCAGTAATAAATACCTCTTGCCCCTGCTGTACGTTCACGCCTATTTTTACGATTAATTGTGCGTAAGTATCTAAATGATGTTCAAATCCGCTCATGATATCCTTTTCTCCCTTCATGAATGCCTCTAAGCTCACACATGCTGTCGTCTAAATTGTATCGAATATACAAGCCCACAGTCAAATTCATGCTTCCTTCCGGCTCAGATAAAACCACGTTTTGTTTATTAAAGAGCATACAGTCCATGCAGGGCTTTCACTTCTTCCCTAACCCGTTCCCGCAGCGAGGAGGGTTCAAGGACTTTAATGCGTGAGCCGCAGCTTAGAACGATTTCGAGGGCTGATTCTGCCGATTGGAATTCGACCCGTGCGGACAGCCAGCCCGGCCGACTCACGGAAGGCTCGCTCATTATTATTTTGACGTAACGCTCCCTGGTTAGTCTGGCAAGCAGGCTCTCCTGAAGCTCAATCAGAGCCGGCAGCTTCGGCAGGCTTTGCTTGAACTCGCCTATAGACTGCTCCCAATACGCAGCCAAATCAAAATCAGCCGGACGCTCGAACCGTTCCTCCAGCATGACGGCATCCTGCAGCCTTGAGATGCGGTATGTCCGCTTTCCGCCGTCTGCCTCGCCGATCAAATACCATACGCTTCGTTTGGCAACGAGACCTAAAGGCTGGACGGTTCGTTCGGCTATGCCGTCCTCGCGCGGATATTGGAAACGCAGCAGCTTCTCTTCCCACACCGCCTCCTGCACCGTCGCCAAAAAAGGCTGCGACTCCTGGACTTGATGCCAGCCCGCTCCGTCGATATGAATTTTTTGCCTCGCGAGTGCAGCGCCCCTGCTTACAGCAACGGGCGCAGCCGCGAGCAGCTTCTGAATGGCGGCATCGTAGTGCTTCGCGATCCCCAGATCATCCAGCAAAGCAGATTGATCCGCCAAAAGGACCGAAACCAGCTCATCCACCTGCATGCCGGTCAAATTTGTTCGGTAGCCCTCCGCCAAAACCCAGCCTCCGTGCAGCCCTCTTTCCGCATAGACGGGTACGCCCGCCTCGCTTAGCGATTCCATGTCGCGGATGATCGTCCGCTCGGATACCTCCAGCTTCTCTGCCAATGCCTTCGAAGTCATTTTTCCGTTATTCTGCATCAGTAATACGATCGCGATCAACCGGCTAGCCCGCATTCCCCTTGCCTCCTCCATCCGTGCATCCGTTTCAAAGTTAATTTCATTCTAGCATGAATATATGACAAGAGCTGTCGTATATCGTCTGCTAAACTGACAAAGAGTAAACAAATGAAACAAGACGGGAGAGATTGGATTGAAACCATTACACGGGAAAATCGCGGTTGTCGCCGGTGCGACACGCGGAGCCGGCCGAGGCATCGCCGCAAGCTTGGGCGAAGCGGGCGCAACGGTTTATTGCACGGGCAGAAGCATACGCGGACAGGCTTCGGACCTGAACCGGACCGAGACCATCGAAGAAACGGCTGAACTTGTCACTGCAAAAGGCGGCACCGGTATTCCAGTCAGAGTCGACCATACGGCAGAAGATGAGGTTCAGGCTCTATTCGAGCAAATCAAGAAGGAACAAAACGGACAGCTCGACATCCTTGTCAACAATATTTGGGGCGGAGAGCAGCTGACGGAATGGGAAACCCCTTTTTGGGAGCATTCCTTAAGCAAGGGGCTGCTTATGCAGGAGCGTGCCGTAAAGACACATCTCATTACGGCTTATTATGGGGCACCGCTTATGGTCGAGAGACAAAGCGGGTTGATTATTGAAGTAACCGACGGGATCGATTACCGGTACCGCGGAAGCTTATTTTACAGCTTGGCCAAAATCTCGACCATCCATCTTGCTCTAGCGATGGCAGCGGATTTAAAACCGCATGGCGTATCCGCAGTCGCCGTTACGCCGGGCTTTCTCCGCTCCGAGGAAATGCTCGAGTACTTTGGCGTAACGGAAGCCACATGGCAGGATGCCGTACACAGCGGCAAACCGCATGCCGAGCATTTCGCCCAATCGGAAACGCCTTATTACATTGGCCGCGGCATTGCTGCGCTGGCAGCAAAAAAAGACCACATGGAGAGGTCCGGGCAGGTGTTCCCGAGCTGGCAGCTGTCCGATGAATTCGGCATCATGGATGTCGATGGCAGACAGCCGCACTGGGGAAATTATGCGAAGCAGCATGGCTTCCTGTAACGTAAACGCTATCCGTTAACCGTTAACGACCTCGCCGCCGTTAATATGCATGATTTGGCCGGACATGTAGCTGGAATCGTCGCAGCCTAGGTAAACATAAGCCGCGGCCAGCTCATGCGGCTGTCCGGGTCTTTTCATCGGCGTGTCGGACCCAAACGTCGCTACGGCCTGGTCATCGAACGTCGCGGGAATGAGCGGCGTCCAGATCGGTCCGGGAGCGACGCCGTTTACGCGGATGCCTTGCTCCGCTACATTTACGGCCAGCGCTCTAGTAAAGGATACGATAGCGCCCTTCGTCGCCGAGTAATCGATCAGCAATGGATTTCCGCGATAGGCCGTGATCGACGTAGTGTTAATAATGGAACCGGATTCCTTTAAATGCGGCAGCGCTACAATCGTCAGATAGAACATGCTGAATACATTCGTTCGGAACGTAGACACCAGCTGCTCGGACGTAATATCCTCCAGCTTCTGCTGCACATGCTGCTCCGCAGCGTTGTTCACCAAAATATCAAGCTTGCCGAATTCGTTTACCGTCTGCTCGACCACGCTCTTGCAGAACGACTCGTCTCCGATATCGCCGGAAATCAACAAGCATTTTGCGCCTGCTTTCTCGACGATCTCCTTCGTCTTCTTCGCATCCTCATGCTCATTCAAATACACGATCGCAACGTCGGCGCCCTCCTTCGCGTAGGCAATGGAAACCGCTCTGCCAATGCCGCTGTCGCCTCCCGTGATAATCGCCGTTTTGCCCTTCAGCTTTCCTGCCGCTTTATACGAGTCAGACTCGTAGACCGGAAGCGGGTTCATTTCAGATTCTATACCCGGTTGTTGGTTCTGGTGCTGCGGCGGGTTTACTTGTTTTTTCGATGACGAGTTTGGCATACTGGTTCAGCTCCTTATATTTTTTCCGTAAAAGATCTCGTCCATTTCCGTCTTCAATCTTCTCGTAATTTCCTCTTGCTCCTTCACGGACAGCGTATCCTTCGTATAGCCGAACAAATAATTGTTCAGGTCAAATTGCTTCAGCTTGCATTTGGTATGGAACACATTCTCCTGATAAATATTGACGTCGATCATGTCATACAAAAGGCTTTCTTCCTTCGGTATGTAATTCTGAATCGAGTTAATATCATGATCAATAAACAGCTTATGCCCGTTTATGTCGCGAGTGAAACCCCTTACCCGGTAATCGAGCGTCATGATATCGGTATCGAAGGAATGTATCAAATAATTCAGCGCTTTAAGCGGCGAAATCTCGCCGCAGGTAGACACGTCAATGTCAGCGCGGAACGTGCTGATCCCTTCGTTCGGGTGGTATTCCGGATACGTATGGACCGTTATATGACTTTTATCCAAATGCATGACGACTGAATCAGGCAGCGGACCTGGAGACTCCTCAAACGAATCATTCGGACCGCCAGCGACTGGCCCTTCCGATACGAGCAAGGTAACGCTGGCGCCTTGCGGCTCATAATCCTGCTTGGCGATATTGAGCACATGCGCTCCGATAATATCGGATACCGTATTTAAAATTTTGGTCAGCCTATCTGAATTGTATTGCTCGTCGATATAGGCTAGATAGGCTTTGCGCTCTTCCTTCGTTCTGGTATAACAGACATCATACATATTAAAACTGAGTGACTTCGTTAAGTTATTGAAGCCATGCAGTTGAATTCGTTGTTCCGGCGTTAATTTCAAGTGCGCACTCCTCCTTTTCAATAACTACTATTTCCTTTTACCCAAAGACCGATGCGGCCAAACCCTACGCATAATAAAAAAAGCATTTCACGCTCGGTTATCGCCGAATGCAAAATGCTTTTTCTGCTTGGTTTAATTGAGTTTTTTCAATTCTTTTATACGGAGTATAGGGTCACCCACATAAATTTGCGTCTGAGGCATAACGCCGTCCCGCTGCTTAATCGCAAGAATATTTAATGCATTAACGAGCTCGTTATGCTCCTTCACTTTCAACTGAAACTGCACGCCGTATTCAAAGATATCATGCTCCACTTCATTAAACCACACGATAATGCCGTACAGCACATACAGTTGATTAGCAATCTGTGTTTTGAACATCAGCAGAATATCGCTGTTAACCGGCAGCTTAACGCCTACCATAAACCTTAAGCCGCCAGGCCCGATATTTCTAACGAGCACCTCCGTGCTTCCGAGTCTTACGCTTCTTCCCTTAAACATGGTGATCGTCATTTCTGCCAACAAACAATGCTTCAGCTCAATCCGGAAATACTGCCTGCGATTAACGACTGGCTGCTTGCTATGACTTAACGAGACAGGCTTCATCAGTGATTTATTTTTTAATAGCTGCGCGATGCTTTCCGCCTCTACCGGCCGGCTGAAATAATAGCCTTGGATTTCGTCACACTGCTGCTCCCGCAGATAGTTGAACTGCGCCTCGTTCTCGACGCCCTCCGCCACTACCTGCATGTTCAGCTCCCCTGCCAAACGAATAATGCATTGGATAATGCTCTTATTGAACGGCTCCGTCAACATCTCATCCACAAACGACTTATCGATTTTAATCGTATGCAGCGCTAAACGCTTCAATAAATAAAGCGAGGAATAACCAGTGCCGAAATCATCGAGCGATACTTTGATGTTTCTTTTCTTCAGCTCGAGCAGAAGCTCGGTCACGATCTTCTCATTGCTAATAAATGAGCTCTCCGTTATTTCGATTTCAAGTCTATCGGGGGACAAACCCGTTTCCGCCACGATTTGATCTATCATCTGCAAAATATTTTGCTTCAGCAGCTGCTGTACCGAGAAATTAACCGATATGGTAATCGGTGGCAGGCCCTTGCTCTGCCAACGCTTGCTTTGCATGCAAGCCTCGCGCAGCACCCATTCCCCAATGGGAACGATGAGCCCCGTTTCCTCTGCGATCGGAATAAATTCAGTCGGCGGCACCAGCCCCCAATCCGGATGATTCCAGCGCAGCAGCGCCTCTACGCCGACGATTTCCATCGTTTGCGCATGCACGCGAGGCATATAATGCAGGAACAGCTCTTTCTTATCCAGCGCTTTGCGCAGGTCATTGCTGAGCGAGAACAGCTTAAACGACTGCACGTTTAAAGAAGAAGAATAAGACTGCGACTGGTCTCTCCCTCTGGATTTGGCAAAATAAAGAGCGGCGTCGGCATTTTTCATCAACGACTCCACCGTGCATCCATCCTCAGGCGATTGACTGATTCCGATGCTTGCCGTGACATTCAACTCAAATTCTTCAACAACTAATTGTTCCTTAATCAAATGTATAATATGATCCGCCATATCGGCTACATCGCTTATTCTCTGTACGTTGGCAATAATAAAGGCAAATTCGTCTCCGCCAATCCGGTAGGTTACTTGTCCCTCCCGTTGCTTGCTTTTCAGCCTATGAGCGATTTTCTTGAGCAATGCATCGCCAATCGGATGCCCCAGCGTGTCGTTTATGTACTTGAAGCGATCCAAATCAATCAGCAAGATCGCTAGCTTTTGTTTAAAATATTCGCTCACCTTGAGCTGCTTGCTGAGCTGCTCCTCGAACATCCTGCGATTCGGCAGCTCCGTTAAATAGTCATGGTAAGCCAAAAAGTGATTGAGCTCCTCCGCCCTGTTCCGATCCGTAATATCCATAACAATGCCCACAATCGCCTTTTCTCCCATATGAGAAACACGGTTATAATGCACCTCGCAATGAATGACGGTACCATCCCTTTTAATTGCCCGATGAGGAAAATTCGGAAGATACTCTCCTTCCGTAAGCTGCATAACCTGAGATACGACGGCTTCCCGGTCATCCGGATGGACAGCCTTCTCCACCTCTAAGCCGACCAGCGTGTCATAGCTTAGCATCTTATTCAACTGATCGTTCGCATAGACGAATCTTTCCTTCTGCGCGACAAAAATGCCTACGATAGACTGCTCCAAAATACTGCGGTATTTGAGTTCCGATTCGATTAGAGATCGTTCAACCATCTTTTTTTGCGTAATGTCCTTGGCGATGCCATAAATGCCGATCAATTCTTGATTAACGATAATCGGAATGTTCGTTACGTTAACCTCAATGATTTGCCCGCTTTTGGTTATGCCCGTCGTATCGTAATTTTGAGGCGTAAGCGTATTCACAGTGTCCTCAAAATGCAAAATCGTCCGCTCCAAGCTCTTTTCTTCCACAAAATGATGGAAACTCCCGTGCATAATCTCATCCCGCGCATAACCAAACATTTGCTCAAGCGATGCGTTGCATGACATAAACCGACCATTCAAGTCAAACGAGAAGACCGCATCCGGGTTATTCTCGAATATGGATTTATAATGCTGCTCTTCGACAGTCAAACGATGTTCTAGGTTTTTGGTTTCCGTAACATCCTGGAGCGTGCCTATGGTTAGCGATACTTCATTGGTCTCATCCAGAACAATCGTCAGATTTTCCACAACATATCTCACTTCGCCGCTTTGGCGGACAATGCGGTACTCGCTGGTGCTCTCTTTCTTTTGTTCGACCGAGGAAAAAAATTGCCGTTTAACCCGCTCGCGGTCCTCTGGATGGATTAGATCAAAAAAGCGTTCCTGGTTCATTACAAAATCCAAATCCATCCCGTATATGAAAAACATTTGGTTCGACCATGATACTTGTTTGCTGCCATGGTCGAATTCCCAATAGCCTAAATTCGCTATTTTCTGAACGATGTCAAAGCTGTTATCATTGCCACGATAACGTTTAATATTTTGCTCCATCTATAATATCCCTTCCTATGTATAACGTATGCGGTAACCTGATGTGTTGCGGAGGAGGATATTAATAATCACTCATCCTTTTGGCAACCCAGCCACCTTTGGAAGCTTCCTTTAGGTCTGTTGGCTTTGCGTCATTATCTTTCGATAACTTTGCTATTTACTAGGACTTTTTGCTTATATAAGTATTCCATATAATACTGAGATATTCCATAGCTAATTTTTTGCTATTAAAGTTTCGAGTCAAAGAAACCTCCCGGCTAGGGAGGTCTATTAGGTCGATTATTTTTACAAACGCGGGTCGATTTCCTTCTCTTTGGCAACCTCGAACAATAGATTAGCTGCGGCAGACGTATAGCCTTCATGGCTCGGTGCTATATCCGCAAACGGAACCGCGAGCATGCTCTGCCCCAGCCTGTATTCATTCAAGGATGTGCGGAGCTTCATCGTAATGCTCTTCTGCTTGATCAGCTTATTGTATTTATGCGGAAAGCGATAATCATAGCCGTATATAATCGACATGTAGTCCTTGTTACGTACCTTCATATAAGGAACCATATAAGGCTCTGGCATCTCGGGCTTAATGACGACACCTTCCATATGGTTTTCTACCGTGAGCGTTTGGAAATACTTCTCCGCCTGCTTGCCGCTTTCGGGATCGGACAGCGAGAGCGTGATGAAAGGATCATCCGAGAGGAAACGGTACATATCCGATGTCTTCCCATCCGGGAGCGTTTCCCTTCCGTCCCCATAGACGATTTTGAGCAGTGAAAAAGGTTTGTATTCCAACTCCCCGGGCTCGGCGTAAAGCTCCAGCTGCTTCTTGTAGGTTTCATATGCCTTTTGATGCTCATCCAGCGGCACATGCTTCTCCAATAACTCATGGACATGCTTGTAGTTTTGATAGACGGTCTGGCCGTATTTTTCATTCATGGCCGCCTTGCTGAGATGGAACTGGTCCTTCTCGAAACCGCTGGACTTATATTCCTGCGCAAGCTTCGTGAATGATTCTTCGAAACCGTTCGCCTTTAGAAAGCCCAGCTCGGTTTCGAGCGCCTTCTCAATCGGCTTGAACTGGCGGTCGATTAGCCCTTCGCCAAGCGCCAGCCAAGGCAGCAGCTCTCCGTCTAGGAGCAGCATCGCGATGTCGTTTTCCTTCATATAATTTCCGAATCTTTGCAGCAGACCCGCGTAAATGCCCGATAGGTCGACCTTACTGACTTTGTACCCATTGCGGCTAACCGCAAAACAACGGTCTGCTTCGGCATGCAAATAAATATTGCATCTGGAACCCATGTATTTCGGCTGAAGCACTACTTCCTTCACGCCGCGCTCCGCAAAATAGTCCAGGCCTTTTTGCAGCGACTCGAGCTCCCTAGCCGCTTCGTCCTTATCCGCCGGCGACATCGTACCGGATATAAAGTTGATCTTATGGTTTGAGCTGTAAAGCAGTCTACGGGCCGAGTCATCATCCAGCTCCTGCACCGATACCTTGTGCTCATCCTTAAAGAGCGTGAGCAGCTCGTCATCCATCGCCTTATGCGCCGATTTTTGCGATTTGAAAAACGGCTTCGCCGCAAGCATGACCGCGCTCAGCAGGTTGCCGTGCACCGCGCCGGAATCCAAATGGATTTTATTCTTAATCCGAAAAGCGTTTTTGGCTGCAATATGGCCAAATACATGATAAGGCTGGTTCGCTGCCGCGTCTTGTTTCAGGAACAGGAGCTGCTCCTCCAGCGGAGCCGAGCGATCGATCCGGAAATTCCGCTGATGCCTGACCGAGTTCACGTCCAACTTGCCGATGTACTTGTTCTCGCAGGGCGCATGCGTGACATAGAAGGACGGCCCTCTTTTGCCCACCGTTCGGTAAAAAGGCTTGGAAAGCGAGACGAGATGATTGAATCGCCGAAGCAGCTCCTCATCCGCTTTAAGCACCTCCGTCGAATCGAAGTACGCGTGCAGCAGCTCCTCCTCGACTCCTTTAATCTCACCGCGCAGATACTTGTATACGAAGTTTTCGTGGTTGCCTAATACGAACAAAAATTGATCTTTGTTCTCATAAAGGAAATCGATAGTTTCCCGCGTTCGGTTTCCCTTGTCAATCCAATCGCCGACCAGCAAAATTTTCGCACCGCTTACCTTTCCCGTTTCAAACAGCTGATTTCCTTCTATTTGAAAGCCGCAGCTAACGAGCAGAGCCTTCAGCTCATCCACGCATTCATGGACGTCGCCTACGATAATCGTCTTCTGGTCAAGCGGCAAAATGGCGCTCAAATATTCGTCAGTATCCTCAATGATAACTTTGTACTCCGCATTTGCTTGCTTTTCAATAGGCGAATAAAAATCCTTGGCGCGCACTTTATGGATCTTGCCGTACTTTTCCCCGGAGAGCGCGCCCAGCACTTCCTTGCGCAAGCGGTTAATATGGCTCGTAATCAGCTTCTTCGAGCGCTCCGACGCATAATAATCATCCCGCTTCCGGTAGTCGAACAAAATAACCTCAAGGTTATAGTTGTTATCCTTTGCGATCTCCCGCACCTTCGCCCGGAAATGATCCGCCAAGCCCGTCGTATCAACCACGACAAACTCGGCATTGACCGGATAGGTCGTCACGAGGCGCAGCTTCTCGAACAAAAGCCGGAAAGCCTGCTCGCTCGCCTCAAGCATTACTTGATCGTATTTATCGTAAGCAGCGCCCAGCAGCTCCTGCCGGATGCTGTCAGAGGAAATGTACTGCACATTGGCATTCACGCCTTTAAGCTCATCGCGAAACCGCAGCTGCGGCATTAGAACCTCGTTCGCAAATGTCGTCTTCCCGCATTCTGTCGAGCCAATCAGCATAAAAATCGTATGGACTCTCGTTCTTATCACCATTTCGGCTATTCCCTCCGTTTCCTCAAGATCGCACCCTGCGTCGTTTGAACGCCGTTTACGCCGTCACCGACCGCAACAAAGTCGCATTCTACGTTTTGCGCTTTAACCTCTTCAAGCAGCCATTCCTGAAATGCCGTTCTTCCGAGCTCCCATTTATGATCATCATGCCGGAAATCGGTTAGCTCGTAATAAGCATTAAATTCCGAATTGGGAGTAGTCAGCACAAAATAATCGAAGTCGATATGCTCGCAAATTTGCCGGATAAGCGATCCCGCCTCCGCGAGGCTCATGTGCTCGATCACCTCGGTCAGCACAACATCCACCTGTTCCCCGTTGTACGCCTCCAGAAAGCGGTCGATGGATGGGAAGGTCGCGATGTTGTCCAGCTCCTTCGCTTTCGCCTTCCGCTGCACGATCTCGAGCAACGGCTCCTCAATATCGATCGCATAATAGCTGGCATCGATCTTGGAAGCGAACGGTATCGCATAAAAACCCTCGCCGCAGCCGACATCCACGATCGATTTATCGAACGGGAGCACGCTTCCGATATAGCTTCTCCGCTGCTGCGCCGTTCCCCCGAAGGCAAGCTGGATGGCGTAACGGTCCGTCCGCTCCAGCTCTTCCTTATACTTCTTGAATCGCTCTCTCGAAGCGAGGAAGTTGCGGGAAAACAAGCTGCGAATATAGAAAGGCGCATCGATAATTTGAATGCTCTTCACGTATTTGATCAAAATATCATCGGAAATATCGATATATTCGTCGCTGAACATGGATAGGAACAAGCACAGCACGCTGACGACATGCATAAGCTCATACAGCGATTTCCGCGTTTTTATCGTGAGCGAATAGCTTTTGTGCGCTTGATGCACCGCTTCAAACGTATAATCCGTCAGATGCTTTCCGAAAAAATCAATATACCGAAGCAGCTGGATATGAATCATATTGATATAAAAGGCATGCTCATATTCCTCCGTGTCACTGGTATGCTGCGCCTTGAGCGGCGACGCAAAAAATTCATTGATCGCTCCCAGTACGAAGAGCGGCGTGTTGTACCTTGACACATTGAGATATTCGAATTGATCCTCTCTATGCTGCTTGTAAGAAACCTCATTGTCAGCGTCCTTAAAATAAACATTGAACGTTGCTTCATCCGAATACCAGCCGTAAGCCATCCCTTTGCGGACGGCGCGCAGCAGCATGCCGGTTTGCGGATTTTTTCTAATGACGAACGAAAAGCTCGGATTCGTCGATTTCAGTTGCACGACAGCCATTCTGACCTTCCCCTTGCCTCTAAATTAACAACCTGAATCTTTAACGCCATACTTCGTTTAAAGCGCTGCGAAAAAGCTCGTCGAGCTGTTCGTCCCGCGCGCCCTCGCCTTGTCTTAGCGCAAAGGCCGTTTGTTCGAAATGAACCATCCGCTCCTCCAAATAGTCGTTAATGGCGTAAAGCCTTGGCTCATAATCGAGTTCCTCCCCTGCCTTCTTGCGTCGCAAAAGCAGTTCAATCGTGGCCCTAAGCACACTCCCTCTCGGGATGAGCGCATCCATCAAATGGTCAAATTCGATCGGCGGCATCGTATTGTAAGTCTCAATCCAGCCGCAGGCCAGGATCGGCCTCAGCACGTAAAAGTATTTTTTAATTTTCACATGCTCGCCCTGCAAGTAATCCCTGTAATTTCCCTTTGCCATATTGAGGTAATGGTACATGCATGACTTAGGCGAGAAAGTGAGCGGGGAGATTCCGCGGATTTGTGCGGCCACCGTGTATTTGGTGTAATACGGAATCGGCGATTGCAGCCATTCCAGCAGCGGCGGATTGGATTTGCGGAACAATAGAAGCGCTTTTCTCAGATCCCAGCCGTTAATGTCCAGCAGATTGCTGATCGGACGCTCGATGACGTCTCTTTTGTCAAAAATGGATAAATACCATTCGACCGGCCTGACGTAGATAAACCGGACATCGTAATCGCTGTCCTTGGAAGGAAAGCCCCATGCCCTGCTGCCTGATTCGCATGCATAAACAATCCGGACCTGCTCCTCCTGCTCGATCTTATGCAGCTCCATTAAAATATCCGTATGTATTTTGTTCATTTCACCAGCTCCTTTCTTTCACAAAAAAAGACCATGGACTATTCGTCCATGGTCTTGAAATAAGGAAAATCAGCGCATCCGCTCACATGATCGCAGCGCATGGCTCCCCTTACATCAAACAACGGGTCCGATGGGTACAGCTATTTTCGTTTTGGAGACGTAAATGGCTTAATTGACTATTTTCAAAAAATACCTTTTTTTCTAGATATTGATTTACTCGATTTACCATTCTCCCCGGACCCCCTTTGTTCCTTTATTTTAAGTTCCTTTAACTGCAGCCAGCGGCTTGCATTTGGCAACAACCTGCGCAAGTCCTGCTCCAACGACGCTTTCAATGATTTGATCGACATCCTTGTAGGCCATTGGCGATTCATCGACCAGAGACTCCATCGAGCGCTGGTTCACGACGATTTCATCATCCGTTCCTACGCGCATCGCCGCCGCAGCCTCTTCTACCGAAACCAGCTGCTTCGTCGCATTCCGCGAACGGATTCTTCCCGCTCCGTGACAGATCGAATAATGATTTGCTTTCCCTTCAGGGCTGCCGACCATAATATACGACGCGGTTCCCATCGAGCCGGGAATAAGCGCCGGATGGCCCGTGCTAAGGTAAGGCTCCGGGTTATCCGGATGCCCTGCCGGAAGCGCCCTTGTCGCCCCTTTGCGGTGAACGAAATAGGAATGCCCATCCTGCTTCTCCTCCCATGCATAGTTATGCACAAGATCATACAGCGTGCGCAGCTCGAACTTCGGACCGAATAGGTCCTTACCGGCTTCCCGGACGGCATAGGCAATCAAGTGGCGGTTCACGACTGCGTAATTTAGCGCAGAGTACATCAAATTCACGTAGTTCTGGCCGAGCGGATGCGAGAGCGGCGCATACAGCAGCATCGGATCAGCCGTTCCGAGGCCCTCCTGCCGCATCATTTTTGCAATATCGGTGCCGCAATATTGGCTGACCGCCCCGCCCCAAGCACGGGAGCCGGAATGAATCATAATCACGACCTGGCCGTCGTATAAGCCCCAAGCCTCTGCAATTTCCCGGTTTTCTTCGGCAATCTCGATCGCTTGTATTTCCACGAAATGATTGCCGCCTCCCAGCGTGCCAAGCTGCCGATGCGCGCGATGCCAAACCATCTCCGGAAACTTATCCAGCACCTCGTCGTCAAAATAAAACTGGCTGCTCTCCACATGCGTGAGCGAGGTCGCTTTGCGCGGCGTATAAGCATCCGGAATATATTTTTTCGGCAGGCCGTGGAGCCCCTTCTTCACAACATTCTCCAGACGAATGTCAGAGAAATGGCCTCTCGCATGCTCTTCGACAGGCAGGTATTTCTCGATCGCCCGAACGAACTTCCGCCGCAGCTTAACCTCCTTCAGGTCATCCTTATGGAGGCTCGTAAGCTGTACGCGCATCCCGCAGCCAATATCGCTGCCAACGATCGATGGGGATACAAAGCCGTCAGCGGCATTCCACACCGCTGTGGTGCCAATGCAGGTTCCTACGCCCACATGCACATCCGGCGTATAGCTCATATAGACCTGCTTCGGAATTTGCAAATTGTTGTTCGCCATTTCAAACACTTTATAGTCCAAGGACGCGAATAGCTCCGGTCCTGCATACACATGTACCTGCCCTGCCGGCAGCTGTACTTTTTGGTAAAAATTCTCTTTCATAAACGGTAATCTCCTCATGATCAAATGAACACAAAAAAGCCATGGACCTCAAGATGTCCATGGCTTTGATTGCGCCTATATTCCCTAACCCTTGCAGCGCATACGGCATGCTAACGATTAGAAAACAGTCATAGGCCCCGCAGAGGCCGATGAAATGGACTTGCTATATAAAGCTGCGTATAATTCTAAATTTTGTTCGTGCATTGTCATCGGCCTCCCTTCATTTGATTTACATCATAATAATCCCAATAACCAACATCTGTCAACCACTTTATAAAAATCCCAACTTCAGCAGCCGCCTGCGCCGTGCCGTGCGGCCCATCCTATTTGCAATGAAAAGTATGCTATGATTTAAGGAAACCTGTACGATATAAGGAGAAGTGATCATGGCAGCTCTCACGAATGAACCGATTGCAAAAGCGGAAATGCTGATTAGAAAACCGGTTGAAGAGGTTTTTCAGGCTTTTATCGATCCCGCGATCACATCGAAATTCTGGTTTACCAAAGGCAGCGGAGTACTGGAACCCGGAAAAACGGTCCACTGGGAATGGGAAATGTACGGCGCTGCCGCGGACATCGCTGTCAAAGCGATCGAGGAAAACAAGCGCATACTCATCGACCTCGGCTACACGGTTGAGTGGATCTTCACTTCCCGGGCAGACAATGAAACCTTCGTCACGATTACTAGTTCGGGGTTTGCCGGAGATGCGGTTCAAAAGGCCGAGCAGGCCGTTGATGCGATGGGCGGCTTCACGATGGTGCTCTGCGGATTAAAAGCGCTTCTCGAGCATGGCATCCTCTTGAATCTCGTATACGATAAGGCACCGGACGCCCACGTTAAACGTTAAGAAAATAAAACAGCGGCAGCCAGCGACTAGTATATAGTCGCTGCTGTCGCTGTTTTCTCCGATTGTATATTATAAATGAGCCAATAAGTTCGCGCGTACTTCAGCCAGCTTCAAATCCCGCACCAGCTTCCCATCCTCAAACACAACCTCCAGCAGATCCTCCGCTTTGCGCGCCTCATACTCCGCAACGCTTAGATTGTCGGTATAGCCAAGTTTTCCGTCCTGCTCGGTAACAAGAACCAGGCCCGT
Organism: Paenibacillus sp. LPE1-1-1.1; assembly: GCF_040676435.1. Taxonomy (NCBI): domain Bacteria; kingdom Bacillati; phylum Bacillota; class Bacilli; order Caryophanales; family Paenibacillaceae; genus Paenibacillus; species Paenibacillus sp. LPE1-1-1.1. The sequence goes on from NZ_JBEGHY010000046.1 coordinate 253,533, forward strand.
TTGCGACTTTTTCACGCCGTTGTCGGTTTTGGGATCCTTAAAGATTTTGCGCTCCTCGCCTTCCACGATGGTAAAAGTCGATTTCAAAGCAAAGCCAAACGTATCGCGCGTGTTGTACTGGTAGGTAAACGAACCGATGCCGAATACCATATTCGTCGAAGCAAAACCTTTGGCAGCCAGCTTCTCGCAAATTTCGCTGCAGCGCGAAATCGTAATCGCGTCGCCATAAATCGCTCCAATGTGGCTGTCGAGCTGCTTGTAGCCCTTTTCGGTGACCGTGCCTCCGAAAATATCCCAGAGGATTTCGATAACGCCCATGCGCTCGAATTCGCTCTCCCCGTCCGGGTCTCCGCATATGATTTTGACCGGATCTCCGCTGTCCGGACGAATAACCACCTTGCCGTCCCTGCTCATAATATCTTCTTTTAAGCCGCGGATAACCACATCCAGCACGCTCCATAAATCCCACGTATCCGATACGATCGAGACGAAGCCGCTAGGATATACCTCTTTGATCAAATAACGGTACGATGCCATCTCGTCACGGCCGTGCGCGCACATCACGCTGTGCTCCGTTGCCGGGATCGACGTACCGACCAATTCCGTCTCGATATTGGCGTTATAATAATTTTCCAAATAGAAAATGGCTGGTATCGTGTCGGTTCCCGTAAACGAAAGCAGATGCCCCGCGCTGCTGCCAAGCGCCGATTCAAGCGCGCCCATGCCTCGCATCGAGAAATCATGGCCTTGGAACGGAACTCCCGCACTGTCTCCATTGGTTTTAAGCGCGTAGGCCTCTAGTATTTTGCGGTATTCGAATGCAAGCGTCGCGCTCGTAGCCGGCATCCACAGCTGGCACGACATCAACGTCTCCAAATAGTTCGTCAGCCAGAAAAACTCCGGTTTCGTATTCTCGATGGTCAGCATCGGTACTCTTACGGGCACTAATGCGCCTTCCTTTATCGCTTTGATCCGAATCGGCAGGTAACCAAGCGTATGCAGCTCCTCGATATGCGAAGCATCGGGCTCCGCCTCGCCAAGCGCATGCCGGATAAGCCTTTTGTATTCGGCGGCAACCTCATCTTTTGTTCTGGCAAAGAAATGCTCGTTAAAATAAGCAATCAAATATTGTTTAATAAACGATTGGAAGCCGAATGCCACAATCTCGTTTATGCCTTCCAATCGGCTGGTACGCGCAGTCCAGGTCGAGTATACGAGCTCGGTGCCTTTCGGATATTGGTTTTTGTGGCTCACCTTGTAAAAATCACATAGCAGCGTTGCGGGATAAACGAAGGTTTGAGTCATTTTAAAGGCCTCCCATTTCATATACGTGAATTTTTTCATGCCCGGCTTGACTGAGGATGGTGTCGGTCGTATAGACTTTATCGATAAGATCGGATTCTAATATTTTCCCTTTATAAATCGAATTCTCGCAATGCCCGACCAGCAAATAGATTTGCGAAGCGCCGATCTCCCTCAGCTTCTCCGCGCTAAGCATAAACGTTCCGCCATAAGAGCAAAGATCATCTACGATGATTGCTTTGAAGCCCGTACGCTCTACGTTTCCAACCACCTCAAGGCTCTTGATTTGCCCCGTCTGGAAGTCTCGCGCCTTAAAGCCTACCAATTGCTTATATCCCTGCACCTTGCTGTACCGCTTCTGCGCCCCTGCATCCGGAAAGAACAGATAATCCTGCTCCGCCTGGAAACCTACCTCTGCCGCAACCCGCTCAAGCAGCTGAATCGTCGGATATTTCCCGATGCTGCGGTCGATCAGCGCAAGCGACACATCCGAATGCGGCTCAATAATCGTAACGGACTCAAAGTTCAGGCTGTTAATGAAGGCGGCCGTATATTTTAACGTAAAAGCGGACGTTCCCTCTACCCGGTCCATTCGGCTGTAAGGCAAATAATATACGGTTAACGTACATTTGACTCTCCGGTCATCGAGATAGCTCTTAACGAACATGAGCTTCACGAGATCTCCGTCATTCTCGTACTTCCATGCGATAGTGTTGAAATCCGCCATATGCGTAAGAATCTCGTCTCCGTTAATGAGCGTCTCCCCGTTGGGAAACTGCTTTAAGCCAAGCTCTACACCATTAAACTTCAGCATGCCGTCACTCTCCTCGTGAGCTAAGCCTTCAGCTGTAGATAGACAACTGGGGCTCTTCCTTCGTAAAACGGTACAATTGCGCCGCCCGCTGCGAGTACTGCTTGGATTGCTTCGGCAATCCGTGCTCGTCTGTTGCTTCCTCGATAATCGTGCTGCGGCTTTTCGTTGACGTAAGCTTGCGAATAAAGTTCGGCTCCTCGAAATCCGGAACAACCGTCTGAATCACCTGATACAGCTCGCTTAGCGTAAAGTCCTCCGGCAAAAATTCTTTAGCGATCGTCGTGGTAAGCATCTTCTTGCGAACGCCTTGCAGCGCATCGCTCAATATTTGCTTATGGTCGAAGGCAAGGTCCATCCGCAAAGCTTCCTCGACCGTGAACAACCGCACATCCGAGGCATCAACCGCCGCTGCCCTATGCGCTAATGCCCGTTCATTAACGAGCGCCAGAAAAGCATGCGAGATAATCCAGCCTCGCGGGTCACGCCCAGGTGCGCTGTACACGTTAAAATATTCAATGTGAACGTTATCGACCGCAGTCTCTTCCTGCAGCTCGCGTGCCGCGCATTCGTATACGGTCTCGTTCTCCTTGGTAAAGCCTCCCGGCAGCGCCCATTTCCCTTCGTAGGGCCATATGTTCCGCTGAACCAGCATCACGCGCAGCTCGCGGGTGGGCAATGCCTTCTTCGTTGACGGCTTTTCCGTCGAAACGATTGTAAAGATGACGATATCTGCCGGCGCGCCATCCGGCGTGCGGTAATGGCTTGCGGAATAATTGGATTCATTTTCGACCATGGTTGCCGCTCTCCTGATCAAGGTTATTGTTTCGATTTGATATTATCATAATGACATTATTAATAAGCGTTGTCAATGCCTTTTTCCAAGAATAGGCCGCTCATCATTTGGATTCTATTTTATCCGCGGGATATACAAGGCCGATCTGCTTTCTTGCCTCGTCCATAACCTCCAGCGTGATCAACGAATTCTCATATGTATTGACGGATGATTCGGTTTGGCCGGCTTTAATCAGCTCCATAAATTCCTTAGCCTCATAGTACATGGACTTAGGGTTTGTCGGCTTGGAAATATCCTCGGTTGTTCCGTTGCGATATTGGATTTCCACCTTTCCTGCCTCGCTGATTTTATCAATCACAATGCTTCCGCTCTCCCCTTGAATCTCGGATGGCAGCGAGGAATGGGTGATCTTCGAATACATGATGACAGCATCCATGCTGGCATATTGCAGCACGATGCTGCCCTCGCCGTCCACGCCCGATTCCAGCATCACGCCGGTAGCTTTAACAACATCCGGCTTGCCGAACAAGGCTACAAGCGGGTACAAGCAATAAATGCCAAGATCCATCAGCGCCCCATTCGAGAACACCGGGTTAAAAGCATTAAGGACGGTTCCGGCTTTGTAAGCATCGTATCTGGAGGAATATTGGCAGTAGCTTGCAAAATAGCGCCGCACCTCTCCCAGCTTATCCAGGTTCTCCTGCACTGCCTTGAAACCGGGAAGAAACGTCGACTTCAGCGCCTCCATCAGCAGTACGCCATTTTCTTTGGCCGCCGCAATCATCTGGCGCATTTCATGCGCGTTCGAAGCGATCGGCTTCTCGCAGAGCACATGAACGCCGTGATTCATGCAAGTAATCGCGTGCCCCATATGGAAGGAGTTAGGGCTTGCGATATAAACGGCGTCGATTTGGCCGCTGGCCGCCATTTCTGCCACGTCCGTAAACGATGCTGCGATCTGATGCTTCGCCGCGAAAGCAGCTGCCGTTTCCTCCGAACGGGAATAAACAGCCGTTAGAGCGAAATCCTCTATTTCACGCGCTGCGTCGATAAAAGCTTCCGTAATCCAGTTCGTTCCGATAACGCCGAATTTAATCATTGTATTCTCTCCTTGAACTATTTTATTGGTTAAAGATTTAATCTCATAAATGGTTAGGATATAAAATCCGCTTCTGCTTATTATAGCCATCCGAGGGACAGCCTGTCCAAAGGCTGGCGCCTCTATTTTTGACTTGCCGGTTCTTTTGTATTAGTATTTGCAATACAAATAATACTTTGTTGCAAGGGGTGATCCGATGATTTTGAAGCTTGATTTCAACTCTGACATACCGATCTACGTACAACTCCGCAACCAAATTGTCATCGGAATTGGCGTAGGCGGGCTCGATTATGGCGAAAGGCTGCCTACGGTCAGGCAGCTCGCAGATGATCTGGGCGTCAATGCGATGACGGTAAACAAAGCTTATGCCATTTTGAAAACCGAAGGTTACATATCCATGGACAGGCGGCGCGGCGCAAAGGTTTGTACCGTATGGAACAAGCAGGCCGGCTTCAACAGCAAGCTCGAACGCGAATTAGAGCTTGTCATTTCGGAGGCCTGCCTTAAGGGAGTCGGACAAGAGGAGTTTATGCAAATTTGCTCGAATATCTTTACTTCTGCAGCCAGCAAAAATCATCCCCTAATAGAATAGGAGACTTTTTATGAACAATTTTTATTTCGTTATTCCAGCCGTAATTGCTTATATCAGTATTCTTGTCCTGTTTCTAAAGCAAGCCGTGCCAAGCAATCAAATTTTATTCGGCGTCACGCTTCCTTCGCATGCCTTGGAGGATGAAGCGATGAAGAAGCTTCAAGCCGAATATAAAAAATCATATACCATCTACGGATCCGCCATGCTGCTATCCCTCGCGCCGTTTTTCTTTCTCGGCCATTATTTCTCATTATCGCTAACTTATATGATCATTTGGTTTGCCGCATTTCTTTACACGTCAAAGCTCCCCTTCAACAGCATCCATTATAAAGCCGCCGCGCTAAAACGGGAAAACGAATGGTTCGTTGGCGAGAAACGAATGATTCGAATCGATACCAAGGTCACGCAGCTAAAAAAAGCGATGATCGTATCGCCATACTGGTTTCTGATTCCCGCTTTGCTATCCATCGTCCCCATTCTTGTATCCTTTCAGAACAAAGATACTCTCCTAAAAATGACCGGGATCGCTTCGCTTGCGATGACCGTCGTCCTATACGTCATTTACGCTGCCTTCGGCAATATGAAAACGAAGGTTTACAGCGATAATCACGATATCAATGCCGCTATTAACCGTGCAGCACGGCGCTACTGGTCGATGCTTTGGCTAATTCTCGCTATTTTCGAGAGTATTAACGCTTATGTCGCTTATCTAATTTTGACAACAGGAAGCAGCTCACTTAGCTTTACGCAGTGGATGATCGGCATTGTGATGGTGTCGTTAGTGCCGCTGGGCAGCATCTTCTTTGTTCATAATAAGGTTCGTGCTTTAGAGGAGAGTCTGGCTGAAACTGACGGGGAGGCTGTTCCTAGCGATGATGACGGCTACTGGATTAATGGCTCCACTTATTACAACCCGGATGATAAATCCGTAATGGTACCTAAACGCGTGGGCATCGGTACGACCCTGAATATGGCCACGCGTGGCGGCAAATGGATTCAATACGGCGGAATGGCGTTGGCGCTTCTTATCATCCTTCCGCTTGCCGCATTTGCCGTGCAGTCTGATCATACATCGCCTGCTCTGACCATTGCGGACAACGGCATCGTATCGATTGACTATCCGTTGTATGATTACAGCTTTAATCTGAGCGAAATAAAAGGAATTACGCTGGAGGAGGAGCTGCCGAGCGGCTTCAGGACGAACGGCACGGCGACGGCGGAATATGCCCGGGGCAATTTCTCCTTAGAGAAGCTGGGAGCCGCCAAACTGTATGTATTCAAAAATTCGCCGCCGTACATTTTCATCCAATTAGAAGATAAAACCGTCGTATTCAATGACAAAGACGCAGCGAAGACGGAAGCGCTCTTTAACGAGCTCAAGGCGCACATAACGCCATAGAGCTAAAAGAACGCCATAGCCACTGCGAATTAGGGGAACTCCTAGCACTGCAAGCTAAGAGGAGCTGGCGCCATATACGAAATGCTCAAGCGTTTCCAGCGATTGCTCGTTTAGGTTTTGGGAGTTGTCAAAATAAAGCACAGATGCCGCTGGAATGCGCCACTTCAGCTCTCGCTTCGCAAGCGATGATTGGCTGAACTCGCTCCAGTTGTCCAGCTTGTGCTGATCGAGAATCAATCCCCTGTGCTTGATCCGCTCGTAGTGGAGCTGCTCGTCCCGGAGATAAACGAATACGACCTTTACCTCAACATCCGATAAGGAGGCCCCTATTGATGAGAGCTCATGCTCGATCCAATCCGGGGTCTCCGTTTCTTTTGTAAACGGCCCAATCACAAAGATATCTCCGCCATTCGCAATATTCTCAAGCGCCGCATCCATCGTAATTCGGTAACCCAAATCACGGCATAACGCTTTGTAGCTGCTGGAATCCCGGTCGGTTGGATCCAGTCCAGCCTGCGTCATGAGCGCCTCCGCTGCCGGCCGCAGCACCGTATCCATGTCGATTACGGCAACGCCCCGTTTCCTCGCTAAAGCCTTCGCAAGCGTAGTCTTGCCCGCACCTGCCCCGCCTACAAAAAACACAAGTTTACGCATGAACCCTCCTCCTTCAACGCTTATCTTCATTCTTAATTTGTACAATACGGTTATCCCTCTTCTATTCCCGATACCGCCAACTCTCGGCTGCTCCTTCATCTTATCCCGATACGCCGACTCTCGACTGCTCTTTTATCCTATCCCGGTATCACCAACACTCGTCTCGCCTTCATTTTATCCCGTAACCGCCTACACCAGGCTGCTCATTCATTCTATCCCGGTACCGCCAACTCTCGGCTCGCCTTCATCCTATTCCTACATCGCCAACCCTCGGCTGCTCCTTCATCCTCTCCCGATACCGCCAACTCTCGGCTCGCCTTCATTCTATCCCGTAACTGCTGTCTTTCTCCACTCTTAGGAGAAAATAGCTACTAATTTCCGCCTTGCTAGGATCTTAGAATTTAGATGGAATTTCTCCCGCTAATGTACTGTAATTCTAGATAATGAACCAATTAACAGGAAAAACTCCTTCTAATTCCCCCCTTTTCCCTGCTTCCGAGTGAAACCCTTATAATTAACGGGAGAAATTCCATCTATTTTAAATCATAGATACTTTTCAAGATAATTAGATGGATATATTCATTTTATAATATGACGAAGCATAAACCTTCTGCTGCTAGGGCCTTATTCTAGAGGTATTCTGAGCTAGATACTACATTCATCCCTCAAAATACATAACAAAAAAACACCTCGCAGCGCAAGGTGTTTGGGATAGTTAGAATGGAGCGGAAGACGGGAATCGAACCCGCGACCCTCGCCTTGGCAAGGCGATGCTCTACCGCTGAGCCACTTCCGCATATAATTTTATCGAACGAATCTTTGTCCTATCATTTCGGCGACAAGAAATATAATAACATTTTGACGAATAACATACAAGTGTTTTCTGAAAAAAATATTTCACCTTGTAACAAACGCGGCGATAATTCTTATATTAACCCCACTGAGCTTGTTCATATCGAAATTCGCCCGCACTTATCCCCCTATGCGTTTTACAGCGATTATACTTTTCCAGTTCTTCATAACTCTTTAATAACGCATGAGCATATGATAAATTAACTGCATCTCATGAGGGACAAAATCAAAAAACTCCTTCTAGAAATAAAACCAAACCCATAACCCATCCTCAAAAATAAAAAAAAGCCCCGCTAAGCAAGGGCTCTTTTTTCGTATGATGCGCGTAGAGGGACTTGAACCCCCACGGTCGCCCGCTAGATCCTAAGTCTAGTGCGTCTGCCAATTCCGCCATACGCGCGCAATTATAAAATTCCAGCCGTTTAAAGAAAATGGCTGGGGATTCAGGGATCGAACCTGAGAATGACGGAGTCAAAGTCCGTTGCCTTACCGCTTGGCTAATCCCCAACATCTATATTTCGTGCACTTTTGTTAAAATGGCGGAGCTGACGGGATTCGAACCCGCGGTCTCCTGCGTGACAGGCAGGCATGTTGGGCCACTACACCACAGCTCCATATGTATGCTCGGATAAATCCGAAGGTAAAACCAAGGTTTGGTTGCGGGGGCAGGATTTGAACCTGCGGCCTTCGGGTTATGAGCCCGACGAGCTACCGGGCTGCTCCACCCCGCGTCAATTGTTGCTTATAATCAGAACAAACGCCACTTAGTCGGACGTTAACTAATGTAAACATTAGCAGATTGCGCCCTGAAAACTGGATACGAAAGTTTAGGTTTGCTGAAACCTTTTTAGCTGCTGTCTGCCGGATGTATGGGTCCGGGGCAAACTTAAGCGTATGCTTACGATGTAAGTTTGCTTCTCAAACTTTGTAGGATAAGCCCTCGACCGATTAGTAT
>NZ_JBEGHY010000047.1:0-178853 GCF_040676435.1 Paenibacillus sp. LPE1-1-1.1
CCCTTGAAGACGACGAGGTTGATAGGTTCGGGGTGGAAGCACAGCAATGTGTGCAGCTGACGAATACTAATCGGTCGAGGGCTTATCCTAAAACGTTTGAGAAGCAAACTTACATCGTAAGCATACGGTTAAGTTTGCCCCGGACCCATACATCCGGCAGACAGCAGCTAAAAAGGTTTCAGCAAACCTAAACTTTCGTATCCAGTTTTCAAGGCGCAATGCCTTGAAGTTCAACCGTGCCTCTTTTGCAGTTGAAGCTCTTGGAGACATTTCAACGCGAATATGCAATGTTCCCTGATAGCTCAGTTGGTAGAGCACTCGACTGTTAATCGAGTTGTCACAGGTTCGAGTCCTGTTCGGGGAGCCATTATGCTCTCATAGCTCAGTAGGTAGAGTGCATCCATGGTAAGGATGAGGTCACCGGTTCGATCCCGGTTGAGAGCTCCAGTTATACTTTCAACTGCAAGGACAAGCTTTAATTTCTGTATGGCCCGTTGGTCAAGTGGTTAAGACACCTCCCTTTCACGGAGGTAACAGGGGTTCGAGTCCCCTACGGGTCACCAATTACCTTTTTCACAAAAGGCGCCTTTACACTTGGACGCTTAGCTCAGCTGGGAGAGCATCTGCCTTACAAGCAGAGGGTCGGCGGTTCGATCCCGTCAGCGTCCACCATATCGCTGCTGGGGATTAGCCAAGCGGTAAGGCAACGGACTTTGACTCCGTCATTCTCAGGTTCGATCCCTGAATCCCCAGCCACTTATACTATGAGTCATTAGCTCAGTTGGTAGAGCACCTGACTTTTAATCAGGGTGTCGTAGGTTCGAATCCTACATGACTCACCATTTTTTTATCTCACATGCGCGTATGGCGGAATTGGCAGACGCACCAGACTTAGGATCTGGCGGGCGACCGTGGGGGTTCAAGTCCCTCTACGCGCACCATCTTTAAGACCCTTAATCGGGAAACACTCTGTATGTCAACAGAGTAACGTAGGTGGAAGTCCTGCAAAACATGGTTTAGCTTTACCGGAATCACATATGCGCGTATGGCGGAATTGGCAGACGCACTAGACTTAGGATCTAGCGGGCGACCGTGGGGGTTCAAGTCCCTCTACGCGCACCATACCATGAGAAAACCCTTGGCGAACAAGGGTTTTTTGCTGTCTATAAACATAATGCAGACCTATCGATCAGTACGATATGCCGTAATCACTTGCTCAGCGCCATATCGATATAAGGTTTGTTCGGCTTTCATGCCCACCTTTTCTAGAAGCCTGCAGGAAGAGAGGTTGGCGCTTTGTATCTCAGCTATAAGCTTAGATTGATTAAGCTCTTTAAATGCATACAGAATAAGCCGTCTGATCACTTCTTCAGCATAGCCATGCCCCCAGTTGTTAGGTGAAAACTCGTACGACACCTCCATATGTAGACCATCCCTGTGGTTTTCCAAGGACACAAGACCAATGAACGTATTGTTTTCTTTTAGCGTGACAGCCCAATAAAAAGATTGATGGCGGTTGGCGCGATCTAAAGTCTCCATAAATTTGTTCAAAGCATGGATCTCCGGAATAATGCCTCCGAGATATTTTCTGACGTTCACATCGGCGTACAGCTTTTTTACATGTTCATAATCGCTACCGAGCTGCATGCAAAACTTAGAACGGTTCACGTTATTTAATCGTCGAATCAGTGATATTGAGGATAAAGGAAGTTAATAATCATAGGAATTAATTGTAAATCTAATAAATCTTTTATACGTCAAATGTTTTAGGTGATTGCGAGTCTTTGTCCTGGAGAAGTATCTCATATAGCTGGAAACTTATACTTCAATTTTATCAAATTCCTGTCGATATAGTTCATTGGGACTAACTGGAATCTGTAAATATGAAGGAGAATGGCTTATGTTTCTAAAAACAAAGTGCTTGAGAAAGCGCGGACTAGCTGTGCTGCTAACCATCGCTTTAGGAATCAGTTATATAGATAACGCTGGATTTTATTCTATTGGGGGAAATGAGAATAACGTTGTTTCGGCAGCGGAAGATTCCAGCGCCTCGAAAGCTGAAAACATAGGGCTTAAGAGCAATTTGCCTGCTAAAGCTGAAATTGAATATTGGCGTTTTACCGCAAAGGGGACGCTTTATCCGCCAATAGCATTGCCAAATGGCAAAGTGATGGCTGTAACGTCGAACAGTTGGATATCGATCTTGGATGTGAACGGAAAAGAAGTGAAGAAAATCAACGCCTATAGCCGATTATCAGCGCCGGCTATCAATGCGAAAGGCCAGATTTTTGTGGCGGGCACAGGTGCCAGGTTGTTTCAATACGATAATGCAGGCAACGGCGGACAGATGGGTATCTATTATTTTAAGGATAAAAAGGAGCAGCTGCAGTCCTCCGGCATGGTGACGGATGGAGAAGGCAATCCGTATTTTGCCTATCAGCATGCGATTTTGTCGCTAAGCAGCGCGGGGGAGAAGCAGGCCGCATTGCTACCGGCCGGCGTCACTGTGAAGGAGCTCGCCGCAGGTAAGAGCGGCGTGTATGCCCTGGGCGGCAATGGCGTGCTGTACGCAGTGCGCGGCAATGCCGTTGTTTGGGCGGCGTCGCTTGCGCAGACGCTGCAAGGGGCGAGGCTGATCGCCGACGGCGCAAGCGGAGGCGTTGTGCTGCTTGCGGGCAAGGCGGTTGCCGCGTATGAAGAGGACGGCAAGGTCCGATTCACGCGCGAGCTTGCGGCGGCGCCCGCAGGCGGCTGGACATCCCCGGTGCACTTGCCCGGGGATGGAGGGGCTGTCGTTGCCGCGGAGCTTAGCGGCAACGGCATTGCTGCGTTCCGCCTCGCAGACGGGGCGGAACTATGGCGCATCAGCGCCAGCGGGGCGGCCGGTTTCGGCCCCGCGTCGCTGGCGCCGGACCCTTCCGCCGGCATCGTACTGGCCGGCGGACGTTCCGGCGCCGTGTACGCGATCGACGGCTCCGCCGGGTCGATCTCGTACACCTACGGCGGGCACGCCGCGGTTCCCGCGAGCGGCGTGGCGCCGCAGGGCAGCGGACGGTTCGCTTACGCCTCCGCCGACAAGCTTATCGCAGCGGGGCCAATCCGCCCCGTGGCGATTACCTATGCAGAGGCTTCGCTTAAGCTGCCGCTGGATACGAGGCTCCCGCTCACGGACAAGCTGAAGCTGTCCGATCCCGTCGCCGTCAGCTATCGCTCCGACAACACGGCGGTCGTTCGCATCAATGGCAACAGCGTCATAACCCCGGTTGCCGCGGGAAAAGCAAACTTGTATATCGCGGTTACAGCCAACGGCTATAAAGGAGAGCTAATGCTTCCCGTTCAGGTTACGGCTGCAGCGTCTAAGCTGAAGGTAAAGGATGAAGCGAGACAGGTTACGGCAGCGGGTAAGTCATTTTCGGTGCAAACGGTTATTGTGCCAAAGGGAATGCCGCTTACAGCTGGGCTGGCAAGCCGTAAAGTCGGCGTCGTGCAGTCTCTGCAGGCGATTGCAAATGCCTATCAAGCCGATGCAGCTATCAACGGCACCTATTTCGAGGCCTATGGAGGCATACCCGAGCCTTACGGAACGGTTATCGTAGACGGCAGCGTCGAACATATCGGTAACACGGGCACGGCGATTGGCTTTACGTGGGACGGTACTGTGGTGATGGACACGCTCCGCGTTAAAATTTCAGGAGGCACAAACGGCTCTTTCACCTCGCCGAACAATTGGTATGCGTATTTCATTAACCGTACGCCGGCGGCAGGCGCATCCTCAGCCATTATGTTTACGCCAAAGCGCGGAGCAAAGCTTGGCTTTGCATTAGGTACGGCGATCACCGTCCGTAAAGGGATCGTGACGAAAATAAGCAAGAAAGAGAATGCGAGCATTCCAACTGACGGATACGTTCTCGTCTACACGGGCTCGGAGGAGAAGCTGGCTTCGCGCTTCCAGATCGGAACGAAGGTCGACTACAAAATAGAGATGACCAATTTGGACAAGGCTCCTGTAAAGTGGTCCCGCGTGCATACGGCGATTGGTGCCGGCCCGAGGCTGGTGAAGGATGGGAAGCTGGCAATCAGCCCGGCATTGGAAGGCTTTAGCAGCTCAAAAATATTAACCGATGCTGCTTCCAGAAGCGGAATCCTCGTGAAAAAGGATGGCACTATCCTGCTTGCGACCGTACCCAAGGCAACGATTAAACAGTGGGGCCAAATCATGGTTCAGCTCGGAGCCGTGCAAGCAATGAATTTGGATGGAGGCGCATCCTCCGGCATGTACGCACAAGGAAAACTCATTACTACGCCAGGCAGGCTAATTAGCAACGGACTCGTATTCGGGACGAAGCTGAAATGGTAAATGAAGTTAAATATAAATGCGAAGGCCGTTCTTGGGAGAGAACGGTCTTTTTTTTCATGACTCATAAAATTAGGCTTGCTTGATGCTGCGCGTCACAAAGTTAACCATTGACTTTTTTTGTGAGAAACATTATCATTAAGACGTCAATGATAATCGTTATCAATTTTCGTTTTTTAAACGAAATACAAATACTTAATCAGAAGGTGTCTGCCCCAGGCAGCGGAAGGAGCGTGAATGTCCAATGATTCGTCTAACGACTTCGAGTCTTGACATTGCTTACGATGATCGTCTTATCGTCCAAAACTTAAACATTGCTATACCTCAAGGGAAAATTACGGCGCTTGTAGGAGCGAACGGCTCTGGGAAATCAACGATTTTGAAAACGATGGCCCGTATTATGAACCCTTCCCAAGGCAGCGTACTTTTGGACGGCAAATCCATTCATAAGCAATCGACGAAGGAAGTAGCGAAGCAGCTGGCCATATTGCCGCAAAATCCAACCGCGCCGGACGGACTGACTGTAGCTGAGCTTGTATCCTACGGCCGCTTTCCTTACCAAAAGGGCTTCGGATCGATGAGCAAGGATGACCGCAGCATCGTACAATGGGCAATCGAAGCGACAGGCATGACTGATTTTGCGGATCGTCCCGTTGATCATCTGTCAGGCGGACAACGCCAGCGTGCTTGGATAGCAATGGCGCTTGCGCAGGAAACGGATATCTTGTTCCTTGACGAGCCAACGACTTTCCTTGATATGGCCCATCAGCTGGAAGTTCTCCATTTGCTTCAAAAGCTTAACGCAAGCAATAACCGCACCGTCGTGATGGTTGTGCATGATTTGAATCACGCAACGCGCTACGCCCATCATATGATCGCTATTAAAACAGGTGTCGTCGTTGGCGAAGGAACGCCTGCTGAAGTAATGACGCCGGATATCATGCGTGAAGTATTCAATATTGAAGCAGACATCGTTCCTGACCCGCGTACTGGCGTTCCGCTTTGCTTGCCGTATGCGCTGGCAGGGCAGCCGGCTGCGGATAAGGTAACGATGAACAGCCGTACGGCGCAAGAGAAGCTATTAGCTGCTGCAGGAGCTTAATTCCATTGGAATCCCATGAGAGACTGTCTAAAGGTTACATACCTTTTAAGACCGTCTCTTTTTTTCATGCGGCTGGCATACGTGCGCGAGAAATGTTCAATAAACAGCTAACCTTATCTATCCTGACAGTTAGCAAAGGAGGTACATTTAACATCATATGCAGCTTACAGCTGTTGCAGGCGAAACTTAAGAAGATTGGAGGCCAGTCATCCCGACCTGTCCATATCCGATAGAAGCATGCTTATTTTCCAGAATAACATCCGCTAATCTTATAGTTGTTCCTCTGCAGGAATGGCCGGTTCAAGTGTCATAATGGGGCACGATTTACATAAGCTTAATTAGAAAGATCAGTTATGTTTCGAACAAATTTCCGCGTCATTGCTGGATTTTCCGACTGGGCAGTACTGTGAAATTAAGGTTTGCGAAAATAATTTAAAACTTTTTTATAAAAACAGTTGCTTTTTGTTTTCAGGGGTGATATATTATTACTTGTCGCCGCGATGATAAACATCACGAACGGCTGACACGAATAACATGCGGAAGTGGCTCAGCGGTAGAGCATCGCCTTGCCAAGGCGAGGGTCGCGGGTTCGATTCCCGTCTTCCGCTCCATAATGTGTGCCCTTAGCTCAGCTGGATAGAGCGTTTGACTACGAATCAAAAGGTCAGGAGTTCGAATCTCTTAGGGCACGCCATTATCCCATCAATAGATGCACTTTATTTACACCTCGGGACGTAGCTCAGCTTGGTAGAGCACCTGGTTTGGGACCAGGGGGTCGCATGTTCAAATCGTGTCGTCCCGACCATATTTCATTTTTTATGCGGGTGTAGTTCAATGGTAGAACTTTAGCCTTCCAAGCTAATAGCGTGGGTTCGATTCCCATCACCCGCTCCAACTACAAACGACGAAGTCCTTGATCATTCAAGGGCTTTTTTTTATTTTAGAACAGACTATGGCTAACGTTCGTTTTATAAAACGGGTGTCATTGAATACCGGCTGTTAGGCTGCAGAACAGAGCAAGTATCCCACGGGGCGTGGCTTCTCTGTTTTTGGATGGATTGGCTTCAGGGCTTCAACCCTGTAGGTTTTTGTAGTATGATGGTAGAAGTCAAAAAACGTTCATGTTGTACATGCAAGCTTCCGAAGCGATTTTTGCTTCACAAAACAAGTAAATGCTTACGGAGCGATCTTGCTTCGCAAAAATTTAGGAGGAACAGTATGTCGGATCAATCTGCATCTACCTTAACGACAAATCGGCAGCAGGCTAACAATTTGCTGCGACGCGATGTCCGGTTTTTAGGAAACATTCTCGGCGAAGTTCTCGTTCATCAAGGCGGCCGGGAGCTGTTGGATATCGTGGAACGGATTCGTGAGCAAAGTAAAGCGCTTCGCGCTGAATTTGTACCGGAAATATTTGATCAATTCAAGGAAAACGTATCTTCCCTTAGCCCGGAAATACGTCATCAAGTAATCAGGGCGTTTGCTATTTATTTTCAGCTCGTCAATATTGCTGAGCAAAACCACCGGATTAGACGGAAACGCGATTATGAGGTTTCTGCAGGCGAAACGGTACAACGCGGCTCCATTGAAAGCGCCGTTCAAGATTTGAAAGAACGCGGGATTGCGATCGAAGACGTTCAGGATATTTTGAGCAATATTTCGCTTGAGCTTGTTATGACTGCGCATCCGACCGAGGCAACTCGCCGCGCGGTGCTTGATATTCATAAACGGATTGCCGTTGATGTGATGGAGCTGGATAACCCTACATTAACCTATCGCGAACGCGAGAAGCTGCGTGAGAAGCTCATGAACGAGGTTCTTATATTGTGGCAGACAGACGAGCTTCGTGACCGCAAACCAACCGTTATCGATGAAGTTCGCAACGGCTTGTACTATTTTGATGAAACGTTGTTCGAGGTGCTGCCAAGCGTATATGAAGAGCTTGAACGCTGCCTGAGCAAATACTATCCAGACGAGAACTGGCATGTGCCTGATTACCTGCGCTTCGGCTCATGGATCGGCGGCGACCGCGATGGCAACCCATCCGTAACGGCGAAGGTCACTTGGGAGACGCTAACGCTGCACCGTCAGCTGGCGATTCGCAAGTATGAAGAGAAGCTTAATGAGCTGATGGATCTGCTCAGCTTCAGCACAAACCTGGTCGAAGTATCCGATGAGTTAGCGGAATCGATTCGTTCGGATCGCGAGCATGTCGAGCTGAAGTGCGTCGAACTATGGAGAAATACGAAGGAGCCTTACCGTATTAAGCTGGGCTTCATGCTTGAGAAGCTGGCTAATACGCGCGATGAATCCCTTAAAGGCTCGCTAATGCGTTATAACAACCCGGATGAGCTTCGTCAAGACTTGCTCGTTATTGACCGCAGCCTGCGTCATCACTTTGCTGATTATGTAGCGGATACGGCACTTGCTAAGCTTATCCGTCAAGTGGAGCTGTTTGGCTTCCACCTTATGGCGCTTGACGTTCGTCAGCACAGCCAAGAGCATGAAAATGCAATGTCTGAAATTTTGGCGAAAATGAACGTAGTTGCTGACTACGCGTCACTTTCGGAAGAAGAGAAAACGGATCTGCTTCACCGTCTACTGAACGATCCGCGCCCGCTAACGTCGGGTCACTTGGATTATTCGGAGTCTACGCGTGAATGCTTGAGCGTTTACCATACGATTTACCGGGCACAGCAAGAATTTGGCGTCAATTGTATCTCGAGCTATTTGATCAGCATGACGGAAGCAGCGAGCGATATGCTTGAGGTTATGGTATTTGCGAAGGAAGTCGGCTTATTCCGCAAGGAAGCTGACGGTACCATCCGCTGCACGCTGCAATCGGTACCGTTATTTGAGACGATCGACGATCTTCATGCGGCGCCATCAATTATGAAAGAACTGTTCGAGATGCCGGTTTACCGCCAAGCGGTTGCTGCTCGCGGCAATCTGCATGAGATTATGCTTGGTTATTCCGACAGCAACAAAGACGGCGGCGTGGTTACAGCGAACTGGGAGCTGCGCGTAGCGCTGAATGACATAACGGCTGCCGGCAAAGAGTACGACGTGAAGCTGAAGTTTTTCCACGGCCGCGGAGGCGCTCTTGGCCGCGGCGGAATGCCGCTTAACCGCAGCATTCTGGCGCAACCGCCTCATACGATTGGCGGCGGCATCAAGATTACCGAGCAGGGCGAGGTTCTCTCCTCCCGTTATTCGATGCAAGGTATTGCATACCGCAGCTTGGAGCAAGCAACATGGGCGCTGATTACGGCCGCTCGCCTGGCGAAATACCCAGAGCAAGCACCGCAAGCGGAAGCGGAGTGGGATGAAATTGCGCGTTCGATTTCCGAGACGGCGCTCGTGAAGTATCAGGATCTTATTTTCCGCGATCCGGATTTCTTGACTTACTTCAAGGAATCTACGCCGCTGCCTGAGGTTGGCGAGCTGAACATTGGCTCCCGTCCGTCCAAACGGAAAAACAGCGATCGTTTTGAGGATCTGCGCGCGATTCCTTGGGTGTTCGCTTGGACGCAAAGCCGTTACCTTCTGCCTGCATGGTATGCTGCCGGTACTGCATTGCATCAATACGCAGGCGAGGACGAAGCGAAGATGAACACGCTTCGCACGATGTACGAGAAGTTCCCGTTCTTCCGCTCGCTTATTGATAACCTGCAAATGGCGCTAGCTAAAGCAGATTTGGTCATTGCGAAGGAATATGCGGATATGATCAAGGACCAAACGATCCGCGATCGTATTTTCGAACAAATCGAACAAGAGTATAAGCTGACTTCCGAGCTGATTCTAAGCATTACGGGTCAAACGGAAATTTTGGATAATGTTCCTGTTATTCAAGAGTCGATCCGTCTACGCAATCCATACGTCGATCCGCTTAGCTACATGCAAGTGCAGCTGCTAACCGAGCTTCGCGCGCTTCGTGATAACGAAGAGGATGATCCGCAGCTGCTCCGAGAGGTGCTTCTGACGATCAACGGCATTGCGGCCGGCCTTCGGAATACAGGCTAATCCATTAAATATATCGCTTAGGCGAATGAAATCAGCTGGCCATGGTGCAGACCATGGCTGGCTTTTTTTATGACCAAAAAAGGGAACGCAATGCTAGCGCATCAACATTATCGAACATTAAGAACAGCTGAAATCAAGCCTTCTATTTTCTTATGTTCCTTTATGATCCGCTTAAGTTTCGTTTAAGGTATATCCTGCATGATAGGTACATAGGAAACAGACACCTACACCTACTATGGAAGGATGATAAAAATGAACGAGGAAAATAAACGCCCGGAATCATCGAACGATACTTATACGGAAACTCATACATCGAACACGGCTAGCGAGACTCCTGCCACTACTTATATTTATGAATCCAGCAAAACTACCAATGAGCTTAGAGCCTCTTATGAGAGAGAACTAAATGTACAGAAAACGGAAAGCAGGCCGGTAACGGATGGGGGGAAGCGATCGAAACGTGCTGGGAGAAGCTCGGCAAAGACGCTGCTTGCCTCATTCTTGATCGGTGCGATGGTCATCGGCGGCTTCTCGTATATGGCAGATAAAAACAATCTGTTTAGTGGAAATGAGCAGGCGCTTCAAAGCAGCGGTTCGAGCGTCGTAAGCCAATCCGCCCAGCAGGATGCAGGACTGTCTACGGCGTCGTTAAGCACTAGCGATGACATTGCATCCGTTTATGCCGAAGCAAGCCCGGCGGTAGTGAAGATTGAAAATTACGGGGAGCCTCAGTCAGCTTCCATGTATGATGATCCAGGCTTCCGGCAGTTTTTTGGCGGCGAACAACCGGGGCAGCAGCAGGAACAGCAACAGGAACAGCAACAGCAGGAGACAAATGGCACAGAGCTGCAGCTGATGGGCTCGGGAACAGGATTTTTCTTTGAGTCGGATGGTTACATTTTGACGAATGAACATGTAGTCGCGGGCGCAAAGGAAGTGAAGGTTACCGTCCAAGGTTATGACGAACCTCTTACAGCGAAGGTTCTCGGTTCGAGCTATGAGCTCGACCTGGCCGTGCTGAAGGTGGAAAGCCCTGACGGCAACGCGTTTCCTTCGCTTAAGCTTGGAAGCTCTGACGCTACTCAAATTGGCGATTGGGTTATCGCAATCGGCAATCCCTATGGCTTTGATCAAACGCTGACCATGGGTGTGCTGAGTGCCAAAGAACGTCCGATCACAATCGCGGATGATCAGGGCGAACATGATTACGAGCATCTGCTTCAAACGGACGCTTCGATTAATCCGGGCAATTCCGGAGGACCGCTCCTTAATGAAGCGGGTGAGGTGATCGGTATTAATACGGCGGTTAACGCAGAGGCACAGGGCATAGGCTTCGCTATTCCTACAACGACGATTACAGAGGTGCTAGAGCAATTAAAAACGAATGCGCTGTAATCCGCAGGGCATACATCAATGCAGAAGGTCTAGAGGCCGCTTGGCTTCTAAGACCTTTTTTGCTATTGTGTGCGGATACTGGCCGAAGGTCGAAACGATAAACTAGCCTAAGGTCGATTGCTGTGTTCGCGCCAAACCGATATAATGGCTGAATGACATTGCTTTTTGAATGAATGATCACGGAAGGCCCAGGAAGATTCGGAAGGTATACTTTCTCATTTGTCTTGCTTTTTAAGTCCATGTCGATTACGATTTTCCTTGAATGGTAATCATTTGAATTCAGCCTGCGCACCTATCTTTCTCTTAAGGCCGGTATTAGCAGTTTTTGCTGCGCGCGCTACGGTTTGTTGAAGGTGCAGCACGGAGATTAAACGACATATCGCAGCGGCGGGTATGGCCGAACCTTGCGATTACATACAAATAGCAGTTGTACCATGCAATAAGGTTGCCTGAGCCTATGGCAAGGCGATTTAGTCGAATGAACGGAAGGTTTGGAGGAGTTAAGGTGAACGTATTGGAAGCACGCCTGGCGAAGTTAGCGCTCAAAGGCGATCAGCAAGCATTTGCTGAGCTTGTAGACCTCTATCAAGATAAGCTCTTTCATATGGCATATCGAATGTTAAACAGCCGCCAGGAGGCGGAGGATGTGGTTCAAGACACCTTCCTTCGCGTATACAAAAACCTGGACCGATATGATGATACATTGAAGTTTTCGACCTGGATTTACAGGATTGCGACGAATCTCTGCATTGACCGGCTGCGCAAACGCAAGCCGACCTATTCGCTTGACGCGGAATCATCCGATCACGAGGGCCTGGATGGCTATTCGATGATTCCAAGCGACAATCGGACGCCGGAATCAGAGCTTCTGCTGTCGGATACGCAGCGGATCATACATGCAGCTATTGCTTCGCTGCCGCCGAAATACAAGAGCGTCATGACTCTCCGCTATATGCAGGATCTTTCCTTGCAGGAGATTGGCGATGTGCTGGACATGCCCGTGACAACGATCAAAACCCGTGTTCACCGGGGCAGGGAATTTCTTCGCAAGAAGCTGGAGCACAAATTATAACTAATAAGAGAGGCCTTGCATGAAAATGGAAGCCATGTCCCGGACATCGGCTTTTTTTCGAGGGCGGATATCCTTATAATCATATTATCGTGTTTGAATTCAAAAAAAAAGTGAAACATCCCTCTCGTTAGCAACGTATCCTAATAGCGAGAAAAGAACTTAATGCGCGAGCATCTGAAAGAAAGGACTGGCTGCTATGAATTGCAACGTCGCCATCGTATGGATGCATGACTATTTAGACGGCGAGCTGCCGCGTGAAGATATCGTTACGTTAAAATCTCATCTGCTTTCCTGTCCGGCTTGTCGCAGTCGGTTTGAACAGCTCCAGAAGACGGACGCCGCGGCGTTCCAAACTTTAGAAGCGATTAAGCCTGCCGCGGATTATGACAAGAACGCATCAGAGCAATTGACGCAGCGGATTATGCAGCAGCTGCCGAAGAAACAAAACAAGCAGCGGAACCGTGCCGTACGCTTCATCTACAGGTACCCGGGAGTTACCGCGGCCGCAGTGTTTGTACTCGTTATGCTGGGAAGCTTCTTCACCATGTGGGAAGAGGACACCAAGCTCATTGTAGCAGGCGAGGATCTTCAGCAGGTCATTATAGAAGGCAATACAGTCATTGTACCGGAGGGAGCCCATCTAACGGGGAACCTGACCGTGGAGAACGGAGTGGCTGAAGTGAAGGGCGAGGTAGACGGTAACGTAACCGTCATTGACGGCTCCTTGAACTTAGCCTCCACCGGCCATATCGCAGGTCAGAGCAGAACCATTGACCAAGCGCTCGATTGGTTCTGGTACAAAGTGACGCAAACTTTTGGCGGTAATGCTCGTTAATGCAAGCTGCCTCCCTCTTGCAGGGGGGCGTTTTTTATTTTTTTTTGAAAAAAAGGATTTCCAATCCCATATCTAGAAAATAATAAAGTTGAAAACCGATAATAGACAAGAATAAGGGGATCGGCTGTTGGGGGTTGGCATATGAGTTATTTCTCGGATTTGACTTGGCATGACTGGTTAAAGGACATCATCGATGTTGGCATAGTCAGTTTTATTATTTATAAAATGATTTTACTGGTGCGCGGAACCCGTGCGGTTCAGCTTTTGAAAGGTATTTTTATACTCGTTGCGGTATGGGCGCTCAGTACATGGTTCAATTTGTATACGTTAAAATGGCTCATGAATCAGATGTTCACGTTCGGTATCGTGAGCGTGCTCATTATTTTTCAGCCGGAGCTAAGACGCGTGCTGGAGCAGCTTGGCCGCGGCAAGCTGTTTGCGCGTTCGTATTCCCTTGACCGGGATGTCGTTAATGAACAAATTGACGGCTTGATTAAGGCTGTCCGCTTTATGTCGGAGCGTAAGATCGGAGCGTTGATTGTATTCGAGCGAAGCACGGGGCTAAGTGAATTGATTGAGTCGGGAATCCGTATGGAGTCGAAGATTACATCGGAGCTGCTCATTAATATTTTTACGCCTAATACGCCGCTTCACGATGGCGCGGTTATCATACGCTCGAATCAAATCATGGCAGCAGGCTGTTACCTGCCGTTGTCGGAGAACCCTTTTATCAGCAAAGAGCTTGGCACGCGCCACCGCGCCGCTATCGGCGTAAGCGAGGTAACGGATGCCGTATCGGTTACGGTGTCGGAAGAAACGGGACAAGTATCCTTGTCGCTGGGCGGCATGATCGTACGCGATATTAACGAGGAATCGCTTATTTCGAAGCTGTTCGATGAGCTGACTCCGAAGACGAACGGGCGCGCGAAGGAACGCGTGACGATATCGTCTTTCTGGAAGCGGAAAGGAGGCCAAGATGGATAAATGGCTAAGTCACCCGACCTCGCTCAAAATTATTTCCATTATCGTGGGATTGCTGCTCTGGGCTGTCGTGCACATTGATCCGGACACATCGCCTCAGACGGTTACGTCCAATGTAGACACGAAGACGATTGAAGCATCTGTCATAAAAGCAGACGGACTAGATACGGACAAGTACGTAATGACGGCCATGGAGCCATCCGTGGTTCGCTTGGACGTACAAGGAAGGCTTACCAATCTTCTTAACGCCTCCTCCGATGACGATTATGTCGTCAAGGTAGATTTAAAAGACGCGAAGCCGGGCATTCAGGAATTGCCGCTGGTTGCAACCTTGCCAAAGGGAATTCAGCTTGTTGAAATGTCGCCGCGAACGGTAACGGTGCAAATCGAAGAGATTTTGACAAAGCCGTTCGAGCTTCAGGTAACGACGGAAGGGAAACCGGCAGGAGGTTATGTGGTAGGCGCTTCTACGGTCGTAGCGCCATCGGCCGGCGTTCAAATTACGCTGCCTAAGGACGATATGAGCAGGGTTGGCGTCGTTACAACGGAAGTTAATGTAGAGGGCGCAGATAAAACAATCGTGAACAAAAAGGCAAAGGTTGTCGTTTATGACACGGACGGCATAGAAATGACTAACGCGATCATTTCTCCGGAAACGGTGCATGTCGAGGTTAAGATCACGCCTCCGTTCAAAACGCTGCCTCTTCAGGTGCGCTATACGGGCTCTCTGCCGGAGGGGCTGAGCCTGGTATCCGTAAAGCCGGCCATTGACGAGGTGACGGTATACGGCGAACAGAAGGCGTTAGACGAGCTTCAGGTCTATGACGGCGTTGTGCTTGACCTCTCCAAGGTGAAGCAATCCGGGGCCGTGCAGGTCAAGACGGAAGCGATTGACGGCATTAAATCGATTGATCCGGCTGAAGTCACGCTCGAGGTTGTTGTTGCGCCTATCATTACGCGAACCTTTACGGGACTGCCTATTGCCGTAGAGGGCGCCTCGAGCGGAACGTCTGCGGTTTTCCGAAATCCGGCTGACGGGAAATACGATTTAACCGTAAGCGGCGCAGAGTCAGTGTTGAATGCATTGAAGGCAGAAGCGATAACGATTATCGCAAATGTCGAAGGGCTAAAGCCCGGCGTACACGTTGTAACGCTCCAGGTGGATGTGCCTGCTTACGTGCAGACCGTGCTCGGGAGCGGGGAGACGTTGACGGTATCGATTGAAATCGTGGAAGAAGAAGCCGCGGGGACGGATGACGAAAACGCGGAGGAGGTTGGAGGCACTCCGACGGAGGAGCCTCCAACGTCTACTCCGACGCCAACGCCGACGCCGACAGCGCCGGATACCGGCGAGGAGAGCGCTAACGGCAGCGAAAATGCTGCCGGAGGTCCAACAATGAATCCATAATCAACAAAGCAGCATAAGTAGATAGTAACAAACGCACTATATGACAAAGGAGCATTTTAATTATGGGGAAATATTTCGGTACAGACGGTGTTCGCGGGGTAGCAAACCGGGAGCTTACACCGGAGCTAGCATACAAAATCGGTCGCTGCGGCGGCTATGTTCTAACGCGCAAGGCTAACAAACCTAAAGTAGTTATCGGCTTGGATACACGGATTTCGGGCCCAATGCTTGAATCGGCGCTTATTGCAGGCCTGTTGTCCATCGGCGCAAGCGTCGTTCGTCTAGGCGTTGTTTCTACGCCGGCGGTTGCTTATATTACGCGTGAGACGGGCGCTGATGCAGGCGTTATGATCTCAGCATCGCATAATCCCGTAGAGGATAACGGCATTAAGTTTTTTGCGGGCGACGGTTTTAAATTATCGGATGATACCGAGCTCGAAATCGAGCAGCTAATTGATGCGTTAACGGATGAATTGCCACGTCCCGAGGGCGGCGATATCGGAGCGGTATCAAGCGATAAAGGTGCTAAGCAGCGTTATTTGGACTATTTGAAGACAACGATCAAGGGAGATTTCAGCGGTCTGAAAATCGTGCTCGATTGCGCGAACGGCTCTGCTTATGAGCTGGCTCCTTCCGTATTCCGCGAGCTTGGAGCGGACATCATTACCGTAGGCGCCGAGCCGGATGGGCTGAATATCAATGCTGGCGTCGGATCGACGCATCCTGAATATTTGCGTGAGCAGGTTCTGCAGCACGGCGCGGATCTAGGGCTTTCTTTTGACGGCGACGCGGATCGTCTCATTGCCATCGACGAGAAGGGCGAAGAGGTCGACGGCGACTTTATTCTTTGCATTATCGGCGACGCGATGAAGCAGGCCGGCAAGCTGAAGGAAGATACGATCGTTACGACGGTCATGGCTAATATCGGCTTCTTTAAAGGTGCGGAGCGAATCGGCCTGAAAACCGCGCAAACTGCTGTCGGTGACCGTTATGTTATGGAAGAAATGCGTCGCGGCGGCTTTAACCTTGGCGGCGAGCAATCCGGACATGTTATTTTCCTTGACCATATTACGACGGGTGACGGCATCCTCACTGCGTTGCAGCTTGTTGATACGCTTGCAGCCTCCGGTAAGAAGCTAAGCGAGCTTAAGGGTCTTATGCGCAAGTACCCGCAGAAGCTTGTTAACGTTCGGGTAGCGGATAAAAGCTTGTACCAAGGCAATGCCGCAATCGAAGAAGCGGTGAGACTCGTAGAGCTTGAGCTTGGCGATAACGGCCGTGTCCTTGTGCGTCCATCGGGTACGGAGTCCCTGATTCGCGTGATGGCGGAAGGTCCGGAGAAAGACCAAGTCGAGGCGTATGTCGATCAAATCGCTGAAGTTGTAAAAAGCGAGCTAGGTTAAACTTTTTAGGTGAACATGTCGAAGGCTTGTCGGACCTTGTAGAAGACGGGTCTTCGACTCCTTTTTTTGGAAGATACTTGTGTATTTTTTCATCGAATGGTTGCACAGCAGCGCTAAAATGAATATGATAAGTAGTGTGATTCAGGAAGGAAAGAGAGGATAGAGGTTATTTAAGCATGTTAAGCGCCAGAGCTTGCGTAGTGGGCAGCCTTGTTGCCGAGCCTTGTATTTAGGGCTTGAAGCGGGTGTTCATACGGGAAGCTGACGAGGTGAAGGTGTTCGAAACATTCGGCGGGGACCTTCCGGTATTGCAAGCCAACCGAAAGCCGTTACGTAAAACGGCCGGGCGACCGGTCATACAATCGTGCGGCGGGCTTATTATTTTTCGTATTTGTATTCATCACTCCCGTATGTCCTAGATGCCACCTGTGGGGTGGGCACGGGCAGAGGGGTTACATTTTCCGCAATGATTGCGATTAATCTGTGACAACTTCATATTGCCTGTGCCACGCATTGGCGGCATCCGATAAAGGCGGGAAAATAACCTATCGGAGGCTTATTAAATTATGTGTGGAATTGTAGGATATATTGGTAAACGCGACTCTCAGGACATTTTGCTCGAAGGATTGAAGAAGCTGGAGTATCGGGGATATGATTCCGCCGGTATCGCTGTCTTCACGAAAAACGGGCTCGAAATTACAAAGTCCAAAGGTCGTTTGGCGAACCTTGAAGGCTTGCTGCGCGAAGAACCGTTAGAAGGTTTTGTCGGTATCGGTCATACTCGCTGGGCTACTCATGGTAAACCATCTGATGTGAACTCGCATCCGCACACGGACAACACCGCTAAGTTTTCTGTTGTTCACAACGGTATCGTTGAGAATTACTTGAACCTGAAAGAAGAATTGATGGCAAAGGGGCATATTTTCGTATCGGAGACAGATACGGAAGTCATTTCCCATCTTATTGCTGATGAATATAACGGCAACATCGTAGAAGCCGTACAACGTGCGGTTAAACGTATGCGCGGAGCGTTCGCGCTTGGCGTATTGACAGAGTTTGAACCGGATCGTCTAGTAGCTGTTCGTTTTGCAAGTCCGCTTGTTATTGGCGTAGGCGAAGGCGAAAACTTCATTGGTTCGGATATTCCTGCTATTTTGGAGCACACTCGCAACGTTTACATTTTGAACGACGGCGAAATGGCTATTCTGACAAGCAGTTCTGTCGAATTGATGACGACTGAAGGCGAAAGTATTTCCAAGGAAATATTCCATGTCGATTGGGATCTTGTAACGGCGGAGAAAGCCGGATTTGATCACTTTATGCTGAAAGAAATTCACGAGCAGCCAAAAGCTTACCGTGATACGATGATTAGCCGCATTGCAGAAGACGGCAAATCCGTGGAATTAAAAGAGCTGGGAATGACAGCTGAATATATTAAATCGATTCGTAAAGTGCACATTGTGGCTTGCGGAACGGCTTACCATGCAGGGCTTGTCGGTAAATCGGTTATTGAATCGCTTGCGCGCATTCCGGTTGAGACGGATGTTGCTTCCGAATACCGTTACCGTTCGCCGATCATCACACCGGATACCCTTGTCATTGTAGTCAGCCAATCGGGCGAAACGGCGGATACGCTAGCTGCTCTTCGTGAAGCACAGCGCAACGGTGCTCGCGTACTGGCGATCACAAACGTTGTGGGAAGCTCGGTAGCACGCGAAGCAGACCATGTCCTTATCACTTGGGCTGGTCTTGAGATTGCGGTTGCTTCAACAAAAGCTTATACATCGCAGTTGATTGCCTTCTACCTATTCGGTCTTCACCTTGCGGGCACGCTTGAAACAAAAGAAGCGGCTTATATCGAAGAAGTAATAGCTGCTATGCATAAACTGCCTGAGCAGGTTGAGTCTATCCTTGAACAGGCGGTAGTTCTTAAGAAGGTTGCGGAATCAATCTCGCATCACAAGCATTTGTTCTTCATCGGACGCGGCGTAGACTACGCTGTAGCGCAAGAGGGCTCGCTCAAGCTGAAGGAAATTTCTTACATTCACTCCGAAGCTT
Source organism: Paenibacillus sp. LPE1-1-1.1 (assembly GCF_040676435.1). Lineage (NCBI taxonomy): Bacteria > Bacillati > Bacillota > Bacilli > Caryophanales > Paenibacillaceae > Paenibacillus > Paenibacillus sp. LPE1-1-1.1. The sequence continues at coordinate 18,632 of NZ_JBEGHY010000047.1, forward strand.
ATGCAGCAGGAGAACTGAAGCACGGTACCTTGGCCCTGATCGAGGACGGTATTCCGGTTATCTCTCTTGTAACACAGGAAGAGCTTTACGAGAAAACGCTAAGCAATATTAAAGAAGTAAAAGCTCGCGGCGCTCATGTTCTAGGCATAGCAAATGAAGGCAGCGAAGAAGAAGTAGCGAAATCCGTCGATGAGCTGTTCGCGATTCCGAAGACACTTCCGATTCTGTCGCCAGCATTGTCCGTTATCCCGCTGCAGTTGATTTCTTATTATGCATCGCTAGCGCTTGAGCATGACGTGGATAAACCGCGTAATTTGGCGAAAAGCGTTACTGTTGAGTAGGTTTAGTTAAGTGAATTGGACGTTTGTCCAGTGATAAAAAAGTGTGGAACCAGTAAAAAAAGTCTGGAACCAATAAAGAAACTTTGGAACCAGTAAAAAATGTGTGGAACCATGCATGAATTAATTTATTAAAACATCTAGAGGGTAGCCTGATAAGTTCATATTCAGGCTACCCTGTTTTTGTTTTTAAGGAATATTTAAGTCCTAAATATGGAGTTTGATTGCAGCCAGACTAAAAAGTGGATACATCGTAGTAGCGACCTGTTACAATAAACCCAACTATAATAGGTCGCGACTTCAATGGCGTGACCGAAGAGGATCTTCATTGTTCTTTATTTCTCATTAATATTAGACCATACCAATGTTTAGGATGGAAAATCGCGCACGAAGCTTTTCGGGTTGAGGTATAGCACTTAGCTTGACAACTTCACTTATTAAAAAAGTAAAGGTGATAATATGCAGATACCGTCTTACTTTGGTCCACAATTAATGGGAGGAATTCATAATTCAGCTGGCCTATCTTATCAAGATACATGTGCCTTATACAATTTCTTCAATTACCTAAATAAGGACGATGAGCTACTGAGTCTTGGAATTGAAATGATAAATGACTTTTCTCTTCACAAAGAAGGGCATATAATAACTGCACAGGTAAAAATACAAACATTATCCCTCAAAGATATGCTCAAAATCCTAGAAAAAACTCCCCTGAAGAGAAATGATACAATCATGGTTGTTTGTGCCCAATTTGATGATGAATTGCGCCAAATTATAAAGAAGAGAGACCGATTCAGGTATGCGATACAATCTGATTTAGATTCTGATTGGAAAGAATCTATAACTTCTGATTTTGAAGCGGAGTTGAAAAAAAAAGGAATAGATTTTAAAAATAATCTATTCTTAAAAAGCGAATATGTTGAACTGCCCGCAGATATGGCACATATGGCTTTGTTCTTCGTAATAACGAAATGGCTTGAGAGAGAAAGACGTACAGTAGATATATCGGGCTTTATGAATAAATTATCAGTGTTTATTCAGAAATTGCGAGAAACGAGTGGTTCACTTTCGTTAAAGCAATTGAAAGAATTTGTGGAAGAACATTCTACAGAATCTTTGGTTAAGCAAATTATAAAAACAGCGTATGAGACCCAATTCATTCAACCGACTGAGTTAATATCTGTTTTAGGTGAAACAAAGGACGATATTTTTAAACAATTAGAGAAAAGGATTCAAGAAGCGCAGGATCATTTCAATAATCAAGAATTTAGTGAATCTTTGGAAATATACTCGAGCATAGAGAAGATATATCAAAAAAACGAATTGAAAGTTCAATGTGCTGTACTTCATGAGTTATTAAATAATTATGACTACGCAATAAAGTATTGCGATGAAATTTTAAAAATGGATCCCTCTCACTATGAAGCATGTTTAATTAGAGGTTCGAGTTTGGGAGCTTTAAACAGATTTAATGAAGCTATTGAACAGTTTGAGTATACATTGTCATTAAAGCCATCTGTTCTGGCACATTATAATTTAGGTTATATCTATTTTATATCTGAAAGTGCTGACTCTACTAAGAAAGCGATTGCTCACTTCAAAGCTTGTCTAGAGATAGATAGTATGTTTGAAGATGCGCATCTCAACTTAAGTATTGCCTATTTTCAAACAGGTGTATATGGTGAATCTTTAAAGCATATAAACAAAGCTCTCGATATCGATTCAGAATCTTATGAAGCCGTATCCCATAAAGGTGAACTTTACCGCTTCTTTGGTTTATATGATGATGCAATAGATTATTTTGAGCAATGTTTGACTAAACATAATGAAAATCAGCAGGCACTTTATGGCTTAGCTTTGTGTTTTACGGAGAAAGGTTACCTCTCGGAAGCCGCTATTTATTATAAACGCCTTTTCGAATTTCATTCAGATAAAATCTTTAAAAAGGGTGTTTCTAATACAATTGGAGGAAAGACCCTAATTGTTGATTTAGGCTGGAAAAGAACCATTTATGGACATTTTGAAGTCATTAAGGAAAATTTGATTTATATTGATATAGCTGGAGTGCAGTTGAAAATTCCTCTCAGTATAGCAAAGGATTATATTTTTATAGGATGTCTTCAACTTATTGATGAAACTGGTACGATTATATATCCAACGGTTGGAAAGTTCATGGAGACGAAAGAAGACTTTCAAACCTTGAAAAATAATATCCAGGAATCGGTTCAACTCGATCAGTTTTTCGATAAACCACTATTCGTGGATTTTAATGGAAGTATTGAGATAAATATTGAAGAGCGCGAAAAGTATGTACTTATAGAGATGTTCGTCTGCAATCAACCTCTAGTTGTTGGTATTACAGACCAAAAGGGCGACGGTTTTGAGTCGTTTAAAGATTACTTTAAATTATACGGACAATGTCGTATACATTTTGAATGTGTTGAAACATCTGAAGTCGTTGTTATTGATTGTATTTCGAAAGTTAATTTAAAGTCACTTGTTTGAAGTAACCAAAACGGCAGAAAGGTCTTCAAATTTAGACCTGAGACACGCTTAATTACTGTAGGAAGTATGATGTGTTTGTTGGATTTTATTGTCATCCAACATTCAGGAGATCAGGGGTTCAATATTCGAGCTGCGTGTAACAATTAAAAATAGGGTAATTGGTTTCCAACTTTCTTTTCATGTTAATTTTTAGTGGTTACTGACTTTCTTTTTTTCGTGTTTATAGCGTGTCGCAGAAAACCCTGTAAAATCAACTAGATTGGTTCCACACTTTTTTCTCACCCGGTAACGTTTGTTCATGTCCAGTGATATTAAAGTTGTAAACCAATTAAAGATGTTAAACAGCCAGAAAGTCCCGATGAATATTTCTCGGGGCTTTTCTGTGTTTAGGAGGATATATAATGGATTCAATTAGAGGAAGGTTCAAATCCATTGTAGACCACAATTTAAGTCTGCACTACGCACTTAAAGTTTACCGCTGAGCCGACCGATTTTCAGGATCCACTCCTGATTATCGCTCGGCTCTTTTCTCGCTCTTTTCCCCAGGGTTATCAAGTGAATGTTCCATCCATTGCTGTATCAGGTAGCGAGAGAACCCTGATAGGAGTGCTGCAATCCTTCATCCCAAAAGTATTCCAGTCAATGCTCAGCTAGGTAACCTGCTCGATATGCAACATTACTCAAAGGGCAATATTGCACATTGGGCAACGAAATGCTAAAGTATTCCCTATGAAGAGATGATATCTAACGCTTATGTATTGAGGTGACATAAAAGGATGAATAAACAAAGTTTACGAGATATGAAGCGGGAGGCGACCGCACATGCCTTGGCCGGAGCTGCATTCGAGCTTGCACGTGAACGGGGCTTGGACGGCTTTGTTATCGACGACGTGGTGCAGCGCGCGAATTACTCCAGAAGAACATTCGCGAACCATTTCTCCTGTAAAGAGGAAGCCGTGGCGATGTCTGCATTAACCTTTAATGGTATCGATGACGCCAATGATTTGCAATTGGCTGACAGCACTAACCCGCTTGATACCCTGCAGCTATGGATGAAGATGCAGCTTACTGCCGATGTGCTATGGAAAATGCGTGAGCTCGTGTCGCTATCCAAGCGGCATCCGACGCTGGAGCCGTATATCCTCAGCGTTTTCCAGCGACTGCAAAACGCAGCCGAGGAGGCTTTGAGCAACTTTTTCCATGGCCGTTATTCCGAGGGCTACACCCATCTTCTTGCGGGAGCGGTTTTCGGGGCAATACTGCCGATCGTCGACGGCAGCCTAAATGTGCTGCTTCCGGGTGATTCAACTGCCGAAGCCCCCGGGGCTACAACATTCGATCAATATTTGGAGACGACATTCGGTTACTTGCGAAACGGCTTCTAGTTTCCCTACCGCATATTATTTGCACTTACAGGAGGAAAATTACGGTTATGTCTACATTTTTGTACAAACTAGGAAGAAAATCCTACGACAAACCATGGTACTTTATTGCCGGCTGGGTTGTGATTCTTGGAATCGTCATCGCGATGCTGGGTATCTACGGTATGAGTGTAAGCTCCGATATGAAGATTGAAGGCACGGAGTCACAAAAGGTATTGGACAAACTTGAGGGGGCGTTACCTGAAGCGTCCGGCGGTCAAGCCAGCGTGGTTTTCACGGTCCCTGAAGGAGAGCGGCTCGATACACCGGAACGTATAGCCGCGATTAGTGAAGCCGTTAATAAGGTCTATGGCCTTGAATATGTCATTAACCCCGCCGAATTGGCCGCTGCAGCTGCTGCAGGCGGAGCGTCTCAAGGCGATCAGCCGTCTCAAGCAGGCAGTGCTGAAGGCGGGGACGCAGCGGGAACGGCAACAGCAAGTGCGGCCCCAGCTGAAATGCCGCCGTACGGCCCTCTCATGATTGATGGGGTGCCTGTGATTGGCATGTTAATAGCGACCGACGGCAGCGTTGGCCTGTTCCAGTTCCAGTTCACCGTGCAGCAAACATCACTTCCCAAAGGCGTCGCGAATTCGGTCGTCGAGGCGGTCACGGAAGCGGAGAACGGCACAGGTATTTCAGTGCTGCCGAGTGATTCGCTTAAAGATTCGGAAGTTCCGATCGGGGCAAATGAGGTTTACGGCTTGATTATTGCTGCGATCGTCCTGATCATGACGCTTGGATCCGTCGTTGCAGCCGGTTTGCCGATTGTGATCGCGCTTTTTGGAGTCGGGATCGGCGTCGGCGGTGCCTTCGCCATTTCCAGCTTCGTTACCATGAGCTCCGTCACCCCTGTATTGGCCCTTATGGTCGGTTTGGCAGTCGGCATCGATTATGCGTTATTTATCGTGAATCGCCAGCGCCGCCTTATATTTGACCAGGGACTGACAGCGCGGGAAGCTGCAAGCCGAGCGGTCGGCACAGCGGGAAGCGCGGTGTTTTTCGCAGGGCTGACAGTCATCATCGCCTTGTGCGGACTTCTCATTATTGGAATTTCTTTCTTAAGCACGATGGCGCTCGTTGCCTCGGTTACCGTGTTCCTTAACGTGCTTGTTGCCCTCACGCTGCTGCCAGCGCTGCTTGGCTTGCTGGGTGAGCGAATTTGCTCATGCAAAGCGCGCGAGAAGAGCCGTTCCAAGGCATCCGACAAGCAGCATGGCATCGCGGATAGCTGGGTAAAGGGAGTCGTAAAGTTCCGTTGGCCGGTTATTGTCGGTGTGATTGCATTACTCGGTGCTGCCGCGATTCCGGTTGCCGAAATGCAAATGGGTATGCCTTCCGGTGCTACCGCGAACATGGACACATCCCAGCGGCAGAGCTACGATGCGATCTCGGGCGGTTTCGGAGAGGGCTTCAATGGTCCGCTTCTCATCGTTGCCGAACCGAATGATCCCTCGGGGACGATCACGCCTCAGGCGCTTAACAATATCGTGCAGGACATTCAGAAAGTCAAAGATGTATCGGTGGTATCACCGCTAGGCATGAATAAGGACGGAAATATAGCTATCCTGAGTTTGATTCCGAATACAGGCCCGACAGACGCGGCGACCAAAAATCTGGTCAAGGAGCTGCGCGCTGCCGATTCGACGATTGCTCAGACAAATGACGTTACCCTCGGTGTAACGGGATTCACGGCGATTAACATCGATATGTCGTCTAAGCTTTCAGAGGTTTTCCCGATCTACATCGGAATTATCGTCATCCTCTCGCTAATTATCCTGCTTTTGGTGTTCCGGTCTATTCTTGTCCCGATCAAGGCGACCTTAGGCTTCCTGCTTAGCGTCCTTGCGACGTTCGGGTTGACTACAGCGGTGTTCCAGTGGGGATGGTTTGGCAACCTCTTCGGGTTTGACACTGGCGGTCCGATCATGAGCTTTATGCCTATCATGGTCACTGGGATCCTCTATGGCTTGGCGATGGACTATCAAGTTTTCCTGGTTTCCTCCATGCGCGAGTCTTACGTCCATGGGTATCGGGGCAATAAGAGCGTGATTCACGGATATGACCAGGCCAGCCGCGTTGTAGTAGCTGCTGCAATTATTATGGTCTCGGTATTCGCAGGGTTTATATTTACGCACGACATCATGATCAAACAAATTGGCTTCGCACTGGCGATCGGAATTCTGATTGACGCTTTCGTAGTCCGCATGGCGCTGGTTCCGGCCGTAATGGCCCTCTTCGGGGATAAGGCTTGGTGGCTGCCGAAATGGCTGGACAAAATGCTGCCAAACCTTGACGTCGAGGGGGATAAGCTGATCGCCGAGCTTAAAGCGCAGGAAGGCAGCGCCGCCACGCCAAACGTTCGCTAAACGAACGGACGAAAATAGTAATAGTTACTTAAAGCTTCCTGCTGAGCCGAACGGAATCCAGGTATCCACTCCTGATTTCGCTCGGCTTTTCTTTTATCCAATCGAAGATTCGATAACTAAAGGAATGCAGATAACCAAACCGAATTGTAAGATATGGGAATTGAAATATAAAGGAGGAAACAATGAGGATTAGACAAGCGAATGTTCATGACGTGCGCGATATCGCCCGAATCCATGTAGCTAGTTGGAAATCTACATACAAAGGCATGATTTCAGATGAATATTTATCCGCATTAAGCATTGAAAAACGCATTGAAAATTGGGAATGGGTATTCAATCATTTGAACCCTCATGAAGTGATTTATGTTGCAGAGAATGAAGAGGGAACCATAATAGGGTTTGCAAATGGCGGTAAATGCAGAAGTGAAGAATTCAACAAATATGATTCTGAGCTATATGCCATTTATATCTTGGAGGAGTACCAGGGAAAAGGTTCTGGACAAGCTTTATTTTCCTCAATAATAAAACATCTGCAATCGCACGATTACCAATCGTTAATGGTATGGGTATTGGAAAAGAATCCTGCAAGAACCTTCTATAGCAGATTAGGAGGTCAGGTCTTCTCTCAAAAAGATATTCGGATGGGTAACGAAACTTTAACTGAATTAGCTATGGGCTGGAGCGATATTAACGAAGGGATGTTTTGAAGTGATTAGACGATTTGAGTTTAAGGATCTGGACAAGTGCACACTATTATTTTGTGAAGTTTTTAATGGAGAACCTTGGAATGATCAATGGTCGGATCGTAAAGCAAAAGAATATTTATTGGATTTTGTAGGCACGCCAGGGTTCATGGGTCTGGTCGCGATTCAAGATGAAGAAATCATTGGCTTTATTTGTGGATACCGTAAGAAATGGTGGGAAAATGATGAGTTCTTTGTAAATGAAATGTGCGTTCATCCGAAGGATCAAGGACAAGGAATTGGTTCCAAAATGTTTGAAAGCCTTGAAAGAGAATTACTGGCAGAAGATATAAAAACGATAACATTGCTAACGGATAGAAATGTTCCGGCAGAAAAGTTTTACAAGAAAAACGGTTTTTCTGAAATCAATAGAATTGTTGTCTTCCTTGCAAAAAATATAAAAGAGTAAGTAACGGAGGTCTCGTTACCTTTACATTCCGCAAGAGGGCAACCCCCAAATGTATGATGACCGCTGCATAAAGGTAACACAGAAGCCGGTAATTCTTTGGGCGAAATGTGACCCCGTTTATGGACAATTAATAAAAAGTGCTAAGCCGAGAGTAGATGGCTCCTGTATTCGTCAGGAGCCATCTTTTTTAATGAAATGGACCTTTATGAGTTCGTAATCCAGCATAAGAATAACCGGTTTTTTTGTCTGCAAAATTACATGGTTAATCATTTCCATTATTAACGATTTTGGATCCAAGTTAAGGCAAGCGATACAGCTATTAAGTATAACTGGTAAAAATATTTTATTTTCACATCATTCTCTCATTTTCATTCGATATAATTGCAAATGACTTCGGAATGATTATCATTATCATAAAAATAAATGAAAATGAATCAGGCTGGTATGCATCGAAGGAAGGTGGTGGGGAATTGGACGCTCAAACTAGGTACAAGTCCGGAAAGTATCATCGAAACGCTAAAATGAAACACCGGTCACAACGAAGCAAATATCGAGTACTCGGAATCCTAATGGAACGAGGAACCGTAACGTCCGGGGAACTCGCGGTGCTTCTTATGATGCCGGCACCATCCGTAAGCAAAGTGACTCAAAGCCTGACCGTTAGCGGATTAATAGCGAGGGCAGAGAAGGACGGTCAGTTTATGGCCATTACGGATAACGGAGTGCGGGTCTGGGAGGAGGCGAACCGGGATTGGCAAAAGTGGCTGGAGCGCTATCCGGATCTCGTTTTCAATCAAGAACCTGAACCGTCAAACGGCGCTAACGCGGGATGATGAGAAAACTTAGCGGATTCGCCGGACTTGTCCTCTTCCTTGCTTTTTTGCTTCTGAGCTGGCAGTTGTTCGACGTGCATCAACTGCTTGAACGGTTACGCATGGTACTCGTTCAGCCGGGATGGCTGCTATTCATGTTTCTCGGTTATCTTTTATCTTTTGTTCTCAAAGCTGCTGCCTGGCGTGCGTACGCAGGCCGTGAACATGCCATCGGAATGTATTTGCATGGCATTTTTTACAGCTTGCTAGTCAATCATTTGCTGCCTATTAAGGTCGGTGATCTTGTACGCACAGGCGTTTTAATGAAGAAGGCGCGAATGAGGTGGGACACTGCTCTCCACTCCGTCGTGATTATGCGTTTGACGGACTTGCTTGTGCTGGGAACGATATCGGCCATTGGCATGCTGTGGTTAGGAATGAAAATATCTTGGCTGGTGTTCACTGTCATGGCAGCATTGGTTATTTTTGCAGGGGTGACTTTGAAATGGTTTCCGATTCGCCGCTGGCCATTTGCCAATCGACACTGGGAGCAGCTCAAGGCAATCGTTCTATCCAGGCAAGGCCCCTATATCCTAGGTCTTGTAGCCGTAAGTTGGATACTGGAAGCGGTAATTTTGTTTGGTATTGCCCATATGGGTTTCATACAGTTAAGCGCCGCTTCATCCATTTGGGCCAACAGCGTAACAATCGGCGGCCAGGTCTTTCATGTTACGCCGGGTGGTATAGGGACCTATGAGAGTACATTAAGCGGCTCATTGGCAGTGCTGGGTGTTAGCTGGGAAGAAGCCTACACCACCGCTTTGCTGACACATGCTTTTAAATTCACGGCGGCTTTTATTCTGGGCTCCTACTCTCTGATTCGAATGCCGATTGGTCTGCGCGAAGCCCAGGAATGGATTCAAATCAAACAAAAATCTTCCCTAAATACGAATCATGCGCGTGAAAGGACATTGTTATGAAACAAGCTTCGTCTTTTGAGATTGTAGCGGCTAGATGTTGGAACCTTCTGAATGAGGGCAAGCCGTTTACGCCGATTTTTGCCACATCCGTATTCCTGCTGTATCGGTCTGATCAATGGCTGGACAGTCGTTTCTGGACAGGTACCGGCTTAAGTCTACTCTTGATTTTACCTTTGTTTTTTTTATTTTATTATTTCGATTTTCCGCTTTTTCTCCGCAATTATTTATGGCTGCCGCTTGTAGCAGCGTTACTTGTATGGGATCCTCAAAATCTTTCCCTTCATGCGGCGGCAATCGGATTGTATTTCTTCTTCACCGTGTTTTTCTGGGGAACGTTTTATTACCGAATGCGGATCGGCACGTCATGGTGGAACTTTAAACGCTTCTGGAAGCTAGTGCTCAAGAACAGCGATTCGACAAGCGGTAATGCACAGGAACAACTGCCCAAGCTGCTGCTGCTCTTGTTATTGTGGAATCATTTTTACAGATTGCTGTTTCCTTCGGCAGAAGCCCCATGGCCCGCTGCCGGGTTCGCGGATGCTGTTATTACATTGGGCATATTCACAGCGTGCTTAGGGCTATACAGCTGGATTCTGCATGCAAACCTTTTTGATTGGAAACCCAAAGAGACGACACGATTCACAGATGGGCCTGATATGACGGGAAAGGCCACCAATGAGAAGGTCATTGTGATTGTCATTGACGGTATGCGCAAGGAGCGCTTTGAAGAAGCCGATGCTCCTTTTCTGAAGAAACTGCGGTCGGAAGGAACAGAGTATACGCAGATGGAGACGGTCTATCCCGCAAGAACGGTCGTTTGTTTTTCATCCATGTTTACCGGTGCCCATCCCAAAGACCACGGTATACGTTCCAATATGGTTTGGAAGCTGGGAATTCGGGTGGAAAGTATTTTTGATTCGCTGCGGAAGGTTGGGAAGCGGGGGCGTTTGCTTGGTATTGCCCATCTGATTGACTCCATGGGCGACGATGTGGAAAGCGTGACTGCCGTTATGCACAATGACAAAGCTGACCGCAATATCATCGACCGCTCCAAAAAGATAATGGCCGAACAAAACCCTGATTTATTCGTCGTTCAGATGATTGCCGTTGACCAAACCGGACACAGCATGGGCGTGCTGTACGATGAATATTTAGAGAAAATCGCCGAGGCGGACAGGTTGGTGGAGGAGTTTGTCGGTTGGCTGACCGTTCAAGGCATGATGGAAAATACAACGCTTATCCTTTGCGCCGACCACGGGCAGGCAGACGGTATCGGCGGGCATGGCCACCTGGATGAAGGAGAACGGTTTGTCCCCTTCTTCCTGCATGGTCCAACCATTCGCCAAGGCTGCAGAGTCGATGAGAGACATTCGCTAATTTCCATGGCCCCCACGCTCGCCTACTTATTGGGAGCACCGTATCCAGGCGCCAGCCGCGGGCGGGTGTTGACGGATGCGTTCAAGCGTTAATACCTCAACCTCAAGGAAATGGCTTAATGAAAAGAGGAATCCCATGAAATCTACCGGTAACAAAAAGCTTGTCGTATTCATACCTGCACACAATGAAGAAGCAAACATTGCGAGCGTCATTGCTCGTGTCCCGAGAGACTTCCATCCTAAATATGACGTAAAGGTCATCATTATCGATGATGGCTCGACCGATCGGACAGTAGAGATAGCGAAGGAAGCTGGAGCGGACTATGTGCATTCCTTTGAGAAAAATAGGGGTTTAGGGGCTGCGGTTAGAGAGGGACTGAGGCAATCCTGCCTGCTGGACGCCGATATTGGTTTGATGATTGATGCAGACAATGAGTACCCGCCGGAGCAAATTCCTGAGGTTGTCGCTCCAATTATGGATAGGACGGCAGACTACACGTTCGGTTCGCGATTTAAGGGGAGTATCGCAGGGATGAAGCTGCATCGCAGGCTGGGAAATTATTTTTTTACGCTGCTCCAGTCCGTGCTGCTGCGCAAATGGATTTATGACGGCCAATCCGGCATGCGAGGCTTTTCTCGGGAAGCGATGGAATGCGCGGAAATCATTCATGATTACAATTACGCCCAGGTGTTGACCTTGAATCTGCTGCGGAAGGGCTTCCGTCTGCAAGAGGTTCCTATCGCCTACAAGGTGAGGACACAGGGGCAGTCCTTCATTAAATTCCGGCAATATGTCAATTCCGTCATTCCGGCTATTTATAAGGAAATGAAGCGGCCCGCTCTTCGCGGTTCATCCCTTGCCCGAAACAGCCAAGTGCGGGATACCTCGGGTCAGCAAGCGTAATGGTTATCGCAACGAGAGGGGATCAGTGAATATTGTTTCGACTCGTTCGCCGAATATCGATAAGCGCTGCTATTATCGTTCTACTCTTCCTTTTCTGCTTCAATCTGTTTTTCTCTAGTCCCTTTGTACGCTCATGGGACGAGGTAGATTTTGTGCTCGCGGTGGACCGTTACGACCTGCTCGCCATGCAGCCCCATTTTCCGGGATACCCGTATTTTATTGCGGGAGCGAAGCTGGTTCATGAGTGGGTGGCTGACCCGGTCCAATCCTTGATTATATGGAATGCGATGTTTGCCTTAAGCGCAGCGGTTCCCATGACGTTGTTAGCCAGGCGATACATCGGGCTGGTTCCTGCAGTATGGGCTGCGGTGGGCGTTCAATCTTTGCCTTATTTATGGCTTATGGGCTCTCGGCCCATGTCCGAATGCGCGGGCATCGCCGTGCTGTGGTGGTACCTGTGGAGTGTGCGATGGGCTGCGGACCGTCCTAAATCGAACCTTCGCTTGGGTGCCGCGTTACTGTTGTTTAGCGTTCTAATGGGGATTCGGTTATCCTACTTCCCGTTTGGCATTGCCTTGGTACTGCTGCTTGTTTACCAATATACGAGTCTTACGGACAGCCGCAATAGGCTTCGAAGATTGGTTATGGCAATTGCAGCCGCCGGAGGCGCGCAGCTCATTTGGATTGGCGGCCTAATCCGGTCCGAAGGTACGCTGCAAGGTTTCTGGAAGCTGTCCCTAGCATTTGTTTCCGGACATTTCTCCGAATGGGGCGGCGGGGTCGCAGACTCGAAGGTACCTATCGGCACGCGCTTTGTAACGCTCATCGCCGATCACCTGATTCGCGACGTATGGTTTAGCCGTTCGTCGGCACTTGCTGTGCTTTATTTACTGCTTTTAGCTTTGATGGGCTTTGGGCTGTGGAAGCTGACAGGCAGCATACGGGATGTTTCTGCGGATAGGAAATTCGGCAAATGGCTGTGGGTTTGCCTGGCAGCATATGGCGTATGGGTTTTATTAGGTCAAAATATTGAAAAACCTCGCCATATTGCACCCGTTGCTGGTCCAATGCTTCTGGTCCTTTATGCTGCAGCATTCAAAACAGCGGCGTTATTAAACAGAGCTTCGGGAGATATCCGCCGGTGGAAGCGGGATAAGGCAGCAGCAGTTGCCATCTATTTTGCCTTAGCTGCCGTTATCGCCGTTCAAATCGCAGCAGGAGCTCAATTGCTAAAGCTTCAAGCCGAGCAAAAGCCCGCTGTCTATCAATTGAACGATTATATGGAAGCTTTGGACCAACCGTTCATTCTGTACACATGGGAAGAAACCCGGGTACTTCGCTATTTGGAGGCCGGATATGAGCATCGGAAAATTTTGACGTTCGATTATTTTTATTCCTTAGCGCAGACGGGGGCTGGGCAGCGGGTATTTTTGACGGATCATGTGCTAAGCGGTTTTTTGCAGCAAAATGCCAATGCGGGATCACAGGTTATCCCCGTTGCAAAGTTTGTGTCAGATGATTTATTTGACCCGGTCTATTCCCGGATTACCCTTTATGAATGGATCGGACCAAATGAAAATGAGCTCCAAATAGAAAAAGAGTAACACAGAAGGAGTGTGTGCAAGTGTCAAGATGGTTTCGAAGCGGGCTGGCGGTGGTTGCCTTGCTGCTATGGCTATCTCCTGCCCAGGTATCGGCGTACTCCTATGGGGATGCGAATACGGAGGATGTTGCCGAGACTTTTAAGGTTATTGTCGGTGAAGCAAGCGGGAGTAAGCCGGATTGGAAAGTGATCGAAGAGACTCACAAGGTAAGGCGTTCGGAGATCAAATCGCATTTTGGCGAATCCGTCGCGGTCACGCTGGACAAGAACGTTGAAGCGAAGGATGGCAAGCTGTTGACGGCTAATTACAAGGCCGTTCTTGTTATGAATCTGGACCGCCGCTTCACCTATGCTTTGAAGGATGTGAGTGACTATGCCGGAGCCAAGCTGCTTCTGGCCAAAGCGAAGGCAACCTTCGATACGTTAGCGCCCTATATGTCATCTGGAACGGATGATATCAACAGTGCTTTCGAAGCAGCCTTGGAAGCGCTCGGAAATCCCGGTTTGTTCGGGGTAGGGGAGAAGGAGGTCGATCCGGAAGCATTTAAACAAAAGGTAAACTTCATTTACGCGAAGGTTAAACCTCAGTTTCCTTACAAGGCTTATGCCAAGCCGGCGGTTGCGGAGCCAAGCGAGGAGAAGCCCGTCAAAGTACCGGCAGCTACGCAGAAGCCTTCTCCAAGCAAGGCGCCTACGGCTGCCGTTAAGCCTTCGCCGAGCGTGAAGCCGAGCCCGGCTGAAGAGGAAGCGGCAACCGCCTCGCCAACGCCTAGCACGGTTCCAAGTCCAGCTCCGGATGAATTGGTATCGGCCAGCCCTGAGGCAGAACCAACGTCTGAGGTGCCAGTAACCGAAGTGACGGGAGGTGAGACAGCAACTTCCGCCGAATCCGGCACCGGGGAAGCATCGGAGCAAGTGTTAGATGAGCCGATAGCCTCCGATTGGGCGGTTGCTGCATCCGAACAAGCAGCGCAGGAGGAAGGGCATGCTCCAATGGAGCAAACCGATAAAACGAATTCCATGGTAACGGTATTCGTTATCGCAGGGGTCATTATCGTTGGCGCTGGCGTCATCTGGTTTATTCGCAAAAAAGGCTTAATGTAAAAAACAAAAACTAATTTTAGGAGAGATGAAATTGCGTAAATTATTATCCTTAGTACTCAGTTTGTCCTTGGTTTTTTCTTCCGTATTGATGCTGGCTACCGTTGTCAGCGCTGAATCTAAATTCAAAATCACGGAGGATGCGGATATCGCCGCAAAAATAAAAGCCTTTACGGATATCAAAGCCTTATTCACGGACAAGACGGATCTTAACGCGGTTAAACAATTTTACGTGAATCAGTTCCAAACGGATGTGAAGCGCATTGACGCAGCAATCAAGCCCGATGATCCTAAGATCGATGAGAACATTTCTTTTGTGTTAGACAATGCCATTAAAGGCACGCTTAACGTGGGCCAAGCGAAGCAAGCCGTAGACAAAGGGCTTCAATGGTACTTCTACTTCAGCCTGCGTGATTTGATCAGCAACAAGGTCAGACCGGCACTTACGAAAGAAGATTTCAATACCGCTACGAATGAATTCTACAAAGTCGTGCAAATTTACGAGGGAGTTATCCAGAGCACGGTAACCAAACGCGATGGCACGTATGGACTTGACATGACCGGTATTTTGAAAGGTACGATCGAGCAGCTGCTAGCGGATCTTGCAGAAAAAGACGCCAATGATTTCAACGTGCACCGTCAAGTTTTGGATAAAACCATTATCAAAACCTACGCGCTTGCAACCTTTACTTATGCGACGAATATCCCGGCGAAGCCTGCTGCCGATCAGCCTGCTGCCGTTACGGAAGGCTACTTCCTTTTCCTCCCTGTATACACGTATTTAAGAGGCGGAAGCGTGGAGGATGCTAATTACGTTTTGAATGTATTCGCATCTGGAGACGCTAGTAAGGTAGATAAAGATAAGATCCAAGCCGCGCTTCAAAGAACGATGATCGGTAAAGTATCGGAATATGTAACGAATGCGTTTGCGAAATTAGCTGACGGTGATCTGCAAGGCGCACGCGGTTATGCAATGGAAGGGAATATGTTCTTGTCGACGCAGGAAGTATTCTTCACGAAGGAAGAATATGCGGCAGCCGCAGCGTATGCGCAGCAGTTCGCTGAAGCCATCGATATGTCGGATCTTGCGAAAGCAAAAGCCGCTTCCTTTAAAATGCTGAAGTTCCTTGCACCCAAAGACGGCACTCAAATTTCAGTCAATGAAAAAACGTATAAAGTTGACGGGCAGTCCCGTACGGCTGCCAGCGCTCCATTCATCAATAAGAAGACTTCCCGCACACTGGTTCCCGTTCGCTTAATTGCGGATGCGATCAATGCAGAAGTTAGCTACGACAATAACACCAAGACGGTCAGCATTGTGAAAGACGGCAAGAAAACCGAACTGAAGCTTGGTTCCGATCAAATCGTTCAAGACGGTAAACTTAACGAAACGATTAAACTCGACCAGCCGGTCGTCGTGGAAAAAGGAAGCTCATTTATTCCACTGCGCGCGGTCGCCGAGTTGTTCGGAAAAGGTGTTTTTTATGACAAGGGTGAAATCATTATTCTCAGATAATTCATAATCTCTTTACGGGAGACGCCTGCGTTTAAAACGCAGGTGTCTTCCGCCATTATATTTAACTTATGGAGCGGGGGCTTAAGGATGAATTTGCAGTCCTTTTTAATTACGTTTCGCGAAGCGCTCGAAGCGATTCTAATCGTTGGGGTTATCATGACCTACCTAAAGAGGATCGGCCAGACGCAGTGGAACAAATGGGTATGGGTCGGCGTTATCCTCGCGCTGGCAGCGAGCTATGGCACCGCCTTGGTGTTTCAAACGGTGCTAACCGGATTCGCAACGATGGGCAGCCAAAATTACTTGAAGATTGGCATTATGCTCGTCTCATGCGTCCTCCTGTCTCATATGGTTTTATTCATGAGCCAGCAGAGCCGCAATTTACAGGGGCAGGTTGAGAATAAAATATCCGCGATTCTCACCGTCGGCGGGGTGATGAACATGATCATCCATTCTTTTCTGGTCGTTGTAAGGGAAGGCGTAGAGACCGTGTTTTTTTTCGCTGCGATTACCGGCGGAGATATTCAACAGGCGCTGCAAAGCTGGGGAGCGTTATTTGGCCTGATCTTGGCTTTCGTTGTCGGTTATTTGTTTTTTAAAGGCACCAAAAAAATTCAGCTTAAAACTTTTTTCCGGATCACCAGCATATTCCTCATGATGATTGCAGGAGGGCTGCTTGTCCAGGCTGTCGGGATCATGCAGGATATTGGAATGATAGGGACGGTTTACAAAACGCCTGGCGGCGAGGTTGGCGAGATTTACAACCTTACGGCTATCATGCCTGAGCATCCGCTGGACGAAACGCAGCATATTCGCGATACCGGCGAACGCCCTTTGATTAACGGACAAGTCGGAATTTTCTTTAAAGCATTCCTCGGCTATACACAGAACCCATCCGTTGAAGAATTTGTCCTCTACTGGGCATTTTATCTGATTATATTCATTCTGCTGGGTTTGCAGAAAAAGCATTACCTAAACATGCAGTCTACAGAGTCGATAAAGGGAGTGTGAACATGTTGAAAATCGGAATTATTGGTTTTGGCCAAGTCGGTAAAGCGATGTTTAAGCAATTTCCGAATGCAGCCGTTTATGACGGTCCCTTGGGCATTGGGAGCCGGGAGGAGCTTACCGGCTGCGATGCCGCTTTTATATGCGTGCCTACGCCGGAAGCAGCGGACGGCAGCTGCGACACGGCTCAAGTGAAGGAAGTTCTGTCGTGGCTTAATGCCTCGGTTATTATTATTCGGTCTACGATTCCCGTTGGTTTCACCGACAGTCAGATTAGGGATACGGGCAAGCGGATCGTCTTCCAGCCCGAATATTACGGAGAAACGGCAGCGCATCCGTTTGCTGACCTCAATGCGAGAAGCTGGTTGACGCTGGGAGGTTCAGCAGGGGATGTGAATTTGGCTGTAAAAGCCTATCAAAGCGTATGTAACGCAGAGGTTAAATTCGTGCTGACGGAGGCGCGCACCGCGGAGCTGGCCAAATATATGGAAAACTGTTATTTGGCCTTGAAGGTCGCTTTTTGCAACGAGTTTTACGATATTGCGCAAGCCTTTGATGTCGATTACTCCAGACTGAGGGAAGTATGGCTGGAAGATCCGAGAATAGGCCGAAGCCATACCTTTGTATATGAGGATAATCGCGGCTTCTCAGGAAAGTGTCTCCCTAAGGATTTGAACGCCATTCTGCATCAGGCGGATGAGAAAGGCTTAAATGTAGGATTAATGCACGCTCTGCGGTCGAGAAACGAACAGTTTATGAAAAAGAATGATTGATTGACATACGTTTTTCGAATAGAATAGATTCATAGATAATAATGATAATCATTTTCATTCAATGGAAATAAGCCCTATAATCATGTCGCGGCTACCATCAGGACATGGCTTTAGCCTTGCGGGAGGAAAAGGCGTAATGAAAAAAGTATTGCTGATTGAAGACGAGAAAAATATGTCACGATTTATCGAGCTTGAGCTTCAGCATGAGTCCTTCTCAGTAACCGTTGCTTCTGAAGGCAATACGGGGCTGAATTTTGCGCTGTCTGATGATTGGGATATTATTCTCCTCGATATTATGCTGCCTGGGATCGATGGACTCGAGATATGCAGGCGGGTTCGCTCTCTTAAGCACACGCCGATTATTATGTTAAGTGCAAGAGACAGCATAGCTGAGCGTGTATTCGGATTGGACTGCGGCGCCGACGATTATTTGCCAAAACCATTTGCCATTGAAGAGCTGCTGGCGAGGATGAGGGTCGTGTTCAGAAGGCAGCAGGAATCGTACAAGGAGCAGGAGAAGGATGGGTTTCCCGTCCTTGCCTATCTGGATTTGATTGTAGACCCGAATAGGAGAATGGTTACCCGAGCGGGCGCGCCAATTGATCTGACCAAACGCGAATATGATTTGCTCACGGTGTTTTTAAGCAATACAAACCGGGTGCTTGACCGCGAGACATTGCTTGATAAAGTATGGGGGTTTGAGGTAGCGGTGGATACGAATGTCGTGGACGTGTACGTCAGGTATTTGCGCCGCAAGATTGATTATCCCGGTGAAACCAGCTACATACAAACCTTGAGAGGCATTGGTTACGTGATGAAAAAATGAGCTTGGAAAAATGGACGGGCTTCTACTTTCGAATGCCGATTAAGTTCAAGCTGACTTTATGGTCAACCGTGTTAATCATGGTGCTTTTCGCCGGATATAACACGCTGCAGTACGTGATAATGGAAAAATGGATCATTCACCGCGAGAAAAAGAACGTTCAGCACAGCATGAATGAAATTTTGAACTATTTTCTGGAACAGGAAGCGGAATTTAAGCCAGAGAATTTAACGAAAATAAGACAGTATTTGGACAAAATCAACCGAGACGATCAACGGATCCGTATCATTGGAACCGATAATATTCCACTTATAACGATAAACGATAATGTGCCGGACAATCTGTTGGTGCACCAATCGATCTCACACCAAGTAATCGGTATTTACAAACAGGGCGGCTATTCCCATTTAATCATGGAAAGTCCGATCACCATTTTCGAGTTTACCGGCTCAGTCGAAATTGTCAAAAGCCTGGCCCAATTCGAGGAAATGAGAAAAACGATTTCACAGGTGATGTTTTATTTCACTTTGGGGGCAGTCGTTTTAAGTATTTTGGTCGGCTGGCTGCTTACGCGAAATGTGCTCAAGCCGCTGCAGGCAATGGCTCAGACGATTAGAGACATTAGCAGCAAAGGGATGCAGGAAAGAATGCGGCCTGCATTAAACGGCGATGAAATATCAACTTTGATGATCATGTTTAACGATATGATGGATCAGGTGGAAGAATCGTTCCGTCAGCAAAGCAGGTTTGTCGAGGATGCTTCCCACGAGCTTCGAACGCCGGTAGCCATCATCGAAGGCCATATGTCTCTGCTTCGTAGATGGGGGAAGGAAGACCCTGTTATTCTAAGCGATTCGCTTGATGCTTCTCTTCACGAGTTTGCACGGTTAAAGGGGCTTGTCTTGGAATTGCTAGCCTTATCTCGGGCAGAGCAAAATACGCATGTCCTCGAATCCTTGTTGAAGAACCCTTCGAAGGTAATACAAAGAATAATAAATCGTTTTGCTCTGATACATCCCGATTTCGCTCTGGAAACCGATTTAAAGCAAATCGAAGACATGAGTTTGATAATTTCCAACGAACATTTGGAGCAAATCCTGCTCATTATTTTAGATAATGCCATTAAATACTCTCTACAGCATAAAGTGATATCCGTCAAAGCCAACGTAAGAGAGAAACAGATTGATATTGAAATCATCGATTACGGCATGGGCATTCCAGCGAAGGATTTACCGTACGTTACGGACAGGTTCTACCGGGTAGATAAAGCAAGAAGCCGTGATCAGGGCGGGAATGGTTTAGGTCTTGCCATTGCCAAGAGATTGATTGATCGTTATCAAGGCACGCTTGCGATCCGTTCCGAGGAGATGACCGGCACAACGGTAACCATCAGCTTGCCATGTTTATTTCATGAATAGAAACCGGGTACGGTAAATGATGGAGGAGGAAGAAGCTTGAAAACGTTGTCGATCATTTTATTTCTTTCTATAGTCTGTACGGCATGCGGGCTTGGAGGAAGCGGCCTGGAACCTCCAAATCATACCGAGCCTACGGTTACAGCTATACATGAGACGAGAGATACGGACATGAAGAACGGCGATGTAACGGTGTATACAGCAAGGCATTATGAAGCCGATTCCATCCTATTCGAAGCCTTTACGAAGCGAACGGGGATAAAGGTCAATGAGATCAAAGGCACGGCGGAGGAATTGGTCGCCCGGCTAAAGCGGGAGGGAGAGGACACCGAGGCTGATCTGTTCTTTACCGTGGACGGAGGCGTATTAAACTATGCCAAGCGAGAGAACGTGCTGCAGCCGCTGAGCTCTGACGTCATTGACCGCCAGGTTCCGGCCAAATGGCGTGATCCGGATGATTATTGGATTGGCATTGCTACGCGTGCACGGGTAATCGTGTATGCGAAGGATCGGGTGAATCCGGAGGAATTATCGACTTATGAAGGCTTGACCGACGAGAAGTGGAAAGGCAAAGTGTTGGTTCGGTCTTACTCCAATCTATATAACCAGTCATTGCTCGCTTCGTTTATTTCGTTAAACGGAGAAGAGCAGGCGGAACAGTGGGCCAGAGGGATCGTGAACAATTTCGCGCGTGTTCCGGAAGGCGGAGATCGCGATCAGGCCAAGGCCATTGCCGAGGGTATCGGTGATGTGGCGATCATGAATACGTATTATGTGGGGCAGCTTGCCGCTTCTAAAGATTCGGAAGAAGTACAGGTAGCGGAAGACTTGGGCGTGTTCTTCCCCAATCAGGAGACGACGGGGACACATCTCAACATCAGCGGAATCGGGCTCGTCCGTTATTCGAAAAACAGAGAAAATGCATTAAAGCTGGTAGAATATATGACGAGTAAGGAAGGCCAAACGCAGTTGGTGCAGGGGAGTTATGAATTCCCGGTAAATGAAGAGGCTGAAACTGCAGAGCCAATCAAATCCTGGGGAGCTTTCAAATCGCAGCAGCTTGATTTCGCAGACTTAGAAGATTACCGGCAAAAGGCGATTGAAATTTTCAAAAAAGTGAATTGGGCTTAATGATCTACTTAGGCGATGAGGCCTGTTACTTAATGAAAGAAAGAGCATGTTCCGAATGGAGGCAGGCTCTTTTTTGCGTATCATGATTACTAGTTTCATATTAAAATATGTCTTGGGAGGTGTGCTTGCTTGGTTGATATCGAAAAGAACATTAAACATAACGAATATGCCACACTCGAAGGCATGTTATTCAAGCTTCGGGAAATTGAACAGATCAAGAGCCATTCGAGTGAATGGAAATTAAAGCTTCAGTTTGTCCAGACACACATGATTTTTGTAGCGTCAAGCGGTCGAGGTTGGCTTACGATTGACGGGCAATTCACCGAGATGCGAAAAGGCAGCGTTTATGTTTGTACGCCTGGTCAGCTCATCGAGGCAGCTGCGCACTCGTTTGATGAACGCGGGTTTTATTATATGCGATTCGATATTATTGAGGATGACGGATCGTCTAACGATTCGATGAAGGTTATCAAGCGGAACAGCTCGTTCCCGATAAAAGGGGAAGTTATCGTCTCGTCGATGATTTCCGTTAACGCCTCGTGCATAACCATTTGCCAATGTTTGCAGGACGAGGATCGATTAAAACGTTTCCGCGGTCAAATCCTCTTTCAAGAAGTGCTGCATACCATCCTGCAGGATGCTCTTCTTGTACGTGGAAACGATTCGGAAACGGCGCTTGAATACGTGAAAGGCTATATCGAACAGCATTATCAGAAAGATCTGACGATCGATCATTTGGCGAAGGTGGCTGGGATTAGTACCCGTCATTTTATGCGATTATTTAAAAAAAGATATGGCTGCAGCGCGATCGACTATTTGGCCGTCTTCCGGATTAAAGAGGCGCAGCAGCTGATGAGGACGGGCGGGCAAAATCGTCTCCGGGATATTGCACGGCATGTAGGTTACCATGACGATATTTATTTTCGACGCAAATTCAAACAGGTATCAGGTATGCCTCCAGCGGCATTTATGAAGATCAGCAGGCAAAAAATAGTCGCTTACCATTTTTCCAACATTGGACAACTGATTACGCTTCATATAAATCCTTGTGCCGCACCAGCCGATCACCCCTGGACTGATTATTACAAGCGAAAGTATCAAATGGATTCCGTGCTCCCGCTAAGTTCAAATCAATCGATAAAGAGAGAAGAAATTCGGCTTGCTAAGCCTGATTTCATTATTGGTATAGATATCCTTGTACCTGCCGGGGAACAGGCCATGCTCAAGGAAATCGCGCCCGCGTATTTTGTACCTTGGTTGGAGAACGACTGGCGTACGCATTTGCGTTTGATTGCGCAGTTTCTAGACAAGTCAGCAGCATCGGAAGTTTGGCTTGAAAATTATGATCGAAAAGCCCTTTTTGTCAGAGAACAGATTAAACATGTTTTCAAGGATGATAGTCTCCTCATTCTGAGAATCACAGGAGACCGCTTTCACGTTTTGGGCAACAGAAGCTTAGGTACGGTGTTCTATGACGATCTGCATGTTGTACCCGCGCGTGGCGTCGAGCGAATGAAGCCGGATCAGCAGGTAACACCAGATCAGTTGGCGGATTTTGATGCGGACCGGTTTTTGCTTATCGTGGACGAGGACGCTCTATCGCAATCAACTTGGAGTACTCTCATGAGCTCTGAGCTATGGCGCGGTCTGAAAGCCGTCAAGAACAGCCGTGTGGATTTCCTCCCGTCGTATCCATGGGTAGAATATACGGCATTCACCCATGATCTTATGCTGGATGAAGCGCTGAAGCTTTGGCGTAATCGTACATAAAAAAATGTCGTTATCGTCGATATTCCAAAATTGAAAATTCATCTATACTCCTCATATGTGATAATGATAATCAATTTTAATAAGCGATTATCATTTATAAATTAGATTTTCAGGAGGATCACCAGAGAATGAAGCGTAATGGAAGATTGTTTGCGGGATTAATTATCGTATTGTTAGTCATGTTAAGTACTGCTTGTGCAGCCGATAATACCGGGTCGAATAAGAACAGTACTGCTGCTGGGAATTCTGGTAAGACGAATGCAGGAGTATCCGATAAAATGCGTGTGATAACAAGCTTGAAAGGAGACATCAGCATTCCAACCGACCCCCGAAGGGTTATTGGGCTTTCTGTCGTCTACCCGGAGTTTTTATATGCACTTGGCGTTACGCCTATTGCGGTACAAAACTATCATCAGGATTTCCCATCCTATCTTAAAGAACCGTTTAAAGATACGTTGAAGATGGGGATTGCGCAAACGCCTAATTTTGAAGCCATTCTAACCTCAGAGCCGGATTTAATTATTGCCCCGACATGGTGGTCCGATAAGGATTACGATCAGCTGTCCAAAATCGCGCCAACCGTGCTATTGCCGCAGCGTGATAATTGGCGCGATGAATTGCGGGATATTGGCGAGGTTCTCGGTAAGAAAGACCAGGCAGAAACGGTCATTCAGGATTTAGAAGCGGAAAAAGAAGAAGCCAAGAAGAAGCTCGACACCCTTGTTGGAGACGAGACAGTCATGTATATGATGATTATGGCAAAAGAAATCGTTATTTACGGTGAAAATATCGACCGGGGCATTTTCATCCATAAGGAGTTAGGCTTAAAACCAGTTAAAGAGTTTCCTCAGAACGAGCCAAGCCTTTCTATTTCCTTGGAAAAAATACCGGAATATAATCCTGACCATATCATCCTGCAGCTAGATGATGAGACTAGCGAAGAAGTCCAGAGCAGGTATAAGCAAATGCTGGATAGCACATTGTGGAAGAACATGACGGCGGTAAAGGAAAATCAGGTCTACATTATGGGAGGCAAGGAATGGTTTAGCCTGGGCATGTCTCCTTTGGCAGATAGCCATGCGATTGATGAAGTCGTTCATGCTTTTGAGAATAAACAAGAATAAGGGGAGGGTATGCAGTGGGCACGGTTGACCTTCGACAGCTGGAAGAGAAGTTTTTCCTGACTTTGTATGAGCCGGAGTACACCGTGCTTACGTTGCCTGCATCGGATCTATTAATAGAAGAAAATAGATGCGATTGATCGACACGTACGGACCGCTCATTAAAACAGAAGAACGATCCGCGGCGGCAGCGTTTTTTATGAGTTGGTATGCAGGGATATGCAGGGCGATGCAGCACATGCTGTTTCGCGGCGATGAATGGCTTCTGGATTTATCATTATCTAATGTATCCGTTCAATTATATGCAGGTGACCACTATCCCCTTTTTTCATTTAAAATCAATGAACAGCGTTTCAGGAAAATTCCGATAACGTGCGGCGACGCTTGGCGCAAGAAGGCGCTCGATTCATTTTACAGGGAACACATAACGCCATTGATCGCAACATTATCCCGACTAGTCCAAATGAGTGCCATTCCTTTATGGGGACAAATTGTTAATGCGTTGTATAGTCAAATGGAAGAAGAGTTGGGCGATGCTTCGGATGAGAAGAGCAGGAAGATGATCGTTGATCCATTTCTAATGTTGAAATGGGGAATCGATGCCAGCGCGTTCGGACTCCGTAAAAATCCGTTTGATATTAAACTTCGATACATTGGACATCCGACTATCCCTGAGCAAAAAGTACGATTGAAAACAGCCTGTTGCCTTGCCTATCGCTTGAATACGGAATTTGGCTATTGTTATGAATGTCCTCGATTAAATGAAAAGGATCGGGCATTAATAAGAGCGAATGATCACTGTTGAGGCGGCACCCAAATGGAGGGTGCCGCCTTCAGCGTTTTATAAGCAAATCTTCACCAATGACAGCCATTAAGCAGGCGGGCGCTTAAAGTACACTGCCACCGTTAACTAGTGTCACTTCCTTCTGAAAGATAACCTTTGCCTTGCCGCCGTATGGATTGACCAGCGTGGCTTGAATAACCGCTGTACCTTTAGCTGTCTGGTTCGGAATGGATACCGCCCCGTTCGCACGGACAGTCACCGCCCCGTCACCGGATACTTTCGACCATTTCAAAATGGCGGAAGGAAGCTCGATGCCGTGCGCCTTAAGCGAATAGTTGTGTTTTTTGCCATCGGCCGTTATTTTTACCGTTTCAACCGTTATAGAGCGGATATAAGCAACGGTGATTGCACGGGCAACCGGTTCGTCATGCTGTAATTTCTGACGGAAGTTCTGCGCCATGGCAAGCAGGCCGCCCGGTGTAACGTCAAGCTGACTAAGTATGCTGCTGAGCTTGTACGCGTCGGGGTCACCGAGCAGCAGCACTAACGTTACATGCAGAACCGCTGTCTGCTTTTGTTTATTCATGAGCAGTTGGGCTAGCTCAAGTTTTGACTTTTGTGCAAGGATACCGGCGATTGTACCTTCGAGACCTTTGCGGCTGCCGGCGTCTCCAGATAAAAATGTTACGAGGTCATCCATTGTTATATCGGAATGTCCTCCAGCTGCTGCGATTGTTTTCAAAGTCGCGCGAAATTCTGTATTTGTCCGTATGTCGTCCAAATCTGAGGCCAGCGAGATCCGGTAACCTCTGCTCCCCTTGGCGGGTGTCCATGAGAGGGACAGCGATGTCTGGCCGACATTCTCCGCACTCAACGTGCTAACTACGGGCCATACGGCTTGTACATAAAATGAGCCATTATAATCTCTATAAATCCCCTCATCATCGGCTGCGTGAATAAAAAAGTTATGATAGCCATTTTCTAATCCCGATATCGCTGCGGTCAGTGTCAATGATTTCTCATCATAGCTGGATGGTATGAGCTGGTTGTCTACCTTGACTAGGATAGAGCTTCAGATTATTTTACGGTCAGCAGGCTTTCCGTTATGAAATCCAGTTTTAAAACTTCCGTATTGCGGATGCATCTATCGTTGTGATAAAATTGATCAACCAATCAAGAAAATGATTATTCGATCAACTTCCATGCGGGAAGGAGTTATTTTATGAAGGAAATCAAGCCGGCAGCAGAAGGCAAGCAGTCATTCATAGCGGAAGCAAGACGGGAGCAAATCATTGCGGCTGCCATTCAAACGCTTGATGAAATCGGATACGTGAAAGCAAGCTTGTCGGAAATCGCGAAAAGGGCAGGGATCAGCACCGCGTTGATTTCGTATCATTTTTCGGACAAAAGCGATTTGATGAACCAGCTTCTCATGAAATTAATTGAAGATTCCACTTCGTCTATTATGGCAAAGGTCCGTCTCATGAACACGCCGAGGGAGAAACTGAGCGTCTTTATTGAAGCCAGTCTGGCTTACCGAGGCACTCACCCCAGCCATAATGCCGCACTGCTGGAAATCATTTTTAATGCGAGAACGCCTGAAAATGTCCCTTATTACAAATGGAACGATGGCGAAGACGACGATGTGCTGTTGAACGAGCTTCATTCTATTTTGAGTGAAGGCCAGGCATCCGGACAATTTAGCGCGTTTAATATTAACGTTATGGCGAAAATGATTCAAGGAGCGATCGGGGAATACATGTCGGTTAGCCCGGCTCATACACAATCGGTAGATTTAGAAACCTACAGCCAGGAACTGGCCAAAATCGTGCTAAAAGCAGCGCTGTAAGAAGAGAATGTACAGGAAAAGGAGAATCAGATGAGAACGTTAGAGAAAATATTCAATTGGATGGTCGTCATCGGCCTGCTGCTGTTAGTCGGACGAATTATTACGGTGATACTTAGATACTTTGAGGTTCCGTTTACGACCTTTTTTAAGGATTACAATGTCATTTCGTTTATCATTTTAATCATAGGCGCGATCGGCTCGCAAATCCTAAAGGATAAAACAAATAAGGAATAGTACCAAATCCGAAGCATTTGGGCTAATTAAGAATAGGAAGCATTGACGAGAGCTCTATCGAAGAGCTCTCGTTTTATTTGCGGCTTGACTATGAAGTTCGTCCCTCTTTCAGCAGTGCTACGGTTTTGTCTATCCGCCGCTGCCGGGTTTCAGCCGTCTTGGCGTCCTCGATTGCGAGAACCAGCCGCCGCTTGTTACTATAAGATAATCCTTCGAAAAAAGCTCTTGCTGCTGCTTCACCGTTAAGCGCGTCAGACAAATCATCCGGTACGATAATTTCGCGAGGCTCGTTATCAAGCTCGATATCCACCGCTACTTCATCGCCGGCCGCAACGCCTGCTCCCTTTCGGTTCTCAGCGCTCAGCGGAATCATGAACCGCCCGCCCATTGACGCGACGGTACTCCGGTAGGTGTAAGCGTTGATCGTGATTTTGACGGCGGGTTTCTTGCTTGTACCGAGAGCCGTAACCACTTCTTCCGGAACGGAGAAGCCTGTCGCCGTTTTGCCTCCAAGCTCGATGACCGATTGAAATTTCATACGAAACGCCTTCATATTGATTTGAATGGCTGAATATCGCTGCTTGTAACACAACATGTTCGTCGAATAATGGCAAAGAAGCGGGCCTTCCGATTAGATAGCCTTGGGCTGGCGCATTATTTTGAGGCTTGCAAAAGCAGCATAATATCCAATATAAAGATTGCACTCGAAAAGGAATCCTACATTGAGTTGTAGGCCCTATAACGTTTATAATATAACGAGACTATTACAAAAGAAAAGGTGTCATTCATGAGCATATTAAACGTAGAAAGACTAAGCCACGGCTTTGGAGACCGCGCGATCTTCAATGATGTATCGTTTCGCCTGCTAAAAGGCGAGCACATTGGGCTTATCGGCGCCAATGGCGAGGGCAAGTCCACTTTCATGAACATTATTACAGGAAAGCTCCAGCCGGATGACGGCAAGGTGGAATGGTCCAAGCGCATGCGCGTCGGTTACCTGGATCAGCACGCGGTGCTGAGCAAGGGCTCGACGATCCGCGACGTGCTGAAGGGAGCCTTCCAATACCTGTTCGACATGGAGCAGGAGATGAACGATATGTACGGCCGGATGGGCGATGTCACGCCGGAGGAGCTGGAGAAGCTGCTTGAGGACGTGGGAACCATCCAAGACACGCTGACGAATCAGGATTTTTATTTGATCGATGCGAAAATTGAAGAAACGGCTCGCGGTCTAGGGCTTACCGATATCGGGCTGGACAAGGATGTTAACGATTTGAGCGGCGGGCAGCGCACGAAAGTGCTGCTTGCGAAGCTGCTGCTCGAGAAACCGGACATCCTGCTTCTGGACGAGCCTACGAACTATTTGGATGAACAGCATATTGAATGGCTGAAGCGTTACCTGCAGGAATACGAGAATGCCTTTATTCTCATCTCGCATGATATTCCGTTCCTGAACAGCGTCATCAACTTGATCTACCATATGGAAAATCAAGAGCTGAACCGCTATGTCGGCGATTACGAGTATTTCCAGCAGGTGCATGAAATGAAAAAACAGCAGCTGGAATCCGCATTTAAACGGCAGCAGCAGGAAATCGCCGATTTGAAGGACTTCGTTGCGCGCAACAAAGCCAGCGTGGCAACGCGGAACATGGCGATGTCCCGCCAGAAGAAACTCGACAAGATGGAAGTTATCGAGATTGCGAAGGAGAAGCCGAAGCCGCAGTTCAACTTCAAGGACGGAAGAACGTCCGGCAAGCTGATTTTCGAGACAAAGGATTTGGTTATCGGCTACGACAGCCCGCTGTCGCGCCCGCTTGATCTTCGTATGGAACGCGGACAGAAGATCGCGCTCGTCGGCGCGAACGGTATCGGTAAAACGACGCTGCTGCGCAGCATTTTGGGCGAAATTCCGGCGATTTCAGGTACGGTACAGCGTGGTGAACATCAGCAGGTCGGCTATTTCCAGCAGGAAATGAAGGAAACCAACTACAATACCTGTATTGAAGACGTGTGGAAGGAATTCCCGTCTTACTCGCAGTTTGAAGTGCGCGCGGCCCTGGCAAAATGCGGTCTCACGACCAAGCATATTGAAAGCAAGATCGCGGTGCTCAGCGGAGGCGAGAAGGCGAAAGTCCGCCTATGCAAGCTGATCAACAGCGAGACGAATCTGCTTGTGCTCGATGAGCCGACGAACCATTTGGACGTGGATGCGAAGGACGAGCTGAAGCGCGCCCTTAAAGCTTATAAAGGCAGCATCCTGCTCATTTCCCATGAACCGGAATTTTACCGCGATGTCGTGACGGATACATGGAACTGCGAATCTTGGACGACGAAGGTATTCTAAACCGTCTTATCAAATAAACCAGTCTAACCGCCAAGGATTAGACTGGCTTTTTTTGTAGGGAAACGATAAAGGCCTGACGATAGAGAAAAAAATGAGCAAAGTAGGTTATAGAGAATGACTAATCGCGACCAGCAGGTTTACCGTTTTAGCGAAGCGCCGATTTGGGAGCTGCAGCGGGCTTATTTTGAAGAGCAGGGCATCCAGGCTTGGCAGCGGGACGAGGTGCCGCAATACATTACGAGCAATCCGATCATTGCGATGGCCTATGCCGAAATTATATTCGGGTTTCTTCAGGACCGTGCGGCGCAAGGCCATGCGTCGGAGCCGGTTACGATCGTGGAGCTTGGAGCGGGATCGGGGCAGTTAGCGTTTCATGTGCTGAAGGAGCTCGCCCTGCTGATTGATTTTGCAGGGATAGGGCTCCCGCCGTTTCGTTATGTGATGAGTGATTTGCCAGTCAAAAATATTGCCTATTGGCAGCAGCACCGCAGCCTCATGCCGTATGTTCAACAAGGCGTGCTTGATTTTGCGCAGTTTGATGCGGTTAAGGATGCCGAGCTGCATTTGACGCAGTCCGGCATTACGATACGGCCGGGCGATTTGGAGCAGCCGCTGCTCATCGTTGCCAATTACTTTTTTGACAGCATCCCGCAGGAGCTGCTCTATGTCGATGAAAGCAAAATCTTTGAATGCAGAGTATCCATGCAGGTAGAGGAAGAGGATTCGGATTACGGGCTGACCGCATCCGACAGGCTGGGGAAGCTCGTGCCCGAATACCATTATCTTCGTGCGGCCGAGTATGAGCGGGAATCGTATCCCTTCCGCGAGGTTATTGAGATTTACAAGCAGAAGCTCGAGGATTCGCATATTCTTTTTCCGGAGATCGGGCTTGCGTGTTTGCAACGATTGGGACAACTATCGCAAGCGGGCTTTGCCCTGCTCACCGCGGATAAAGGCGACCACCGCTTGGAAAATTGGGAATTTGCAGAGCCGCCAAAGCTCATTCATCACGGAAGCTTTTCCTTAACGGCGAACTACCATGCCATTCAGCATACCTTTGAGCAAAAGGGTGCTCTAGCATCCTTTACGGAGCATCATTATAAAAACCTGAATGTAGGCTGCATTCTTATGCTGCCAAGTCCGGTAAGCTTCTTCCAAACGCGCTTAGCTTACCGCCGTTTTGTCGACCGTTTTGGGCCGGATGATTTTTTTAGTTTGAAGCTTTGGTTCGATGAGCATGTGGAGACGCTTGCGCTGTCCCAAATCTTAGCCTTTTGGCGGCTGGCGCGTTATGATTCGCAGCTGTTTGTTCAAAGCGCCAAGCGGATCGGGCTTCTGCTCCCGGATAGCGGTGAGGAAGAATCGGAGGATCTGCGCCAAGGCATACACGCGATGTGGGCCGGCTATTATCCGTTAAATGAGCAGCAGGATTTAGCGCTGGATTGCGCGATGCTGCTCTATCAGCTGGATTTGTACGAGGATGCGCGAGTCTTCTTTGAACGGTCGCTGGCCGATCACGAGGGAAATGCCGAAGTGTTCTATTGCATGGCGATTTGCTGCTACGAATCCGGGCACGAGACGGCTGCAGCGAGCTATGCGGAGCTTGCTTTGGAGCGGGTTCCGAAGCATGAGGGAGCGGCAGCGCTTCTTGCGCTTTTGGCGTGAGAAGCTAAGGGGCGCCTAGGATTGCTGCGGATGCGCATCGGTGTTGAAACCTATTCGCGTTTTCGATCGTCATAACAGATAAAGGAGGGATTGCTTTGAGAAAAGGGATGGTCATACTCGTCGCGGTTTGCTTCCTAATGACAGGCTGCTTGAACAGAGAGAAGCTTCTTACGTTAGAGCAAATTCAAAGCTTGTTTGAAAAGCATGAGATTCCTTTATCCGAGGCGATAGGCGTACATCCGGATCATGTTTTTATTAAGACTTTAAATAAGGTCGAGCCTCAGGTGTACATGATTAATGACGACGAGCTGGTTAGTATTTATATCTTTAATTCCAGCAACGGCGTAAAGAAAGCCGTAAAGGATTTTGAGGAAAAAACGGCAGAGGCAGGCGTAGTCGCACACGAAAAATATCAGGTCGCCAACCTATTAATGATCTATGACGGCGCCGATGCAAGAATGGAAACGGTCGTTCAAGAGATGAGGTCGCTCGTTGACGGTAAGGAATGAGCTTGCCGATCTTGCGTTTAACATATCGAGTCGGCTAGGGCGGTACAGGAGCTATTCCTGTACCGCCCTTTTTTTGCGTCCGGTCTCCAGGCTGTGTTTCGGCATCTCCAATCTTGTTTTTAGATCGGCTGCAAAAAAATATTTGTTTTAAATCAAACCTATCCTTCCTCCGCGTCGTTATCTCTACAGATAAAGTCGACAAAGGAGGAATGATTAATGTTTACACGAGTAAAGAAACTGTTTTTGATTACGGCAACGTGCACGACAATCATTGCCGCTCCGCTTGGCACGGCATCTGCGGAACCGTCGCCGGGGATCAAGTCCGATGCCGATACGGCATTTGAGCTTGGGCTGCTTATCGGAGACGGCAAGGGCGTGGATGCGGCCTATTTGAGCAAAGCGTCAACGCGCTTGCAAGCTGCTATTATCTCGCTCCGGCTTAATGGAAAACTGAAGGAAGCACTGGCCTTTACGGGCAAATCTAATTTTTCCGACGCTGTACAGGTCAGTACAGCCAATCAAGCCGTTCTGGCTTACTTGAAGAGCAAACCGGAGCTAGGGTGGCAGGGAGCGGGCAACAATCGTTTTGAACCAAGCGCGGCGATCAGCTCTCAGCAATTTTACAAAGTGATCTTGGAGAACCTCGGTTATCAATCCGGAGCTGACTTTACATACCAACAATCGGAAACATTTGCAGCTTCGCATGACTTGAAAGAGATTGCCGGCAAGACGTCGCTGCTGAATTCGCATCTGGCGACATCCCTTGTCGAGGCGCTGTCCGCCGATACGAAAAATGGCAAGCGGTTCTTTGATACGCTGCAAACGGGCGGAGTCATTGCTCCCGGGGCTGCACTGCCGCAAGGCGAGCGAATTGGCCTAGGGCAAAACGACAAGCTCGGCACGTATTTTACGGATAAAAACGGGCGTGCGCTCTATTTCTTCACGAAGGACGCGGAGGACGTCAATTCCTGTCAAGGAGATTGCTTGAAGAACTGGCCGATCTATTACGATGCCAATTTTCAAATACCGGCTTGGCTGAATAAAGCCGACTTCGCCGTTATAACCCGCACGGACGGCGCGAAGCAGCTCACTTATAAAAATTGGCCGCTCTATTATTTCGTGAAGGATAGCAAGCCCGGCGATGTAACCGGCGAGGGCGTAGGGGGAGTATGGTTCGCGGCGAAGTCGGATTACGCGGTTATGCTCGGCACCTCGAAGGAAGTGGGCAACTATTTGACAGACGATTACGGCAGGGCACTTTATTATTTTGACAAGGACACTTCCGGAAAAAGCGTATGCGAAGGCGACTGCCTCGTCAATTGGCCTGCATATTCATCAACTAGCGTTAGTGTCCCGTCTACGATCAAACCAAGCGATATCGGAACGATTACCCGAGCGGATGGAAGCAAGCAAGCTTCATTCAAAGGGTTCCCGCTCTATTATTTCATTAAAGACAAGGCACATGGAGAGTTGAATGGGCAGGGGGTCAATGATGTCTGGTATGTTGTAGATCCGGCCAAATTTACCGGCACGACTGCATCGGCAGCGCCAGCGGCTCCGACGGTTAAGACGTACAACATCGACATTAAAGAGTACTCCTTTGGCAAGGGAGCCCTTACCGTGGAAGCAGGCTCCAAGGTGATCTTCACGAACTACGACGAGATGAAGCATAATGCGGTTGCTTTGGATGGCTCCTTCGCCACTCCGTTGCTCGCGAAAGGCGAAACCTATACGGTAACGTTTGATAAACCAGGCACTTATAATTATTTCTGCGAGCCGCACAAGTCTTTCATGACGGGTCAAATCATCGTAAAGTGAGCGTGAAGACATGAGAAAAATAACATATGGCTGCTTGTCGCTGATCCTGCTTCTCCTCTTCTTATCGGGCTGCGGCGCTCAAGGGTCAAACGAGGCCGCTGCCGGCAATACAACGAATGAGACTGCTGCTCCCGCAAGCTCTGAAGCAACGGATGAGAATGCGCATGATGATGGCCATGGGGCGGAAAGCGCGACTCCATCCCCTAGTCCAACGGATGCTGTCTCCCCTTCGCAGGAGCCGGTTGAAACGGAAAAGCCGCAGGAGACGGAGAAGCCTGAAGCGACGCAGAAGCCGGCTGCAACGGAGAAAGCGTCTGAAGCGAAGCCGACGGCAACCGCGGCTCAGCCAACACCTACGCCTAAGCCAACGACTAAGGCACCGGTCAAAACGGAGAAACCCGCAAAAGACGAAGATCAGCCAGACGCGGTAACCGTGCATGTCGTTGAGATTACGAACTTTGCCTTCTCGCCGGAAAAGCTTGAAATATCGCAGGGCGATATCGTTACCTTTATCAATAAGGACGAGGTAAAGCATTCCGCAACGGCTGATAACGGGCAATTCGATACGGAGCTGCTTGCCCAGGATGAGAGCATGAAGATTACCTTCTCGGACGCAGGCGAGTTCGGCTATTACTGCATTCCTCATCCGGGGATGAGAGGGTCTATCGTAGTGAAGGAAAAATAAGTTAGCTTTTATTAATAGATCGGGAGCAGCTGTTTATGGCTGCTCCCGTTTCTGATAACATAAAAAAAACGAGCCTGTTCTGGAGGCGCAAATGGATGGTTAATCTTACCGATCAAGAACTCATGCAGCAAATTCGAAACGGTAAAAATAAAGCGCTGTCCGTTCTATATGACCGGTATGGCGCTTTGGTGTATTCCTTCGCCATCAAGGCGGTCCGGGACGAGCCGACCGCAAGAGATATTTCGCAAGCGGTATTTATGCGTTTGTGGACTACGGAATCGGAGTATGACCCGGCTAAGGGGCGTTTTACAAGCTGGCTGCTTACCATTACCCGCAATATAACGATGGATCATCTCCGAAAACAAAGAAGAGACGCTTCCGGTCTTGTACAACTAACGGAGGAACGGTTTAATGAATTGCCTGATCCGCTGGGCCTGTCTCCCGAGGAGCATGTTGTCCGGCATTCCTTAAGGGAACAAATTCAGCAGGCATGCAAGCATTTATCTAAATCGCAGAAAACGCTGATCGAGCATTTTTATTGGCAGGGCTTTAGCTTAAGAGAGCTGGCGCAGCTGTACGATCAGCCAATCGGAACGGTCAAGAACAGGCTCCATCAGACTTTGAAAATATTGCGAAGGCATCTTGCGGCGAAGGGGGAACTTTAAATGAGTGACGAAGCATACAGCCGCGATTGCGATTTCATACTCGATTATCTTTCGGGTGCTTGCTCCAAAGAGGAGAAGGAGGCATTCGAACGTCATTTGACTTATTGTGATTCTTGCAGGCAAGAGCTGGCTGAATTGCGAATCGTATGGGAGGAGCTTCCCTTGGATATGGAACGGATCGAACCTCCAAAGGATTTGAAGGAACAAATTATGGCTGCTGCTAAGGAAGCGCCTAGACGTGATAAAGCATGGAGGGCAAGAAAGCTGTGGAAGCCGGCTGTTGCCGCGGCAGCGGCGGCGCTTATTTTTGTCGGCGGCTCGTTATGGGATAATCCTTTTATTAAAAATCAGGATACGCGGTTAGCGACCATTGAACATGCTTTATCTGCTCCGGCATCCGAGATTGTACAGATCACGATGCTAAAGGCGGAATCCACGGAGAAGGAGCATGCGTATGGCGTCGCATGCATTGTCGACAATGGAAAGAGCAAGCAGTTTGTCGTCTATGTGTTCGGGGCCGAGGAGACGAAAAACGAGGAAGCTTACCAGGTTTGGCTTCTCCGGGAAGGCATTCGAACGAGCGCAGGCACGTTCCGCGTCAACGAGAAAGGAGTAGGGCTGCTCACCATGGGAATAGAATCGGATCAATTAACCTATGACAGCATCGGCATAACCCTGGAGCCTGATGAGAAGGGCGATCAGCCGCGCGGGACCAAAGCTTTTGGAACGGATACCGCTCCTGATTCGGTAAATACACTATAGCTTTTTTAGAAAGAATGAGCTGTCTCACAAGGTTATCGACCTTGCAGGACGGCTTTTTTTATTTGCGCGCAATCCGTTACCTGTGCAGCTGGTGCCGTAATACCCAGAAGAAAGCGGGCCCTTTTCTAAGTGGCGAGGATCGACGCGGTGGAACCCCGTGAATACTGGACGTACGGCGTAAAAATGTCCCCCCGGAAGAGGGGGAATTGTACGTAAAAATGACCAATTGTACCTACACAACGGCTCAAGGAGTGGATTATGATTGGCAGCAAGAAAGCGCTACCACAGAAAAAGGGAGGGATCGTTCTGCAGCAACAAACAGCAAGAAAAGATCAAACGATTAAGAGCATCTCTTCGCTCAAGAATGGATATGGGAGGCAGGCGGCCAAGAGTTTGCGGTCGCATTGGCAGCTTTATTTGCTCGTCATCCCGCCGCTGCTGTTTTTCATCATTTTTAAATACTATCCGATGATTAATGCAGTTCTGGCATTTAAGGATTACAACGTCATAAAAGGCATCTGGGGCAGTCCTTGGGTCGGACTTAAGTACTTTAGACTGTTTTTCGAGAATCCCATTTTCTGGACGCTGATCAAAAACACGCTGCTGCTTAGCTTCTATCAGCTCGCGGCAGGCTTTCCGATTCCGATTCTGCTGGCGCTCATGCTGAATGAGATACGTAATGGGCGTTTCAAGCGTTTCATTCAGCTGGTCACGTTCGCCCCGTATTTCATTTCCACTGTCGTTATGGTGTCCATGATTATGTTGTTTTTGGCGCCACGGCTTGGTTTTGTTAATATCGCGCTCCAATACTTCGGTTTTGAGCCGGTTAACTTCTTGGGCGAGCCGGACATGTTCCGTTCGATTTATGTATGGTCGGACATTTGGCAGACGGCCGGATATGCAGCGGTTATTTACCTTGCGGCTCTCGCTGGCATAGACCCGACGCTGTACGAGGCAGCCAAGGTAGACGGAGCGTCGCGCTTTCAGAAAATATGGCATGTCGATTTGCCCGGTATCCTTCCGACGGTAACCATCATTCTGATTTTGAACGTGGGCAACATCATGTCGATCGGCTTCGAGAAAATTTATCTGCTGCAAAACTCGCTGAATCTGCCATCGTCAGAGGTCATCGCCACTTATGTGTACAGCATGGGCCTGTTGAATGCAAATTACAGCTTTGCCACGGCAGTCGGCTTGTTGAATTCCGTAATCAATCTCATTCTTCTGGTTGCGGTGAACAGCTTCGCGAAACGCATATCGAATAACAGCATCTGGTAAGTGAGGGGGAATTGTATATGGCTATTTCATCGGCGGTACCCAAAAGCAAAATACGGGAGTCGGCCAGCGACAGAGTTTTAATTTTCGTGATCTACGTTATTTTGAGCCTCGTGCTCGTTGCCGTTTTGTATCCGCTCATCTACATTGTCAGCAGCTCGATCAGCAGTCCGGCAGCAGTCGTATCCGGAAAGGTTTGGCTTTGGCCGGTAGATATTTCGTTTCTGGGCTTTCAAACGATATTGAAAACGCCGCTCATCATGACCGGTTACGGAAATTCCTTGTTATACATGTCGGTGGGAACGATCATCAGCGTAACGCTGACTGTTATGCTGGCTTACCCTCTTTCAAGAAAAACGTTTTTTGGCCGCAAGGGCATCCTGATGCTGGTCATGTTTACGATGCTGTTCAGCGGGGGACTCATTCCGACTTATCTAGTCGTTAAGGAGATGGGAATGATCGATTCCCGCCTGGCCTTGCTCATTCCGAACGCGATCTGGGTATGGCAGGTCATCATTGCGCGCTCCTTCTTCCAATCCACGATTCCAAGCGAGCTGGTCGAAGCGAGCGAGATTGACGGGTGCAGCGATTGGCGTTTTCTAGGCAGCGTTGTGATTCCATTGTCGAAGCCGATTTTGGCCGTGCTTGTTCTGATGTACGCCGTTGGACAATGGAATTCGTATTTCGATGCGCTTATCTATTTGAAATCCGATAAGCTATTTCCGCTGCAGCTTGTGCTGAGGAGTATCATCATTCAGAACAACAGCGCGGGAGCCATGGATCTTAGCGTACAGATACAAAGGGCTCAGCTGGCGGAGCTGCTCAAATATTCGTTGATCGTCGTGGCTACGCTGCCGGTTCTGATCATCTATCCGTTCGTGCAGCGCTATTTCGTTCAAGGTATGCTGGTCGGCTCTGTCAAAGGCTGATTGCGGGCTTTTCCGAGTATTCGGAATAAGGAGGTGGGGGCTATGTAAGCTTTTGTGAAGAACGTTCAATCTTCTATGCTGGAAACCTGAAGGAAGCCGCCACATCATAACTGTTAATATGCAAAGGGGAGCAAAATAAAATGAAAAAGTTTAGCTGGAGTTTAATGTCGCTCATTCTCATGCTGGTCATGGTACTTTCTGCCTGCTCGAGCGATAATGGCAAGTCCGGTTCGGAAAATGTGCTGCCGGAGGGCAGCGAGTCCGGATCGGCAACGGATACCCCGTCGAAACCGGTGGACATCAGCGTGTTTGCTGTACAGGAGCAAGGCATAGACCTGCCAACCAACAAGTACACGAAGCATGTTGAAGAAATGTTCAGTATTAATTTCAATTTCGAACTGGTTCCTTCGGACGGCGCGAAAGAGAAACGCCAGATTTCCCTCGCGAGCGGAGATTATCCGGATGCGTACATTCTGACTCATTATATCGATCAGTTTTCACAAGCCGACTTACTGAAATTCGGAAAGCAGGGCGTCATCGTTCCGTTGAACGATCTGATTGATAAGTATGCGCCGAACATCAAAGCCGCCATGGAGTCCAATTCGGATCTGAAGACGCTGAATACGGCTCCGGACGGCAATATTTACGGTCTAGTGGCGTATACGCAGTGCTTCCACTGCTCCTATCCGAGCAAAATGTGGATCAACACGGGATGGCTGGATAAGTTGAATCTCGAAATGCCGAAAACGCCGGAGGAATTCAAGAATGTCCTGAAAGCGTTTAAAACGCAGGATCCGAACGGTAACGGAAAAGCGGATGAAGTGGCGCTGAGCGGTTCGACGGAGGAATTCGGCGTTCGCGTCCTTCCATTCCTTATGAACGGCTTCGTATACAACGACGACAGAAACTATTTGAACATGGCGAACAACAAGGTTGAATCCGCGGCAATCAAACCCGAATGGAAAGAGGGTCTCGCTTACGTCAAGTCGCTGTACGACGAAGGATTGATCGATCCGGGCGCGTTTACGCAAAACGCCGAGGCGTTCAAGAAAATCGGCGAGAATGCGGATGCTGAAATTTTGGGCGCCGGCGCAGGCATGCATCCGGCAATCTTCATCGATTTGGCCGGCCCGCGTTCTGCCAACTATAATCCGGTACCTCCGCTTCAAGGACCGAAAGGCGCATTCGCTACGCATGACAACGGAGGCGTTTCTCCAGGCGGGAAGTTCGTCATCACGAACAAAGCAAGCGAAGAGGCACAGATCGCTCTGATCAAGCTTGCGGACTATATGTATACGGCAGAAGGCCAAACCAACGCAGGATCCGGCATGAAGGGCATCGATTGGGAAGATCCGGCGCCAGGCGACAAAGCTCTCGGCGAGGGCGTCGAGCCTAAGGTGAAAACGATTCCGGGCGCCCCAGGCGAAGAGCCGCGGAACGCAGGCTGGTCCGGTATGGGTCACTTCTATATGCCTAAGGAGTACCGGGACAGCTGGGTACAAGGAACGGACATTCTCGATCCGTCTAACTACGAGCGCAGGCTTTACGAAGCGACGTTGCTGTACGAAGGCAGCGAACCGAAGGAGCTGTTCCCGCTCTGGTCGATCTGGGTTGATCCGGCGCAAATCGACGAGATGAGCATGCTGCAAACGAACATCCGCAATTATATCGAGCAAAGTTCGCTTCAATTCGTAACGGGCAACAAAGATTTGGAAAAAGACTGGGATAGCTACGTTCAAGGCCTGAAAAACCTGAAGCTTGACCGCTACCTTGAAATTTTGCAATCTGCTTACGACGCCTCGTTGAAATCTTAAAAGGATATAACCGAAATCGGGCGCTTCCTAAGGAGCGTCCGATTTCTCATGGAAAGATGGCAGATACGAATACAATTCGTGAGGTGAACAGAATGAATGTTCCACATACCGCAATCAGCTTGACCGATTTCGGGGGCAGGCCTGACTCGGGGGAAGACGCAGCCGGAGCGATGCGCAGGGCGCTCGAGGAAACGGCAAGGATCGCCGGTCCGGTTGTTCTGACATGCGAGCGTGGACGGTACGATTTCTATCCGGAGCACGCGACAAAGGCAAAATACTATATTTCCAATACGGCCAGCGAAGATGAAAACCCTGACGTGACGAAGACGATCGGCATTCTTCTGCAAGGATTGCGGAACGTGACCCTCGAAGGTAACGGATCGTTGTTTGTCTTCCACGGAAAACAGACGATGATCGTTGTCGATGGCTGCGAGGAGGTGAGCATCCGCAACCTTCGTTTGGATTTCGAGCAGCCAACGGTTGCGGAGATGACTGTTACGGGAATAGGAGATGGCTTCCTTGACGCAGCTGTCCATAGGGACAGCCGCTACGAGGCGGAGAACGGAACATTGACGTGGGTGGGAGAAGGGTGGCGCTTTCGGGACGGGCCGATGCAGGAGTACGATCCGCAATCCAATACGACTTGGCGGATCGACAACGCCGTGGCCGCGGCTGCCCGCATCGAAGAGTTGGGGCCTGGAAGGCTGAGGCTGTTTTTTGATGCCGGTCTCATGCCATCGACGGCCATCGGGCGCGTCCTCCAAGCAAGGGACGGCATCCGGGATCAGGTCGGAGCGCTTGTCATCAATAGCCGCAAGGTCGAATGGAGCGACATGGGCGTACATTTCATGCATGGCCTGGGTCTCGTGTGCCAATCCAGTGAGGATGTGTCCTTTGAGCGCATGGAGCTGGCTCCTCGTACGGAGACCGGCCGCACGGTGGCGGCTTTTGCGGATTGCATCCATGTGTCAGGCTGCCGCGGGCTTATCCGGGTCGCGGACAGCCGGTTTGCTGGTGCTCACGACGATGTTATTAACGTGCATGGAACCTATTTGCGTGTAGCGGGACAGCCTTTGGCGGACGAGGTGCTCCTTCGGTTTATGCATCCGCAAAGCTATGGGTTTCCTGCGTTTTTTCCAGGGGATTGCATCGAATTTGTTCGTTCCGGCTCGCTTGCCTCTTATGCGGATGCCGTCGTTATCAAGGCATCGATGGTCGAACCGCGCGTCATGCGGATTAAGCTGGACAGGAACGTGCCGGAGGAATTGCGCGGCGACGATGTGGTAGAGAATGTCACATGGACGCCTGAGGTGGAGATTGTAAATAACCGGATGGCCCGCATACCGACCCGAGGTGTATTGGTGACGACACGCAGAAGAGCGCTAATCGAGGGCAATCGGTTCGAGCGGATGGCCATGAGCGCGGTAATGGTTGCAGGCGACGCTAGAAGCTGGTATGAGTCCGGAAAAGTGGATAACCTGACCATACGAGGCAATACGTTCATCGAGTGCGGAGGCGCGGATAACGCAGTGATCTCCATTTCTCCGGAGAATACGGAACCTGCGGAAAAGAGCTATGTTCATGCCCATATCGTTATCGAAGGCAACCGGTTCGAAATGCGGGACGCTCCCTTGCTGGAAGCAAGCAGCACGGAGCATTTGAAATTCGCGGATAACCTGATCGTTCTCCCAGGCAAGTTCCAGGAAGCTGGGGCAGCGATCCGGCTGACAGCCTGCGATGAAGTGTCTGTAACCCATAACCGATATATTAGCGCGAATTCAAAGTGATCGTTTTCATGCGGCAAAACCTCATTCATCAAGCGTTTGTTTGCCGTACGGAATCAAAAACACAACCCGGTCGCTGGAGCAATCGGTTTTTTTTGCGCGTATTCCGTTCCATTCGGTGAAAGGTACGCTGAAGCGGGGATTGCCCCCCTCAAACAGGAGGAAATGTACGTTAAAAGGCACAACTGTACCTATAAGAACCATGGGGATTTCCACTATTATCATTTTGTAGTAAGCGCTATCATTTGTTCTTTCATGTTGCTTTAGAGAGGGAGGATAACGATGAACGCAATGCATGACAAAAAGGAGATGGAAATTTTGGGCAGATGGATGAGGAAGACGCGAATATACTTATTGGCGATGATTGTATTGGCGGCTCAGCTGGGCGTATTCGCGCCGGGAGGAGAAGTAGTGAAGGCAGCCGACAACGGGCTGGGCGCAAAGCCGTACATGGGCTGGAGCAGCTACAGCATGCAGGTATACTCAGGCAATGGGCAGTGGATTACCGCGGAGCAAATCAAGGCGCAATCCGATGCGATGCATGAGAAACTTCAGCCGTACGGCTATGAATACATCAATGTCGATGCGGCCTGGAACGGGGGGATGGACGGATACGGCAGACCGATCCCAAGCACCACGCTGTACCCGGACGGACTCCAGGAAGTGATCGACCACGTCCATGCCAACGGGCAGAAGTTCGGGCTATACGGCATCCCGGGCCTGTCGCCTCAAGCATATGAGGACGACCTTCCGATTTATGACGCGCCCGGCTGCTCGATGAGAGACATCGCTGCCCAGCCGTTACGGGACGGGGACTACTGGGGCCTCGGATATAAAATGGATTTCTCGAATCCATGCGCTCAAAAATATATCGATTCGATTGCCAATCTGTACGGAGAATGGGGAGTCGACTTTCTGAAATTCGACAGCGTGACGCCGGGCTCCGGCATATCCGACCTTTCCCTTGATGCGCGCGATGACGTCAAAGCCTGGTCGGAGGCGCTTAAGCCGCATAATATTTGGTTGGAGCTTTCATGGGCGCTGGACATTAAGTATATCGATTATTGGAAGAAATACGCCAATGGCTGGCGGGTAGATTGGGATGTCGAGTGCTACTGCGGAGACGGCGGCTTGACGGCCTGGCCGAGCATTGCCCGGCTGTTCCCGAAGGCTGAGCAATTTTGGCGCCATGCGGGCCCTGGCGGCTGGAACGATTTCGACTCGCTGAACGTCGGCAACGGAGCAATGGATGGCATCACGGAGGACGAACGCCGGACAGCCATGACGTTCTGGTCGATTTCGGCGGCGCAGCTCTACACCGGCAACGATATGACCAAACTGGACAGCTTCGGTCTAGAGCTGCTCACGAACGAAGAGGTCATTGCGGTCAACCAAGCCGGCCGGCCGGCGCATCCGGTATCGATCGATACCGAGCAGCAGGTCTGGTATGCAAACAACGGGGACGGCAGCCTGACGGTCGGCTTGTTCAATCTGGGCAGCGCCGCGGAGACCGTAACGGTGAATTGGAGCGATATCGGCCTGAACGGACCGGCAACCGTCCGCGACCTGTGGACGCACGAGGAATTGGGAGAGTTAGCCTCCGGCTATAGCTCGGCCGAATTGGCGCCTCATGCCTCAAGGCTCCTGAAGGTAACGGCTATGGGTGGTGCGCTCGCCGTCAATGATGACGATACCGGCATGAAATATACCGGCGATTGGACCAGAAACGGCGGCAGGGAAATGATGGCTGGCGCTCAGAACCTGATTATTGACGTCAGCAACTCAACGGCTGTGCCGAGCGCGATTTATCCGGCAGCGGCCGCTTTCGACAAGAAGGAGACGGAACAGGCCGATGTCGTCACTACGCTGACGCTAAACGGTAATACGTTCGTAGGCATTTCGAGCGGCGGATCAGCGCTGACGAAGGATACGGATTATACGGTGGATGGCAATCAGGTCACCGTCAAGAAAGAATATTTGGCCGCAAGACCGGTCGGCACCGCAAGCCTGACGTTTGCGTTCAGCGGAGGCGCAGCGCAAAATCTGGCCGTGTCCATCACGGATTCGACGACGAGGGACAGCAAGGTGACCCCGACCACGGTAAGCTTTGACAAGAAGGATTCAGCCGGCAGCGATCTGGAGCTGACGCTTGCGCTGAATGGTAACGCGCTGAGCGAAATCGCGCATGAAGGCGCTTCGCTGACTTCCGGCACCGATTATACGGCAACGGATCAAAAGATTGTCCTGAAGAAGTCATTTTTAGAGACATTGCCGGCGGGAACGACCAAACTCACGGTCTCGTTCAACGCGGGAGCAGAGCAAGCCGTAAGCCTTGTGATCAGGGACACCTCCGTGGGAGCCTCGATCGCACTGAATAATGACCATGCCGCGATCCATTATGTCGGCGGCTGGAACCGAAGCTATAACCGCGGGCTCGGCGACTACCTGGATGACGTTCATTTCGCCGAGAAAAACGACAGCGACTATTTCGAATACACGTTTACGGGAACAGGCATCGAGCTGATTACGGAATTGGACCCTTCGCAGGGCGAAATGGACATCTATGTGGACGGCGAATTCCAGCAAACCGTCAATACGTATAACTTGGGAAGAGCGGCCCAGCAGCCGGTATATCATATTTCAGGTCTTGAGTACGGCGAGCATACGCTTAAGGCGGTGAAAAAATCCGGCATTTTCATGCTCCTGGATATGCTGAGAGTCAGCTTGCCTGACTTGATCGGTGAAACCGAAGAGAATTTCAATAAAGCTGACGGACAGCAGGCTGACGTAACGATCGAGGTAACCGCGGCGGGAAGCGGTTTCGGGCTGAGCGGCATAAAGAACGGCGCAGCGGCGCTTGCCGCCGGAACGGACTACTCGGTGGCGGAAGACGTGGTGACGATTAAGAAGGAATATTTGGCAGCGCAGCAGATCGGAACAGCTAGTCTCGTTTTCGCCTTTAACGGCGGCGCGGAGCAGAAGCTTGCCATTAGAGTGCAGGATTCCTCGGCCGCGAACAGCACGATCAATCCCGCGGCGGGCAGCTTTGACAGAAAGACGGACGCTCAGTCGGATCTTGCCACGACAATGCAGCTTGCGGGCAATACGTTAGTCGGCATCCTGAACGGGGAGACGGCGCTTGCTTCCGGAACGGACTATACGGTGGCAGGAAACGAAGCCGTGATCAAAAAGGAGTATCTCGCCTCCCAGCCGGTAGGCATGACGTCCTTGACGTTCCGATTCAGCAATGGGGAAGCGCAAACGCTGTTGATTGCAGTCAGCGATACAACGGCGCAGAACAGCCAGCTTAGCAGTGCTGGGGCAAGTTTTGACAGAAATGCGGCAGTCCAAGCCGACGTAACCGTTGGTGTGAATTTGAATGGAAACAGCCTGAGCGCG
The DNA here is from genome assembly GCF_040676435.1 of Paenibacillus sp. LPE1-1-1.1. Taxonomy (NCBI): domain Bacteria; kingdom Bacillati; phylum Bacillota; class Bacilli; order Caryophanales; family Paenibacillaceae; genus Paenibacillus; species Paenibacillus sp. LPE1-1-1.1. The sequence continues at coordinate 63,266 of NZ_JBEGHY010000047.1, forward strand.
GTATCAAACGGAGGCGCGGCGCTAACGGAGGGCGATGATTATACCTTGTCCGGCACCCAGTTGACGATTAAACGCTCTTACCTCGCGGAACAGCCGACAGGCATGGCCAATCTGGTCTTTTCCTTCAGCGCGGGCGCCGATCAACCATTGGCAATCGCTGTGATCGACACGTCAAGAGGCCGTTACGTATCCGTCAATAACGATGATAGTGAAATCACCTATATCGGAGCATGGCAGCACGGGCGAAACCGGGGAATCGGCGACTTCAAAGACGATGTCCAATACACGGAAACGAATAACGACTATTTTGAATATACGTTTACGGGAACGGGCATTGAGCTCATTACGGAGAAGGATTCCTCGCAGGGCGACATGGATATATACGTGGATGGCGAGTTCAAGCAGACGGTCAGCGCGCATAACGAAGGCAGACTCGTTCAGCAAACCGTCTATGCTATAAACGGTCTCTCTTCCGGCACGCATACGATTAAGGCAGTGAAGAAATCCGGCTATTACATGCTGCTCGACCGATTGAAAATCAAGGCGGCAGACCGTCTGGGACCGGATAGCGCAAGCTTCGATAAAGGCAGCGCATCTCCGGCCGATGTTACGACGGCTTTGGCTGTCGACGGCACCAATCTACAGGGAATCGCAAACGGTTCAACCGCGTTAATCGAAGGCACGGATTATGTGGTATCGGGCGATCAGGTTGCGATCAAGAAGGAATACCTCTCGGCGCAGCCGGAAGGAACACTCAGCTTGTCCTTCTCCTTCTTGGGGGATTCGCATAACGATGTGCATTACACCGAGACTGACGGAGATGAAGTGGAATATACGTTTACAGGATCCGGGGCCGAATTGATTATGCCGAAAGGTCCGACGCAGGGAGACGTGGATATTTATGTAGACGGAGATTTCAAAGAAACGGTGAGCGCTTATCACGCGAGCAGGCTGACGCAGCAAACGGTATCCGGCATTTCAGGTCTACCGGAGGGCGTCCATACGATTAAAGCGGTTAAAAAATCAGGCGCTGAAATGATCGTAGACGGTTTGCGGTACAGCAAAGATGCTCCGGTGTCGACACCGACACCGACACCGACACCAACACCAACACCGACATCGCCGCCGACAGTGCCGACGCCGACAGCTGCGCCGGTGGTAACGCCTTCGCCGTCGTCCACGCCGGAGCAGTCTGCTCCTTACATTAAGGGCTATGAGGACGGAACCTTCAGACCGGACAGCAAGATGACCCGCGCCGAAATGGCGTCCATTTTGTCGAGAATCTCGGAGACAGAAGCGAATGTGCCGGATAAGGTTTACAGCGATGTATCTTCGACGCATTGGGCTAAGGATGCGATCTCATCCGTGACCCGCATGGGCTTGATGGGCGGCTATGAGGACGGCACATTCGGAGTGGATAAACCGATTACCCGCGCCGAAATGGCTAAGCTCGTCTCCATGCTGGCCGGAGAGCTTGAAAAGGACGGTACCGGGTTCTCCGATATATCCGGCCATTGGGCAGAAGGGTATATTTTGAAAGCGCAGGGAGCGGGGATTTTAAACGGCTATAGTGACGGAACGTTCAGACCGAACCAAGTGCTGACGCGGGCGGAAGCGGTCACCATGATCAACAGGGCGCTGGGCAAAGACCCGGCAAGCGGAGAAGGACCTTCGCCTTGGAAGGACGTTCCGAACACGCATTGGGCATATAACGACATTGTGGGTGCTTCCGCTGATTAATAGGCGATCCGATAAAAAGATGCATCGCGTCTAAACAAGAGGACATTTTTCCGGAAGGGGAGCCTCGGACGGGGCTCCCCTTCTGACTGCGCCTTACAATCGCACCATCTAGGCAGCCAGCGCTGCTTAGGGGCTTACTCTCTGGATTGGGGATGCAGCCGGTAATGCTTGGGGCTGACGCCGTAAAAGGAGCTGAAGTGCCGGGTGAAGGGGTGGATAGAGGGATAGCCTAGTCTTTCGGCAATAGCGGTTATGCTAAGCTCGCTTTCCTGCAGCAGATGGGAGGCGCGCCGCATGAGCAGCTTATGGTGATACGCTTTGGGCGTAAGTCCGGTTTCGCGTAAGAACAAAACATGGAAATAGGTGCGTTTTAAGCCGCAAAATTTCCACCAGGCCTCAACCGGTTCACGCTGCTCGGGCTGGGCATTCAAATGGGCGAGCAAACGGACGATCCGGTAATCCGTTGGCTGATGCGTATGAACCGTGTTGTACCAATGGAGAAACCAGGCATATAGCAGATTATTTATCATTTCGGTTCGATAATATTTCGATTCATTAAATAGTTTAGCGAGCATTAAAAAGGAATCATACAGCTCTGGATACGGCTGCAGGGAAAACACGCGCGGTAAGCTGTCGAGCTCTTCGCATGTAAAGGATGAAGCTACGGTGCTCAGCTCAAACGCTTCCGGAGCAGAAATGAAGGTTCGATTAACGGAGACGGGGTTAGTCCGGTCCCACAGATCGAAATAAAGATTGTACGAGGACAGCGGATGCTTGGGCGAGATATGAAAAGCATGCGGCTCAGCCGGCCTGAGAAAAATAAGCGTCCGATTATCAATCGGATACCGCTTGCCGTTAATCTCCATTTCACCCGGCCCATCGGTAAAGAGGTGAAAGGCATAAACGCTGCAGACGCGAAGTTTTTCGTTAGAGCTGCCGTCATACAGGTAATACATGGCGTCTCCGACATGGGGGGTAATCTCGTTTAGCTTTTTCAAGAGAGCTCCTCATTCCTTCGGCAAAATTCATTAATTTAGCGGATGATTTGACAAATCGATGGATCGTCAATCAAATACGAATACCTATATAGATGATACAATAACTGCAATATTAAGGATAGATCTGATGATCGGAAGACGGATAAATTAACAACATTAATAAGGGTCGCGAGCATGGCGGAAACCAGCAAAAGGAGGAATGTGCTTGCGCTTTAAAAATAAGGTTGCGCTCATCACCGGCGGCGGCTCCGGGATCGGCGAGGTAAGCGCGCGGTTGTTCGCCGCGGAGGGCGCGCGCGTTGTGATTGCGGATTGGAACCAGGCAGAAGGGCAGCGCGCAGCTGACGAGCTGAATAAAAATGACGCAATTATGAAAGGGCTTCCACGTGCCGTCGCGATTCCAGCCGATGTGTCACGGGAGGAGGCTGTCACGGAGCTGATAGCCAAAACAATGAAGGCCTTCGGACAGCTGGATGTGCTGTTTAATAATGCAGCGGTCATTTGCCCGAAGCCGCTTGAGGAAATCGACGAGCGTTCCTTCGATGAGCTGTTTGCCGTAAATGTGAAGGGCGTCTATCTCATGGTCAAACACGCGATACCCCATTTGCGGGAGGCAAAGGGGGCAATCGTCAATATGGCTTCGCTTAACGGCCTTGTGGGCCAAAAGCAAAATCCGATTTATTCCGCTTCAAAGGGGGCCGTCATAGCGATGACCAAATCGCTGGCGCTGGACTTTGCGGCAGACGGGGTCAGAGTCAACTGCGTATGCCCGGCAGGCGTAATGACGCCTCTATTGGAGCAATGGACGAGAGAGCAGGCGAATCCTGCCGAAGCGGTTCAATCGCTCCAAGCGATGCATCCGCTTGGCCGTCCGGCAAGCTCGGAGGAGGTTGCGCACGCGGTATTGTACCTGGCATCCGAGCAGGCTGCGTTCATTACGGGAGTCGCCCTGCCTGTCGAAGGCGGCGCATCGCTCGGTTATTAAACAAAATTTAGGGAGAGCTATCGATGAAAATTACAAAAGTAGAAACGTTTGTGCTTCATGTACCGATTGATCCGCCTATAACCGACGCCATAAACGCGGCGGCGCATTGGGGACTGTCAGGCGTTCGTATTTTTACGGACGAGGGTTTTGTCGGATACGGCTACACGGGAACCTGCGCGCATGGCGACGAGATGATCGTCGATACGATTGAGCGATATTATGCGCCGGAGCTGATCGGCAAGGACCCTTTTATGGTCAAAGAGATTTGGGACAATCTGCGGTACGGAAAAATGCACTGGATCGGCCGTGCAGGCATTACGCATATGGCGCTTGCAGCGGTAGACATTGCGCTTTGGGACATCATGGCGAAGGCCTCCAATAAACCGTTATGGCAATATCTTGGCGGACATAAGTCCAAGGGAATCAAAGCGTACAACACGAACGGCGGCTGGTTGAATTGGTCGATGGAGCGCCTGCTGAAGGATGTAACGGATATTGTCGAGCAGGGCTTTACGGGTGTCAAAATCAAGGTCGGCAAGTCTAATCCGCACGAGGACTATGAACGGGTAAAGGCGGTTCGCAAAGCGATTGGCGACCAAACGATTTTCATGATTGACGTGAACCAGCAGTGGAACATCAATACGGCCATGACATGGGGCAAGAAGCTGGAGGAGTATGATCTGTTCTGGCTGGAGGAGCCGCTTAATCCCGATGACATTCTTGGACATAAGAAGCTGGCCGATGCGCTGAATGTTCCGATTGCGCTTGGCGAGCATGTGTATTCGAAATATGCTTTCCGCGATTACATCCATCAAGGCGCAATCGAGTATTGCCAGGTTGACGTGACAAGGGTAGCGGGTATTACGGAATGGCTTCAGGTGGCTGGACTTGCTGCCTCGTACGATATTCCGATTTGTCCGCATGTCGGCGATATGGGCCAAATCCATCAGCATTTGGTAGCTGCAACGCCCGGTTCCATCATGCTGGAATACATTCCATGGATTAGATCGATCTTCGTGGAGCCGGCTACGGTCATTAACGGACAGTACGTGCTGCCGGAGCTGCCGGGCGCATCCACTGAAATTATTCCGCGCTATTTCGATGAATATCGCATCAGATAGCGGGCGAAGGGGGTATTGCGATGAGGCTGCAAGGCAAGATTGCGCTCTTGACGGGGGCCGGCTCGGGAATCGGAAGAACGACGGCAGAGCTGTTTGCGAGAGAAGGCGCGACCGTTGTCGTCAACGACATTGATGAAGCAAAGGGGCAGGAAACGGTACGGGTTATTCAGGCAGGCGGAGGGAACGCAGTGTTTATTCACGCGGACGTAACGGACTCGGATTCGGTTCGCGCCATGGTGGAGAAGGCGGTCCAAGCCTACGCGGGAATTGATATTTTGTTCAACAACGCCGGGATCAGCGGCGTAGGGGCCATCCACGAGATTGAGCCGGAGGCTTGGGACCGCGTGGTGCAGGTTAATCTGCGCGGGGTATTCCTGCCCTCGAAGCATGTGCTTCCTTATATGATGGAGCGAAGATCGGGCAATATCATTAACATGTCCTCCTGCATTGCAGAGATCGGCTTAGCGCGCCGAGCCTCGTACTCGGCTACGAAGGGCGCCGTGCTGGCGCTGACCAAGTCCATGCAGGTGGATTACGCCAAATACAATATCCGCGTGAACGCGATTTTGCCGGGAACGATCATGACGCCGTTTGTCGAGCACTATTTGCAAAGCTCGTATGACGACCCGGAAGCAGCCATTGCGGCCATTAAGACGAGGCAGCTAAGCGGGAATCTGGGAAGACCCGAGGATGTGGCGAACGGGGTGCTTTTTCTAGCCTCCGATGAATCCTCCTTTATGATGGGCTCTCCGCTCTATATAGACGGCGGCGTCGTATTCGGCAAGGATGCCTGACGAACAAAAAAGCGAGAGGATGGTTTGACATTATGAAGCTGGTAAACATAGAGCGGGACGGAGAGTATAGGCTCGGAGTAAAGCTGGATGACGGTATCCTTGATATTCAATCGGCGCTGGAGCGGTTTCCGGATTCAAACGTGCCTACGGATGTGATGGAGGTTATTGCAGGCGGCACGGAGAGCTTGGCTACGCTGGCAGCGTACATAGAGCGTGTTCTGCAATCCGCTGGGCATGCCGAAGGCTTGCTTCTGCAGGAGGAGGATATCCGCTTTGGACCGTGCGTGACGAGTCCTAATAAAATCATCTGTGTCGGCCTTAACTATAGGCAGCATGCCATCGAGACGAATGCGCCCATTCCGCAATATCCGATTTTGTTCAATAAGTTTAACAACACGCTTACGGGTCACCACAAGGATATTGCCCTGCCGGAGCGCGTTACCTCACAGGTCGATTATGAGGCGGAGCTCGTCATTGTCATTGGCAAGTCGGCCAAATATGTAAGCAAAGACGAGGCGCTTCAGCATGTTTTCGGTTATTGCAGCGTCAATGATCTGTCGGCGCGGGATCTTCAAATGCGTACTCCGCAATGGCTGCTCGGCAAAAGCTGCGATGATTTCAGTCCGCTAGGGCCTTATCTTGTCACGGTAGACGAAATTCCGAACCCGAATGATCTGGAGATTACATGCGTCGTGAATGGAGAAACCCGTCAGCATTCGAATACATCCGATATGATTTTTCCGTGCGATGAGGTCGTCAGCTATATTTCGCAGCATATGACGCTTGTTCCGGGCGATATTATTCTGACGGGAACGCCGGAAGGCGTCGTGCTCGGCTATCCGGAGGAGCAGCGGGTTTACCTGAAGGACGGCGACGTGGTAACGATTGAAATCGAACGCTTAGGAAGCTTGACCAACCGCCTCGTAAGCGAAACCTATTCTAATTTATAGCGAAAGGGTGAATACAGATGAATCGAGCAAGGTTATGGTATTCAGGACCGGGTGCGGGCTGGAAGCAAGGGCTGCCGATTGGGAACGGGAGGATAGGCGCCGTTATCCATGGGGGAATCGAGCAAGAAATATGGAGCATGACGGAACTGACCTATTGGTCTGGCAAAGCGGAGCGCATTCCGGGCAGCGGCGAAGGCAAAGCCGGGCTGGAGCGGATGAGAGAAGCTTTTTTCAAGGGTGATTATAACGAGGGTGATCGTCTTGCCAAGCAAGGTCTACAGCCCAAAAAGCAGAACTTCGGCACAAACTTGTCCGTATGCGATGTGATCCTGCGCTTCGATCAGCAAGGAGAAAGCTTGAAGCGCGAGCTATGCTTGGAAAAGGCGCTCGCGCAGGTTACCTACGCCAGCTCGGACTATACGTTTACCCGCGAAACGTTTGCCACGCATGCCGATGGCATCGTCGTATCGCGCATCGGGAGCAACCGGGCAGGAGCGGTTTCCTTTTCGCTGGGCTTGCAAGGACGAACAGGCGATTTTGCCGCAGAGATCAAGAATAGCTCTACGATCGCGTTTAACGGCCAAGCGACGGAAGACATGCACAGCGACGGGAAATGCGGGGTATTTTGCAGAGGCGAGGTTAAGGTTGTTGTCCAAGGCGGCAGCGTTCAAGGCAAGGGGAATGAAATCGTCGTAGTGAATGCGGATGAGGCGGTTGTTTATTTTGCTATCCATACGGATTATGGTCAAGCTGATGACCGGTGGACCAGGGAAAGCGAGGCGCAGATTGCGGCGGCCATCGCCAAAGGCTACGCGCGTCTCAAAGAGGATCACATTGCGGATTACCAGGCTTTGTACGCGAGGGTATCCTTGGATTTAGGCGATACCGAAAGCGCCAAGCTTCCGACAGACGAGCGGATGCGGCTTTACCGGGAAGGACAGCATGATGATCCGGATTTAGTCGCTTTATTTTTCCAATACGGCCGCTACTTGACGATTGCCGGCTCGCGCGAGGATTCGCCGCTGCCGCTGCATCTGCAGGGCGTTTGGAACGACGGCGAAGCGAACCGCATGGCTTGGAGCTGCGATTACCACCTGGACATCAACACGCAAATGAACTACTATCCGACTGAAATAAGCAATCTGGCGGAATGCCATGTTCCTTTAATGAACTATGTGGAACGCTTGTCGGCTGCGGGCAGGCAGGCAGCGGAAGATTTCTACGGCTGCGAGGGCTGGGTAGCTCATGTCTTCTCCAACGCATGGGGCTTCGCGGCGCCGGGCTGGGAAACCGGCTGGGGACTTAACGTAACGGGCGGGCTCTGGATCGCGATGCATCTCAAAGAGCATTATGAATACGGGCGGGACCAAACGTTTTTGACGAAGCAGGCTTATCCGGTTATGAAGGAAGCAGCAGCCTTTTTCCTTGATTATATGACGGTGCATCCAAGCAGCGGCTGGCTGGTTACGGGGCCGTCCAACTCGCCCGAGAACAGCTTCTATCCGAGCAACCGCGCGGACGGACCGCAGCAGCTGTCAATGGGCTCGACGATGGACCAGGTGCTGGTACGGGATCTATTCACCTTCTGCCTAGAGGCGGCTGAGCTGCTTCAGACAGATGCCGAGCTTCAGGAAAAGCTTAAGCAAGCGATAGCCATATTGCCGCCGCTGCAGATTGGCGGAAAGGGGCAGCTGCAGGAATGGCTTGAGGATTACGAGGAGGCGCAGCCGGAGCATCGCCATCTTGCGCATTTGTTCGCTTTGTATCCAGGCAATCAAATTACGCCGCTGAAGACGCCGGAACTGAGCGCTGCCGCAAGGCAAACGCTGCTCGGCAGAATGCAGACCGATGAGCTGGAGGATATTGAATTTACGGCGGTACTGTTTGCCACAGGTTTCTCCCGTTTGTTTGACGGTGACCGTGCGCTGAGGCATATCACTCATTTAATCGGGGAGCTGTGTTTCGATAATATGCTGACGTATTCGAAGGCCGGCGTTGCCGGCGCGGAGACGAATATTTTCGTGATCGACGGCAATTACGGCGGTACGGCAGCCGTTGCGGATATTCTCCTCCAAAGCCATGCCGGCGAGATTCACCTGCTGCCTGCGCTGCCGGGCGCATGGGCCGAGGGTTCATTTAGGGGACTCCGGGCAAAAGGAAATGCGGAAGTGGACGCTGCCTGGTCAAACGGCGAGCTGACGGAAGCGGCCATCCATGCGTTTTCGGCGGGGGATACGCTCGTGCGCTTCGGTGACCGCACAGTGCCAATCACCCTGGTACCCGGGAAATCTTATATGCTTAACAAAGACCTGCAATTCATAGAACGGCAAGAGACGGTTCAGTAGCCTGCGAAATAAGCGATGAAGACAACTACGCGCTTCTAATAGTAGTTGTCTTTTCGCATCATTAGGTTATTATGAATGAGCAATCCTTTTTTTGCTGTGCAGCGCTCTTCTTGTCTCATTTATGTAAGCGCTATTATTCGGAGGGGGTGGGTTGGCCGTGCCTAAGTACTCAAAGATATTCCGCAAGTTTCTTATTTCCTATCTGATTATTTTGATCATTCCAAGCATAGCGGGCTATGTTTCCTATCGTACTTCAATCTCGGTAACGCAATCCATCTCGATCGAGAATAGCGTTACGCAGCTTCAGCGAAGCCAGGAAATTTTGGAGAGAAGGATGGTCGAGGTCGAGGGCTTCACCAGGCAGCTCGCCTTAAACCCGGATCTAAATAAATTAATGAACGAGAAGAAAAACGGCAACGAGGTCAACGTATACGGCATCTGGAGCATGCTGAAGCAGGTGACGCCTTTTAGCCAAACGAATGACTTTTTGCAAAATTACTTTATCTACTTAAATAATTACGATGTCATTTTCACGCAGGGCTCGGCGTATTTCCGTCCGGAGCATTATTATCAAAATTTCCGGTACACCGGCCTTACGCTGGAGGAATGGAAGGCTGAGGTGCTGGATAAAACGCATCGCAGCGAAATTATGCCGCTTAGCTCCTTTATGAGCAATTCAAAGCAAACCTCGGTCATTACGTATATGCAGTCGCTTCCGCTTGACAGCTTTAGCGGCTCATCGCCGGCTACCGTGGCAGTCATTATTGATGCGGAAAATATTTCGAATTTACTAGCCGGCCTAGAGGACCGTTACGGCGGCTGGGCTCACATTAGCGATGCGCAGGGGAATACGGTGGGGCTGCGGGGCATAAGCGAGGCCGATGCCAAAAGGCTCTCCTCTGACGCCAAGCTTGCCCAGGATAAGACCAGCCAATTTTATAATGACGATCTCGTCATTACGATCCATTCCGAAAAAAACGGCTGGACCTACAGAGCCGGAGTTCCGCGGCAGGTGCTGATGGAGAACGCAAATCAAATCAAGCATATTACGTGGCTCGTGACCGGTGCGGCTTTGCTGCTCGGCTTGCTGGCCGGCTTGCTCCTCTCCTACCGGAACAGCGCGCCAATCCATCGGCTGCTTGGCGTGATGAAGGAGCATTTCGGCAAAGACGGCATCGCGGATAAAAATGAGTATGACTTTTTGCAAGGCAATATATCCAATATGATAACTAGCAACCGGCAGCTCGAGAATGAATTGAAGCGCCAGCTTCCTTTAGTAAGAGACGGCTTCTTGAAACGTTTGATTGCGGGCGAATTCCAAACCTCGGAAGAGATTTCGGCAGCAGCTGCGCAAGCGGGCGTGAGTCTTGCTTCAACCGAAGGGTATGTCGGTATTTTGCAAGTAAACGGCTATTCGGGAATGGACAGCGTAGAGATCCTGAATGAGCTTTACGCCGCCAGGCTGATCCTGAAGCAAGCCTTATCCGAGCTCGTTCACGAGCTGCCCATGACGGATCTGGGCTCGGATCGCATCGTAATGATCTGGACGACCATGGAAGAGGATTCGGACGGCGGATTGAAACAACGAATGAGCCATACGCTGGAGAAGCTGGCCCATATCGCTTATGCCGAATACAAAATTTCAATTACAGCTGCTTTCGGTGAGGGCTTTCAGGCCGTGATTGATGCGAGCCATTCTTACGAGCAGGCTAAGCAAACGCTGGAGTATGCCGAGTTCGCGAGCAAGCAAAGCATCCTGTGGTTTAGCGATTCCAGCCTTGAAACAGCGACCTATTACTATCCGCTCGACATCGAACAACGCTTGATCAGCACGATACGCGCAGGCGATCCGGATGAGGCGGGGCGGATGGTGCTGTCTGTCATGGAGAAAAACACGGAAAACCATCAGCTTTCCCCGGAGATGAAGCAGCAGCTGGTAGGCGAGTTGAAGGGGACGCTGCTAAAGCTATTGGATCAAAAGGCATTTATGGAATCGGAGCTGCAGCATACGCTGAAAAATCAAATCATCGGCATTCAGCCCTCCAATGCCATTGGCGTCATTCAGGATGAAATCATCGAAATCGTAAACGCATTGTGCGGCGTAATCAACAGCAAAAAAAATCATGCGCATATTCAGACGGTAGAGGAAATCAAGCGGTTTATCGCGGAGGCCTACAGCGATTCCGAGCTGACCTTGTACCGGATCGCGGAGAAGGTAGAGCGTCCGGAAAAATATATCTCGCAATTGTTCAAGGAGGTAACGGATATCAACGTATCCGATTACCTGGAGATGATTCGGATCGAGCAGGCTTCCTTCTTGCTGCGAACCGATGCCTGCACGGTCGATGAGATTGCCGCGCGCGTCGGCTACAACAGCTCGCATTCGTTCCGCAGAGCCTTTAAACGCGTGATGGGCATTGCGCCAAGCTCCTATAGGCAATCGGTTAACATCTAAGCGTTCGTCCGCGCAGCATTAAAGGAGTGATTGATGATGAAAAGAAGCCGGATCCGCTTTATCGCGGTTCTCTGTGCGGTTACCCTGCTGCTGGGTGCATGCTCGCGGGGCGGCGGGACAGAAGAGAGCGGCCCTGCTCTGCCCCAGCCTGCGCCGGTCGAGATTTCGGTGTTCGCCCAGCAGGAAACGGGCATTGATCTGAAAACGAATGATTTCACCAAATTAATCGAAAAGAAATTCAATGTGAAAATTAATTGGGAAAGCATCTCGCCGGACGGCGCCAAGGAGAAGCGGCAAATTTCGCTCGCCGGCGGAGACTATCCGGATGCCTATATTCTAACCGCCTATATTGACCAGTTCTCGCAATCGGATTTGTTGAAGTATGGCAAAGAGGGCGTAATCCTGCCGCTAAACGCATTAATTGAGCAATATGCCCCGAACATCAAAGCGGCAATGGAGAAGGATATGACACTAAAGGCATTCAGTAAGGCGCCTGACGGCAATATTTACGGTCTTGCCGCATACAGCCAATGCTTCCACTGCTCCTATCCGAACAAAATGTGGGTGAATACCAAATGGCTCTCGAAGCTCGGACTGGCGCTGCCCAAAACGACGGCTGAATTCAAAGCGATGCTGGAGGCGTTCAAAAAATCCGACCCTAACGGCAACGGCATACCGGATGAGGTGCCGTTAAGCGGCTCAATCGAGGATTTTGGCGTCCGCATCATTCCGTATCTCATGAACGGCTTTATTTATGACGACGACAGCAATTATTTAGCCATGAACAACGGAAAAGTGGATATGGTGGCGAATAAGCCGCAGTGGAAGGAAGGCCTTGCCTACATTAAATCGCTGTACGATGAAGGCTTGATCGACCCGGGAGCGTTTATTCAAAATGCGGAAGCATTAAAAAGAATCGGCGATAATGCGGATACGCCTATCCTCGGCGCCGCAGCGGGCATGCATCCCGCTATTTTCGTCGGCGGGCGGATGAAGGATTATGCGCCGATTCCGCCGCTCGCCGGGCCTTATGCGGCAAACGCTACCTTTGACGGGGGCGGCATTCAGCCCGGGGCGAAATTCGTGATTACCAATAAGGCGAGCAAGGAAGCGCAAACCGCTTTAATCCGAATCATCGATTATATCTATACGCCGGAGGGTCAAACGATCGCGCAGTCCGGCCTTGAAGGAGTGGGCTGGAGGAAGCCGGCTGCAGGCGAGGCAGCGCTCGGCGAAGGTGTGGAGCCGAAGTTTGCCAGCCTTATTCCAATAAATAATGCAGTGCCCACGAATTCCGGCTGGAGCGGGATGGCGCATTTTTACATGCCGAGGGAGTACCGAGACAGCTGGGTGGCGAGCAAGGATATATACGCGCTCGACGGATATGAGCGAAGGCTTATTGAAGCGACCCAGCTGTATGAGGGCCATGAGCCAGCTGAAATGTTTCCGATCTGGAGGGTATGGCTCGATCCGGCAGAAGCGGACGAAGCAGGAATATTGCATACGAACCTAACCAACTACATTGATCAAAGCACGCTTCAGTTCATCACCGGGGATTTGAATTTGGATAAGGATTGGGACAGCTATGTAGACGGTTTAGAGAATATGCAGGCTGAGCGATATATTGAAATGATGCAAAAAGCATATGACCAATCGAGAACGAATAAATAAAATGCGGTAGTGCCGTGCTTGAAAATAACAAATTGAAAAGGAGATTTACGGTGAGCAAATTCGAAGAACAAACAAGCGGTTATGTGAAGCTTCGCCGCGGCTTGCCCAATCTGAATAAAAAGCTGGCCGGCAAAGCGCCAATCGCCGTTGCTTTTCTAGGGGGCTCCATTACGGAGGGCTATGGCGCCTCCGAGCCGGATAAGACCAGCTGGCGGGCGTTGACCGGGCATTTTTTGAAGGAACGCTTTTCCTCTGCGGGGGCGACATGCATCAATGCGGGAGTTGGCGGGACGAATTCCACGTTTGGCGCTTTTCGCTTAAAAGAGCATGTGCTGCATCAGGGTGAGATTGATTTGTTGTTTGTGGAATTCAGCGTCAATGACGGCGAGGACCGGGAAGAATCCATCCGGGGAATGGAGGGCATCGTGCGGCAGTGCAGGCGGCTGTCGCCCGATGCAGACATCTGTTTGGTGTATACGGCGGCGGAAAAGAATTTGTCAGCGGAAATGCCGTTTAATATCGCTGTTCATGAGGAGGTCGCTGACCGTTACGATCTTCCTTCCGTGAACCTTGCTGCCCGTATCTATGCGCGGATAGAGGCAGGGCAGGCACGCTGGGAGGAGCTCGCTCCGGACCTCGTCCATCCGAATGATGCAGGCTATGCGCTTTATGCGCAGGATATAAGGGAGTTTTTGAACGCTGCTCTCATGGGTGATGTTCCATCTATCGATGGGTCTTCGAACATGGCTCTTCCTTCGCCTCTAGATGATCGAAACTATGAGCATGGCGTTATGCTGAATGTCCGGGAAGCAGCGGCTTCGCATGTTGGCTTCACGATCGTGGATACGGTGCCAGAGCCGCTTATCAACTGGCGATACGGTGCCGAACATCTTTGCACCGGCAGCGAGCTGGCCTTGCTGTCGTTTACCGTGAGCGGAAAGAGCGCGGGGCTTTTGTTATTTTGCGGCCCGGACAGCGGCATCTTTGAGTATTCCTTAGATGGGTTAACTTTTCATCAGGTGAATTTATTTGACGATTGGTGCTTGGGGGCGTTTCGTCCAGTCATTGCGATGTTTTCACTTGCGGGGGATCAGCAAATAAGCCATATTACCGTAAGGAATACGGGGCTGAAGGATGAACGCAGCAAGGGTACCGGTTTGCGTGTATTGAGAGTATTTAGCGGTTAACGTTTAAGGTGGTTAAAGGTGACCATCAGCAACAGACAGCGCCAGCGGCAGCCAGGGACGAGTATAGAGTCCCTGGCTGCCGCTGTTCGCTGTATCCGCCTAATGTAAAGTCACTGAATCCCATAAAGATCCGCTCTAAGCTCAAAAAACCTTGTTACACTTAAACAAAAGAGGTTTTGTTGGCGTTTTCTTGTGGATACGCCCCTTTGCGGTTTTTGAACAAATCGTAAAGGAGGCGTATAGTGGGTAATAGTGAGTTAGGACCGGATATTGATCAGCAGGGCAAGGAGGGATGACCAAGTTGCAATCATGGCAGCGTACAATGTGGATTCTTTGGTTCGGCGTATTGTTTTGCAGCTCAAGCTATACGATGTCAGTTCCGTTCCTGCCGTTGTTTCTCTTCGATTTGGGCGTACCGGAAAGCTCCGTCAACCTATGGGCAGGCATTGTGCATTCCTCTGCCTTTCTTGTCGGGGCCGTGATGGCCCCTTTGTGGGGATTGCTTGCGGACAAGTACGGGAAGCGAAAAATGGTCATTCGGGCAGGACTCAGCTTAGCCGTTATCTATGCGTTAATCGCGTTTGTGCAGACGCCGTGGCAGCTCGTCGGCGTTCGAATGCTGCATGGCTTCGTAGGCGGCTTCGTCCCGGCATCCATGTCGATTGTAGCCACAGTCGCGCCGAAGGAGAAGCTTGGCTGGAGCCTTGGCATGATGCAAGCGGGTACGATGACCGGCGGGATTCTCGGTCCGCTTTTTGGCGGTCTGCTGGCGCAAGCCTTCGGTTTAAGAAGGTCGTTCGTGGTAGCGGCTATCATCATACTGGCTGCGACAGCGGCGGTTATTATTTGGGTGAAAGAAGGGAAAGCGGAGGCGGAGGCAGCTGACAAAAAGCGGGAGAAGCCGGTCACGTACCGCATGGCGTTTCGTAACCGCGCGCTCATGAGCATGCTTATGCTGCTTGCGCTGTTCCAGCTTTCGGTGAATATGATTCAGCCGCTGCTTACCCTGCATATCGCCAAGCTGCAAGGCGGATTGCAAGGGGCCGTATTATCGGCGGGCTTTGTGCTCTCGCTTATTGGGATCGCCGGCATTTTGGCTTCGCCGATCTGGGGAAGGCTGGGTGAGAGAAAGGGCTACTACCGCATTCTCGTCGTATGCTTGCTCTGCGCCGGACTGGTGGTCAGCATGCAGTTTTTTGTCCAAGATTTATGGCTGTTTGCGGTCGTACAATTCATATTCGGCTTGTTTATGGCCGGGATATCGCCAATCGTCAACACGCTTGTCGTGCAGAGCACGGACGAGCAGTTCAGAGGCAGATCGTTTGGCCTCACGACGAGCGCCAATCAAGTCGGATCCATGCTTGGGCCGCTCATCGGCGGTTTGCTTGGACTGGCAGTAGGTATCCACTGGATATTCGTCGCTACGGGAATGATCATGTTCGCGGCGGGCATAAGCATTTGGCTGCGGCGCAGGAATGAGCTCGGGAAAACGGGAACGGCTGCCAAAAGCTAACCGGACATCAGGGTGAAAATATACAAAAAAGCTAGTCTGCTCCTATCAGGAGCGGCTAGCTTTTTTTTTGTGGAAAAACAAGAATTTAAAAACTTAAATGCAGCTATCTCTTTGGCTTCACAGCTTCAAGCGTGCCGGAGGAGAGTGTGCCTTTGTGCAATACCGCTTCGCGCTTCGGCAGCCGGGCGACCGTCTCGGCCGAGCAGCTTGCCGCAACAAGCACAGCGGTAGCGGCATCGCCAACCTTTGGCCATACTTGCTTGCCCGACTCGTCCAAAGGCGTAATGCCGCCGGTTGCGAGAGAGAGAGCTCTGGATAAGTTGTATTCGCTTGACCAGCCGTATAACTGGGCGGCAAGATGCGACTTTTGCAGCGTATCGCCGATTCCGAACGGCGACCAGTGATCGGTGATGCTGTCGTTGCCAAGCAGGACGTTAACCTTTTGCTTCTGAAGCAGCGGAATCGGCATGACGCTTTTTCCGATGGGCACGGAGGATGCGATGGATATGCCGAGCGATGCCAAGCGGTCCGCCATTTCAACATCGGCGCCTGCAGGCAGAGAAGCGAGCGAGAAAGCGTGGCTGACCGTAACCTTCCCTTGCAGGCCGGCCTCCTCGGTCAGGTCGGCCAAGCGGCGGATGGCCTTGATTCCCGTTTCCCCGCCCTCGTGGAGGTGAATATCGATGCCAGCCTTATAATCCACGGCAATTTGCACCATCGTTTGCAGCGATTTTTCCATATCGACGTCCACCAGGGTTGGGTCTAAACCGCCGACATGCGTGACACCGAGCTGCATGGCATCGCGCATGATGCCCTCGACATTGGAGCGGAGCAGGCCATGCTGCGGAAAGGCTACGATTTCATGGGAGATTTTATCCGAATAGCTGGCTAAGGCTAGCTTCAGGTTTTCTAAGTTTTTGAGGCCTACGGTCGGATCGATATTGCAGTGGCTCCGAACGTAGGTCGAGCCGTAGCCCAATATAAGCGCTATGAGTTTTTCGGCCCGTGCCTGTGCGGTCGGAAGCAGCTGCGGGAGCAAGGTTTGTTCCTCGATAATCCGGTCGAAAATGCCGTTTTTTGTCGGTCTGACCGCTCGCCAAGGGCCGCCGTAAAAGGTTTTATCCAAATGGATATGCATATCCCGGAAGGAAGGCAGGAGCAGCATGCCTTTTGCGTCATAACAGTCCATGGTTTTGGCGTAGGCAGCTTTCGTATCGAGTATTTTGGTGATCTTTCCTTTGTCGATCTGCAGGTTGCGGAGGACGGTTTCGGTTGCGGTAACCTGCCCGTTTTCATAGCCGTATCCGCTCTCCAGACGTACGTTTAACAGCATATAGGAGCTGTTTTTGCCCGGTTTCTTGGACTTTGAATTCTCTTTCTTCGTCTCGGCGGCTGCGCTTGCGGTATCGGGCGAGAAGAGACCCATGGTGCCCATGACGCCAAGAACGGCCGAAGCACCGCCTATTTTGCTGACGTTTCCTATAAACTCCCTGCGGGACAAGCCTTTATTTTCTTGATCCAACTGTAATTCCTCCTCTAATCACTTTTTTTGTTTGCCCATTTTGCAAGGGGAAAGCTCGCCTCGTACAAAATGACTAAGGGAATAAGCACGATGAAGGCGGATATAAAATCGGGCGGTGTCAGTATGGTAGATACGGTAACTAGAATGACATAAGCGAATTTTCTGCTTTTACGAAGCCGCTCAGGCGTGACAAGACCGAGCCGGGCCAAAAAAATAAGCACGATCGGATACTCGAAGGCGAGGGACAAAGGCAAAATGATTCGCAACAGAAATTGAATGTATTGCGCGGCTCCGTAGGTTTCAACCAATCCCATGGAGCGGGTTACGGAGGACGCGAACTGGACAGCCATCGGAAAAACGATAAACCAGCTGAAGGCCAGCCCGATGAGAAATAACAGAAACGCGAAAGGGATGAGCCAAGGAACCGATTTACGCTCCTTCAAAGTCAAAGCCGGCTTAACAAACAGCCATACCTGGAGCAAAATGAACGGAACGCAGGCGCCTACGCCTATCACAACTCCAGTTTGCACGTAGAGCTGCAGCGCGTCAAATGGCGAGAAGGCATTCCATAGGACAGGCTGAGCAGGCGAATAGGATAGCTGCAAATAGGCCAGGACGGGGCGGACCAGCGCGATGCCGCCGCATAAAGCAAAGGCAAACATAACGAGCACGTAAATGATTCTTCTGCGAAGCTCGGTTAAATGATCGATGAGACCCGGTTGTGCCGGCATGGCGTAAGCCCTCCTAACCATTCGCGGCGGAGCCGGTCCGATGTTTCTTGGCGCTGTGCCTGATCTCCGCCGTCATCCATCCGGTTTCCATTTGCTCGCTGATCTCGACCAGCTTCTCAATATCGCGGAACGAATATTTGCGAGTGCCTCCCATGGTTCGTTTAGGGCAAATAAGCTTGCGAATTTCATAGTAACGAATCCGTCTTTCCGATATTCCGGTAAGCTCGCTTACCATTCCGATATGCATGACTTGTTTATCCATAAACGACATGATGACAGCTCCTTGTACTTGGATTTGCCGTTACAAAAGGCCGCTCCTTTCCTAAGTTATGTCATAAAAAATAACGCAAACTTGATGTGTACCTAATGATAATGTGGGAGAAAGGAGCTGTCATTAGATGATGAACCCAACGTTTTACAATCGAATTAGACGGATCGTACAACCGGAAATAAACTTCTATATATGGAATTATTTTTAGGAAAAAACCGTGTTATATTATCTGACATACTTCAAGACATCCTGTATGGCATCTGCTATTGTGAAGTCATCGCCAGTCGATCCGATCACTAAAAAAGAGGTGAGTGTTCATGCTGCAGAGCATTGGTCTGCCAGGGCTGATCATGATTTTAGTCGTCATTTTAATCGTATTCGGGCCCTCGAAGCTCCCCGAGCTCGGGAGGGCGGTCGGCCGTACGCTGCACGAGTTCAAAAGCTCCGCGCGAGAGCTCGTGACGGAGAGCAAGGACGAACAGGAAAGCAAAGGCAGCGCATAAGGAAAAGGCAGTTCCTTCAGCATCGAGGCTGGGGGAACTGCCTTTTTTGCAGGTTAATCGTTTCTTGAATAAAAGGAATGCATGGCGCCTGTCGTTAGAATGTTTAATGGGTTAATTTGTAAATCATGGGAACTGCTCGTTCCTATTTGATGAAAAGTCTGTTATTCTACAAAAGTATGGAATTTGGATGAAGGAGCGTGCCGCTATCAAGCCGGTTACTGTCTATGATATTGCTAGGGAAGCTAACGTCTCGGTAGCTACGGTGTCGCGCGTAATCAATAACACGGCGCCGGTTAAAAAATCGACGAGAGAACGTGTTCTGGAGCTGATAACGAAGCATCAGTTTCAGCCGAATGCGTTAGCGAGAAGCCTGTTCAAGAAAGAAACAGGGATGATTGGCGTCATTTTGCCGGATATTACAAATCCTTTTTTTCCGGAAGTGTTGGCGGGTCTCGACCAGGAGGCGCGCAGCAAGGGATATACGTTTTTTCTCTGCGATACGGTATCGACAAATGGCGATTCAGAAGCGCAATATGTGCGGGAATCGCAATATTTGGGTATTCTTATGGAGAAGCAGGTAGACGGGATCGTGATGATTGGCGGAAGAATCAATCTGGCAAAGCCGAGCAAGGAGCTGGTCGGCGAAGTGGTTGAAGCAAGCAAGCGGGTACCGCTGCTGCTTATAAACGGGAACTTGCCGGGCGAGGGGATGACCCGCGTGTATGCCGATGAGCTTGAAGGGGCAGAGCTTGCGACGCAGCATCTCATCGATCTTGGACATCGGCATATCGCTTTCGCCGGAGGTTACAAGCATATGTCCAATACGACCCAGCGCGTTCGTGGTTTTGTCAAAACCATGGAGAAGAACGGACTAAGGATACGCAAAGAATGGATACTTAACGGAGGCTTTTCCGTAGAGAGCGGGAAGCGGTTTTTGAACCAGCTGCTTGAGCTGCCGGAGCGTCCAACGGCTATTTTTTGCGCCAACGACCTCGTTGCTATCGGTGTGATGAAGACGGCCCATAAAGCAGGGATCCGCGTGCCGGAGGAGCTGTCGCTGATTGGCTTTGACGATATTCCTTACGCCTCCAACAGCATTCCGGAGCTGACGACGATTTCCTTGAAATGCTATGACGTTGGACGGAATGCAGCCGAGCTGCTCCATCAGATGATTACCAAAAACAAAGTGAGCAAAAACACGAAACTAAGGCCTGAGCTGATTGTCAGGGAGTCTACGGCCCCTCCGCAAGAAATGAATAACGCATAAGAATTAGTTTTAAAAAAAAGATTGACAACGCTTACATTTGTGAATAGAATCAAGTTGTCAAAAGATTATATGGTGTCGCCGGTAAAAATGTAACCCGTTACATGTTCAGCTGGACTTCTTCCTACAAAGCAGCAACCAAATCAATACACATCAAATTTCCGTGCAGAATCGCGTTCTGTAACACCGGTCATGAGAGTGTATTTATTTTTAACTAATAGTGTAACGGGTTTCATGAAACGGGTTACATATTTCGGGTTTTTACTTTTTTTGGTGGAGGTTATGACATGTTCATGGAAATTGAAGCCAGAGCAGCCGTGCAATTTAATGCGGACGCCGTGAAAATTGGGGACAGCTCACATATCTTGCTATGTGCTTCCTTGTTCTATTTCCGTATTCCAAGAGCGCTTTGGAAGGAACGGATGGAGCAGGTCAAAGCATTCGGCTATAACAGCATCGATGTTTATTTTCCTTGGAACTACCATGAAAAAAGTGAAGGAGAATGGGATTTTAGCGGCGAACGCGACATATCGGCCTTCTTAACGGCGGCGGCGGAAACGGGCTTATACGTCGTTGCCAGACCGGGACCTTATATTTGTTCCGAATGGGATGGCGGCGCCTTGCCGGCTTATCTGCTGACAAAAGAGCTGAAGCTTCGCGATAACGATGAGGGCTTCCTCAGCTATGTTGCGAAATGGTTTGACCGCATACTGCCTTTGCTGAAGCAGTACCAAGCAGGAGAGGGAGGTACGGTCATTGGCGTCCAGCTCGATAACGAGCTCGATTTCTATGATTGCCATGATCCGAAAGGGTATATTAGAGCATTGCGCGATATGGCTTTGAGCCACGGAATTACGGTTCCGCTGTTCGCTTGCGCGGGCCAAGGCGGCATCCTGCAAGCATCGGGGCTGGCCGAGAACGTTGTTCCAACCTGCAACTTTTATCCGGATAATCGGGACCCCGAATTCGAGCAGAAGGTGCTGCATTATAACGAAACCTTAGCGGGGCTTGGCTACCCGCTGCTCGTAACGGAGACGAATCGGGCGCATTACCTGCTTCGCAGATTGCTTTCCTGCGGGGCGAAGCTGCTCGGTCCCTATCTGCAGGTGTCAGGCACGGATTTCGGGTTTACGAACGCCACGAACAATTGGGGTAAGCCGCTGGCGTTCATGACCTCGGATTATGATTTTGGCGGCATGATCTCGCCGGAGGGACATATTCGCGAGGAAGCCTATGAGGGCCGAATGCTCGGCAGGATGATTAAGGCTTACGGCGCTCCGCTCGCGGAGGCAGCCGCCGCAGACGGCCTTTTGTCCGCATGGGTCTTAACCGGTGACCGCGAACGAGTGGCAGGTCCCTACTCGCTGCAGCTTAACGGCGGCGGCAGCCTTCTGTTCGTAACCAATTTGGATGAGCGGGATAAAGAGATCGCCCTTAGGGCTGCCGATGAAGCAAATGCTCCGGCAAAAGGTGGATTTACGCTAAAAGCCGGACGGTCGCTGGCGCTTCCTTACCAGGTTCCGCTAAGCCTATGGGGCTTTGAGGGACTGCTCGAGCGTTCAACCGCAGAGCTGTTTCAGGCGGAACAATTAACCGATGGGGCCAACTTATTCTTCCACACGGAGGGAAGCGGAGAAATCATTGTACAGCTGGATCCGGATGCCGAGGTGGGAGCGGACCATGCCGCGGCCGAATGGTCGGAAGGACGGCTGACGGTAACGTTCGACGGCGAGGCAGACAGCTGTTGCCGAGTACTTACAGCGGACGGACGGGAGCTTAAGCTTTTTATAACGGATAGAATGAAAGCGCTTTATACGGAGGGGCTGGACGACAGCGGCGCGATTCATATAGGGAGCCCGCACAGCTACCCCGACATGCCGGAAGCGGCGGCAGCCGAATGGAAGCTCCGCGTTCTGGATGGCGGTGCAGCGCCAATGTCCGCAAATAGGGATAGCGGCAAGGCAGCAATGGAGCAGGCGGATTACTTGGAGCAAGCCGGGATTTACCGCGGGTTTGCCTGGTACGAAGCGGCAGTCAAGCTGCCGGAAGGCAAAGCGGTGCAAGGCTTTATTCTTCGGAAAGGCAGCGATGTCGTATCGCTTTATGCAGGCAGCCAATATGCCGGTACATTAACGCCTGGCGGGGGCAGCGCCTTCCTCCCGTTCAACAAAGAGCTGCAAGAAGACGGCAAGCTGCTGGCCCGAGTGGAAATTTGGGGACATTCGAACTTTGATGACGCGCGGCTTCCGGGACTTCGTCTTCATGCGATGAAGGGACTGCGGGGATTGACGGCAATCACGGAGTCGCGGGACCTCAGCCGCAGCTGGAGCGTATACCGCGCGGCAGATCGGGAACTGCGCAGGGAACTTGCCGAGTCGCCCGATGACAGCATGTGGCCGCTCGTTAATTTTGGAGGCTGGCTGTCTCCGGACCATCCCGCATTCGAGTATTACCGGAAGCGCTTCCGGGCTTCTGCGGACGCGAGCTCGTGGACGCTGCATTTCAAGGGCATACAATCCCTTGCCCGTCTGTTCGTGGACGGCAAGGAGATTGGCGCCGTTCATCCGCTCGATCCTTATATCGATATTTCGGAGCATGTCACGGCGGGCGAGCAGGTAATGCTTACTGTATATGTAGAGCGGGTGCTTGGTCTTCCTTCCGGGAAGGTTTACCTCTATGAAGGCCATGAGGCTGAGGGCTGGACGGTGAGCGCCGCGGAGGAGGCAGAGCTCTTCGAGTACGCAGAGAGTGTACAGCTAGACGCTGCCGTGCAGGAATTTCCTGTCCTGCTTACGCCGGGCGAGACGGCTTGGCTCTTTGCTTCCACGGTTAATTCGGTGGCTGAAGCGGGCTGGCGGGCAAAGGTTTCTGGGACGGGCATGAAATTAACCGTATTCCTGGAGGGACGGATCGTCGGACGAATTTGGCTGCCGGGCGATGCGAACAGGCCCGTGTTAACGGGTGGAAGTCCAGATTCCTTTTATTTGCCGGGAGCTTGGTATGAAGCGGGCAAGGGAAGCTTGGCGATCATGCTGGAAGCGGTAGACCGGGAGCAGCAAGGACGATTGGAATCGATTCAATTTATATCCGTCTAGTTAAGGACAGCGAGGGGGACTTAGGATGGAAACAACCATAGCCGAAAGGGAGCCGCAGAGGAAGCTTCAGCGAATGAGCGGAGGCAAGATGAAGCGCTTCTGGAACAACAAAACGCTTTTGCTCATGTGCTTGCCGGCCATTGCCTTTTTTGTTATCTTTGCGTATTTGCCGATGCCCGGCTTGTATCTGGCGTTTATTAACTACAATTACTCTGACGGTATTTTCAAAAGCCCGTTCGTCGCCTTTGATAACTTCCGTTTTCTCGTTATTAACGGCGATCTATGGCGGCTTTCGTTCAATACGGTGGCCTACAATCTGGTATTCATTGTACTAGGGAACGTGCTGCAAATTTTCGTAGCCATACTTCTGAACGAGATCCGCCGCAAATGGTTCAAAAAAGTGACGCAGACGCTCATGTTTCTTCCGCATTTCATTTCGGCGGTGCTGATCGGCCTGATCGCCTACAACATTTTGAGCTTCGATTACGGCATATTGAACACGATGCTGGAATCGCTCGGCATGGAGCCTGTCAAAACGTACTCCGATCCGAAAATATGGCCGTTCATTATCGTGCTGACCTTCCTATGGCAGTCAACCGGCTACGGGTCCATCGTCTATTTCGCCGCTATTATGGGCCTGGATAACGAGATTATCGAAGCATCGGAAATCGACGGCGCGAATGCGTTCCAGCGCATTATTTACATCGTGCTTCCGTGGCTGAAGCCAACCTTCATCATCCTGATGCTGTTCTCGCTCGGGGGCATTCTCAAAGGTAACTTCGGCTTGTTCTTCAACCTTGTGGGAGCCAACAATACGGCCTTGTATCCGACGACCGATATTATTGAAACGTATGTGTTCCGATCGCTGATGACGAACTTCAACTTCTCGATCGGCAGCGCAGTGAGTCTCTATCAATCCGTGTTCGGATTTGTGGTCGTCTTGACCGCAAACTGGCTAGTGAAAAAGGCTTCGCCCGAAAACTCGTTATTTTAGGAGGTGCCAGTTATGGAAAACAGCGAAGAATCACGCAGCATCCGCACCGATATAAGCGGAGTCATCGTCAAGCTATTCGGATATCTGTTCATCTCGTTTTTTTCTCTATGCTGTCTATTGCCTTTCTTGCTCGTACTCGGCACATCGCTGACGGCGGAGGGGACGATCAAGAAATACGGCTTTAATTTTTGGCCGCGCGACTTTAGCACCTTTGCTTACAAAATCGTATTTGAGAATCCTGATCTCATTATCGGCTCTTACCTCGTTACCATGGGGATTACGATCGTAGGGACGGCCTTTGGGCTCTTCCTCGTGGCGATGACCGGCTACGCGCTGCAGCGTCCGGACTTTGGGTATCGGAACGGCATTTCCTTTTTCATTTATTTTACGACGCTGTTCTCCGGGGGGCTTGTTCCGTTTTACCTGCTCATGACGCAGTATTTGTCGCTCAAAGATAACTATTTGGCCGTGCTGCTGCCGGGACTGCTTAGTCCGTTTCTTATTATTATGATGAAAAGCTTCGTGCGCTCCATCCCGCATGCCATTACCGAATCCGCCAAAATCGACGGAGCGGGCGACTTTACGATTTTCCTAAAGCTGATTCTGCCTATGACGACGCCGGCTCTGGCTACAATCGGCCTGTTTATCGCGCTGGGGTATTGGAACGAATGGTACAATTCGATGCTGTTCCTCTCGCCGGATATGAAGTACCGTCCGCTCCAGCTGTTCTTGTATAACGTGGTGACGAGCGCCGACTTTATCCGTAATTCCTCGGCCGCATCCAATGTGCAGCTTCGGGATATGCCGCTGGAATCGATGAAGATGGCGACCGCAGTCGTGGCGACTGGACCCGTTATCCTGTTTTATCCGTTCGTACAGCGGTATTTCATTAAGGGAATTACGGTTGGCGCTGTAAAAGGCTGATGTGCCGAGGGCCGCTAAAAAGGCCACTTCACATAACGGGCAATGCCCGATTTATGAAAAAAAAGGGGAGAAGTGCGATGATGGGTTATAAGAAGGTTTCCGCCTTGCTGATTGCCATGATGATGATCTTCAGCCTTGCAGCTTGCTCAGGTAATAACGGGGAGAAAAACGAAGGCGGCAAAAACGCCGGGACAGGCAATAATGGCAGCACGAACGTCGCGAATGGAGAAAAAGGAGCGGATACGTCCAAGTTCGTTAAGATCAGCTACGTCGTGCTTGGCGATAAGCCGAAAAACGGACAGTTCGAGAAGGTTTTAGCCGAGGTTAACAAAAAAATGAAAGAAAAAATCAATGCCGAGCTTGAGTGGAAATGGGTCGAGTGGGCAGATTGGCAAACCAAATACAACCTGCTGCTGGCGTCCGGCGAAGCGGTCGACCTGATTACGATCGGGACGGACTGGCTGGACACTTGGGGCAATGCGCAGCGCGGCGCATTTATGAACCTGGATGATTTGCTGCCGGAATATGCGCCTCAGACATGGAGCTCTATTCCCGAGGAGGACTGGGCAGAGAGCAAGTATAACGGCAATATCGTGCTGATTCCGGAAAATGATTACACGCAATGGGTTAACCACGGCTTCTTCTACCGCGGCGACTGGGCGAAGGAAGCGGGCATTACCGATCCGATCAAAGATTGGGAAGGCATCGGCCAATACCTTCAATTCGTAAAGGATAACAAAGAAGGCGTCATTCCTTGGGATGCCGTTGCATCAACAAGCACTTGGGGCGGTTATGCGCAGTCCTACACGGATCAGCTGGAGCTTCCGATCTCAACCGGTTATTTGCCGGTATTCACGACGAAATCCTATGATGAGAAATTTACGGTAGTTAGCCCGGTATTCGAAGACACGTTCCTGAATTTCGCTACGCTGATGAAGGATTGGGCGGATAAAGGCTACTGGCGCGAGGATGTGCTGAACAATAAGAACGATAACCGCTCCGCTTTGCGTGCCGGCTTGTCGGGCCTTGATCAGCATCATACCCAAACCTTCGGCGGCCTGCGCGTGCAGATGGATAAGGACCAACCGGGCTCCGAGCTGCAAATGTTCCCATTTAACCGCACGGGCGGCAACAATTTGACTGAGCTTTCCATCACGCATGGCGGAACGTCCGTCGGAGCGCACAGCAAAAACCCTGAACGTGCACTGATGGCTTATGATCTTATCCGCAATGACGAGGAAATTTATCACCTGATCAATTACGGTTTGGAAGGCGTTCAATACGAAGTGAAAGACGGCAAACGCACGCAGCCAGAAGGCTATGACGAAGCCAAGGATAGTTTCTATGCTGACTTCTGGGGCGGCCGCGTCGATAAATTTGAAATCCCGAGCGTAACGACATGGGATCAGCTGGAAGAAACATTGTACGCGGAATACGACAAAATCAAAAAGCCTTATCCGTACGGCCAATTCGTGTTTGATAAAACACCGGTTGAGGCTGAACTGACAGCGATGACCCAGGTAACGGGCGAGATGGGACCTGCGATTACGTACGGCAAAGCAGGAGATCCGGCGCAGGCAGTTGAGCAATTCCGCAGCAAGCTGAAAACCGCTGGCTACGACAAAGTGCTTGCCGAGCTTCAGAAACAAATGGATGCCTACAAGAAGATGATCGAAGGTTAATGGTTTGAGCGATGCAGCGCAAGGGGAGAGCTTTAAGCACGATAGCGTGCGTCTCCGCTTGCGCTGTTTGGCGTTTAAACCCACTTTGGTCAATTATAATCAAGTGGCGGCCTATGGTTGGTTAACCTCAGTAAAGTAGCGCTTTCAGCTGTAATGCTACAATAAACCTATGAAACGGTAAGCCAATCCTATTAAATTACGAAGGCGGCGAAGGCATGAATTTATCGAATATTGCTGTACAGCTGTACACATTGCGGGACTACTGCAAGACGGAAGCGGATTTGGAGCAGTCGCTGCGCAAGGTGAAGGAAATAGGTTATCAAGCGGTGCAGGTATCCGGCATCGGCCCCATTGCTCCGGAGAAAGTAAAAGAATTAGTGGATGCGGCGGGACTTCGGATCTGCGCGACGCATGTCAGCCTGGATTCGCTGGTTAATGATTTTGATAACACGGTTAAGAAGCATAAGCTTTGGGATTGCAAATATGTTGGGCTTGGAAGCCTGCCGGACGAGAACCGCGGCAGCGCGGAGGGTTATTTAAGCTTTGCCAAGACGGCAACGGAGATCGGGCAAAAGCTTAAGGAGCATGATTTGCAATTTATTTATCATAATCATCAGTTCGAATACCAAAAGTTCGAGGGCAGAACCGGCATGGCTATTTTGCAGGAGGAAACGGATCCGTCAGCCGTAGGCTTCGAGCTCGATACCTACTGGGTGCATGTCGGCGGGGTAAATCCGGTAGATGCTATCCAACAGGTGAAGGGCCGTATGGGGGTTGTCCATCTCAAGGATTTGGAAATCGTGGATTACCAGCAGGTATTCGCGGAGATCGGCGAAGGCAACTTGAATTTCAAAGCAATCATTGCCGCATGCCGGGAAATAGGCGTGGAATGGTACGTTGTGGAGCAGGACGTATGCAGGCGCGATCCGTTTGAAAGCTTGGCGATCAGTTTCCGCAATTTACAGCAATATCTATAACCGAAGCGGCAGGTGCGGCTCGGTCATTGGGAAAAGTCAGATGCAGTCTTGCGTCTGGCTTTTTTTCTTTCCATAAACATTTATACGATTTTACTTGTCATTGTGCTAACCGCTTACGCTTGGCGCTGCTCGTACTAATCCAATATTCCCAAAAAATACTTGACAATAAGTTTTAATTCTATTATCTTTAATTTAAGATATTTAAATTGAAGATAATAACTGCGCTGGCAGCCATGTCGGTTGGCTTACAGTCCAAGCGCGATCACTGAGAGGAGCCCGTGAACCAATGCATGAGAAAAAGGTAACCTGGCTGGAGCTGTTTTATGATTTATTATTTGTTGCTGCGATCTCGAAAGCCACGCATGTTTTATTGCATGTCGAGCATGGAACCATTTCGGCGGAGCATCTGTCCAAATTCGTTCTCATTTTCATTCCGATCTGGTGGGCGTGGGTCGGGCAAACGGTATATAATAATCGTTTTGGCCGTGACCTTTCTTTGCATCGGGTATTCATGATCCTTCAATTGTTTTTTGTATTAATTATGACAGCCAGTTTAAACGTGGATTTTGATGCTTATTATATTCCTTTCTTTGTCGGGTATATCGGCTCCCGGGTATTAACTGCCGTGCAATATGTGATTACGCAAAAAGTAGAAGTAGGGGGCAGAAGGGACACTGCGCGTTTCTTTGGAACCTACTTTTGGCTCGGCATTGCCATTTCGGCTTTCTCACTCTTTTTTGATTCGTGGGTTCGCTATGCCATTTTGTATGCGGGCATTGCCATTGATATCCTCGTTCCTTTGATTGGACGAAAGCATTTGGTAAAAACGCCTGTTCACACGGCACATCTATTAGAGAGGTTCGCTCTCTTTACATTGATTTTGCTTGGCGAATCCGTAATCAGCATGCTTTCCGTGCTGCAGTCCGATGAATTAACGGTGTCCTCCATTTTGTTTGCTGCAATGGCTTTCGTATTAGTAATAGGAATCTGGTGGCAGTATTTCGAGAACGTGGAGAAGAATGTGGACAAAGCGAAGCGGACGGCAGGGCAGACCATTATGTACGGGCATCTGTTCATCTATTTATCGCTTAGCATGATTGCGGCTTCCATTCAGCTCTTGTTTCTGAACCAGCTCGAATATTTATTTATGCTTGGCTTTATTTTCGGATCCGTGCTTTTATATTTCGGGTCGGTTATGTTCGTCCTGTATGCCTACCGCTTCGAGCATCTTAAGCCAAAGCTCAGCGTTATTCTTTCGTTACTGGGTTTGCTGGGCGCGTTGTTTGCTTTAGATTTATTCATAACGGCCTCCCCTCATGTCATTCTGGGCGAAATTATGCTTTTCTTTATCGTCTTTGCTAAAGCAACGCACCGATAAGGGGATAGCAATTGTTTTCCAAGGAAAAGGAAGATATATGCTCTGAAAACGTTTATAATTTGAAGAAACATATCATAGAAACGAGGAACGATAAGGATGAAGATTGGCGTGGTTTGCGATGATTATTGGCACCCGGGAACGCTCATAAAAGCAGGATTGGAGCCTCTAAGCGAGCTTGGATTTAGCTTTCAATATATCCATCATGCATCCGAGTGGTCGCCAGCGTGGATGGAGCAGCAGGATGCTGTAGTGCTTGCCAAATCAAATCAAATTTCGGCCTCGGATAAAACGCCATGGCTGACAGAGGAAATCCAGCAGCAGTTCCGGCGCTATGTCGAGGGCGGGAAGGGACTGCTCGTTCTGCATGCCGGAACGGTGGGCTACCGGGATCAGCCCGTATTCTTCGAGCTTGTTGGGGGCGTATTCCAGCATCATCCGGAGGCTTGTCCCGTGAAGATTGCTTATACCGATAAAGCGTTTGGCCTCGCGGAAGAGCAGGAAGGTTTCTCCGTGCATGACGAGCATTATTTTATGGAGGTTACGGATGAACGCATTCAAGTATTCATGACTTCCGAGTCGGAGCACGGCACGCAGCCGGCCGGGTGGCAGAGAGAGCAGGGCAAAGGCCGGGTATGCGTGCTTACGCCGGGGCATTTTCTGCCTGTGCTGCAGCAGCAGGAATACCAAGCAGCCATACGGAATGCGCTCCATTGGGCCGACGGCGCTCAAGGCTAGAATCGACATGCTTGCATAACGGCCATTGCATATAATGAATTCGCTTTCTTGCTTTGATTAACTGTATAATTAAGGATAGGAAAGTTATCGTTTCATTATCAGAGCATAAGGAACGAAGGGGAAGTTTGGAACTGGAGGAGCGATAGCGTCCGCCTTTGTCTCCAGATTTCAACCGTGTGATCGGTATAATAAAAGAAATCTGGAGACAACAGCGGCCGGAAGTCCAAACATTCCCCGTAGTTGCGATAGGCATCTGAACTGAAAGTTTTAATCTGCATCATTTTATTATTTTATTCTGAGGAGTGAATGGAGTAATGTCTCTACAAACGATTAAATGGGGAATTTTGGGCCCAGGCTGGATTTCATCGAAATTTGCTAAAGATTTGGCTTTTGCCAAAGGCGCCGAGCTCATTGCGGTAGGCGGAAGAAGCTTGGAGAAGTCTGAACGTTTTGCCAAAGAGTTCAATATTCCCCGTGCGTACGGCAGCGTGGATGAGCTGGCCCAAGACGCAGATGTCGATATTGTATATGTAGGAACCTTGCATCCGATACATAAAGAAAATGTGCTTGCTTTATTGCGCGCCGGCAAAGCCGTGCTTTGCGAGAAGCCGTTTACGATGAACGCGGCTGAAGCGAAGGAAATCATTGATTTGGCCAGGGAGAAAAAGGTCTTCCTTATGGAAGCGATGTGGACGCGGTTCTTGCCGCCGATCCGCAAAATAATGGAATGGATCGCGGCGGATAAAATTGGCGAGGTGCGATTGGTCAAAGCCGATTTTGGCTTCGATATCGGATGGGCGCCGGAGAGCCGGCTGCTTGATCCCGCGCTTGGCGGCGGGGCGCTCCTGGATGCGGGAATTTATCCGGTCTCCTTTGCTTCCTTAATCTATGGCGAGGCTCCAACAAAAATAATGAGCAGTGCCCGAATTGGCGAAACAGGCGTGGACGAGCAATTTTCGCTGTTATTTGAATATGAGGGCGGACGTGCCGCGGCGCTGAATGGAGCGGTCCAGCTCGGGATGGTCAGCGATGCCTACATTTACGGGACAAAAGGGTATATACATGCTCCTAACTTCTTGTTTGGCAAATCGGCCAGCCTTCACGTGAAGAATACGGATGCCGAATCCTACGTGGATGACCGCGAAGCCGAGGGTTATGCATTCGAAGCCGAAGAAGCGATGAATGCGCTGCGCGAGGGCAGGCTGGAAAGCTCCGTTATTCCATTGGATGAGACGCTTGCGATTATGACTACGCTCGATACTATCAGAAAGCAGTGGGGCTTGCGTTATCCTGCTGACCAATAAGGGATATAATCCAAAATAAATGGGAGCTGTCTTCCAGGGTGAAACACCTTGGAAGACAGCTCCCATTCGATTTGCAGTAATGGGTAAGCCAGAAAAAGAGACGAATTCCCATACTTGCTAATCTTAAGTACTCTATGTAATAAAATAGGAAACAATTACTACTGAAATTTCTCTTTATATTTATTCTTTTTTCCTATTTAATAGAAGGAGGGGAATAATTAAACGGATTCGCGGTTAATCACCGCCTCCGCCGCAGCCCGAATCTCCTCCGCTGTCGCTGCCGCTATCTCCGGCTGACGAATCACCGCCGTGATGACTGTTTCTTTTGCGGTCACCAGGTGTTGTAATCGCTTTTATGACTGCTAGGATGATGAAAAGGATAAGAATGACGAAGACGATAGCTCCCATTGTGCTTTCCTCCCATTCTGATTAATTACCCACATCATAGCAGGGAATTATTAAGGGCGTGTAAAGTATTCAGGGAATATTCTGAAAATTTAGAAATATACTATAAGTAGTGAATCGCTAGATTGTCTAAGCTTTTCTTCATATTATTCTCATGAAAGATTAATGTTCGTGATTTATAATCGAATTAAGGGAGTGATGGGAATGACCTCTTCTTACTTCAATGAATGGCTGGATGAATATAATGATTATATGCGACTGTACATGCTTTTTGGAGATGAGCACTATTTGGTGCATGCAAGAGAAACCTTAACTGCCTTAAAAGAAATCATTGCAAGGGCTGAGCGCCATAAAAGCATCGTATGTAAAATAATGAGTAATACGGTTCATGCTTATTGAGAGTCTATGTTGAACATAAGCAAAAGTTGCCTGGATCCTGCATGTGATTAAAACTAACGAGCGCTTAGTTTTAATCACATACAGGATCCTTTTTTGGCTGCGCTTGCGCATCGAAACCAGAGACGCCAAGCAGCGCTTACTGGGGAGTATTTCAAATTTAAAAGCCATCTTAAGAATTCAAGCGGTAGTTTAATGGTATACTGATAAATAATGATTGCGAGGAATAAGATTCTGATAGATGCTTCGACTGCATTTTATGAAGTTTAACTCGGATAGAAGACATGATGGAGTGATGATATGAGCAGTGCAAAGGGCAAGGGCGGAACGGGAAGAGGAACGGATAAAAAGGGCTGGAACCGCTGGCAAGCCGGAGAAAAGAAGAAATTAGCGAAAAAGGTATTTGGCCGAAACCAAGGCGCTAAAGGCGCTGAGGGTGAGAAAGGCAAAGCCGAAGCTGGCGGTACGCCAAACGCGAGAAGCGCGAACATGACGAAAGGCAGCACTGCATTCAAAGGTGGGAGCGCAGCCAAAGGCCGAAATACGACGAAGTAGAGGATAAGCCTCAATAGTCGGAGTAAATGAGAAAGCCCGCATTTCGCTGAAAGGCGAAGCGTACGGGCTTTTTTTTGTTTTCGGGTGAAAAACGGCGATTTGCTATTCCATTATGCTGTCTATCGATTAAAATAAAAATAACGCTTTCAAGAGCGAGAGTATGGCCCATTCTTATTCGATATTCATAGGAGGTAGTCGAAATGCCGTTAGTTGACATGTCTTTGGAGCAATTAAGAAGCTATGAGGGAATAAGTCCGCGCCCTGCTGACTTCGATGCGTACTGGGAGAGGGCGCTTGCCGAGATGAAAGCGGTAGATCCGCAAATCGAGCTGGTGCCGAGCAGCTTTCAGGTACCGTATGCGGAGTGCTTCGATTTATACTTCACGGGAGTACGAGGCGCGCGGATCCACGCAAAATACATAAAGCCCAAAAACGTATCGGAGCCGCATCCAGCCGTTTTGCAATTTCACGGGTACTCGGGCCATTCCGGCCAGTGGCAGGATAAGTTGGGATATGCCGCTCTCGGATACTCCTTCTTTTCATTGGACTGCCGAGGTCAGGGTGGCTCCTCGGAAGACACCGGCGGTGTCAAAGGAACGACGCAGCAAGGACATATTATTCGCGGTTTGAATGATCATCCCGACCAGCTGCTATTCCGCCATATCTTCCTCGATACCGCGCAGCTTGCAGGCATTGCCATGCAAATGCCCGAGGTTGATCCGGAGCGCGTGATGGCGATGGGCGGCTCACAGGGCGGAGCCCTAACGCTGGCCTGCGCGGCGCTTGAACCAAGAATTAAGAAGCTCGCGCCTGTTTTTCCGTTTTTGAGCGACTATCGCCGCGTATGGCAAATGGATTTGGCTAAGGATGCTTACGCGGAGCTGCGTACCTTCTTTCGGCATTTCGATCCGCAGCATAAGCGGGAGGATGAGATTTTTACGAAGCTGGGTTATATTGACATCCAGTTTTTGGCACCTCGTATTCGCGGAGAGGTTTTGTTTGCAACGGGCTTAATGGATACCATCTGCCCGCCATCCACGCAGTTCGCGGTTTACAATAAAATAACGGCCGCGAAGCGCATGGAGATTTATCCGGATTTCGGGCATGAGGATTTGCCTGGTTTTTCAGACATGACGATGCAGTTTTTCTTGAAGGATTAAGCGGTTGTCATAGCGGAAACGAATAGATTCGTGAAAAGAAGGACGATTAAGCAGAGATAGTTTCTGTTTCATCGTTCTTTTTTCTTGTCCAACTTATACGTAACGGAATCGGTTATAAAGGCGATTAGGAGAAAAGTCGTATCATGCGTCGAATTTCGACAGTTTTCTTGGGTCTGAAACACTAGAGAATATCGGATAATTGATTGTCCTGTCGATATATAAGCACTATAATAGTCTTACAGCTTGGATAAAAATGTGAAACGCAAAACTGATCCTATTAACTGCAAAGTGGTGACTCACGCTGGCGCTGACCCGTTACAAGAATAATCTATCATGGAACCGTTGGGTTCTCTACTTTTATTGGCTGCTTTCCATTCTTGTTCTGGTATTAGCCGAAAGCATACATCTTATCACATTCGGGTCGGAGGTTTGGACGGAAGGTCCGTTGGTTCCTTCGGGGTATTTGAAGGCCGCTGCCTATTTGGTTGTCTCTCTCTTGCTGGCTGAAGGATTATTCCGCTTTATGAAACAGTATTTCGATTTTGTGCTAATAACGATGGGCTACGTATTTGCGCTGGTGATTATGTTTGCCTTCGGAAAAGATATTCAGGGGCTTTATATGAGTCTCGAGATTCCAATCATTGTTTCTTTGTTTTATTTCAGCAAGCGGCGTTTACTGTTCGTGATGCTGCTCACCCTCGGAAGTTATTTCGCGCTTCTGGCCTGTGTGGATACGCTAAGGGATCAAGTCAACCGATATGATTTAATAGCGGTAACCGGCATGATTATCGGAAGCGGTGTCATTGGGCTTGCCATTTTGAAACGAGGGAATGAACTGCAGCAATCGCTGGAGCGGGCCGTAAGCTCCGAGATCGACGCATTCGTAGATTCCGTTGCCACCCAAAATGCCTCCAAATACGATCACTTAACGAATCTATACAACCATATTACTTACCAGGAATACTTAACCGCGCTTACGGGCCAGCATGATGCATATGATATGCCGCTGCAGCTCGCCGCACTTGATATCGATAATTTTAAAGGCATCAACGATCG
Organism: Paenibacillus sp. LPE1-1-1.1; assembly: GCF_040676435.1. Lineage (NCBI taxonomy): Bacteria > Bacillati > Bacillota > Bacilli > Caryophanales > Paenibacillaceae > Paenibacillus > Paenibacillus sp. LPE1-1-1.1. The sequence goes on from NZ_JBEGHY010000047.1 coordinate 97,977, forward strand.
ATTCGGACATCATGTCGGGGACATCGTACTGCAGGAAACGGCTTTGCTTCTAAAATCATCGATTTCCAGCGAGGATGTGGCCGCCAGGTATGGCGGGGAAGAGTTTGTCTTGTTATTGACGGGGAAAACGATCAAGCAGAGCCATGAGTTGTTAGAGCAAATCCGGGAGCGCCTCGCATCGACCGTCTTTCCGGAGCTTGATCATCAAAGCGTGACGATCAGCATCGGAATGGCGGATTATACGAAAGGGCTTGGCAAAGAAACCTTGTTTAAGCAGGCAGACGGTTATTTGTACGAAGCGAAGCGCGCCGGCAAAAACCAGGTCGTTTCACCGCTTGGAAGGAGGGTTTCGAGTGCTCCGGAAATTATTCAATGCTCCTAGTCATCTCTCAAGCTGGAACAAGCTAATGAGACGGACTTATTGGGGGATTAGCCTCGTATCCGCACTAGCGGTTTTGACGACATGGGCCGTGGTGGGGAACGACCAGTCCATCGATTCGCAGCCATTTTTTGAGAAGCAGGTGGTGATGAGAAACAGTCTGATTCTCGGGATCCTGCTTGCCGCCGAACTCATATACCGATTAAAAAGCTGGCTGCAGGATTACATCATTATTACGCTGGGATCCTGCTATGGCGCAATTACGCTCGGCTTATCCTCAACGGAGGTTCAGGGAACGCAGATCGTGATGATATTACCGATTCTTGTATCGATTTTACACTTTAACTATGGCAAGGTTTTATTCTCCTGCTTTAGTACGATGATAACCTATCTGATCGTTCTGAACCTTGTGCCGGAATACCGCTACGGGGTTCCCATCTACCAAAAGGCCGTAGGCTTTTCTTTCCTCATCGTCGTCACGCTTGCCGCGCTCGGTATCGTAAACCGTGGGCTGCAAATGATGAAGGACGAGAAGAATGCTCTCCGCAACGAGAAGAAGCATCGCATACTGCAGCAAGCTGTCCAAGAAGCATCGAGTATGGATGCTCTTACCGGGTTAGCTAACCATAAGACATTCCAAGAACAGCTGCGGACCATTCTTGCCGATGAAGAGGAACGTCCGCTGCATCTTGCGATTATTGATATTGATAATTTCAAATCGGTTAACGATACATATGGCCACGCAGTCGGGGATACCGTACTTCGCAAAGTAGGAAGGCTGATAAGGGACTGCACGCAGGAGGGCGGCTTGCCATCGCGCTATGGCGGAGAGGAATTTACGATTATTTTCACGAGAATGAATGCCAAAGCGGTGGTGGAATGCCTGGAACGGCTGCTCATCGAAACCGAACAGCTGCAGTTCCCGGAGATGGAAGGCCGTAAAGTAACCATAAGCATAGGCTGCCATACGCACCAAGAAAACGAGTGCCGCGATGTCCTGTTTCAATTAGCGGATGAGGCGCTTTATTCGGCCAAACGCAACGGTAAAAATAGGATTTCCTGGTGAGAGCGACTATCCTTTTTCATTTATACAAGCGAGGTGGCGACATGATATGAGCGATAATCTATCCATACTGCTTCTGCTATTATTTATCTTGCCAGTCTTGTATATGATTGACACTTCGTTAGTTATTATTAGGCGAAATGCGAAGCATGTCGAGAATCGCCTTGCCTCGCTCACGACCTGCATGCTTGCGCTAATGATTTTCTTTCAATATCTGATGCAGCTGTTATCCGCAGAGTACACCTTGACGGTTGCTGCCTATCTGGTTTATCCGGCGTCTATCGCTTCTGCGGGAGTCTGCCTATGGTTCCATCTCACGGCAGCGAGAAGCTATCACCGTTTCTCCGTGGCAAGGAGTATAGGGATTGCTTTCGCTCCGCTGTTCCTTTATTTTCTCTTTCTATTCCTAAAAGGAGAATCGTTTTTGTTTCTAGGCGTGCGATCGCAGGAGATGTGGAAGCAGGCTGTTTTTGCCCCGGCCATGTATCTTTTGTATGGGTTTTTGGCCTTGTTTTCCATTTTGAATGTGATCATTTGTCTGACAGCCGCCAAAAAAGCGAAAAGCGTCGCTGAGCGCAAAAAGTGGATGGTGCTGTTTAAAGCGGATTTGTATTACCAGCTGGCGACGATCTTTGTGCTGGCCCTGGTTTTTGTGCTCTCTTCATATCTATATATTCCGGATTCGATTGTTTTTTTGGCGACGATTATTTGGGGGATTTCGCTCCGTATCTATATGAAATATGATATTTTGCCTTCCGCGAAAAAAAAGTATGAGCTGCTTTATCAATTCTCTCCGACAGCCATTATAATGCTTGATAAAAATATGATGATTAAGGAAGCTAACCCCGGTGCGCTCCATGTGCTTGGCTACCAGAGGGAGAATGAGGTCCATAACCGGGCATTTTCCGAGTTTATCGTTTTAGGCGAGCGTGACAGCCTCAAGAAGGCTTACGCATCGTCTTTTCCAAAGTCGGCCTGGCGCAACCGCGAGCTGACGATTATGAATCGGCAGGGGCAGAAGCGAAATATTCTGATCGATACCGAGAGCATGGCCGAGGGCGAGGAATTATTTGTGCTTGCGGTTATACGGGACATTACGCAGCAGAAAGAAGAAGCGCGTCTCGTTCATTTTTTGGCACATCACGATACGTTGACTAAGCTGCCTAACCGCTTCCATTTCAATAAAGAGCTGGAAGCTTCGTTAGAAGAGGTGAAATCGTCAAAAGCGTTGCTTGGCGTCATGCTCATTGATTTGGACCGCTTTAAGCTGATTAACGACACGCTCGGCCATCAATATGGGGACGAGGCTTTGAATGAGATTGCCGCGCGCCTGCAAAACACGGTGGATGAGCGGCATCTGGTTGCCCGTCTTGGCGGCGATGAATTTATTATTTTGATCAAGAAAGCGGATGAATATGATGAAATCGTCTCGCTGGCGGAAAATATCCATCAAGCCTTTCAGCTGCCGATCACGCTGCAAGGACAAGATTTTTATTTGGGCGGAAGCATCGGAATAAGCGTTCACCCGTTCGATGACGACAGCTCTGACGGCCTTATCAAGCGCGCGGACATCGCGATGTACAATGCGAAGCACAGCGGGGGCAACCAATACCGCCTGTATACGAATGAGATGATCGCTTTGGTGCAGCGGGATGTCAGGCTGGAGAAGCATCTTCGCCAAGCCTTGAAGCGCAAGGAGTTCGTACTCTATTATCAGCCGCAGGTCGATTTGGCTACGGGGCGTTTAATCGGGGCGGAGGCGCTCATTCGCTGGCAATCGCCTGAGCTTGGCATGGTGCATCCAGGAGAATTTATTACCCTTGCGGAGCAGACGGGATTAATCAATGAAATCGGGCAATGGGTCATTGCGGAGGCCTGCCAGCAAGGAAGGCTTTGGCAGGAGCAAGGCTGGGATGATTTTATGCTGTCGGTCAATGTCTCCTCCAGACAGTTCATGCAGCCGGATTTCGTGAACAAGGTGCAGGATATTTTACGTTCAAGCGGCTTGGTGCCTGATCGGTTATGCTTGGAAATCACCGAGAGTATGGTCGTCAACAATTTGAATGTGGCTAGAAAGATGCTGGATGATCTTGTTGCGTTAGGCATTCACATCGCCATTGACGATTTTGGAACGGGGTATTCCTCGTTGAGCGTTTTAAGACAGCTGCCTATCGCAATCATAAAAATCGACCGTTCTTTTATAAATGACATGGATGCTTATCAAGGCGGGCTTTCGATTGTGAAAACGATTGTATCCATGGGGCATGACCTGCGGAAGCAGGTCGTGGCCGAAGGCGTGGAGACGCTGGACCAATGGGAGCAGCTGAAGCGTCTGGGCTGCGACAAAGCGCAGGGCTTTTATTATCACAAGCCTCTTTCTCTGGCCGATTTTAATAAATTGCTTACATGAAGCAGCAGTGATTTGCAAAGCCTTGCTGCTAAATAACGTACCCTCAGCGGAAGGCTTGGGGGGTTTTTGCCGTTTACGATTTTTCAGGACATAGCGGCATATGCCCAATCCCAATGCTGTTCGCTGGCATAGGCTGATATCATCAGAGGAAACCAAGGAGCTTAATTCGAATGTCAAAAACAACAACAAAATCGGATTTGACCGAACTATCGGCTGAGGATCTCGCGCTATGGTCTGCAGTTATTTTAGTCATTGGCGATTTATTTGGATTGTTTGCGGTCATTAAAGCGAGAACGGAGAAGGACTGACTTTCTACGTTTGTGTGAATGATATTCCGCTTATCACATACAACCATTCCTATTTTGAGGTAAAGGGGATTACGAATGACGATGGCTGCTAATAAAAAAATCACGTCGGATGATCTAGCTAAAATTTCCGTTTCGCTTTCGCTTGTTGGGTATGGAATAGGGATGCTCGCTTTGGAGAGAGCAGATAAGGACAGCGAGGATAACAGAGATAAGAAACAAATGATGAAGGCCGTCAACCATCTTTTCAAAAGATTCAAAGGTTAGAGACCCGAGAAAGTGAACGCAAAGTTCCCCCGAAGCAGCCGGCGCGGGGGAGCTTTGCATGAAGCTTAGATAAGCAGGCCCAGCCAATCCTCTTCCGTTACCTGGCCGAAATAAAACGGCAAATCAATTTCTGCGATGAGCTGCTTCAGCGCGGATGCTTCATAACGTGTGCCGATGAGCTTACTTGCAACCTCATTGCTGTCGCCTCGTCCGAAGAAATCGCCGTAAATGACAGCGCCTGCGATAAGCCCTTCTTCTACCTGGAGACGGACATCAAACGTTCCCGCGCCCTCGATCCGTTTTTTCTGCTGCACGTTAAAGGCAGGTGAGCGGCCATAGTTCCATTCCCAGCTGCGGTAGCGCTCATCCGCAAGCTTCCGTACCTTTACCCAGTCTTCAGCGGTGAGCTCATAGAACGGAATTTGTTCCGCCTGGCCGAAGATGGACTGAAGCAGCTTTTCCCGAAACTGCTCGATGGTCAGGGGCTCCTTCAAAAACTCCGAGATATTCGCTACGCGGCTGCGGATGGACTTCGTTGATTTAGACACGTACTTCTCGGCGTTGACCTTGAGCGCGGATACGACGTTCTCGATTTCGGAATCAAACAGCAGCGTTCCGTGGCTGAACATCTTGCCCCGCGTCGAGAACTGCGCGTTGCCGGATATTTTTCGCTCGCCGATCTGAAGATCGTTGCGGCCAGTCATTTCGGCAGTGACGCCGAGCTCTTGAAGCGCGCGGACCACAGGCTCGGTGAACTTCTTGAAGTTATAAAAAGACTTTCCGTCGTCCTTCATAATAAAGCTGAAATTCAGATTGCCTAAATCATGATAAACGGCACCGCCCCCCGACAGCCGGCGAACGACATGAATGCCGTTTTTCTCCACGTAATCCGAATTAATCTCTTCTGCGGTGTTCTGGTTTTTGCCGATAATGATGGACGGCTCGTTAATATAGAAGAGCAGGTAATCATCGTTGTCAGGCAATGAACGCAATATATATTCCTCTAAAGCCAAATTAAGCGACGGATCGGTAATGCCGTTATTGCTTACAAAGCGCATGGTCGTGTTCCTCCTATGTGAAAGCTCATAAGGGCATTATACCTGCACGCGAAGCAGACTTTCAAACCAAGCGAAAAAGCGTTCGACCGAATGATTCCGCAGGAATGCTTATTGGCCATCGTTATGAACGCGGTGGCTCTATGCAGCGGCCGAAATAATTCGTATAATCTGATGAGACAAAAGCTTAATCAGAGGTGAAAACGGTGGAAGCTAAATTTTGCATGGCATGCGGTCATGAGCTTGAAACCCGCGATGTCGACGGGACGATGAGAAGAGCGTGCACGAGCTGCAGCTTCGTTCATTGGGGCAACTATAGTATCGGAGTGGGAGCGCTCGTCGTTAAGGACGACAAAATCTTGCTCGTTCGCAGAGCCCAGGAGCCGGGAAAAGGGAAATGGACCAATCCGGGCGGGTACATCGAACAGCTTGAGCCGATTCAAGATACGGTGCAAAGAGAGGTATTCGAAGAATGCGGCGTGCAGGCGATCGTCAAAAACATAGTCGCTTTGCGCGATCAGCCTAGAAGTATACATAATCTTTATGTGGCATTTGAGATGGAATATGTGGGCGGAGAGCCTGTTCCGGATCAGGTAGAGGTCGATGCCGCCGGCTTTTTTACCCTGGAGGAGCTTGAGTCCATGGACGTTGCCAGCTTTACGCAGTGGCTCGTGGATGTCGCGTTTCATGGACGGTCGGAAGGCCTTCGGGTAGACTCGGACCCTGTTGTTCCGCTTGCTGGTTATGGACTGTTTCGGGTATAACAAGAACGGCTAAATGCATGAGACCTCCCAAGTGGAAGGTCTCTTTTCTTTAAATATAAGAAAGTATAAATTTTAAACTTATACTTGCTCATATTTCACCGCGAAACGAGCTTTTGCCGCAAAGGACGGCGTTAGCCGATTACGCTTGGATTAAAAGATCCAGCGTACCCAAAAGGACAATACGACTAACGTAAAAACAAGCGTAAGGGGAATAACGAATGCCGTTACCTTTATATATTGGCCCCAGGTGATTTGAACGCCTGCTTTCCGCACGATATGCATCCACATCAAGGTGGCGAGCGTACCGATCGGCAGCAGGAGCGAACCGATATCACTGCCAATAACACTGGCTAGGTAAGCGATTTTCAAAGTTAAAGGATCAAGGCCCATGCTCATGAGAGTCAGTGTTCCGACCATGAGGGCGGGATGGTTGTTGAATAGGTTGGACAGAAAGCTGAGCAGTATCCCCATTAATACGCTGGCATGCAGGAGGCTGCCTGAGACGAGAGGCTGCATGAGTCGAATGAGCCAATCCGTTAGACCGATGTTGTTAAGGCCGTAAATAATGACATACATGCTAAAGGCGAATATCAAAATATACCAGGGTGTTTTTTTGAGCATATCGGCAGGTGAAATTTTCAAGTAGATCCAGCGCCAGCCGAGCAGAAGGGCAGATCCGATGACAGCCATGGCAGGAACGGAGAAGTGGACATACGAAGCAATAAACAGGCTGATGCGGACGCAGAAAACGAAGATAAGAATATTAATCATAAAACGATTGCGGTTTTCCTGAGAGACCGGCTGCTGCAGCGGATGGCTTCCCGGCATAAGGCTCCACCGGGCGACAGGGGGCAGTTTTTTCGGGAGCATGCGATAGAAGGTTATAAATAGCAGGAGCGACAAGAGAAGGAGCCCGAGCGAAGCCGGTACGAACATCATGGCGGTATGCATGTAGAGATCCATGTGAACGATTTTCAAAGCGATGAGATTGACGATATTACTCACGCCGATAGGCGCGCTGGAAGCCGTAGCAATTAATGCGCCGGATAACAGATAAGGTATTTTCTGATTGTTTTTGAGGCCCATATTTTTCAGCAGCAATAATAGGATCGGCGTCGTAATTAAGATGCTTCCGTCGTTGTTGACAAAGAGCGTCATTAGAAAACAAAACAGGTTCGTCAGCCAAAACAGGCGGATACCGGAGCCTTTGGCTTTTTTGGTGAGCAGCTCGGCCGCCCAATAGAAGAATCCAAAGCTTTCGAGTACGATGGCCATGACGATGGTGGCGATAATGGTGACAGCGGCGCCGCTTATCGTTTCCGTAATTTGGCCGAGATCCTGCAGCGAGACACTGCCGCTGAGGATTACGATGGTAGCGCCAATCGTAGCGGGTATCGCCTCATTGACATGCGGTCGCCAAAAGATAAAACTGAGCGTGAACAGAAATGCGCAGATGGTCACTATGATCGTTAGATCTTGCATGATTTAACCTCTTTTCAAGGATGGGGCTCTTTTTGTTTGTTATGCACAGCACTCCTTTTCTAAAGTGAGCTTAAGGCTATTCGGCAGGCTATCGGCCTTAAGTGAAAGCGACCTCCTCCCTCTTAAAATTTAATAGCTTCGTAATGTAAGTATACGTACGAGATAGAGCATACGTACTGGTTAATGTCCCTATTTCTATTAAAATCTGCTAGTGTCAATTGAAGATGAATGTCTCCTAATGATAGATACCGACAATGGACAGGCGCCTATGGAAAAGCCTCCGAACGACAATCGTCCGGAGGCCTTTTATTCATTTTTCCTTACTCGTTTAAAATACTGCGTAGGGGAGATGCCGACATATTTTTTGAATAATTTGCTGAAATGGTAGGGATCGTCGACGCCGATTAAATAGCCGATCTCGCCTATGCCAAGCGGTGTTGTCTCGATCAGCTCTTTCGCTTGGTTTATGCGTACCGTATTGATGTACCGGCTTATGGATAGGCCGGTCACCTGCTTGAAGGCGCGATTCAAATAATCGTAATTGCCCTCAAACGCGAGCTCGATGTCACGTCCGGTTATTTTCAACTGGTAGTTTTGATGGATGTAATCGAGAAGGGCATTCACCTTAACCACCGATTTCGAGTGAAGGCGGTCGTTGCGCTTCAGCTCATCCATAAAATGCTCGCGCGACAGCTCAAGGAGCAACTGCATAAATCTTAGAGCAGGCAGGCTGCGGTTAAAATGCCTCCGTTTGTACAGCTGCTGCATTTCCTGCAAGGCGTGCAGGACAAGGTTAAACCTTGTTTTGTCCGCAATCGTATGGAGCTTGGGGAAGTAGCAAGCAAACGGATTAACCGATGGAACAGACGGCGTATGCCCGATAAGCGGCGATTGCTCATGCTCCACGATAAAATAGCGGGCAAGAGCATGTATATTGTCGATCTGGACGGATTGAATATCCGGGTGTTCGAAATGAATGTAGTAATAATCGCATACATGCTTCGCGGTGCCTTCATGGTTTAGATTGGGCTCAAGGATAAGCATGTCACCCTTGCGCAGCACATAATGCCGATCTTCTTCTCTGAGGTGGAGCTCTCCGCTCCGGACGAAATAGAGCACGTATTCGTTAATATTGCGCTGAAAATGAATCCATGGGCTTTTGTAGGCAATGAACCCCAATATTTTAAGGCGAGGCACCATATCCACGTTAATGGCCAGCAATTCAAATCCCCCCTCTGCAGCTTAAAAAGTCGCTTTTGTACAAAAAGAGTCTTGATCCGACATTTCCGTTCATTCTAACACAAACTATACTAGGTTTGTAATTGAACCGACTTTAGGGATGGGATGATGCGTATGAAAAAGCTAAAAATCGGAGTTATCGGGCTTGGGGGTATCGCGAACTTTCATATTGAAGGAATATTGGCAAGCGAGAGTGCAGAACTTTGGGCGATTTGCGATTGTAATCCGGCAGCGCTTTTGGCCAAAGGCGAGGAACTGAATATTCCTGCTGAACGGCGTTACATGGATCATTTGGAAATGTTAAAGGATCCGGGGCTGGACGCCGTTACCATCGGTACGCCAAACAGCAATCATTTTCAAATCGCGTATGATGCCATTACGCATCGCAAGCCGTTTGCACTCGAGAAACCCATTGCCCTTCATGCCAATGAAGCAAGTATCCTTCGGGAAAAATTAGCGGCTGCACCCATTCCTCATATGGTTTGTTTTACGTATCGCTACAAGTCTGCGGTCCGTTATGCCAAGCATTTGATTGAGCAGGGAACACTTGGCAAAATCAATCACGTATACAGCCAGTATTTGCAAAGCTGGAGCATTAATGAGGAGGTTCCGCTCTTTTGGCGCTTCCGCAAGGAGCTGTCCGGTTCGGGCGCGCTCGGGGATTTGGGCTCTCATATTTTGGACCTTAAGCGCTTCCTCGTTGGAGAAACGGTACGGGTCTTCGCGGATGCGGGAACGATTGTGAAGGAACGAAGCCTGCTGAGCGGCGAGGGAAAAGGGCCCGTGGATGTGGATGATTTCTGCCATGTGCTGGCACGCTTCGGGGACGGCGCCTCTTCCTCCATGAGCATATCCCGGTTTGCTTTTGGGCGCGGAAACTATCAACAGGTCGAGATTTTCGGTACGCGGGGAGCTCTCGTCTACAACCTGGAAGAAGAGGACAGCATTCACGTCAAGCTTGGCGAGGATCAGGCATTCCAAAAAGTAGATATCCCGGACTCGTTCGCAGCGAATCAAATGCAGTCCTTTTTCGATTTGCTGAACGGCAGGGGAGACGGGCTCGATGCGACGATCGAGGATGGTTACCGCAATCAATTAACGCTGGATGCGATTATACAATCCTCCGAGGAAGAACGCTGGATTGCGATCGAACAAGAGGCTGCTAAAAATGTCAGCTAGATAATGGAAGACGGTATCTTGCTGCGTAACCGTACAGAATGGTGTCTTATTTTTCTGGATTTACAGAAAAATAAGACACCATTTTTTTTATTTTCAATATTTTTACAATAGAAACGGAGTAAAATACGACACCTTTATCGCAATGAAAACGGTTTCTCGGCGAATCCGTTATCCGCATAATAAAGGAGCAGCACAAATAAGAGGAGGGTCAAAGACATGAAATGGTACAAATCAATTTCTTATGGGGTTCTAGCAGCTGTGATGGCTTTTACGATTACGGCTTGCTCCGGCGGCAATAACGCACCTGCAAATAACGGAGGCAATGCTCCGGCAAATGAAAGCGGTAACGCTCCGGCGGCTGACGGCAAGAAAGTAACGATCGAGTACTGGCATACCTACAGCGACCAAGAGGAGAAAGTGCTTGCGGAAGAGATTAAGCCTCTCTTTGAGAAAGAAAATCCGGGTATCGAGCTGAAGCTGACAAGAATGCCGTACGAGGGCTTGAAAGAGCAGGTTATTGCCGGGGTAGCGGGCGATGCAGCGCCTGATCTCATGCGTATGGACATTATCTGGGTTCCTGAATTCGCGAAAATGGGAGCGCTTCAAGATGTCAGCAAGAACGATGGCTTTGATGATTTGAAAGCCAATATGTTCGAAGCGCCGATGGAGACGAATGCCTATAACGGCGGCTACTATGGCGTACCGGTTAACACGAATACAAAAATCGCGATTTACAACAAAGCGGTATTGGATGAAATCGGAGTAAAAGAAGCTCCGGCGACAATGGATGAGCTTGTAGCAGCTGCGAAGCTTGCCGTCGCAAAAGGCAAGCCGGGCGGCATCAGCATCGGCGGAGCTAACGTATGGGCAGCATCTCCGTACTTCTGGAGCCTTGGCGGGTCTTTAACGAACGAGGATTATACCAAGGTCGAAGGTTATCTGAACAGCCCGGAGAGCGTGAAGGCGCTTGAAACCATCGTGCAGTGGAACAAAGAAGGCATTGTAACGCCTACGATTCTCGGCGGCGAGCCAGGCGCTTGGGACGGCATGAAAAACAATGAGTACATGATGATCGATGACGGGCCTTGGTTCTACAGCATTCTGATGAACGAAGCAGAATCCACATTCAAACCATTGGAGCAAACGGTTCGCGGCTTGATTCCGGCAGGCGCCGGCGGCAGCCGCTCCGTGGTTGGCGGCGAGGATTTGGTTATCTTCACAAACTCGAAGCATCCGCAGGAGGCTTGGACATTCGCGAAATGGATGCTGGGCGACGAGCCGCAGAAGATCATGAGCAAGCTCGGCCTTATCCCTACGAACAAAAATGCAGCAAATGACCCTGCGTTCCTAGAGCAGCCATTCGTTTCCGAGTACGTGAAGCAGCTTGAAACCGCATTGCCGCGTACGCCGATTCCGCAATACGGCGAAATGGAAGGCATCGTTAACCTTGCTTTCGAGAAAGCGATCCGCGGAGAGCTTGAGCCCAAGGCAGCGCTTGACGAAGCAGCCAAAAACATTGAAGCGATTTTAACGAAGTAAGCATTATACCGAGGCCTTCTTCCTTTTATCTTAAGGGAAGAAGGCCTCCCAAATGAAAGATTGGGAAGGAGCATGAATGAACATGTCTATACCAGTGGCGAGACAACCGGAACCCAAGCAGCAGAAGCCTCGGGCGGGTTTGCGGTTAAAAAAGGGCATGCAGCAGTGGATCAAGGTACTGCCTTTTATCTTCCTAGGCGTGGTGGGTACGGCTGTATTCGTCATTTACCCGATGATAAAAAACATCATCATCAGCTTTCAGGACTACAGCATCATGCCGAATGCGGAGAATCCTTTTGTCGGATTCGAAAACTACGTTACAGCTTTTACCGATCCGAATAATAAGGTACTGATGGCCATTCGCAATACGTTTTTGAACGTCGCGGTAACCGTGCCGATCAACTGGTTCCTCGCAATCATCTTTGCCGTACTGATCAATTTGCACTTCGTGAAGCACAAGATCGTCTTCCGAACGGTGTATTACCTGCCGATCATCACCTCTTGGATCGTTGTCGCGTTTCTGTTTCGCTTCTTGTTTGCCGGCGGCGAATACGGCTTAATCAATTTTATTTTCTATAAGCAGCTTGGCCTATTCCATGCACCGATCAACTTTCTCTCGAATTATTGGTCAGCGATGATCGTCATTTGGTTATTTCATATTTGGAAAACGGTAGGCTGGGGCGTCGTGATTTATTTGGCAGCGCTGCAGGGCATTTCGAAGGAATATTACGAAGCGGCGTCTATCGACGGCGCGAACGGCACGAGACAGTTTTGGAGCATCACGGTACCGATGCTGGGCCCGGTAACCGCATTCGTCATCATTAACCTGGTAAACGGCGCCTTTAACTTTTTCCCGCAGGTTTACTTCATTACGCGCGGCGGTCCGATGGATCAGACGCAAACGCTTCCGAGCCTTATGTATTTGCAGGCATTTAAGAACTTTAACTTTGGTTATGCATCCGCGGTCGCTGTCATGATGGGAATTGCAGTGTTTCTGCTGACTTATTCCCAGATGAAAAAATTCGGCAACCAGCGGTTTTTATAGGAGGGGGACGCAATGAAAACGAAATGGCATCTTCAGCTTCTGGTCTACAGCATTATCGTGCTTGGAGCATTGGCTTTCCTATTCCCCTTCGTATATATGATTATGACCAGCTTTATCAAGGGCGCGTATTCGCTGCCGAGGCCTAAGGAAGTATTTTCGGTGGTGCCCAATCTTTACAACTATCAGCTCGTATGGGGCAAAAACAACTTTGCGAGGTACTTTCTAAACAGCTCGCTCGTTACGCTCGTTTCGATGGCGGGAAGCCTGTTCCTTGGCTGTTTGACCGCATACGGCTTTGCGAGGTTCACGTTCCCGGGCAAGGAATTTCTGTTCCGAATGTTTTTGCTTACCATGATGATTCCCGGCGTGATCAACATCATTCCGCAGTTCCTGATCATCAAATCATTCGGTTTGGTGAACACGTACTGGGGCCTATGGTTGATTTATATCGGCGGCGGCGTCGTCGGAAGCACGTTTTTTCTGCGCGGCTTCTTCCAGAGCATTCCGAAGGAATACGAGGAGTCCGTGCTGATCGACGGCGGCGGCAACTGGCGCATTTTCTGGAATATTTACCTTCCGCAATCGATGCCGGCCATCGCGACGCTTGCGGTTCTGTCCTTCCAAGGGACATGGGAAGAGTATTTTACGGCGCTCGTGATTATTAAAGACGAAGCGCTGCGCACGCTGCCGGTCGCGCTGCTTATGTTTAACGACAAGTATGCGACAAACTATTCCTGGGTATTTGCGGCATCCATCATCGCGCTCATCCCGACCGTGCTGCTCTATATTGTTTTCCAGAAGAGATTCGTACAAGGCGGCTTTAACGAGGGCGGAGTAAAAGGATAACTAAACGACTTGGAAAGGAAAGATGTCGTGATACATCAAAAAGTAAAGTCGACTGCGCTTGCGGCGATGAGCTGCCTGCTTATTTTGGCGGCAGGCTGCAGCAAAGAGAAGGAAATAGCGGCAGAGTCGGTAGTCAGCCAAGGCATTATGAGCGGATTGTCCACCGACAAAGCCGCGTATCGTCCCGGCGAGAAGGTCACCTTTAAGCTCGATCTGGGCACGGCGGAGCCCAAAGCGAAGGTCATCATTCAGTATCGACATCTGGGCGAAACGGTCGGTGAACAGGAGCTAAAAGCCGAAGGCGAACAAATCACTTGGGAATGGACGCCTCCGAAGGAAGACGGCAAGGGCTATATGGCGGAAGTATTCATGACGGATAAAGGCGAGATTAAGGACCATCAGAACATAGCGGTCGATGTATCCGCCGACTGGAGCAAGTTCCCGCGCTACGGCTACTTAGCCGATTTCCACGAGATGGGCGAGGAAGAAGTGGCGGCTGTCATTGAAAGATTGAATCGTTTCCACATTAACGGCATCCAATTTTATGATTGGCAGTACAAGCATCATGATCCGTTGAAAATGGATGGGAGCAAACCGGCTTCAGAGTGGCCGGATATTGCGAACCGCGCGGTCTCTTACGATACGATCAAGGGTTATATTGACCTCGCCCACAGCAAAAACATGATGGCGATGAACTATAATTTGCTGTTCGGCGCCTATGAGGGCGCGGAAGCGGACGGTGTCAAGAAAGAGTGGGCGCTGTACAAAGACCCCACGCAAACGAATCAGGATAAGCATCCGCTGCCGGACAGCTGGGCGAGCGACATTATGCTGTATGACCCGAGCAATCCGGAGTGGCAGAACTATTTGATCAATAAGGAAATCGAAGTGTTTAAGCAGCTTCCGTTCGATGGCTGGCATGTTGACCAATTAGGCGATCGCGGCTCGTTGTGGAATGCCCGGGGAGAAAGCGTGAAGCTGGCGCAAGGGTACGTGTCCTTCCTGAAAGCGGCGAAGGAGAAGCTGGATGTCGACTATGTAATGAACGCGGTCGGACAGTACGGGCAGGCCTTTATGGCCCCTCAGGCTCCGCTCGAGTTCCTTTATACGGAAGTATGGGATGGGCACCCGAAGTACGGCAACCTGAAGGATATCATCGACCAGAACAGCAAATATAGCAAAAACAAGTTAAATACGGTGCTTGCAGCGTATATGAACTATGATTTGGCTAACGCGAGCGGAGAGTTTAATACGCCGGGCGTCCTGCTTACGGATGCCGTCATTTTTGCTTCGGGCGGCTCCCATCTGGAGCTTGGGGAGAACATGCTTGCCAAAGAGTATTTCCCGAATAAAAATCTTGCGATTCCGGCAGAGCTCGAGGAGCAGCTTACCCGCTATTACGACTTCCTTGTCGCGTACCAGAACATTCTTCGTGACGGACTTGAAGAAACGGAAACCGTCGTCTCCGGCACGGGAGAAGCGACCGTTAGCGCAGGTCCGGAGCAAGGCAAGATCTGGTCCTTTGCGAAGCAGAAGAACGGCAGCGATATCGTTCATTTCATTAACTTCTCGGATGCGGCGACAATGAATTGGAATGACAGCAAAGGCGAGCAGGCAGTACCGGCGGAGCGCGAGAATGTAGAGATTTCTATTCAAACGGACCGCGAGGCTGCCAGCATGATGTTCGCTTCGCCGGACTACTATAACGGCTCGCCTGTTAAGCTGAGCTTTGAGCAGAAGGACGGCAAGATCACGCTTAAGCTTCCAAGCCTGAAGTACTGGGATCTTCTCATGATCGATTACAAATAGAACAGCAAGAGATAGGCAGACAGACCAGAGCGATACGAGAGAATTTTCGGTCGCTTTGGTTTTTATGCAGCCTTGAAAGCGCTTGCCTGTTGGTTGGCATACATACAGCTTAGATTCCGGCACCAAGCATTTAGGGATTGCGTCTACATTTTAAAACCCATTAAAAAGGAGATTTGGAATGCCGAAATCTAAACGTTCTTTGACGCGAAAGTTTTTTATGATGTCCTTTTCTTGTTTGATCCTGCTGGGGCCTTCGCTGTCTGCTGCTGGCACGCCGTACGTCGTTCATGCTGAGGTATCCAGCAGGCAAGCGGTCGCTCCTGCCGAACCGATTAAGAAAATGACCATTGGCAAGGCCAGGTATGTGCCGGGCGAAAAGGCAGAATTCACGCTCTCCTTCAACGAGACGGCGAATTTTAGCGGCAAGCTTGTTCTTGAATTTTATCTCGTTAATCAGTTAGTAGGAAAGGTTACC
The DNA here is from genome assembly GCF_040676435.1 of Paenibacillus sp. LPE1-1-1.1. Taxonomy (NCBI): domain Bacteria; kingdom Bacillati; phylum Bacillota; class Bacilli; order Caryophanales; family Paenibacillaceae; genus Paenibacillus; species Paenibacillus sp. LPE1-1-1.1. The sequence goes on from NZ_JBEGHY010000047.1 coordinate 113,834, forward strand.
CGCAACATTACGGTGCTGCAGGGCGCGGGCTCTGACCTTACCATATCGTGGAAGCCGCCCCAAGCCGATTTCCGCGGGTATGTGGTGAAGGCTTATATGGAAGGCAGCCCCAACGATTTCAAAACGGCGGCTGTTGACGTATCCAGCGATTGGACGCATTTTCCGCGCTATGGCTATACGTCGGATTTTCCGAGCGAGACCGCCGCGGAGAGCGAAGAGAAGATCAAGCAGCTGTCTCAGGACTATTATTTGAACGGCTATCAGTTTTATGACTGGATGTGGCGGCATGACGTGTCCGTATATTCTCAAACGGATGCAAACGGGAAACCGCTAAAGGATGCGGACGGCAATTTTATTTCTGCTCCTTATGATGCAAGCACCTCCTACGCGGATCTGCTCGGCCGGCATCTGTACCCGATAGCGGTCAAGCAGCAGGTAGAAGCCGCTCAAAAATACGGCTCAGCCGCGATGGCTTACCAGATGAACTATGCGGCACGGGAAAATTACGAGGATTTTGGCGTGAAACGGGAATGGGGATTATTCAATAAGAATGCGGTATTCCCGAGCCCTGATCCGCTTAAATACCAGAACGGCTTTTATTTCGACTGGGTTCCGTCTTCTTTGTATTTGCAGGATCCGGGTAACCCGGAGTGGCAGTCCTATATTACCGAAGAATACAACCGCTCCGTCAATGCTTTTGGATTTGACGGCATCCACCTGGACCAATGGGGCGCTGCGGACAATGATTTCCTGTACGATTATGAAGGAAACGAACGCTATTACTCCAGAAGCTATGACGAGCTCGTTAATGCCGTTAAGGACTCTTTAACGGAGAACAACGCAAAGAAAAACCATGTTACGTTCAACATGGTCGGCGGCAACGCGGGGTATTCCGAGGTTCCGGATCCGGATACGAAGACGGACTTTGATTACAGCGAGCTTTGGACGGATAAAGACAATTACCGCGATATCAAGAAGGTCATCGAGGATACCAGGGCTGCCAACGGCGGCAAGGCGATGGTCATCGCTGGCTACATGAACTACAAGCAGGCGGTGGGCGACACCGTGGCGGCATCCGATATTCCGAATGTAGCCAAAACGGTAGAGTTCCTGTCCCGCATCAATAAAGCTGCCGGCTGGGTAGGCGATTTTGGCAAAAAAGACGAGGATCAAATCATTTGGACGATCCACGCCGAAACGGCGGGAAGCTATGATTTGACCTTGAAATACGGGCATGATAACGGGTCCGGAAGCCCAGTCGGCAGGCTAACCGTTAACGGGCAAACCATCGAAACGCCGATAAGTTTCGACGAAAAGACGGGATGGGGCAATCCAGCCGCAGAGAAGACGGTGCAGGCTGATCTTCAGGCAGGCGAGAACAAAATCGTGCTTCAGTTAAATACGAATGACTTGTGGCTGAACGTAGACAGCCTTACAGCAGCCGGGCAAGGAACGGAGCAGGAATACGAGGCGGAATACGCCGAGCTGATCAGCTCGAAGGTGGATAAGTACGGCCATGTCTATTTCTTTGAAACCGAAGGGGATTATGTCACGTTCCATGTGAAGGCCGAAGAAAGCGGAACCTATCCGGTACAATTCGGCTACAGCGCCGGTACAGCCGATATCACAAGGGACTTAATCGTTAACGGAGCTCTTGTTCGTGAAGACGCTGCTTTTGCAAAAACAGGAAATTGGGATTCATTCAAGAGCAGCGGCGCCTTTGAGGTTCCTCTTCAAGCAGGAGACAATACGGTCACGCTCAAGCTAAATGGCGAGACGGATACGGGAATGAAGCTTGATTATTTGCAGGCAGGTGGCAGACGCTATGAAGCCGAGAAGGCGGAATTTGGCTGGAAGCCGGCAAAAGCCCCACAGATAGAAAGGCATGAGGGCAAGACTGCCAGCGCTTATGCAACCCATATTAAAAATGCGCAGGATGCGGTGGAGTTCGAGGTGAATGCGGCTGAAACGGGCACCCAAACGATTGCGTTCCAATATGCGAGCGACAATTCACCTGAAGCAGAGCTTTACGTTAATGATGTGCTGCAGCCTGACCTAGCGTTCCCGGACACGAATGGCTGGGGAGGCGACGGCAAATGGGCATGGCGCACCGTCTCCATTCCGGTGAATGCAGGAACGAATACCGTTCGGCTTGCGCTTGCCTCTAGCGGGCAATTTATGAATTTGGACGGGATCCTGACGGGCAGCGAAATGGTTCTGATGGATGATGCAGCGAAGGTTGAGCTCTCCGGCGGGATCACCGCAGGCGGCGCAGGCAATACCGTCAAAACAGATAACCATAACGGCGCAGCGGACAAATCCGTGAAAGTAACGGTGAACGCGCCGGCTGCAGGCGATTATATGCTGGGCTTATGGTACCGTTCCGGCACGGACCATACGAGCGCGAACATTACAGTCGGACAGACGGCATACCCGCTGGCGCTTTCGAATAACAGCTGGTTTAACAATGACTGGTGGGGCCTAGCCGAGACTGGGGTCCATTTGGATGCGGGAGAGAATACGGTCACCGTTAAGCTCGATAACGAATCCACGTATATCAATTTGCACGCGGTATCTTACGGCATGAAGCTGGAAGCGGAGGGCGCCGAAACAAGAACGAACGGCGTCGCCAAGGGGGCGCAGTGGCTCGATGATTTCGGCCAAGCCGGAGACAGCCTCTCTTGGAGCAGCAGCCAAACGGGCGGCCAAGAGGTACCGGTCACCTTTACGTACCGTGCGGATGAGGAGTTATTCTACGCGCTCAAGGTAAACGGCGTTGCGCATCCCGTCGTATTCGAAGCCACATCGGGAGAGTGGCAGCCGTATACGCTGACCGTACCGGTTTCGGCCGGCGAGAACGAGTTCAAGCTGCTCCCGCTTAGCAATCAAGACCATTCGATTCAGTTGGACCGCGTGAAAGTAGGAGCAGACGAGCGGGAAGCAGAGCACGGCTCGGTTCAGAAAGCAGGCTTAGCTAGCGTGGTTACCGATAACGAGGAAGTCGGCTACTTGGGCAGCTTTAAACAAAAAGGCGATTTTTTAAAGCTGACGCTCGGCGCGGTCGGAACAAGCAAGTCCTACGATCTGAAGGTGTACTATCGCAATCCGGGTGAGGCGACAGCCCGAAGCCTTTATGTAAACGGGAAGAAAGCAGGCGCCTTTACGTTTAGTAACACGGGCGAGGAATGGTCGTTTATTACGGTACCTGCCTATTTATTGAGCAGTCAGTCCGCAAACACGCTGCTCTTGAAAATGGAGCAGGAGACGGAGCCGGCAGGCATTGCAATCGACCGGGTCGAGCTGGACGGCGTGGCCTATGAAGCGGAGGCGGCGGAGCTGGGCTGGGAGCCCGTCGTAGCGAAGACAGGCGGAGTAACCTATTCATTAGGCAAAACCGATGACCACGGCAAGGCCGGGCAAACCGTTATTTTCGACGTAAACCTGGAGCAAGCGGCCGAGGAGCTGATTTTCAAGTATAGATCAGGCAATAATCCGGCCTTCGATATCCTTGTCGACGGTGAAGAGGTCGCGAGTGATGTTATATTTGGCGCTACGCCCGGGGGCTGGGACGGCGGCATGGCTGATAAGGTAATCGCGGCTCCGCTGTCGGCTGGCGAGCATACCGTAGCGCTCGTCGTTGCTTCGGAGGGCCAATATATTAATTTGGACAGTCTCGTCGCCGGAGGCGCGGAGTATGAGGCAGAGGCCGCCGAGTTTGCTCCGGCAGCCCATGGCATAAAGACAACGACCGGAACGGTATCCGGCTTTGGCGATGAGAATGACTTCCTGACCTTTGATTTAAACTTGAAGGAAGCAAAGGAGCTGGCGCTTGAAATCAGCTATAAGAATGCAGCCGCTTCAAAGCAGTCTGCAATCAGGGCTTTGTATATCAATGATGTGAAGCAAACGGAACTTAGCTTCGGTTATACCGGCGATACATGGACAACGCTTGCGGTACCCGCGGTTAGCTTGGCGGAAGGCATGAACAAAATCAAGCTGGTGCTGGAGGGCAAAGACGACGAGGGGATCGAGCTGGATTACCTGCTTGCCGGCGGCAGAAGGCTGGATGCGGAGAAAGCGGATTCGACGCCTGCTCTCGTTATTTATAAGGATTTGCTGCTGAACTTCGGCCACACGGGCGACGAAGCGGCATTCCCGATCGAGGTGGAGCAAGCCGGCGAGACCTCACTGATTTTTACGTATTCGAATGAGGGCCCCACGGCGACTAAGACGTTATATATTGACGATGCGCCCGTTCTTGACGAGAAGGGCAGGCCGGTTCAAATTCATTTTACGCCGACGTCCAACCGGGATACGTTCAACGAGGATGTGTACTATATCGTTCCGTATCTGAGCGAGGGCAAGCATACCGTCACGCTTAAGCATGAAACGGCGGATAAAGGCACGATCATCATGCGCAGCCTGACTTTAGGTTTTTTCAATGAACCGTCGGTTCGGTTGATGGACGCGGCGCTTGCCGCGATGGGCGCGACGCATATTGAGCTTGGTACGGCGGAATCCCTAGAGGAAGGCCCGAACATGCTGGCGCATGAATATTACCCGAATCGCAGCAAGAAGATGAAGGCTTCGCTGAAAGAGTCGATGAAGGAATATTACAAATTTATCACGGCCTACGAAAATCTATTGTTCGACAGCAAAGAGGATGTCGGCAAAGAGGTAGCCGTCACGGCAGCAAACGGCTCGGAAATCAAGACGAGCAAGGATGGGACGGCGAACACGCTTATGGCCATCGCCCGCGATAACAGCGGGAACAAGGGCTTTGAGGCGTATGATACGATTCAATTGGTTAACCTGCTTAACAATGACGAGAACTGGCGAAATGCGGCTGCCGAGCCGGAACAGCTCAAGGAGCTCAAGGTTACCTACGGACTGGGGTTAAAGCAATCGGATGTTCCGAATCTTAAGGTGTATTCGGCATCGCCCGACCAGAGCGGCGGGATGTTCGAGGAATTAAGTTATGAATGGAGGGGTACGGATCTTATCATTTCACTGCCGTCCATCACCTATTGGAGTATGATTATTATCGATCAGGAGGGTAACGGCTCAAAGGAGGAGCTTCCGTCCTCCGGCGGCGGCTCGCAGCCTGGCGGTACGAACGAGAGAATTCTAACGGAGGCGGAGCTGACAGCCGAGGGCAAACAGGCGGCGATTACGCTTCAAGCTTTGGAGGATACGCTTCTGCTGCCGGCCGATGCGATTGCGGGAATGGGTAAGCGAACGCTGGAAATTACGAAAGGGACCGCAAAGCTGACTTTCCCGGCAGGTCTGCTGGCGCAAGCGAAGGAGAAGGCTCCGGGAGGCAAAGCGGAATATGTCGTTATTACCTTCAAGGAAGCGGATGATTCGGCGAAGCAGAAAATGACAGATGCGCTCGAGAAGGTGAAGGGGCTCGGGGTTAAAACAGCGGGCAGCGTCTTTGACTTCGGGCTCGGAGCGGTTCATTCGGAGGGAACGGCTTATTTGAAGGAAGATTTTAAGCAGCCTGTTATGCTGGATATCGAGCTCCAGCCAGGCATGGATGCAGAACTCGCAGGCATGTATTACTTTAATGAAGATGCCTCGGAATGGGCCTATATCGGAGGGACCGTTGCTGACGGCGGCCGTTCGATGCATGCCGTATTAACCCATTTCAGCAGCTATGCGCCGCTCGTTTGGAAGCAAGCCTATGAGGATGTGAAAGCCGCGCATTGGGCAAATCAGGCGATCACTGCGCTTACGGCAAAGCATATCGTTGGCGGAAAAGGCAATGGCAGATTCGAACCCTCCGCGGCGATTACCAGAGCGGAATTCGCAGCCTTGTTAACTCGCGCTTATGGCTTGAAGGTCTCCGCCGATGCTGGCTATAAAGATGTGAAAGCCTCGGAATGGCATGCGGAAGCGGTTAGCGCCGTATATGAGAAGGGCTGGATGACCGGCAAAGGAACGGGCATGTTCGCGCCGCAAGCCGCGATCACGCGAGAAGAGCTGGCGGTGATCCTAAACCGCATTTACTCGGAAGAAGACGCAGCGCAGCCCAAAAACGGCGGCAAACCGTTCAAGGATACCGCGCAGACGGCTCCTTGGGCCAAGCAAGCCGTGGAGCATGCCATTGAAAAAGGGTGGATGAACGGCATAGGCGATGGCCGTTTTGCGCCGAAACGGACAGCAAGCCGCGCAGAAACCGTACAGCTGCTCTACCGGCTTTTGAAAGAATAGCGTATATCGGAAGTGATGCAGCGCAGCCGGCCCGGCTGCGCTGCTCCGCTTTCGAATTTATCAGGCATTCTATTTAAACCGGGTTAATTTAGGTAAACTATAAGTATCTCTGTTAGTAAGGTGGACAGCATATGGCGCGTTTCGAGAAATTCACCAACCGTTTTGCCTCAAAAATGATATCGGCCTTTCTATTAATCATCTTAATTCCGACTACTTTATCGGGGTTCTCCTTCTATTTGGAATCTTCTGCGCTCGTGAAAAGGAATGTTAGAGCATCTGCCGTCCAGGTTACGAAACAAACCGCCGATGCGCTGTCCTCCATTTTTAATGCTGGAAGCGACACCTCGGATTTAATATACAGCGACTTGAAGGTACAGAAAGCGGCGATGCAGTACAGCACGAGTCCGCTAAATACGCAATTAGAGATGTCGCAATCGCTCAGCACCCTGCTTAACAACATCGTGTATTCCAGCTCGTTTGTCCGAATTGTTTATATCATTAAGAGCGGGGGCATCGGTTGGGGGAGCGGCACGTTCTCTACGCCAAAGCTTCGCAAGATCGATTTGAACCAGCAAAAATGGGTGGCGGATTCCAAAAAACAAGATGGAGGCCTCGTCTGGCAAGCTCTGCGCAAAGATCCTTTCAGCGGCGGCGGCGAAAATACCGATCTCGTGCTTCCGATCAGCCGGACGCTGAAAGATTTTGAGTCGCTTCAGCAGATTGGCCTGCTCGTCGTTAACTTGAACGGTAAGGCCATTATTAATACCATTAACCAAGTTAAGCTTGGCGAGACCGGCCGCTATATGGTCGTCAATCCGGAAGGGCAAATTATGATCGACGCGGATCTTTCGCAAATCGGACGGGTTGTCGAAGATGCGAAGCTGCATGAGCTCATTGTGCATAACGATGCGGTTGAATTCGAATATTCCAATAAAGGCGTTCATTATTACGGCGTGAAGCAGCTGCTGAGCAATGGATGGGTGCTGGTCGGCACGGTGCCTACGGTTGAAATAACGGGCGTGCTGGACAAGCTTCATACGCGGATCTTGATTACATCGGCCTGCTTTGCTTTAGTAGCGGTGCTCATTGGCCTTCTCATCGCGAATCGGGTCACGAAACCGATCAAGCAATTAACGCTGGAAATGAGGCGGGTGCAGCAGGGGGACTTATCCGTACGCACGGCGTTGACCTCTTCGGATGAAATCGGGCTGATGAGCAGGCATTTCAATAAAATGCTGGATGAAATCGAACAGCTCATGGGACGGGTGGAGCAGGAGCAGAACGAGAAGCTGGAGGCCGAGGTGCGCGCGGTTACGTACCGGATTCATCCGCATTTTCTTTATAATACGCTCAGCACGCTTAGGTGGCTTATTCGCGCAGGCGAAATGGAGCGGGCAGATCAAGGCCTAGGGGCGCTGACACGGCTGCTCCAAGCCAACATGGGCAAGAACGGCCAGATGATCACGCTCGAGGAAGAGCTGGAAATTATCCAGAAATATATCGTGATCTTAGAAATGCGGTACGAGCAAAAATATGTCCTGACGATCGAGGCGCAGCCGGGCACGGACAAGGTAAAAGTTCCGAGAATGCTGCTTCAGCCGCTTGTGGAAAATGCGGTTTTTCATGGCTTTGTGCCGCTTAACCGCGGTGGCGAGATTACGGTAAAAGTGTCGGAACGCCGGAACGAGCTCCATATTTTGCTGCAGGATAACGGGCTGGGAATGACGGACGAGAAGCTGGCGCAATTAAATGCCAAGGACGGGAAGACGGGGAGCGGCATAGGACTCCAGCATGTCCATGATTCCTTGAGGCTTTATTTCGGAGCGGGCTCGGGCATGTCAGTGACAAGCGACAGCGGGGGCGGAACGCAGATTCATATCGTCATTCGGCTTCAAAGCTGAATCCTGTCCAATCAGAAATTGCTGCCTGCATCTTGAGGAGGGAATTACGTGAACGACCATGTATTGATCGTAGACGACGAGCCGATCATCAGAAATGGACTTAAAAACTTTATCGATTGGGAGAAGGTAGGACTCACCTTGGCGGGAGGCTGCGCGAACGGCGCAGAAGCCTTGGAGCTGCTGCGCTCCCGTCCGATTGACATCCTGATCACGGATATTAAAATGCCGGTGATGGACGGTTTGGAGCTTACGCGCCATGCCCTTCAGATTAACCCGCAAATGAAGATCGTACTGATTAGCAGCTACAATGAGTTCGAGTACGTGCGCGAGGGCATGAAGAACGGGGCGGTCGATTATTTGCTCAAACCGTCTCTGGAAGCAGACGAGCTCCTAGCCGTTTTGGCAAGGTGCCAAGAAATGCTGGCGAACAGCCGAAGGCAAGCGCTGCAGAGAAAACAGTATGATCAGCAGTTAACCCTGCTGGAACGCAGGCGCTCCGAGCAGGAGATCATTAGGCTGCTCGCAGCCAGCCGGCCGGAGTTTACCTTCAGCGATATTTTCGGCGGGCAAAATGAAAGGTATCTCTGTGCGTTTATCGTATCGGACGGATTAAACGAGTGGCAGGAGCAGTACGGCGATTTGCACATCAGTATCATGTACGAGGATATGCAGGCGATGTTTTACGAGGAGTTTCAAGAAGGCAGCGCACCGGTCCTATCGCGAGACGGCCTTTTGCTTATCTATCCCTACGTGGAGGGCGGCGAAGCCAAGCTCCAACGCTTCAAGGTTAGAATTGCCGCCGAGCTGTCCATTTCCGTTTCCATAGGCTACTGTATAGAACGGGCGGCGGAGCGGGTTGAAATCGCGCTGAAGCGAAGCCAATCAGCCGGGCAGAGGCGTTTTTTTGATGGCACGGACAAGCTGTTTCCATGGGAGCCGCGTTCAAACGGAGAGGATAGTGAACAGGAATACGAGGGCCAGAATATGCATGCCATGGTCGAATGGATACGCACCGAGGGCAGCGCCAAGAAAGTCATCGATGGCTTCGCCGCGAAATGGTCGAAGGGAAGCATGGCTCCTGAGCAAGTAAAGAGAGAGGCGTACGAGCTGCTCTCAGCGCATGCTTATTTGAACGGAGATTCCAAGACGCTGTCGGATTACCGGGATAACATTTGGCGGTGCGATACCGTCGATCAGCTTGAGAAGGCACTTCGCCATTTCTTGGAGGAGATGGAACATCCGGGCCGACTTCGCTTGCAGGACAAAGGTCACGGCGGACAATTAATTACGAAAGCTATTTCGTACATTAAGCTTCATTTCCGCGAGGATCTGACGCTGCAGGAAGTAGCGGATACGATTCATGTCAGCAAAAGCTACTTATCGAATTTATTCAAAAAACAGTCGGGCCAAAATTTTATCGATTATCTGATCGATTTGAGGCTGCAGGAGGCCAAACGGATGCTGGTCCAAAAGGAATATAAAATATACGAGATTGCGGAAAAATCGGGATTTAACGACGTGAAATATTTTAGCAAGCTGTTTAAGAAAATGACGCAAATGACTCCGGTCGAATACCGGGAGAAGCATCAGCAATAGCGGACGGAAGGAGTGCTGCTTGTGAAAAAGCTGCTGATGATCATCGGGGTGCTTCTCATCGCCTCGGGCTGCGGACAGCAGTCCATTCTAACGAAAGAAAGCAAAGTGGAGAAGATGAGCAATCCTGATGAATACGAGATTGAATTCTGGCATACGTACAGCGACGAGGAGACGCGGATATTGGAAGACAGCCTCATTCCGGCCTTTGAGGAAGCCTATCCCCATATTCATGTTGTCCCTGTCCGGCAAAGCAATAATGCGGAGCTGAAATATACGCTTATTTCCAAGGCCTCGGCGAACAAAGCGCCCGATGTGGTCCGGATGGACATCGTTTGGGTACCGGAGTTTTCCCAGAGCGGGCTCTTGCTTCCGCTAAGCGACTACGATGATTTCGATAAGATCACGCAGACGCTGCAGAGCAATACGGGCTCGGCAGGTTATTATGCGGGTGCGTATTACTCGCTGCCCGTCAATATGAATACGAAGGTCGCTATCTTTAATCGCGCGCTGCTGAAGCGGGCCGGTTTGTCGGAGCCGCCCGGAACCTTTCAAGAGGTCATCGCGCTTGCTAGGAAGAACCGCTTTAAGATTGGAATGGGCGGGCTGGAATCTTGGAAAAGCCTGCCTTATATCTACGCGCTTGGCGGACGCATGACGGATGCGGCGTATACGAGGGCGTCAGGATACCTTGACGGCGAAGGGACCGTCAAAGCGGTAGAGCAGCTGTTGATGCTTTATAAGGAGCATCTGATCGATGGGACCTTGATTAACGGCGGCGCTGATAACTGGGAAGGCGTGAAATCCGGCAATATTTTGGTCACGGATGAGGGGCCTTGGTTTTACAGCGTCTTTCAAGGCAAGGAGCTGGAGAGAGCCATCAGCACAACATGGGCCGTTCCTTTTTCGACGGCCTATGGGCCAGCCTCGATTATGGGCGGAGAACATCTTGTCAGCATGAAGGGCTCCAAGCATCCGCTTCAGGCATGGATCTTCATGAAGTGGATGACCAACAAGGAGTCGCAAGTGGCCATGTCGCAGACGGGCATCATTCCGACGAATTTGGAAGCGAAGGATATCAAGGTTCAGGGCGAATCGTTTATTCATCCTTTTGCGGATGCGCTCGACCATACCTTCCTGCGCCCCCCGGTGAAAAACTACAGCCGAATCGATGCGATCTATGTTTCGTATATGACAAAAATTTTTCAAGAGGAGCTGTCCGTCCAGGAGGGCTTAACGGCAGCAGCCGCGCAGATTGATCACCTGTTGATGCCTTAATTGGGAAAGAAAAACAAGCTGGCTGCAGCAGCCAGCTTGTTTCCTTTTTACTTCCAGGAGCCTGACGCATTAAAGCGAAATACACACCTTTCCGAAATGCGTCCCCTTGGATAAGTAACGCAGCGCATCAACGGATTGTTCAAACGGGAAAACGCGGTCAATGACCGGATGCAGCGCATTTTGCGCAATGGCGCTGTTCATGGACTCGAACATGTCCCGGCTGCCCACATTAATGGCTTGCAGCCGCGCCTTTCGGAGAATGGCAGCTATAATATCGAAGTTCTCAACGCTGGCTCCCGACAAGATGCCAATGATGCTAATTTGTCCGCCTACCCGAAGGGCCTGGAGCGATCGGTTCAGCGTAGCCGCTCCGCCAAGGTCGACAACCAGATCGGCGCCTCGGCCATCGGTAAGCTCAAGCACCGCTTTATCCCATTCCGGCGTCTTTTTGTAATTGATGACCTGATCGGCTCCCAGCGCTTTCGCGCGCTCCAGCTTATCGTCGCTGCTCGATGTTAAAATGACGTTAGCCCCGTGAAGCTTCGCGAATTGGAGGGCGAATAGGGAGACGCCGCCCGTACCTTGCACGAGCACCGTGTCGCCGGATTTGACTTTGCCTTCCTCTACGACGGCATGCCATGCCGTAACTCCGGCACAAGCAAGCGTGGCAGCTTCCTCATCGCTCAAGTGATCAGGCACGTGAACCAGTCCCTGTTCGGGTAAGACGACATATTCAGCGAGAAGCCCATCCAGCGGATTGCCCAGCGTGCTTACCCAACCTTCTTGCGTCGGTTCGCCGGAAATCCAGCTCTGCGTAAAGATGCCGCTCACCCGCTGGCCCAGCTTGAAACGGGTCACGTTTTCCCCTAAACCGACCACTTCGCCAACCCCGTCGGATACGGGGATGAAAGGCAGCTTCAGATGGGGATTATAAAAGCCGTCGATAACTCCCAGGTCACGGGAGTTGAGCGAAACGGCACGCATTTTGATCAGAAGCTCGCCTGTGCCGGGAACCGGGATTTGTTTCTCCAATGGTCTTACATGATCCAATCCGAAGCCGTCTTGTATTGCATATACTTTCATGGTTATCTCTCCTTTTAGTTGGTGTAGACATACATTAATGCATATACTAATATTTAGTAAGTAGGCACTTTATCGTTCGTTATGAACCTTTAGGTGCGTAAGGAGGGAAGAGTATGGCTGAAGGCGTTGAAACGAAGCAAGCCGACATATCGATAACCGAGTGCAGCTACCGGCGTGTGCTTGAGATTATTTCGAGCAAATGGTCTGCGTTAGTCATCTATGCCTTAGAGGACGGCAGCCTGCGGTACGGGGAAGCAAGAAGACGAATCGAAGGCATATCGCAAAAAATGCTGACCCAAACGCTGCGGCAGCTGGAGAGGGACGGCTTGGTCCGGCGCGAAGTTACGCCGTCCGTACCGCCGATCGTGGATTACTCTCTGACTCCGCTTGGCGAATCGCTCACCCGTACGATGAGCCATCTAAAGCTGTGGACAGCCGAATATTTTCCGCTAGTCGAGAAGGCGAGACAGGAATACGACCAAAAGAGCGGCGAGGACGCCATATAGCGCGCAAATAAACAAAGCGGGAATCGCATCGATCCCCGCTTTGTTTATTTTGCTTGCTTTGTACCTTACACCTATTTATTGAATCATAAGAATCTCGCGAATTTCTTGCTCGCTGAGAGAAGACAGCGCCTCCTGGCCGGGCTGAATGACCTCATCGATGAGGTTTTTCTTTTTTTGCTGGAGCTCGTACATTTTATCCTCGACCGTTCCTTGGGTAACGAGCCGGATGACCTGAACGACGTTTTTCTGGCCAATCCGGTGCGCGCGGTCCGCGGCTTGTTGTTCAACGGCGGGGTTCCACCATAAGTCATATAGAATAACCGTATCGGCGCCCGTCAAGTTTAGCCCCGTACCGCCGGCCTTTAAGGAAAGCAGGAAAAGATCGCGTTCGCCTTCATTGAATCGGTTGCAGAGCTCGACGCGCTCGGAGGTCTTCGTTTGTCCGTCCAAGTAGAAATAGCTGATGCCCCGGTAACCGAGCTCGCGGCCGATCAAACCGAGCATTTCGGTAAATTGGGAAAAAATAAGCAGACGTTTGCCTGCGCTTTGGCATTCCTCGATAATCTCGAGGAGCTGCTCGAATTTGGCGGAGCTGCCCTTGTAGTCCTCGACAAAGAGCACGGGATGGCAGCAGAGCTGGCGCAGCCGCGTGATGCCTGCCAAAATTCTTATCCGGTTTTTTTGGAAGCCTTCCTCGTTCAAATGCTTCACCGTTTCCTGCTGCAGCTTCGCCAGGAAGCCGACATACAGCTGCTTCTGCTCCGGCAGCAGCTCGGATGCTTGTACCGACTCGATTTTCTCCGGCAGCTCTTGCAATACGTCGCTTTTCAGCCTGCGCAGCAGGAAGGGGCGGACACGCCTCGCGACAGTCTCACGCGTAAGCTCGTTAAAGGCTTGCCTGCTTGGGAATAACTCGGGAAATACGGCGCCAAAAATCGACCAGAGCTCTTCCAGCGCATTTTCGACGGGCGTACCCGTCAAGGCGAAGCGATAGCCGGCCGCGATAGTCTTGACTGCCTGCGCGGTCTGTGTCGTATGGTTTTTGAAATACTGCGCCTCATCCATAATCAGCGTGTGGAAGTTTTGCTTGGCGTACTGCTTGATATCCCTTCGCAGCAAGGGATAGGAGGTGATGATGACATCTGCCTCCATGCCGCCCGCCAGTACGCCGCTGCGCTCGGCTTTGGTTCCGTCCGCAATCACCGCACGGATCTCGGGTGCGAATTTTTTGAGCTCGTTCAGCCAGTTGTAGACGAGAGACGCGGGAGAAACGATCAAAGCCGGCTGCTCACGGTCCCGGATCTCGGGTAGAACGGAGACGATAAACGCGATCGCCTGCACCGTTTTGCCAAGTCCCATATCGTCAGCGAGAATCCCGCCAAAATGATAATGGGCGAGCGTCTTCATCCATTGATAGCCGTATTTCTGATAGTCGCGAAGCACGGGGGCGAGGCTGTCCGGAACAGCGAAATCCAGATTGTCCGGGTTTCGCATGTTTTCGAGCAGCCGCCGGAATGCTTTGCCGAGCTTGACCGCTTTGCCGTTCTCGTTCGAATCGATGAGATGCAGGCCGCGTACGGCAGGCAGGCGAAATTCCGCGCCTTGAAGATCGCCTTGGCGAAGCCCGACATCATTCAGGAAACGAATAATTTCCTGAAATTCGGCGCCTTCAAGCGGCAATAACGAGCCGTCCGGCAGCCGGTGATATTTGCGCTTGATCTCAAGGGATTTTAAGAGATTGCGGATTTCGGAGTCCGGAATGCCGTCCATGGCGAATTTGAATTCCAGCCAATCGGTGCGCTCATCCACGTTAACCGTCACGGTAGGAGGAGCATGCTTAGTCACAATCCGCACCTTCACGGCGGTGGTAGCGTATACGGTCAGCAGCTTTTCGAGCTGCGGTATAACGTTGTGAAGAAATTCAAATTCGGCATCCTCGTCGTCCGAGAAATAACCAGCCTCTGTCTTCGCGAACGGCACCAGCTCCATCAGCTCCAAGATGAGCCGTTCCTGTTCCCCGTCGCGCATCAGGATCCGGTCGGTGCCGCGGCTCTTGCCGGTGCCCTCAAGCGGGTTAATCACGATATCGCCGTATTGAAATTCCAGCCCCGCAACCAACCGGTCTCGGACCCGATCCAAATAGAGCTTCGCTTTAAGCTGCGTTTGCAAGACGCGGTCGGAGATGGTTTCCGCGATCCGAACGCTGCCCAGCTTCATTAAGCCGGGTATGACCCTCTCCATAAAAGGCTCCATTTGTTCAGGCGCAATATGGATTTTGGGCTTGCGGGCGGTGTCGATCAGCTGCTTGAGCTCCGCAAGGCGCGTGCTGGTTTCCGGCTGCAGCCGAAGCAGGCGGCCTTCCGTGATGACAAGCTCATACTCCTCCATTAAGGTTATCTGCTCGAAGCCCTGTATATTTAATTGATACCCCTCGCCCGCCGCTTGATCGAACGCGAAATGAAGAGGAATCGTCTCGTCGCTTACTGTGATCCCATGGAATGTATGATTGCCGATATGGAGCTGGACCGATGGAGCCGCCATCAGCAAGGGGAGCAGCGAGCCCCAAGAAAACGGAGGAACAAGCAGCATGCGTTCGCCGCTGGCCGGCGTTTCCGCTTGGTAGAACCGGTTTGCGGATTGGCGAACCAGCATTTCATGATGATAGATTTGATAAAGCTGCCGGATCACGGCATCGTCCTCGGGCTTGAAGCTGTGAATGCTAGGATCATACGTAAAATGCTTCGAAAAAACGAACGGCTTCCGCTGCTCCGCCTTCTCCAGAAACTCCCGGATTCGCTGTACGATATACAGCCGTTTAGGACCGATCTTCAGTTCAATGCCAAACATGAATTTCCGATAGCCGAAAGGATGCAGCTTACATGAGATCTCCACTTCAAGAGCCGTGCGCGTGTCGATGAGCGAACGGCTGCCGCTCGAGCGGATCGGCCGGCTTCCGAATAGCCCCAGCATGCTGGCGGCAAGCCGGGTATCGGCTGTCTCAAGCCCTGCCGGTTTAGCAAAGCGCGGTTGCAGATGCGAGGAGCCGGATTCCTCCGCATCCTCGTCATCCTCGCCGGGCCGATCCTCCGGATGCAAGAGGGAGGGATAGACGCGAGCGGGTTTATCGTCTTCCTGCCGATCGTCATGGACTTGGAGAAGCGCAGCAGCCACATGCATGCAATATTTATCGTAGGTGCTGAAAGCAAGACAGGTGCATACCGCCTCGACGTCTCCGTTCCGATCGATTTCAATCGTCACCTCATAGCGTTTATTTCCGTGCACGGCGGCCGAATAGCTGCCCGCCTGCGGATCGGAGCTTGTTATCGTTACCTTTCTATCTCTATGGTAAGCGTCCCCTCGCTCATAGAAGGTGTCGCCGCAAAGCAATTTTATGATTCGCCGGGATAAGTGAGCACTCATATTGCGCAATTCCTTTCCGCAAACGGAAACGTTTGTTCCGATTCATAAGTTAGTCCTATCATATCAGAATTTATGTGCGAGGTCATAATCGAAAGCACATAAGCTGTATGTAACGGCCGGTTTCTCCTGGTTAGGGTCCCGATGACTTTTGGGGCAGTCCCTTTGACATTCATGGTTCGAACCAGATAGGGATAAAGTCCAATTTTTGTTCAATCTATCCATTTTTAAGTGTCTATGACTGCATTTTCGGGTATGATTTGGGAAGTCGGAAAGCTGGTTTAAGGAGGGAACAATACGAATAAGATATGGCAGATTCGAAGCGGGGTCAGGGAATACGCTGAAGCAGCGTACCACTTCCTAAGGGAGATACCCAAGCGTTATCCGTGGCTTAAAACCATTTACGCGATATGGTGCTGGCTCTCGCTGCTGCTGTTCATTGTTGGCCTGTTCCTGTACCGGGATTCGAGAACGATGCTGGTGCAGTATTTGTGGTCGTTTTATGTGATGCTGCAGTTCTGGCTGTTATGCCGGAGTAAGACATTTACCTGGAAGCAGACCGCGATATTCATGCTGCTCGGGATCGTCCTCGTGATCCCGATTACGGCAGGGACGCTTATGGCGGTACACGGCTTGTTTGGCGGACGTACATCGGATACTTGGTCGGTCGCGGTACTCACTCCGATCGCGGAGGAGGTGTGGAAGCTGCTTCCACTTGGGCTGTATCTCCTCTTCTCGCGCCGGGCATCGGCGATGAGCCTGGGCGACTATACGCTGGCGGGAGCGGCCGCAGGAGTCGGCTTCCAGCTCATGGAGGAGCTGGCTCGCAGGTGGCTGAACTCCGGTGTGATCGGGCGGACTTTCGGTTACAGCACGACGATGCTGGGAGGAGAGACGATCCACTGGGATTTTTGGACTTTATTTCCCGGGCGGTTCGAAGAGAGCTTTTTTCCTACCCTCATGACGGTCAGCCATCCCGTGCACACGGCGTTGGTCGCTTTGGGACTGGGGATGGCCGTGCGCGGCCGCAGGAGGCTGACGAACGCTATCTTCGCCCTGCCTGCCCTGCTGCTGTCCTGGTCAATCCTGGACCATGCCGCTTATAACGGACAGAACTCTCTGCCGGACTGGATCATGAAGTTCCACGAATGGACCGGGAGCGGCTATCAGACGAAGAGTATCTTTCTGTGGATGTTAGCCGCAGGGCTCATCTGGGATTATATCGCACTTAACCGGGTAAGGAGCCAGCTCCCGATGATGGGGGGGGAGCGGTTTATCGACCCGCTCACGGAACTGAGGCATATGATGGCAGCTTTTCTGCAGAGGAGGGGGAGGTTCGCAAGCGTAATGGCCTGGTCGAGGGAGCGCCGGGAGATGGGTTTCTCTTTGCTGTACGGCAATGCCGAGGCGGCTTCTGTGCAGGATGATCTGAACGGCCGGATGAATTTGCATTACCGGATGGCAGCTGGACTGATTGCGCTGCTGTTTGGGGCAGGCCTGCTTGCGGGATGCGCGGCTTATTGGCAGTCTTCCGTCCATCCTGCAGACACCGCCTGCTTCTCCTGCATGTTCGACTCGCTCCAAAATTGGTGGGACCGTCTCAGTTTTGGGGAAAAGGGAGCAATCGTGCTTGGGGCGTTCGCACTCTCCCTGTTGTTCGTCGGCTTCTGGCCGGCGCTTGGAATCGCATTGACTGCGGCGAGCATTCCGGGCAGCGGACACGAGATCGCACAGAACATCCGGGATCCCAAGCGGCTGCTCACGCCTGAGAATGCCATCGCGGCGTTACTGGCTCTTGCGCTCAGCCGCGTACCGTTTGGACGTTTAGCCAAGAAAGGCGGAGACCGGCTCAAGGAATGGCTGGAGAAGCTGTTCAAGCGCCGAACCAAGCCTGAACCTGACGTACCCCAAAAACCGGATCCAGTCGGCCCCCGCAAGCCGGATGGGGAGGAGCCCGGCAAGAAACCCGATCCCGAAGAACAGGACCTGCCGAAAAAATCAGACGATTATGTACATTGGAGCCATGCGAAGTATAAAGGCGTAGAGCTTTACGACAGCCGCAATGGCGCACTTGGCGAGTTCGACGGTATCGATATCGAGAACGGTATTTTCTATGAAGCCAAGTCAGCCCAAGGATTGGATCGCATTCATCCCAAAACCGGCAAGCCGCAGCAGACGCCGCAGCAGTTTACGGATAAGCAGCTCTATCAGAAAACAAGGACGCGGATCAACAATCTGATGGAAAAGGCGGTGGGAACGCGGACGACGCCGGATGGCACAGCGGAAATTCCGACTCTGGACGAGATCAAGGGGATCCGCGATTTCGAGTTCCAGTTGGATGGAGACTCGCCGGAGCTGCGTGCCGCGGCAGAGAACAGCCTGAACCGCCTGCGTCAGGAATTCCCGGATTATACATTTAAAATTCGATTTGGAGTGAAGTAAGATGTCGATTAGTGCCATTATCATTGATCCCGAAGATGAATTCGAACGCTCGTTCATGCTGCCGATCGCTACTGAGGATTTCTATATAAAGTATTGGGAACCGGCGGTTGAGGAGCTGGGTCTCCAGTGGGCCGCTTTATTCCAAGGCGGCACGGATGTGGAGAGAGAGGATGTGCCCGAAATTCTGGAAGAGATTTCTAAATTAAAGGACTGGGTGCGCGCCAACATGAGCGGTGACAATCAGGAGCATATGCTGCGCAGGCTGGAGCTGCTGGAGAGCGAGCTGCCGGGCGCATATCGGCGCGGTGGCGCGGTCGTTTATATCGGTTAACGCGGTACAAAGCGGCAGTCTAGGACTTTTTTCTCGTCCAAGGCTGCCGCTTTTATTAAATTCTACTGCTATAATAAGGCTAATAAATATGATCATGATAGAAATAAGGAGCTGAACGCTATGCAATTTCGCAGACTCGGCAATAGCGGTCTCAAAGTGTCCGCACTCGGTTTAGGCACCAATGCTTTCGGTAAACGGGCGGATGATGAGGCTTCGAAGCGGATCATTGACTTCGCGCTGGACAATGGGATTAATTTTATGGATACGGCTAATATTTATGCAGGGACGGAATCGGAAAAAATCATTGGGCAGGCCCTGCAGGGAAAGCGCCAAAACGTCGTATTAGCGACTAAAGCGGGCTTAGTCCGGGGAGCAGGCGCGAACGAGCGGGGCTCATCCCGGTTTCATTTGCAGACGGAGCTTGAAAATAGCCTGAAACGATTAAAAACCGACTATGTCGATCTTTATCAGATCCATACGTTTGATCCGGAAACGCCGCTGGAGGAAACGCTGCGGACGCTGGAGGACATGGTGCGCTCAGGCAAGGTACGTTACATCGGCGCATCGAATTATTATGCATGGGAGCTCATGAAATCGCTTGGCATCAGCGATCGGCTGGGGCTGAACCGGTTCGTATCGACCCAGGTAAGCTACTCTTTGGCGGATCGGACGCCGGAGCAGGAGCTTATCCCGATGTGCCTCGATCAAGGCGTGGGCATCATTCCGTATTTTCCGCTGGCAGGCGGCATTTTGTCGGGGAAATACAGCGCGGCGGATTTAGCGCCGCAGGGCTCGCGAGCGCAGACCGACCCCAATTTTACGAGATTTATCAACAGCCAAACCATTGCGTTAGGTGAGAAAGTAACTAAGCTCGCCAGCCAATTCGATACAACGCCAAGCGTACTGTCGCTTTCCTGGCTGTTCCAGCAGCCGGTCGTATCCTCGGTGATCGTTGGCGCGACAAAGGTGGAGCAGCTCGCAGAAAATCTAAAAAGCGTAACCTTGCAGCTCACCGCCGATACAAAAAAGGAGTTGGACTCGATCAGCAGCCCCTATCGGTATGGAGAACCTTTTGCTTTATACCGGCTGCCCGTTTAAGCACCAATATTTCTATAAGTTTATAAGCTAAATGAAGATACATAGAGGAGACAGGCAAATGACAGTAGGTTCACAGATGGACATAGACGGTCTGAAAGAGATCGGACGAATCGTCGCCTTGACGATGAACGAAATGAAGAGACAAACAAAAGCGGGCATGACGACGAAGGAGCTTGATGAGCTTGGGGGACGTATTCTAGCAAGCCATGGAGCATTTTCCGCACCGCATAAAGCCTTTCAATTCCCCGGGCATACCTGCATCAGCGTTAATGACGAGGTGGCCCACGGCATTCCCGGCAGCCGGGTATTAAAGCCAGGGGATTTAATCAATATCGATGTGTGCGCAGAAAAAGACGGATTCGTGGCCGATACGGGCCATTCCTTTCAAATTGCTCCTTACAGCGTGCCGGTAACCCGGCTGTGCCGTTATACGCACTATACGATGATGAAGGTTATTTCTTCTTTGAAGCACGGCGTGAAAATCAACGAGATCGGTAGGATCATTCAGAGCGAAGCGGAGCGGGGCGGATATAAGGTCATTAATGATTTATGCAGCCATGGCGTAGGCAGATCCGTTCATGAATGGCCGCAAATACCGCCAACGTATAATAAGCATGATAAACGTACGCTGAAGGAGGGCCTGGTTATTACGATTGAGCCGTTTCTCTCCATGGGCGCGGATTACGTTGTCGAGCAGCGTGATGGCTGGACGCTGCGTACGCCGGACAGAAGCTTCGCGGCTCAGCATGAGCATACGATTATAATAACGAAGGATAAGCCGATTATTTTGACGGTGGCTTAGGCACTCGCTTATAAGATGGGCCGAGAGGCAGCAGGAAAGACAAACCTGCTGATTCTTGGCTCTTTTTGTATAGTGCGACGCTAGTGGGGAATAATGGAACCAACTGAAACAAGGTGGTTTCTTCATGACGAACAGTACTTCAGGAGTAACGCAATCCGGTACATCCGGTTCAAGCGGAACAATGGCTTTAAACGGCAATCAGTCCTCTAATACGCCGGAAAAAATCATTTCCGAAAAACTGCAGGATAATCTTGATGATTTACAAAAAATTTTTTCTAATAGCACGGATATTGTGTTCAGGCATTGGAACTACGGTCCTGAGCTGAAATATGCCGCATGTTCGGTATATTATGAATCGCTCGTTCAGGAAGATACCGTTAATTACATGAAAATTTCGCTGCAGGACTTAGCCACGCATGAGATTGGTCCAGGCATGGATGTGACGCCGCAGGATATCCGTTCATTTTTTGAGCATGAAGGCGTATCGTCAAAAAAAGCAGTCGTTATTAACGATTTGCAGCTGGTCGTTGATGAGATCTCGAATGGCCGTCTCCTCATTTTGTTTGATCAATGGGATAAAGCTCTAAGCTTTAAAGCGGAATCCGTAGAGACAAGACAAGTTAATGAGTCCGTGAATGAATCCGTCGTACAGGGTCCAAGGGAAAGTACGGTAGAAAATCTACAGAAGAATCTAGGCTTGCTGCGTCTGCGCTTAAAAACGCCAAAATTCAAATTGGAACGAATTACTTCGGGCGGAGAGACCAAAACGACAGTCGTCTACGGCTATATCGATGATGCCGTCGATGCAGAAGTACTGGCGGAGTTCAAGAAGAGGATAGAGCAAATCAAAGAGCTTGAAATTTTGGAAACCTCCTATATCGAGCAGTTAATCGAGGACTCCACTTATTCGCCTTTTCCGCAGTACCGCTATACGGAGCGGACCGATATGGCCGTTGCCGGACTGCTCGCCGGGAAAATTGTTGTGCTCAGCCAGGGCACGGGAGGCATTTTGTTATGTCCGGGCCTATTTACCGAATTTTTTCAATCCAGCGAGGATTATTACCAGCGTACGCTTATCGCAACCTTGGTGCGCTGGCTTCGCATCGTGGCCTTTCTTATTGCCTTAACCTTGCCGAGCATCTACATTGCGCTTTCGACCTTTCACCCGGAGCTAATTCCTACGGTTTTGCTTTTGGCGGTTCTTAACGCCCGTGAGGGCATACCGCTGCCTGCTTTTTTCGAGGCGCTGCTCATGGAGTTTTTTTTCGAGCTGATGCGGGAAGCTGGCGTGAGGCTGCCTAGGCCGGTAGGCTCCGCCGTTAGCATCGTAGGAGCGCTTGTCATTGGAGATGCAGCGATTAGCGCAGGAATCGCTTCTCCGATTATGGTTATCGTTGTGGCCTTAACAGGCATTGCCTCTTTTTCGATTCCGCAATATAACATTGCGATCGCATTGCGAATATTGAGGTTTCCGCTCATGATCAGCGCGGCTCTTATGGGCGGGTTCGGCATGATGATTTGTTTATTGTTCCTTTTGCTCCATGTTAGCAAGCTGCGCTCGCTTGGGATGCCTTACATGACTCCGCTGGCGCCGTTTCGGTTAAAGGAGATGAGAGATGTTTTTATGAGAGCACCGCTCAAGACGCTGCTGCGTAATCCTCGAAATCATCATAAGCACAAACCGGTGTATAACGGAAAGAATGAGGAATGAGGAATCATGAAAAGAGGAATTTTTTGTCTAGCTATGCTGCTTGGCCTATTCATTATCTCCGGTTGTTGGAGCAAGTTCGAGCTGACAGAACGAGGATTCGTAATGGGTGTCGCTCTAGACCAAGGCGAGGATGGGAAGATTGAATTAACTACGCAAATTTACCGCCCAACCTCGACGCAGACGACGGTAACTTCCGTCTCGACCAGCGCCTCCAGCATTAATATTAAGACCAGGGATGATTCGGTGATGGAAGCGATTCGAGACATTCCCATCCACTTGGGGAGGAAAGCGCAATGGAGCCATCTGCGTGTCATTATTGTGGGAGAGAAGCTGGCCCGGTCCAATAATCTAGGCCATCTTCTGGATCTATTCTATCGGGACCATGAGCCAAGAAGCAGTGTATCCCTCATGATCTCGAAGGGAGCTGCAGGCAGGCTGTTTGAGAAAAAACCGTTAATCGAGCAGACTACCGCGCAGCAGTTTTTAAGAGCGAAAGAATCCTCCTACATCACCTCGGCCAAAACGGTAGATTATAATCTGCTTGATTTGGTGATTCAACTGCGAAGCGCTAACGGAAATGCCATTGTTCCCTTTGTGTATGAGGACAAAAAATTAAAGGACATCTTTTCAGCGGCAGGGCTTGCCCTCTTAAAAGGCGGGAAAATGAAGGTCGTCCTGCCTTCTACCAAGGTGGAAGGGCTGCTTATGCTTCGCAATGCTTACCAATCCGGTGTCATTGAGATCAAATGTCCCGGAAAGAACAGAGAATATGAAACGGCGGAGGTTATCTCGCTTAACGTAAAAACGAAGCCTCGGATGCAAGGGGATCAAATATCAATCAATATCTCGTTGGTTGGAGATGTCGCGATCGGAGAGCTTAAATGCAGCGACATAAACAGCGCCAAAGCTGAAATGGCATTCATCAAGAAAGTGGAGGATCAACTGTCGGAGCAGATTAATAGCACGATGAAATTCCTTCAATCGAATAAGCTGGAAGTAATCGGAATTGCGGATATGATCTATCGCAAGGATCCTCGGAAATGGGAGCAATTGAAAAAGAATTGGGATACGCAATTCGCCGAGCTTCCGTTTACTATTCAGGTGAGATTGAGACTTGTCACAAGCGGAACGATATCCAGTAAACCGGCGGGGGCAGGCGGTTAGGCGGAGAAGGGTGAGTAAGCATGATGGAGCGAATCCTAGTCATATTTGTAGCTTTTGGCGGTATGCTGCTGTATGACTTGCTGACCTTGAAAAAAATCAGCAAAGGAGAGAAAGGCATATATGCCATTGCCTGCTTCCTTTGCTTATATATGGGCATGGACTTCGTTGTAAATAAGGATTGGCCCGATTTTTTCGATTTGATGGTACCTATTTTTGATAATATATCCAAAGCGATAGACGAATACTTAAATGTGAATGCATAACAGCGGATAAGGGAGGAGAAAAGCATCGACAAGCACACGGTAAGCGCATATCAGATGGGCGTGCTGTTTTTCGTTTTTATGACCGGTTCCTCCATTATTAATATACCGGGTCCGCTGATTAGCAAGGCATATAACGGAGCTTGGCTCTCTCTGCTCCTATCCGGGGCTTTAGGTTTTATTATTTTAGCCTGTATCTTATTCTTGCATCGGCGATATCCAACGATGACCTTTGTGGAATATAGCCGCCATTTAATGGGAACACCGCTTACGATCCTCTTTTCCGTTTTTACACTATCCTTTCTATTTCAAATGCAATCGGCCATCGTAACCGACGTTGGCCTGTTTATGGTCAGCTCCATGTTAAGAGAAACGCCAATGTATGCTTTTACTTTCCTCATCTTCGCCATATCGGCTTTAACGGTGCGCGCGGGACTTGAGGTTATAGCGAGAATGTTTACTTTGACGATGATTTTGACAGCCCTAAGTATCCTTGCGGTACTGATCATTGCGATCCCGGATTATAATCCTTCTTTTTTGCTCCCGATCATGCCGAAAGGGATTATGCCCGTGCTGCATGGAGCCTTTTTCTCCTTCGGCTTTCCCTATGTGGAGGTATTCTTGTTCGCCATGCTGCTGCCGTTTGTCAACGAAGGGCCGACCGGAAAGCTGTCGAAGACCATGCTGTTTGTGCTGGGTATTAATATTTTTGTGCTTTGTTTGTCTACCATTTGCGCAATCATGATTTTTGGCAGCTTCGCCGGCGAGAAGCCCTATGTGCTTTTTTCGCTCGCTCGGATCGTCGAATTCCAGGAGATCATACAACGGATAGAGTCGATTATCGGGATGTCTCTGATTTTGGGCTCATTCATGAAAACGACCATTACGCTATATGTGCTTAATTTATATTTGAGTCAGTTGTTTCGGTTTCAAAATAATCAGGCCTTAGTTATGCCGTTAGCGTTAATCGGTTTCTTAATGGGACTGGTGAGCATTGATGGGGCAACGGAGTGGGGACGCATCGTTACGACGATCCATCCCGTGTGGACATTTGCGGCGTTTGTGGTGCCCCTGCTGCTGCTCACGGTTATCGCTTTATTCAAAAAGAAAAGCAGCTAGCAGCAGGGGGAGCGGAGGCCGCCATTAAGGCCTGGCCAGAGGAAAGCTGCCGATGGTCTCGTACATGGGCGATGCATGCATGTGAGTGCGCATAAGCACGAAATGGTCTGCCTCCCATTCGCGCAAGGCGGGAGCGGAAGGCAGACCATCCATATCGCTTCCGCCGGTGAAACCTCTGGCAAGGGTGATATGGGGCTTGTAAGGACGGTCCTCCGGTTCAAAGCCCGCTTTGCGGGTTTCCGCAATAATGCGGCCGTAAAGCGCGGATAAGCCATCGAGCTCTCCGGTTACTGCGCCCCAAAGCACGCGGGGAGCTTTGGGCTGGCCGAAGATGCCTATGCCATTCGAAGCAAGCGACAGCGGCATCGATCGCACTTCCTTTAAAGATGACTGCAGCTCCTCGTGCTGGGCAGCAGTCGTATCGCCAAGAAATTGCAGCGTGATGTGATAATCATGGGGATGCGTCCATTTTCGGAAGGGAAGCCGGTCTTTATGGGCGAGCGTCCAGTCCTCCAGCTCCGCGGCCACTGGCCGCGGAACGGGTATGGCGACGAATAAGCGCATCGTATTTGCTTTTTTTGCAGGGTCCTTCATGGGCAGAGCCTCCGTTCTTTTCTCACAGATTCACAGACAATATAGCTTTAGCACAAAGCAGAATCTTATGCGATCCGCTGCCAATACTTAAGTGAACCATAGGTCACGGAACCGAACCCAGCCCAGCGATTCCAGGGAAATTCCCCGAACGGAAGGGTGGAAAGCGGTTTTTAGATGCTTGCGGTAAAGGAAGATCAAGCTGTTCTTCTCTTTGAGCCGCTCTTCAA
This sequence comes from Paenibacillus sp. LPE1-1-1.1, assembly GCF_040676435.1. Lineage (NCBI taxonomy): Bacteria > Bacillati > Bacillota > Bacilli > Caryophanales > Paenibacillaceae > Paenibacillus > Paenibacillus sp. LPE1-1-1.1. Next base: position 139,576 of record NZ_JBEGHY010000047.1, read on the forward strand.
TATCTTTGAATATGGCTGCCCGAAGCGTGCGGTCGGGCTCGCTCAAAATCGATTGGATGCCGCGCTCCAGCATGTCATCAATCTCTGGCTGCGCATGCTGCTGCATGCTTTTGTACAGGTCGATAAGCCGAAGCTCGCGGTGCTCATCCAGCATAATGGCGAAGAGCAGCAGATCGGCGGACATGCGTGCGGCCCCTTTGAATTGCTCGGCAGGGATGAGGCTGATTTGCAGCGGAATGCCGGACTTCCCGCATACCTGCCGGATCATTTCGGCGTCGGCTGCATACTGCGGAATCGTAGCCAGCACAAGGGTTTCGCCTTGATAACCGGAGCTAGCAAGGCCGTGCTTGATTGCGGTCCAATCCGGCTCGGCTGCTTCCTGCGGCCAATTGTCCAAATCTGGCCAAAAGCTGTTTACGCCTTCAATCACATCCCCTGACAGCAGCTTCAGAAGCTCGGTCCGTTCGATGGCGAAATCAATCGCCGACCGTATGGATGGATTCCCCAGCAGTCCCTCCTTTAGCTCATTTACCGTTATGAACTTGCAGGTCATGCCCGATTGCCGGACCTGCTGCCACCGTTCGGCTGCCATATCGGAGAGTCTCGCATTATGCATAACCTGGAAGGATTGCTGCTCTGCTTGATTCTCTTGCGATGCCTCCTCCGCAAGCGTCCATACCTCGACCCGGTCCAGGAAGGCCCTCCCCTGAAAATAAGCGGTAAAAGCCTCCAGAATCCAAACGCCCTGCTCATTGCCGACAAATCGAAACGGACCGGTGCCTATCGGCTTCGCGCCAAAATATTCGCCTGCCGCAGCGCATGCATCTTGCGGGACGATGGAGGCGCGATTCGTCGTCAAAAAGGCAAGGAACGCTTCGTTAGGCTCGGATAATTGTAGGCGAATCGTGGTGTCATCGGGGGTATCCATCGAAATGATATCGCAGTACACCCAGCTGTAGAGCCCTTGCGGCGCGAGCCGCTTGAGCCGCTCCAGCGAATATTTGACGTCGGAGGAATCCAGCTCCCGCCCGTGATGGAAGAGAACGCCTTTGCGCAAATAAAATGTCCAGCGCGTGCGTGATTCATCGACCTCCCACGCATGCGCAAGCTGCGGCAAAATTTGCTCGCCCTTCGGATCAATGCGGACGAGCCCGTCGAATATCTGATTGACGAGATGGGACTCTCCCGTATAATGGATCGCTGCCGGATCAAGCGAGTAGATCGTCTGCGGGAGCGGAAACCGTAATATATCGGTGCGCCGCTTTCCCTGCACCTCGGAATGAAAGCCGAATTGACCCGAGAGCCAGTCCTGGAATTGATCGCGGAGCTGCGTTGATTCTTCGACCTGCTGAATCAGCTCGAGCGCCGAATGCAGATCCTGCTTTTGCATCATTTCCTGCGCTTCCTGCAGCGCGATCTGCTCCTTGCTTACGAGGAAGGAGAGCGCCGAGCGATTGCCGCGTCCTCGCTTTGGCTCCCAGACCAGCCATTCCTCCTGCTGCATTCGCTTTAGCAGCAGCACCATATTCCGATGTGTGCAATCCAGCAAATTTGCGAGCTCCTGCGTGGTCACTTCAAAGGGGGTATTCTCATGAATAGTCGGGTAAGAGCGCCTAAGCGCCAAGTAATGCCGACGTATTTTCATACAAAAGACTCCTTTTTAAAAATATGAAATTTTCCAATTATAACTTACACTTTTTGTTCTTGTTTTCTAGGTTACAATAAAAGGAGGAAATTAACAAATTAAGTTTGAAAATGGAGTGTGTATCATGAGAGATCCGGCGCCATGGCAAAAAAGGTATGAAAAAATGCTCATCCTTGCCCTTTTGTTCGGTCTGGTCAGCCAGTATTTGTTCGTTGGCGCGTCGGCTGGCATTTCGGTTATGGTGTTTGTCCTTGGGTTTTACGGCTTGTTCTTCTATTCCATAAAAGGGAGAATGGGAGGCTTTGAGAAATGGCAGGGGCAGGCGAGCTCGGGCTGGCTGCTGTTCATTCCTATTTTTCTGCTTACGCTGACCTATGCGATTTATAATAACCAGCTGTTTCGGCAGCTTAATCTATTCGCGTTGTTTGCTCTAATCGTTTCCCAAACGGTGCTCATGACGAGCAGCAGCGTAAAGCCCTGGTACAGGGGTGTTTTCTACACGGAGCTGTTATTTTTAGCCTTGATCAAGCCTTTTGCGTTTATAGGCGTGCCTTTCAGTCTGCTAAACGAGCGCTGGAAAGGAAAAGAGGTCGGAGAACGCGGGACGAGAAGCAAGCTTGGCAGAATATCGCTGGGACTGGCGCTATCGGCGCCAATCCTCATTGTCGTCGTCGCTTTGCTGGCGTCTGCGGATGAGATTTTTCTATCGTGGCTGCTTGAAATCCCAAATGTGATGGGGCGGTTCTCCTTAGGAAACGGGCTTTGGCGGATCATCGTGGCACTGTTTTTCGCTTTTTATGCTTTTTGCTACATATGGGGCCTGCTGTTCAATAAAGCTGTCCCTGCGGCCAATAAGGCTGCCGAGGTTTCGACGCCAGGAACGGTTCAGTCTTACGGACGAATCGAGTTTGATCCAATTACGGCAGGGACGCTGCTGATAAGCATTAATTTGGTTTACGTCCTGTTCGTCGCCATTCAATTCTCGTATTTATTCGGAGCGGCGAAGGGGCTGCTCCCAGACGGCGCTGCATACGCCGAATATGCGCGCAGAGGTTTTGCGGAATTGATTATGGTTGCGCTCATCAACGTGGTATTGCTCATGTGCGGGCTCCATCTGATTCGGCGAACCAGCGCAATGGCGGAGCGGATTCGCAAGCTGTCGCTTACGGTGCTGATTGGCTGTACGATCATCATGCTTGTATCGGCTTACAGCAGGCTATCGTTATATGAAGAAGCCTACGGATACACGCAAACGAGGCTGCTGGTGCACGGATTCATGCTGTATCTAGGCGTTTTGCTCGTTATTGCGATGATTCGGATATGGAAAGAGCGTTTCTCGATGGGCAAGGCTTATATCTGCGTTTCCATCATTGCTTTCGTCCTTATCAACTACGTCAACCTGGATGCCCGGATTGCCGCAAACAACGGCGAACGGTACGAGCGAACGCGGAAGATCGATGTCGCTTATCTCGGCACGTTATCAACGGACGCGATGCCGGCGCTGCGCAAGCTGCAGGCGGACCATCCGAAGCTCGCGGGACTGCAGGAAGTAATAGATCAGCTGCAGGAGAAGGCGCACCGGCATACGAAATGGCAGTCCTGGAATTTATCGAAGCAGAGAGCACTTGGCTCATTTGACCCGCCGCACGAATCGGATTATAGTCGAGGATAGCTGGCATTCCATCCATATTCATAAGCCGGAGGCAGTCGTTGCTGCCGTTCATCGTTTATTATAAGAAGCAGAACGGGCTGCTAAATGATCAACAGTAAGGAGCAATGATTTCATGCGTATGTCCAAAAAACGTTGGCTTATCCTTTTGCCGATTCTTATTTTAGCCGTCATTGCCTTTCTCTACTATGAGAACAACGCTATCGGCATTACGAGATATAAGTTAAGCTCGGCTAAGCTTCCGGAAGGATTTGATTCCTACCGCATCGTTCAATTGACGGATCTGCACAGCAAAGCCTTCGGCAAGGAGCAGGGCAGCATTACGCGCAAGGTCAAAAAGCTGAAGCCCGATCTGATCGTCATGACCGGCGATTTGGTTGACAGCAGAAAATACAATGCCGAGACCAGCCTCATGCTCATGCGCAAAATGACCGAGCTTGCTCCTGTGTATTACGTGACAGGAAATCATGAATGGGGCTCCAGGTTCCCGGCATTAGCGAAGGGGCTGAGGGAGCTTGGCGTCCATGTGATGCGCAACGCTACCGAGATCGTTAAGGTGGGAGACGGGGAAATCCGCATCGTAGGCGTAGATGATCCGACCTTTAACCATGAAGCGGACGGCGATGTGGAAAGAATCAATGAACATATTGCGGCTGCTCTTGACGGGGTTGACCGCTCCCAGGAGCTTTATACGGTTTTATTGTCCCATCGCCCAGAGCTGTTTGCGGAATACGTGAAAAATAATTTCGATTTGACCTTCTCCGGCCATGCCCATGGCGGACAGGTTCGCCTGCCGTTCCTCGGGGGATTGGTAGCGCCGGGCCAAGGCTTCCTGCCGAAGTATGACGGAGGCAAATATACAGAGGGCGATTCAACGATGATTGTTAGCCGCGGACTCGGCAACAGTATCATTCCGCAGCGGTTATTTAACCGGCCGGAGGTCGTCCTTGTCGAGCTTACGGCTGCAGAGTAGAACTAAGGCATCCTACAAGGTTTGACCGCTGTCCACCGTAATCATTTGGCCGGTCATCGCTTCTTGCTCCAATGCGGCACAGATCAAGCTGGCAATATCTTCTGGCGTTGAAATACGCTGAAGAAGCATTTGAGGGGCGAGCTTTTTCATTTTTTCTTCCCTGCCGGCCCACCACCTGGTCGCTACGGCGCCGGGGACAACGCAGTTGACTCTGATTTCCGGCGCTAAAGCGCGTGCCAGCGATTTCGTTAAACCGTGAACGGCCGCTTTGGATACGGCGTAGGGCAGCGAGGAGCCGAGTCCCGTTTGCCCGGCGATGCTGCCTAGATTGACAATTGCGCCTTGTTGATTCTTTCTCATATAAGGAGCAACCGCGCGCGCGCAGAAAAACATTCCCTTAACGTTCACTTGATAAAGCTCATCCCACACCTCCTCGGTTGCACCCTCTAAATCGTCAAAAGGGATATGCCGGGTGATGCCGGCATTATTGACAAGTAAATCTACAGCTCCGAAATGGCGCACGACTTGCTCCGCCATGTCTCTCACTTCCTCATCCTTTGCGACATCCGCTTGCATGGCGATGGCGCGTCCGCCGCCGTTAGCAATGAGTCGCACGGTTTCTTCCGCATCGTCTCCGGAGCGCGAATAGTTCACGGCGACGCTGACCCCGCGCGCGGCGAGAGCCAGGCTGGCAGCACGTCCGATTCCCGTGCCTCCGCCTGTTACGAGCGCGGTTTTGTTTTTTAGATCCATGCCGTTCATCTCCTTATGTTTGACCTCATAGCCTTCATTGTAATTGGCAGTTGCTCATTTGTATAATTGAATAAAATGAATGATTAATTCAAAAAAAATGAACGGTCAAAAGGAGTGCAGCATGGATTTTAAAGCCTTAAAAACGTTTCAGATGATCGTAAAGCACGGCAGCTTCATACGCGCGGCAGAGGAAATGAACTATGTGCAATCCACCGTTACGATGCAAATTCAAAAGCTGGAATCAGGGCTGGGGGTACAGCTGCTTGAGCGCGGCAAAAAGGCGGAATTGACGGAAGCAGGCAGGCTGTTTTACGAGCAGAGCCTGCAAATTGTCAGAAATATGGAGCAGCTGCAAACGAACTTGTCTGATTTCCAATTGGGCGAGGTTGGCCATGTTCGCCTAGGGGTGACCGAGCCCACGGCCAGCTTCCGGTTACCGAATATCTTAGCGCGATTTTTAGCTCAATTTCCGAAGATTAAAGTTTCGGTGGAATTGGCAGGCACGCCGGCATTAAGCGAACGGCTGCTCTCAGGGGAATTGGACATCGCGCTTTGCGCCTTGCCGGACCGCGGTCCCGAGCTTTATTTTGAACCGTTGTTCAAAGAAACGTTTGCGGTCTTTATGCCGGAGAGCCACCCGCTTGCCCGTAAAACAGTCTTAACGCCGGATGATTTTGCAGGCCATCGGCTGCTCATAACGTCCGAAACCTGTCCTTACCGGCGTAAACTGGAGATGGTTCTGCGTGAATCGGGGAACTTCTCGCTGGATACGATGGAAATTGGAAGCATGACCGCGTTAAAATATTTTGTTGAAGCCGGTCTCGGAATTGCTCTGCTGCCGCGAATCGTTCTGGAGCCCGTTCCCGCCGGAATGACTTTTCGGGACATAAGCGGCAGCCTGATAGATATGACGTTCGGCATCCTCTCCAAGCCGTCTGAATACCCGCTCAAACGGGCGAGCTCCAAGCTGTATCCGTTTTTGAAGCAGGAGCTGCTGGTGGATGCGGAAAGCACGGCTTTTATTAAGCAATAGATTGGTTTTAACTTGTCCGATGTGTTAAGATTTAGTCCTATATCGAAAGAGGACGTGAGTGACCGTGATCAATATTACAATTCCGGAACCGGATGTAACCATTACTAAGCAGCGCAACCCTCAGCTAAGCCATATTTATGGTTTTACTGATTTTATTCTGATTTCCAGAGATAAGGGCGGTTTCTTTATGTTTTACAATGACAAGGACGAATTGCTCTTTGTCGGCAAAGCGAGAAAGCTGAGACCGAGAATCAAGAAGCATTTTGAGGACAGCGTTTCGGTCATGAAGAACCACCGGGACGAGGTTGCCAAAATTGAGATTTACCTCAATGAGGATCCAGTCGAACGGGAGATTTATGAAACCTATATCCTGAATAAATTCAAAGCGAAGTACAATGTGGAAAAGGTTTTATACAAATAGCACACAGCGGCATGACAGAAACATTCGTTCACCGGTGAGAGGGCCCAAGGTCAAATTACCGATGAACGAATGTTTTTTGTTTTTTTGCAGGTGTCTTCCCAAGCTCAAGCAGTTGCAGGCGCAATGGTTAAAGATAAAATCGTGGATATGAGAAAATGCGAAATAGGATGTGATTAAAATCGAACATGTCTATGGAGATTATTTCATTAGCGACAATAAAGAGCTTTTAAAGCTGGATACGATATGCGCTTTTCTTTCCCGCAGCTATTGGGCCAATCAAAGATCCGTGGAGACTATAGTTAAGTCCATTAATCATTCGAATACTTATGGCGTTTATCATGGGGAAAAGCAGATTGGCTATGCCCGTGTCGTTACGGATTGGGCAACGGTATATTACTTATGCGATGTGTTTATAGATGAGGAATATAGAGGCACAGGCGTCGGGAAGAAGTTAATCCAATTAATAACCGAAGAATATGAAGGGATTTTTGGCTTGCTCGACACGCTGGATGCTCACGGCTTCTATGAACAATACGGTTTTAAGCATAATGCGGAACGATTTATGGTGAGAAGGCCGAGTTAAAATATGCGATTTTTTTAAAAAAAGCAGCTGCCTTGTTTCAAATGGTTAAAAACGTGGTAATAGACTGTAAGTCTATTAGATCGAAAATGCAGATGGCGCAAATAGGATGCCCTGGACAAGTTTTCTTCGGAAACTTGTCCTCTGTTTGCGTCGGCGCAGTGAAGGCTTTCCCAAGCTTTTGTTGTGCTAATCGCAAGAGGTCTAGGTTATGATTAAAGCGGTAACAGAAATAATATGCTACTAACGGATGAGGGGCCAGCAATGAAAATCAGAACAAAGTTTATGATCGGCTATACCATCTTGATGTCGGTAATGCTCCTACTTGCCTCGGCAGGCATAAAAAATTTATCCTCGCAATCGGAACAGCTTGAGAGTCTTCAGCATGAAAGATATGAGAAAATGTTGAAGTCCTATGAGGTGAGAGGCAAAATCAATGAAATGGCCGAAGGCATTTCAAGCGTGCTGATCCTGCCAACACGGGAAAATCTGGACCGCAACATGCCGATGATGAAGGAAGCGGGACAAACGGCAGCGGCGGCCTTTGAAGAATTGAAGGCGAAGTCCCAATCGGAAGTCGAAGACCAGGTGCTGAACCGGGTGACGACGACGGGCGAAAAGTACGTGGCTTACGCGGCCAAAGCCATTGAGCTGATCCAGCAAGGCAAGTCAGAGGAAGCAAGGGCTCTTCGGCAAGAGGAAGGGCTCGCCTATCAGAAGGAGATGCTGACCAGCGCCAACCAAATGGCGGATTTCCACCGGAAAGCCATGGACCGTACGCTTAATCAATCCGTGGCCGATAATCGCGCTACAATGATGATTATGAACATCGTTACGGCAATAGGACTGTTGATCGGAATCGGGGCCATGGTGTGGAATATGAGAAGCCTGGGGGATGGCTTGCAAAGCATCTCGGTGATGATAAAGGGGTTTGCGCAAGGGACCGTAGATGCTTCTACGCGCATTCAGAATATCCGGAATGACGAGTTCGGCGACGTGGCGAAGGTTTTTAACGGATTGGCGGAAGGAATAGAGGAAAAGGCCGAGCGTGAGCTTATTTATAATACACGGATGTCGGAGGATAGCTGGGTTAAGTCTAACCTTGCCGAGACGATGAAGGAAATTCAGAGCGTCAGCAATCTTCCAGACTTAAGCCGCAACTTTATCCAAGGCATAACGCCGCTAGTCTGCGCCCAGTTTGGCGCTCTTTATGTCCGGGAGGGGCTTGGGGAAAAAAATCTCTTGAAGCTGCAAGGCGCTTTTGCATTCGGGGAAGAATCAGATTTTGACAAGCTTTTTGTGTTTGGCCAAGGTCTGGTAGGCGAATGCGCGCAGAGCGGAGAGGCCCTCGTATTGAACGATATACCGGAAAACTATATTAAGATGCAGTCCGGTCTCGGCGATATCGTACCGAATCAGCTGCTGCTCATGCCCGTTAAGTATCAAAATCAGCTGCTTGCCGTAATTGAACTGGCTTCCATACGGCCTTTCACCGAGCTCGAGCGCAGATTGTTGGATGCGACGGCGGACAGCCTCGGCATTGTGTTAAACAATCTGATAGGCCGGATGAAGGTGGAAGAGCTGCTTAGGGAATCCCAAGCTCTTGGAGAAGAGCTGCAGGTGCAGTCCGAGGAGCTGCTTTCGCAGCAAAAAGAGCTGAGGCAGTACAATGTGAAGCTGGAGGAACAAACACGGCAGCTGAAAAAATCCGAGGAGCTGCTGCAAAGCCAGCAGGAGGAGCTGGAGCAGAGTAACGAAGAGCTTCTGCACAATTCCCACATGCTTGAGTTGCAGATCAAGCAGACCGAGCTGAAGAACGAGCAGATCGAGCGGACAAAAGCTGCGCTTGAGAAACAGGCCGTGCAGCTCGCGCTTTCCTCCAAATACAAATCGGAATTTTTAACCAACATGTCGCATGAGCTGCGTACGCCGCTCAACAGCTTGTTGATTCTATCCCAAATGCTGCATGACAACAAGGAAGGCAATTTAACCAGCAAGCAGATTGAATTTGCGGGCACCATCTATACGTCAGGCAGCGATCTTCTGAAGCTGATCGATGAGATTCTTGATTTGTCCAAAATAAGCGCAGGCAAAATGAATGTTGTGACCGAGAATGTTTCGCTTGAGGAATTGGAGCTGTACTGCCGCCGCAGCTTCGTCCCGGTCAGCATGCAGAAAGACGTGGTTTTCGAGACGAGCCTCGAGGAGGGGCTGCCGGAAGAAATCTTTACCGACAGCCATCGTTTGAAGCAAATACTCAAAAATTTATTGTCCAATGCCTTCAAATTCACCCGGCAGGGTTCGGTAACGCTATCGATTCGCCATGCGGATTTGGATGAATTCGAATGGCCGGATAGGATCGGAAAATATATTGCTTTCGAAGTTAAGGACACCGGGATTGGCATACCGGCGGACAAGCAGCAGCTTGTATTCGAAGCTTTTCAGCAGGTGGACGGCACAACCAGCCGCGTTTACGGCGGCACCGGCTTAGGGCTTGCCATTAGCCGCGAGCTGGCTGCGCTTCTAGGCGGGGCCATTAAGTTAGCCAGCACGGAAGGCAGCGGAAGCAGCTTTACGCTCTATCTTCCGGAGTTCCATGTGAACGGCGAGCAGTCCTCGCATGAGCTGCATGACAGTATTTTAAGCAGGGCTTTTCAGGAGGCAGCCATCTCTGAGGAGATGCTGGTTAAGACGGAGGAAAACCGGGCGGCCAACGAAAAGCTGCTTTCCGTCATAGAAGACGATTCGCAAAGCATTGGGCCTGAGGACCGGGTCGTACTGATTATCGAAGACGATGTCAGTTTCGCAAAGGTGCTGCTGGATATCGCAAGGTCGCGAGGGTTCAAAGGCATCGTGGCGCTGCAAGGCGATAAAGGCCTATCTTATGCCCGCACTTACCATCCCGATGCGATTCTGTTAGATATTCAATTGCCGGTTATTGACGGGTGGTCCGTTCTGAACCAACTGAAGGAACATTCGGAGACCCGGCATATTCCGGTTCATGTCATTTCCGTAGTTGACGATATTCTGCACGGCTTATCCATGGGTGCCGTGACCTACTTGAAGAAGCCGATGGATAAGGATGGGCTGGACAAGGTATTTACGCATATTGAATCATTTCTGGAGCATAATCTGAAGCGTTTGCTGATCGTTGAGAATGATGCGCTGCAGCGTGACAGCATCATTGAGCTGATTGGCCATGACGATATTTTAATAACGGCGGTGTCTACCGGACACGAGGCATTAGAGCAGCTTCAGGAGCATCATTTCGACTGCATGGTGCTGGACTTGGGACTGCCGGATATGTCCGGCTTCGCTTTGCTGGACGAGATCCGCAAAAATGAGAATAACCGGGAATTGCCTATCATTATTTATTCCGGCAATGAACTGGATGCGAAGGAACAGCAGCGCCTGAGCAAATACGCAGGCACGAATATCATTAAGGACGTGAAGTCGCCGGAGCGCTTATTGGATGAGACGACGCTGTTCCTGCATCGCGTCGAAGCTAATTTGCCGGAAGAGAAACGCGATATGCTGCGTAAGCTGCACAGCGTTGAGGCGATTTTCGAAGGCAAAAACATCCTGATCGTCGACGACGATATCCGCAACGTGTTCGCCCTCTCCAGCTTGCTCGAGAGCTTCAAGATGAACATTGCTTTTGCCGAGAACGGGAAGGAAGCGCTGGAGCAGCTCGAGAAAAATCCGCAGACGGATTTAATCTTAATGGATATCATGATGCCTGAAATGGACGGCTACGAAACGATGCGTGAGATTCGCTTGCAGCCCGAATACGACAAGCTGCCGATCATAGCGGTGACCGCCAAAGCGATGAAGGATGACCGGGACAAATGTGTCGAAGCCGGTGCCTCGGACTATATCGCAAAGCCTGTCAATACCGAGCAGTTACTATCTTTAATGAGAGTGTGGTTGTATAAATAGGATGGAAAACAATCAAGAGAATGAACGGGAACGGATCGAGATCGAGCTGCTGCTTGAGGCGGTGTTCCGTTTTTATGGCTATGATTTTCGCAATTATTCCTATTCGTCGATACGCCGGCGCATTTGGCACCGTATTCACTCGGAGAGGCTGACCACCGTCTCGGGATTGATGGAGTGCATCCTGCATAACCGAGAGTACATGGACCGGCTGCTTGCGGATATGACTATCCACGTGACGGAGATGTTTAGGGATCCGGAGGTGTTTAAGTCCTTTCGCGAGAATGTAGTGCCTATTCTCCGGACTTTACCCTTAATCCGTATCTGGCATGCAGGATGCTCTACAGGGGAAGAGGTATATTCGATGGCCATTCTCCTGCAAGAGGAAGGCTTGTATGAGAAAACGCGGATCTATGCGACAGATACCAGTGCCGAGGTGTTGAAGATTGCCAAAGAGGGCGTATACCCCATCGGCAAAATGAAGCAGTACACCCGAAATTACCTGGAGTCGGGCGGCCAGGCCTCCTTTTCGCAGTATTACACGGCCAAATACGATTCCGTTATCTTTCAAACCGAGTTAAAGCGGAACATTGTTTTTGCGCAGCACAATCTGGTTACGGACAGCTCTTTCAACGAGTTTAACGTGATTCTATGCCGGAATGTCATGATCTACTTCAACAAACAGCTACAGCATCATGTACATGGCCTGCTGTACGACAGCTTGAGTAGGTTTGGCGTGCTTGCGCTCGGCACCAAAGAGTCGATTAATTTTACCCGGCATGCCGACGCATACGAGGAGCTGGACAATCCGAACCGGCTGTACCGCAAGGTGAGATAAAGGGAAAGACAGGTGATGTAGATGGAGGTCCAGGTCAACATCTTGTTAGTTGATGATAATCCGGACAATTTATTGGCTCTGGAAGCGGTACTAGATAACGAAAGTTATCGGTTAGTCAAATGTTTGTCCGGTGAGGAAGCGCTGCGGAGCCTGCTTAAGAACGAGTATGCGGTCATTGTCTTAGATGTTCAAATGCCGGGAATGGACGGCTTCGAAACCGCGCGTTTGATTAAGTCCCGCGAGAAGACCAAAGAGATTCCCATTATTTTTATATCCGCGACCCGAAGCGAATCCGAGCATTTTTATGCGGGCTATTCCGCTGGCGCGATTGATTATATGATTAAACCGTTTATTCCGCAAATTCTCCGAACCAAAATCGAAGGCTTCGTCAGCATGTATTTAAGCAACAGGAAGCTGCAGCTGCAGACGGAGCTGCTTCATCAGAAAACCAGGGAATTGGAGAAGATGAACAAGGAGCTTTTACGCACTGCCTATAAGCTGAACAAGACGGAAGCGCAGGCCAGAATCGTAAGGGAGACCTCGATGGATACGATGGTCACTTTTGACCAGAACGGGATGATTCTTATGGCAAATCCTGCGCTTGAGAAGATGTTCGGATACTTGGAGGAAGAGGTTGCCGGAGAGCATATGTCCAAGCTGCTTCCTTCGTTTCCGGAAATCGACTACACCCGCGAAGCAAGCGATCCGGACACGGGAATGCTCGGAAAGCTGATCGAACTCCAGCCCAGGCGCAAGGATGGATACTGCTTCGATGCCGAAATTCAAATCGGCACCGCTATGGTTGAAGAGGAGCCTATTTATGCCTGTACGATTAGCGATATTACGCAGCGCAAGCGATATGAGAAGGAGATCGTTGCGGCTAAGGAAGCCGCGGAGATCGCGTCCCGTGCCAAGTCGGAGTTTCTAGCCGTGGTTAGTCATGAAATCCGTACTCCGTTGACCGGAGTGATGGGTATGACCTCGCTGCTGATGGACACGGAGCTGACAGAGGAGCAGATGGGCTACGCCGACATTATTATGAAAAGCGGCGACACCTTATTGTCGGTCATCAACGACATCCTTGATTATTCCAAAATCGAATCCGGCAAGATGGAGCTTGAGGAAGTGCCTTTTCAAATAGCGGCTTGCATTGACGAGACATTCGACTTGTTCACGGCAAAATCGAAACAAATGAATCTGCAGATGAATTATTATGTGGACCCTCTGCTGCCGGAGTACATAGAAGGTGACATTACGAAGCTGCGTCAGGTGCTAATCAATTTGGTAGGCAATGCGGTGAAGTTCACCAAGGAGGGAAGCATTGATGTCGATGTAACGCTGGCAGCCGACTTAGGCTCCTCGCTTATGCTGGGCATTTCCGTAAAAGACACGGGGGTTGGGATCTCAAGGGAAAACCTTCCTTTGCTCTTCCTTCCATTCTCGCAATTGGATTCCTCGATGACTCGCAGATACGGAGGTACAGGCCTGGGCCTCGCCATTTGCAAAAACCTGGTCCAGATGATGGGAGGTTCCATTAGCGTGGACACGGATGAGGACAAAGGGGCTACCTTTATGTTCACGGTTCGCGTAAAACCCCATTACTTAATCACCGAGCAAGAGGCTCCCGCCCTTGAGGGCGGACTGCATTCGGACGCCATCCATTATACCTTTAAGGGAGCGCTGGAAGAAGCGGTAAACGCAAGCGTAAATCCGATGCGTATTCTGATCGCGGAGGATAATGAAATCAATCAAACGCTGTCGCTGCGGATGCTGGAGAAGCTGGGATACCGGGCTGATATGGCCCCGGACGGCAGTCAAGCGCTGCATATGGCTAAGGAGAACCGTTATGATTTGATCCTAATGGATATTCAGATGCCGGTAATGGACGGATTGGAAGCAACACGCAGGATATTGGGCGAGCTGCCTGCCGGTGAGAAGCCGATTGTCGTTGCAATGACGGCAAATGTGCTGTCGGGGGAGCGGGAGAGATGCTTGGAGGCCGGCATGAAGGATCTCATAAGCAAGCCGATTAGTTTTCAAATACTAAAAGAAATGATCGAACGGTACAGTGCCGGATCAACCGGTCCTCATAAACAGCAGGTCCATTAACAGAAATAAAGCCGCAGCCTGATTCCTAAGTGGAAGGCTGCGGCTTTATTTGGCTCTCTCTTGCGCCTCGGGACCTGCGGCTTACGGCTCATTTTTGGCGATTTACACGAAATTATTGCGCCGAAAACATTTTCATAGATTTCAGATACTAATATGGAATTGTGGTGAACAACTTTTTCGGGAGGTATTCATTTGAGCAGCGGCAATGAACAGAAGGGCATGAATCGGAAGGAATTTTTGAAAATTGGCGGTTTGAGCGCGCTGGCACTAACGGCTGGGGCGGCAGGCGTTCCCGGAAATCTATTTTCCGGAACGGCTTTCGCGAAAGAGAATGACAAACCGGATGCCAAGACGAATGGGGAAGCCAAGCTTCATTTCAATTCGGACGGCACGTTCAAAATCGTCCAGTTCAACGATACGCAGGACGACGAGGATATCGACCCGCGCACGGTGCAGCTTATGGAACGGGTGCTGGATGAGGAGAAACCGGGATTTGTCGTTTTAAACGGGGATAACATAACCGGCGGAACCGACACGCCGGCCGAAGTGAAGAAGGCGATTAATAATATAGCGATGCCAATGGAAGAACGCGGAATCCCTTGGGCGATTACCTTCGGCAACCATGATGAGGATTCCACGCCAAACAGCGGCATCAATGAAGAAGCAATGCTGCAAATTTATCGCTCTTATAAATACAACAAAAATGAGAACGGCGAGAAAGGTATCACGGGTACGGGGAATATGAATCTGTTGATCGGCGGACACGACAGTAAGAAACCCGTATTTAACATGTGGCTGCTGGATAGCGGCAGGTACGCGCCGAAGGAAATCGCGGGTCAAGATTTTGAAGGCTATCCGACATGGGACTGGCTGAAAAATAATCAAGTCAATTGGTATTACGAAACGTCCGAGGCACTCGAGAAGCAGAACGGCCGAAAGATTCCGTCACTCATGTTCATCCATATCCCGCTCTGGGAATACCGGTTTATGTGGTTCGCCAGCGTGGATGGCAGAACGGAAGCCGATCATGCCAGAGCCGTAGTGAAGCATGGCATCGTTGGCGAGCGGAACGAGGAAGAATGTCCGGGCCCGATTAACAGCGGCATGTTCTCCGCAATTCTCGAGCGCGGCGACGTCAAAGGCGTATTTTGCGGTCATGACCATGTAAATACGTATTGCGGCAATTATTACGGCGTCATGCTCGGTTACTGCGGAAGTACGGGGTTCGGCGCCTATGGGCTGGAAGGTGCAGAGCGGAACAGACTGCGCGGCGCCCGGGTGTATAATTTGCAAGCCTCGGGTAACGATGTCAAAGTCGACACTCATTTAGTATTCGCGAAAGATTACGGCATTGATTTAACGGCAAACTAATACGCCCGCCAAAATCAGCGGATGGAATGGCTCGATCGAGACGTTGACGAAGCAGCTTGTGATCATAAAGAAAAGGCCCGCCGGAGCTCGGCGGGCCTTTTCTCTTAGGCTGCGCCGTAAGCCATGAAGGCAAAAAAGAATGATTTTGTTAAGCGGGAATATAAATATCGATTTGGCTGTCTTCGCTGTCCAGGGTATGAATATCGCTCCAATATTCTATATCGATCGGCCGTTCGCCATAGGTATGATTTATAAAATCGTAAGTTGCACCAATTTGTGATTCATCGCCTTTATGTATAATTTTGATGAAGCGGCCGGATGGTACCGTATGAGCGATCATGCCATAAGGAATTTTATCAATCGAGGTTACTTCGAAGGCGATCACATGTTGAAAGGGCACATCGGGAGTCCAGTGGCCGTCTTGCGGATAAATTTGAATTAAATAGATTCCGGTTCCTTTCGGATTTTCAATTTCGTCCATTCGCTGCTGCAAGCCTTCGCGCAGCGCTCCTACAATCTTCGATTCTAACACATGGTTCAAACTTTCCGTTATTGAGAAACCAACCAGCTTGAGCTCTTCTCTTTCCATCGCATCGACTTGATGAGCAGCCATCCTTATCGTCCTCCTCATTATATGGAAAATATACCCACACATATAATAGCGAATATATGTTCGCTTGTAAAGATAGGATTTTGCGCGGCACGCATCTTGCCTTTATCAAATTTTTTTGAATGTCCCCGGAACCCTGACATAATGCTGTCAGGGTGGATGCTTTAACATAAGAAGTGTAAAGAAGAACAAAGAAACAACCCAATTCGAGGAGGCTGCATCAAATGACAACGATTAAATCCAACGTAACCACAAACACGGTAAATACGGAGATTCGCCCATTTCACATCGACATTCCCGACATGGAGCTAGAAGACCTGCAGTATCGCTTAACACATACCCGCTGGCCCAATGCGATGCAGGCCGCCGGCTGGAAATATGGAGTATCGTTGTCTTATGTGAAAGAGCTGACGAACTATTGGATAAACGAATATGACTGGCGCAAGCATGAAGCGCGCTTAAATGAATTCCCGCAGTTCACAACCGCAATTGACGGTGCCAATATCCATTTCATGCATGTCCGTTCGCCTGAGCCCGATGCATTTCCGCTCATATTAACGCACGGCTGGCCGAGCTCGATCGTAGAATTTTGGGACCTCATTGGCCCGCTTACCGATCCTCGCGCCCATGGAGGCGATCCCGCAAATGCCTTTCATCTCGTCATTCCTTCTGTGCCGGGCTTTGGGTTTTCAGGTTCGGCGCTTGAGCCGGGCTGGGATATTAACCGCATCGCTAAAGCTTGGGCAGAGCTTATGAACCGACTAGGCTATGACAAATATGGCGCCCACGGCAGCGATTGCGGTGCCCTGGTATCCCGTGAGATGGGCATTCAAAAGCCTGAGGGGCTTCTCGCCATTCAAGTGCTGCAATTGTTCTCCTTCCCATCCGGCGATCCGGCAGAAATGGCAGATCTGTCTGAAGATGATCAAAGCCGTCTACAATTTCTAGCTAATTTCCATGAGCGCGCAGGCTTCAACGCCATACAGCAAACGCGCCCGCAGACGCTCTCTTACGGTCTTGCTGATTCTCCGACAGGCCAGCTCGCTTGGATTGCCGAGCTGTTTAATGGTTTCGGCGACCATATCGATCATATCGACCGTGATGCGCTGCTCACGAATGTGATGATTTACTGGCTGACCAATACGGCAGAATCCTCCGCCCGCCTCTATTATGAGAATGTCCATAATCAGGAGCAAGCTTCGCAAGACGCGAATGGGACGGCGACGGGAGTAGCAGTGTTTGGCCATGATTTTAAATCCATGAAGCGTTTTGCCAATCGCGATAATACGAATATCGTGCAGTGGTCGGAGTTTGAACGCGGTACGCATTTTGCAGCACTGGATGCGCCGGATCTACTCGCTCCCGAGCTGCAGGCTTTCTTCCGCCGCTTCCGATAAAAGCAGCAAAGAAGGTTTTAGTCCGCTGTACGCAGAAAGTAATGGGAATCAGAAAATAAACGCGTGATATTTCACATGGGAGGAACCTCAAATGAAGCTGGACCGTCTGCTCTCCATTACCATGACGTTACTGAACCAACCCCGCGTCAGTGCGACCGAGCTGGCGGAGCGCTTCGAGGTTTCTTTGCGCACGATTTACCGGGACATGGATTCGATTAATCAGGCCGGCATTCCGATTGTGTCCTTTCCCGGATCAGACGGAGGGTATGAGATTATGCCGGGCTACCGCATAGACAAACAAATCTTGTCCCTTGATGACTTTTCATCCATTATTTCAGCGCTGCGTGGAGCACAATCGGCTACGGACAGCTCGGATATCCATGGGCTGCTAGAGAGAATAGGCGCTTTATTGCCTGCTTCATCCAGTTCGGATAACGCGGCTAACGTAGATTTTGATTTCTCCCCGGTCCCCAATGACAAAGAAAAAATCGAACCGCTGCACAAAGCGATAAAGGAGCTTAGGCTGGTTCGCTTTGACTACCTGGACAACAAAGGACAGCAATCCGAACGGACAGTGGAGCCGATGGGGCTTTTTCTAAAAGGCTATGTATGGTATCTATACGGCTATTGCCTTTCTCGGTCCGACATTCGCGTATTTAGGCTCTCGCGTATGCTCAATCTGGTCAGCTTGCCTCACACGTTCGTAAGACGCCCCTATACCCTGCAGGATATCGAGCAGCAATTCATGGGGCAGGCTAATTTCACCAAGGTGAGGGCGGTGCTGCGATTTCACTCGGAAGCGAAGACGAGGGTAAGAGATGAATTCGGTTATGACAAAGTAATCGATAATCCGGACGGCACCATGTCGGTCATCACCCATTATTCCTCTACGGAGCGGGCTATTCGGAATATTTTAAGCTACAGCAGCTTAGTTACGGTTATAGAGCCTCCCGATTTAATTGAAGAACTGACCCGGCATATTAAGAAGCTGGCGATGCTTTACAGCATAAATTAACCGTCCCATTGGACAAAAAGAGACCCACAGCATTCGGTGCTGTGGGTCTTCATATATATATTACAAAAGGGGGTTGTTTTTATTATAGGCGGTTTTCATTAAAACGAGATGAAAATTAGATTTCATGTTTATTACAAATGATTGGAAATGCCTGTAAAATTCACAATCATATCATGAAGAGATGCGGAATACACTTGTTAAAAGCAGAAAACTTGTCCGAACACGGCTATCAGAGAGGATGAAGGATGACGATATGAAAAACGCACAATCGGGGATTGCGATTTTAGGGATGGGCACGGCGGTACCGCCTTATTTGGTAGACCAAGCCGATACGGCGCGCAGGCTGGTCGATGCGCTGAGCGACAAGCCGGATTCCGCAAGGTGGGGCAGAAGGATATTTAAGCAATGCGGCGTGCAAAGCCGCTATACCTGCGAGCCGAACCTGCTGGCGGAAGCCGCCGAATGCCGCTATCTGCCAAGCGCTTCTCCGGAGGCGGCCCCTTCGACGGCTGAGCGGATGGGCGTCTATAAGCGGGAATCCGTTCCGCTCGGCCTGCATGCGGCAAGACAAGCTCTATCTGATGGCGATGTTGCGGCTGCTGACGTGACGCATCTCATAACGGTCAGCTGTACGGGGCAGTTTTTGCCCGGAATGGATGCGGCGTTGGTCCGCGAATTGGGCTTGTCGACTGAGGTAACGCGCATACCGCTTAATTTCCTTGGCTGCGCCGCCGGTCTTAAAGCCATCGGCTTATCCCGCCAAATCGTGGCAGCCGACAGCGCTGCCCACGTATTAGTCGTTTGCGTCGAGCTGTGCACGCTGCATATCCAGCCTTCAGGCGACAGAGAGTCGCTGTTTGCCGCCTCCTTCTTTGGAGACGGGGCATCTGCCTGTGTCGTTGGGGCGGCCAAGCCCTTTCACAAGCCTATTTTTACCCTCGGCCAGGAGCGGTCTGTCCTGCTTCCCGACTGCGCCGAAGAGATGGTATGGGAGGTAGGCAACCATGGCTTTGACCTCTATCTTTCCCCGAATATTCCGAAGCTGATCGGTGATTTCATTCCTGCCGAGGTAGAGCGTCTGTGCAGCGAGGAGGATTTAGAGCTATGGGCGATCCATCCGGGCGGGAAGGGGATTATTGATATTTTGCAAAATAAATTCGGGCTTACGGATGAGCAGACGGCGCACAGCCTTGGGGTGCTGCGTGATTACGGCAACGTATCCTCGGCTACGATTCTGTTTGTTCTGAATGCGATGAGGCTTCATCTTGAGGAAAGCGGCTCGGGACCGGCGAGCGGCATCGCGTTAGCCTTCGGTCCAGGACTGACGGCGGAAATGATCAAGATCGCTTATGTTCCTGCCGTGCTTGAGAAAGAACGTGAGCCGGCAGCGGATGGGGCGTATGTCTAGAGGGCTGCGCAATAGGGCATCGGCTGCGGAATTAATGGATGATTTTTCGGCGGGGGGCTCAGAGCTTCGGGAAGCACTGCGTCACCTTCGCCGGTTAAACCGGATTTTTGCGGCTTCTGCGCCGACGGTGCATGGCGTCAAGATATTATGGGCACAAGCGGGTAAGCCGAGAGTCTTATCGATCTTGGATATCGGCGCCGGCTCCGGCGACGTGAACAAGCGGCTGCTGAAGTGGGCGGATGAAGAGCGGATTACGCTGGCAATCCGGCTTGTGGATGTTACCGAGGAGGCTTGCGAGGAAGCGAGGCTTATTTTTCGGGATGAGCCTAGGGTGCAGGTTAAGCGGGGAGACCTGTTTGCCATGCCTGCTGAGAATGCGGATATCGTGACGGGAACGCAATTTCTTCATCATTTTGATGATAGGGAGCTGCCGAATGCCGTCCGCAGCATGCTGAATGCTTCAAGGCTGGGCGTGGTCATTAATGACATTCATCGCCACTGGCTTGCGTGGGCGGCCGTGTGGCTGACGACGCGGCTGATTTCTTCCAATCGCTATATCCTAAACGACGGTCCGCTATCGGTGGCCAAAGGCTTTCGCGCGAAGGATTGGCAGAAACTCGGCTATACGCTTGGAATTCCTGGCCTTTCCTATAGATGGAGACCTTTGTTTCGTTATGCAGTCGTCATTAGCAAGGAATAGGCAAACAGAGCTGACGGAGTTGAGCGGAATGACAACGATTCATGATGCAGCCGTACTTGGCGCGGGCTTGGCGGGGAGCAGCATAGCGAAGTCGCTCGCGGATAAGGGCTGGGACACGCTGCTGCTTGACCGTCAGCATTTTCCCCGGCATAAGGTATGCGGGGAGTTTCTGTCTCCGGAGTCGCAAAGCACGCTGCAAGCGCTGGGCATAAGCGACGCAATTACGGCATTGGAGCCGAGCAGCATAGAGCGGATACGGTTGATTTTTGAAAATGGCGCCGAGGTGGAAATACCGCTGCCCGGGAAAGCGTCGGGGCTAAGCCGCTTCGCCCTGGACTCCGCCATTCACCTTGCTGCCCAGCACGCGGGCGCGAGGCTGGAGACGGGGACAACGGTTACGGCGGTTCGTCCCGCGAAGCACGGCTTTAGCATTGATATCAAGCAGAACGGACAGGCCGGCACGGTAGAAGCAAGGACCGTCATTGCTGCTTGGGGAGCGAGCCAGCGGGCGGGGCTGCCTGGCTTTCGGCAAGCAAATTCGGCCAAACCTTCGTATATAGGCTTGAAAACCCATTATCACGGCTTGGTTATGGAGCCTGTCATCGAGCTGTATTTTTTCCGGGGCGGTTATTTAGGGTTATGTCCGATCGAAGGAGGCCTTGTAAACGCGTCGGCATTGCTGCAGCGGGATGCTTTTGTGAATGCGGGCAAAACGATCCTAACGATTATTCAAGCCGCTGCGAGGCGGAACCCGAAGCTGCAGCGGAAGCTGGCGCATGCGCAGCCTGTATCAGGGTCACAGGCAGCTGTCTCGCCGATCTACTTGAACCGCAAGCCGCTGGCATGGGATCAGCTTCCGCTGCTTGGCGATGCGGCTGCGATGATCCCGCCGCTTTGCGGCGACGGGATGTCGATGGCGCTGCGGTCGGCCGTCCTATGTGCGCCGCTTGCAGACAGCTGCTTGCGCGGGGATCTGTCGGTATCCGGGTGGCAGCAGGCTTACACGAAGCTGATCCATCGGGAGTTTAAGGGCGCGCTGCGTTGGGGCAGCCTCCTGCAATGGCTGTTCAGTATGCCGAATGCCGAGAGCTGGATGCCGCAAGCAGCAAGGCTTGCTCCCGGAATAGCGGAGGCGCTAGTGAACGCAACCAGATTAAAGCCATACCGACCCTAATGAACGCAATCGATACCGGAAGGAGCGGAGGGATGTGATCAATGGTTTAGCTCAGCTTTCCTTCCGGTTTCCGAGGGTGTTCATTTTCATGTGGGCGGCCGTCCTATTGTTTATGGGCGTTAATGCTTTGAAGCTGGATGCCGTCGTTCAGGATCACGGCTTGTACCCGCAGGATGGCTCCTATGCGCAGGTGCAGCGGGTGCTGGCATCTGACTTTAATATCGCCGAAGCCCCAGTCTTGCTGCTCTTCGAGAAGGGAAACGGTGTTACCCAGGCTCGTTTTCTTCGTTTTATCGCACAAGCGCTGCTGCGGGTTGAGGGGATTGACGGCTTAGAGGAGCTGGTGTCCCCGCTTGTGCGGCGAGGGATGCTGGAAGAAAACCATGCATACGCGCTCCTTGCTTTCTCGCATCCCCCCTATCGGATGAATAACGTATTGAAGCAGCTAAAGGGGCTGCTGCCGCCCTCCAACGGAATATCGGTCAAGATTACCGGAAAATCGGCCATCCAGGCGGATGTTAATGAAGCTAGCCATAAAGATTTGGCAAAAGCCGAGCTTATCGGCATACCGCTGGCATTTCTGGTCATGTGGCTTGTTTTTCGGAGAGTCGCGACTGCGCTGCTCCCTATTGCGATTGGAGTGACGGGCGCGCCGATTGCGATGGGACTCCTATACGGGTTGGGCACGAAGCTGGCGTTATCCAATTTTGTTTTGAATGTCATTCCGATGGTAGGGCTCGCTTTAAGCATTGATTTTGCGCTGATGCTCGTCAGCCGGTTCCGCTTAGAACTCCAAGGGAAACCAGACCCTGCCGAGGCTTTGACAGAAACGATGAAGACTGCCGGAAGGGCAGTTTTTGCGTCGGCTGCCAGCGTCTTCTTGGGATTGCTTAGCTTCATCTGGATTCCTCTGCCGATGTTCTCCTCCATTGCACTCAGCGCGATGACTGTGGTTGCCGTATCGTTGCTGCTGGCATTTTCGCTGCTGCCGGCTCTTTTTGCCGTGTGCCTGCCTGTTTTGTATAAGGCAAACAAGAGCAAGAAAAAAGCCGTCCAAACCGGATTTTGGGAGGGTCTTGCACGCTTGGTCATGAAGAGACCTTCTGTCACGGGCTTGTTAGCCGCAGGCTTGCTTTTGCTGTGCATACTGCCATTGAGAAACATGCAGGCATCTATTCCTGATGAGACCTCATTGCCGCAAAGCTACGATTCACGGCTGGCCGCGGAAGTTTATGCCGCTGTATTCGAGCAGCCATCCGAATCGAAGGTTTGGGTTGTTATCGAAGGTAAAGCTATGTTTCTCCGGCAATCGGATTGGACGGAAGCCTTTGCGCTGACGGAACGGTTGAAGCATGATCCGGACGTGAAAGAGGTCAACTCGATATTTTCTGAGCTTAAGCTTTCGCCGGAGCAGCTGTCGGTCCTTGTCCAGAGGCCGCTGCAAAAGAAGAAATACGAAAAAGCGCTCCAGCCGTTTCTGAGCGGGAACCGGCTTCTGCTGCAGTTGACCCTAGCGGACGAGCCGTCCTCGGATGCAGCCATGAAGTGGGTGAGGGAATGGGAGCAAAAAGCGCTGTCATCGCCGCTGGATTTCACGCTGGGCGGCGAAGCGAAATACCAGCAGGAGGTTCATGATCTTATATTCGGCAGCTTGGGCCGCGTGCTTCTCTTTTTGCTGCTATCCAATTTTATGGTCCTTTTTATCGCCTTTCGGTCCGTGCTCCTCGCGGTTAAGACGATCCTGCTGAATCTGCTGAGCATAGGCGCTTCCTTCGGCATATTGACGTGGATTTTCACGGAAGGTCGATGGGGGATGGAGCCGAGCAGTATCGCGATTATGATTCC
Organism: Paenibacillus sp. LPE1-1-1.1; assembly: GCF_040676435.1. Lineage (NCBI taxonomy): Bacteria > Bacillati > Bacillota > Bacilli > Caryophanales > Paenibacillaceae > Paenibacillus > Paenibacillus sp. LPE1-1-1.1. The sequence continues at coordinate 163,053 of NZ_JBEGHY010000047.1, forward strand.
GGTCTTTATTTTCGGTCTCGTCTTTGGCATTAGCATGGATTACGGCGTATTTCTTGTCTCGCGGATGAAAGAAGAATATGACAGAACAGGCAGCAACGAACAAGCTGTTCGAAAGGGACTGTCATCCGTAAGCAGCATTATTACCGCAGCCGCTGCCATCATGATTGCCGTTACCGCTCCTTTCGCCTTCGGCGAGGTAGTCGGGGTGAAGCAGCTTGGCATCGGCATCGCAGCCGCTATCTTTCTGGATGCCACGATCGTCAGAATGGTGCTGGTGCCTTCCTTAATGATGCTGCTCGGAAAATGGAACTGGTGGGCGCCGAGTGGGTTGAAGTAGCGCCGGGTGAAACATAATGGAAGAACTTCCGTCTAATAGGTTATCTAACCTTAAAGCGGTAGGAAGAAGGAGGGCCCGATGGTGATTAGGACGAGGGTAAACGGAGTGATTATTGGACTAGCGATTGTCTTGGTGCTGTCGTGCGCCTACATTTATGCATCGAAAAACGAAAAAAGCCTTGAAACCTCCAAAGAAGGCGATGTCACTACCGAGGGACCGGGTTTGACCCTTTCGAATGTCAGTCAATTAGATCGCTTTATCGATGACATAAATGCGAATAAAGAGAGTGAAGTAAGAATCGTTTCCCAAACGGACGAAGGGGATCTTCTTATTACGGAGCTAATCTATGACGGCCGTAAAATCCTGCATCGCTACGATAACTCGCGAGACGACTTAGCGGGCGCTTTTAGGGGCGTCAGGGATACCGTTTGTACAGGTGCCGGCAAAGAGGAAACAGATACGAATATTCGCTACTATATCAAAGGCTGTAAATGGAAGGATGCAGGATCGGTGAGCACGGGAGAGAACTATTATTTATTAGCCGTGCCGAAGGGCTGAGGAAATTCTCTATCGAATACAAGAGTCATGATGGAAAGGGCTGAGCAGTATGGCGATTAAAGCGGTACTCTTTGATTTAGACGGTACGTTGTTAGACCGGGATGCGTCACTTGCTTTATTCGTCAGCAATCAATATGATCGGCTCCCTTCTCTGCAATCCGTAGAAAAAGATATTTTCGTTCAGCGTTTTATCGAGCTCGATAATCATGGCTATGTTTGGAAGGACAAGGTTTACCGGCAGCTTATCGAAGAGTTTTCGATCGCGGGGCTGGATTGGCAGACGCTGTTAAGTGATTATCTGAATGGCTTCAAAAGGTTTTGCATCGGTTTTCCGCATCTATTGCCTATGCTTACAGAGCTCAAGAGCCGCGGGCTGAAGATTGCGCTGGTCTCAAACGGTTATGGGCAATTTCAATTCGATAATTTCGAAGCGCTGGGCATCAGCCCTTTATTTGACGAGGTGCTGATATCGGAATGGGAGGAGCTGCGCAAGCCCGACCCGGCCATTTTTATGCGAGCCTTGACCAAGCTCGGAGTAAAAGCCGAAGAAGCTGTATTTGTAGGCGATCATCTAATTAACGATATTAAAGCCAGCCGTGCCGCAGGAATGAAAGCCGTATGGAAACGGAACCCGCCACTTGCTCCTTTCGGGGATGCGAATGGGGATGCCGATGGAGTAATCGATGATTTAGGAGAGCTTGTCCAGATCGCGTTAAGCCTCCCGTCCGTGCCGGCAAATAACCGATAAAGGGGAACGGAAATGAACGATCTCTTGCAAATCCGTCCGATGATACAACCGGATGTTGAAGTGGTTTTTCAAGCTCTTGGGGCACATGGAATTGGCAAACCGCTGGATTACATTAAGCGCTGCGCGGAACAAAATATAACCGGCGAGCGAATGACGCTAATCGCATTATACGATAGCCAATTTGCCGGCTGGCTGCATCTTTTATCCCGATCCAGCTATCCTTATTTTGCAGAACGGGACATTCCCGAGATCAATAATTTTGATGTCATCCCTTCGCTCCGCCGGCGAGGTATCGGCAGCGCGCTGATGGATGCCGTGGAACAAATCGCATTTGATAAGTATGGCATTGTCGGGATCGGAGTTGGTTTATTTTACGATTACGGCAACGCGCAGCGGCTCTATGCGAAAAGAGGCTACATTCCTGACGGAAGAGGAGTCATGTACGAGGATATGCAGGTCGAGCCTGGCAGCTGCGTAAAGGTTGGCCATGATTTAGCTTTGTATTTGGTTAAAGAGCGGGCGGATAGAGACTAAGAGCCCAGCCGGTATTAGTTAAATAAGAACCGTCCGTTGGTTTGCCGATAGCGCCAAAGAACCGGGCATTGGACATGCCGGATTCCTATAATCAGGCATTTGCCTATGCTCGTTAAAAAGACCAGCCAACGCGTTATGCTCGCGATAGACTGGTCAATTTTTTTAACAGGCTGTTCGTTTATTCGGACGAAGCGACCGTTTGCAGGCGGCTGCTTGCAAATTCGCGCACGCTGCGCCACTCGGCCAAATGGCTCTCCAACTGCTGAATTAATGCATCTACGCCTTGGATAAAAGGAACCTGACCGCCCGCATGGATCATGGCGACGGATTGAAGCGTTTCCGCGGTTAGGGCGCTGTGAGCGGGAAGTGCGGCAGCGAGCCGGTAAAGAGCATCTTCGACGGGAGTAGCGGAAGCGGCAGATGGACCTTGCTTCGGCGTCTCGGAAACCTCCGGCTTAGCCGGTTTCTCCGCCTTGGGGGCTGCCGGTTTGGGTTCAGCGGGCGGTTTGGCGCGCTCCGCTTTGTTCTGCTCATGGGTTGACCAGGTTTCGATGAGTCCGCTTCCGGTTTTGAAGAGCAGCTTGTCCTTGGTGCTGTCAGAAATGGTTTTGTCCTTAAACAGCTTCGCTATTTTCTTCACATCGCTTACGGGCAGCTCATCGCGGGCTGCAATCAGCGCAAGCGGATCGCGATGCTCCATCGGCAGATCCTTCAGCGGAAGCAATTGATCCTCGGTCAGCTTGTCTTTCTTGATCTCGGTGCCGCTGACAATCAGCTTCTTTACCGCATTGCTGAATTTCAGCAGCTCGCATTTGTTCTTGATATAGGATTCGGGCTTGCCCAATTTCCCGGATAAAAATTTGGTTGAGCTCCGGAATTTCGAATCATTCAGCAGTTTATGGAAGGCTTCGGCTTCCTCGATCGGCGAGAAGCCTTCACGCGTCAAATTTTCCGCAATCTGCTCCAAATAGATCTCCATCTCGTCCGTTACGGTAGAAACGATACAAGGAATGGTCGGCTTCCCAAGCATTTTGCTGGCTTTGTAGCGGCGGTTGCCGTAAATGATCTTATACCGTCCGTTGCTCGTCGTTCTTACTTTAATGGGGGAGAGCAGGCCGATTTCGTCTATGCTTTTCATTAATTCCTGCAAGGCTTCCTCGTCAAACTGATACCTGGGCTGATCGGTATCCTCGTCTATTAAATCCGTTACAATTTCAATGATATCCATATGATTTCTCCTTAAGGTTTTGCTGCGTTTTCAATGTTCGGAGCTTGTTGATGACTTCCTCTATTATATAGCAAGGGCGGAAATGAGGAAACGATTGGCGCAGCATTCAAAATGTTTTGCATTTTTGGAAGAGATTGAAACAAATGATAGGCGCTGAACGTTTTAAAATAGTAAAAGGAGAGATGGATAATGATGCGAATGAGGATAGCGGCGCTCATCCTTTTGCTGACTGCAGGAATGCTCCTGGCCGCCTGCAGCAATAAACCGTACGGTCATTATCGTGATGATCAAATGATCGGCTTCATCGACACTCTGAACAATCAGGAGCAGACAGTCGGCTTCAATATATCGGAATGGGCGAAACGCGATGAGCCGGGTCCGGCTATAGCTGATTGGGGCGCGAGCTACGAGGCTCGCGTGCTTCCCGGCACGAAAATTACCAATGAAGCAGGCGAGAAGCTGGGATGGGAGGATTTGAGGCATGGACAGAAGGTTCAGATCAATCCGCCGACCACCGAGAAAATAACGGAAACGCCGGATGAGCTCATTATTTTGTCCATGTCGAACGAAGAACTGCTTGCGAGAGCGGGATTGCTAGCCGGCCAGAAAGGCAAATACAAAACGACGGTTGTACACGATAAAGACATGCCCCAGCCCTATCCCGTAGAGGAGATCGAGATGGACGCTAGGAATGTTCTTAACGGCGGATACGGATGGATGGCGTATAACCCGAGCTATGTGATGGATGTAAAAAAAGCATTTCGTCTCGAAGCCCTCCCTATATTCCTCGTATTTGACACCGAGAAGCTTGTGCTGAAGACGGAGCGTTTGGAAGAAGTAACGGCGTTCATCAGCTCGATGGAAAAATAGTTCCGTTATAGTTGTCTATTGGTCAAACGGCGGTGTAGAGTGTAGAGAAGAAGCTCCGGTTACAGGAGCGCCGATACCAGCACAATGTGTGTTTTTCAATGCTGCCGCTCATGGTTGTTAGGTCCCTTAACTACCTCGTGTTCCGTGATGCCGCTCCGGTTGTTAAGTCCCTTAACTACCTCGTGTTCTGTGCTGCCGCTCCAGGTAGTTAAGTCCCTTAACTCTCTCGTGTTCCGTGATGCCGCTCCGGTTGTTAAGTCCCTTAACTACCTCGTGTTCCGTGCTGCCGCTCCAGTTGTTAAGTCCCTTAACTGCCATTCCGTGTTCCGAGCCTACGCTGCAGATTATACAACGGAAACCTGACATGAGAGCTCCAATGGTGGGCTAGATTGCAGTTTATACAATGGGATAGCCCCATAAGCGCCGTCGGAGCCCGCTGGCTGCTGATTCTATTGCACAAACTGCAGCGTAGCGGGGTACTTTTCGCTCAATATGCCGTTCTACTGCACAAACTGCAGTGTAGGGTGAGGACAGCGGTTTTTATAATAAAATGATTTGTTAAACGAACGGTTAAACGAACGGTCAAATGAATGGTTAGACAAATATGAAGGTGTGATACATATGGAAGAAATTCAAGGAGAGCTTTGGACGCCCGAATCATTGAAGGCAGATTTCAAAAAGCTGGGCATCAAGCCGGACATGACGGTCATCATGCACAGCTCGATGAAGTCGCTTGGCGGCTATGTTGCCGGAGGGCCGGTTGCCGTCATTTTGGCGATAGAAGAGTGCGTGGGCGAGAGCGGAACGCTCGTTATGCCGACCCATACGGGAGATTTGTCCGACCCGGAGCACTGGCGCTATCCTCCCGTCCGGGAGTCATGGTGGCAGCCTCTAAGAGATTCGATGCCGGCCTTTTCCGCCGACCTTACTCCGTGCAGAGGCATGGGGATAATAAACGAAAGCTTTAGAAAACAAAACGGGGTTGTGCGCAGCGGCCATCCCCAAGTATCCTTTGCTGCTTGGGGCGCCAAAAAAGAGAGCATTACAGCCAATCATAGCCTGGCATACAGCCTGAGTGAACATTCTCCTATCGCAAGACTATATGAGGAGGAAGGCTGGGTGCTTTTGCTGGGCGTGGGCCATAACCGCAATACCTCGCTTCATTTGGCGGAATATCGCGCACAGTATGTGGGCAAGTCCGAAATGACCAACCATGCGCCTATTCTTGAAGAAGGCGTGCGAAAATGGGCCGGTTTTCAAGACATTGACTTTAACTCGGATGATTTTGAACAGCTGGGCGAAGCATTTGAACGGGATACGGGAGAAGTGCGGAGAGGTACGGTTGGCCATGCTGCCGCGCTGCTCATGCCGGTAAAGGAATTAGTCGATTACGCGGTAGGCTGGATGGAGCGGAATAGAGGGCACAAAGGAGAGCATGATGATTGATACGATCGTTTTCGAAGAAATTCAGGAGCAGCATTTGCCCGCGATCATGCGTACTTACAATTATTACGTTGAACATACAACGATTTCTTTTCATACGGAGCCGCTAACCCTGGAAGAGATTCGGAACAATGTGATACATCAAAGTCCCAAATACAAATCCTTCGTTATTTTAGACGAGGGCATGTTCAAGGGTTATGTTCTCATCACCCAGCACAAAAATAAGCAAGCCTACGATGTTACCGCCGAGGTAACGATCTACTTGGATCCTGAACAGCTGGGGCACGGCCTTGGGAGCCGGGCGATCGCTTTTCTCGAAAAGCAAGGAAGAGCAAGCGGCTTTCGCGTATTGATTGCAACCGTCTGCACCGAAAACGAAAGAAGCATCCGTTTGTTCGAGAAACACGGCTATCTCCAATGCGCGCATTTCAAAGAGATCGGCTTTAAATTCGGAAGAAGACTGGATATTGCCAGCTATCAGAAAATAATCGAATAAAACATAAAGGGGAGATGCCCGTTAGCCTGCGCTAACCTGGTGCATCTCCCTTTATAATTGCGTTCGGCTAAAGCGAAAACCGCAGCTTCTTATCCAAATATTTCAGCGCTTTTTCCGTGCAGACCGCGCTTAGCTCCGCTTTGGCGACCGCTTTGGCTTCGGCTAAATGGCGAGGCGCTTCCGGTGTTCCGCTGAGCGTTTCATAAAGCCAGTGGTCGGAGCTCTCGAAGCACATGCTGCTCCAGCCGCCCTCGAAGTCACTCTCCTGCGCGCCGGTAATGACGATATCGGCGAAGTTTTGCAGGTCAACGAGCGCACGCTCGTAATCCTTTTTTTGTTCCTTGGCCGTTAGATTGGATTCTTTGCGCAAGTTCCGCGAATCGATATTGCCGGCTTCCTTAATGATCCGGTAAATATTCCGAGCGTCCTGAGACAGCAGGCCGCTGCTGTACCGTTCTTCTACGCTTTTGCCCTGCGAGAGCAGCATCGGAATCATCGGAAACAAGTCTACATGAATGAAGGAAGCTTTGGTTCCAAAAAACTTCCCGTATGCTGCGTGCTCATCCTTTACGATCTTGACGCGCCACAGCCAAGGGTCCCGATCGGTATCGGTATGCCAGCTGTCGCTCGGCACGACGGAGGTAAGCGAAGGATGCTCGGGAATCAGATCGGAGAATGGAAAAATCTTATATTGACCGACTAGCTGTACGAACTCCGGATACGTTGTAATACTCATGTTTTCACTCCTAAAGTAGGTTGCTCTATTATTCTAGTAATTCCCATGATTATCCTGCTTTACACAGGATGCGAAATAAACCGGACCGTAACCTTTTTGGGCGGGATGACGTCTTATACGTGAGGAATGCCATAAGATATGGTTCCGTTAGGAGAGGGCTGGTGTGAAATGTGAAGAGTATACTCGTATGGGCGGCATCGGCAGTATTTCTTCTCGCTGGCTGCACTGCCGATACGACGAGGACCAATGGTGCGAGCGGTCAGGAGCCGATCGTTGTTCAAGCTAGCCAAACAGAGTCGTTTAACAAAAAGCATGCCAGTTCATTGCAAATAAATGGAGCGCAAGAAATTTCCCTATCCAACATTTCGGGAGAACGAAACGATGCCGTCGTATTTTCGGAAAATGAAAAGCTGGACATCATAGAACGCGCCATTCAAACGGCAGAAGGCAGCTTTACGGCGTTTACGAATCCAAAGAAGGAATATATGAGCTTGGGGTAGTTTGCTGCGCACGGAACTCCGCTCACCACGATCGTTTACAAATGGGAAAACGGTGTTTTTTTTCATGGGAAAAAGCGAGAATTCAAAATAACATTCGATGTTTAAGGAGGCATTTATCATGAAAAAATGGATGAAAACGGCGGCGGCTGCACTAACCGTAGCAGGTGTACTAAGTGCGGGCGCTGCGGTTATGGCTGCGCCTGTCGCTGCCGCACCTGTCAAAATGTTTATTAACGGTTTATACCAGGACGATGTTTTAAATGTGAATGGCAGAACGATGGTCCAATTGAAAGCTTTTCATGATCCTGATAAAATTAGCTATTCCTACGAGTCGGCTACGAAGACCATTATCATCAAAAATCCGCTTAACAAAATTACGGTGCGTCTGAAGAACGGCTTGAAAACGGCCGACATCAATGGCAAGAAAATCGCATTAGATGCGCCGGTTACGGTGAAACGGGGGCGGACCTACGTGCCTGTCCGCTTTGTAACGGAGACGCTGGGAGGTACGGTCGCCTATAATAACGCTGCAAAGCAGGTCATCGTCCGAACACCTACGGGTGAAGAGCAGTTCAAAACGCTCATGAGCGGTGAACTCGATAAAGCGCGCGCAGCTGTACTCGATCTTCCGGAGTTAAACTACGGAAAAGTAATTCAACCCTATGGGGAAGGCTTTACGACGATTTACACGTTCCCGAATGGGGAAGCACTCCGTTATTTGATGGAATATAGAGGTTTAGTGACTTATGTCGAAGTCAACGAAAATGGCATAGCCGAGATCAAATGGCAAAAGGATACGATAGGGAAAAACGGCGAAACGGGCCAAGAACCGAAAGCATTTGGCGAATCCGTTTATTTTATGGATGTTCTAATGGCGGATAGGCTGTCGTACGGAACGGTAGACAGTACCGGTAAAAGTACGGAGATAGCCTCGGTTGACCGCTATAATAATCCACAGTTTGCGCATGTTCTTATCATGCCGATTGAGGGCGAAGTGAGGACGGATGCAAAATTGACTGAATAAGCGCAGAAGGAAGCGTGCATGCCATCATGATTGAAAAAATCGATATAACCGATCCGCTCATCGCGAAGGAAGTGCTTGGCATTCAAATACCATCTTACAAGGTAGAGGCCGAGCTGATTCGTTTTGAGGAGCTGCCCCCTCTAAAAGATACCGTAGAAACGCTGCGCGATTGCGAAGAAACCTTCTACGGCTATTACTTAGGCGGTGAGTTATGCGGGGCGATAGCGATAAAAAGGGAAGCGGACATCATCGATATTCATCGCTTGATGGTTCATCCTAAGCATTTCCGAAAAGGAATAGCCAAGGAGCTGCTCCGGTATATAGAAGGCCTTGCTGGCCGCGGCGGTGCAATTGTGGTTGCAACGGGAACGCAAAACGCCCCGGCCGTAAGCTTTTACAAGCAAAGCGGTTTTGCGGAAACGGGAGTTTTTCTGGTGGAAGAACGCTTGTCGATCACTTCTTTCAAAAAAAGGATACGATAAGCTTTATATTTTTTTGAGCATAAGGAGAACGATTCATTGCAGCTATTAACAAAGGCAAGCAGCGGCTCTCAAGACGTCTCCGTGTACGAAGCCAATCAGTTATATGGGGAAATCGGGAAATATCGGTTTTTGCAATTTTCTGATCATGCGATACAGGGCGCGATTGACCTAAAGAACCCGAAACGAATCGTGCTGGAATATCCCAGGGCGATTATGCATTTGATGGAGCGGAACGACCCCGTATTCGAAAATGTTTTTATGATCGGTCACGGAATCGGGACCATCCCCGCGAATTACCCGGATAAACGGTTTATCGTAGCGGAAATCGACGAGACGGTGGTCGGGCTAAGCAGAGCGTACTTCCATTATCAGTTGGATAACGTTCGGATCGGAGACGGCCGCCGGCTGCTGTGCGAGCAGGAGCGGGGCGAGTTCGATTATATTATTTTGGATGCCTTCACGGAGGCAGGCACGCCCTATCATTTAACGACCTTGGGCTTTTTTGAAATGGCCAAAGAAAAGCTCGATGCCCAAGGCTCGATGATTTTGAATCTGATGGGTAAAGTGAAAAACGACAAAATAATGAATGCCATTTATGCCACGCTCGGAGAAGCCTTCGCTTATGTCAAAGCATTTTCGCTGCCCGCCGAGCATAACGCGGATATCAGAAATATCATTATAGCGGCAAGCTGCAGGCCTATCCGGTTTGAGTCTAAGGCTATGGCAGGCTTCAATGAAATCCAGCTGGAAGAAGGCCATATTCTGATGGATAAACGAGAAGGGTGAGCGGGACTGGGACGAATCTTCTAGGCTATTGTTTCTGTTCTTGTACCAACCGGCGATATTCGCGAGGCGTCATGCCGGCAATCCGTTTGAAATGGGTGAGAAAGGCATCGATATTTTTGTAGCCTGCCTCTTCCGCAATCGCGCTGATTTTCTGCTGCGGGCTTCTTAGAAGCTCGCAGCTTTTTTTGATGCGCAGATGCTGAAGATATTGGAGAAAAGATTGTCCGGTATGCTGCTTGAACACGCGGCTGAAATGACGCTCGCTCCATCCGCACCGGGCTGCAAGCTGTCCGACTGTCACACTCTCATGCGGATGCTGCTCCAAATCGCTGATTATCTGCCCAAAGGACGTAGATGCTTTTTCTTCCAATAAAGGCTTGTTCGTATCCTGCATCAAACGATAGATCGACACGAGCAGCTGTACGAGCAGCGTCTGCAGATAAGCGGCCGAGCCGTTTTGCGGCTGTTCATATTCGCGCAGCATGCTGCGAAACAAGCTATCGATCAAGTAGTTGGAATCAAACACGGATTGAAACGCCGATGGATGGGTGAGCTGCTTTTCGAGAAAATCGACAATCGGCGGCTCGCCGCCAATCCACTCGTTCATCGAAACGAGCAGGGACGGCAGGAAGACGCAATTATATACAATTAACGGAGGGCTGGTGCGGGAAGGCGTTGAAGGCCGGAAGACATGCGAGACTCCGGGAGGCAAAATAAATAATAAGCCTTTGTATACCGGCATAACCTCTTCTCCGATATGATGGAAGCCTTTGCCCTCCGCTACATAGGCGAGTTCAATGAAATCATGGTTATGCAGCGGCAGCTGGAAGTTTTCGGTGGCGCGGTTTACATAGACTAAGTCGTTTTTTTGTAAATATTGCTCGACCTTATACAACTGCGTGTGCTTGCTCGGCATGATCTGATCGACCCTTTCATTGGATGTCGCTTTTCAGGGATTAAATGTCTGAAACAGGGGTAAATGAGTACCTTGATTTTACTATAATTAAAAATAGATTGCACGGGCAAGCACCCGATAGCTGGCATAAAAGGAGCAGAATGACATGGCGAATAACGGTTGGAAAGCAAGCTGGATTTGGGGCGGAGAAGCCATAAGCCCACGCAACGAATGGCGCTGCTTTAGGAAAAGCTTTGTGGTTGATCAATCGAATGATCGTACAGCCCCGCCTTCGAACACGACTCTGCGAATCAGTGCGGATTCTCGTTACGTTCTTTATATCAACGGCAAGCATGTTGGAAGAGGGCCTGTCCGTTCGTGGACCGTCGAGCAATTTTATGATGTGTATGAGGTTGGTCATCTGCTGGTGCCGGGGCAAGTAAACACGATTGCGGTGCTGGTGCTTCATTTTGGCGTGTCGACCTTCTATTATTTACGCGGTCGCGGCGGCTTACTGGTTCAACTAGACAGCGGCAATGAATCCGAAACGGAATCGAAAATGCTGCTTGCTACGGATGAAACCTGGAACACCTCCGTACATGAGGGATATCATACACGCTCGCCGCGCATGTCCTGTCAGCAGGGCTTCTCCGAATATGTGGATGCTGGCTTGTGGGGGGAAGACTGGATAGAAACCGCCTTTCAAGATGCGCGATGGGAGAAGTCAAAGATCATAGGGCCTGTCGGCACGGGGCCGTGGACGACGTTATTAGAGCGGGACATTCCTCTTCTGGCGGAGTACCCTGTATATCCATCACGCATTTTAACCTTGAACAGCGTTCAATCCTTCACGTATTCTACGGCCATTGATATACGCAATCAAATGGTTGAAGACAGCGAGAACCATGCCAATGTCGTAGGTTTTACCGGGTATGCGGCAACGCTTCTATGCGTAAGGGAGGAGACGGAAATCATTCTCGGATTCCCGAATGCCGGGGAATGCGTGGGTGCGGTATCGCTGAACGGGGTTAAGCTTGGCGAGGAACGGTTTACAGGCGTTCTGCCTGAGCGCTATGCGGCCGTTACCCTAAGCAGAGGCGACAATCTATTGTTAATCGATGTAAGCGGAGGAATGCATACGGGCAAGCTTCATTTGGGTATTTTTAGCGAGGCCCCGGTCGAGCTTCGAGCTCCGCTAATGGAAGCGGGTGAGCCGGAGGGTGCTTCTGCTTTTATTACGATTGGCCCGTTTGACAGCACCGTATATTTGGATCATCAGCATTCAAGAGAAATTGATTTTGAGGACCAACAATATAAAGAAGTAATAGACAAAGTAGCTGCTATGGATGATTTGGCTGCTTATTCATCTTATATCCGCGCAATCGACGAGCGCTTCGTTAGCGAAGCAGATGTATTAGGCCTCTCCATCTGGAAGAAAGAAAGTATCTCCCGAACGATTCCGGCAGCCCTGCATAACGCAGTGATTCCCAATGCCTCGGCAGGCGTTATTCCGGTTTATCCGGGCTTCGACACCGAAATCGTTATCGATTTCAGCAAGGAGCTCACCGGTTATCTGTCCTTCGAGATCGAGGCTGAAGCGGGAACGATTTTAGACTTTTACGGCTTCGAGTATATGACGGAAGATTATCGGCAGGATACGTTCGGACTCGACAATACGCTGCGCTACGTTTGCAGGGAAGGGAGGCAGCGGTATGTGTCCCCCGTTCGAAGAGGACTGCGTTATTTGATGCTGACTGTCCGAAATGCGGTGAAGCCGGTCAGGCTGATCAACGTTCATTATATGGCAAATCATTATCCTGTTGCCGAAATCGGCAAGTTCCAATGCTCTGATCCGCTGCTTAACGATATTTGGGAGATCAGCCGCCATACGACGAAGCTCTGCATGGAGGATACGTTTGTGGATTGCCCGGCCTATGAGCAGGTGTTCTGGGTAGGCGACAGCCGCAATGAGGCGCTGGTCAGCAATTATTTGTTCGGCGTAAACGATATCGTGAAGCGCTGCCTGCGCCTTGTGCCGGGGTCGAAGGATCAAACGCCGTTGTATGCCGATCAGGTTCCGAGCGGATGGAGCAGCGTTATACCGAACTGGACATTTTTCTGGGCGATTGCTTGCCGGGAATATGTGGAGCAAACAGCAGATCTGGATTTTGCCAAAGAAATGTATCCGCATATCCGTTTTACGCTGGAGCATTACTTAAAAGAAATCAATGAGGACGGCCTGCTGGCGATCAAAGGCTGGAACCTGCTCGATTGGTCGCCGATTGACCAGCCGAATGACGGCATTGTAACTCATCAGAACTGCTTTTTGGTGAAAACCTTGCGAGTCGCCTCCGAAATGGCGGTCTTCTCGGGCGATGCGGAAGGGCAGCGGAAGTTTACACAGGCGGCAGACGATCTTCTAGCTGCTATCAATGCGCATCTATGGTCAGAGGAGCAATCCGCTTATCTCGATTGTATTCACGTAGATAGCCGCAGGTCGGACATCTTCTCCGTGCAAACGCAGGTTGTCGCTTATTTGACTGGTGTTGCGCAAGGCGGGCGGAGAAGCGTGATGGAGCGATATTTGCTGGATTCGCCTGCTCATTTTGTGCAAATCGGCAGTCCGTTCATGTCTTTCTTCTATTATGAAGCCTTGTCGGAATCCGGGCAGGTCCCAACGATCGTCGATGACATCCGCCATAATTACGGGCAAATGATTGAGCATGATGCTACAACCTGCTGGGAGATGTATCCGAATTTCACGGAGAACCGGGCGAACCCCAATATGCTGACGAGAAGCCATTGCCATGCTTGGTCCTCTGCGCCTGCCTATTTCCTCGGACGTGAGGTGCTCGGGATTCGCAGTGCGGCAATCGGATGGAGCGAGGTGGACATCATGCCTAATCCATGTGGATTAGCTTGGGCGAAGGGGAGCGTGCCGCTTTCGGATTCAGGGCAAATCGATGTATCTTGGAAGCTGCTCGCAGAGCAGGTTATCGAAATTTCCGTTCAATACCCAGATTCGGTTAAAGTAAATATCAAGATACCGGAGGGGTATCAAGGGATTATTCGGGAAAAGAAAAGCGTATAGCATAGGCGTATAGGAATTAGATCATAGCCTGCTCTATATTGAAGCAAAAAAATAAGCTCTCACTGCCCGCTGGCGGTGGAGAGCTTATTTGTATGTGCTGCGCTGCACATCCTGCTTTGCTTAGTACAAATCGAACATGTTGACGGCATAGCCTTGCATCTTCAAGTAAGTAAACAGCTGTGCGCGGTGGTGCTGGGCATGAGTTGTAATTTCAACCAGCCATTTTGCCTGAACCGAGCCATGTTCCAAATAAAAGGGCTTTGTTTTCTTATGAAGAAAATCTTCCTCATGGAGTCCTTCCATATACGCTTTCACTTCATTAAATCCCGCAGTCATCCATTCGATTAGACGTTCCTTGTCGCGATTAGCCGCAATATCGGCTTCGAGCTTGCGAATCACCGGTTCGCTATTTTCTTGAAGAATAAGCAGATCAGAGGACGGGACCGATACGAGATGCTCCACAAGCTCCAGCAATGACCTCATGTTGTCATGGGGCTTGAAATCCCAGTGTTCCGGTGAAATTTTAAGAATGAGATTCGAGGATGTTTTGACGATATGCTCCAATTCCTCAAGAAGCAAATCTTTGACTTCGTTAACAGCTGGCATGTTTGTTCACTCCGTTCATTAAATGTAGTGATACTGATTGCTTGATTAGGCTCCGCTCTAATTGTAGCTTATAATAGTGACAATACTTGTCATAATTAAAAAAGAAATGGAGCATAGCGATGTCTAAATCGAAGCGGCTTATCGAATTGATGATGACAGTCAATAGAATGCGGAAGTTCACCGTTAGGGAGCTTGCCCATGAGTTTGGAGTATCAACGCGAACGATATTGCGGGATTTACAGGAATTAAGCGAGCTCGGCGTTCCTTTATATTCCGAGGTCGGGCCTCACGGCGGCTATCAGGTGCTCAAGGAAAGAATTTTGCCGCCTATCGCTTTTACGGAGGAAGAGGCAGTAGCGATATTTTTTGCAAGCCATGCCCTCAGGCACTATTTATATCTTCCCTTTGAGACAGAAGCCTCTTCGGCACTTAGCAAGTTTTACTTTTATATGCCTGGCGATGTCCGCGATCGCATCGATCAAATGAAAAACCGTGTTGATATTTTCACACCCGAGAGGCAATCAAAGGTATCTTATTTATCCATCCTGCTGGAAGCGTCTATTCATCAGAAAGTATTGCTCATTGAATATGAATCGCGGGAAGGCAAATCTAGCCGGCAAATTCAACCGATCGGCATATATGCCAGCAACGGTTTATGGTATTGTCCAGCTTACTGTTTTCTGCGGGCGGAACTGCGGTTGTTCCGCTGTGACAGAATGAAATCGGCCGAGTACGATACATCCGAAGTAAAGCCGATGGATTTGCGGGATGTGCATCTTGAAAATCGGGATGCGTTTTTTCAAACGAAGGAGGAGTATATCGGCATAAATGTGGATTTGAGCAGAGAAGGCGTCCAGCGCTGCGAATCTGAGCTGTGGCCAACACCTAAGCTACATGTTTACGAGGACGGCTCTGGCCGTTTGGATGGACAGGTTAGAAAGGTTGATCTGCCGTTTTTTGCGAAGTTTTTTATTGGATTAGGAAATGAAGCTACTGTTAAGGAGCCCGCCGAGCTGATTGAACGTATGAAGCAGATTCTTTGCACGCTTATGGATAAGTACAAATAGCTGGCGAATGAAAGAGTATGAATATTGGAGATGAATCCTTTTATATATGACCTGATGAAGCATTATAGTGCGGGGAATCTCTATTATTAATGGAAAAAGCAGTGTTTTATAAATTAATTTAAAAAAACACTTGCATTACTAGTCTTGTCCATGGTATATTCTTATTCCGGCCAAGAAACATACCGGAACGAAAGAAAAAAGATTGCTCTTTGAAAACTGAACAACGAGTAATAACTGCCCTTACGATCCTAACGGATCGTTAGAAAAGCGATAAAAAAGTAATGAGCATTTCAAACACCAATTTGGAGAGTTTGATCCTGGCTCAGGACGAACGCTGGCGGCGTGCCTAATACATGCAAGTCGAGCGGATCTTGTCCTTCGGGACAAGGTTAGCGGCGGA
>NZ_JBEGHY010000048.1:0-79299 GCF_040676435.1 Paenibacillus sp. LPE1-1-1.1
AGCCAGGATCAAACTCTCCAAATTGGTGTTTGAAATGCTCATTACTTTTTTATCGCTTTTCTAACGATCCGTTAGGATCGTAAGGGCAGTTATTACTCGTTGTTCAGTTTTCAAAGAGCAATCTTTTCTTTCGTGTCAGCCGTATGTCTCGTTGGCGACCTAGATAATATATCACGTTCGCCTATAACAATGCAAGAACTTTTTTTAAAAAAGTAATAAAAAGATTTACGTCCTCGAATCCCCTCGTTTCATGCTTAGCTCGCGAAAAACTAATCGTCTATATAATGAAGAAAGAAATAAAAAAACGAGCGATGCGCCTATGCGCATGCTCGTTATTCGTTTACTTTTATTAGTATTGTTTTGAGGCCGTATATTTTGCAGCATCTTTAATCAATTCGAATTTTTTATTGCCCTTCTTCAAACCCGCATCTACTGTTGTATCTATCGTAACCCACTTGCCGCCTAAGTAGACTTCATTCCATGCGTGGTAAACATCTACATATGTCGATTTTCCCATCATCAGCTTCGTTGGAATATCCAAGCCGCGAAGCATCCCTGCAAACAAAGCTGCATAACCGTAGCAAATATCTTTTTTTGATTTTAAGGTGCGATCGATGTTCGGAAGGTAATCCACCGAAAGATTAGCCGCCAGTTGATGATCGTAATTAATGTTCGTGATAATAAAATCGTAGATAGCTTTTACTTTCTCCATATCTGTCTTTTTATTTTTCGCAAGCTCTTTTGCTTTCACAATCGCGCTGCTTGTATTTGTCCAACTGATATTTTGAATGGAGTTCAAGTATAATACCTTGCTGTCCTTCAAACTAAGCGTAACCGTTTGTTTTCTGACCAGCTTGTATTTGCTGCCTGATGTATTCTCTAAAACCGAAATCGTATATTGTCCGTTTCCGAGCTGCAGAGGGAATTGCTCTGATGTTTTACCGGAGGTCAGGTTATAGGTATAGTTCGTTTGGCCCTTAGCAACCATAAGTTTTGTTTTCACTTTGGCATTAACGGGGTAATCGATAGCAATAACACCGTTACTAAGATGAGACGTATCCAGCCAGTCTGAAGCCGCTGCTTCACTTGCCTGTGCTGTGGTGGCATTTATCGACGCGATAAGTACAAATGCCGCGATTATGCAAATAAATTTACGCATGAAAAAAACTCCTTTCGGTAGCTGGCTGCCATCTTCAGGAAGGCCCTATAGCTTTGCGTCCCTACCTTTCGATAGGTTTGCCATTATCGTGTGAAGCTTCATTAACACTAATATTAGTTCTAATATACCATATGAATCTATCAAATCAATACGAGTACTTAAAATATTATCATATTTTGGTAGTTTTTCAGATTTGCTGCGGCAGCGCTCTCCTCTAAATACAAAAAGAACCGCCGGCAGCTGACTGCCGTGCGGTTCTATTATTTCATTTTTATTCGGCGGAACGTTGATCTCTCATATGAGGGAACAATAGCACGTCGCGAATGGATGGCGCATCCGTAAGCAGCATGATCAACCGGTCGATACCGATTCCAAGCCCGCCTGTTGGCGGCATGCCGTATTCAAGAGCGCGGATAAAGTCTTCATCCATCTCATGCGCTTCATCGTTGCCATGCTCACGTTCAACCAGCTGCGATTCGAACCGCTCACGTTGGTCGATCGGATCGTTAAGCTCCGTAAAGGCGTTGGCATGCTCGCGCGCCACAATAAATAGCTCGAAACGATCTGTAAACCGCGGATCCGTCTCGCTCTTTTTCGCAAGAGGAGAAATCGCAACGGGATGTCCGGTCACGAAAGTCGGCTGGATAAGCGTGTGCTCGCAAAATTGTTCGAAAAAGGCATTAAGAATATGACCAAAAGTCATATGCGGATCAACCGGGACCTTATGCTCCTTCGCCAGACGCTGTGCTTCTTCGTCACTCATCTCGATCCCAAAATCAACGCCAGTCGTTTCTTTAACCAGCTCGACCATCGAAACACGGCGCCACTGCGGAGTTAAATCAATCTCTTGGCCTTGATAAGTGATTTTCGTTGTGCCGAGTACTTCTTGCGCGATATGTGCAATGACGTTTTCGGTTAGCGCCATAATATCCTTGTAGTCGGCATAAGCCTCATACAGTTCAATCATGGTGAACTCTGGATTGTGCCGTGTCGAAATTCCTTCATTCCGATACACGCGTCCAATTTCATATACCTTCTCCAAACCGCCTACAATTAGACGCTTCAGATGCAGCTCGATAGCAATACGCATGTAAAGCTGCATGTCGAGCGCGTTATGATGCGTTTCGAACGGTCTGGCTGCCGCACCGCCTGCAATAGAATGCAAAGTAGGCGTTTCTACCTCCAGATAACCGCGGGAATCCAAATAGCGGCGCATGGATTGAATGATTTTGGAACGGGTAATGAAGGTTTGCTGTACATCCGGATTCACGATAAGGTCAACATAACGCTGGCGGTAACGAAGCTCAACATCCTTCAGCCCATGATATTTATCAGGCAAAGGAAGCAGCGACTTCGTCAACACTTCAATATCATGCGCTTTGACCGAGACTTCGCCCGTGTTCGTTTTGAAAACGACGCCTTGCACGCCAATGATATCGCCAATATCCAGTAAATCGAATGCGGCAAATTTATGCTCTTCGACGGTATCCTTGCGAACATAAATTTGAATCCTGCCGCTCAAATCCTGGATCGTAGCAAATCCGGCTTTGCCCATTCCGCGTTTTTGCATAATGCGTCCTGCAATACGTACGGTAACAGCTTGGCCTTCCAGCTCTTCTTTGCTGTGCCCTTCATGAGCCTGTACAATTTCTTTGGCGTTATGCGTGCGTTCGAACTTGCGTCCGAAAGGGTCCACGCCTAGTCCTCTAAGCTCGTCTAGTTTGTCTCTGCGAATTTGCAAGAGTTCACTTAGCTCCTGCTCATTGTTTTCATGTTCCACTACTTTCATCTCCTTGATCGTTCGGCAAGCGTAAGCGGCTGTGGCCGGATTGTTGCGATAAAAACTCGTTTTCCGATAAAATATAAGCCCTGTATTCCTATGAAATATACGTTCTTATATTTTAAACGTTCAAAAAGCTTCCCACAAGGAAGCTTTTTGATCCGCGCATTGCAAACCTTATTTTTTGATATCGAGAATTTTGTATTGAATGATGCCGACAGGTACGTTGACTTCGACAACCGTTCCTTTTTTCTTGCCCAAAATCGCTTTGCCAACCGGGCTCTCGTTTGAGATCTTGTTTTGCAAAGGATCGGCTTCAGCTGTACCGACAATAGAGTACTCCATCGTATCGCCGTATTCCATATCTTCAACCGTAACAATAGAACCGATGCTAACGGTATCAATATCAATATCATCATTATTTATAATACGCGCGTTGCGCAGCATTTTCTCAAGGGTAAGCACGCGGCCTTCGATAAATGCTTGCTCGTTCTTCGCATCCTCGTACTCCGAGTTTTCACTTATATCACCATAGCCGATGGCTACTTTAATACGTTCAGCAACTTCACGACGCTTGACCGATTTCAAGTTCTCTAATTCATCTTCGAGCTTGCGCAGCCCTTCTTGAGTCAGAATGATTTGCTTATCGTTCATCTTTCCGATTCTCCTGTCATGTGACTAATTTTTCATACCTTGTATGAATTCACTGATACCTAATATATTACGCTTCTTAATCCTCATACCTACTGTTGTTTGAAGCGCTCTTGATGCGTTCGTTATTTATATTGCACGATTATATTGCAAAGGTACCATGAATGTCAATCAAAGCCAAACGACCCATTGAAACCGTTTCATTTTTTGAAAATGTAACAGAAGCCGCTGGATAGCGGCTTTTGTCGAATGGTGTCATTAACGACCGATTCAGGATCATGCTTATAACCGGTCTATGTGTATTTTAGTAGGCGACCTCTTCCGCAGCGCCTGATGTTCCGCCTGCAGTTTAAGCGGATTGGAATTCCGCATCCTCTTCAAGAGACCGTACATAGTTTTCCAAGATTGCTACCATCGGGTCACGGCCGGTTTCTTCCATAATGACATCTTTTACGCGAGCGCCGCCTGGAAGTCCCTTCAGGTACCATGCTAGGTGCTTGCGCATCTCGCGTACCGCAACCGCCTCGTTCTTCAATGCCACTAAACGATCGAGATGCAAAATAGCTACTTCCAATTTCTCACGCGGCGTCGGATCGCTAAGCAGCTCACCATTCGTCAAATATTGAATGGTCCGGTAAAGCATCCAAGGGTTTCCTAACGCGCCGCGTCCGATCATCACGCCGTCGCAGCCCGTGTGATCCAGAAGGCGTTTGGCATCCTCTGGCGAGAAAACGTCCCCATTGCCTATTACAGGAATGGATACCGCTTCTTTGACATCTTTTATGATGTCCCAATTGGCCTTGCCTGTATACAATTGCTCGCGTGTGCGTCCGTGTACGCTTACGGCTTTCCCGCCGGCGCGTTCAACGGCACGGGCATTCTCAACCGCGTAAATATGCTGGTCGTCCCACCCAATGCGCATTTTTACCGTCACCGGCTTCTGGACCGCATCCACAACGGACGAGACCATCTCATAAATCTTATTGGGATCGAGCAGCCAGCGGGCACCCGCATCGCATTTCGTTACCTTCGGTACCGGACAACCCATGTTGATATCGATAATATCCGCGTTGGTCTGCTTGTCTACGACCTTTGCCGCTTCTACAAGCGACTCGCGGTCACCGCCGAATATTTGCAGGCTGAGCGGCTTCTCGCGCTCATCGACAAACAGCATTTCGAGCGTTCTTTTGTTCCCGTGTAAAATCGCCTTGTCGCTCACCATCTCCGCACATACAAGACCTGTTCCAAACTCTTTGGCTATCAATCGAAAAGCAGGGTTGCACACGCCTGCCATCGGCGCTAGCACCACTCTGTTCTTCATCTCGATGTCTCCGATTTTCAGCATGTCGCTCCTTGCCCCCATAAGATATGCATCGTTATTCACGTGAATCAGACATTAATTCCTCGTAACTGATTCCTAGCGTTTTGGCTATATGACTTAGCAGCTTCGGATCTGTCTTCCTTGTTCCGCGTTCCAATGAACCGAGAACAGCTACCGATACACCAAGTTCCTTGGCCAGCTCCTGCTGAGTATAGCCCTTCAGCTTTCGAAAGGCTCTGACGCGCTGCGCCAATTGATTGTTTTCCATAACGTAATGCCTTCCTTTCCATCCAGAAGCGCCGCCTTTGACTCTGCGCTTACTTCTGCCTGCAGCCGATGCGATTGATCCAGAACATCATGCAGCGGCACAAGCACAAACGCCCGCTCCATCATGCGCGGATGCGGCAAGGTTAGTTCCTCTTGATCCATTCTGACATTATCGTATAGGAGAAGATCAAGGTCAATGGTTCTAGGTCCCCAACGTATTTGTCGAACTCTTCCTAATTGCTGCTCAAATTCCAGAAGCTGCCTCAGTAGTATTAATGGGGAAAGCGTCGTTCGCAAAGCGAGCGCCATATTGAGAAACGGCGGTTGATCCGTATAGCCTACCGGGTCCGTCTCATACATGCCGGATACCTTGCTTATCGCTATTTCCGGATGTGCGTCCAGCAGTCCAATCGCTGCAAGCAGCAGTTGTTCACGATTTCCCATGTTGGAACCTAATGCTATATAAGCCTCTGCCCCATTAAGCGGGTATTGTTCGTCCATCAGCGTCCCGCTTTCTGCGCAGCTCCACCGTTACTCCGTCAAAATGAATATCAAACGGCGGGTTCGGCTTGGTTACTCGAACCGTCACTTCATTTACCATAGTATAAACTTCCAGTACCCGTGTTGCAATGTGACCCGTTAAAGCTTCAATAAGCTTATATGGCGGGCCCTCTACAATCGTTTTTGCAAGAGCGTGTATTTCAACATAATTGACCGTCCTGTTCAAATCATCCGTTACCGCGGCCTGTTCTAAATCCATATCTAGCTCGATATCCACGTAATATTTTTGGCCGAGCTTGTTCTCTTCGGGAAAAACGCCGTGATAACCGTAAAACTTCATTCCTTTTATAAACATTTTATCCATGATCGTCACTCCCCCTTGCGATGCAGTTATTCTAATGATAAAAAAGCCGCTCTTAAACGCTGCAGCTTCCGCTTAGCTGCGATATACGATCGCGTCCGCCATAAGCGCGGCGCGTTTGATTGCCTTCACATCATGCACGCGCATCACCTGGCAGCCATAAGCGATTCCGAGAACAACGGTCGCTGCCGTCCCCTCAACAAGCTCGTCTACTGGCAGATTCAGCGTCTGCTTAATGAACCTTTTGCGCGAAGTCCCAAGCAGCACCGGATAACCGAGCGCCGACAGCTCAGACAGCCGACCAAGCATTTCTAAATTGTCTTCATGGGTTTTGGCAAAACCGATGCCCGGATCAAGCCATATCTGGTCCTCTTCGATTCCAGCGGCATGCGCCAAACTGACGCTGCCTTGCAGATCAGCAAGCACATCCGGGACAAGGTCATTGTAGTCCCTTGCATGACGGTTGTGGTTGATAATAACCGGACATCTATACTCAGCGACAACCGCAGCCATATTGGGATCGCCCTTAAGACCCCAGATGTCATTGATGATATGGGCGCCTGCCTCTAAGGCTTGGCGGGCTGTCTCCGCTTTGTACGTATCAATGGAGAGCGGGATATGCGGCAGCGCCTGGCGCACCGCGCGAATGACGGGAAGGATGCGCCGCAGCTCTTCCTCTGCGCTTACCGGTTCAAAGCCGGGACGTGTCGATTCACCGCCGATATCAAGAATGTCAGCGCCGTCCTCCACCATGGATATGGCGTGTGCAACGGCAGCCTCTACGTTCGTATAGCGCCCCCCGTCCGAGAAAGAATCCGGCGTAGCGTTCAAAATACCCATAATAAGCGTACGGTCACCCAATTCCAGCTTCGTTCCGCTTCCGAATTCATATGTCCTCTTATAAAAATCTGGTCTTTGATTCAATTTGCAGCCTCCGTTCTTCACTGTTTTCTTCTTTGAATGGCGCAGTCAACTAGCTGCCAATCCTATTCAACGCCCGTAGTTAGCCGGTATACCGCTAGTAGCTGTCTGGTCAAAGCCCCTGCTGTACCGTCACTGACGACCCTGCTTTTTCCACTGGCATCCGATAATTTCGTGACGGGAACAAGCTCCTGAATCGAATTGGTCAGCCAAATCTCATCGGCCTCCTGCAGCATCTCCCAGCTGTAAAGCCCTTCTTCCGTACGGCAGCCTTCTTTTTGTGCAAGCCTCAACACCTGCTCACGCGTAATGCCCGGCAGGATGCCCGTGGAAATAGCCGGCGTAAAAATCACGTTATCCTTCGCAAAAAATAAATTGCTGACGATTCCCTCCGCCAACCAGCCTTCATGGCTGAGCATCAGTCCCTCGGCTCCTGCAGATGCTTCGCTAGCCAGCAATTCCCGCTTCGCAATAATATTGTTCATATAATGGAGAGACTTGTAGCGGACATCGCCCTCCGGCGTGTTTCGCCGCGTCTGCATAAGCCGCAGCTCCCGTCCGCGCATATGAACCGCATCATTGACGGGAGGCAAAGCTTTTACAAGCATCAACACATTCGGCTTCTCATAGTCGCCGGTTGGAAGGCCAAGCTCCGCTTCCCCCGCACTAACGGTCAGGCGAACATAACCATCCTCAAGCCCGTTCGCCGCAAGCAAAGCTTTCACCCACTCTGTAACCTGTTCGGCATCCGGCCGATACCGGATACCAAGCTGCTCACAGCCCGCGAGCAAACGGCTCAAATGCCGTTCCAATAAATAAGGTGTCCCTTTATAGGTGCGAAATGTCTCGAATAAGCCCATGCCGTACAAAAAACCGTGATCATAAACTGAGATCACGGCTTCGCTCGCTTCCAAAACGGAGCCATTCAGTCCGATTTTCATCGCACTGCGCCCGTCCGGTTTTGCAAGAAATTACGAAGCATCGTGAGGCCATGCTCCGTTATTATCGATTCAGGGTGGAATTGCACGCCTTCAATCGGGTATTCCTTATGACGCAGGCCCATAATTTCACCTTCGTCTGTTTCTGCGGTAATTTCCAAGCAATCCGGCAATGTCTCACGGCGCACGATAAGCGAATGGTAGCGCGTAGCAGTAAACGGAGTAGGCATGCCCGCGAATATCGATTTTTCATCGTGATGGATCTCGGATGTTTTGCCGTGCATCAGCTTCTCCGCGCGCACAACCTCGCCTCCGAAAGCCTGTCCAATCGATTGATGGCCCAGGCAAACGCCAAAAATCGGAATTTTCCCTTTAAAATGTTCAATCAACGATAGGCTGATGCCTGCTTCATTCGGAGAGCAAGGACCTGGCGATATCAAGATATGGTCGGGTGCCAGCGCTTCAATCCCCGCCAAATCGATTTCATCATTGCGTTTTACCGTAATTTCTTCGCCAAGCTCACCCAAATACTGCACTAAATTGTACGTAAAAGAATCATAGTTATCGATTACCAGTATCATGTTAAGGCTCCCCCTTTATCCGGCTCTGCCGCCCGGTCATGCGCAGCAAACCGCTCGCTGTACTGAATGGCCTTCCATAACGCCTTTGCCTTGTTTAAAGATTCTTTGTACTCCCGCTCCGGATCGGAATCGATAACGATACCCGCTCCTGCTTGAATATGAACAATCCCATCCCGCAGCGCCATAGTTCTAATAATAATATTAAATTCCATATCCCCATTGTAGTCAATCCATCCGAGGGAGCCTGTATAAGGACCGCGCCTTGTCGGCTCAAGCTCTTCAATGATCTCCATCGTACGGATTTTTGGCGCGCCGGTTATCGTCCCGCCCGGGAAAGTGGCCGAAATAACATCATAAGCATCCTTGCCGCCGGCCAATTGGCCTTCCACCTGCGAAACAAGATGCATGACATGCGAATATTGTTCAATGACCATAAGCTCTTCGACCTTTACCGTGCCATAAGCAGAAATGCGTCCCAGATCATTTCTTTCCAAATCCACAAGCATAATATGCTCTGCTCGCTCCTTCTCGTTCGAGAGAAGCTCGTCAGCCAGCCGCAGGTCTTCCTCTTCAGTGCGTCCGCGCCTCCGCGTGCCGGCGATTGGCCTTGTTGCAAGCTTGCTCTCTTGAAGCTCAACCAAAAGCTCAGGCGAGGCAGATACGAGCTGGAAATCAGGACAGCGCAGAAAGCCCATGTAAGGCGAAGGGTTTACCAGTCTCAGCCATTCATACAGCTCTTCGGGCGAGGCTTTCACTTCCTTGCTTTGCCTTACGGAAAGATTCACTTGAAAGACATCGCCTTGCTCAATATACCGCTGTATGCGGCGAACCGCCTCCATATAGGCTTCCTTCGAAAAAGGAGAAGTGATGCCAGAGAGGGAATCGACATCCATTTGCAGCTGGTCATCCTCAAGTAAAAGCTGCCGCTTCGCCCGAAGCGAAGCTGCTTTTTTCTTCGCTTGTTCTTCATCAAACCAGGTTAACCAATAATCGGTCATCCCTTCGGCTTTCGATAAGGCACGTTCATAAGCATCACGCAGCGCTTCATCATCGGCACCGGGCTCGATCCTTGTATGGACGGAACAATACACCTTATCCTCCACATGATCAATGATCCAAAGCTCGTTTATTTGCATAAACAAATAATCCGGCATGCTCCGATCATCCAAGGCTACCTCCGGCAAGCGTTCAATAGAACGAATAATGTCGTAGCCCCAAAAACCGACGCAGCCGCCAATCCATTTCGGTCCATCCGTAGCCCTTGGTCCGAGCAGGCCGCTCATCCATTCCCTCACTACTTCAAGAGGTTTTCCGTCCCAATGACACTTGCTTTGCTCCTCTAACGAATGAAACGCTACCGATTCGGCAGATAAACCCTTGCCCCGTATGATCGCGTCAGGGTGCAAGCCCAAATACGTATAACGCCCGTCCTTGCCGCTCTCCAGTACAAAAGCATAAGGCGAAGCATCCTGCCACACCTCTTCCCATGATGCGACACCTGCCCTGTTTTCCAGCTGGAAAGGCAGTTCCTTAACTAGCGGCAGCGTTGTAAACTTCCGTTCGGCGTGCCACCGAGTCCATTGCTCCATAGCGGTGACCATCACCTTCGACCCCCGATAACTTGACTTATTTTGCTCAGTATACAGAATAGCAAGGTAAAAAGAAAGCCTTCCATTCCGGGGAATGAAAGGCTGTCTGCTATAGGGAATAAAAATTAGTTTTCGAAGTTGAACAATGGCGTGGAAAGGTAACGTTCGCCGTTGCTTGGAACGATCGCAACCACACGTTTGCCTGCGCCAAGCTCTTTAGCAACTTGCAGTGCCGCGTAAATTGCTGCGCCCGAAGAAATACCGCAAAGGATACCTTCTTCTTTCGCTGCGCGACGAGCGTATTCAAACGCATCTTCATTCTCGATTGTAATTACAGCGTCATAAATTTCACGGTTCAAAATTTCAGGTACGAAGTTAGCGCCGATACCTTGAATTTTGTGAGCGCCTGGTTTACCGCCGGATAGAATCGGGGAAGCAGCAGGCTCTACCGCGTAAATTTTAATTCCGTCAAAGTTTTTCTTAAGCACTTCGCCCGTACCAGAAATCGTGCCGCCCGTACCGATACCGGCTACGAATGCATCCAACTTGCCGTCAAGGGAGTTGATTGCTTCCACGATCTCAGGTCCTGTCGTTTCACGGTGGATCTTAACGTTCGCTTGGTTTTTGAATTGCTGCGGCAGGAAATAGTTAGGGTTCTCAGCAGCAAGCTCTTCTGCTTTGCGAACGGCACCGTTCATTCCCTCGGAGCCTGGCGTCAGTACTAGCTCTGCGCCGTAAGCGCGAAGCAGGTTGCGACGTTCAATACTCATTGTTTCTGGCATAACAAGAATAGCCCTGTAGCCTTTTGCTGCTGCTACGAGTGCTAGTCCGATTCCTGTGTTGCCGCTGGTAGGCTCAATGATGGTATCGCCTGGTTTAATGATTCCTTCTTGCTCAGCTACCTCGATCATGCTGATTGCAATACGGTCTTTTACGCTTGCACCCGGATTCTGGTATTCAAGCTTAACGTAAACTTCTGCACTGCCTTCAGGCACAAGACGATTTAAACGAACAAGCGGAGTATCACCGATAAGATCTAGAACGCTTTGCACAATTTTGGCCATGGAAATAACTGCCTCCTTATTCCGACTAATTCAGTTGGTTTTTTCACTAATTCCATCTTATCAATGTCTTGCATCCGTTGTCAATAGTGACTTTAACACTCCGCCGAAAACCTGACCAAACACAGTGCTATTCGGTTTTCATCGCATCATATTTAATCAGCAGCTTATCTTCCATTTCTGTCAGCGAGTCTGCACGCTCCAGTGCCAGTTGTTTGCGAACGGCTTCGTGCAGCCTGCTTCCTGTCAAATTCGTTGTCATTTGTCGTTCAATAAGACGAATAACCGCAAAGCCTCCGTCAACCTTCAGGGGACCGGCCATTTCGGCAATTTGCAACCGGCTGGCCGTATCCAGCATATCACGGTCGTAGAAAGGATCATCCTCGTCAATTAAGCCGAGATCACCGCCGGCATCCGCCGTAAAGGCATCAACCGAATAGGTTCGCGCCAGCTCAGCAAAATCTTCCCCGTCCGCAAGGAGCCCCAGCACGGTATTCGCTTCTCTTGACGTTTCGGTCATAATCCACTGCAGATGGAGCTGTGTTCGCGCTTCAAATTCCTCCGGATGATCGGCAATATAACGATCGACCTCTTCATCCGAGACATCGACGCTGCGAACGGCGATTTCCTCGAGCAGCAACCGGTAACGCAGATCTTCCTGTACCTGCTCCTTATTCATGCCAAGCTGTTCCTGCATCACTTCATAATAGCGCGATTCGCTTTCGTAACCCTCGGCCAGCTTCTTCAGCTCCCGGCTTTGTTCTTCCGCCGATATGTTGAGCCCGGATGCCGCTGCCTCCAAATCGATCGCTTTGTGTACCATTAACGTGCGCAATACAGCTTCCCCATATTGCTTCTGCAGCTCGCTCTTCAGTTCAGCCGCCGTAATCATTACCTTGCCTACCCTGGCAACAACCCGCCGTCCGTCGGCCATTTCGGACGAATCCGCGCCTGGCTTGCTCGGGTCTGCCGGATCCTCCTCGCTGCCAACATTCGTTTGCGGCTGTTGATCCAGCTGGCGTTCATTCCCCGGCCACACTTTTATGACTACGACTACCGTCAAAACAACCATACATACGGCTTGAAGGATGACAACGGCCCTCAGCATCTCGTATTTCCTCATTCCCCTAATGCCTCCGATTAATGGATCGGCTTCGGTTTCGCTTGAGCAAGCAGCAGCTCCAGCTGGGCCCGTTCAAATGTATACGCTTCGTTGCAAAATTGGCAAACGACTTCCGCTTTTCCGTCTTCTTCGATAATTTGCTGCAGCTCATGCTCGCCTAAGCTTAGAAGCGTCTGCTCCACGCGCTCAGAGGAACAAAAACATTGGAATTTCAAATCCATCGTATCGTGAATCTGAAGTTCGCTATCACCGACGATCCGGCGCAGTATACCTTCAGGCGTTTCACCTTGATCAAGCAATGCCGTCACGGGCGGCATCGCGCTAACCGCTTGCTCGAGCCTTGTAATTTCCTCATCGGTTAATCCAGGCATAAGCTGAACGATAAATCCGCCGGCATGCAGTACGGAATTATCCGTATCGACAAGCACTCCCAGGCCTACCGCGGAAGGCGTCTGCTCCGAAACAGCGAAATAATAAGTAAAATCCTCGCCGAGCTCGCCCGAAACGATCGGAATACTGCCGCGGTAAGGCTCTTTCATTCCTAAATCCTTTGTTATATGAAGATGTCCGCTGCGTCCGACTGCTCCTGCCACGTCCAGCTTGCCTTGCGCATTGCTTGCCAGATGCACCTCCGGATGATCAACATATCCGCGAACTTCCCCGTCTGCGTTAGCATCAACGACAATATGCCCAATCGGCCCGTCGCCCTTCACTTGAATCGTCAGCTTCTCTTGCCCTTTCAGCATGGCTCCCATGATGGCACCTGCCGTCAATGTCCGTCCTAGAGCCGCTGTAGCCGTTGGATAGGTGCCATGCCTTTGACGAAGCTCTTCAACAAGCTGAGTCGTGCAAGCCGCGAACACTCGGATTTTGCCGTTCCATGCCGTCCCACGCACCAGCACGTCCTTCAGCTGATTGTCCATCATAATCCCTCCTGATTGCGTTCATATATAATTCTTAATCCTTCAAGCGTAAGCAATGGATCTACCTCTTCTATCGTTTCCGATTCCGCGGCGATTAACTCCGCCAGACCACCGGTAGCGATCACGCGAGGCGAGACGCCGAATTCCGCACGGATTCGATTTACAATCCCATCCACCTGTCCTGCATAGCCGAAAATAATTCCCGCCTGCATTGACGTTACCGGATTGCGGCCAATGACGCTCTTCGGCTTCACCAGCTCGATGCGCGGCAGCTTAGCGGCGCGCTGATATAGCGCTTCTGTTGAAATGCCAATCCCAGGCACAATGGCGCCGCCGAGATAGTTGCCGCCTTCATCAATGTAATCGAAGGTCGTAGCCGTGCCAAAATCAACGACAATAAGCGGCGTACCGTATTTTTCGATACCGGCTACCGAATTCACGATACGGTCCGCCCCCACCTCACGCGGGTTTTCATAACGGATATTCAGTCCGGTTTTTACGCCTGGCCCCACGACTAAAGGCGTTTTACGCAAATATTTTAAGCATAGCTGCTCTAAGGTTCGCATTAAAGGAGGTACCACGGAGGAAATAATGACACCGTCCATCTGTTCAAGCTTTACGCCTGCATAATGAAACAGATTATGGATATTAATGCCGTACTCATCTACTGTCGCTGAACGATTCGTGCTTAGCCGCCAATGATGCAGAAGATCTTTTCCTTTGTATATGCCAAGTACGATGTTCGTATTCCCGACATCAATGACGAGGATCAAAGCGGCTCCCCACCCTTCTTCGCATTCAAATCCAAGCTGATATCCAGCGCATGGAAGGAGTAAGTCAATCCGCCTACCGAAATGACATCCACGCCACAATCTGCAATACCCTTTATCGTCTCTAGTGAAACGCCGCCGGACGCCTCAACAATGACATGAGGAGAGGTCGCTTTTATAAGGGCTACCGAATCCTTCATCAAAGCTGGGGCCATGTTGTCCAGCATAATGATATCTGCTCCGCAAGCCAGCGCTTCGCCTACCTGCTCAAGCGATTCCGTCTCGACTTCGATTTTCATCGTATGCGGAATTTTGCTGCGGGCGGCCTCAACCGCGGCGCGAATGCCGCCAGAGCCTTTAATATGGTTATCCTTAATCATCACGGCATCATACAAACCAAACCGATGATTAGCTCCGCCGCCTACGCGCACCGCGTATTTCTCCAGCATGCGGTGACCTGGCGTTGTTTTGCGCGTATCGACAAGCCGAACCGGAAGCCCCTCAAGCGCATCGACAAAAGCGCGAGTCTTGGTCGCTATGCCTGACAGCCTTTGCATCAAATTAAGCGCAAGGCGCTCACCAATGAGCAAGCTGTGCGTGCTGCCCTCCACTGTAGCGATCACGGTTCCTTTACTCACGCTGTCACCGTCCTGCACATTCGGAAGGAATGCAAGCGATGGATCCACAACCTCAAACACAAGCTTCGCAATCGGAAGCCCCGCGATAATACCGCTTTCTTTGACATGAATAACCGCCTTCGAACGCGAATCCCTGGGAATCGTCGTCTCCGTCGTTATATCTCCGCTGCCTATATCCTCAGCCAGCCAGCCGCGGATTTGCTCGCGAACTGCTGCATCATAACCGCCTGCCGTCCATTCATACATCCTCTATTCGCTCCTCCGTCAATCCATATAGACGGTGCAACACCGTATGCTTTCTCCACATCACATCGTCGCGTACCGGGAAATCCTCGCGGTAATGCGCACCGCGGCTTTCCTCGCGC
This sequence comes from Paenibacillus sp. LPE1-1-1.1, assembly GCF_040676435.1. Lineage (NCBI taxonomy): Bacteria > Bacillati > Bacillota > Bacilli > Caryophanales > Paenibacillaceae > Paenibacillus > Paenibacillus sp. LPE1-1-1.1. Next base: position 14,950 of record NZ_JBEGHY010000048.1, read on the forward strand.
GAGAGCGCAGCTTCCGTAGTTAGCAGCGCGCACGTTAGCAAATTAGCAAATTCATACTCTTCGCGCTCTGTAAGTATCGATTGATAAATCGGCAGCTGCCGCTTCAATTCCTCAAGCCCTTTTTCAAGACCCTTGGCATCTCTCCGCAAGCCTGCATACCGCACCATAATTTTTTGCAGCTTAAGCCGTCTCTCTACGACTGCCTGTATCGGCGTGCTGCTGCGTTCGGTTTCATTCTCGATAACAGGCTGAACCGAATGGCTTGGAAGCTCGTCTATTCGCTTTACGATTCTTCTCCCAAAGACAATCGCTTCGGAGAGCGAGTTGCTGGCAAGCCGATTCGCTCCGTGTACGCCGGTTGACGAAACTTCTCCGCAAGCGAACAAGCGCTTTATATTCGTTTCCCCATTTAGATCGGTTTTCACTCCGCCCATCATATAATGCATAGCCGGCGCAACCGGTATCCAGTCCGAGGTTAGGTCTAGTCCATATTTCAAGCAGTATTCATATATAGTAGGAAAACGATGTTTGACCATTTCCGCTGATTCATGCGTAATATCAATATAAACAAAGGTCGACTTCGTCTCTTCCATTTCGCTGACGATCGCGCGCGCCACGACATCCCTTGGAGCGAGCTCCAGCTGCTCATGATAACGATCCATGAAGCGTTCTCCCTTAATATTGCGAAGATACGCCCCTTCACCCCGTACAGCTTCCGAAATCAGAAATCTCGGTGCACCCGGATAACAGAGCGAGGTTGGATGAAACTGAATAAACTCTACGTCTTGTATGTAAGCGCCCGCTCGATAAGCCATTGCGATACCGTCTCCCGTTGCGACTTCAGGATTGGTTGTATACCGGTACAGCTGACCCGCGCCGCCTGAGCTGAGAATAACCGCTTTCCCCTTAACGAATAACCGCTGACCGCCAGGCTTTTGTACGATGGCACCGCAGCAAACGCCGTCCTGCGTAACCAGATCGATGACGAAATGGTCATCCCAAACTTCGATTTTCGGATTGGCAACCGCTGTTTCGGACAAAGCCCGTACAATTTCGAAGCCGGTAGCATCGCCATTGGCATGTAAAATACGCCGCTGGCTGTGCGCGCCTTCCTTCGTAAGCGCAAATTCGCCATTTTCCAAATCGAACTGCGTGCCCATTTGGATCAAACGGCGAACGCCTTTTGGCCCTTCGTGAACGAGTATATCGACGGCTTCATTCGAGCATAAGCCCGCGCCGGCTATAAGCGTATCCTGCCTATGGTATGCTGGCGAATCCTCGTCCGAAATCACGGCGGCAATACCGCCCTGCGCATAACGAGTGTTGCTGTCCAGCAGCGATTTTTTCGTAATCATTAGGACCGAGTTGTTTTCACTTGCCCGTATAGCGGTAAAAAGACCGGCAATGCCGGCCCCGATAACGATCACATCTTTTTCAATAACAGGCAGCTCATTCAGCTGCACATCAACTAAATATCTGGGAATCATCATGGCTCCTCCAAGGGTAAACGGCAAAAGCCGACCTTTTGCTGGGCTGCTTATGTCTCATAATGAAAAATAAACATAAAATAAAGGCATAGCTTAGCGATTCTTATATTTTAAGCATAGGAGCAGCGCCTATTACTTCACGAGTAACATGCGCTCCAAGGATAAACGGGCTTGATCCGCAACATGTGGCGGTACATAAATTTGAGGCTGCATCGTCTCTAACGCCTTAACGAGTTTCTTCAAATTATTAACCTTCATGTTAGGGCAAACCAAATATTTAGATGCAAAATGGAACGTTTTGCCCGGGCTGTCTAAACGCAGCTGGTAGCCTGTACCATCCTCCGTGCCCACGATAAACTCTTGGCAATCCGATTCTTTACAATATTTTATGATAGCGGTTGTGCTGCCTACAAAGTCGCCAAGTTCAACAACTTCCGGACGGCATTCGGGATGTACGACAAATTGCGCATTCGGGTATTTCGCTTTCATTTCTTCCACGTCTTTAACCGTAAGCATATCATGCGTATTGCAGTAACCTTCCCAGATAATCATTTTCTTATCGGTATTCTGCTGCACATAATGGCCCAGGTTTTTGTCCGGTACCCAAATAACCTCGTCACCCTCAACGGAATTGACGACTTTAACCGCATTCGCCGACGTACAGCAGATGTCAGTCTCCGCTTTGATTTCAGCAGACGAGTTGATGTAAGTGACGACCTTTGCATTCGGATGCTGAGCCTTCAGCTTACGCAGGCCATCCACGCTTACCATGTCCGCCATCGGGCAGCCGGCACGCTCATCGGGAATAATAACCGTTTTGTTTGGCGCCAAAATCTTTGCGCTCTCGCCCATAAAATGAACGCCGCAAAAAACGATGACTTCGGCATCGGTTTGGGCTGCCTTCTGCGCAAGCAGGAAGGAGTCCCCGCGGAAATCGGCAACCTCTTGAATTTCATCACGCTGGTAATAATGGGCTAAAATGATCGCATTCCGTTCTTTCTTCAACTGTAACAACCGTTCACGCAGCTCTCGGTTTTGCTCCGCCTTGCGTTCCAGTGCCAGTGCTTCCACAGTAGATCCTCTCCTCTTATGAGGGATGGGGGATAATGCCCATTCCGTTATACGGCAAGCACAACTTTGTGAATTGATGCACAAACTTAGAAAGTCGCTTACCTATAGTTTAAACCAAAAGGGATAAATTCATTTGATTAAGTTTTAATTTACACGCGGTGGATGCTACTGTCAATGTATTAAAGGCCATTTTAGGGCAGCAAGTCAAAATTAATTATTTTGCAGGCCGTCTCCGGGCAACCTTCGGCGAAAACGAGCCTTTTATTGCAACGTACAAGGTTAAACAGGGCCTGTGCGCTATGCTCTTTTATAAATAGAAAAGGTCTCTCTCCGTTTTGGAAAGAGACCGTCGATCAATTAACGCTTCGCAGGATCGTAAGGCTGCCCAAGCGCCGATGGAGCATTCGAGCGGCCGACAGCGCCAGCTAGAACGATGAGCGTCAAAATATAGGGCAGCATGTAGAAAAATTCAGCCGGAATTTGCTGTGCGAACTCAAAGCGCTGCATAAAGCTTCTGAGCGCCTGCGCGAGTCCAAAGAACATCGCCGCGCCAACGACGCCGAGCGGGTTCCACTTGCCGAAAATCAGTGCCGCGAGCGCGATAAAGCCTTGACCGGAGATCGTGTTATGCGCAAAGCTGCTTGTCGTCGTCAACGTGATCGTTGCGCCGCCAAGACCCGCCAGAGCGCCGCTGAGAAGGACGCCAATGTAACGGTATTTCGTTACGCTGATGCCCACGGTGTCCGCAGAGCTTGGGTGCTCGCCAACCGCCCGCAGACGCAAGCCGAAAGGCGTACGGAACAAGACGAAGTAGCTGATAAAAGCAAGCGCGATAACGATATAAGTCGTCGGATACGCGGTGAAAATCGCTTTTCCGAGCAAAGGGATGTCCGATAAGAAAGGAATCTGCCACTTATGGAATACATTTTCCAAAAGCGGCGTTTGTCCTGATCCTGCATACAAGCTTTTGGTTAGATAAAGCGACAAACCGAGTGATAGGATATTAATAACCACACCCACGACGGTTTGGTCGGCCCGGAACGTTATCGTTGATATCGCATGCAATAAAGAGACCAGAACCCCGTAGATACCCGCAGCGATAAATCCGATCCATGGCGATACATTGCCCATACCTGCCTGTATGGCGTATTCGGTAGCGACTGCCGCAGCAAACGCGCCGGACACCATCAAGCCTTCCAGACCAATGTTAACGACGCCCGAGCGCTCGGAGTACATCCCGCCTAACGCCGCAAAAATGAGCGCGGTGGAGAACACGAGCGTAGTATTAATAAGCTGTCCAATGACATCGAGTACGTTCATTCTACACCGCCTCCTTCCGCTTGCTTGCACGTTTATTTAGAAAAGGCTTCAAGAACCATTTCACTAATCCATGCGAAGCAACGAAGAAAATAACGGCGCCGATGACGATCCGCACGACCTCTGGAGGTACGCCGGCACCAAAGCTCATGCCTGCCGAGCCGTAGCTAAGCCCGCCGAATAAAATGGCCCCAAGGAGTACGCCAATCGGCGTATTTCCCCCAAGAAGGGCAACCGCAATACCGTCGAAACCATAACCCGGCGAAGCGGCCATAACGGTCTGATTGCCGAAGACGCCCAAAATTTCAAAGACGCCGCCGAGTCCTGCGAAAATACCGCTAATAAACATCGATTTAACCATCGTGACATTGACGTTCATACCCGCATACTGAGCGGCATCCGGATTATGGCCAACCGCGCGAAGCTCATAACCCTGTTTCGTGCGCCAAAGCACGATATAGAACAAAATGATGCAAAGGATGGCAATGACGGTTCCCCAGTGCATGCGGGCGTTGTCCATCAATTTGACGAGCCAGTCAATTTTCATCATCGCAGACTCGTGAATCGGCATTGATTTTTGCTGACCTTTCTCAACAAGGAACTTCGCAACGATAAAATTGGATAGGAAAAGCGCAATCCAGTTCAGCATGATGGAAGATATAACTTCATTCACGCCGCGCTTTGCTTTCAAGTATCCCGCTATGCCTGCCCATAACCCACCGAAGAGAGCACCAGTAATTACAGCCAACGGAGCATGAATGTACCATGGCAAATCGAGCAGCACGCCAATAATTGTCGCCCCGGTCATACCCATTACAAACTGGCCTTCTACCCCGATATTGAACAGTCCAGTGCGGAATGCAAACGATACCGCAAGTCCGGTAAAAATCAACGGCGTAATCGCACGGATCGCTTCGCCTATGTTATAAGGGGAACTAAACAGCTTATCCAGCAAAGAAGTATACGCTAGGATTGGTCTGTACCCGCCGGCCAGCATCGCAATAGCCCCGACGATAAGGCCGAGGATAATGGCCACAACCGGTATGAGGATAGACGATTTATTAAAAATTTTCTTCAAAGTATCCATTTACGCTATCCTCTCCCTTCCGCTGCAGCTGCGGCAGATTTGTTTCCTGCCATCATAAGACCAAGCTGCTGATCGTCTCTGCGTTCTGCATCAACCTCACCCATCAGCCGGCCCTCGTACATGACCGCGATGCGATCAGACAAGGCATACAACTCATCGAGCTCAAAGGACACTAGCAAAATGGCTTTTCCTTCGTTTCGGGCTTGAACTAACCGTTTATGCACATATTCAATGGCGCCGATATCCAACCCGCGGGTCGGCTGCACGGCAATCAATAAGTCCGGGTCCTTGTGCAGCTCACGAGCGATAATGGCCTTTTGCTGATTACCGCCAGACAACGCGCGAGCATGCGTATGGATGCCTGATGACCGAACGTCAAATTCCTTTACAAGCTTATCGGACAGCACATCCATTGCTTTATAATCAATAAACATCGAGCTTCCGAACTCCGGTTCGAAGTAAGTGTTCAAAATCATATTTTCGCTGACGCTGAAGTCGAGCACTAAACCATGCTTATGCCTGTCCTCCGGAATATGGCCTACGCCGGCAACCGAGACTTGCCGCGGTGAATGATTGGTCATGTCGTGGCCGTTCAGCTTCACGCTGCCGCTATCGACCTTGCGCATTCCCGTGATCGCATAGATGAGCTCGCTTTGCCCATTGCCGTCAACGCCTGCTATACCGACAATTTCGCCGGCCCGGATATTAAAAGTAACGCCATTCAAAGCATTTTTGCCCTGCTCGCCTTTCATTTGCAAGGCATCCACCGATAAAATAACCTCTCCCGGCTTTTGCTTTGTCTTCTGAACCTCAAAGGAAACGTCACGGCCAACCATTAGCTCCGCAAGCTGCTGCTCATTTGTCTCTTTCGTCGTAACAGTCTTGATTACCTTGCCGCGCCGTATAACGGTTACTGAGTCAGCGAGCGCCATAACCTCTTTTAATTTATGCGTAATGATAATGATCGATTTGCCTTCCGCAGCCAGGTTGCGAATAATCTCGATTAGCTCTTCGATTTCCTGAACGGTCAAAACGGCAGTCGGCTCGTCAAAAATAACGATTTCCGCTCCGCGGTATAACGTTTTTAAAATTTCAACGCGCTGCTGCATGCCTACCGTAATATCTTTAATTCGCGCCTGAGGATCCACTTTAAGACCATAACGTTCGGAGATCGTCCGAACCTTCTCATTTGCAAGCTTGTAGTCAATTTTCAACCCTTTTACGGGCTCGTTTCCAAGTACAATATTTTCCGATACCGTAAACGGCTGAACGAGCTTAAAATGCTGATGCACCATGCCGATGCCAAGATCAATGGCCTTCGATGCACCCTCAATAACAGTCTGTTTTCCGTTAATCCAAATTTCGCCCTCATCCGGCTGATAAAGGCCAAACAGAATATTCATAAGCGTCGATTTCCCTGCGCCATTCTCGCCTAGGAGCGCATGGATTTCGCCTTTTTTCAATTCAAAATTGATGGAATCGTTGGCAACGAGCCCAGGAAACCGTTTTGTAATTCCTTTTAACTCTACTGCTGTTATGCTCCGGTCCATTCCTTATCATCTCCCCGGTTTTACCCCTATGTAAACACGAATCGCAAATGAAGAACCCTATAAGCTAGAAAACTTATAAAATCTTCATTTGAAAAAAGAATAAGACCGGCCGAAGCCGGTCTTTGTCTGATCCATCGACGAACGCTCCTCAATCAAAGGATACCAATGAATGATGAAAACTATTCAGTCGGTACTTTAATTTCGCCGCTAACGATTTTTGCTTTGTATTCTTCTACTTTAGCAAGCACATCAGCAGGAACGTTCTTTTCAGATGTATCCGGCAAGCCTACAGCATCATCTTTCAAACCAAGCTCTTGCGTCGTACCGCCTGCAAAGTTTCCAGCGATCAAGTCTTTCGATACTTTATGAACCGCTGCTTCAACGCCCTTCATCATCGAGGTAAGCGTAATTTCATCGCCGAATTCGAGCGATTGGTCTTTATCTACACCGATAACCCATACATCGTCGCCATTATCCTTACGGGCTTTGGCTTCGTTGAATACACCGTTTCCTGTACCGCCAGCCGCGTGGAAAATGATGTCCACTCCGCCGTCATACATCGTTGCTGCAGCCAATTTACCAAGATCCGGCTTACCGAAATCGCCTGTATAGTCTACCTCAACCTTAGCATCCGGTTTAACGGCAGCAACACCTGCTTTAAAGCCTGCCTCGAACTTTTTGATAACCGGAATTTCCATTCCGCCTACAAATCCGATTTTGTTGGTTTTGGTCATCATACCCGCAACAACGCCAACCAAGAATGAACCTTCATGCTCGGCAAAAGTAATGGAAGCCACGTTTGGCGCTTCGATTACGCTGTCGATAACAGCCAGCTTAGCATCCGGGTTTTCTTTCGCAACTTTGCTTAGCGCGTCATTGAACAAGAAACCGATACCCCAAGTCAGGTTGTAGCCTTCTTTAACGAAGCTGTTCAGGTTCGGCTCCATATCGGCTTCGCCTTTACTTTCCAAAAATTTAGTAGCAGCGCCCGTCTCAGCCGTTACCGTCTCAAGAGCCTCCCATGCGCTCTGGTTGAACGATTTGTCATGCACGCCGCCTACGTCAGTAACCATGCCGATCTTAAAATCTTTGCCTGTTCCGTCGGATTCAACTTTGGTACCTTCATTCGTACCCGTGTTTGCTCCGCCCTCATTGTTATTCTTCGCTCCGCAAGCCGACAACACTAGTGTCAGCGCGATCATCATCACAAGCATAAAGCTAAATGTTTTTTTCATGCGTGTTCTCTCCCTTGCTTAGGATTTGGTGATGCCTTGCAACCCCTGTTTACCTTCTTATTCTTGCTGATCCTGGCCGCTATTATTTCATTATAGTTACAAAAAAATAAACGTCAATGATTTAATGTAAGGTTATGTAACATAAAACCAATGATTCTATTTTAATGTAACATTTATGTGATGTTCGGCCAAAAAATATAAACCATTATGTTAGCTTTTTTGTTTTTCCGCTAATGGTTTATACCCGTATTATAGGCTATATCCGAACATTAATAAAGGAAAAAAATAGTCGTCCTGCTACTCCTTACAAGTAGCAAGACGACTATAACCAATCATTAATATCAGATATTTACTCTTTTTTGTCCGGATCTTCCGAGCTGTCGCGTTTCTCAAGAACCGGATCTTTTACTTCATCCTGATCATGAGTCTGGATACGCACCTTCACATCGCCAATTGTTTCTACAATCGGTTCTGCAGTTGGTTCGACAGTTGTCGCAGTTGTGTCTGAAGATGAACTGCCGTTCAAAGAACCCGTTTCAACTAGTCGTTTGATTTGCTCGAGTTCAAGCGTTTCCTCGCTAAGCAGCGTTTGAGCAATCAAATGCATTTCCTTGCTCTTCTCTGACAATAGCTTCTTCGCACGATCGTAGCAGCCCGTTATGATAGATTGCATTTCTTGATCGATCTCGTAAGCAATCGCATCCGAATAGTTCTGTTCATGACCGATATCGCGGCCTAGGAATACTTGCCCTTGCGAACTGCCAAATTGCATTGGTCCAAGCTTGTCGCTCATCCCGTATTCCATAATCATAGCACGCACGATGCTGGTCGCTTGCTTAAAGTCGCTGTAAGCGCCTGTTCCGATCTCCCCAATAAACAGCTCTTCCGCAACACGGCCTGCAAGCAAGCCGGTAATCTTATCAAGAAGCTCCTGCTTGGTTACAAGCATGCGATCTTCCTTCGGAAGCATGATGACGTATCCGCCGGCACGACCGCGCGGAATAATCGTAACTTTATGAACCATATCCGCATGCTCCAAGAAGTAGCCTGCAATGGTATGTCCCGCCTCATGGTAAGCGACGATCCGTTTCTCGCGATCACTAACGACACGGCTTTTCTTCTCCGTCCCGACAATGATCCGGTCAATGGCATCATCTACCTCAACCATAGCGATATCTTTCTTATTGCGACGGGCAGCCAGAAGCGCTGCTTCATTTAGTAAGTTTTCAAGGTCTGCACCGCTGAAGCCAGTCGTACGTTTCGCAATAACTTCAAGCTTAACGTCCTTAGCAAGCGGCTTATTGCGAGCATGTACTTTCAATACAGCTTCGCGGCCTTTCACATCTGGACGATCAACCGTGATTTGACGGTCAAAACGGCCTGGACGGAGAAGGGCTGGATCAAGAATGTCCGGACGGTTTGTTGCCGCAACGATAATAATGCCTTCGTTAGCGCCGAATCCATCCATTTCAACAAGCAGCTGATTGAGCGTTTGTTCACGTTCGTCATGTCCGCCGCCAAGACCGGCGCCGCGCTGACGGCCTACCGCATCAATCTCATCGATAAAAATGATACATGGAGCATTTTTCTTCGCATTCTCGAATAGATCGCGTACGCGGGATGCGCCGACACCGACGAACATCTCTACGAAATCAGAACCGGAGATACTAAAGAATGGTACGCCAGCTTCCCCTGCTACCGCACGGGCAAGCAAAGTTTTACCTGTACCCGGAGGACCGACAAGCAATACGCCCTTCGGAATACGTGCGCCAACTAAATTGAACTTCCGCGGATCCTTCAAGAAGTCGACAACCTCAACGAGTTCTTGCTTCTCCTCGTCGGCGCCTGCAACATCCTCGAACGTAATCCGTTTCTTCTCATTATCGTAAAGCCGCGCTTTGCTCTTGCCAAAGTTCATGACTTTGCCGCCGCCGCCCTGCGCTTGATTCATTAAGAAGAAGAACAGGACAAAAATGATGACAAACGGAATAATGGAGGTGAGGAATGTAAGCCAAATGCTCGGCTGATCCATTTCCTTGCTCTCTAGCTTAAAGCCAAACTGCTCCTGCCAAGCGAGGATCTTCTCCTCTGCTTTGACGCTGACCCTCGATACGAATTGATCGCTTTCTGCGCCTGCAGGCTTTGTATTATATTTACCAGAAACAAAATAAGTTTGGTTCTCATACTTAACACTCAGTTCTTTAACATTGCCTGATTCAACCGCAGCGCGAAGCTCGTCATATCGCAATCCAACTGTCGTGTCATTTTGGCTGCTGATAAATTGAAAAATCCCAACGGTCACCAAAAAGATAATTAAATAAAAACCAGTATTACGGATGATCCGATTCATCCCCAACCTCCTCTCAGACGCTTAAAATATTTTACCATATCATGACTTTCCATAACAATAGAGGCATACGGAGAAGGGCATGTACGGGTGAATCGCTGCTATTTTTCATAGACCTGCGGTTTCAAAATGCCAATATAAGGCAAATTACGGTATTTCTCCGCAAAATCCAGTCCATAACCGACAACAAACTCGTCCGGCAGCGTAAAGCCTTTGTAATCCGCTTCCAGATCAACTGTGCGGCGCCCCGGTTTATCGAACAAGGTCACAACTGTAACCGACTTCGCATTTCGACGTTCTAGAACATCAATTAAATAGCTGAGCGTTAGCCCGCTGTCGATAATATCCTCGACGATTAGAACATCGCGGCCTTCGACCGAAACATCTAGATCTTTGATGATTTTTACAACGCCGGATGACTTCGTGGATTGCCCGTAGCTGGACACGGCCATAAAATCAATTTCAAGCGGTACTGTTATTTCCTTGACCAAATCGGCCATAAAAATAAACGCGCCTTTCAAAACACAAATAACGAGCGGATTACGCCCGCCAAAATCTCTGCTCAGCGTTGCGCCAAGCTCTTTTACCTTCTCACCAATTTGCTGCGCGTCGTACAATACTTCTTGAATATCGTTCTGCAAAGTAGAAATCCCCCTACGCCTTAACTATGTTTATGAGTGTACCAGTGCTTCTTATTCGTTGCCGGCCCTTATGAACAACACGTCTTTGGTGTGCGTCTCCGTAAGAGCATGACTTGACCTGCGGATGCCCGGAATCCAGAGCAATCTCCCCGCTGCATCGAACAGTAAAGGATAAAGCTCCCGCTTCAGCGGCGCAATTTTCTCATCAACGAACATATCTTGCACTTTTTTTGAACCATTTAATCCTAAAACCTGAATTCTGTCCCCCGGCCGCCGATTTCGAACGACAAGCGGATACGATAACTCCGAAGCATCGAAGATGGCCTCGTAGCGCGACATCGGTTTGCGGCCCTCTAAAGCCGAAGTACGGACAATCTCGAATGTCCACCCGCATGGCTCCACCACAAGACCGGTTGTCCCCATGCCTACCTCGTACATATAGGCGCCCCTCTCGCTTGACGCAAGCTGCGTCTCGCTGATCCATCGCATCCTATCGTATTCTCGAGCACAGCGAATGCCCGCTCCGGCATCGATTCGCCAGGTTGCAGGGGCATGAGCGGAAGCGGCAAGCCTCATCGTCTCAATCTGCTCGAAGGATATCTTTTCCGTTTCCTTAGAAAGATAACTTAATATTAGTTTAATCAATCTCCTTTGTAAAGCGACGTGGAGACCGTGCAAATCGTTGCAGCTAATCGCGCATTCATTGGGGGATAACGTAACGAGCTGCGCAAATAACGCTTCGGTTTGTTTCTCCATCCACTCGTCCTCCGCCCCCGCTACTTCGGCAAGCCGTTGAAGCGATTGGGACAGCTGCGGATTATGCTTGGACAGATACGGTAAAATATCTAGCCGAATAATATTTCGGAAATAATGGCGTTCCTTGTTGCTGCTGTCCGTGCAATAAGGAATATGATAGTCCTCGCAGTAACGCAGAAGGTCTGACTTGTTCATACGAAGCAGCGGGCGAATAAGTTCCACGTTTTTTTCTCTTCTTTTGCTAAGCATTCCAGCGAGCCCGGTTAAGCCCGTTCCACGGATCAAACGCATAAGGACCGTTTCGGCTTGGTCGTCCGCGTGATGGGCAAGCGCAATCTTCGAGGCGCCGTAGCGCGCCGCAACTTCATGCAGAAAAGCGTAACGCTTCTCGCGGGAAGCAGCCTGACCGTTCATGCGCGTCTCCTCTATATAGGCCGGCATGTCGAGCGTGACCGTCTCGCAAATCACCCTAAGCTGCTCCGCGTAAGCCCGAACGACCATCAGCTCATGCGCGGATTCCTCTACCCGGAACCCGTGGTTCACATGAGCCGCTATAATAGTTAAACGGTTTTCCTTCGATAAAACAGAGAGCATATGTAAAAGCGCCATTGAATCCGGTCCGCCGGATACCGCCACTACGATACAGTCGCCGGCAGACCAAAGCCTGCGCTCCACGGCCGCCTTCCCAAGTTCGTTTCGCAGATTCATAGGTAGTTCCTCACCTTCATTTCCCGTTCCCTGCCCCTGCTGCTACAGCACATTACGCAGCAGCCAATATGCCGATGTTCCGAGCAATACGGCAGACGCAACCGCGAGACCCTTCAGCCACTTTGGCGTCGAAGAGGCTCTGTGCGTATCTCGCCGATGCATTAATAATCGCCATGCCGCAGCCGCATCGCCTGCATCCGTAAATTGCCCGGCAAAAGCCTTCCGCAGCCAGCTTGAAACCGGCTTTAAAGCCGGACTCGATTCGGCTAATTGCATAAGCTCGATTGCAGACCGGTTTTGCGGCAAAAGCTCCGCTATGAGCTGATGCAGGCGCTTTGGTTCATGCAGCTGTATGCAGAGCATGGCAAAGGAAAAAAGATCGTATCTCGGATCGGCCGACCGCGAGCCTTCGTTCCAGTAGCCGCGATCATAGATTTCAGTGAATTGGCGAATGCTCTTGCCCACCGCTGTCACCCCGCCATAATCAACAAGCTCAACATGCCCATAGTCGGCTACCAGCACATTCTCAACCTTCAAATCGCCAAATACCCAGCCTGCTTGATGCAGCTTGTCCAGCTTGCCCAGCAGATTCAAGCCTACCAGCGGAAACCATTCCGTTCCCTGCTGCTTCAAGTACTCATTCACCTTGGCACCAAGCACATAGCGCATAACATAAAAAGGATATTCCTTCCCGTCCGGGCCAAACAAATCATCCACGTCAAAGAGATAGGACTCTTGCACGCGCTGCTTCTGCTTCGCGATAGACTGCAATACATTGATTTCGGATTGAAGATCAAGCGCATCCATTCCAAGCTTCATCGCATACCAGTTGCGGTCGCGCTGTACGAGATATACTTTACCGTTTGCGCCTTCTCCAAGCAACCTCTCCACCCGGTACCGCCCTTGCCTCCACTTTCCGGTCACTACCATGCCCCGGCGAAGATCAACCTTAAACGACGTAGTCACTCATCATCCCATCCGTTTCGTCTCTGCTCTGTCTACCATAAGCGCCCTTGCGATAAAAATCAACAATCTGCATTATCGCAGGGCCGGTTGGTGTCGTTCCACCCATTTGCAGTTTCGGGAAAATGGCATGCACGCCGTTCAGATGACTCGTCCAGTCCAAATCCATCACGCAATCATCGCCATGCCTCGAGCCCGGAAAATGAAAGACCGAAATCTCGCTTTTCCCTTGCCTGGCTTGAAGGCTGAGCATCAAATCACGTATAGCTTCCTCCACCGCCGCAAGCTTCGGCTTCATGCTGGCGCTCGCATCAATGAGCAGCGCTACCTGCAGGCTCGACGTTTCCCCCAGCTCATCAATCACGCGCACCACATCGCCGCGCTTCTCCGGCGGCAGCGCCTCAATCGATCCATTTCCAAGGACATGCTTCAGCTCCTTCTGCACGGCCAGCTGAATTGTCTGCACGACAGTCTTGCGCGTCATCATCTGTACGGTCTGCGACAGCTGGCGCATATTGACCATCCTGCTTAACCCGCCGCCCGCACGCGCAATTTCATCGATTTCCGCAGCGCCCAGCTCTCCTACGTCGCCATGGTCCAATACGCCAACCACATTAACCGAAATGCCATCCGACTGCGCATGCGCGGCAGCAACCACCGGACTGAGCCCGACATTGGAGCAGCCATCCGTAATCAACAATATTTGTTTCATAATCGTTTACCCTCCTCAAGTGTTTGTGTAACAAACACTGCTTCGTAAGCATAGGCTTTGTGTTTGTGTAACAAACACTGCTTCGTAAGCATAGGCTTTGTGTTTGTGTAACAAACACTGCTTCGTAAGCATAGGCTTCGCCCCCAGCCTTCCTATTAGCTTTGCCTTTTTTAAGAGGGTTAAACAGCTAGTCTAGCAAAAAAGATACATAATCACCGTTATGCCTGCTTTCATCTATCCGGTACCTGCGTTATGTAAGAACAACATTCTTATATCATTTTCTGCTCTAGCATTATGTACGCTTTAAAATTTACCGAGCCGTTTCACATCCTCCATAGTGGGTTAATTAGAAATAAATAGAAATTTTTTGTGCTTATAATCAAAAAAGAAGCCCCATGACCGCCAGCTGCAACTCAGCCGACAGACAAAAGGGCTACAGCCTATCCTCCAAGCGATTGAATAAAACGCCAGCTCACCGTTCTGACGTTCATTCTGCATGGCTTTAAAAATAGTATCAGCTCACCGTCCTTGGACGCTCCATACGTGTCACCCCAGGGAAGCGGAACGAAGCCCACTCCGGCAAATGCTTATCAATCCGCGCAACAACCACCGTCATATCGTCAATAATTTCTCCATTATGGTGGCGTACCACCTTCTCAAGCAGCGCGTCCGCCATTTCCTGAGGATCTTCCGTCTCCAACTCATTAATAATACGCTTCATCCAGAGCTCCTTATTAACCGCAAGCCCTGGCGCATCGTAAATGCCGTCGCTCATCATGACAAGGGTGTCGCCCGATTGCATTTGCATAGATACAAAGTCGACGTCGATATCCTGAAGAATGCCGATAGGCAAGTTATTGGCAGTAATTGGAATAACCTCATTTCCTCGTTTAATAAAGCTTGGGGTAGAGCCTATCTTCATAAACGTCGTTTGCGCCGTGTACAAATCCACGATCGCTAAATCGACGGTAGCAAATACTTCATCGGATGAACGCAATAAGAGCACGGAATTTACTGATTTCACTGCCAGCTTCTCATCCATGCCGGATTGAAGCAATTGCTGGAGAATCGATAACGCCGCACTGCTTTCCTGCCGCGCGCGCTCGCCATTCCCCATGCCGTCGCTGATTGCGACCGCAAACTTTCCGTTTCCAAGCTCAACCATGCTAAAGCTGTCCCCTGACAGCAGATCTCCTCCCTTGGCGGCGCCCGCAATTCCGGTCTCTACTCCATATTGCTTCGCCGAGCCAAAAGCTACCAGCGTCGGCTCCCCGCTTCTCGTTGGAGGAAACTCGGATTTTACCGCGATATGCTCACCCAAGATATCGCTTAACAGCGGCGCAATAATTTTCCGGCATTCGTCGTAGCCTTGTCCAAACGAATGATATACCTCTATATCCACATTCCCCTCCTCTAAGCTCACAATATCAATACCCTGTACGGATAACCCCAGTCCTTCCACCGCCTCTCGGATTTGCTCCTCTTGTAAATGCAGCGTCTGCCCCTCCCGTTTAATTTCTTTTGCCAAATCCTCCATGACCTGCGATACGCCTTGCAGTTGATCCGCCACAAGTTGGCGAGAGTCGTATATTTGTTTCTTCCAGTGCATATTATTTTGGTATAGCTCGTATTGCTGGCTCATGTCTACAAGCACCTGCGACGATTTGACGCAATGCGCTGACCAGGCCTTCGGTATTTCCTTGCCAGACGGAACACGTTTCTCCTCCACGACCGTCATCATATCCGTCATCATTTTGTACGTATGAAAGAACTTGTCCTCCCAGCAAGCGTTTTGCCTATGGCAGCTGGAACAGCTGCGCTCAGCAACCGCATTCATAAAGTGACTGATCTCTTCCTCCTTATTTATGGTCGTTACACTGTTATTGAGCTGCCCGAAGCTGCGGGACAGCTGTTGAAACACCTCCGAATATTGGGATACGCGATCCGCCGTCACCTCCCGGACTCTCTTCGCATAGTCATGCTGCGACTTCGCATGCTCATTCGTTCCTGGCACGTACCGGGAGATCGTACGAATCATGCTGCGCGGTGTCAGCATAAGCAGCGTCGCGGCCGCTACCGATTCCCAAGTCGAGCTCATAACATCGGCCTGGCTCCCTACATATATGGATAAAATCGATGTCCCAAGCAACATTCCGAATGCCGCTGCCATTTTGCCGCCGTCACGCAGCAAGCCAGCGAGCAATCCCGCAAAAGCGAGTAAGCTCATTTGAACGACTGCACCAAAGTCAGCCAAGCTTAGAATGAGTCCTGCAACAACACCGACCGAAGCGCCTAACGGTGCGCCGCCTGCTAGCGCAAAGAGCAGCAGCATATAACGAGACATCACATGTTCAGCCGAGAGCCCATAGAACACCCAGCCGACTGCCCCTGTCATGACAGAAGCGAGCAAGATCATCAAACATATAATCTCTTCGTTTTTGAGCGACGCGGATTTTTTGGTCATCGTAAGCACGGGAATCGCTTGAATGAAAACCAAAGTAAGCACAAATCCGAGCGCGGCCTCCACCACAACGAGCATGAAATTGTACCAGCTTAGCTCGTCCCCGATAAACACGCTAAACATCTGTACGAGCAGCGTTGACGCAAATACCAGAATCGGCGCCGACGACAGCTCTGCCCTCTCGTATGCCTCCAGTCCCTTCAGGAACAGGAACAGCACCGCAATCTCCATGGCGATCCACATGGGTGCCGGGTCAGCCGCAAGCCAGCTGCCTGCTACCAGGGATACGGCCACCCAAGGATATATATCCCTTCTCATAAAGTAAATAACGGCAAAATAAGCAATGGCAAACGGCATTAGCGATTCAAGGATAACCGCCCTTCCTAATAAGAAAGCTACACCTACTAGTAAAAATGTCCACTTTTTGGCCAAAATGACCTGAATGAACCGGCGCGCTGCCGCCCATTCCCGCCCTTTCTGCATCATCGTCTGAGCCAATCCAGTCCGTTTAATACCGGGAAGCACAACCGTGTTCTCCTTTTCCATGAGCAGACACCACCATTTCCGAATGTAATGTGTTTTTCATTATAGGAGGTTGTCCGCATGAAGTTTGTCAGTTAACGTAACACGCTCAAAAATTTTTTCCGACAAAAATAAATGGCGCTTTCACCTTTGTCAGTATGCCGTCAAACTTATGCCCCGTATAGGTTTGACGTGCCTCCAGCACAAGCGCAGCGCATATAGCCGACAACAAATTGTGTGCTGAATTTTTTTCATATGATGGCGAATCTACGTTGTAACGTGTCGGGAATGAAGGAGGATGAGAGAAAAGTATTTTTTTTCCAAAAAAGCAAAGCTTATAAACGACAACGACCGTGCCAAAACCTCGCAAATGCAGTCATTCTCCTGTATATACAGACTTTACGTCCTGCTTCGACAGCATTTGGTAAGCGCTTTCTAAAATATTTACCCACAGCCATACCGCAGAACGCAAAAAAAGCAGAACCGGTTAGGTTCTGCTCCATGTATAGGTTTATGACAATCCAGCTTATACCCGCTTGGCACCGCGTCCGCCGCGTTTGCCCTCCGTATTCTTCTTCAAAGAGGAGATGCGCTCTTCGCTGTCTTTCAGGAACCGTGACACTTTATCCTCGAATGACGGTTTACCGTATGCCGGTCTGCCAGACGATTGCTTGTTGAAGGGACGTCCGCCGCCACCGCCGCCGCCACCGCGGTTGAAACGTTCGCCACCACCACCACTACCGCCAGTGCTTCCACCGCCGCCTCCGCTATGACGCTCGCGTTGTTGTGGCGCTGGTTGGCCTTCTGGCCGGTCAATGGCTTGCTTAATGGAAAGCCCGATCTTTCCGTCTTTGTCCACGTTGATCACTTTTACTTTCACGACATCGTCGATTTTCAGGTGATCCTTCACGTCTTTGACGTAATTATCAGCAATTTCCGAAATGTGAACAAGACCCGTGACACCTCCCGACAAGTCGACAAATGCCCCAAAATGCGTAATGCCTGTCACTTTTCCTTCTAACTTAGCGCCCACTTCAATTGCCATAAAATAAAATGTTCCTCCCTAAAAGTTATGCGAAGCAAAACTGAATTCATAAGCATATGCTAAAAGTTTTGCGAAAACGCTATTAACGTGATTATAACCGAACCGTTCAAGTAAGGTCAACAGACGTTCACCCGATTTGAAGCCCTATTTAATCACTGAAAATCTGTTGCGCGCCCTTCTTAACCATGCCCTGCTCTTTCGTTGCTAGCTGTTCGATATATTCTGGGTCGTTTAACCGTTCAATTTGACGTTTGAGCTCTTCGGTTTCTTTGGAAGAAGCATCAATCTGCCCTTGGATTGTAGTTAGCTTTACGCCGGTAGCATCCTTCTGCTGCATTTGGCCGAAGATCGTATACGCCGCCCAACCCATAAATAGCACGATGAACATCATCCAAAGTTTAAACCGGCGTTTTGTGCCAGCATTCCCTGGCCCCTTATTATCAACTGCTGCTGCCATGAGCGGTGTTACCTCCTAAACCATTTGCTCCACAATCGAGCAATTAGTTGTCCCATTTTGCTGAACCTCTCGGCCGCTTGCCATTTGGATAGATAATGAGATAACCAGCGCCCAAGCGGGCGAGTTATTGGTCTTACCATCCAAACAAACAATTTCCAAAATGGACGCACTAATTGTATCACAATTTTTAATATGAAAATAGTGAGCGCGGACCCAAATGCAAAAATAACTAGAACCATTTTGTAGAGTAAAAGCAAAGGCTTCACGATCAGAATGTCCAAGCATCGGAGTACGAAGGAAATTAGCTTTCTCACCGCTCCAATCAGCCATTTTACGGCTGCGATGACCATTCTGCTAAACAAAAAATAATAGATTACGATGCCAATAGCCAGTCCGATAAAAACGTACGCCCGCACCTCGCCGTTGTTGCTGGCGTACAACACCCGAAAGATGACTAGCGCCGCCGCCATCCAGTAGATGACGTCAAGCACGGGAAGCCACCAGCGCGGGAACTTGAGCTCATTCGTCACGACCCGATAGCCGTCGAATACCGTTCCCATGCCGAGGCCCGACAGCAGCATGACTGCCATCGTTAACCACTGCATGCTGAGCGTCACTTAAACAGCTTCCCGAACAGCCCTTTTGATTTTGATGAGGTATTATTGCCGTCCATATAGGCGAGCGAATGGACAAGCCCCTCAATTGCGACCATTCCTTGTTCAAGGCTAAGATGCTTCATATGCAAATTTTGGCCCTTTACCGCCAGGTAGCCAAGCTCTGTCTCGAGTAGAAACTCCTCGCTGTCGAAGCTCTCCACGTTCACGACTCCGGTAAGCTCCAGCAGCTTTCGATTTAGCATTTTGACTTCCTGGCGCTTCTGCTCCTTGCCTTGGTCAACCATAGACTCGTCCTCCGCTTCGTTAACATGTCTAGGCGCAACGGCTATCGCCGGCCTGCGGCGGCGCAGCATACGTTTCGCTATTAATATAAGGGGCGATAAGCGAGAAGCTTCTCCTGCCTTATATTTTAAGACTAGCTTATGGGGCGGGGACGAGATTTAGAACTATTCTGCTTAATCAATAGGTTCCAGGGACCGCTCTTTCATTTCCGTCTTCACCTGTAGAAAAACTAATAGCAGCATGATCGAAATCAGCTGAATGAGCCAATCAAAGCATATATCAAACAGCGCTGCCGTTATCCAGGATTCATTCGCAAGGAAATAGAATAACGCAATCAGAATGGCAAAAAGCACTGCAAACGCAGCGTAACCTCCTAGCGCATACAAAACGAATTTAAAGTAACGCCTGCGCGCCAGCTCCCGGCATACCGTCAGCGGATTGATCCTTGACGTATCCATAACCGAAACAACGACCGGCAGGAGCATGAGCCAAACCGCGAACAACAAGCCTGGAACTACAAACATGACAATTCCGGCGGCAATCACGGCGCCATTCAAAAAGCTGTACACGAGCATACGCGGCCATTTGCGCAAACCCCAAAGAAGGGATGCTCTGATACCGGCACTTTCTCCCGACATCCGGCCAAGAACAAAGTGAATGACCATTGGCGTTATAGCGCTCAGAAACAATAAATAAACCAGGTTATCCATCCGGCTGCCCGATAAAAAGATATCACTGTCCGACGGTTCATAAAAATAGTAATTTTTGATGATCTCGACCGGAACAGCCATTATGGCTACGATGAACAGAATAGGCAGAGCGTTTTTAAAGAAGAGAGCAACCGCATGCTTGAGCAAAGAAAAACCCTTCCGCCGATAATCGGGAACGGAGAGCTGCAGATAGTTCATAGCTTAATCCTCCGAATAAATAAACCAAATTCATGATAATGAAACAGTGGAATTCAAAAAAGATGTTTACTGGCCTGATGCCATGCAAAAAGGCCGCCTACAAGTTTTTATGCTTGTAAGCAGCCTCGTTGTCATTGCTATTTTTCCCAGTCGAGCGTATTCTCGCGCTGGCGTTGTTCTTCTTTCACCAAGGTATACAGCTCTCCGGCTTCATCCTTACGGGTCGTCTCCGCAATTCGCTCAACGCGTACGGTTACGATTTTTTGACCGTATTGGATTTGGAGCTCATCACCGACTTTGACGGCGCTGCTGGCTTTCGCTTCGCGGCCGTTGATCCATACGCGTCCTTGCTCGGAAACATCCTTCGCAACGGTACGGCGTTTGATCAGCCGGGATACCTTAAGAAATTTATCTAATCGCATAAATTATTGGATAGCTTCTTTCAACTTGTTGCCTGCTTTGAATGCAGGAACTTTTGCTTCCGAGATTTCGATTGGAGCGCCTGTTTGCGGGTTGCGGCCCGTGCGTCCAGCACGTTTGCGAGTTTCGAAAGTACCGAAGCCGATCAATTGTACTTTGTCGCCGCCTGCAAGTGCATCTGTTACTTCGCCCAAGAAGCCGTTAAGTACTGCTTCTACGTCACGTTTAGTCAAACCGCTTTTTTCTGCAATGTTGTTGATCAAGTCTGTTTTGTTCATTATAAAATCCTCCTAATTGTTTACCGTTATTTGTGGTCGACGCCGAAAGCGCCGCCGTTGCTTCAAATTCTTACTCTCACGAAGAATACTTATTCTGCCTACTAGCAATTAAATCCTGCCGCTATTTGAAATTTTTTTGCGATTGGTGCGGAATAAAGGCGATTCATGACGAAATGAAAACAATTATTGACGCTTAGCCTCTTCCCACCAACGATCCATTTCTGTTAAATCAGTCTGGTCAAATTGCTTGCCGCTTATACGAAGCTGCTCCTCAATATACGCAAATCTATTGCGAAATTTTTTGTTCGTACGCGAAAGCGCCTCTTCCGGATCGGCATGGATGAAGCGAGAGGCATTGACAACCGCAAACAGCAAATCGCCAAGCTCGGAGGCCTGCTCCTCCTCGGACTGTGAAGCAATTGCTTCGCGAAGCTCTGCGAGCTCCTCTTCAATCTTGTTAAGCACCGGATCAAGCTCGTCCCAATCAAAACCTACCTTGGCTGCTTTTTTCTGAAGTTTATAAGCTTTCATCAGGGCTGGCAGATCAGGCGGAATACCGTCAAGCACCGATGTGCGGCTCACATCAGTCCCTTTCATCCGTTTCTCCTCGGCCTTCATTTGTTCCCAATTGACCAGCGCCTCTTGTGAATTGCTGGCGCCCAGCTCTCCAAATACATGCGGATGGCGGAAAATAAGCTTCTCGTTAAGTGATTGTAACACATCATAGACCGAAAATGCGCCTGTCTCTTCTTCCATTTGGCTGTGAAGCATCACTTGAAGGATAACATCCCCAAATTCTTCCTGCATGCCGTCGGGATCATCGTTGTCGATCGCTTCGAGCGCTTCATACAGCTCCTCGATAAAATTTTTGCGAATCGATTGATGCGTCTGCTCACGATCCCATGGGCAGCCCTCGGGACTGCGGAGGATGGATACAATCTCATGCAAACGCTCGAAGGAGCGATTGCGAAGCGCCGCGTCGTCCGAGCGCGGTACCCAAATGAGCGACAGGTTGCCGTAACCCGGCGTACGGTCAAGCTCATAAAGCGGTACGCGAAGGATCTGCTGCTCGGATTCCACGCCCAGTGCATGTCCGACAACTACTTCGTAATCGTCGGGATATCGCTCCATCAACGCGAGCTTCACATCGGATGCCGTGTAAGTATCGTATACTTGGCCGATTAGCGTATGTAACTGCGGCTGCAAGAGAGAAGGCTGCAGCTCCGCGGCATCAAGCAGCGCAAAACCTTCAATGGGATCAATGCCAAGACTGACGAACGCTTGATCCAGAAAGCTCTCGCCCCCGATAATTTGCAGCGAAATGCCCGCTTCCGGGCACTGCTCGCGCAGCAGCTGAACCGTGCGCTCGGCTACCATCGGGTGGCCGGGCACCGCGTAAACGATAGCCGTGCTCTCGCCGGCAGTCATGCTTTTGGCTTCGGCGACCAATGTATCCGCAATGGCCTTGTACACATCAGGGAATGAATCATGCTGTTCGTATAACGCGTCGAATGACGTATAGGCAATGCTGTTTTCATTCAGCAAAGATAGGGCGGGATGCTGCGCAGTGCGAACAAAAACGCGCTCTGCCGCCTGCAGTCTGCGCCATACGCCCAGCGTCAATTGATCCGGATCGCCTGAGCCGAGCCCGACAACGGTAAGGTGTGGGGTTGCCATCCTTCTTTAGCCTCCTTGGAATGATAGGTTTGATGGTCATGTCGGAGTCGAAGCCGCTTGGAGCCGGCCCATCGCAAAAATAGGATGCCGAGCGCCGAATGACGATTATTTTCTGTACATGCGATACGTTTCATTTCATCATGACAAATATTACTTTATATAACGGCGCCCCGCAACGTCCTCTGCAGGGCTAGCCCTCATCCCGCGCCCGCGGCATAATCCGCCAGCGCTGCAGCCGGGCGGCAAGCACGCCGCCGCCCGGCAACGCGCGCAATTCGCGCGCGCTTAAAGCGCCGCCGCGCAATGCCGCGGCGCCGAAGGCGCAAGCGCCGACGGCTACGCACGTCAGCGCAAGCGCAGCTGCTGCCGCCCGAGGCGGCAGCCCGCCCAGCGCTGCGCCCAGCGCCCGCTCGGCGACAGCAAGCGCCGCGGCCATGACCGCGAGCGCAAGGCCCGTGCCTGCGGCCGCGTTACTGAGCAGCGGCCGGCGTCTTTTCACCCCCGCGCTCCGCCGCTCTTTCCAGCTGCCGGCGAGCGATGCTCCCGCTTCGGCCGCTTTATAGCGGACCGCGATCGTTCCGAGCAACGCAGCCGCCGTTAAGGCCGTAATACCCGCGATTGCCGCGCCTTCAATGCCGTATAAAGGCACCAGAACGGCATTTAATACACCTTTTAGCAGCGCCGCTGCAAGCAGCAGCAGGGCGGGAATTCGCACCGCGCCAAGCCCTTGGAGCACTGGCGCCGTTATGGCATTCACGCTGCCCGCAAGCGCCGTGCAGCCAACGAGCGCAAAAGCATAGGTACCCGCCGAATCCTGGTAAAGCATAATATTAAGCGGCCCGGCCAGCATAGCTAGGCCAATAGCGGCCGCCGCACCGATCGCCCACGCCGCTCTTTCGACAAATGCAAGCTGCACCCGCAGCTGCCCGTATGCTCCCCGCATTCTTGCGAGAGCCAAGCCCGGGACGAGCGCAGCCGCCGCGGCGCCGGCAACCATGACAACCAGCTGCACCAGCGGCTGTGCCCGGCTGTATATTCCGAATAATGCCAAAGAACCGCCTTCCGACGCACCCCCGGCCTGCAATAGCCTCGGAACCATAAAAGCATCCACAACGCCAAGAACGGGAACCACCACCGCCCCAAGGGCAACAGGCAGCGCAATCGCCGCAAGCTTTTTCAACTCTGCCCGCAGCATGCCTGCCTTAGATGAAAGCCGTCCTCTTCTGCGCCCCCGCCATAAATAAAAGGCAAGAACCGCAAGGGACGCGCATGCGCCGAAGGCCGATCCGCTCATGACGCCGGCCGCAACCGTAGATTCCCCCCAGCCGGCAGACCAGCCCAGAGCAAGAACAAAGAGCATGACGGCCACGCGGATCATTTGCTCCGCAACCTGCGATGCAGCCGATAAACCCATTCTTCCAAGCCCCTGCGTATAGCCTCTTAGCGCGGCAACAAACGGGGCCAATAACAGCGCGAACGACACGGAGCGTATGGCGCCCGCAGTCTCGGAATCACCGATCCATCCGGCTGCCCGGTCCGCCCCGGACCACATGAAGCCAAAAGCCGCAATGCCCGTTATGCCAAGCAGCAGCAGCGCTGCGTATAAGGTCCGCCTTACGCCCTCCGGATCATCTCCCTTGCGCAGCCTTTCGGCAATGAGCAGCGATACGGCCGTTGGCAGGCCTGCGGTTGCGAGCACGGCCGCCAGCTGATAGAACGGATATACCGCATTGTATATGCCAAACACGCGGTCTCCCGCCAGGTTTTGCAGCGGGATTTTTTGAAAAACGCCGATAAGCTTAGATAATAATGCCGCGCCTGCCATTAACACGACGCCGTTTGTCATCAGCCGCTTCGAGCTGCGCGCAACCCGAACACGGCTCTCGGCAGGCGAATCCACCGTTTTCACCGTCTCCGCTGAATGGCCTCTTTCCCCCGGCTCACGGTTCATTCCCCACACTCCTGCCTATCCCTTGATTGATATTGGTATCTATTATACCTCACAATCGCAAACGTTGAAAAAGCTTCCCCAATCGAGATTTCTCTCGACCAAAGAAGCTGTCATTTTCCTTTTTCATGCTTTTTCATGCTTTTTCATGCTTTTTCATGCTTTTTCATTCTTTTTCAAGCCTCTGTCTAGCTTTTTTCAAGCATTGCCAGCGCATAACGCTCTTCTACTGCTCCATCTGCTTAGCCAAAAAGCCCGCAGCCGTCTCCGCCATTTTCGTTTCCATATTCGCCATTTTCACGGATTCGTCCTTGCTAAGCAGTACGACCGTACCGATAGGATCGCCGCCCGCGATGATCGGCGCAATAACGAAGGAGCTGTACGTTTCCTGCGTGTCCTTCACGATCTCGAAAGCCCCGCCGTTTGGTTCGGCCTGCGTTTTGCGGTTTTCCATGCAGCTCTCCAGCACGGAGCCCACTTGTTTATCCAACAGTTCTTTCTTAGAGGCACCTGCGACAGCGATTATGGTATCCCGGTCCGTGATCAATGTAATGTGGTTCGTGCCCTCAAATAGGGACTCTGCATATTCTTTCGCAAAGTCGCCAAGCTCGCCGATAGGAGAATATTTCTTCAAAATAACTTCGCCATCACGGTCTACAAATATTTCTAGAGGGTCACCCTCGCGAATACGCAGTGTACGGCGGATCTCCTTCGGAATCACCACACGCCCGAGATCATCGATGCGACGTACAATTCCAGTTGCTTTCATTTCTTGTTGCCCCGCTTTCCTAGAGGATTTTGAATCGACTGGATTTTTGCAGCTTGTTTATAACGAAGAAGAAACTTCCTTCAAGAGATTTTGAATCTGACCATAGTATTCATCCGCTCCCAAATTCTTATGCACGGATTACAGTTCCAGCCAAACGTTCCATCTCTTTTTGAAAAGGCCGCCGAATCGTTCACTAAGCCTCCGCGTTTCCGCTTCCTTATTATCCTTTTTCAGCATTCCCCATTTCTCCCTTATGCTTGCATGCGGCGAAGATTCATTTCCATCCTCGCTTCCCGTTCAGCGTTTTGGCCCTTTAAACAGAAAACATCCTGCCGCTCCGGTAAGAGCTGCAGGATGTCTAAAAAACATGGCGATTACAATGATGCCGAGCACCCTTAGAAAACGTTGTTGTTTCATCATCATTATCCCTCCTCTATTTCATTGCTAAGGATTCCGCCAAGCAGAAATCGCCTGTATGGCGTTAGTGCTTAAGAAGCTGTGCCAGCTCCCGTTTCAAGGAAAGAAAGTCAGGATGCTCGCGAACCTCCGGCGTGCGTCCTTCCGGAAGCTCTACGCGGAATTCCTTCAAAATCCGTCCAGGGCCCGCTCCCATAACGACAATCCGCTGCGATAAGAAAATTGCCTCGTCAATATCATGCGTAATGAAGAGAACCGTTGTCTTTTCCTTCTCCCATACCTCCAGCAGCATCTCCTGCATTTCCAGCTTCGTCTGTGCGTCAAGCGCGCCGAACGGCTCATCCATTAAGAGCACCTTCGGCCGGTTAGCCAGTGCACGCGCGATGGCAACCCTTTGCTTCATGCCGCCCGAGAGCTGCTTCGGGTAAGCTTTATCGAAGGATTCAAGCCGAATGACTTTCAAAAAGTAGTTCGAAATTTTCCGGCGCTCCAAAATAGGCACGCCCTTAAGCTTCAGCCCGTATTCAATATTCTCGCGTACGGTTAACCACGGAAACAGCGTATAGCCTTGAAACACCATGCCCCGGTCAGCCCCCGGCCCGATAATATCCTCCCCGTCTACCTGGAGCGATCCGCCGCTAGGCTCATCCAGACCTGCCACCATGCGAAGCAGCGTCGACTTGCCGCAGCCGGAAGGCCCCACGATTGTAAGGAATTCATTTTGGCCGATGGTCAGGTCAATGCCCTGAAGCGCCTCAAACCGGCTTTTTTTCGACTCGTATACCTTCTGTAATCCCTCAATTTTTATCGTTCCGTTTGTCGATTCAGCGGCCAGCATAGGATCACTCCCAACGTTTTTTTAAAATATGAAAAGCCCGGGAGAGAATCTCCCAGGCTTTTATCCTTCCGTGTTATACAGCCCGGGAGTCAGCAAGACATCCGCGTTCCATACGCCATCTCTCGGACCAGACCTTAAACGCATTGGCCCGCTCGCTCATTGCGAGGCGCGGCAAACGGTTCAAACGGAACCCTAGACGGCTTTTTGCTCTCACGGTGAACTGCTTGTGAAAGCCAATATTCATTTGTGATGAAACCTAACGTTAATTCGTAGTATAGTGCGAAACGTCCGTGTCTGTCAATTGTTATGTTAGGTTTTATTACATCAAATCCATTCATAACGCTTAAATAGCAAAAAAGCGGCCATCAACTAAAGCCGACAACCGCCTGCAACTATTTACGCCATTGGAATAATGCTATTCCTGTTCTTTGTTAGGCCGTTTCAGCCTGCCTGCCTTGCCCAGCGCTTCTCTCAGCAAAAATTCAATGTGCCCATTGACGCTCCGAAATTCATCTGCTGCCCATTGTTCAAGCGCACGATGAAGATCAGGATCCAATCGAAGCGGAAATGCTTTCTTTTCTTTTGCCATATTAATCAGCCTCTAGCCGTACAGCGTTCCTGTATTAATAACAGGAGTAGCGGCACGATCGGACACGATCGATACCATTAAATTGTTCACCATCGCCGCCCGGCGCTCATCGTCTAGGCTGATCCCGTTTTCTTCAAGCTGGCGAAGCGCCATATCCACCATGCCAACCGCGCCCTCCACGATTTTCGAGCGCGCGGCCACGATTGCAATCGCCTGCTGTCGCTGAAGCATCGCACTGGCAATTTCCTGCGCATAGGCCAAATGCGTCAGACGCGTCTCAAGCACCTTAACCCCCGCAACCGCTAGACGGTTCTGCAGCTCGCGGTTAAGCTCGGCCGCTACCTCATCCGCATTTCCCCTTAGCGATACAGCCGCATCATCTGAAAAGGTATCGTACGGATATTGCGCCGCAATATGTCTGACCGCTGTCTCGCTCTGTATTTCAACAAACCGCTCATAGTTATCGACATCATAGCTTGCTCTTGCCGTATCCATGACCTTAAACACAACAACCGCCCCAATTTCGATGGGATTCCCTTCGGCATCATTTACCTTCAGCGTTTGGCTGTTAAAATTGCGAACTTTCAGCGAAATGTTCGTTTTGTTCGTTAGCGGCAGCACCATCCAAAGGCCGCTCTCAAGCACGGAGCCCATATACGTTCCGAAAAACGTGACAACCTTCGCCTCATTAGGCTGTACGATCATAAGAGAGGACATACAGATTGCGGCTAAAAGCACTAAAAAGATGCCCGCGCCGATCCCAAACGGCGACACACTGTCTTTGGATGCCTCGTAAATGATCAAAAACGCGCCGCCGGCAGCCGCCGCCAAAGAAAATAACAGCGCTAAATACCCGCTTACGTACCAAGCCTTCTTTTCGTTCATTGCATTCCGCCCCTTCGCCTGCAGTTATTTATATTATTATGATATAAAAATGATATCACTTTTTACAATAATAAGCAATTGCAGTTTTACCCAATGAATATAAAAATAATGGATGGAGGAAAACCTCGTAAGATATAGAATTCCAAATCTAAGACATTTCCCGTTATATTGACCCTGACACTGATGTCAGCGTTTATACTCATCCTAGACCATTCCATTTATCCGGAGGCTTGCTATGAAAATCGGTGAATTATCGCATTTGACGGGTGTTAGCGTCCGTTCCTTGCGTCATTACGAGAAAAAAGGCTTGATCGCTTCCGTGCGTCTCCCTAACGGCTACCGCGACTACTCCCCGCTCACAACCGAGACAGTGGACACCATAAAGTTCTATTTGAATCTCGGCTTAACCACGGAACAAATCGCGGCATTCCTCACCTGCGTGCTCAAGAACAAAGAGGCATTCTGCGCCGAGGTTTTACCGGTTTACCGCAAGAAATTAGCCGACATTGAACATCAGCTCAAGCAATTGGATCAAATTAAAACGAATTTAATCGATCGGATCAACTCCCTCCAGCAGGAGGAGCAGGTCAAGAACGAATAGAACGATTTAAATACCGGTACAGCAAAAAAAAGCGCCTTCTCTTAGGGGCGCTTTTGCATCAGCAACAACTGCTTTGCTACACGGTCAAATATTTACGGATCACTTCATCGTCAAGCGACTCTAAGCCACCCTCCCACGCAATGGCACCCTTCTCCAGCACATAGAAATAATCGCCAACGCTCTTCACAAAATCAAGGCTCTGCTCCACCAGCAGGATTGCGGTCTTGCCTTCAGCTTTAATCGAACGAATAACATCGCGTATATCGTCTACGATAGAGGGCTGTATACCTTCGCAAGGCTCATCCAGCAGCAGCACCTCCGGCTTGGAAGCAAGCGCCCTTGCGAATGCAAGCTGCTGCTGCTGTCCGCCGCTCAGATCGCCTCCCCGGCGCGTATACATGGTCGGCAGCACAGGAAATTTCGCAATCGCTTCCTCCGGCACAGAAGAAACCTTCACCCGCGAGGCTTCTAGACCAAGCAGCAAATTCTCATAAACCGAGAGCTGCGCAAATATTTCGCGTCCCTGCGGCACATAGCCAATCCCGCTCTTTGCCCGCAGCCCAGGCGCCTTCTTGGTCAAATCCGAGCCATTGTAAGATACAGAACCTTCGCGCGCCTTCAGCAGTCCCATAATGCTTTTCATCAGCGTTGTCTTGCCTACGCCGTTACGTCCCAGCAGGCAGACTACCTGCCCCTGCTTCACCTTCAGAGAAACATCCCGCAATATGATACTTTCGCCATAACCGGCTTCAAGCTGTTGAACGGCTAACATCGGCATCCCGCCTTTTCCCCAAATACACTTCCGCTACGCGGTCATCCCGCTGAATCTCATCCATCGAACCTTCCTTCAGCAATTTCCCTTCATGCATGACCGTGACCTTGCTTGCAAAATTTCGAACAAACTCCATATCATGCTCCACGACAACGATTGAACGCTTGAGGGCAATCTGATGAAGCAGCTCGCCCGTCTTATCCGTTTCTTTATCCGTCATCCCCGCGACCGGTTCATCCAGCAGCAAT
The DNA here is from genome assembly GCF_040676435.1 of Paenibacillus sp. LPE1-1-1.1. Lineage (NCBI taxonomy): Bacteria > Bacillati > Bacillota > Bacilli > Caryophanales > Paenibacillaceae > Paenibacillus > Paenibacillus sp. LPE1-1-1.1. The sequence goes on from NZ_JBEGHY010000048.1 coordinate 44,558, forward strand.
ATTTCAGGCTCTTGCAGCAGCATCATGCCGATCTCCAGCCACTGCTTCTCGCCGTGCGACAAACCGCCTGCCCGCCATTCCGCTTTCTTTTGCAAGCCGATCATGGTAAGCTGCGCATCGATTTTCGCACGCTCCTCCTCCGCCATCTTGGCGAAAAGAGTAGCAAAAACGCTGCGTTTCTGTCGCATCGCAATCTCTAAATTCTCAGCCACCGTCATGGACGGGAAAATGGAAGGCGCCTGGAACTTGCGTCCAATGCCCAGCTCCGCTATTTGATGCTCCTTCTTTTTCGTTATATCGATCCTGCCGAAGGTCACGCGCCCCCCGGTCGGCCTTACTTTTCCGCAAATCACATCCAGAATCGTCGTTTTGCCCGCTCCGTTCGGACCAATAAGAAACCGAAGCTCACCCTTCTCCAGCCTCAGGTTCATCCCTTGCACCGCCTTAAAGCCGTCGAACTCAACCGTCACGTCATCACACAGCAGGATTGCGGACTCCTTCATGGTTCGGCTCCCTCCTCTTTTTGCGTAATTTCAATTGGCTAACCAAACCCGCCACACCTTTCGGCATGAAGACAACGACGACGACAAACAGCAAGCCCATGAAGAAAAGCCAGCCCTGCGGATACGCCGTGCTGAACTCGCTTTTTGCCCAGTTCATCAAAATGGCGCCTAGCGCCGCTCCGACAAGCGTCCCGCGTCCGCCAATGGCTACCCAGAGAACCATCTCGATCGACGGCACGATACCCAGCATCGAAGGTGAGATAATGCCGACATGGAGCACAAACAGCATACCTGCAACACCTGCGATGCCCGCCGAAATCGTAAACACGACCATTTGATAGATAGCCGGGTTATAGCCGATAAAGCGCACTCGGTTTTCCCCGTCACGAATGGCGCGCAGCACCTTGCCAAAGCGGCTGCCGATCACATACCGGCAAAATACGAAAATTGCTATGAGAGCGACAACCGTGATGTAATACAAAGCGCGTTTTGTTTCCGGAGCGCCTATCGCGTGTCCGAGCACGGTCGAGTAGCCCGTAATTCCGTTCGTTCCACCCGTGAAGGCTTGTTGACCGATCAGAAGCGTTGTCGTGATAATGACGAGCGCCTGCGTCAGAATCGTAAAATAAACGCCGCGAATCCGGTTGCGGAAGGTGAAATAACCAAGCACCAGCGCAAGCAGCGCGGGTATCGCAATCCCCATCGCCGCCGCGAACCAAAAGTTTTGGAACGGCTGCCAAAATAGGGGCAGCTCCTTCAAGCCGCTCCAACCCATAAAATCAGGCGGCTTCCCTCCGCTGGCTTCCAGCTTCAAATACATGGCCATGGCATAGGCGCCGAGTCCAAAGAAAATCCCGTGCCCTAAGCTTAATATGCCGGTATAGCCCCATATAAGATCAAGCCCCAGCGCCACGATGGCAAAGGCTAGAAATTTCGCGAGCAAATTAAGCCGAAAATCGCTTACGAAAAGCGGAGCAGAGAATAACGCCGCGGCCGCGACCGCGTAGCCGATTAATATCCAAATACGCTGTGGCGTGAATTTTTGCAATCGCATGAGGGTCCCACCTTTCTTATCCTAATCAAGAGAACGCGTACGCATAGCCACAAGCCCCATAGGCTTCCATTGCAGGAATGCGACGATACAGACAAACACGAGCACCTTGCCAAGCGAAGCATTCGTCCAATACTCAAACAAAGTATTGAACATGCCGATGCCCGTTGCTCCAAGCACGGTTCCGACAAGCTTACCGACTCCGCCGAGCACAACCACCATAAAGGCATCAACGATATAATAAGTGCCAAGCGACGGGCCTATCGGACCGAGCAGCGTCAGCGCACAGCCGGCAATGCCGGCAATGCCGGAACCGATAGCAAAGGTCATTGCGTCCACGCGGCGCGTCGATATCCCAAGACACGAAGCCATGTCGCGGTTTTGCATAACCGCCCGCATTCTTCTTCCCTCATGGCTGCGGTAAATATAGAAATACATCGCCACCAAACAAGCTATAACAAGAGCGATAATAAATATCCGTTTGTAAGGAAGCAGAGTACCATCCATAATTTTCAATCCGCCATTGAGCCAAGCAGGGCTCGTCACCGCTACGTTTGGCGCACCGAAGATCGACCTTGCCAGCTGCTGCAGCACCAGTCCGACGCCCCAGGTTGCAAGCAGGCTATCGAGCGGACGACCGTAAAGGAAACGAATAAGCGACATCTCTAAAATGAGTCCGAATAGAAAGGCAATGATAAAGCTAACCGGTACAGCCAGTACGAAATACCAATCAAACATCGATTTCGGCAAATAATCTTGAAATAGATTTTGCGTGAGGTACGTAGAGTAAGCGCCAATCATAATGAGCTCGCCATGCGCCATATTGATGACCTTCATCAGCCCGAATGTAATGGCAAGCCCCAAGGCAACAAGCAATAAAATGGAGCTAATGCTTAAACCGTTAAAAAGCTGCAGCAGAAACACTTCCATATGACCGCTCCTTTCCAGCGTGAACCAATAAAACAGAAGGGAAGTATTCGAAGCGATCGAATACTCCCCCTTGTATTGCTGCGTAGTAGACAAAAGCTTGCTTATGGATTATTCCGTAGGTTGAATGCTTGCCGCCCAATCATAGCCCTTCAGATATGGATCAGGCTTGACTGCTTCACCCGAATTCCAAAGTTCCTTGAACTGGCCGTCGGCTTGCACTTCTCCGATACGAACCGTTTTGTATATGTGCTGAGTAGCGCCGTCAATTTTCACTTTGCCCTCGGGAGCTTCCCACTCCAGCTCTTTTGCAGCTTCCTTCACTTTATCCACTTCAATGGAGCCTGCCTTCTCAACTGCCGCAGCCCATAGGTACACAGCCGTGTAGCCAGCCTCGATCGGATCCGCGGTTACGCGCTCATCGCCATATTTCTTTTTGTAGTTTTCAACAAAAGTCTTGTTAGCCGGCGTATCCGTGGTTTGATAGTAGTTCCACGCCGCCAAGTGGCCTTCCAGCACATCGACGCCAATACCGCGAATTTCTTCCTCGGCAACCGATACAGACAAAGTCGTCAAATCCTTGGCCGTAATCCCCGCATCCTTCAATTGCTTAAAGAATGCAACGTTGCTGTCGCCGTTCAAAGTGTTATAGACGACATCCGGCTTCGCTTCTTTGATTTTGCTAATCAGCGTACTGTAGTCGGTATGGCCAAGCGGTGTGTATTCTTCGCCAACCAGCTCGCCGCCTTCCGCCTTCAACTGCTCTTTAATGACGAGGTTTGCCGTACGAGGGAATACGTAATCCGAACCGAGCAAGTAAAATTTCTTGCCGCGATTTTCAAGCAGCCATGAAACCGAGGGTACAATTTGTTGGTTTGTCGTAGCGCCTGTGTAGAAAATATTGGGGGATGATTCTAGTCCTTCGTATTGAACCGGGTACCAAAGCAGTCCGTTTAACTCCTCGAACACCGGCTTCATCGCCTTCCGGCTTGCAGATGTCCACCCGCCAAATACGGTAGCGACGTTGTCTTCAGAGATCAGCTTGCGCGCTTTCTCTGCGAAGGTAGGCCAATCGGATGCGCCATCCTCAAGTACCGGTACGATTTTTTTGCCCAAAACACCGCCAGCCGCATTGATTTCATCAATGGCCATCATCTCTGCATCGATAACGGATACCTCGCTGATCGCCATTGTGCCGCTCTGCGAGTGCAGTATACCTACTTTAATTTCCCCCTCTGCGCTAGCTCCCGAATTTACGGCGTTCGTCGCCTGATCTGTTTCTCCGTTGGTAGATGCCTCTTTGTTGTTATTGGCGCCGCAGCCTGCCAGTACGATTGTTACCGCGACAAGCAACAAGCTAAACCCATAAAACATACTCTTTTTCATCTTCCCACTCCCCAAATCCTCATATTTGTCTCTATTTCCGAACATTCTCCAATAAACCCTATCCAACGTTCGTGGTCTCATTATAGTTCGACCATTATATGGATGTCAATATAGTTTACATTAAAAAAGAATCAAAGAGGAGGATTTAACGATAAACTAGTCATACTGAGGTATTTTTATTTAATTTATGTTATGTATATTGACATAAAATGAGTGTTACTTCTTCATATATTCGCTTTCCGTGTTTTTTATGATAACTAAATTAACATTACGTTCAATCAAAAAAACTCATCTCAAGGCAAAATGCCTTAAGATGAGTTTGGTTTCTAAACCGTTACATTTTTATTTTTTGTTCTCTTCGGCCCGCTTCACAAGCATTTCAACAAAGAGATCTATTTGTCCCATAATGGCTATCGGATCATAACGATAATAAGTGTCGAAGTCGTTATAGAATATCGTATTGTTTTTGGACGCATTCAATCCGCTCCAGACGCCTGACTCCTTCAGCTTTTTAAGCTCTTCGCCCTTTTTCTCGGGGTCGTAGGTCGTTAGGAACATATAGTCGGCTGCATATTCGGGCAATACCTCTAGCGATAATTGGACCGTCTGTTCCTTGGCGGTCTCGTTAACCGCCGGCATTTTCAGCTTCAGGGCATTATAGACAGCCTGTCCGCCGCGTCCTGCGTTATCGCCGAATATCCAAAGCTCGCCTTTGTCCGTTAGCTCGTAAAGGCCAAAGGTCGCATTCTCATCCACCACGCCTTTTAGCTTTTCACGGCCCTCAGCCGCTTTTTTATCAAAATCAGCTATAAACTGCTTCGCCTTGTCTTGAGAACCGGCAATATCGCCAAACAATTTTACTGTCTCATAAATATTTGTCGCGGTACCATAGGGAATATGCAGGGTAGGAGCAATTTTCGATAATGATTCGTAGCTCTCGTCATACATAACGACGATCAAGTCGGGCTTGAGCTCCAATACCTTCTCCACGTTAATTGGTGCGCCAACATCCTCCGCGCCTTTAAGCTGTTCCTTCAGAAATGGATTATCGAAGGCGCTTGGCTCAACGCCTACTACGTTAGCCCCTACGGCAAGTAACTCGCCGCCGTAATAGTCCGTAACCACTCTTAGCGGCTTTGTTGGAATTTCTACGGCTCCCTTTGCCGTTTCATAGCTGCGCAGTTGGGCTGCCGGCGCCTCTGTCTCAGGGGTCTCGGACTCCGCTGCTGGCGAATTCGTCGTTGCTTGACTTCCTTCGGTATTGTTTGTTCCGCCGCAGGCAGATACGAGGACTGACAATATTAGAATAAGCGCGCTAATCATGATGGTTGAATTCTTCTTTAACATGGTGTGCCTCCCTTTTCTCTTTGGACGATAAACCTCTCATTTGATAATGGGAATCATTATCGTTAGAAGCATATCAAATGCCTGCAGTAATCGTCCATAGATAGAAGTCACCTTATTACATGGATTATTGTCACCTCAGCCGCTTCGGGAAAGAAGGAGTTGAGCAATCATATTTGTAAGCTTCTGTAAGGATATGCCGTCGTTGGAGAAGCATTTATTGACAGGAATCGTGTAAACCCGGTTATTTCGGACGGCAGATAGCTGCTTCCACACCGGATCTGCCAGCAACCTTGTTGTTTTCTCCATTCCATCCTCTTCATAAACGCTTACGACCATATGGTCGGCGCCATAGCCTTGCAGTTCATCAAGCGTTATCCTTTTGCTTTTTCCGGCATTTAATACGTTGTTTAGTAAGGCTTCGGGCGGCCGCAACCCTAAAACATCATAAATAGCGAAAGCCCCGCGATCCTGCCGGGACAGCGCATAAATATGCCCATCCGCAATTTCATAGGCTGCCGCGGTCTCTTCCGGCCGCCATATCTGCTTCAGTCTATTTTTAAGCTGGTCCGCCAACTGGTTAAAGCCGGAAATCCAAGTCTCCGCCTCCATTTGCTTCCCAAGAATTTGTCCCATCTTGCGAATACGCTCAATCGGGCAAACTTCTTCCCACGGCTGGGAAAGGACAGGAGCAAGGGCACGCAACTGCTGAAGCTGATCCGGTCTTAAATAATTCGGCGCTACAATGATATCGGGCCGAAGCATGCGGACTTGATTGAAATCCCATTCCGCAAAGCCCGGCACGCCTGCCAGTTCATGCTTAAGCTGCTGGGAATAATGCAGAATGCGCGACTCCACGCCAACGGGTGCAATGCCTAAAGCCAGAAGGGTACCGATATATTGAAAGGCAACGATACGTTTTGGCATTAGGCGGAACTCCGTCGGATACATGCCCGTCGCCTGGTTAAATTTGCGGCTGAAATACAAAGCATCCTGATACCCCACAACAGAAGCTATCTCATTAATATGGCTGCTAGTTGTAGAGAGAAGCTCCTTCGCTTTGACTGTTCGCAGCTGTAGAATGAAGTCCGATATGCTTTGGCCCGTTTCTTTGTTGAACTGCTTGGATAAATAATGGGGATGATAGCCGGTTAATTGAGCCAGAAAAGGACGCTTCAGCTTGGTATTGTAGTTTTCCTTAATATAGTGAATAGCCCTTTGAACCGGCGTTTCTTGATTATAATAGGGTATTTTGGGGCCGGCAATGAACACCTCGTGCAACAGCTCAAGCAGCAGCCGCTGCTCGTCAAACGGATTACCGGTCCCTTCGGGCTGCATGCCGGTCTCGATAATCGCTTTAAACAACCCGAGCACAATGCCAAACCGAGGCGCAGCTAAAAGCCCGTTTTCAGGAAGTCCCTCTCCGTCATTGTAGTAAAGCAGCTGCTCGCGTTCATTAATAACCCTTTTATATTGATCAAATTGAATCACATACATATGCAAATTACTGCTGTTTAAGCTAGTTATTTCAACATTAGCCCCGGCATGTACGAATAAGAGGTAGCCGAAGCTAAGCTCAAAAGCCCTCTCGTTTATGGCCATCGTTCCGCAGCCCTCGCTAAGAATCATGATGGTTGGCGAACTAATCTTCATTAAGGCAGATGTTTCAGGGGCTTTTAGTACGATGCTTTCTGCCTTGCGGAGCAAATATTGGTTTGTCTTCATCAGGCTGCCCATCCTACCTTGCTTAGTTTTGTAAAAAGACCCCTTAACCACAATGGGTTAAAGGGTCTGATGAGCTAATGCTCTAATTATTTTGCTGCAGGAGCTTCTGTTGCAGGCGCTTCTGTTGCAGGAGCATCAGTCGCAGGTGTTTCTTCGCCGGCAGGAGCATCGCTTGCAGGAGTCTCCTCTTCAGCTTTAGGAAGCTTACTAACGATTTCTTGCTTCGGAAGCTCGTCCGTCATGTATTTGTTCATGAGCGTGTACGCTACTGCGCTTTTTACTGCATCTTTATCCGTTTCGCTCAATTTATCGAATGCCGGCGTATCGCGCTTCTCGACAAGAATAACATGGTAGCCGTATTCCGTTTCTACCGGATCGCCGATCACGCCAACTTCTTGTTTGTAAGCGGCTTGTTTGAACTCCTCAACCCAGCTTCCGTTTTTCTTGTCAGCGTATAGGCCGCCCGTTTCCTTGGAGCCTGGATCGTCGGAGTACTCTTTCGCAAGGGCCGCCCAGTCTCCGCCTGCTTCAAGCTTTTGTTTCACTTCTTTAGCACGAGCCAAAGCTTCTTCCGACGTACGAAGCTCTTTCTCTTCTTGCGTGGTTTCGTCCGTTGTTTTTGTTGCTACCAAAATATGACGAACCGTTACCGTCGCGTAATCAGCGCCGTTCGTTTCATATTCCGTTTTCATTTGCTCTTCCGTTACTTGGGAATTCATATGTGCAACTACTTTCGAAGTAAGCAGCAAATAGTTTTCCATGTCTTTGTTTTTCAATTTCTTCTCATCCAGCGCGGCTTTCAATTCTGTATTCGTCTCAAGCTCTGTCTTGAACTGCTTCATTTGTTCTTCTACTTCCGTTTCAGCCTCTTTAACGGCCTCCTTGGAAGCCTGGCTGCCTAAAATTTTGTAAGAAATATACTGCTGGAGCAACTGCTCCTTAAATTGCGGAATTTCAATAAGCTGCGCATAGGTAGGCTGGATAACAGTGAATACATCCAAATACTTGTTGAATTCCTTATCTGTTACATTACCGCCTTTATACGTTGCAACTTCTGTTTCTTTCGCGCCGCATGCCGCCATTGTCATGACCAGCAGCACTGCCACGATAAGCAGCGCGCCCTTGCGCCATGCCAATTTGCGTGAATTGTGTAACATGTTGAATCCCCTTTCATATTGTGAACTTGATAGTATTGTATCAGAAAAGGGACATATAAAGCGAATATTGTCTATGGCGTCACGTTTTGCAATTGGTCCGTAAAAAGGAGCGTATCCTTGTATCCTTGCAAAAACTGTTCGATCATATGAATCTTCTGCTCCATATTCAATCCCTTGCCGCGCAGCAGGATGCTTGGATTAGGTTCTTGATCGCTTCCCTGCTTGAAACGGTTCTCGTGCTTCAGGCAGAGCTGATCAACCCTTTTACGATCGATACGGCGTTTCTCGGCAGCTGCGAAGCGGAGCAAGATGTCATCGCCCTTGCCGCTTATTTGCTCAATGCCGTACATCGTGCCGTATACCTTCATTCTCGCCACTGCCAGCAAATTGCTTACTGCTTGCGGCAAATCGCCAAAGCGGTCGACTAGCTCGTCAATAACATCATCCGACTCTTCAAACGTTCGAATGGCCGCAACCTTTTTGTAAATTTCGATTTTTTGGATGCTGTCGTAAATATAGTCGGAAGGCAAATAAGCATCTATGCTGACATCGATTATGGTGCTAACCGGCTTCTCTTCCTTGATTTCTTCGCCGCTCATTTCCGCTTTACGCTTGGCAATCTCATCGGCAAGCATTTGCGAGTACATATCGAATCCTACGGAAGCGATAAAGCCATGCTGCTCCGCCCCAAGCAGGTTGCCCGCTCCGCGGATCGATAGATCCCGCATCGCGATTTTGAAGCCGGACCCAAGCTCCGTAAACTCCTTGATCGATTGCAAACGTTTTTCCGCTACCTCCGTGAGCACCTTATCCCGTTGATACGTAAAATAAGCGTATGCGATCCGGTTTGAACGTCCCACACGGCCGCGCAGCTGATAGAGCTGAGAGAGTCCCATTTTGTCCGCATCATGTACGATTAACGTATTGACGTTCGGAATATCAACACCGGTTTCGATAATGCTCGTGCTGACGAGCACATCCGACTCACCATCAAGGAAATCGAGGATGGTCTTCTCCAGCTCCTGTTCCGACATCTGCCCATGGCCAACAGCGACTCTAGCACCTGGCACAAGCGCATTAATCTGCTCTGCCATTTGATAGATGCCCTGTACCCGGTTATATAAATAATAGACCTGGCCGCCGCGCGCAAGCTCGCGCTCGATCGCCTCGCGAACAAGGGACGGGCTGTATTCGACCACATAGGTTTGTACGGGAAACCGGTTCTCAGGCGGCGTCTCAATAACCGACAAGTCCCTTACGCCGAGCATCGACATATGCAGCGTTCTCGGTATCGGAGTAGCCGTTAACGTAAGCACATCGACATTGGTTTTCAGCTTCTTCAGCTTTTCCTTATGGGATACGCCAAAGCGCTGTTCCTCATCGACAATCAATAGCCCTAGTGATTTAAAAATAATATCCTGTGAAAGCAAGCGATGCGTTCCGATGACGACGTCAACCGTTCCCGCTTTCAGCCCCTTCATCGTATCATTTTGTTCTTTCCGCGAACGGAAGCGGCTCAGTACCTGTACATTAATCGGATAACCCGCAAAACGCTCGCGGAATGTCTCATAATGCTGCTGCGCCAAGATCGTGGTCGGTACAAGTACCGCTACCTGCTTGCTGTCCATCGCCGCTTTGAACGCTGCACGGATCGCAACCTCGGTTTTGCCGTAACCCACGTCACCGCAAAGGAGACGGTCCATCGGCTGCGTTTTTTCCATATCCTTTTTAATCTCTTCAATGGCCCGAAGCTGGTCACGCGTCTCATCATAAGGAAACATAGCCTCGAATTCGTTCTGATAAGAGGTATCTTGTCCAAAAGAGTAGCCTGGCGCCGTCTGCCGCTCCGCATACAGCTTGATCAAATCGTCAGCGATATCCTGAACGGAGGCTTTTACTTTGCTCTTCGCACGGGTCCATTCGCTGCCGCCAAGCTTATTGACCTTCGGCTCTCTCTCTTCGTTGCCGACATATTTCTGAATCATGTCCACTTGCTCGATTGGAACGGACAGCTTATCGCCGCCAGCGTAAAGAATATGCAAATAATCTTTATGAATGCCTGCAATCTCGAGCGTTCCGATACCTACATACTTACCGATCCCGTGATTGTGGTGAACAACGTAGTCACCGACCTTGAGCTCCGTATAACTCTTAATACGTTCGGCATTGTCTACCTTTTTGTCCATTCTTCTTGCTTTGCGCTGCTTCTGCGAGAACATCTCGCCTTCTGTAATAATGACTAGATGGGCGGATGGCAGCTCAAACCCCGACTGCAAATTTCCCTCCAGCAGAGTAGGCATCTCAATGCTGTAATCATCAAGAACGCGGCGCATGCGCTCCATGCGCTCGGCATTGCCGGCCAGCATCATGACCGTTGCGCCCGTCTTATGCCAGCGCTCCATTTCGGTCTTGAGCAAATTCATCTGCCCATGGAAATTTTGCATCGAACGGCTGGTCATGTTCAAAATATTTTGCGGCTGCGAATGCGGGATCTGCCTTAGAAACAATGACAAGAAAAGCGTCGGGAACGGGCGATGGTGAAGGATCTCCTCCGTATCGCGCGCTAAAGCAAGATCCGGAAGCGACTTGCCGTTTTGCAGCAAATGCATCGACCACTCCGCTTCATCCCGCTCCAGCTGCTTAGACGTCTCTATTAAACGCGTCGGCTCGTCTAGTATGAGCAGCGTGTCACTCGGCATATAGTCAAGAATGGTTTGACGCTCCGGGTATAACAAAGATACATATTTATAAATTTCCGGGAAATAAACATGCTCGCGCATACGTTCGATCTCGCCGCCAAGCTCCGTGCGAAGACGGTCTTTTGCCGTGCGGTCCGTCATTTTATCGAGCTGCTTCTCAAGCAGCCGCTGCGCATGATTGGCTGCAATCTCCATCCGATGGCCATCGGCGAGCAGCTCCTGGCATGGAGGAACAATATAGGACTCTAAACGGTCGGAAGAACGTTGATCGGCTGGATCGAAGGCGCGAATGGAGTCAATATCATCTCCGAACCACTCGATCCGGTAGGCATGGGAAGCCGTTAACGGATAAAAATCCACAATGCCGCCGCGAACGCTCATCTCCCCGCGCAGTTCCACGCGGTCTGCCCTCGTATAACCGAGCGCCGTCATTTGACGCAAAAAAGTATCAATCGGAAGAGAATCGCCCACGTTAACCGCGATTTGGGCTTCCGCCATCACGCTGCTTATAGGCAAATAACGCCGTACCCCTGAGAATGGCACGACAACAATCCCGCGATAGCCTTTGGACAGCTTGATCAGCACATCCATTCGCTGCGCAAGCGTCTCGGGACTCGAGATCGCCGCTTCGGCAGCTACCAGCTCATTCGCGGGATAAAGCAACACATGGTCTGGAGAAAGACATTCCTGCAAATCTTCCGCAATCTTCTGCGCAGAGAACATGTTATGAGTAACAACAAGCATTGGACGATCTACTTCTTCCTGCAGGGCTGCTATGAGCACCTGCCTGGAAGAGCCTGCGAGCCCAGATATCATCTGTTCACGCATGCCTTTACGAATACCGGATATGACGGACTGAACGTCCGCATCCGCGGCAAAAGCATTGATTAACGCTTTCAACTTTTGCGACACCCCGTTTCTATACACAATCGGAGAGTGATACGATCGCTCCCTGTACATTGAAAAGAAGCCTCAGCCAACGCTAAGGCTCAAATTATTCACTTTCCGTCATTGCAACGGATTTGCTACCAAATGAAGCTCCGGGTTCGCGTCAATCGCCTCGCGGCAATAATCGCAGACCACCTTTACCGTCACATCTCCATTTGGGTCATACGCTATTATATCGCTGCGTTCTTCAGGGGTCAAGAAATGGAAACCGAGCTGATGCTCGGTTAAATTTGACCCGTTGAGTGATCCAATTGACGTTCTGCAGTGCCGACAGATATAGTTTACAGCCATATGTATGCCTCCTGAAGGGTCGTTATACCCTTCAGTATGCCCGTAATTACGCAATCTAACAGATTATCGGTTAAACTTTGCCATCGTTTCTTCAAAAGGCGCTTTCAACCTAAACTCGATCGCATCGCAAGCATCTGAAATCATGGCTGACAATAACTCCTGCTCGCCCTTTGGAAAGGTAGAGAGCACGTAATCCGCAATATTCATCCCCGGCTTCGGACGCGAGATCCCCATACGAACGCGGTCGAATGTCTGCGTGCCTAAATGCTGGATGAGCGATTTTATGCCGTTATGCCCGCCTGCGCTGCCTTGATAGCGCAGCCGGAGTTTTCCGATTTCGGTATCCAGATCATCATAGACAATGACCCCGTCTTCAACCTCCGCCTTAAAATAGTCCAGGAATGACCGAACGGATTCCCCGGACAAATTCATATATGTCATCGGCTTAATGAGAACGACCTTCGTGCCTTGTACATTTCCCTCACCGATTAATGCTTTGCATTTGCTTTGCGTTACGCTAACACCCCAGCGCTTTGCCAGCTCGTCAATGACCATAAACCCGACATTATGTCTCGTATTCTGATAAGCCGCGCCGGGATTTCCCAACCCTGCAATCCACCTCATTGCTTGCTCCACTCCTTTACGGACAAATGTATCATAATCTGTTGCAAGCGTAAATATGTGAAGGTGACCGAAGAAGGCACGCTCATCGCAGCGATAACTCTTACCGCAATCGCAAACAACGCCGCCCTATAAAAGGACGGCGCCGTATTATGCTGGATGCTGCCAATTCCAAAAATCAGCTACAGGCTCTTAACGCCTTCAAGCTTCGCTTCCTTGGAGCGAGATTCCGCCTCTGCCGTTTCCACGGCAGCGTCTTCTGCCTCTTCCTCGGTAAGCTCTTTTTGCGGTGCAAGTATCGTTGCTACAACCTGCTCCGGGTCCGCGAAGACCTCTACGCCCTTAGGGAGCTGCAGATCGCTTACCAGTATGCTGCCGCCTATGTCTAATGTCGAGATATCAACCGATAGGGCATCAGGGATATTGCCCGGCAAGCATTGCACCTCAAGCTCATGCAGGATCAGCTGCAAAATGCCGCCCTCACGGACGCCTTGAGAATCGCCTTCTGCATGGATGCGTACGTTTGCCCGCACATTTTCATTCATATTGATTTGATGAAAATCAACATGCAGCACCTGGCGGCTCAATGCGTCACGTTGTATCTCCGAGATCATCACTGATGTTTTCCCTTGTGATGGAATATTAATTTCAAGAACCGCATTCGGCTGAGAGCGCAACAATGCCTGCAATTCTTTGCCGTCCACAATGACTTGAGCAGAATCCGTTAATTGTTTTCCGTAAATAACACCAGGTATTTTCCCTTGGAGCCGCAATTGGCGCAACTCACCTTTCGTCGTGACAGTTCGTTGATCCGCGTTCATAGCTATCGCCATATTGATTACCTCCTAAAGTTTCGCTTAGTTTTGAACTGCAAACTAAGCTTCGTGAATCATTTCCCTATAACTTACCCACTCCATCCAAAAATTAAACTTTATTTGCCGCATTTCAATTGTATTCCCAAATATAAAGTCGATTTCAGAACGGTCGCACCGTATTATCAAACAAAAAAATGCCGGGATGGATTCATTGTCTGAATTCATCCCGGCATCCTATTAGCAATGCGGCTTATGATTGTTTCTTTTCTTTCTTCGCTTTGGCGCGTCCCCGAATCTTCTCGGCATAGCCTGGCTTATTTACTTGGCGCTCACGCGCGATTGCAAGATCGCCTGCAGGAACATCGTGGGTAACGGTAGAGCCCGCAACGACATAGGCGCCGTCTCCAATTTTCACCGGAGCAATCAAGTTAACGTTGCTGCCGACAAATGCATTGTCGCCGATTTCGGTCACGAATTTATTGTAGCCGTCATAATTGACCGTAATCGCGCCGCAGCCGATATTAACGTCCTTGCCAACCTTCGCGTCCCCAACATAGCTTAGATGGGAAACTTTGCTGCCGTCATCGAGCGAAGCGTTTTTGAGCTCAACGAAATCACCGATTTTGCAGCCGATACCAAGCTTCGAGCCTGGACGCAAATTCGCATAAGGACCTACAGAGCTTGTATCGCCTACGATAGATTCGGCAACAACGGAATACTTAATCGCAACGCCGTTTCCGATCGTACTGTCCGTAATATCCGCTTGCGGACCTATCACGCAATCCTCGCCGATAACGGTTGAACCGCGCAGAACGGTTCCCGGATAAATAACCGTATCGGATCCGATTTGAACATCTGCTTCAATATAAGTTGATGAAGCATCGATGAGCGTTACTCCGCCCAGCAAATGGTTCCGGTTAATCCGCTCGCGCATAAAGCGCTCCGCTTCCGCTAGGGCAACCCGGTCATTCACGCCGATTGCTTCTGCCAGATCCGTCGTGCAATAGCCTTGCACGGATTCGCCTTCTTCACGGAAGATGCCGATGACATCGGTCAAATAAAACTCGCCCTGCGCGTTATTGCTCGTTACCTTGGCGAGCGCCGCAAACAGCTTTTGGTTATCGAAGCAATAAGTGCCCGTATTAATTTCCTTGGTCGCTGCTTCTTCAGGCGAACAATCCTTTTGCTCCACAATCCGTTGAACGGTACCGTCTTGACCGCGAATAACGCGTCCATAGCCCGTCGGATCCTCGAACGCTGCCGTTAATACCGTTGCTGCCGCGCCGCTGGATTTATGCAGCTCAAGCATGGCGCTGATCGTCGATGCTTGCACCAGCGGTGTATCGCCGCAGATAACGATAGTCGTACCCTCTTCTTCGCCGAGCAAAGCCTCTGCTTGGCGTACTGCATGCCCCGTACCGAGCTGCTGCTCCTGCAGAACATATTCAGCGTTATTGCCCAAATACGATTTGACCATTTCCGCGCCGTGTCCCACGATAACAACCGCACGCTCTGCCGCTGCTTCCTTTACAACCCCCAGCACATGGCCAACCATCGGCTTGCCGCATATCGGATGAAGCACTTTATATAACTTCGATTTCATTCGCTTGCCCTGTCCCGCAGCAAGCACAATCGCCATAACCTTCAAATCAAAAACCCCCTAGATCATCTATAAATGATAATTACAGTATAGCTTACTATTAATCTATGCCCAGACAGGCAGTTCTGGCTAACGCCGCATCACCAAATGCTAGCTATATTATATTCCATTATACGAATATGTTCCCCTATTTCCAAGCGATATCGGCATATACCAATCTCATCCTGCAAAAACTAACCTTCTTCGGGTTAATTTTGAAAAGCATTATATAATAACTGAGTTCACAAAAAAAAGAAAAGAGAGCCATGGCTCTCTTCTCCAAACAACCCCAAAATCATAAAATGCTTTGGTTAAGCTCCTTCTTCAATTGCAACTTCTTCTGCAGCACGCTCATATTCAGCGAGAACAGCAGCCTGGATTTTCTCCCGAGTTGTTGAAGAGATCGGATGAGCGATATCCCGAAATTCTCCATCCGGAGTACGCTTGCTTGGCATTGCAACGAACATTCCATTGTTTCCGTCGATGACACGAATATCGTGAACAACGAATTCATTATCAATAGTAATGGATGCGATAGCCTTCATACGCCCTTCGGAATTTACGCGGCGGAGTCTGACATCAGTAATTTGCACTTGTGTTCACCACCTTTGTCTATGAGAGACTTGGTGTATACTTCCACATTTTTATGCCAATTCCTTCTACATTTTTGGTAAAATCATGCTCTATTTAAAATATTTTTTTAAAATAAATTTTTTTCGTTTTCATTCGACAATTGTCGATGCAATGACCTCTATTTCGACAAGGACATCCTTAGGCAGCCTTGCGACCTCAACGGTCGAACGAGCCGGCTTATGCTCTCCAAAGTAGGAGGCATAAATGCCATTTACCGCTGCAAACTGATTCATGTCTTTTATAAATACGGTTGCCTTCACTACATCCTGAAAGCTGGCACCCGCTGCCGAAAGCACGGCCTCCAAGTTACGGAACACCTGGTGGGTCTGTTCTTCAATGCCGCCCTCTACAAGCTGACCTGACGAATCAAGTGGAATTTGTCCTGAAGTGAACAATAATCCTCCCAGCTTAATCGCTTGCGAATACGGTCCGATCGCTGCAGGAGCTTGATCTGTTGCAATCACTTGCAGTTGTTGCTTCGTTGTCATTATGGTCCCAGCCTTTCCGTAGATGTAGATATAAATCTTCTAAATACAAGTATCTATATTCTATGCCTTAAAATAATTTCCCGGAATTACCGTCGTCTGCTTTGTCTTCATATCAACCGCAGTCAGCTTCGCGAGCGATACATAGTCCTCAAGGAGACGTTCCTCTAGTTCCACCTCGCCGGATTCAACGAACACGCCGACACCCGCTACGATAGCCTTAAATTCGAACAGCAAATCCATCATGCCTTGAATCGTCCCGCCGGCTTTCATGAAGTCGTCAATGATAAGGACACGCGACTGTTCCTTAAGCGCTCTGCGCGCCAGGGACATGGTCTGTATGCGCTTGGTAGACCCCGATACATAGTTAATGCTAACCGCGGAGCCTTCCGTTACCTTATTATCTCGGCGTACGATAACAACAGGGATGTTCAAGCAGGCAGCCGTTGCGTAAGCAAGCGGTATTCCTTTTGTCTCTACCGTCATAATCACGTCAATCTTCCGGTCTGCGAAGGCGGTCGCAAACATTCTGCCGACATCCGCAAGAAGCTCCGGCTGGCCTAACATATCCGTTATATACAAATAGCCGCCGGGAAGAACCCTCTCAGGCTGCTCCAGCTGGCGGCAAATGCTCGTCATAATGGTAAGAGCCGTTGATTCTTGCATTTTTGGCGTATACTTTACTCCGCCCGCTGCTCCGGCAAGCGTATGAAGCTCGCCAATGCCCTCTTCCTCAAACACTTCTTTGATAATCGCCAAGTCCTCGCTAATAGAAGACTTTGCCGACTGATATCGATCAGCAAATGCTGTAAGTGAAAT
Organism: Paenibacillus sp. LPE1-1-1.1; assembly: GCF_040676435.1. Classification (NCBI taxonomy): domain Bacteria; kingdom Bacillati; phylum Bacillota; class Bacilli; order Caryophanales; family Paenibacillaceae; genus Paenibacillus; species Paenibacillus sp. LPE1-1-1.1. Next base: position 61,601 of record NZ_JBEGHY010000048.1, read on the forward strand.
TAACGTGTGGGGTCGACTTAACAGGTATTGGGTCATTTCTACCAACCGCGAGCTCCGTTTCAACTTCTTCAAACACATCTCCCCCCACTAAATCCGAATAATATAATGTCAATATAACATTTTTATACGGATTTAATCAAGAAGAACGTCAGTCCTATGTCAGCATTCTTACCACATAGACTTCTTTGCAAAAGCCGCGGAGCCCGTTATAAATACGAGGAAGCTTGGCTTCCTTCGAAACAAGGCCGAATACGGTAGGTCCGCTTCCCGACATAAGGACGCCGTCGGCACCAAGCCGAATCATGCTTTCCTTCAGCTGCATAACCTCAGGATAGACGTCTAAAGTAACATTCTCGAGTACATTGCCTAACCCTTCGCAAATATCGTTAAAAGAGCCCCGCTCCAGCGCGCTTACCATATTCGGAATCGAAGGATGCTCTTTGAGCTCATTGGCGCGGAATCTGCTGTATACGTCAGCCGTCGATACATTGATTGGAGGCTTCGCTAGAACGACCCAGCATTGCGGTGGATTCGCGATATGCTCAAGAACCTCTCCTCGGCCGCGGGCAATAGCCGTACCGCCCGTTACGCAGAACGGAACGTCGGAACCGAGTTCAGCCCCAAGACGGCACAGCTCCTCCTCTGGGATTTGGAGCTTCCATAGCCGGTTGAGTCCGCGCAGCGCAGCAGCAGCATCGCTGCTTCCTCCTGCGAGGCCCGCAGCGACAGGAATTTTTTTGTCTAAGTGGATATATACGCCTTGCTTTACATCATAGCGTTCTTTAATAAGCCTAGCCGCCTGGAAGGCTAGGTTCTTCTCGTCTAGCGGTATGTAGCCGACTTGGCTCGAAATAATGATGGTGTCTCTAGGCAGCTCTTCCATTTCAAGCCGGTCAGCAAGGTCAACCATCGTCATGATCATTTCGACTTCATGGTAACCGTCATCGCGCTTGCGGAGCACATCGAGCAGTAAATTAATTTTGGCAGGAGCTTTTTCATAAATTTTCATCCGATAAGTTCACCCGTTCGTTCATATGCTTAAGGCTCATTATATCAAACGAACGCAATAAAAGCTAAGAGATGACAATCCACAAATTTCCGATTGTCATCAACTTAGCTTTTTTCATGCCAAAATGCCGGTTTTATTTAAGGCTGGTTCGATTTTGCAGCGGCCTGCTCAGCAAGTTCGATCGCGCGTTTGACCATATTGCCCGCATCCTTCGCACGTATGCTTCCCCAGCCCTCTTGCTGCACGGTATCATAAAATCCTAGATCCTTAGCCAGCTCGTATTTCAATTGCTCCGACATCACACTGCGTCTTCTGCGACTCATTTGCACAACCTCCACATTCGAATTAGCCCTATTCAAAATATACGCCTGCCACTATTGCATAGGTAGTATGCTTCCGTAAAGGCCGAAGGATACGCGATGAACAGGTACCATAATTCGGGTTGTACTTGCTGTCTATAGGCACAAAAAAAAAGCGCAGATGCGATCTGCGCTAACATGCCTCACTAGGCGATATATATTCTATTGTTGCAAATGGGCGATACGGACTTGACCTTCATCATTGCATACGGTCACTTCCACCGACTCCGTCAGTATGTCCGCATAGCTGTATGAGACGCGTTTGAAAGCGTGTTGTTCTTCATCCAGCTTAACAATGAAAACAGAAGGGTAGGTTTCTTCCAACGTACCGGTTCGTTCGATGGTCTTTCGTCGGCCACCGTTCGCTCGAAGACGGATTTTGGAGCCAACATGAGCTTCCAAACTGCGTTTAATATCCAATAGCGCATTTTTTGCCATTGTCCACTACCACCTCTTTCCTTGTTCATTATAACCAAAAAGAGGGGGCTTGTCAAATGAGGTAAAATATTATATCAGTCGGAATATTTACTTGTCAACGGTGATTTCACCCATTTTTAAAAAAGTATGCATAGGAATGCAAAAAATATACATATTAAGAAGTTGCTTGAACTCCAATATGTATATTTACGCTTTTCACAGCGGTATTTTGCATCGTTTCACAGGTAAAACATTATGGAATAACGCTCGATTTCTTGCCATTACTGCTTCAATACCGAATTGGAAGCCGTTATTTGTGGCTTGGGCAGGCCGACGCGAAAACGTCCCATTGTCTCAATTCCGCCCAATCCGTCAATACCGCTTATCGTGCCGTGAATGACATCAGATAAATTAATGGTGTCCTTAATCGACGTGTAGCTTGCTTTAATTGCAATATAGACAGGATCCAGCGCGTGGATCAATATTCGTCCGGGCGAGCTTGCAAAGTTCGAGCCCACCTGCAGCAGTGCCTCAAAATGCGACTGGCAAGCGCCGGCAATAACGATTAAACCGTCTCGGTTTCTCTCATATTCGCGTGCCACACGTACGGCATTAACGAAATGCTGTGAGTTTTTGTAACTGCTAAGGCTGTACAGATCCATTTGCGCGCGGTTCTTTAGCACGCCGTCATGGCCGGTAATTACGACAATATCCGGTTGAAATTGTGGCAGCAATCGGTACAGCACATCAGCCATTTGGGATTCATGCACGTGGAGACCATGGGAAGGGACATGCATCGTATTGTACAATTGCATGCTCTTCTTCAAATAGTTACCGTCGCCGTCGAGATGAAGCACTTTCCCTGGCACTTCAAAAAATGGCTGGCTCTGCTGCAACGCATGCCGAATATTATCCTCGTTCTCCAATGCTTGGCGTTCACGTTCGGAATGCATACGTTTTAAAGAATCATTTACTTTAATTCGTACTTGCTGCACCGCTCTTGTCGTTTCTGGATCGCGTATGACCGACAAATCAGGAATCGGAGCATCCGCAAGCAATCGGTAGTCCGTGCCCTTCAGAATGGCAGTATTTGTACGAACAGCCTCAACCTTGAATAGCACGTCACCGCCATACGATTTGCGGACGACCAGGTCCCCTTGCTTCATGGGTAAATCACCTCTTCGTCTATCCTATGGGCAGACAGGGCGAATGGTGAGTATTTTATAACGAAAGGATTGGCTTACCAGCCGGCCTCCAGCATGCTGCGGCTGATTCGGGCAAATTCCTCCAGCGAGAGCGTCTCGCCGCGCCTGATGGGATCAATTTCGTTCTTCAGAAGCATCTCCGTTAGCGCCTCGCGCCGTTCCTTGCCTACAAAGGCAGTCAGATTGTTGGCCAACGTCTTCCTACGCTGTGCAAAGCTGGCTTGTACGACACGGAAAAAATGATCCTCATCCGGCACGTCGACAGCAGGCTTTTCGCGCAAGGACAACTTGATTACGGCAGAATCGACATTAGGCTGGGGAATAAACACGGTATGCGGTACCGTACAGACCACCTTTGGCACGCAATAATATTGTACCGCTACGCTGAGACTGCCGTATTCCTTGCCTCCCGGCTTAGCAGCCATACGTTCTGCCACTTCCTTCTGGATCATGACAACGATGTGCTCAAGCGGCAGTTTCTCCTCCAGCAGCTTCATCAAAATCGGCGTGGTGACATAGTAAGGCAAATTCGCCACGACGCTAACGCCGGAAACATCAGCAAACTGCTCCTTAAAGAGCTGTTTCAAATCCAGCTTAAGCACATCGCCATGAATCACGGTCGTATGTGCCTCGTCAGCCAGTATATCATTCAAAATCGGAATGAGCCGATTATCGATTTCTACGGCCGTCACCTTGCCAGCGGCTTGCGCAAGCCGCTGCGTAAGGGCGCCGATGCCCGGTCCAATCTCAAGTGCTCCTTTTGTTTCATCAAGTTCGGCAGCCGCAACGATATTATTCAAAATATTTTGGTCGATCAGAAAGTTTTGACCCAAGCTTTTCTTGAAGGAGAAGCCGTATTTCGCAATGATTTCTTTGGTACGTTTTGGTGTAGCCACTTCAATCGAAGCCTGCTTTACCGCAGACCCGCTGCTAACTTCATTCTGTTCATGACCGTTCATCCGGCTAACCCCCTAGTTCCTCTTCCATTTTGCGGAAAGCTTCAATGAATTCCGCTTTGGAAATCCGAAAGCTTGTACAGCGTTTATAAAATTGTTTGCCGTTCGCATACCCTATCCCGAGCAGCCTGCCTATAACCAAACGCCGGTTAGACGCATCAGGATGCACAATGAGGCCCGCTTCCATTAAATCCTCGAAGCTGACTTCTCCCGTTTCATCCGCCGTCTCTGTACGCAGCTCGAAGAGTGCCGTGCGTATCGCCTCGGGACTCGCGTTTTCAATGCCGATATCTCCTTTGTACAGGGCCTTCTCCTGCGGCAAAAAAGCATGCTTGCAGCCCGGTGCATGGCGCGCGACGATTTTTCGTATCCGTTCTCCCGCATGATCGGGATCTGTAAATATGATAATGCCGCGGCGCTCGTTCGCCAGTGCGATTCTCCTCAGCACATCCTCGCCGATTGCCGAACCGTTTGTTTCTATAGTATCTGCTTCCACCGCTCGTTTAATGGCGACGGTATCGTCTTTTCCTTCAACGACAATGATCTCTTTGATCATCAAGATCATCCCCTTCTACATATGCTGCAACAGCCCCGAAAACATGCAAAAAGAAGAGGCAGTGCCTCTCCTTATGATGGCATATTTAATTAAAAATGGCGATAAGATGATGGTAACGCTACTTATTAGCTGGCACTAGGTTTGTTCGGTCCCAAGACATATACGGTAATGCCTTTTTTCCTTCCGAACTTATTGGCAACCTTCGTACTATCAAAGTATACGTCAATTTTGTTCCCTTTAATCGCACTGCCTTTATCCTCAGCACGGCGGAAACCGATTCCTTCAATATATACCCACCAGCCAATTGGAATAACCTTCGGATCAACGGCTATCGTACGCCCTTCTTGTACGCGCGCACCTGATGCCGTAATTCCGTATAGCGGATGTCCAACATCTTTGCCTGTTGAAGCCACACCTGCAGAATATGCCGTCAGCGTGACATTCTTAAGCACTTTCTTCGCGTTGAACGTTACTCCGCTTTTCGTTAACGCTGCAATGCTCGGGCTTTTGCTCGAGAGCACCGTAACCTTAGGCTCTGCCTTCTTCGTACCGATCGCGACGACCTGATCAACTGCAGCTGTCTCGACAACCTTGCTGACCATCTTCTTCGAAATAAGAACGCCGTCCTCGTATTGCTTCTCGATGCTCTCAACGATAAGACCCTGCTTGCCAGTTTGCACAAGCCTTTCCTTGCCCGCCGCAAGTGTCGGATCCGACTTCTTCACGATAGAGAAAGGCATCGCGCGTTCGGTCTCTGACACCTTCGTGTCGACGCGAACAACCGTTACCGTCAGCTCCGCATCCAAAACCGTTTGTAGCGGAGGAATAACTTTATCTTGACCACGAACTGGAATATGTAATTCCTCGATCGCTGCCTGTACTGTTCTTTTTGTCGTGTATACAGTAGAGGTCTTGCCATCAGCTTTCACAATTACCGGTATCGCATGAGTTACCTCGATACGATCTCCGTCCTTTATTGCCGCATTAAGCGGTATGGACACCTCATCATGTGGTCCAATTGCGATAGCTTGTTCATCCAGTAGGCGTTGCAGGACCCATTGCTTCGTTTCCACAATGGTTTCTTGTCCGTTCACTACTACGGAGACGCTTTTGACAGCCGTTCCGTACAACAACACCAAAAACATGAAAGTCATAGCGATTGAGATAGTAGCACTCAAAAGAATCAAACGCAAGTTTTCACGCTTCCATCGCAATGCGAAAGACATGCTGGATGATCGTTTCCCATGGGTGTCCTTTACCTGGAGTATTCCCACTTCATCGGTCCTCCTTCATAGCCCCGCCGCCAAGTGTTACGCATGATACAACTGACGCGACTATAGTATATTGGCGTGCAAGCACGCAGTCCAGTATTGCTATATCGACCCTCCCACCCCCATCTTTTATCCCTATGTCGACATATTTCCGATTATTCGAAAATAAAAAGAAGCCGTCGACAGAGGATCTGTTTCGTGGCTTCCCGAGTAATTGTTTACACTGGGATACAGGAAAATGGATGCACGAGGTTGATCACTCTCTATAACGCTTACGAGGTTAGCTGACGGATTCGGGCAAGAGAGCCGCCCTATTCTTAACGCAATGCTCATGGCAAAGGCTTCGAAATTCACCCCTGAAGAATTCATAATACGGTACAATAACCCGCACCTGGTTCCCCCGCTCTCCAATTGGAGATTAAGCGCAAACTGGAAATCCAATACAAAATGTTAATGCTCTGAGATGAATCATACCCTCATAAGCGGTCAATTGTAAAGATACGATAAAAGACGATTTAAGCGAAAAAGGTGGATAAAGACGGAATAATTAAGCGATAATCACGATAAAAATCACTTTTTACGCGATAAAGGTCTTTTATTCTCTTCATTTCTCTCGTTTTCATACAATCCCAAAACATTTTTTACCGTTCTCGGTCGTAATTGCGCCTATTTCATCTACCGTTTTACCCAATAATTGGGAAGCCATCTCTGCGACGAGCGATACATAAGAGGACTCATTTCGCTTCCCTCTGAAGGGGTGAGGAGCCAAATACGGAGCATCCGTTTCGATCAAAATCCGGTCGAGCGGAACCTGCTTAAGCACCTCTTTCGGCACCCTTGCATTTTGGAATGTAACCGGCCCTCCGAACGAAATATAAAAATTCATATCCAAGCATTGTTTGGCCGTTTCCCAGCTGCCTGAGAAGCAGTGCATAACGCCTCCGACCTCTGCAGCGTTTTCCTCTTGCAAAATGCGAATGACATCCTCATGCGCATCGCGATTATGGATGACAATCGGCTTTCCTACCTTGCGGGCAAGACGGATCTGCTCCCGAAAAACGCGCTGTTGGACATCTTTTGGCGAAGTATCCCAGTGATAGTCGAGCCCAATTTCGCCTATAGCAACAACCTTTTCATGCGAGCAAAGCTGCTCGATCCATTCTAAATCCCCAGGACGCATATCAATGCTGTCAACGGGATGCCAGCCTACCGCTGCATAAATAAAATCATATTTCTCGGCAAGCGCCATCGTCGTAGGAATGGTTTCGCGGTTAAAGCCAATATTGACGAGCATATGCACGCCTGCATCCTTTGCGCGCTGTATGACCTCGTCGCGATCCTCATCGAATTTATAGGAGTCCAAATGGGTATGTGTATCAAAAAGCAATGTCATGTATGTGTCAGCCTCCATTAAGCAAGTTTGAATAGGTTTTTTAATTTATCAGGAATTAAGTGTATGTTGCTCTTGAGAGGCTCCTCGGGGTAATACAAATGGTATTCACCCTGATGAAGCCCCGTAATTGAACGAACAATGTCGGATTTAGCAGATATTTCACCTATTTCATCCTGTTCGTCTAACAACAAAATCGGCGCTTTTTCTTTCTTTTCGCCTTCTTTTTTATCTGGTCGATAAACGTCATACGGCAGGTCAAAAGGAAAATCGATCTCCATATGATAATCGGGATTCATTCCTATAGAAGAAAAGCAATCGCTGATTTCATTTAGAAGTGCTTCATCAGGATTATCAATGGTTATATATTTATATAACCGGCGGTTCATAAACCGGCTGCATAGATCGCTTAGCAGGGGATCCCGCTCCTCAGCCCACTGCGTGAAAGCCGTTTGAACCAAAGCCTCATCCAATTTTAAATAGTCTTGGACCGTCATCGTGTTATGAATAAGCCCCTTAATTGGCTTCGGTATCCAATCAAATACATACCCACCCACATAAAGTTCCTGCGCTCTACGAAATATTTGACGTAAAATAATCTCAGAGCTTCTTGTAACTGGATGGAAGTAAATCTGCCAATACATTTGATAACGAGACATCAAGTAATGCTCTACTGCGTGCATTCCGCTCTCTTTGACTACAATTTTCCCTTTATAGGGACGTAATACGCGCAAAATGCGCTCTAAATCAAAATTGCCGTAATTAACGCCGGTAAAATAAGCGTCTCTTAATAAATAATCCATTCGGTCCGCATCCATTTGACTGGATATTAAGCTTACGACAATTGGCTTTGGATATGTTTTTTGAATGACTGCCGCTACCTGTGCAGGAAACTGCTCCGAAACTGCCCGCAGCACTCGATTAATTTCTGTATCCTCCAGCACGATTTTACATGTCCACTCTTCATGGTCCGTGTCGAATACCTCCTCTAAGGAGTGGGAGAACGGTCCGTGACCGACATCATGAAGCAGCGCCGCGCAGAGTGAGACTAATCTTTCCTCAGCAGGCCAATCCGGATACCCGTGTCGTTCGAACTGGGAGATAATTTTTCGTGTAATTTCATATACGCCAAGCGAATGGGAGAACCGGCTGTGCTCGGCACCATGGAATGTTAAATAGGAGGTTCCTAATTGACGTATCCGCCGCAGCCTTTGAAACTCTTTTGTATTGATTAAATCCCAAATTGTTTGGTCCTGAACATAAATATAATTGTGGACTGGATCCTTAAAAACTTTCTCTTCCGTCAGCTGTTGCTTCATCGTCTCTCAACTCCTTTGTTCATATTTTCGACACAAAAATCGAATATGATGTCGAATAGTGTCGTAAATTAGTTTCCAAATTGTCGAAGCTGTTGTATTCTATTACAGAGTATAATGGCCTTACTATCTAGTCAAATACTTATGATTACGGGATTTATTGGCAATATTCTTAGTTGACTATTCTGGTAATCGTTGGTATTATAGTATTCATAAAAGTAAAAACTATGTCGAACGATGACGAAACGTATTTTGAGAGGGGCAATGATAGATTATGATGAAATCTACTGGTATTGTTCGTAAGGTTGATGAACTGGGACGGGTCGTTATTCCAATCGAATTGCGTCGTACACTCGGTATAGGCGAAAAAGACGCGCTTGAGATTTATGTAGACGGCGAGCGCATCATGCTTAAGAAATATGAGCCTGCATGTATCTTCTGTGGTAATGCAGAAAACGTTTCTTACTTCAAAGGAAAAATTGTTTGCCATATTTGTTTGTCAGAGATGCCAACACCTGTGACAAAATAAAAAAAATAGGTTATACTGTACTTATCAACTTGTTAATTCTAACCTTTTTTATACTCCTTGTTGCCTTCCTGCGCTTGAACCCGGCCAGGAAGGTCTTTTTTTGTCTATTTTTCTCTCTAGAAATATTTTCTATCTATTTACTTCATTATATACATCCCGTTTCGGCAATCCGCGATCCAAAGCGACCCTTTTGATAGCTTCCTTCCGGTCATGCTGCTCCTCATAATGAGCGACATGCGCAGCAAGGTCCAGTTCCGACCACCATATTTCGTTATGCGGTTGATCACTTGCTCCTATCCCATCTGCCCCCTCGACTACTATGCAAAACTCGCCCAGCGGCGGATGCTCTGCAAACCATTCCATACATTCCGTTACATTGCCGCGTACTGCTTCCTCATGACGCTTTGTTAGCTCTCTCACGCAAGCAATCTGCCGATCGCCAAGACATTCTTGAAGTACAGCCAGCGTTTTGATGATCCGATGAGGAGATTCATAAAAAAGGAGGGTTCCTCTCTGGCCTTGCATTTCCAGCAGCCATTTCGTTATCGATTTTTTTTCTCGGGGCGGAAACCCTGCAAATAAAAAACGTTCGGTCGGCAAGCCTGAAATAATAAGCGCAGACAATGCTGCATTTGCACCGGGAACCGGGATAACCGCAATGTTATTTTCAATCGCATCTTTTACGAGGTCAGCGCCGGGGTCTGAGATAGCGGGCAATCCCGCATCGCTTACTAATGCGATTGACTGCCCCTCCAGCAGCAATCTAATCAGCTCGGGTCCGCTTGCGCGCTTATTATGCTCGTGATAGCTTACAATTCGAGTCCCGATATCAAAATGAGTAAGCAGCTTACGCGTTTGCCTTGTATCCTCCGCCGCAATAAGCTGTACCTCCTTCAATGTGCGTATCGCACGAAAGGTCATATCTTCAAGATTGCCTATTGGCGTTGCAACTAAATAAAGGCTACCACGCTCTTCGCTAGCTGCATCAGAAAAACTTTTTTGTATATTCAAACGATCTGCACCCCGTTTTCATAAACCATAATCGGTGGAAGTAGCTTAATATCAGGTTTTCCATCCCGCATAGCTTCTATTAATACCATATTAGCCTCCGCTTGTGCATGGGGATGCACAAATTGAATGCGCTTTGGCTCAAGTCTCCATTTGCGCATAGTTGCTACGATATCGAGCAGCCTCGACGGACGATGAACCATGGACACCTTTCCGCCAGGCCTTACGAGCCGTGAGCATGCTTCTGCCACATCATCCAGAGTACAGTGGATCTCATGCCTAGCGATAGCATAATGCTCATTTTCGTTCTGTTCGCCTGCCGTTACTGGCATGTAAGGCGGATTAACTGTTACGGCGTCATAAACGCCATTCCCGGCAATCTTTGGATATGACTTCAGATCTTGTTCAATGACTGTAATCTGTTCTGTCAGTTGATTAAGCACAACGCTTCTTCTGGCCATATCCGCCAATCTTGGTTGAATCTCAACCGCATCGATTCGAGCATTCGTTCTCGTAGTTAGAAGCATGGGAATGACGCCGTTTCCCGTACAAAGATCCACGATACGCCCATGCTTCGGTACGCTTGCAAATCGAGAGAGCAATACGGCATCAAGTGAGAAGCTAAAAACTTCTCTGCTCTGTATGATTTTCAGGCCTGATTCCGTCATAAGGTCATCAAGCCGTTCATTCGCTGCTAAAGTAATTTGTTCCGACACGATTTAAGCCGCTCCTTTTGAATTGTCGATATGCTATTCTATATTTTTCATGTCTGGTTAATAAAAATACCGCCCTTTGCGGCAAGGACGGCATGTCGATACGGATTCCATTATTTATTTAGAAAGGATAGACAGAACAAACAGTCACCCTCCGTCCGCAAATGCCCGTAATAAACGTTGCATATGTGGAATCCTTCGTGATACAACCGGGTCAAATTATCATGGCCTTCTCCAATCGCTACACTCGCTTCCGCGAATGTTTGGTTGCTTGAGGCTTGGACCACTTGATTTGCTCCCGATTTCTTGCCTTTAGCCGGTGCTTTAACTACTTCACGCTCCAGCTCTGCTTCTCTCTTAAACAACTGACGCAGCTGGTCGTTCTCTTCACTTAGTCGCTTATTATCCTCGAGCAGCTCTTTAACCTTCTGCTTTAAATCCGTAAGCTCCTTATGGAACACACCTACTTGGTTATCCAGCTCGTCCATTTTTGCGAATATATTGTTCTTCTCCAAGTTCCCACCCCAGAGCTTCAAGCGTGAGTGTAACCTCACCCGTGAGAATCGCACTCTGCCGCTTATTTGATGACGACATCATCCATCGACAGTTCTTTCGGTTTACCTGGTGTATCAAATAACTGAACATACACGCTTTTGGTAGATGTGTTAATACCCGTTACTTTACCTTCACCATATGAGGTGACTACGAATTTACCAATTGCCGGAAGCTCTTCGCGAATGCTTTCGTAATTGTCGTGTTCATATTTAAGGCAGCACATAAGGCGTCCGCATAACCCGGAGATTTTTGTCGGATTAAGCGATAAATTCTGGTCTTTGGCCATCTTGATCGATACGGGCTCAAAATCGCCCAGCCAAGAGGAACAGCATAATACCCGTCCGCAAGGTCCAATTCCGCCTAACATTTTCGCTTCGTCCCGAACCCCTATTTGCCTGAGTTCGATACGGGTACGAAATACGCTGGCCAAATCCTTGACTAACTCACGGAAGTCGACTCTACCTTCTGCCGTAAAGTAAAAAATAATTTTGTTGCGGTCAAACGTAAATTCTACGTCAACTAGCTTCATGCGAAGCTGGTGACCTTTAATCTTTTCAAGACAAGTAGAAAACGCATTTTTGGCTGCTGCGCGATTTTCTTCGACAACTTTTGCATCGACATCGCTTGCAATGCGTATTACTTTCTTTAGAGGAAGAACGACATCCGATTCACCGACTTGCTTCTGTCCCACCACCACTTTTCCGTATTCGATTCCCCGTGCTGTTTCAACAATAACATGTTGCTCCTTATCCACGGGATGCTCAACCGGATCAAAGTAATAGATCTTGCCCGCTTTCTTGAAGCGAACACCGATGACATTATACAAGAATTAGCCCTCCTGTAAGTTTACCAATAGTTGCTCAAACGCGAGCTGCGGCGTAACATTTGCACGCATACGCTTACTCGCTTCTAAAGTGTGTTCGATGCAGGACACCCACCCTGCGAACGAACGATCAAAAGCATGCTTGCTTATCCATTCCAACTGATCTATAAAAACGATGTTGTCCTGCCTTCCGGCCTGGAACTGTATCAAATCTTTAAACCATATAACTAATAACGACAACAGCAGCTGTGTATGCTCCACTAAATCTGTTTTAAACAGCTGTTGTCCAGCAGTGATCATCGCCGCGGTGAATCGGGTCAAACTCTCCTTACCTAATTGTATCACTAGGCTTCTGATTTCTGCAAACTGATTCTGCTGGAGAAATTGTCTCGCGCCTTCCAACCCCGATGTTAATTGCACAACCGATCGGGCTAAAACAGATGGAGCACCTTCCGCAATTAGCGTCTGCAGCATGCTTTCAGGAGACATAGGCAAAAATGGAACCCACTGCGTACGGGATCGAATCGTAGGAAGGACGGCTTGTCCATTGTCCGTTATCAAAATAGCCACGACAGGCGACAACGGCTCTTCTAGAAACTTGAGTAAGCTGTTCCCCGCTTGCATCGTCATTTTGTCAGCCTGCTCGATCATGTATACTTTCCGCTTCGTTCCGCTATTGCGATAAGAAAAATCGCGCTGCAGCTCCCGAATTTGGTCGATTTTTATCGATTGGCCATCGGGTACAATCGTGGTTAAGTCCGTTTGATTTCCATGCTCAAACTTTCTGCACTCCAGGCATTCTCCGCATGAATCCGCGCCACCAGCCGTGCAGAACAACGCTTTAGCGAATGTGCGAGCCATTGCCATACGCCCGGTACCCGACGGTCCGTTAAATAAATAAGCGTGAGAGATTTTACCGCTTTGCAGAGCATGCGACAAAATCCTCTGCGCTTTCCATTGCCCTGGTATTTGTTCAAGGCTCATCGTCGTTCCTAACCTTTCCCTGCTCTCTTCTCATTAAAATAACAAATTAATCAGAAGACCCCGTATCTCACCGATCCTGTTAAGCAAATCAATTCTTCCTTGCTCGCTATCCAGTAAATCCTCGGCCATTGCGACGAGTGTGGCATCTATTTCATCCAGCAGTTTATATCGCTTTATTCTTCCTCTTCGATCAAAGCCTTTGACTTCCTTCAGAACGACTCCCCGTCGTATGGTGTCTTCCAAAAACTGCTTGATCATCTGGCGGTAAAGTTTTAATTCGCGTACAGTCATTATTCTAGCCAAACGCTCGCCTTGTCTATGAATATCCTGCAGTTTTTGTTGAAGCTGCTCTTGGGTACGGTCCGCATCCTGTTGAATCATGACGTCGGCAAAGTTTTTTGGCTGAACCTGCTTGGTCGACGCGTCATTGTTGGCACGGTTTTGCCCTAAAGGCCGGAAGCCTTGATCTATTTTCATGTTATGTCACGCCCAATCAGAAATGCTCAAATCGTTCAACAGGCAATACGAACACTGCTGCGCCCCCGACCTGTACTTCAACAGGGAAAGGAATATAGGAATCTGTTGATCCGCCCATCGGTGAAACCGGCGTAACCAGCTGATCGCGCACCTTACAATTTGCATTAATGACCTGCAGCACCTCATGTACTCTTTCGTCTTCAATACCAATCATAAAGGTTGTGTTGCCTGCTCTTAAGAACCCGCCGGTACTTGCAAGTTTTGTTGCTCTAAAGCCCTCACGGACAAGTGCATTCGACAATCGGTTGCTATCCTTATCTTGAATAACCGCAATTACTAATTTCATCTTCATTCCCCCTTGACTACTATTAGAATAGGTTATTAATATCTTGCGTTTCGCAACTCCCCATCCTTCAGGAAGTCCATTCTATAAAATTAGACACTGGTTGCAAGAAATCCTGCAAAGCGGCTGTCAATTGCCGATAAAACGTCATGAAATACCTTTTCAGGACTTTGTTCGGCATCAATTCGCATCATTCGATCGGGGTTCTGCTGCAGCAGCTGCAAATACCCTTCCCGTACCCTTTCGTGAAAGGAGTGCTTTTCTAGATCCAACCGGTTAATCTCCCGTTCGGCCGCTTGCGATATACGCCTTAGGCCTACTTCCGGAGACACATCCATATAAATGGTCAAATCCGGCATAAGATCTTGAATAGCGAATTGATTAATTGCCCACACCTCATCCATCCCAAGCCCTCGAGCATGCCCCTGATAAGCGAGGCTGCTGTCTACGAAACGGTCACAAATGACCATTTGACCTTGTTCAAGCGCAGGCGCAACCTTTTCCACGAGATGCTGCCTGCGGGCAGCCGCATAAAGCAGCGCTTCCGTTCTTGCATCCATGGCGACATGCTCTCGGTCCAAAATAACGTTTCGAATTTGTTCCGCAATCGGGATGCCTCCGGGTTCTCTTGTCGTGGTGACCATTTTCCCCCTCTGAAGCATCTTATTCGATAGCTGTTCAATCAGTGTCGATTTGCCGGCTCCCTCGCCGCCTTCTATGGTAATGAAAACACCTTTTCTCAAACTAAGGCTTCTCCTAACGTTTATGTTAACTATACTTTCTTCTATATTAACAAAGCAGTACCCCTTGTACAATGAAGAAATGCCTCATTCATCAAAAGCATCGCGCATTCCGGTTGATTTGGGATATACCGCTATGGTTTTCATCTTTAGATCAGCTGCTCCTTGAAACTTTGCGCCTGCGGAGGAAAGTTGTTGGAGATGCTTGATCATGTCTGAGGTTATTATTTCCCCTGGATACAATACCGCAATGCCCGGCGGGTACGGCGTTACCATCTCAGCCGATATATGGTGTTCAGCATCAAGCAATTGTATGCGTATGCTTGTTTCATTTTTAAACTTGCCTCTTGCAAACGAAACAGGCTCAGAAATGCTGCTATTAACGGATACGCTCGCTATAGAGGACGTAGTTCCTTTCCTCACTGGAACAATCGCTTCATGGTTTTCCTCTCTCACCATTTCCTCAATTGCCTGCTGCAGCCTTTGTATGTCCATTAATGAGGTTTGAATACCAAGTACAAGCACTACATACTGCGGATCAGCCATCTCTGCAAAGCATCCATGGTGCTCCAAATGCTTCTGAAGCTCATATCCGGTCCATACGCCGCTTCCATCATGAAGCACAATTCGCAAGGGATCAAAATAAAGATTCAATTCCCCGTCGGCCTGGATATTCATCTCGGTTACATTCGTTTGCTGCTCACTCAACCATCGTCGAAAAGCTGCTGCAGAATCTAGGCTCTGTTGGAACATACTTTCACCTAATGTATCGATCATTGCGCGGGAAATATCCATAGAAGCAAGAATCGGGAATGATGGACTTGAGCTTTGGATCATCGCTAGTGACTGACGCAATGTCTCTCTTGAAATTCGATTACCCTGTATATGAAGCATTGCCCCCATCGTTAAGGTTGGCAGCGTCTTATGCGCCGATTGCACAACAGCGTCAGCGCCCTCGGATATCGCAGATTGAGGTAATAAATGATGCATCCCAAAATGAGCGCCATGTGCCTCGTCAATCAGAATAGGTTTGTTTTTACGGTGGACAGCCTCGACATAGGGCCTCAGCTTTACACCCATTCCATAGTAATTAGGATTTGATAAAAAGACAGCCTTAGCCTCAGGGTATAAGACGAGAGCATCTTCTACTTGCTGGACAGTAGGTATTGTCGCTAACCCGGATATAGGTTCAACTTGCGGCGATAGAAATACAGCCTTCGCGCCTGCTAATTTTAATCCATTCAAAATCGATTTATGAACATTTCGCTGTACGATGACAATATCGTCCGGTTCACATAAGGTAAGCAGTAGCGCAATATTACCCGATGTGCTGCCGCCCACCAAAAAAAAAGTATCCTCGGATCCAAATGTATTTGCAGCCATCTGCTGTGCTTCCTT
This sequence comes from Paenibacillus sp. LPE1-1-1.1, assembly GCF_040676435.1. NCBI lineage: Bacteria > Bacillati > Bacillota > Bacilli > Caryophanales > Paenibacillaceae > Paenibacillus > Paenibacillus sp. LPE1-1-1.1. The sequence goes on from NZ_JBEGHY010000048.1 coordinate 77,650, forward strand.
TATTGAAGCTTCTGGATGATGCAAATCATCGGTTGAGGTGAGTTCGGTTACATCAAGCCTCATAATGTTATAAAAATAATCCATTAAATCATTCTGTATCTGGTCGCTCCCAAAAGATTGTCTAAGCGCTTGGCCGCCGTGATGCCCAGGCACGTGGAACCCTATCAAATTCGAATGAGCATGACTGACTAACGCATTATAAATTGGAGCATTGAATGGCTTCATTATATCTCGACATTCCTTTCAACTAAGCATACATGTAGACCTTCCTTTTATTGTACCTTATTAAAGCGCAAAAAAAGAGCAGCTTCTGTAGTCAGAAACCGCTCATGCATTTTCGCCCAAAAATATTTGCTTCATTTGATGAATGAAGAAGGGGTATTTCGCATCTTTAACATCTGTTTTAACCATTTCCTCTTCACAGCTCTCGCAGATAAAACCGGTAACAATTCGAATGCCTTGTCCCTCTGCCTTTTTCTCATTGCAAATATTGCATTGATACTCGCGATTATCGTTCATAACAATCCCCGCTTTCGGTTTGATCCTATATAGCTACTAGTATGACACATAGTCTATCTATTTATACTTGTTTCATAGCGTATTTCAAATATTTATATATCGTATGCCCCATCTGGGCTAATGGTTACTCATTTAGCGAAATTTTTCAACACAAGTATGGATAGTTCGCTCGCAAAAACCGATATAGTAAACGAGAGTCCCCGTAATTTTGAAATAGAAAGGACGTCCGGCCATGCGTCAGAAATTATCTGAGCAAAAAAATGCCACCATTTATCAATACCAGCTTGTGAAGCGAAAGGTAATACGCCCTGAACTCATCCAAAGCCATGTGCTTATAGCAGCCATATTATTGGCTTTTCAAATGCTTATGTACCAAATGGACGGTTTATTTTCATGGTTATTCGGGTTCGCAGTCGTTCAAATCATACATATCGCAATTATGCTCCTAACGTTCATCAGTGTAGATGAAGCCGCTGACCGTAAATGGATCTGGCGCATTACACCGCCTTGGATTGGATTTAAGCCTGCCAACGATATTAAGCTGCTGCTATTCCGCCGAGTTCATCGGCATATGTTTTGGATCGGTCTGTGCGCCATTGCTCTTCTATACCCTTGGGTTAAAGAATCATTATTGATTAGTATCGTGAGCTGGCATTTGTGGCTGCTTACTCCCCGTTTACTTCTTTCCTTCTCTTTCCGTAAAGAACAGAAAGATGGCGTGCTTCGACTCGAGGCACGAGAAGCATCGTATTACCGTAGATAAAACAAAGGCCTTAGAGGCTCAAATAGAGCACTCTAAGGCCATGTTTTAATTTCTCGATTATTTATAGAAACAAAAAACCGATCGCATCACATGCGATCGGTCTCTCGTGCTTGGCGACGTCCTACTCTCCCAAGACCCTGCGGTCTAAGTACCATTGGCGCTGGAGGGCTTAACGGTCGTGTTCGGTATGGGAACGCGTGGTTCCCCTCCGCCATCGCCACCAAACGTAGCGTGTTGCACGCTGAAAACTGGATACGAAAGTTAGGTTTGCTGAAACCTTTTTAGCTGCTGTCTGCCGGATGTATGGGTCCGGGGCAAACTTAAGCGTATGCTTACGATGTAAGTTTGCTTCTCAAACTTTTTAGGAT